>NZ_JAKWBF010000028.1 GCF_022513585.1 Gordonia gummivorans
CCGCCCTCGGCCGAATCCGGTGGCGCCCCGCTGACACCCGCACCCGACCGCGGGTCATCTTCGACGGCACCGGCGAACTCCCCAAGAAACGACGCCGACCCCGCACCGTCGAGAAACACCTACGCCGACAACGCGAGCGCTTGCGCAACCGACTCCGCATCGAAGCCGAACCCCCACCGCCGTTCTAGTGGTGTGGGTCGGCTGACCCATAGAATTTTCGCCTCAATCCGCGACTCTTGAGGAAATCTTGCAAATCGCACACCTTGGGGATCGCTCATGCTTAAATAACGGTCGTTAAGGTTCCATTAAGGAAAGTTGGACGCATGACCAGGTTGGGGCGCAACGCAATTCGACGTTCTGAGAAGGAAGCGAGGCGCCGCAACCGCGAGGAGAAACGCGGCCGCCGCGTTGCCGCGGGCGTTGCCGCATTGGCGACGGTTGCTGCCGTGGGGGCCGGGCAGGTCATGGCGGACGCGCCGGCGATGGCCGTGACCGTCGGCGGCGTTGAAATCGAGAATCCGGCCGGTCAACTGGGTGAGATCATTGCCCAACTAGCCAACAACGAACTCACGCAAGAATTGGCGAAGTCTCTTCGCATGGAGTTGTGCGCCACGGGTGGGACGAGCGGCGGTGCAGATTGTTCAATGTCGACCGGCACAGGTATCGCCATCGTCATGCCGGACCGAATTGAGTTGGTTCCTCGGGTAGACAGTGACACCGAGGAAGACGCGCTCTACAAATCACTTCAGAACTACTTCAACAACCCGCCTGTTGCGCCTGTGTGGGCCAGCTACCCGCAGACCGTGCCGGGCTGGGCTCAGTATTCTGCTGATCTGGCCGAGTACCTGGTAGCCGCCGCGGCCTACACCACGGCGGCGGGAATCGTCAATGACGTTGTAGGTATAGATTTCCCGATTCCTGGCCCACCTGTCACGTCTGGGTCGGCGAAGGTGATCGGCGATGGCTTCCAGTTCGCTATGGCATCGGGTGGTGGCAAAGCAACGGCGATTTCATTCTTGCCCTTGAGCTTGGCGACCGCAGGCGCGAGTGGAGAGCGCACAGCTGTATCCTTCGCGCTGATTGGGATGGCCAACGCGTGGACAACCGACGAGATTCCTGTCACCATTCTCGGCGATAACACGCTGACACCTCTGGATCTCGCGGAGATCAAGCTTCCATCGATTCCTGCAGTGCGCTCCGTCAGCTGCTACGGGGGCCTCACCGGTGCTTACGCAGAAGGTGTGGGTGCTTGTGCAAACATCGCGGGCACGTTGGACTTCCGGTGGAACGCTGTGAACAACGAGCTCCAGTTCGGGCTCACCGATCCGACGGGGATTCTCTTCGACCCAACCGGAGTCTTCACCCAGGTCATCACGCAACTACTTAACGGCCAACCTCTTACGCTCAGCAAGGATTTCGCGCGACTTTCGATCGGCGGTGACTACGATCTCTTCAGCGGCGATTTCCTGCGTCTGACAAGCGATTATGGATCTCAGGATCCGATCACGATCGAGTGGCTGGGTCAGAAGATCACCCTTAACCCGGAGGTTGAGGTTAACGGGGTCGACCGTCCCAACCACCTTGGGGTTCCGGTGATTACCTTCGCGGCACTGAATACGGGCGAGATCGTTCCCGTCGTGAACCTGCCTGAATACAAGTTCCCCTTTGGTATCTCGTCAATCGGTCCAATCGAGATCCCGAGCACCACAACAACAACGACCGCCTCCCCGCTGTCGTTGACCACGACCACCGACGACACTCCGTCGCCCAGTCTGCTGCGTACCACCACGACCACCACCGACGACACCACGGAGGCCGAACCAGAGAAGGTCACCACGCTCGCTGCGCCGGTGGACACCACCGAGGACGAGGTCACGACCGACAAGACTGCAGACACCACAACCACGACCACCGACAATTCGACTGACAACAAGGACCAGTCGAACAACTACGTCGGCAAGCATCGGTCGGAGAACAAGGGCGGCTACGTCGGCAAGCACCGCTCGGAAAACAAGAACGACAACGAGGGCTCCGACAACAAGGGTTCCGACAACAAGGGTTCCGACAACAAGGACTCCTCGTCGACCAAGTCCGACAACAAGGGCTCATCGGAGAACAAGTCCGACGACAACGGTTCCTCCGAGAACAACGGCTCCGACTCGAGCAGCAACTCGAACAGCAGCAACAGCTCCAACAACGGATCGGGCAACGAAAGCTAGGCCGGCCAGCCCATCCCCACAAACGACGCCCCGGCGCGGAACCCCCGACCGCGCCGGGGCGTCATCCATTCCAGAACCCGGCAACCCGGGCGGCGCGTCTACAGTGGAGACCACCGCCCGAGCAGAGGAGCGCGCCATGGAGATCGATCGGCAGAAGAGTCAGGCCCTGTCACAGGTCGTCCGCCAGCATCCGGGTATGAGCCTCGCCGCCATCTCGCCGGCCATCGTCGTGTTCGGCGTCGTCTGGTTCCTCACCAATTTCTGGCTCGCCTTCATCCTTGCCGTCGTCGCAGGCGGAGTCGGGTACTACCTCCTCACCCGCAAGAGCTGACACAACGGCCCCCGAACCTAGGGCGTGTCTCCCATTGCCCTTTGCGGGTCTTGACGGCCTGATTCTCCCCTGGCGGCGTTGTCGTCGGTCACGATAGCTGCCGCTATCGCTTCCTCCTCCGCCTTGCCAGGAAAGAATCGGCTCCGCCAATCCCTCGCAGAAGCAATGGAAGACACGCCTTGGGCCGTATATCGAGATCGCACAGCTAGAGTGGTGGCCACCGAACCAGTCGGCGTGACGGAGGGAGCACCAGCCAACCGTGTCCACCCGCGTTGATGCCTGGATCTGGGCGATCCGACTGACCAAGACCCGTTCCGCAGCGGGAGCCGCATGCCGCGGCGGGCACGTCCGCGTCAACGGCGCCACCGCGAAACCGGCACAACCCATCGTCCCCGGCGACGAGATCCGGGTGCGCCTGGCCGGACGCGAACGCATCGTCGAAGTCACCAAACTCATCAGCAAACGCGTGTCCGCCCCGATGGCCGCCGAATGCTACATCGACCGCAGCCCGCCACCACCCCCGCGTGAGATCGTCGCAAGCCAGCCCCGACGCGACCGTGGCGCCGGCCGACCGACGAAACGTGAACGGCGACAACTCGATCAACTACGCGGCGGATTCCTCATCGCACTTGTTGCCGTCGTCGCACTCGCCATCGCCGGATGTTCGTCCGACGACGACACCCCCGACCCCGCCAAAGCGTCCACCCCCACAGCGCCCGGCCGCGCCGGCGAGGGGCCCTTCTTCGGCGCATGCGGCGGCGTCACCACCGAAGAGGTCATCTCCATCACCCGGCTTGGCGGCCTCACCAACACCATCAACAACACGTCGGTGTGCGAGTGGGACAGCAGCGGCACACGCACCGGGCCGGTGGCGTCGTTCAACTGGTACCGCGGATCGCCGATCGGCCGCGAACGTGCCACCGAACAACTCTCCCGCGCGTCGACCACCGACATCGAGATCAACGGCCACCGGGGCTTCATCGCGCACGACGCGGAGGGCATCTGCGAGGTCGGCATCGAATTCGGCGCCGACTTCTTCGAATGGTCAGTCAGCGCAGGCACCAACGGCGGCCAGACCGTCGAGCAGGTCTGCCAGGCCACCCGGGAACTGTCCCGCCTGTCGATCGAGCGAGCGTCATGATCAGGTGGCTGACCGTCCTCACGATCGCTGCTCTCGCGCTCACCGCATGTTCGTCCGACGACGACACCGCAGACCCCGGCGGACCGCAGGGGCCAACCGCCCCCGGACGCGCCGGCGCCGGACCGTTCTTCGGCGCATGCGGCGGCGTCGACACCGACGAGGTCGTGCAGATCACCGGCTTCGGCCAGATGGCCAACACCGTCAACAACCCGTCGGCCTGCGTGTGGAGCGCCGACGCGCTGCAGAACTCATCCGTCGCATCGTTCAACTGGTACCGCGGATCGCCGATCGGCCGCGAACGCGCGACCGTCCAGCTGTCCAAGGACACGGTCGTCGACGTCGACATCAACGGCCACCGCGGGTTCATCGCGTCCAGCCCGACCATCTGCGAGATCGGCATACAGTTCGACGCCGACTTCTTCGAGTGGTCGGTCCGATCGGGCGTCAGCCCAGCCGAGGGGGGACCAGCCATCGACCAGATCTGCGCGGCAGCCAAACAGCTGTCCCGAATGTCCATCGAGCGTGCGTCATGAAACGAGCGCTCTCCCTCCTCGTCGTGGCACTGTTCGCGCTCGTCACCTTCACCGCCTGCTCCGACGACAACAACAACGACGCGAGTCCGTCGACGTCGCAGACCAAGGGCAACGTCGACACCGACCGCTACGACAAACTCACCCTCGAATGCGAGATCCTCTCCACCCAGCAGATCGCCGAAGTCGTCGGCGGCCCGGACGCCTTCGCCCGCGGAACGTTCTTCGGCGCCATTTGCCGCTGGGTGGTCAACGGCCCGACCGTCTCGAACGTGACATTCAACTGGTTCGAATGGGGCAACCTCAACGTCGAGAAGGACACCGCCAAACGCCTCGGCTACCAGACCGAGAACATCCGCATCTCCAGCCAGACCGCGTTCACCCAGCGCGACCCCAACCGCCCGTCGGTCTGCGGTGTCACCGCCCGCGCGCCGAGTCGCGGCATCTTCACCTGGTGGGTCGAACCTCGCGGTCCGGCACCGGCCGACGCCTGCGCGGCGCCGATCAAACTGATGGAACTGGTACTGAGCGGGGGACAGTGAGATGCGACGAATCCTTGCCGTTGTAGCGGCGTTGGCCATGGGGGCGACGATCGGAGCGGCAACACTGAGCGGCCCGGCGTCCGCTGCACCTGATTGCGCCGCCACCGTCCGAACCCTCATCCCGTCACCCTCGCCGACCGCGTGGGCCGAGAACCTCACCTACGACGCCGCGGGCAACCTCTGGGTGACCCGCTCACTCGACAGCACGGTGCAGCGCTACGACCGCAACAACCGCCTCACCGCGACGGTGCCGGTCACTGCGCCCGGCGCGATCCGAACCGGTCCGCGCGGGAAACTGTATGTCACGTCCGGTAATTCGGCCACGAACATGCTGCCCGTCGGGCCGCTCACAGGAACCATCGTCACCATCGACCCACGCGCGCCGCGCCGGGTCGCGAAGCCATGGGCTCGCGGCCTCGGTATGCCCAACGGCCTGGCCTTCGACAAGGCCGGCAACGCCTACGTCTCCGACAGCCGACTCGGCGTCGTCCGACTGAAGCCCAACGGCAGCATCGACCGGCGCTGGTCGGCCGCCGCACCGAAGAACGTGGCACCCACCGCAACGGTCAACGGAACCGGGATCAACGGCGCTGCCATCGACGGCGACACGCTCTACGTCACCCTCACCACCAGCCTCACCGGCCGCGTCATCGCGGTGCCGCTCGCGCATCCCGAACGCGCCCGCGCGGTCGCCGACCTCACCGCGCCGCTCCCCGGGCTCGTCGACGACCTCGCAGTGATCGGACCGTCAAAGCTCGCCGTCACCACGACGCTCGGACAGCTCTACGTCGTGAACGTCCGGATCGGCAGCTCGTGCGCGGTCAACGTCGGCGCACCACTCACCGCGGTCACGGCCACGCCCGGCGACCCCACCCGGCTCGTCGTGGCGAGCGAGAACGGAACCGTCTACGTCGTCAGGCTGTGACCGGCAGCTTCGACACCGAGACCGTCGCGGCGACCTGAAGCTCCCCCGCGTCGTCGGGGATGAGCATCCAGATCAGCAGGCGGTCGGCTTCCCGCACGCGTCGTAGCGTGAGCGGTGTGCCGGGCACGATCGGACGCAGATACTCGATGACCGCCCGATGCGGGACGTCGACGAGGTCGGGATGGTCCACCAGTTCGTCCTCGACCGCCTCCAGATAAGCGGCGTTGTTGAGGTGCTTGAACGGGTCGAAATCGGTGATGCGCAGGACGTGCGGCCGGTCGGGCAGCTCGATGTCGTCGGCCGCGGGCGCCTTGTCGGGGTTCATCGACTTCCAGCGCAGCCGATGCTCGTCGGTCATGGCCGACAGCATCTCGAAGGCGTCGTCGGTAAGGCGGGACGGCATGCCCTGCTCGTTGACGTTGATCCAGAACGCCTCGGTCTCGATCAGGCCCGGTTCGCGCTGATCCGGATTGAACCGGTTGGTCTCGTGGTCGGCCTGCAGCCGCACCCGCATGTTGGTCCACCGGGTCGAGAGAGCCCCGCACCAGCGTTGCGCGGTGAAGCCTGCCGGCCACGAGATCGGACGGATCACGTCGATGATGGTCCGACGCACAATCCAGAACGGATCGGTGTCACGGAACTCGGTGACCTCGATGTTGTCGTTGGCGACGTCCTGCAGGTAGCGTGCGACCGCATCCAGACGGACCCGCATCTCCTGGTCGACATCACCGGTGCGTACCCGGTATTCGCCCTCGAAATACCGGGCACCTTCCTTGCGTTCGGACAGCCCTTCGAACGGTGGCGGCACGGGGGTCGGCGCTTTCACTCAGCGGGTCCTCTCCTAGGACGGCGGCGGGTTTCTGGTTAAGATACATTCAGCCCGAAAACTAGAACACGTTCCACGTATCGGATTCCGAGGAAACAGCAGATGGCGCACGTAATTACCCGACCATGTTGCAACGATGCCAGTTGCGTCAGCGTGTGTCCGGTGAACTGCATCCACCCGACGCCTGACGAGCCGGAGTTCTTCACCGCCGAGTCGCTGTACATCGACCCGGAGACCTGCATCGACTGCGGTGCGTGCATCGACGAATGCCCGGTCGAGGCGATCATCCCCGACGACTCTCTCGAAGAACGCGACGAGCCGTACCTGCAGATCAACGCCGATTACTACAAGGATCACGACGTCGAAGGCGGGCTGGTGCCGCCCAAGAAGGCGCCGCAGCTGCCCGACAAGGAACTGCACGTCGCGATCATCGGCGCCGGCCCGGCCGCGTTCTACGCTGCCGAAGAGCTGGTGCGCAAGCCGTCGGTCAGGGTCGACATGTTCGAACGCCTGCCCGTGCCGTACGGCCTCGTGCGCGCCGGCGTCGCCCCCGACCACGCAGCCACCAAGGGTGTGGAGAAGACCTTCGCGTCGGTCGCGGCCAAGAAGAACTTCCAGTATTTCCTCAACGTCGAGGTCGGTAAGCACATCAGCCACGACGAACTCGTCGCTCGGTACCACGCGGTGATCTACGCGGTCGGCGCGGCAACCGACAAACGACTCGGCATCGACGGCGAGGACCTGCGCAACTCGCTGCCCGCCACCCAGTTCGTCGCCTGGTACAACGGGCACCCCGATTTCGCGAACCTCGACGTCGACCTGTCGTCGGAGCGCGCGGTGGTCGTCGGCAACGGCAATGTCGCGCTCGACGTCGCGCGGATCCTGGTGTCCGACCCCGACGACCTCGCGAAGACCGACATCGCCGAGCACGCTGTCGCCGCCCTGCGCGACTCGAACATCGACGAAGTGGTGCTTCTCGGCCGGCGCGGCGTCGCCCAGGCGGCCTACACCAACAGCGAGTTCCTCGCGCTCGGCGACGTCGAGGGCGTGGATGTGGTGATCGACCCCGACGAACTCGTCCTCGACGATGCGACGCAGGCCGCGCTCGACGACGACACGCTCGATTCGACGATCGCCACCAAGATCCGGCTCGCCCGCGAATTCGCCGAGCGACCCCAGACACCGGGCAACAAGCGCATCGTGTTCCGCTTCCTCACGTCGCCGGTCGAGATCGAGGGGACCGACGCCGTCGAAAAGCTCGCCTGTGTGCGCAACGCATACGCCGAGGGAGTCGCCGGTCGGATCGCTGTGACACCCACCGAGGACCGCTTCGACATCGATGCCGGGCTGGTGCTTCGGGCCATCGGATATCGCGGGGTGCCGGTAACCGATCTACCCTTCGATGAGGGGCGCGGCGTCGTGCCCAACACCGAGGGGCGGGTGCAGGATGCCGCCGACGGGAATGTGATGCCCGGCCTGTACGTGACGGGCTGGATCAAACGCGGAGCCACCGGAGGGATCGGGATGAATCGGATGTGCGGGCACGAGACCGCCGAAGCGGTGCTCAAGGACTTCGTCGACGCGACGATCGACGACCCGACGACCTCGCGAGACGACGTCACCGACCTCGTCACCGATCGCGGCGCGCACCGCATCGCGCTCGACGGCTGGAAAGCCATCGACGCGGCAGAGAAGAGCGCCGGACGAGCCGCCGGGAAACAGCGCCTCAAGTTCGTCAGCATCACCGACTTCGAGTCGGCCGCCGCCGGAACGGCGCAGTAGTCGTGCGGGTCGCATTGTTGTCCTACCGCAGCAAGCCTCATTGCGGTGGGCAGGGAGTCTACGTCCGTCACCTCAGCCGCGAACTGGCGCTGCTTGGCCATTCCGTCGAGATCTTCTCGGGTGCGCCGTACCCGGAGCTCGACCAGTCCGCCATCGACGCCGGTGTCACGGTCACCAAGGTGCCCAGCCTCAATCTCTACGACGAGCCCGATCCGTTCCGGACGCCGCGTCCGGGGGAGTACCGCGACTGGATCGACGTGCTCGAGGTCGGATCGATGTGGACGGCGAGCTTCGGTGAACCGCTCACCTTCAGCCTGCGTGTCGCGCGGCTGCTGAAGGAGCGTCGCGACGACTTCGACATCGTGCACGACAACCAGTGCCTCGGCTACGGACTGCTCGACATCCAAAAGGCCGGGTTCCCGCTGATCGCGACCATCCACCATCCGATCACCCGCGACCGGACGCTGGCCGTCAAGGCGGCCAAGGGGTGGCGCAAGATCAGCGCCTGGCGCTGGCACTCCTTCCTGCGGATGCAGGGCCGGGTGTCGCGGCGAATCCCGGAGCTGCTGACGGTGTCGCGCAGCAGCGAGGTCGACATCCGCAAGGCCTTCGACATCCCGTCGGGCCGGATCACCACCATCCCGCTGGGCGTGGACACCGAGGTGTTCAAGCCAGGCGCCGGGAGCGGAGCGAGCGGGCCGAATGTTACTGCCCCCGAGCGTGTACCCGGCCGGATCGTGTGCGTGGCCAGTGCCGACGCCCCGCTGAAGGGGGTGTCGTACCTGTTGGAGGCGGTGGCGAAGCTCTCCGCCGAGCGCGATGTCGAACTGGTGCTCGTGTCCAAACTCGACCCGAACGGGCCGTCGGCCAAGATGATCGACGACCTCGCCATCGGTGACCGGGTGTCGGTGGTGTCGGGCCTGGAGGACGAGGAACTCGCCGAGCTCCTCGCATCCGCCGAAGTCGCCTGTGTCCCTTCGCTGTACGAGGGATTCTCGCTGCCGGCGGTGGAGGCGATGAGCTGCGGGACGCCGTTGGTCGCGACCCGCGCGGGGGCGATCCCGGAGGTCGTCGGCACGGGTGAGGAAGCCGCGATCCTGGTGCCGCCGCGCGATTCCGGACGCCTGGCCCAGGCGATCGGACGCCTGCTCGGCGACGCCGATCTGCGTGCCCGGCTCGGGGCCGGGGGCCGAACGCGGGCCGAAGAGAACTACAGCTGGGCCGCCGTCGCCGCGAAAACCGCGGCACACTATGAGACAGTCTTGGCCAAGGCAGGGCTGCCGACCGAAGGGAAAACCGAGTGCTGACAGTTGATTTCGACCGGCTGGGCGTGGGATCGGGCACCAAGGCCATCGACATCGGGGCGGGACAGGGCCGGCACTCCTTCGAGATGTTCCGGCGCGGAGCCGACGTCATCGCCTTCGACATGTCCGAGTCCGACATGGCCGACGTCGGCGAGATGTTCGACGCGATGATGGCCGAAGGGCACGTCCCGGCGTCGGCCAAGGCGCGTGCCGAGGTCGGCGACGCGCTGCGACTTCCCTACGCCGACAACAGCTTCGACGTGGTCTTGATGTCGGAGATCCTGGAGCATGTGCCGGCCGACGAGGCCGCGATGGCCGAGATGGTGCGCATCCTCAAGCCGGGCGGACTCGCCGCGGTGACGGTGCCGCGCTATTGGCCGGAGAAGGTGTGCTGGGCACTGTCCGACGAGTACCACGAGGTCGAAGGTGGACACGTCCGGATCTACAAGGCATCCGAACTCTCGGACAAGCTGACCGCCGCGGGCCTCGAGGTCACCGGAACCGACCACGCCCACGCCCTGCACGCACCGTACTGGTGGCTCAAATGTGCTGTCGGCGTGGAGAACAACGACAATCTGCTGGTCAAGGGCTACCACAAGCTGCTGGTCTGGGACATGATGAGCAAGCCGTGGCTCACCCGCGTCGGCGAGCAGGCGCTCAACCCGGTCATCGGAAAATCGGTGGCCCTGTATCTGCGTAAGCCCGACACCGCTTCTTCATGACGGCGCTCCCCGTCGACGACGACACGTCGGCTGACTACCCGCACGTGCCCGGCGTGGTGAGCGCCGAGCAGATGCGGGCCACCGGCGTGGCCATCGTCGCCATGCAGGAGTCCTCCGGCGCACTGCCGTGGTTCCCGGGCGGCCAGACCGACCCCTGGGATCACATCGAATCAGCAATGGCGTTGTCGGTGACCGGCTTCCACGACGAAGCCGAAGCGGCGTACGAGTGGTCGCGGCGCATGCAGCGCACCGACGGCTCGTGGCCGATCCGCACCGTGGTCGGCCGCATCGAAGACGACGGCGTCGACAGCAACTTCTGCGCCTACATCGCGGTCGGCGTGTGGCACCACTACCTCATCACCGGCGACGAGCGATTCCTGGAACGCATGTGGCCCGTCGTATGGTCGGCCATCGACTGCGTACTCCGATTCCAGCGGGAAGACGGGGCCTTCCGCTGGGGCGGGGATACCGCGGGCAACATGTTCGACGAAGCCCAGATCACCGGCAACGCCAGCATCTTCCAGGCGCTCGACTGCGCGCTCCACATCGCCGTCGAAGTGGATCAGCCCGAAAAGGACTGGATTCGAGCGCATTCCGCGCTCGGCGACGCCATCCGAACCGACCTCGCCCGCGACCGGTGGGAGATCTTCCAGCCGCCGTCGGAGCATTCGATGGACTGGTACTACCCGATCCTCGGTGGAGCCCTGCGCGGCACGGCCGGGCAGGAACTGATCGCGCGGCGGTGGGACGAATTCGTGGTCCCCGGCCGCGGCGTCCGATGCGTCGACCACCGGCCCTGGGTCACCGGCGCCGAAACCTGCGAACTCGCACTCGCACTGGATGCGTTGGGCGACACCGACGATGCCATCTCCCTCATCGCGTCCATCCAGCATCTCCGCGATCCCGACGGCTCCTACTGGACCGGCCTCGTCTTCGCCGACGGCAAGCGCTGGCCCGTCGAGAAGAGTTGCTGGACCTCGGCCGCCGTCATACTCGCCGCCGACGCCGTCAGCCGCACCAGCGTCGCCAACGGCATCTTCCGCGACGTCCGCCAACGACTCACCGCCGCGCACTGACCCACCGGTCCCTGCGCTCCCCTTCGAGGCTCGCAAGCTCGCACCTCAGGGAGCGGAAGTGGTCGCTCCCACCGTTTGCACCCCACCGCTCCCTGCCAGCGCTCGAGCCACCCGCTCCCTGAGGTGCGAGGAGCGCTAGCGACGAGCCTCGAAGGGCCTGGTGAGACGCCATCCTAGCTCTTTCACTCAGATGGCCCTGGTGACCTGGCGCACAATCAACTAGACTAGTGTCCAGTCAACCGTCCGGCGCAGCCTCGGACGGCAGCAATGGCGCATCAACGGAGGGCCCATGGAATTCGGAATCGTGCAGTTCACCAGCGATCGCGGGCTCAAGCCGCACGTGCTCGCGCCACTGATCGAGGACGCCGGGTTTGCGTCGTACTACGTCCCGGAGCACGGTCACATCCCCACCCGGCGTGACGCCGCGCACCCGCGCACCGGCGATGCCTCACTGCCCGACGATCGCTACATGCGCACCCTCGACCCCTGGACCTCGCTCGCCGCCGCGGCAGCAGTCACCGAACGCATCCGCCTCGCCACCGCCGTCGCCCTGCCCGTGCAGTCCGACCCCATCACGCTCGCCAAGACCATCGCGACGCTCGACCACATCTCCGACGGACGCGTCACGCTTGGCGTCGGATTCGGTTGGAACCTGGACGAATTGAGCGACCACAACGTCCCGCCGAAGCGCCGCCGGACGATGCTGCGCGAGTATCTCGAGGCGATGCGCGCGCTGTGGACCGAGGAAGAAGCCGAGTTCGACGGCGAATTCGTGCAATTCGGCCCCAGCTGGGCGTGGCCCAAGTCGACCCAGTCGCACATCCCGGTCCAGGTGGGGGCGGCCGGCAACGAGAAGAACTTCAAGTGGATCGCACGCAGCGCCGACGGCTGGATCACCACCCCCGGCGAGGAAGACATCGAACGATCGGTGAGCCTCCTCAAGCAGATCTGGGCCGACGCCGGACGCGAAGGCGACCCCGACGTCGTGGTCCTCGACTTCAAACCGATCCCCGAGAAGCTCGAGAAGTGGCGCGAGATCGGCGTCACCACAGTGCTTTACGGCCTCCCCGACGACTCCGTCGAACGTGCGAGCGGCTACCTCGCCAAGCTCGCAGGCAAACTGGGCCTCGCCCCGGCTGTGGTGTGAGCGGCGCTACCACCGCTGCCTGAACTGAATCGCGAGGAACGCAACCACCGCTGCCTGAGGTGCGACGAGCGCTAGCGAGGAGCCTCGAAGGCCCTGGTGACGGTCCCGGCTTGCTCGCCCAATTGCTTTGTCTCACCAGCCCTTCGAGGCTCTCGGCTAGCGCCTCGAGCACCTCAGGGAGCGGAAGGGCGGCGGCGCTGTGCGCCTCGAGCCGGCCGGGTAGGCGATGCGCTCACCTCGGCGCGGCGGTCAGTCCCGGCATCACGTACCGGTCGAGATAGCCGCAAACCTGCGCACCGTCGTCGATGTCGACGGTGTCGCCGGGCATTGTGCCCAGGCTGATGAGTACGCGCGCAACCCATTCCGACACCTCGGCGAGGTCGTGATCGGGATGGATCTCGCCGCGCTGCTGTGCGGCATCGACGTAGCTGCGCCAGAAGATCGCGAGATCGGGTACCAGACCGCTGATTCCGGCGCCGGCGCACGCGGCGAACTCCTCGGGTTCATCGGTCCGCAGGCGCATGAGCAGGGCGCCGGGGTCGTCGTAGGCGCCGCGGCCGATGCGGACGCCGGCAGCCAACTGCGCGGAGAGCGAGTCGATGGAGTCCAACTCGCTGCGTGCACCGGACCAAAAGGATTCGTTGAGGCGCACGATCGCAGCGCCGATCATGGCCGGTTTGTCCGGATAGTGACGATAAAGCCACGCGCGGGAGACGCCGGCCACTTCGGCCACCTGCTGCATCGTCGTCGCACGAATTCCTTTGTCGGCCAGCAATTTCTCGGTGGCCGCCAGGAGACGCTCGGACACGGTCTCCGTCGATGTGTCGGTCACGTCCCCTCCGCCCTCGTCGTATTCGGCATGACGGCACTCTAACAAACCCAATAGACAGTTTCTCGAATCTGTATACAACGATGCGCGACTGGTGTAGACACAATGGAAATAGTGTCTACACAGAGAATCTATACCGACAGGGGATGGGTATGTACCGACCCACGACGGCGATCATCGGCGCCGGGATCAGCGGTTTGACCGCAGGAAAGATGTTGAACGACTACGGCGTGCCGTACACCTGCTTCGACAGTTCCGACCGGATTGGCGGCAACTGGGCGTTCGGTAACCCCAACGGGCACAGCAGTGCCTACCGCTCGCTGCACATCGACACCTCCAAGCATCAGCTGTCGTTCCGCGACTTCCCGATGCCCGACGAGTTCCCGGACTTCCCGCACCACACCCAGATCAAGCAGTACCTCGACTCCTACGCCGAAGCGTTCGGCCTGCTCGAGCGCATCGAGTTCACCAACGGCATCGTGCACGCCGAGCGTCTCGGCGGCGGGGGATGGGAACTGGAAACCCAACGCGGCGAACGACGACGGTTCGATCTGCTCGTCGTCGCCAACGGCCATCACTGGGACCCTCGATACCCGAGCTTCCCCGGTGAGTTCTCCGGCACAACACTGCACGCCCACCATTACATCGATCCGCGCACCCCGCTCGAGTTCTCCGGCAAGCGAATCCTGGTGGTGGGCTTGGGAAATAGCGCAGCCGACATCGCCGTCGAACTGTCGTCGAAGGCGCTCGACAACGAGCTGACGCTGTCGACGCGCTCGGGTGCGTGGATCGTACCGAAGTACTTCGCGGGAAAACCCGCCGACAAGTACTACAAGCTGTCGCCGCACATCCCGACCTCGTGGCAGCGCAAGTTCATGCAGGTGATGCAGCCGATGACGGCCGGACGCCCCGAGGACTACGGGCTGCCGACACCGAATCACAAGTTCTTCGAAGCACATCCGACGCAATCGGTGGAGTTGCCGCTGCGGCTCGGGTCCGGCGACATCGTCGCCAAGCCCGACATCGGCCGGCTCGACGGCCCGACCGTCCACTTCGAGGACGGCACCTCGAGTGACTTCGACATCATCATCTACGCAACGGGTTACAACATCACCTTCCCGTTCTTCGACCCCGATTTCATCAGCGCACCCGACAACCGGATCGACCTGTACAAGCGAATGTTCCATCCCGGCATCGACGATCTGATCTTTGCCGGATTTGCACAGGCGGTTCCGACGCTGTTCCCGTTCGTGGAGTGTCAGTCCCGGCTCATCGGCGCCTACGCGGTGGGTCGCTATCGGCTGCCCTCGGTCGACGAGATGCACGCGACGATAGAGGCCGACACCCAGTACTACACCGGCCACATGCTCGACCGGCCACGTCACACCCAGCAACTCGACTACTCGCTCTACGAATACAACATGCGCACCAAGGAATTGCCTGCGGGGCTCGACCGCGCGCTCAGCAGCGGGCCACCCACGTGGGCGCATGTCGATGCGCCGACCGGTGAACTCGCGGTCGCGGCAGGAGGGGCCGAGAAGTGACCAGCCGACACGACACCACCTTTCTCTCGCAGGGAACCACCTGCGCCGCATGGTTTTTCCCGGGGCCGGACACCTCCGGCTTCGACACCGGCAACGGGCGCCCCGTGGTGGTCATGGCCCACGGATTCGCCGGCACCAAGGACTCCGGACTCGAACCGTTTGCCCGACGACTCGCCGACGCCGGGCTCGCGGTGTTCGCCTTCGACTACCGCGGCTTCGGTGCCTCGGACGGCGAACCGCGACAGCGTATCTCGATGTCCGGTCAGGCCGAGGACTACCGCGCGGCGATCGCGGCTGCCAAGGAGAAGCCGGGCGTCGACCGCAACCGGGTGATCCTCTGGGGCCTGTCGCAGTCTGGCGGGCACGCGCTGATCGTCGCCGCCGACCGGGACGACGTCGCGGCGGTGATCTCACTCGTGCCGCTCGTCAATGGCGTTGCGGCCGGACGACATGCTTATCCGCAGGTCGGCGCAGCTTCGATGGTGCGCTCTACGGCCTTGGGTGTGCGCAGCGCCCTGGCCGGCAAGGTCGGCCGCGAGCCGACGATGATGGCGGTGGTCGGGAAGCCCGGCGAGCGGGCCGCACTCACCGCGGACGGCTACTACGAGAGCTACACTTCCATCGCCGGGCCTACCTGGCGCAATGAGGTCGACGCGTCGGTCGGGTTGGAACTGGGCAGTTTTCGTGCCGACAAGGCCGCCGAGAGGATTACCGCTCCGGTTCTCATGCAGATCGCCGACCACGATCGCGGTGTACCTCCGCAGGCTGCCGCGTCGGCCGCGTTCAAGGCACACGCTGAGGTGCGTCACTACCCGTGCGACCACTTCGACATCTTCGCCGGCCACGAATGGTTCGAACCGGCCGTCAAGCACCAGATCTCGTTCCTGACAAGGCATCTTGCACAAACCGAGACAGCGGAGGCGACCCGATGAGCGGCGCGATCGTCGTCGGCGGCGCGTCCGGGATCGGGCTGGCGAGCGCGAAGGTGCTTGCTGCTGAGGGGTTTACGGTTTCTGTCGCCGACGTCAACGCCGATGCCGCCCGTGCCGCCGCCGCCTCCATCGGTGGTACCGCGATAACCATGGACGTCACCGACGAAGACTCCGTGGCCGACGGCTTCGGCAAGCTCGACGACCTACGCGTCGTCGTCAGCTGTGCAGGGCTCTCGCTGCCCGGTGCCATCGCCGAACTCGGGCTCGAACAGTGGCAGACCACCATCGACGTCTGCCTCACCGGATCGTTCCTGGTACTCAAGCACGCCGCACAGCACATCGTCGACGGCGGTTCCGTCGTGGTGATCTCGTCGCTGAACGCGCGGCAGCCCGGTGCGGGCATGGCCGGCTACTGCGCGGCAAAGGCCGGCGTCACCACCCTCGTCGAGGTGGCTGCCCTGGAGTTCGCTCCGCGCGGCATCCGCGTCAACGCGATCGCGCCGGGCTTCATCGATACCCCACTGACGGCCGGTGTCGCACTCGTCCCGGGGTTGCTCGGCGAATACATCGAGAACACGCCCCTCGGGCGCGGCGGCCGGCCCGAGGAGATCGCCGACATGGTGGCCTTCCTGGCGTCGGACAAGGCCGCCTGGATCACCGGTGCGGCCTTCGACGTCAACGGCGGCGCTCACCTGCGGCGATACCCCGACGTGCTGGGGAAGGTGCGGGCCATGATGGCGCCGAGCGGCTGACGCCTTCTCGCGGCGGGCATGGAGGAGTAGCCTATCCGGAGTGAGTACCTCCGCATCTCCTGTCGGTCCCGATCCGCGCCGCTGGAAGGCACTGGTCTTCATCTGTCTGGCGCAATTGATGGTGGTGCTCGACGGCACCGTCGTGCAGATCGCCCTTCCCGACGCCAAAGTCGACCTCGGCATCAACACCGCCAATCAGCAGTGGGTGATCACCGCCTACGCGCTGGCCTTCGGTGGCCTGCTGCTCCTCGGCGGCCGCATCGCCGACATGTGGGGCCGCCGTCGGGCACTGATGGTCGGACTCGTCGGTTTCGCGTTCGCCTCCGCGCTGGGAGGCGCTGCGGTCAACGAGGCGATGCTGTTCGGCGCAAGAGCGTTGCAAGGTGCGTTCGGCGCATTGTTGGCGCCCGCGGCCCTGTCGTTGCTGACGGTCATGTTCACCTCTCCCCAGGAGCGTGCGCGTGCATTCGGCATCTTCGGCGCGATCGCCGGCGGTGGGGCGGCAGTCGGCCTGCTTCTGGGTGGACTGCTGACGCAAGTCCTCGACTGGCGCTGGACCATGTACATCAACGTGGTGTTCGCGGCGATCGCACTGTTCGGCGCGATCTTGGAGATCAAGGAACCCGCCCGCGCGGAAACGACTACGTCGGGGCTCGACATCCTCGGCGTGATCCTGGGCGGTGGCGGTCTGGCGCTCGTCGTGTACGGATTCAGCCGTGCCGCCGAAGAGGGGTGGGGCGATACCGGCACCATCATCTGCCTGGTCGCCGCGGTGGTGTTGCTGGTGGCCTTCGTCGTCTGGCAGTCACGCTGCCGGAATCCGTTGCTGCCCTTGCGTATCGTCGCCGACCGCGCCCGCGGCGGCGCCTACCTCACCGTCGGGCTATCGGTGATCGCGATGTTCGGATCCTTCCTGTACCTGACGCTGTACATGCAGGTGGTCCACCACTATTCGCCACTGAGTGCGGGTGTGGCCTTCCTGCCGATGGTGCTGGGCATGCTGATCGGTTCGACGCAGATCGCGGCACGCCTGATCACGCGTGTGCCGCCCCGATTCCTCGTCGTGCCGGGCGCCTCACTGGCCGCACTCGGGATGCTGCTGCTCAGCCAGATCTCGGCGGATTCGACGCGCTATTGGAGTGTGGTGTTTCCCGCGCTGCTCCTCATCGGCATGGGGATGGGCACGGTGTTCATGACCTCGATCAACCTGGCCACCTACGGTGTCGAGCCACACGACGCGGGCGTCGCGTCGGCGATGGTCAACACCTCGCAGCAGGTCGGCGGTGCGATCGGTACGGCGCTGCTGAACACCATCGCAGCGACCGCGGCCGCCGCCTACGTCACCGACCACATGGCGTCGGTGCACGATCAGGCCGGCGCGATGGCGCTGCAGGCGAAGGCGCTCGTCCACGGCGAGAGCACCGGCTTCTACGTCGCGGCAGGGATTCTCGCCGGTGTGGCGGTGGTGGCCGGACTGTTGATCAACGTTCGTACGCCCATCGGTGCCGCGCACGAGACCGAGCTCGCTGCCGCCCCTCCGGCCTGAAGTCAGTTATGCGGCAGCGGCTTTCCGACGTCACCACTGTCGCGGCGCAGGACTCGCAGTGAACCTTCGACGCGGATCTCGGTGAACTGCCCGGTCTCGAGCGCCTGACAGTAGATCTCGTATGGCGGACGGCCACCGTCGGCGGGGTCGGGAAAGACGTCGTGGATCAGCAGGCAGCCACCGACCCGCACCCAGGGCGCCCAGCCGTCGAGGTCGTTCTGCGCGGCCTCCATGCTGTGTCCGCCGTCAATGAACACGAAGTCGGCAGGTAAACCCCAGATGCGCGAGGCCACCGTGGACGGCGCGAGCACGCCGATGACCGTCTTCTCGAGGTCCGCGTCGAACATGGTGCGACGGAATCGGGCCGAGGTGTCCAGGGTGCCGGTGTGCGGGTCGACGAGGTCGGGGTCGTGGTACTCCCAGCCCGGCTGGTGTTCCTCGGATCCACGGTGATGGTCGACGGTGACGATCGTGGCGCGCAGCGGTTGCGCCGCAGCACCGAGGAACACAGTGGACTTTCCGCAGTAGGTGCCGATCTCGATGCCCAAGCCGACCGAATCCGGCTGCGCCAGAATCTCTTCGGCGATCTCGTACAGCGTCGTCGCCTCATCGATAGGCATGAATCCGGGTGCGGCTTCGGCGGCCGCGAGTCGCTGCGGGGTGAGCCCGGGGGATGTCTCTACGTGCGATGAGGTCATGGCGCCGATCCTATCGAACAGCAGTGGTGCGCCTCACACCACTGGCTCGATGCCAAGTAGGGTTGGGGCATGAAAGCTCAAGTTCTCACCGCCGAGATCGGGCCCGAAGGCCTCGAACTGACCGATCTTCCCGACCCGACACCCGCCGACGGGCAGGTCCTCGTCGACATCAAGTCGTGCGGAATCTGCTTCCCCGACCTGCTCATGAGTCAGGGGAAGTACCAGATGAAGGCGCCGTTGCCGTTCACTCCGGGCACCGAGGTCGCCGGTGTGGTGCGTACCGCACCTGACGGTGCATCGGTGAAGCCGGGCGACAAGGTACTCGTCGCGTCGTTCATCGGTGGGTTCGCCGAGCAGGTCGTCGCCGCGCCCGAGCAACTTCTGCCGCTGCCCGAGGGTCTCTCCTTCGATCAGGGTGCCGCCATGGGCATCAACTATCAGACCGCGATCTTCGCGCTCAAGACGCGCGCCAAGGTGGAGCCGGGCGAGGTCGTCGGCGTTCTCGGCGCCGCGGGCGGTGTCGGTACCGCGTCGATCCTGGTCGCGAAAGCCCTGGGCGCCAAGGTGATCGCCATCGTGCACCGCAAGGGTGCCGAGCAGCTCCTGCGCGACGCGGGCGCCGACGAGGTGGTGCAACTCGAAGAGGGCTGGGGCAAGAAGCTGAAAGAGATCGTCCCCCAGGGCGTCGACGTGATGATCGACCCGTCGGGCGGCGAGGTGTTCGACGAGGCGCTGCGTCAGGTCGCGCCCGACGGCCGGTACGTGGTCATCGGATTCGCCGCGGGCGGCATCCCGACCGTCAAGCTCAACCGGGTGCTGTTCCGCAACATCGCGGTCGTCGGGGCGGCCTGGGGCGAGTACATCCGCACCCATCCCGGCCTGCCCGCCGAACTGCACGACGAACTCGCGCAGATGATTGCCGACGGCCTGAACCCGATGGTCAACGCGACCTACTCGCTCGACCAGCTGCCGCAGGCGTTGACTGATCTCGCCGAAGGGCGGATCCTGGGGAAAGCGGTCGTCAAGATCGCCGACTGATACGGAAGGTCTTTGCCATGTGCCGCAACATCACCGAGCTTCGGGGCCTGGAGCCACCGGCCACCGAGGACGAGATCGAGGCCGCCGCGCGGCAGTACGTCCGCAAGGTCAGCGGCATGCGGCATCCCTCGGCGGCGAACGTAGAGGCATTCGAGGCGGCGGTGGTTGCGGTCACTGCCGCCACCAGGGCGCTGCTCGACGTCCTACCGGAGCGGCGTCAGCCACCGAAGACGGTCCCACCGCTGCGTCGCCCCGAGGTGCAGGCCCGGATCGCGGCGCGCGGCTGACGCGCACAACATTAGCCGACTAAATTAGTGTGCTAATGTAGTCGGTATGGACCTTGCCTACGAACTATTCGACCTGGTTCGAACCCTGGACCGGGCCGCCGATCGGGTACTGAGAACCCAGGGTCTGAGCTGGAACCGCTATCTTGCCCTGGTCGTGCTGTCTGAGCACGAGGGGCTGACGGTACGCATGCTCGCCGGCGCCATCGGAATCAGCGAACCCTCGACAAGCAACCTGGTTCGAAAACTGGTCGATGCAGGCTTCATCGACAACTCGGCCCCTGCGGGCGCGGGCAACGTACGACATCTGACGGTCACCCCAACGGGGATCGTCAAGAAGAATGTGTGTTCCAAGCTGCTCGGTGATTCCCTCGATGACAACGCAATTCGCATCGGGATCGACCCGGGTGAACTCGCCGGCACCATCCGAAGGTTGCACGACGAGGTGCGCGCACCAGCAGCGTCCGCTGCGGAGGGGGCACATCGATGACGAGTGGTCCTGACGACGAGCAGGCGACGATCGCACGTCTGCGCTCGAAGCATCCTGCCCGCAAGGGAGTCGTGTTCAACGTCCTCGTCACGGTGGTCGAGGTCGGCGGAGCAATCCTCCTGTTCCGACTCGCCCGTGGCGCGGGCGCGAGCGATCTGGTCGCCTACCTGGTCGGTGCCATCGCGCCGATCATCGGCGGTCTGGCCGTCTGGGTGCGGTCCCGAAGACTCAACGGTGCCTCCGCTGCCATCCTGGCCTTTGCGCTCCTGTCTGCACTGATCGCCTTCGTCGGCAGCACGGCGCCGAAGATGTTGCTGTACAAGGACTGTGTCCTCACCGCGTTGATCGGCTTGATCTTCCTCGGCTCGTGCGTGCTGGCCAAACCGGTGATGTTCTACTTCTCGCAGCGCTACGGAACCGACGGCACAGCCGAGGGTATGCACGTCTTTGATCTGATGTGGGCCGATTACCCTAGGTTCCGGCACGGGATCTACGCCATGTCCTTCGTGTGGGCGGGGGTGTACCTTGCACAGGCGGCAATCACGGCGGTCATCATCTCGCGCAACACCTTCGATGCCGCGTACACCTGGAATCAGATCCTTCCCTTCGTCGCGACCGTAATCGCTGTCGCCGCGACGGTGCGGATCGCGCGCTGGATGCGCTCCGCGGGAGAGGATCTCGCGGCTGCGTGATCAGGTGCGCCCGGCCATCTGGGCACGGATCGCCGCATTATCGGCACCCAGATCGGCTGCGGCGAGGAACTCTCGACGCGGCGGTCTCGGCGTCGACACCTCGGGAGTGGTCGTCGGCTTCTCCACCACGCCGAGTCCCGCGTAGGTGGCAGCGACCTGCGACAGTGCGGTGTCGATCAGCAGCCCGCCGCCGCGCGCCAGCGATTCGGCTACTGTCGCTGCGGCTTCCAGGCCGGTCAACGGGTCGGCGATGGCGTCTCCGACGAACACGGGCCCGGTCGGGGTCTGCGCCGTGAGTCCACCCGCAACTGCTGCGTCGTCGCCGAAGCCTACCCAGTCCGCGCCCGACCCGGAGCTTCCATGGGCGGTGAGGCGCACCCACACCTGTCCGGGGCGTGCGGGTAGTTGGTCAGAGGCGAGCCCGTGCCGCTGCAGGGCGCGTGGTCGTGATGCCTCGACGACGACGTCGGCAGTTGATAGCAGCCGGGCAACGTTGTCCTTATCATCGTGCAGATCGACTGCGTAGGAGAGCTTTCCGCCGTTCATCCAATCGAAGAAGTCGCGGTTCCCGCGCCGTGCGCCGTCGGGTCGAGACCGGCTTTCGACCTTCACCACCGTCGCGCCGGCGCGCGCGAGCAGGTGCGTGCACAAGGGGCCGGCCCAGAGCGACGACAGGTCGGCGACGAGGAGATCGGAGAGTTCTCGAGGATCGGTTGCGGTGCCGCGGGATTCGACAGTCGGTGGGCGGGGATCGGCCTCCCCGGGAATCGCGGCGGCCAGGCCGAGGAGGCGTGCCCGCGACACCACGTCTGCGGCGGGCAATTGTTGTGCAGCACGTTCGACGCACGTCCACGGATCGTCGTCGGGCATCTCGCCGGACAGGAGTGCCGGGACGAGGTCGACGTCGTCGGGGCGGGCGAGCGACAAGGCGAACCATCCGTCGGCCGCGCGAATCAATCGTGTTGCGCCACCGGCGGAAATACGTCCGTTCCTGGTATGTCCAGTGAGGCCGGCTCGGCCACTGAGGAATTCGCCGGCATCAAGGTCGGTCAGAACGTCTCGGTTGTCGGTGGCCGTGACGAATCTGTCCAAAACCTCTCGGGCGCGGTGCAATACGGGAGCACGCGACAGGTCCGGGAGACCGTCGGAATGCCCGGTGAGGGTGGCGAGCCCGGACGTGGCCCAGTCGTCGACGATCATCGCACCTCCTTGTGCCGCACGACTCCTATCCTACGGGCACTCAACTCGGCCGGGCGGCGTCGAACTGGCGTAGTTGCGGCTGGGTCGTGACGATGTGCGCCGTCGCCCGATCACTCACGCAGACGTACTGATGGGGGACATCGGCCGGGTAGCGAACGAAGTCGCCCGCGGAGACGGCGACGGCGTCGCCGACCGGACCGAGCTCGAGGCGCCCGTCGATGACGAAGACATGGTGCAGGGTGCCCGGCGAATGTGCTGCTATCACGGTCGGTTCCGACGATCCACGGGCGAAATGCACGACGAGGGTTCGGACGTAGCCGGTTCCGTAGACCTCGTCGAGGACGCGCTCGGAACGGTCATGATCGGCTGACCACGTCGCGTCGGCCGCGCGTTGCACGAACACCGGCGTGCCCCACTCGGTGAGAAGGCGCCGTGCCGGAACATCCAGCGCCGTCCCGATCAGCATCAGTGTTTCCACCGTGGGATTTCCCGTGCCCTGCTCGATCTTCGACACCGTCTGCTTGGACAGCCCCGATTGCCGGGCCAGCGCACCCAGGGTCAGACCGCGCTCGGTTCGGAATCGGCGCACATTTCTGGCGACCATCCGATTGGCCTCGGCAACCCTGGTGTCCGTCACTTATAAGAGACTACCGTCATTCTTGACAGACATGTTGGGTGCGCTGAATGATGATCGACACGACGTCGGCGAGCGCGCCGGGGATGAAGGGGTGGGGCTCAGTGTCGAGATCCGTTATGTCGCAATTACTTCAGACGAGTTCTCGGCTGCTGGCCGTGATCGCGCTGACCGCTGTTCTCGGGTTGATCGTGCCGGGGTTGGCGCGTGCCGACCGGCCGCTCACACCTCCGGCCCAGCCGGTGCACGGGCTCGGGGCCAACGGGCCATGCGCCACGTCGACCAAGATCTACCCCAATCCGCACGACGTGACGCACAAGATCACCATCTACAGCCCTGTCGGCCGGGGCGCCACGCCGCTCGTGGGCGGCCATTGCAGTGGTGTGAAGCGGCCGGTCGTCGTCGTGGTCCACGGGTTGCTCGCCGGCATCGACGACCAACTCCTCGGTAGCAGCCTCCTGTACGCGGACCTGATCAAACACTTCGTGAGCACCGGAAACGTCGTCGTCTTCGCGAGCTGGCCGACCAACCCCTACGACTTCTCGCACTCACTCCCGCGGGAGGATGCCGCCCTGGTGGCCGCGAAAGCCCTTGCCCCGCGCGGTGACTTCAGACGCCTGGGCATCGTGGGGCATTCGATGGGCGGTGGTGCGGTCCCGTATCTCGCTCAGCGAGCCGTGGCCAGAGGCTGGGGATCGTCGGCGTTGTGGCTGTTCCAACTCGCGCCCGCATTCGCCACGAATGTCGGCACCGGCCCGATCGTCCTGCCGGCGCGCACCCGCATCGTCGTCGAGAACTACGACCACGACAACATCCTCGACGCCCGACTCGGCATCGAGCAGTTCGGCGCCTACACGGTGCCGGCCATCCACAAGCGACATATATTGGTGCGCAGCGATGTTCGCGGACCGCTGCAACGTCTCGACGCCACTCACCTGTCACCCAACACGCTGCTCGCGCCCAACGACGCCATCCGCTTCTTCGGCATCTACCGGGTGGGCGACGCCCTGCAATCGTGCACGCTGACCGGACGGCACTGTGACGCCGACCTGAGCTACATGGGGAGATGGAGCGACGGCCGACCGGTCACCCCGGCGGTGTCCTCGGTGAATCCGGTTGACGCGGGTCCGCCCGCCGAGGCATTCGGTGCTCTCGGACTCCATGGCGAATGCGAGACGCGGGCGAACCCGCGCGCGTCGCTGTGCCCGCCGAGTCGGTAGATTCGAGGTGATGGGTGCGGATGTGGTGATTACAGGAGCCGATCTCGGTGTCGGCCGCCCGCAGCAGATCCGCGTCTCGTCCGATCCAGTCTCCACCATAGTTGCGATCGACGATCGGATCGAGATGGCAGGGGCGGAGGTTGTCGACGCAGGCGGCCACGCAGTGTTACCCGCATTCACCGATCACCACCTCCATCTCGCGGCGATGGCACGTGCGGGCGAATCCGTTCGCTGCGGGCCACCCGATGTTGTTGATCGAACCCAACTGGCCTGGGCCATCGCGAACACACCAGCCGATGCCGACGAGTGGATACGCGGCACCGGCTATGCCGAGACGGTCGCCGGTGACCTCGACCGCTCCGAACTCGACACGCTCGAGCCGCACCGCCCCTTGCGAATTCAGCACCGCAGCGGGGCGATGTGAATGCTCAACAGTGTGGCCGTCGAGCGCGTGGGTCTCGAATCAGGGGAACACCCGGGAATTGAGCGAGACGCCACCGGTCGTGCCACCGGGCGGCTCTGGCGGGCCGACGACTGGTTGCGTTCACACCTTCCGCAACCGAGGTTTCCGTCGCTCGTCGACGTGGGAACACGACTGCGCGCGTACGGCATTGCCGAGATCACCGACGCAACGCCCGACCTCGACGACACGGCGATCGCCGCACTCCTTGATGCAGTGGATGATTCGACGTTGATCGGCACGGTCTGCCTGCTTGGCGTTCCGCTGGGACGAAACATCGACCATCCCCGAGTCTCCGTGGGCCCGTACAAGATCGTCATCGCCGACTCGGATCTTCCCTCACTCGACGACCTGGCCGAGCGGATCGCCGCCGCCCACCAAGCCGGTCGGTCCGTTGCCGTGCACTGCGTGAGCCGGGTGGCGTTCGCCTTGCTCCTGGCGGCCTGGGACCTCGTCGGAGTGCGGGCGGGCGATCGCATCGAGCACGCCGGAGTCGTTCCGGCCGAAGCGTGCGCCGACCTGGCACGACGCGGAGTCATCGTCGTCACGCAGCCCGCTTTCCTGTCGGATCGAGGCGACGACTTTCTCGACGGTAGTGAGGTGTCTGATCATGTCGACCTGTACCGGTGCGGCTCGCTCATCAACGCCGTTGTGCCGGTGGCACTGTCCAGCGCGCGCCCTACGGGCCACTCTCTCCGTGGGAAGCCGTGGGGGCGGCCGTCGAACGGCGCACCGCGTCCGGGCGAGTGGTCGGCGACGACGACGAACGAATCTCGGTGCTCGACGCGCTGAGCCGACACGTTACTCCCGCAAACGATCCCGGCGGTGCGCCGCGTCGGATCGCGGTCGGCGAATCGAGCGATCTCATCATCGCCGACCGGCCGTTGGCCGAGGTTCTCGAATTGCCGGGCGATGTGCGGACTTTCGGCTCGGTCATCGGCGGCGTTGTCTCGATCTTTCGCTGAGGTGACATTGTCGTCTCGCCAGCCCTTCGAGGCTCCTCGCTGCGCTCGTCGCACCTCAGGGAGCGGGAGGGGCTGAGGGAGCCGGGGGCATCAGGAGCGTTCCTCAACCAGCGCGCGGATCAAGCGTCGAGGCCGAAAAGACGAGCAGCGTTGTCATGCAGGACGGCGCGCACCCAATCGTCGCCGAGGTCGAGGCGAGTGATCGCTTCGAGGGCGTGAACGTAGCCGTAGGGGATGTTGGGGAAGTCGCTGCCGAACAGGATCTTGTCGCGAAGGTCGAGAAGCCGCGGCCGCAACTCGCGCGGAAACGGCGCACCCTCCTCGGCGAAGTCGGTGAACGACATCGTCGTGTCGAGGCGGACATTGTCGAAACGCAGTGCCAGATCCACGAATTCGGTGTACTCGGGAGTGCCCATGTGGGCGACGATCAACGGCAGCGACGGAAAGCGGTGCAGCAGTTTCTCGATGGGTTCGGGTCCGGTGAACGTTCCGGGCGCAGGACCGGATCCGCAGTGGATGATGACCGGGACGCGCGAGTCGGCGATCTGCGACCACACACCGTCGAGCAGCGAGTCGAGCACAGTGAAGTCGCCGACTTGGATGTGGCACTTGAAGACTCGCACGCCGGACTGTATCGCCCGCGAGACATACTGCGTCGCGGACTCTTCCGGATAGAACGTCGCGGTGTGCAGGCAATCGGGGTGATGGGCGGCAAAATCGGCCGCCCAACCGTTGAGCCACTCGGCCATGTCGGGCTTGTGCGGATACACCAGGGACGAGTACGCCCGAACCCCGAAGCCCTGCATAGTGGCGACCCGGACGTCCTCGTCGGCCCGGTAGGTGATCGGCCACTCGCGGCCGACGAGTGGACCCACCGAGTCGAAGTAGGCCCACACCTTGTCCATGACGGCGCGCGGCATGAAATGGGTGTGCACGTCGACGATGCCTGGTAGACCGAGCGCCTGCCAGATCGCGCGAACACCTTCGGTCTCCGCGTTGCTGAACGGCGTTGGGTCAGTCACGATGCAGCCTCCTCTCGGCGTAGGCGAGGATGGCCTCCAGGGTGAAGTCGAAGGTGGTGTCCTCCACATCCTCGATGCGATGGCCCTTTGCGGCAAGCGAATTCAACAGGGGCACAGATGCGCTCTCGTCCACGGTGCCTGTCGGGAGCCCGCCGTCGTAGGTGGCGAAGATGCCCTGATGTGCGACCATTGCCGCTCCGCACACATGTGCCAGAAGTGACAGGTAGATTTCCAGGGCATCCTCGGCGCTGAAGCCGACGCCCACCATGGCGCCGATCATCGAGTCGAGTTTGTCTGCAGTGGCCTGCATGGACGAGTGATCGACCGGTCGGGGATAGGGTCGCAACAGGGTGAGTTCGATCAGTACGGGCTGTTCCCGGAAGGCCTCGCGCATCCGTCGAAAGTGGCGGCGGAGTGCATCTTTCCAATCCGTGGCGCCGACGAAGGGTGTCGCGGCATGGTATTCGTCGTTCGCGCGGTCGGCCATCGCGTCGAGGAGGTCTTCCTTCTTGCGGAAGTACCAGTAGATGCTCGTCACGCCGACACCGAGATGTTTGGCGAGCATGGGCATACTGAATCCGCTCAGCGACTTCTCGTTGGCGACGTCAAAAGCGCCCGCGATGATCTCGTCCGGTGAGATAGACCCGCGAGCCCGCCGCGTCCCAGACGACGTCTTCTGCGCCATTGCCTTCTGCGCCATTCCCCGAACGTACACGCACAACCACGTCTCCGACACGACGGTCGAAGGGGTATCGACTCGAATCCGACGAATCGCCTCACATGCGCCCATCACTCGCGCTACCTTGCTCCCAGAACGCATACCGTGAGCCTTACAGTAACGGCTTCGGGGTAGCTTCTCGGCTGGTCACAGGGGGAAACCGCCGCGAGAGTGTCATCCGTAGGAAGGGACCACATTGACCACACCATCACGCCTGCGCCGCGCACTGCGGTCTGCGGGGATTCTCGGGGCCGCGAGCCTGCTGGCCATCGGCGGAATCACCGCCTGCGCGGATGACAGCAGTTCCGACGACACCAGTTCGGCCGGCTCGACGACAGCCCTGCCGAGCAACCCGGCGACCGGCGATCCGATCAAGATCGGATTCATCGCCCCCGAGGGCGGGGTGGTGACCTTGCCGATGGTCCGCGAAGGCGGCGAGGCGGCGGCGTCGTACCTGAACAACAACGGCGGCGGCATCGGTGGGCACAAGATCGACCTGGTGGTGTGCAAGCAACAGGAGGAGCCCGCGTCGGCCACCAACTGCGCCAACCAGATGGTCGAGCAGAAGGTCGCCGCCGTGGTGACCCCGCTGGGTGCGCAGGGTGCCGTGATGCTGCCCATCATCGCCGGCGCGGGGATTCCCTACATCGCCCAGGCGCCGGTCTCGCAGGTCGAAATGGTCTCGCCCGGTTCGTACATGCTCACCGGCGGCATCGTGGCGGTTCTCATGGGTGAGGCCGCGACGGCCGCACGTGACGGTGTGAAGAAGGTGACCGTGTTCATCGGTGACAGCGGTGACGCCGCGGCCTCGGTGAAGGCATTGGGAACCCCGATGTTCCAGCGTGCGGGTGTCGAACTCGACGTGGTCACGATCCCCGCCAGCGCCGCCGATCCGACACCCCAGATCACCGCTGCCATGGCCGGAAAGCCCGGTGCGGTGACCATTCTCGGCGATACGCGGCAGTGCATCAGCACTCTCAAGGCCTTGCAGACAGCCGCGCCGACGGTGAAGAAGTACCTTATCGCGAGCTGCATCGACAAGCCTGTCATCGACGCTGTCGGTGCGTCGGCGGTCTCCGGCGCCAAGGCGTTCACTACCGTCAACACCTCGTCGGAGGACCCGACGGTCGTGCTCTATCGGTCGGTGATGGCCCAATACGCACCCAACACCGATCCGGCCGGTCTCGCCTACCTCGGGTATCAGGTCATCGCATCGCTCGGCGAGGTGGGCAAGTCGCTGACCGGGCCGGTCACCCCGCAGTCGTTTGCCGCGGCCTTGTCATCGGCGACCAACGTGCCCCTGCCCGCCGCGCCGGGACTGACCTTCACCTGCAACGGAACGGCGATGCCGCAACTGAAAGCGCTGTGCAGCAAGGCGATTCTGGTGAGTGACGTCAACGACGACGTCAAGCTCATCAACACCAGCGTCGTCAACAACTGAGGTCGTAGGTCATCGGATGACCGATCATGTGGCCTTCTTGGCTCTGGGGTTGGGCAACGGCGCCGTGTATGCGGCGCTGGGGCTCGCCCTGGTCATGACCTTCAAGAGCTCTGGAGTCGTCAACTTCGCGACCGGTGCGGTGGCGCTGTATGCCGCCTACACCTATGCGTTCGCGCGTCAGGGTGAACTGCTCAACCCCATACCCGGCTTGCCCGCGCGCATCGACCTCGGTGGAAAACTGGGTGTCGGACCGGCGCTCATCCTCTCCGTGGTGATTGCGTCGCTACTCGGAGTTCTGCTGTATCTCATAGTGTTTCGTCCGATGCGGTCGGCGCCGGTGCTGGCCAAGGCCGTCGCGTCGATCGGGCTGATGCTGGTCATCCAGGCGTTGCTCGCGCTCCGCGTGGGGGTCGACACTCCCACGGTGGGTGCGATCTTCAAACCCGACGTGATCGAGATCGGCGACGCGGCAGTACCCACCGACCGGATCTGGCTGGCGGCCGTCATCGTCGGACTCGCGGTCTGTGCCGGTCTCGTATTGCGTTACACGCGATTCGGAATGGCCACCGAAGCCTCCGCGGAGTCGGAGAAGGGCGCGCTGCTCACCGGGCTGTCGCCGGACCGGATAGCGGTGAGCAACTGGGCACTGTCGTCGGGCACGGCGGCGATCGGCGGCGTGGTGATCGCCCCGATCGTCCCGCTCAATCCCGTGGCCTACTCGATGTTCATCGTGCCGGCATTGGCGGCGGCGCTCGTGGGCAATTTTGCGAGCATCGCCATCACCGTCGGCGCAGGCCTGGTGATCGGCATGCTGCAAGCGGAGGCGACCAACCTGCAGTCGCTGGTGGACTGGTTCCCCGATGCTGGTCTGGCCGAGGCTATCCCGCTGATACTCATCGTGGTCTTTCTCCTCGTGCGCGGACAACCGCTGCCCGGCCGGGGAGCGGTGGTCAACCAAGAACTGGGCCGGTCGCCGCGACCGCGACATCTGCTGGTGTCCACCGGAATCGGCGTCGTGATCGGCCTGATCGCCCTCCTCAGCACATCGGGCAGTGCCCGGCTGGCCGTGATCCTGTCGATCATCTTCGCCGTCATCGCGCTCTCGCAGGTGGTGGTCACCGGCTACGCAGGGCAGGTGTCACTGGCGCAGTTGACTCTTGCTGGTGTCGGCGCCTACTCGTTGAGCCGACTGACCGTCGACATGGGTGTCCCGTTTCCGTTTGCGCCCCTGCTGGCCGCACTGGCGGCGGCGGTCGTCGGCGTCGTCATCGGACTACCGGCGTTGCGTGTGCGCGGGCTTCCGCTGATGGTGGCCACGTTGGCGCTCGCAGTGTTTCTCGAGGCGTTCTGGTTTCGCAATCCGAGCCTCAACGGCGGTCTGCAGGGAGCGCCGGTCGACGCGCCGTCGATTTTCGGCTCGGATCTGGGAATCGGTGCGGGAGTTGGCTACCCGCGTCTCGCGTTCGGAATCGTGTGTCTCGCGGTGCTGACGATCTGTGCGGTTGCGGTGGCGATGCTGCGACGCAGCGGTCATGGTGCGTCGATGCTTGCGGTCCGTGCCAACGAGCGATCGGCGGCGGCCGCCGGCATCAACGTCGGCCTCACCAAGCTCGTGGCGTTCGCAGCCGCTGCCTTCCTCGCCGGACTCGGCGGTGCGCTGCTCGCCTATCAGCAGACCTTGGCGACAGCCGGCAGCTATGCGGTGTTCGCCGGACTCGGACTGTTCGCGGTGTTCTACGTCGCCGGTGTGACGTCGGTGTCCGGCGCGTTGCTCGCCGGTCTCCTCGCGCCCGGCGGGGTGCTGTATTTCATGTCGGATCGCTTCGGGAGTTTCGGCGACTATTACCTGCTGGTAAGTGGAATCCTGTTGGTGGTCAACGTCATCACCAGTCCCGACGGATTGGTCGGCCATCTCGGTCGTATCCCGTTGGGTCGCTTCGCGCGTCGCCCGGCAGTCACGGTGGACGAGACGTCGTCGGCCGAGGCGATCGCACCGGCGGCGACCGGTGCGTCTGCGGGCGACGTGGTTCTGGCAGTCCAGGATGTGGCTGTCCGCTACGGCCAGGTCGCCGCGCTCACCGATGTGACCTTCGACGTTCGGCAAGGCGAGATCGTCGGATTGATCGGACCGAACGGTGCCGGCAAGACCACTTTGATGGACGCCATCGGCGGATTTGTACGGTGCACCGGCCGAATCACTCTGAACGGCACTGACATCGGTGGCCTGCCCGCCTTCCGTCGGAGTCGATCTGGTCTGGGCCGAACCTTCCAGGACATCGAACTCTACGACGAACTGACCGTCGCCGAGAACCTGATGGCCGGTGCGACCGGCGACATCGACGCCACGGTGACTTCCGTGTTGCGGCTCCTCGATATCGAGGACCTCGCCGACACCGCTGCTTCCGACCTCTCGCAAGGCCAGCGCCAGCTGGTGTCGGTGGCCCGCGTGCTCGCCCGCCGACCCGAGGTCGCCTTGCTCGACGAGCCCGCTGCCGGCCTCGACACCACCGAGAGTGCCTGGCTCGGTGAACGACTACAGGCCGCGCGTGCGGCGGGCATCACGATGTTGCTCGTCGACCACGACATGGATCTGGTGCTCAACATCTGCGACCGTGTGGTGGTCCTGGACCTGGGCAGGGTGATCGCCACAGGTACACCCGACCAGATCAGGCAGGACGCCAACGTGATTCGCGCGTACCTGGGCACACCGGCCGGTGCCGGAGACGGTGAACCCGAAACGGCGGCCGATACCCAGAAGGAGATGACGCGATGACCGCCGCACTCGAATGCCATGGCCTCGACGCCGGATATGCGCGTTCCTCACCGTGTGTGCGCGGGCTCGACCTCGCCGTCGAGCGTGGCGAGGTGGTGGCTCTCATCGGGCCCAACGGGGCCGGAAAGACAACATTGTTGACGACACTCGCCGGGCTGCTACCGCGGCTGGGCGGCACGGTCGTGGTCGGCGGCACCGAGCTGGGCTCCGGGTCGACGCGGGCCGCAGTACGCGCGGGACTGGTACTCGTGCCCGACGACCGGTCATTGTTTCGGCGGCTCACGACCGTGCAGAATCTCCGCCTGGCCACTCGTCGTCACGGGCACACCGAGGCGATCGAGCAGGTGCTGGAATACTTTCCGGCCTTGCGTAACCGTCTCAAGGTCGACGCCGGACAGCTCTCCGGCGGTGAACAACAGATGCTGGCCATCGGGCGTGCCCTGCTGCAACGCCCCAAGGTGCTGCTGATCGACGAACTCAGTATGGGTTTGGCGCCGGTGGTCGTGGAGTCGATTCTGCCCGTGCTACGGGAAGTCGCCGCGTCCGACGGCACGGCCATCGTGCTCGTGGAACAGCATGTACGCCTTGCCCTCGAGGTCGCCGACCGTGGAATCGTACTGGTGCACGGCGAGATTCGCCTTGAAGACAGTGCAGCAGCGCTCGCGTCGGACGTCGGACGGATCGAGAGAACCTATTTGGGCGAATCTGTCGCGGCCGGGTGAGTCAAGGGGTCCACGGATCGATTGTCGCGACTCCCATCGGTGCGAAATCGGCCGTGTTCCTCGTCACCATCGTCAAATCGTGAGCGACTGCGGTCGCAGCAATCAAGGCGTCTCGCTCTGGCCGCGGGTCGGGCACGTGTAGATGCGCAGCGCGCCGTGCCACCGGCACGTCAACTGACAGGATTCGTCCGTCGAAAACCTTGAGGACGTCATCGTCCAACCATCGTCGGAGGCGGTCGGCTTGCGGTCCGTCGCGTCGGCTGACTCGCGCGATTCCCACTTCGATTTCGAGAACGGTGACGACCGACAGATACAGATCCGTCGGGACGCGCGCTGCGACCCATGTTCGCACTGCGGGATCTGCTCGACTCCGAGGCTTTCGAAGCTCGCTGATGACGTTCGTGTCGAGCAGGTAACTCATAGTTCGGGCGTCCGCAAGGTGATCTCGACGGGCTCGAACTCAATGTCCAAGTCATCGTCCATGCTCAGCCGCGCGACGAGATCCAGGTCCCGGTCGCCGAGACGTCTGTACTCCTCAATCGACAGCAGAACGAATGCGGGCTCACCGCGGTCGGTGATCACCACCGGCCCATCGGCTGCTTTGCGTTTGGCCGCACTCACGTCGCGGTTGAACTCGCGAGCAGACATCGTAGCCATCGGACCTCCTAATGTAGGTACGTACCTACATTAGGAGGTCCGATGGCCTGGCACAACCAGTTTCAGCCCTTCTTCGCGCGGGGCATGGTGCCGTTCCAGGTCTTCGGCACGATGAAGACCCCGTCGGCCTCCACGGTCACCCCGTTGGCGTCCGACAGCGTGCCGTGCACGATCTTCTTGCGGCCGTCGCGCTCGGTGATCCACGACTGCGCGACGAGTTCGCCCAGCGGCGTCGGTCGCAGGTAACGCATGGTGATGGTGCCGGTGTAGCAGGGCACCTTGTCGGCACTGGCTCCCTCGCCGAGTACGTGGTCGAGGATCATCGCGCACACGCCGCCGTGCACGTGCCCGGGCGGACCCTCGTAGGCCGCGCCGAGCGTGAAAGTACTGCGCACGCCCTCGGGTTCCAGCTCGGTGACGATCGGCGGGGCGATCGCGTTGCGCAGACCGATCACCGCATTGCCCCACGGCATGCCGGTGAACTCGCGTGTGTAGCGCACCCCGTACGGACCGTCGATCTGATCGGTCTGCAGCTCGGCGACCACCTCGGCGATCCGTTGCCGGGCGTCGGCGATGACGTCGTCGGAGACCTGAGTGCGGATGACGGCGTCCACCAACTCGCGCACCGTGTCGGCAAGCGGCGCATACACCTCGCGTCGACGCTGAACTTCGTCTTCGGAGATGTCTTCCAGGGTGAATTCCACGATTCGGGGCTCCCAGCTGCGATGTGTGGCCTTCGTTACCTTCGGTGGCCACAGAAACTAGAACGTGTTCTAATTAGACACTAGAACAGGTTCTCATTTTGCCCGAACCGTGAACCCCGACCATACATGTGCGGGGATTCGCGTCTACCGGCAGACAGAGTTGTCAGGAGCATCATGGACGACACGATCGACCTCACCGCACGCGACGAGACCTGGGTGGGGCGGGTACTGCCCGTCCTGCGCATGGTCGCCAAGACCTACTTCCGCTCGGAAGTCCGGGGCATGGACAAGGTGCCCGACGGCGGCGTTCTGCTCGTGTCCAACCACTCGGGCGGGCTGATGGCCTTCGACGTGCCGGTGATCGCCGTCGCCTTCGCCGATGAGTTCGGCGAGCAGCGGCCCCTGTACACCCTCGCCCACGACCTGGTGTTCACCGGATTCGGCAAGCAGATCTTCGGCAAGGTCGGATTCCTTCCGGCGCACCCGCGCAACGCCGTGCAGGCGCTGCGGGCCGGGGCCGCCACCATCGTGTTCCCCGGCGGTGACTGGGAGGCGATGCGACCGACCACCCAGAGCGCGACCATCGATTTCAAGGGCCGTACCGGGTACGTGCGAACGGCGATCGAGGCCGGCGTGCCGATAGTCCCCATCGTCACGCTCGGTGGACAGGAGACGCAGCTCTTCATCAATCGCGGTGACGGACTCGCGAAGTTCCTGCGCATCGATCGGCTGCTCCGCATCAAGAGCGCACCCCTCGGGCTCGGATTCCCGTTCGGCATCACCCCCGGATTCCCGCCCAACGTTCCACTGCCCGCCAAACTCGTCACCGAAGTCCTCGACCCGATCGACATCACCGCCGAATTCGGTACCAACCCGGAGATCGCCGACGTCGACGAGATGGTGCGCAAACGCATGCAGCACGCCCTCGACGACCTGGCCCGCCGGCGCCGGTTCCCGGTCATCGGTTGAGGGAAGGGGAGACTCATGAAGAACCTTCGCGAACGTGTGGCCCACCTCGTCTGGCTCGTCCGCACCCTGATCACCAGCGGTTTCCTCGGTACCGCCCGCCTCGACCGCTACATGAAGATGGGCCTGGCCATGCGCCGACACGGTGGCGCCTCACCGGTCAGCGGAATCGGCCTGGCCGCGGCACGCGCACCGCACGCCGTCGCCCTGATCGACGAGGCCGGCAGCCTCACCTGGCGTGAGCTCGACGACCGGTCCGACGCACTGGCCGCCGCCATCGCAGATCTGCCCGGCCGTCCGGTGTCGACTGTGGCAATCATGTGCCGCAACCATCGCGGTCTCATCGAATCGTTGGCCGCCACCTCGCGACTCGGCCTCGACGCGGTACTGCTCAACACCGGTTTCGCCGCGCCGCAGCTCGCCGACGTGCTGATCCGCGAGAACGTCGACCTGGTGATCGCCGACGACGAGTTCGACGACCTCATCGACCATGCGCTGCAACGCAATCCGCAGCTGCGACACGTGCACGCGTGGGTCGAGGAGGCGGGTTCGGCGCTCGATACCCTCGACTCGCTCATCGCCGCACACCTCGGCCGGCGCGCGGCACGTCCCGCCCGGGCGGGACGTATCGTGCTGCTCACCTCCGGGACCACCGGTACCCCCAAGGGTGCGCGCCGCGGCGGTTCGACCGACATAGGTTCGCTGGCCGCGATGCTCGATCGCATCCCGTGGCGCTCGGGTGAGGCCACCGTGATTGCCGCCCCGATCTTCCACGCGTGGGGCTTTGGGCAGGTGGCGATCTCGGCGACGATGACCTGCACGATGATCATGCGACGCCGCTTCGATCCGGAGGCGACCCTGGATCTGGTCCGCGAGCACGGTGCGACCGGTCTCGCGGTGGTGCCGGTGATGCTCGAACGCATCATGGACCTTCCCGACGACGTCCTCGACGCACATCCGATGCCGACGCTGCGGTTCGCCACGGCCAGCGGGTCACGGATGCGTCCAGATGCGTTGCTGGCCTTCATGGATCGCTTCGGCGACGTCGTCTACAACAGCTACAACGCCACCGAGGCAGGGCTGATCAGTACGGCCACCCCGCAGGATCTGCGCGTCGCACCCGACACCGCCGGACGAGCACTCGTGGGCACCAGCGTCCGCATCCTCGACGACGACGACCGCGAGCTCCCCGTCGGCGAAATCGGCAAGATCGTCGTCGCCAGCAGCTCGGGCTTCGACGGCTACACGTCGGCCGACGTGAACAAGGCATTTGCCGACGGGCACATGGTGTCCGGCGACCTCGGCCGACTCGACGGGAGTGGACTGCTGTTCGTCGTCGGCCGCGACGACGACATGATCGTCTCCGGTGGCGAAAACGTCTATCCCCTTGAGGTGGAGCAGATTCTCGGTGCGCATCAGGGTGTGCGTGAGGTCGCCGTGATCGGGGTCGACGACGCCACGTTCGGGCAGCGGCTCGTCGCCTACGTCGTGCGTGCGCCCCGGACCCTGGTCGGAGCCGAACAACTGCGCGACCACGTCCGTGCCGAACTGGCGGGATTCAAGGTGCCGCGCGAAGTCCACTTCATCGACGAGTTGCCGCGGAACGCCACGGGGAAGGTCGTGACGCGCGAGCTCCTCGACGACGCCGGTGTTGAACGGAAGGTGAGCTGACATGGAGCGGATGACGGGCCCCGACGCCCTCATGCTGAACATGGAGACGCCGAGCACGCCGATGCACACGCTCAAGGTCGCGGTGCTCGACACCTCGCGTCGCGGTCGTGTCGTGACTCTTGCCGAATTGCGTGAGGTGTTGCCTGGTTATCTGGGCAGATTCCCGCGTGCGACGCAGCGTCTCGAGTATCTCTCGGGTTATGGCGCGCGTCCGTTCTGGGTGCGCGACAAGGACTTCGACATCGACGCACACCTCGACGAGATGGTTCTCGAGGCCCCCGGCGGGCGGAACGAACTCGATGCGGTGCTCGCCGACCTCGCCGTCCGCAAACTCGATCGCACACAACCACTCTGGGCACTCACGCTCGTGCACGGCCTCGCCGACGGTCGGCAGGCCGTGGTGATCCGGGTGCATCATGCGGTGGCCGACGGGTTGGCCGCCCTCAACACGTTCATGGCGGCAACCAGCCTGCCGGGTCAACAGGTGACGCCGGCCCCGATCGGCTCGCTGAACAGCGGGCACGACGCGCGTGGACTGTTTCGAGCGGCCCGATCCGAGTCGTGGAAGCTGCTGCGCGGGGTGCCGACGGTCGTCGGCGACTTCGCTCGTGCCGCGCACGTCAAACGGAACGCCACGGGCCGTGGCCGCATCCCGAAACCACTGACCGTGCGACGCAACAGCTTCAACGCGCGCAGCGGGGCGCAGCGGGTGTGTGCCAGTGGCGACATCCCCCTGGCATCGGTGCAACGCGTTGCGCTGGCCACCGACACCACGGTGAACGGTGCGCTGCACGGAATCATCGCAGGCGCCAAGCGTGCCGAACTGCTGGCCCGCGGTGAGGAACCGGGAATCTCGGTCACCGTCTTCGGCGTGTGCAGGGATCTCGCGTCCACCCGAACCGAAGGCAATGAGATCGCCACGGCCGCAGCCTATCTCCGTACCGATCTGGCCGATCCCGTCGAGCGGGTGGTCGAGACCGCCGCGAGCTGCGAGGCAACCGTGCGTCGTCGGCGAGACCTGGGATTCGACCTGACCGCCAAGGTCGCCACCTACACCGGACGACTCGGGCCGGTGTTCCGCGCGGTCGCCGCGCACCGGGCTCCGCTGGTGATGAACAACATCACCACCGCCAACATGCCGGGACCCCGTGAGACACGGTGGGTCGGCGACATCGAGGTCGTCGACTGGATCTCCTTCGCGTTGGCGATCGCCCCGGCCGACGTGAATCTGACCGCCTACAGCTATGCGGGCCGAATCTCGATGGGGCTGATCGCCACTCCGGAATCCATGCCCGAACCCGCCGAGTTCATCGACCGCGTCCGAGAGTCACTGGCCGAGGTGGAAACCGCGCTCGGCATCGGCGATCGTGAACCGGTCGCAACGCAGGACGTCGGGTGACCGACTGGGAGTCCGCGTTCGCCCGCGTCGGCCTCTTCGCCGGCGTGCTGCCCCGTGCAGTGGGCAGCGCCCGCAACGCCGGTCAGGGCGATGCGCCGGCTGGTATCCCGCCGGCAGGATGCGGGCCGCGCGCGGTCGGCGAGACCGCCATCGACGAATTCTTCATCGCGGTCAACTCGGTGATCCGCGACATCCCGGCGCTGTCCGATGTCGAGGATGCGGTACAGCGCTGCGAGGCGGTCGCCGACGACTTCGCCGCCGCGGGCACGGTCGGGATGAACACCGAGCCGACTGCGCCGCGGATCTTGTCGCGGCGTCGACGAGTGTTCGGCACCACGGGTTTTCATCACATCGACTATCGGGTCGACGCGGCCGTTCCGTCGTCTGTCGCCGGAGTGGACCCCTACCGTGATGGGGTGGCCTCGGTGCGCGTGCTGACCCGGGGCCGCAGCGGACGACGCTGGCTGATCTGGGTGCACGGCGCCGCGCAGGGCCGCGCCGACGACCTGTACGCCTTCCGTGCTGCGCACCTGCACAAGAACCTCGGCTATGACGTCGTGTTCCCGGTGCTGCCCGCGCACGGTTCGCGGCGCGTCGAGCAGGTTGCCTACCCCGGATTCGATCCGCTGCGCAACGTGGTGATGACGATGCGCGCAGTCGCCGAGATCCGTTCGCTGATCACGTGGATCGACACGCACGATCCGGCCGACATCACCATTGCCGGAACCTCACTGGGCGGCCCCATCGCGTCGCTGGTCGCTTCGCTCGATCCGCGGGTCAGCTCGGTGCTCGCGGTCGTGCCGATGCTCGACATGCACGCCACTCTGGCCCACCACATGGCCCGCGGCGGATCCAAGGGCAAGGCGCTCGCGCGACTCATGAACTCCGACGCGGTGCGCGCCGTCTCGTCGGTCATCGACCCACTGTCGGTGGAACCCTTTGCGGCGCCGGGCCGTCGGATGGTGGTCGCCGCGCTCAACGATCGCGTGACGTCGGTGACCGCCGCGCAACGCCTGTACGACCACTGGGGTGGACACGTGCACTGGTACCCGGGAAGTCATGTCGGACACGCCATCTCCGGTGATATCCGGCGAGCGACCGATGCGTTTCTCGCTGATCAAGCCGATGTCCCTCCGGTCCCTGAGGTGCGAGCTTGCGAGCCTCGAAGGGCCTGGTGAGGTGCCACCCTTCCGCTGCCTGAGGTGCGAGGAGCGCTAGCGACGAGCCTCGAAGGCTTGGTGACGTTCGCTCGTTGGTCGCCGAATTCGTTTGTCTCACCATCCCTTCGAGGCTCTCGGCTAGCGCCTCGAGCACCTCAGGGAGCGGTGGGGTTGCGGCGCGCGACGGGGTGAGTGATGGCTCAGGGCACGAGATCCGGATTCGCGTCGGCGAGGATCTCGTCGCGGTCGTCGGCGAGGACGAACCCGCCGGCGATGGCGGCTTCGGTGGCGTCGCGGTAGTGACGGTCATATTTGTCGCGGGTGCCGTACCGGGCGGCCAGCAGGTCGCTGGGAACCGTTGTGGTGGAACCGAAGAGCAGACAGATCCGGGACACCGGGTCTGCCACCACGCCGCTCAAGACCTGGGTGGGCGCATCGACACACGGCGTGCGAACCCCGCCGACAACATTACCGATCTCGTCGGTCACAAAGACGGGTTCGGCGTCGGGGGAGTGCTCGAGGGTGAGTGGCTCGCCTGCCGGCGGTGTGGTGCCGTCGGCGACCCAGCCGTGCAGATGACGTAGCGCCGCACGCAACACGAAACGCTGCTGACCACGGTTGACCGGAGTCGGGCAGCCGAGCATCTCCTCGTACGGGCCGATCTGATGCAGATCCGCGTGCGCCGCACCCGCGACCTCCCAGGTGCGTACCCGATCGGTATCCGGTTGCCGGGCACAGTGATAGCGGAAGTTGGTGAGCAGATCCGTCTCGGTCTGCACCGTGAACACCGGTACCGCGAGGTCGTCGCGGACCGGAGCGGGTTCGCCGGTGAAGGCCAATTCGATGTCGCTCGGCGCACCCACCTCGCCGAGTGGTAACCCCGACACCGAGCGGCTGTGGATGAGGTAGCCGTCGTATACCTGATGGTCGCCGGCGAATCGGTTGACGTAGGTGGTCAACGCCATCGCGGACTGCGATTCACCCACGGCCAGCGTGCGTGTCACCGACAACCCGGCCAGTGGGTGCGCGTCGTCGGAGGGCAGACCCAGCACCTCGCCGATGGCGCCGAAGATGTCGAAGCAATAGGCGTCGCCAGGGTGCCGCAGCATGCCGTAGCGCGCGGAGTCATTGGCAGCGAGACTCTGTGGGCCCGGTTGCCCGAGATCACCGACCGAACCCGCGCCACCCTCGATGCCGGTGTACTGCGCCGACACCCCGACCCACGCGAAGCCGCCGCGAACGAGTTCCTCTGCGAGATAGGTGTATTCGGGTGCCGCATCGTTTCCGCTGCTCACGTTGAGCCATTCGACGACGAGCGTGCCGTTGAAGCTTTCGGCCGATACGGGGCGTCGAACGAGGATTCGGGTCACGAACTCGGCGGGATCGGCGTCGCCGTTCGCCGTGACCCCACGGACGATGCCGTTGACCGCATACTCGGTCTCGACGTAACCGTGGGCATCGAGGTCCGGTCCGGGGGTGGCGCTCAGCAGCGAACACCCGTTGCCGCCGGCCAATTCTCGAAACAGCACCGTCACCCCTGTGCTTCGCGGGCCTGCGCCTTACGGTGCTTCTTGATGACCTCGCCGAACATCATGTTCATCTTGGTTCCGGTGGGCCATCCCACGTAGTAGCAGAGGAACAGGGCGATCTCCTCGAGTTGCTCGGGGGTGAGCTCCTCATTGCCCAGGGCTGCGCCCGCCTGGATCTCGGCGACATCGACCTGACCGCCTGCGGCAAGCGCTCCGAGAAGTAGTAGACGCCGATCGCGCATCGACAGACCCTCGCGGGTCCACACCTCGGCGAACAACTGGTCGGCGGTGTGCGCGAAATGCAATCCGGGACCGTCGGACATCTCCCAGCCATAGACCTTCGACATCATGTCGACGCCCCGCTTGCGCTGTTCGGTACCTTCGCCCCCGACTGCCGTTCCTGACGTCATGACGGATCTCCTTCCTTGTGTGGCACTCCGAGTCCCGCGGCGAGATCGCGCAGGGCGATCGCGCCGAGGGGGAGTTCCACGTCGAGCTTATCGCCGAGTTCCAGCGCCAGGGACAGATCCTTCTCACCCAGCGCGCGGACATGGGTGAACACGCCGTACCAGAAGTCGTCGTCGGCGATCGGTGCGGTGCTGTCGCGCAACATGATTGCCCCGGCGCCGCCGGTGATGGCGTCGGTGTGGCGAACCACCTTGCCCAGCTTGGCGATGTCGATGCCGGCCGCCTCGGCCAGCCGCGCCGCCTCGGTGGTCGCGGTGAACGAGATGAAATGCAGGAGGTTGCGGGCGAGCTTCATCTTGGTCCCGGCGCCGACCTCCTCACCGGCGTGCACGATCATCTCGGCCGCCAGCGAGAACGGTTCCTTGAGCTTGAGATAGGACTCGCGGTCGCCCCCGACCATGATCGCAAGCCGTCCCTGCTCGGCGCCCGGTGCGCCACCCGAGATCGGTGCGTCGAGCAGCACGACGCCCTTGCCCGCACAGGTTGCGGCCAAGTCAGTTGCGGTGTCGGGGGAGATCGTCGAATGCACGGTGATGATGGTGCCGGGCTTCGCCGAGTCGAGGAGCCCACCTTCTCCCGCGACGACCGTACGGACCTGTTCGTCGTTGACGACGCAGATCCCGACGATGTCCGAGTCGGCGGCCAACTCGGCCAGCGAATCCACCGCGCGGGCACCTTGATCCACCACCTTGGCGACGGCGTCGGGTGCGAGGTCGAACACCGCGAGACCGCCGGACCACTTGGCCAGCCGGCCTGCCATCGGTCCACCGATGTTGCCGAGCCCGACGTAGCCGAGACGAAGGTCGCTCATGACCGGATGACCTGGCCGCCGTCGACGTTGAAGATCTGGCCAGTGATCCAGTTGGCCTCATCCGAGAGCAGGAACTTGCACATGCCCACCAGATCTTCGGGCTGTCCGAAACGCTTGAGCGGCAAACCGTTCACGATGTCCTGGACCATCTCCTTGGGGGTGGTGGTCCGGGTGGCCTCGGTGTCGATCGGCCCCGGTGCGATGGCGTTGACCCGGATGTTCTGTCCGCCCAGTTCGGTGGCGAGCTGCTGGGTGAGTCCGTTGATACCCACCTTCGCCAGACCGTAGAAACCGCTGTACAGCCAAGCAGCAGTGGAAGACTGGTTGACGATGGCGCCGCCATCCTTCATGTGCGGGTAGATCGCGCGGGTCACGTTGAGTGCACCGTCGAGGTTCACGCTCATGAACTTCTTGTAGTAGTCCCACGGCACCGTGATGAGGAAGTCGAGCTTCATGCCGCCGTAGATGGCGGCGTTGTTCACCAGACCGTGGATGGTGCCGTACGTGTCGACCGTTGCCGTCGCAAGCGCCTGCGCGGAAGCCTCGTCGGAGACATCGGTACTGACATAGAGCCCACCGATGTCGGCAGCCACCTGCTTGCCCTTCTCGTCGGCCAGATCGGCGACGACGACGTTGGCGCCCTCGTCGGCCAGCCCACGCGCGTAGGCCTCACCGATCCCACCGGCGGCACCGGTCACGATGATGGTCTTGTTCTCGAAACGTCCTGTGGTCATGGAGTGCTTTCTTGTTGTGGGGTTGCGTGGTGGTCTCGACGCGACGCCTCGCCCAGGGGCTCGGTGTCGGCTCGACCAGCGTGGTGGGTGGGGTGATTGCTAAGCGGGGCGGGCGACGGCCTTGGTCTCGAGGTATTCCTCGAAACCGGCGACACCCATCTCGCGGCCGATGCCGGATTGCTTGTAGCCGCCGAACGGGACGTCGGCCGAGTACCAGATGCCGCCGTTGATGCCCATGGTCCCGGTGCGAACACCGTTGACCACCTTGTTGATTCGGTCTTCGTCGGTGCCGTAGACCATGCCTGATAGTCCGTAGGGGGAGTCGTTGGCGATGCGGATCGCGTCGTCGTCGCCGTCGTGGGGGATGATCACCAGCACCGGCCCGAAGATCTCCTCCTGGGCGACGCGCGCGGAGTTGTCGAGACCCGAGATCAGAGTGGGCTCGACGAAGAATCCCTTCTCCTTGTCGGCGGGACGGCCGCCGCCGATCTCGATGGTGCCGCCCTCTTCCTTCGCGAGCGCGATGTAGGACTCGACGCGCTCGCGCTGGACCGCGGAGATCAGCGGACCGCAGATGGTGCCGCCGTCGGTGGGATCACCGGCAGGCAAGCCCGCCAGGGCATCTCGGGTTGCCGTGATGGCGTCGTCGAGCTTCTCGCGCGGAACCACCAGACGCGTGGTGATCGCGCAGCCCTGGCCGGCATGGGTGACCACCGCGAAGGCGGCCATCGCGCAGGCCCCGCCGAGATCGGCGTCGTCGAGGACGATGAACGCCGACTTGCCGCCGAGTTCCAGGAAGACCTTCTTCAGTGACTCCGACGCGGCGGCCATCACCTTCTTGCCCGTCGCCGTCGACCCGGTGAAGGACACGATGTCCACTCGGGGATCGGTCGACAACTGTGCGCCGACGGCGTGGTCGCTGGAGGTCACGATGTTGATGACGCCGGGCGGGAGGTCGGTCTCCTCGGCGATCACCTTGCCGACGAGAGCGGCGGCCCATGGGGTGTCGGGTGCGGGTTTGAGCACCACGGTGCAGCCGGCGGCCAGTGCCGGACCGATCTTGGCGAAGTTGATCTGATGAGGAAAGTTCCACGGGGTGATCGCACCGACGACCCCCACGGCCTCGCGTCGGATCTCGCGATGATTCTTCAGGCCCATCGGCTTGGCGTTGCCGAGGTCCTCGGTCCAGGCGAAGTTGTCGGCGAGATCGGCGAAGTAGCCCAGATCGTTGACGGGACCCTCGAACTGCGGCCCACCGGTGAGGAAGGCCGGGCACCCGATCTCCTCGGTGGCCAGCGCCCGGAACTCGTCGGCGTGCCCGAGCAGGGCGTCGCGCAACTGGCGGAGGCACCGCGCACGCAGCGCGTGATCGCGCGACCAGTCGGTGTTGTCGAAGGCGTTGCGTGCTGCGGCGATCGCCGCGGACATGTCGTCGGCGGTGCCGTCTGCGGCCTGGCCGATGACCTCTTCGGTTGCCGGGTTGACGATGTCGAAGACACCACCCTGGCCTGGGGTTAGTTTGCCGTCGATCAACAGATCCGACGCGGATGCGGGGCGTAGTGCCATGGTCTGGGCTCCCATAGTGACTGAACTACCATCTGGACAGGTGTCTGGACTCGTGATCAAACCTAGTGTAGCCTCGCTCACATGTCCAGTCCCGTATCTCAGGAATCCACTCGTCGGCGCCTGACACAGCAGCAGGCGGAGACGGTCACCAAGCTCACCGATGCAGCCGTCGACATCCTCAACCAGGACGGATTCGACGGACTCACCGTCCGGTCGGTGGCCAAGTTGGCCGGGGTGGCGCCCGCGACCGCCTACACCTACTTCTCGTCGAAGAGCCACCTGGTGGCGGAGGTGTTCTGGCGCCGACTGTCTGCCGGGGTCTCCGAGCCGGACCCCACCGCGACCCATACCGAGCGCGTCGCGCAGGTGCTGCGCGAGGTGTCGATGGTGGTGGCCGGCGAAGGGCAACTCGGCGGTGCGGTGACCATGGCGCTGCTGGGCACCGACCCCGACGTCGAGCACCTGCGCCTCCGCATCGGTGGGTTCATCCGCGTACGGCTGGCCGAAGCACTCGAAGTGGACCCGGAGAATCCTGGCCCGCTGCTCGACGCGCTGGAAATGATCTACGCCGGCGGCCTCGTGCACGCCGGCATGGGGCACATGACCTACGAGCAGACTTCCGAACGTCTTGTCGCAGCCGCACATCTACTGATGGAGAAGTGATGACCGAGATCACCCTCGGGACCGACGGGATGGAGAAACGCCTCCCGTTCGATCCCTATGCCTATGACTTCCACGAGGATCCGTATCCGACCTACCTTCGGCTACGCAACGAAGCGCCGGTGTACTACAACGCCGACATGGACTTCTGGGCGTTGGCGCGCCACGAAGATGTGCGGGCCGGTTTCCGCGACACGGTGCGCCTGTCGAACAGCTGGGGCGTGTCGATGGATCCGTCGTCCTACGGTCCCGACGCACACAAGTCGATGTCGTTTCTCGCGATGGACGATCCCAAGCACATGCGTATTCGCAAGCTGGTGTCCAAGGGGTTCACGCCGCGCCGCGTCAACGAGCTCTCCGAACGCATCGAGCAACTGACGCAGCAGCATTGGAATATCTGCCTCGAGAAGGGCGAGTTCGACTACGTCGCAGACTTTGCCGGTCTGCTGCCGATGGATGTGGTCTCGGAGTTGCTCGGAGTGCCGGTTGCCGACCGCGCGCATCTACGGCACCAGTCGGATCTGTTGCTACACCGCGAAGAGGGTGTCCTCGACATCCCGGAAGCCGCGATCTATGCGTATCTCGAACTGCACAAGTACTATTCGGCGCTGATTGCCGACCGGCGCAAGAACCCGGGCGAGGATCTGGTGTCGGCGCTGATCGAGGCCGAGATCAAGGACGACGAGACCGGCGAGAACACCAAGCTGACCGAGGACGAGATCGTCGGCTTCATGGTGCTGATGGTGGTGGCCGGGAACGAGACGACCACCAAACTGCTTGCCAACGCGCTGTATTGGGGCTGGCAGAATCCCGATGAACTCGCCAAGGTGCTCGCCGATCAGGCTCTCGTGCCGGACTGGACCGAGGAGACGCTGCGCTATGACAACTCGACTCAGATGGTGCTGCGACGCGTCGTTCAGGATGCGCCCTACGGCGATCTCGTGATTCCCGAGGGGCATCGTGTGCTCCTGCTCGTCGGCTCGGCCAACCGCGATGAAGATGTCTTCGGTGCCGACGCCGACCGCTATCAGATCGGGCGGGACTGCAGCCAGGCCCTGATGAGTTTCGGTATGGGCGCACACTTCTGCCTCGGTGCGCATCTCGCCCGGCTTGAGTCCAACGTCGGCCTCGCCGAGGTGGTCAAGACAATCAAATCGGTCGACATCGACATCGAGAACGCGGTGCGCGTGCATTCGGTGAACGTACGTGGGTTTGCGGAGCTTCCGGTGAAAGTGCAGGTGCGCTGATGGCCTACATTCCTCATCCCGACCGTCGTCCGGTCCTGGTCGCCGGCGCGTCGTCGGGTATCGGCGCCGCGACGGCCGAATGGCTTGCCGCAGCCGGATATCCGGTTGCGCTGGCGGCCCGTCGGGTGGAGAAGCTGCAGGAGTTGGCAGACAAGATCACCGCCAACGGTGGTGAGGCAGTGGCGGTTCCGCTCGATGTGACCGACGAGCAGTCCGTGCTCGATTGTGTCGCCAAGGCGGAAGCCGCACTCGGCTCCTTGGAGATCGTGGTGGCGGGCGCCGGCGACCTGGCCGTGGGCCTCTCCTACGACACGTTGCCCGAGGAATTCGCCGCGCAGATCAACATCCACCTCACCGGCGCCTACCGCATCTACCGGGCCGTGATCGGTGGCATGATCGACCGCACGCGTGGCGATTTCGTGTTCATCGGTTCCGACGTCGCCATTCGTCCGCGTCCGTGGTCGTCGGCGTATGTCGCCGCGAAGTCGGGGATCGACGGACTGGTCGCGACCATCCAACTCGAACTCGAGGGCACCGGAGTGCGCGCGGGGGTGGTTCGTCCGGGTCAGACCCTGACCGGGATGGGTATGAACCTCGACCCCAAGGACACCGAGGACATGCTCAACGACTGGATCAAACACGGGCTGGCCCGGCACGGCAATTTCCTTGCACCAGAACATATTGCGCAAGCCGTTGCCGCGATGGTCACGATGCCCCGGGGTGCGCACATGCGTTCCGTCGAGGTCGAGGCCGAAGGCGCCATTCCGCGAGCGAAACGCGAACAGAAAACCCAGGATTCGACAACACCGAACGGAGCCGGCTCATGACCGCACTCACCAAGCCCAAACGTGTCTCCGGCGGTGACGGAGAACACGGCCACCTCGACGAGCTGGCGACCGACCCGATCTCGCTGTTTTGGCGGGTCCGGGAGGAATGCGGCGACGTCGGCCAGTTCCAGCTCGCCGACCGCGAAGTGGTCCTCGTCTCCGGCGCGCTGGCCAACGAGGAGTTCTTCCGTGCGCCCGAGGAAGACCTCGACCAGGCCGCCGCCTATCCGTTCATGACTCCGGTGTTCGGCGAGGGCGTGGTGTTCGACGCCAGCCCGGAGGAGCGGTCCAAGGCGATTCACAACTCGGCCCTCAAGGGCCCGCACATGAAGCAGCACGCGGTCACCATCCCCAACGAGGTGGAACGCATCATCGCCGGCTGGGGCGACGAAGGTGAGATCGACCTGCTGGAGTTCTTCGGTGAGCTGACTCTGTACACGTCGTCGGCCTGCCTGATCGGCCGGAAGTTCCGCGAACAGCTCAACAAGCATGTGTCCGAGCTGTTCCACGACTTGGAGAAGGGCACCGACCCTATCGCCTATGTCGACATGCACGCCGACATCGAGAGCTTCCGCAAGCGCGATTCCGCGCGCGCCGAGCTCGTCGAGTTCATCCAGGGCGTGATGGACGAGCGGGTCGCGAATCCTGTTGAAGACAAAGAAGATCGCGATCTGATGGACATCCTGATCCAGGTCGGGTTCGATGCCAACACCATCACCGGCATGTTCATCTCGATGATGTTCGCGGGCCATCACACCACGCAGGGAACGGCGGCGTGGACACTGATCGAATTGCTGCGCAACCCCGACTACATGAAGCGGGTCTACGACGAACTCGACGAGATCTACGGTGACACACCGGCCGGCGAACGACCGGAGTACACGTTTGCCCACACCAGGCAGATGCCGCTGCTCGAGAACGCGCTCAAGGAGGCTCTGCGACTGCACCCTCCGTTGATCATCCTGATGCGCTTGGTACAGCACGACTTTCACATCGAGGACTTCGAGGTGAAGGCAGGCCAGACCATCGCTGTCTCGCCGGCGGTGTCCAACCGGCTGCCCGAGGACTTCCCGAATCCGGACTCCTTCGATCCCGACCGTTACGTGAAGCCGCGCCAAGAGGATCTGGTGAACCGGTGGACGTGGATTCCGTTCGGTGCCGGCCGGCACCGTTGTGTGGGTGCACAATTCGCGATCATGCAGCTCAAGGCGATCTTCTCGGTGCTCTTCCAGAACTACGAGTTCGAGATGCTCCAGCCGTCGGAGTCCTACCGAAACGACCACTCCAAGATGGTCGTTCAGCTCCAGCAGCCGTGCCGCGTGAAGTATCGTCGTCGTACCGACGCTCCCGCAGGTGCAGGAGCATGACGGCCATGCGCATCGAGGTCGATCTCGACATCTGCCAAGGACACGGTATGTGCGAGATGGAGGCCCCCGACGTCTTCGAGGCACATTCCGACCACGTGGAGATCCTCAACGACCATCCCGACGAAAGTCAGCGCGAGGAGGTCGAGGCAGGCGTGCACTACTGCCCGACCCAGGCCTTGCGAATCATCGAGAACGAATGAAGTGGAGTGACAATGCCTTTTGATCGTGCCGAACTGGAAGAGATGAAAGAGCGCTGGCTCGCGGCCAACATCGAGGCCGAGAAGGCCGGCGACTGGAAACCGTTGGCGGAGTTCTACACCGAGGACGCCACCTACGGGTGGAACTACGGTCCGGACAAGGACTTCATGGCCGTCGGTCGGGACGAGATCCGCGATATCGCACTCGGCCAGGAAATGGAAGGCCTCGAAGGTTGGGAATATCCCTACCAGGAATGGGTCATCGACGACCAGACCGGATCCATGATCGGCCTGTGGAAGCAGGTGTACGAGGGCAAGCGTGAGGACGGAACCCAATACGCGCTCGAAGGTATCCAGGGAAGCTGGTTCAAGTACGGCGGCAACTTCCAGTTCTCGTGGCAGCGAGACTTTTTCGACTATGGAAACGTATCGGCACTGTTCATCGAGATGCTGAAGAACAACGCGATGAGCGACGGCATGCTCAAGCGGATCGAGAAGGCCACCGGCGATCAGCCCGGCTGGTATCCGTTCGGCAAGGCGCCCGTCGCGTTCTGGTGACCTGACGTGACTCAAACAGCCCCGACCTACCCAGGTCTGAGTCAACCTCAGCTCGCCACCCTGGTGCCCGAGCTCCTGCTCTCGGGTCAGATGATCGACCGCAGCGGCATGGCCCATCTCATCAGTGCCTTCGGACGGGATGTGATGGGTCAGGTGGCCATCGAGGAGTGGATGGCCGCGAGCCCGGTGTACACCTACCGCATGCGCGCGGCGCTGGGTATCGACGGTGACGGCGTGGAGGACATGTTCAAATGCCTCCAGCTCGACATCGGTGCGCCGCCGCAGTTCATGGATTTCCGCTACGAGATCGAGGACCGCTACCACGGCTCGTTCGTGCTGAATCACTGTGGCGCGCTGATGGACGTCGAGCCGATGGGTGATGACTACGTGACCACCATGTGTCACGACATCGAGGACCCGACCTTCGACGCCACCGCGATCGCGACCAACCGTCGTGCGCGGATCCGGCCGATCCATCGTCCGCCACGACGGCCCGTCGACCGTCACCCGCACTGCGCGTGGACGGTGACCATAGAACCGGATCGCGACGAACTGCCATTGCCGGCCGACGCCGTCGACATGTTCACCACCCAAGCGGGTTCGGTGGCCCTGTCGCCGATCGACGAGTCGGCCACGGACGGTTTCGTCGACTACCGGGGTCCGTTGTTCGAGGACATCCAGTTCCGTGAGTGGTCGCATACGGCCTTGGTCCGGATCGCCGAAGAGGTTGCCTTGCAACATCAATTGCTGGCTCTCGGATTCCTGTGGAGTGTTCGGCGCCAGGCCGAGACCGAGGAACAGGCGCGGGAGATCTACGGTAAGCAGCTCACCGGGATCGCCGGCCTGGCCGCCGACCGGCTACGGCAGGCACTGGATCTGCCGCGCGACGCCGCCGGTCTCGCGTCGGTCATAGCCCTGCATCCGTGCCTCGGGCCCGTTCAGTACACGGGTGTCACAGTCCGGGCCGATGGCGACGACGTGGTGGTCACCATTCCGTCTTCGTCGGCCGCGGTGGACGACGGTGGCTGGCTCAGCCTGATCGACAGTGACCATCTGGAACCGCTGCAGGCGATCGCGACCGCCGTCGACGAGCACTGGGAGATCGCCGACTCCACGCAGACCGACGCCGGACTCGAGGTGCGCTTCCGTGTAGGGGAGCGTGCGCACAAGGAGTCTGGTGAGGTGGCCATCGCACGTTTCAGTTCCGGCTCGACGTTCGAGTTCACCGATCGTGGACGGTCGATACCCATCACGCCCGTGGGCAGTTCGGCCTGATGCCGGGCGGTGAGGGGAGACCACCGGTGACCGCCCGACTGTCCGGGCGGGTGGCCATCGTGTCCGGCGCCACCCGCGGGATCGGTCTGGCCGTCGCGTATGCGCTGTCGGGGCAGGGTGTTTCGCTGGTCGTCAACGGCCGGGACAAGAGTGCGGTCGACGACACGGTGGCCGAGATCCGCGGTGGTGGCGGGTATGCGGTCGGGGTCTGCGGATCCGCGGGCGATGACGGTGTCGCACAACAGATGGTCGACACCGCGCTCTCGGAGTTCGGGGCGCTCGACATCGCCATCAACTGTGCCGGCATTGCCGAACCGGCCGGATCGACGATCCTCACCATCGACACCGCAGACTTCCGCGAGCAGATCGACGCCCACCTGATGAGCGCCTTCCACATCACGCAGGCAGCGGGCCGGGTGTTCGCCGAACAACGGTCGGGGTCCATCGTGCTCACCGGATCGGCCGCTTCCCTCGGATTATTCGGCGGCAGTGGCTATCCGGCGGCCAAGGGTGGCGTGAACGCATTGGCGCTCGCGGCCAACTCCGACCTCGCACCACACGGGGTGCGGATCAATGTCGTGATGCCGGGGGCGAAATCGCGATTGTCCAGTGGCGACGATTACGTGCGCCACATCGAGAGTCTGCACGAGCGAGGCATCCTCGACGAACTCACTCGTGACGCCGCGCTCGACCCGGCACCGCCCGAGTACGTCGCACCGCTGTACACCTTCCTTGCCGGCGACGCGGCCGACCACATCTCCGGCCAGATCTTCAGCGCATCAGGCGGATTCATCGGCAGATTCGAACCGCAACAGGCCAGCTTCGTCGCCTACCGCGACCACCAGGACAGCGCGCCGTACAGCCTCGAGGAACTGGCCGAGTTGCTCGGGTGACGTGCGTCGATCAGGCATCGCACAACCGACTCCTTCCGCTCCCTGAGGTGCTCGAGGCGCCAGCCGAGAGCCTCGAAGGGCTGGTGAGACAACGAATGTCATCTCACCAGGGGGGCTTCGAGGCTCGCTTCGCTCGCACCTCAGCCATCGGTAGAAAAGCCGCTCGCAAGCTCGCTCCTCAGGGCAACGCCTCAGCCGGCGGAAGGCGACTCCTTGGCCTCAGTACGGTTGCGCTCGCGCTCCAGCCAGAATCGGGCACCATCGGCGATGGCGTCGGTGACCGGGCGTGGGTGCCAGTCCAGTTCGGTCTCAGCCTTCGCGTGGCTCATCTGCGACATGTGGTGCATCAACCGGACGGTGTCGATCTTCAGGCGCTGCGAGCGGCCGGTGATCCGAGCGCGGGCGGTGCCGACCGCGCCGGCTCCGTACAACGCGGCCTTGCCCAGCACGAGGCGCGGTGGGGGTACGTCGGCCGCTCGAGCTGCGGTGGTGATCACCTCGCCGAGATCGATGAAACGCTCGGACACGATGTAGCGTTCGCCCGGTCGTCCCCGATCGGCGGCGGAAGTCAACGCCGTGGCGGCGTCGTCCACGGCGACGGCCTCGGCCTTCATGCCACGAACTCCGAAGGGCATCTTGCCCAATGCGGCCGCCGCCACGAATGACCCGTGTGGAGTGGGCTGCCAGTCGCCTGAGCCATAGGTGTTGGAGACACATGCTGCCACGACCGGAACTCGGCCGTCGTGGGCATAGCCGAGGGCCAGCCGTTCGCCGGCAACGCGCGATCTGACGTAGTCGGTCGCGGAGTCGTCCCAGTTGAAGTCGTCTGTCTCATCGACGATCCGGCCGGGATGACGACCGATCGTCGCCATGGTGCTCGTATAGGTGAAGGAATCGAGTCCGGATGTGGTGGCCACGTCGAGAACGTTGCGAATGGCCTCGACGTTGGTGCGGAACAGCGGAGCCGGGTCCGAGAGCCATGCTCGGGTATCGACCGCGCAGTAGAAGACAGTGCGGCAGCCCTGCATTGCGCTCCTGATCGAGGAGGTGTCGAACAGATCGCCGGTCACGTGCTCGAAGTCGAGATCCGCGAGTCCGCGCAGATCGCTTGTCGGCCTCGTGAACACGCGGACGTCGGAACCGTCAGCCAACAACTGTCGGACCAGATGCGACCCGAGAAATCCGTTGCCACCGATGACGAGCTTCATCGGCTCGCCACCAGGTCGTCGATCGCCGTTGCGCTGCGATGCAGCATTGTCTCGAACATCGTGTCGCCGCGCGGGGTCGGTTGGGCTGCCGCAGAGCCGAATACCACGATCAGCGGTCCCTGGATGAAGTTGGCGACGTAGTCGTCCCAGCATTCCTCGGGCGAGTATCCCGACACCCCGTGTGACAGGAGCGCGTCATGGTATGCGGCGACGATCCGGCGTTCGTGCGCACGTCGATCGTCGACCGTGAGGCTCGTGCTCAAGAGAAAGGCTATGTCGCGCAGTGGGTTACCGGAAACGATGGTCTGCCAGTCGATGATGGTGACGGTGTCGTCGGCGCCGAACAGGACGTTGTCGATGCGCAGGTCGCCGTGGACGAGGGCGACGCTGCGTTGCGGTGTGACCAGCCAGTCGCCCGCCTGCGCCACCAGCCACTCCACTGCGCCGTCGTCGATGCCGACCGGTGCGAATCGGTCGCGGTAGACCTGGGCCATCGGTTCGAGCACGGACTCCATGAGTGCCCGGTCGTCGTCGGTGGGCAGTGGGAAACGGTCGATGAGGTCGGCGTCGTTCCATCGTGGGCCGTGGAGGCCGGCGGCCGCGATCGCCACCGATTCCGCCTGCGCCGGTGTGCATCCGGCGATCTGATCGCCCTGACGCGCGTCGGCCATGTCTTCAAGCAACAGCACGAACTCGGCGCCGGTAGGTGAGATGACCGAACCGAAGTGCCGTGGCACCGGCACCCGAAAGGTGCTCGCGAGGTCCTGGTAGAATCCGACCTCGTTGCGGAATGCTCCACAGGCGAAGTCACGCTGATCTTGTGGCCCGGTGGCCATCTTGGCGATCATGGTGTCGGGCAGCGTGGGGGAGGCCTCGGCGTAGGTCAGGCGGATCCGATACGACCCGGCCATCTGCCCAGTGCCCACCGGTTCGGCCGAGACCGACGTGACTTCGGCGTCATGGTCGGCGCTGCGCAGGATGTCGGTGAGCCGCTCGGCGGTGAGATCGTCTGCGGCGGTGGGTATCGCGCTCACGGAGTCATCCTTCCGGGATTCGTGGGCAGTTTTCGCGTCGTCTCCGGTCGGATCTGCCGGTAAGCGTCGACGACCGGCGTCAGTTCGGTCGGGGTCGCGCCGTGCAGGATCACCGAGTCGACGTCGAGATCGAATTGGGCAGCCACGGATCGTGCCGCACCATGGGCGTCGCCGATCGCCGAATCGGACACCCAGGCATCGGGGATGGCGTCGGCCAGCTCCGCGAGCTCGTCGACGGTCGCGGTCGCGTCGATCGGTCCGCGGGCGTTGGTGAAAGCCGCGGTGGCACGGACACGTTCGAGATCGGCATCCGACCAACCGTTCGCGGCCATCAGCGGGCCCGGGTAGCCCTGCAGATAGGTCGCCAACCGCCCGTATAGCCGGCGCATCCGGTCGTTTTCGTCGAGGTCGTCGGTGGCGGTGGCGAGGACCGACCAGATGCGGATCGACGCGGGGTCACGCCCGGCTCGCTGCGCGGCGGCGCGGACGTGGCCCACGGCGCGCCGAGTCGCATCGGCGCTCAGAAAGGTGTGCAGCACAACGCCATCGGCCATCTGACCGGCGAGCTCCAGGGTTCGACGACTCATCGTCACCAGCATGATCGGCGGTGGGGCGTCGAGCTTCACCCCGAGGTGCAGTAGCGGGTAGGAGCCGATCGGACCGTCGTGCCCGATCACCATCTCCCCAGACCACAAACGACGCAGTACCGCGGACATGTCGGAGAGTTGTGCACCGGTCACGTCGGGGATGCCGAGGATCTGCCACTGCGCGGCGATGCCTCGGCCCAGGCCGAGCGCGAATCTCCCCTGCGAGAGTTCACCCATCGTCGCGCCCATCGTTGCGGTGATGATGGGATGTCGCGTGTTGTGATTGGTTGCCGCGGTGGCGATTCCGAGTCGATCTGTCGCTGCTGCCAACGCGCCACACAGCGTCGGCGCATCCTTGATGTTGAACCGTTCGGAGACGAACGCGGTCCCCAGTCCGATCTCGTCGGCGATGCGCGCTTCGGCGAAGAGCTCGGCCGGGGTCACCGGGTGGCGGGAGAGTGCGTAGTAGCCCAGTTCGGCCAGAGGTCCGGTCATGTCAGGCCGGATTGCCGGCAGTGACCGCCGAACGGTAAGTGCGCGAACGGGGTTCGCGGACCCACAGGGTGCCGTCGCCCGCGGTGACGCCCTCGGTCTTCAACGCACGTTTGAGGATCTTGTTGGTCGCGGTGGTGGGGAGGTCGTCGGCGATGCGGACAAAGCGCGGCCACGCCTTGGGGGACAGGTCGGCCTGGTCGGCGAGTTGCGCGGCGAAGTGGTCCGGATCGAAGTCGGCGTCGTCCTGCAGGACCACCGCAGCCATGATCGCGTCGCCGACGTGCTCGTCGGGGACAGCGTACACGGCCACACGGTTGATCTCGGGGATACGCAACAGGATTCGCTCGATCGGGCCGGCGGCCAGGTTCTCGCCGTCGACGCGCATCCAGTCGCCGGTACGTCCGGCGAGATAGATCCAGTCGTCGGCATCCTTGTACGCGAGGTCGCCGGACCAGTACTTGCCGTCGCGCAGGCGTTCCTGCGTCGCACCGGCGTCGTTGTAGTAGCCCATGAACATGCCGCCGCCGTCGATGTTGACGAGTTCGCCGATCGCCTCGTCGGCATTCGCCAGAGCGCCGTTGGCATCGAATTCTGCTCGCGGACACTCTATTCCGGTCGCGGAGTTGTACACCGCGACATTCGGGAAGCCCTTGCCGATCGACCCGTGCGGCGTGCCCGGTTCGCGGGTGATGATGATGGCGAGTTCGGTTGAGCCGAAGCCGTCCCAGACGGTGCAGCCGAAACGCCGGGAGAACTCGTCGATGTCGCGGTCGGTGGCCTCGTTACCGAATGCGACCCGCAGCGAGTTGTCGGCGTCGTCGGCCTGCTCGGGCGTGGCGAGGATGTAGGCGAGTGGTTTGCCGACGTAGTTCATGTAGGTGGCGTTGTACCGCCGGATGTCGGACAGGAAGGTCGACGCGGAGAACTTGGCGGGAGCCATCGCGGCGCCACCGCACAGTGCGACGCAGTAGCCGCCCATGAGTGCGGCCGAGTGGAACAGTGGCATCGACAGGTAACAGACGTCGCCGGGACCGACGCTGTACTTGTCCACCAGAACCGGGCCGGCGAACGGAATCATCATGTGCGCGAACTGAACCGGCTTGGGGTTGCCACTGGTGCCGGACGTGAAGATGAGCATGAAGGTGTCGGTCGCCGTCGGTATCGAATGCGGCGTCAGGTCTGTGGCATCGGCGAGCAGATCGGCCCACTGCGACGACGAGGTGTCGAAGATCGTGACATCGGGCAGGTCGAGGCCGTCGAGCAGCGGTCGATGCTCGGCGTCGGTGATCAGGATCTGACAATCCGCGCGCTTGATGTCGGCCGCGAGACCGTCGCCACGTCGGGTGTTGTTGACCCCGACCGTCACATAGCCGCCGAGCGCTCCCGCGGCAAGGGCGATGAGCATGTCCGGAGTGTTCCCCAGCAGTACGCCGACATGCATCGGCCGACCCGTGTCGGCAGCGGCAAGGACGGTTGCAGCCATGCGCTGGGCGTCGGCGATGTACTCGCGCCACGACCACGTGCCGCCGTCGTAGGTGATGGCGAGGTTGTCGTCGTCGGCGCGGGCATGGAGAAGCTGGGTGACTGTGTCGGCCATGCGGCCAAATCTAGAACGTGTTCTCGATTCGTGTGTACAGATTTCGAAAATTGTCTACTCGGCGGTGGTCACCGGCGAGTGAACGACCCCGAACCGGGAATGATCGTGAAGGTCTGCGTGCGCTTGCCCAGGATCGTGGTGGTGAACGAGATCCGTCCGAGCCCGGTCTTGATCGTGGCTCCGGGCATCGAACGCGGGCCGGCACACACTGGGAACACCTCGTCGCCCATCTTGCCGGTGCGGGTGTTTCGCCAGGTGACCGCCATCCGGGCGTCCTTGAGATTGGTACGACACGCATTGTCGGCGCGCGGAACCGCCGCGATCCGAGTCGCACCCTGGGGTGCCAGAGCGACACCCAGGGAGACGGCGAACACGTCGGTGATCCCCCGGTCGGAGACCGTGATGCCGGCGTTCGGGACCTGTTGGGCGGCGATGGGTGGTGGCTTGGGCGACGTTCGATCCGGCGCTGCGGACGCGACCGGAAGCGTGCACATCGTCAGCGCTCCGGCCGCCATGGTCGCGCCGGCGAGGATAAATCCCCTGAGTCTCATCTGTATCTCCTGTCACTTTGGCCACACTTGAGGCTCACAATACTGGAGTGGCCTGCATCTCCTCAAGACCTCCTCGGTTCTCGGTGTGGACGCGCGTCCTGATAGATAACTCTCATGAGTCCGCTCCGCGAGCCGTTGGCCACCTTCCACGTCGGCCACCTCGAGCGTGCCGGCGACACCGGCGCGATCGCCGAACAGCAGTTGACCGCCCGTTTCGCCGACCATCGCGGGCGAATCGAATTGCCCGCTCTCGGCGTCCTGTTCGACCACCTCGGCGGCATCCCCTATCAGCTCGAGCAGTTCAAGTCGGGCGGCTTCACGATCCAGGCCCGTCTGTCCCTCTCGGCACTCGGCCACATCGACGTCGGCGACCGCCTGTCGTGCAGTGCCGACCTCGCCACGCACGACGACCAGTGGGGCGTCACCCGCGTCGAGATCCGCACGTCGACCGGCCGGGTGTGCTGCGTCGGCAGCGCCCGCAACACCGTCGTCGGACGATCCGCCGAGCTGCCGACATCGCTCGAAGACGAAGCAGGCGGCGACATTCCGGACTGTGCCGATGCCGACGGCGCACTGCTGCCGCTCGCCATCGAGCCGTCGTTGCCGGGACACGACATCGTCACGCAGTTGGCGTCGGGTGTGCGGTCACCCGGGCCGCTGGTCGAACTGCTGAACGGGGCGGTCGAGATCGAGGGCGAGGGTCGCGACACGGTTGTCCGGCTTCGGGTCCGGACCGAACCGTGGATGGGCAACATGTTCGGCACCATGCACGGCGGTGTCATCGCGACGATCGTCGGCCAGGCGGCCTCGCTCGCCGGGCAAGCACACACCGCCCCCGGCCAGGACTACACGCTGGCCGACCTCGCGGTCGGCTTCTACCGGTCACCAGCGGTGCACGGTGGGGATGTGGTCGCCGAGGTGGTGCCGATCAAACTCGGCCGCCGCATCGGCTCCTTCGAAGTCACCCTGACCTCGCACGACGGCGCGCTCCTCAGCCGCGGGACGGCCGACGTCCACTACTGCTGAGCGTTAACCTTGCGCACTGCGTGTTGAGGTGAACGCGGACCCTTTCACCGCTCCCTGAGGCGCGAGGAGCGCTAGCGACGAGCCTCGAAGGGCCTGGTGAGAGGACATTTTCAGCGCACCAGGGGCTTCGAGGCTCGCAGGCTCGCACCTCAGCCAGCGGATGGTGTCAGTCGGCGGAAGGGCAAGGCGCAGGTTGTAAAACAATCATGCGTGCTTGATTTTTCTGGCGCCCCGTGTGACGCTGGTCTCATGTCGATCGTGCAAGAGCTCGTGGCCGATCTCGAGGCGGAATCGCAGCAACTCGATGCGCTGGTCGCCGACCTCGCGCCTGAGGCGTGGGCGACGCCGACGCCGGCGGCGCGGTGGACCATCGCACACCAGATCGCGCACCTCGCCTGGACCGACGAGGCGGCTGCGCTGGCGGCGTCCGATCCTGACGCCTTCAACGAGGCCCTCGCGGCGGCGGCGCAGAATCCTGCGGGGTTTGTCGACGACGCCGCCGATGCGGGTGCCGCTGCATCCCCAGCCGAGATCCTCGACGGTTGGCGCGCGGTGCGCACCAAGCTCGCAGATCTTCTGGTCGCGGTGCCCGACGGTGTGAAGATCCCGTGGTTCGGGCCCCCGATGTCGGCGGCGTCGATGGCGACGGCACGACTCATGGAGACCTGGGCGCACGGCCTCGACGTCGCCGACGCCCTCGGTGTGACGATGCCGGCGACCGATCGGATCAAGGGGGTCGTGCACATCGGTGTTCGTACCCGCGACTACGCCTACATGGTGAACGGTCGGACGCCACCGACGGCGCCTTTCCGCTACGAGATCGTCGCGCCCTCCGGCGACGTGTGGACGTGGGGGCCCGACGACGCGACCGACGTCGTGCGCGGGCCGGCCGAAGACTTCTGTCGGCTCGTGACCCAGCGTCGGGCGCTCGCCGACCTCGACCTCACGATCACCGGTGACGACGCAATCGAATGGGCTTCGATCGCACAGTGTTTCGCCGGTCCGCCCGGGACCGGACGGCGCGCCGCCAACTCGAAGGGACATGCATGACGAACGGGCAGAGGCCATCGGTGATCCGCATCGGCAACGCATCCGGCTTCTACGGCGACCGCTTCTCGGCGATGCGGGAAATGCTCGAGGGCGGCGAACTCGACTACCTCACCGGCGATTACCTCGCCGAACTGACCATGCTGATCCTGGGGCGGGACAAGCTCAAGGACCCGTCCCTCGGCTACGCGAAAACCTTTCTGCGGCAAATGGAAGACTGCCTCGGGCTCGCGATGGACAACGGGGTGCGCATCGTCGCCAACGCGGGCGGCCTCAATCCGCACGGACTGGCGGTCGCGTTGCGCGAGCTTGCCGACAAGGTCGGCGTCGATGCAGAGGTTGCCTTCGTCGCGGGCGACGACCTGGTGAAGCGAGCCCCCGAACTCGGGCTCGGGAACCCGTTGACGGCCAACGCGTATCTGGGCGGGTTCGGGATCGCCGACGCGCTCGACGCCGGCGCCGACGTCGTCGTGACCGGACGAGTGACCGACGCATCGCTCACCGTCGGACCGGCGGTCAGCGCCTTCGGTTGGGAGCCAGACGATCTCGACGCACTCGCAGGCGCCGTCGTCGCCGGCCACGTCATCGAATGCGGGGCGCAGGCCACCGGCGGAAACTATGCGTTCTTCACCGAACTCATGGGTTCCGGGAAGATGGGGCGCCTCGGCTTTCCGATCGCCGAGATCGCCGCGGACGGATCGTCGGTGATCACCAAACACGAGGGAACCGGTGGTGCGGTGACCGTCGGCACGGTCACCGCCCAGCTCCTGTACGAGGTCGGAGGTCCGCGCTACCTTGGGCCGGACGTGACGACGCGCCTCGACACTGTTCACCTCGAACAGCAAGGCGAGGACCGCGTTTCCATCACCGGAGTGCGTGGTGATCCACCACCAGACACCGTCAAGGTGTCGCTGAATCATCTTGCCGGCGTGCGCAACGAGATGACGATGATCCTCACCGGTCTCGACATCGAGGCCAAGGCCGAGCTGTTCAAGGAGCAGTTCCTCGCGGCACTGCCGACCTCGCCCGCCGAGATCAGCTGGGAACTGTCCCGCCTCGATCACGCCGACGCCGAAACCGAAGAGCAGGCATCCGCGCTGTTGCGTTGTGTGGCGCGCGATCCGGATGCAAAGCAGGTCGGGCGGGCGTTCAGCGGCACGGCCGTGGAATTGGCCTTGGCCAGCTATCCGGGCTTCACGATGACCGGCCCGCCCGGAAACGGCACGCCCTACGGTGTTTTCGAGCCCGGCTACGTCGACGCCGCGTCCGTCGAACATCGGGTGGCCCGGCACGACGGCGTGGTGCAGCTCGTTGATCCAAGTCCGCTGCGCACCAAGGTTCCTGCCGACACACCCGACGAACCCGGTCTGTCGGCGACCGATTGGGGACCGGCCGCGATGGTTCCCCTCGGCAGCATCGCCGGCGCCCGCAGCGGCGACAAGGGTGGCAGTGCCAACATCGGTGTGTGGGTGCGCGATCCCGATCACTTCGACTGGCTCGACGAGACCCTCGACGTGACGTTGCTCAAGCGGTTGCTGCCGGAGGTCGCCGACCTGACGGTGCATCGCTACCGGCTGCCGAACCTGCTGGCCGTCAACTTCGTGATCGAGGAAGTGCTCGGCCGGGGCGTCGCCGAGAACGTGCGGTTCGACCCGCAGGCCAAGGGCATGGGGGAGTGGCTGCGATCGCGGCCGGTGCCGATTCCGCTGAGCTTCACAGAAACAACCGATCCCGAGACAACCGAGCAGGAGTGACGGTGCCGATCACCAGTCCGATCTGGGACACCCCCGAACGACGCGAGTTGCGGTCCACCGTAAGGGGATTCGTCGAACGACATGTACTGCCACACCAGGACGACTGGGAGCGGGACGGGCTGCTGCCGCGTGACCTGCATCGTGAGGCCGCCAAGCTGGGTCTGTTCGGGCTGGGTGTGCCCGAGGAGGTCGGCGGCTCGGGCGGCGATCTCGTCGACGCCAGCATCCTGGGTGAGGAGTTCCACTATGCGGGGGCCGCAGGCGGTGTGTTCGCGTCGCTGTTCACCCACGGGATCGCGCTGCCGCACCTGATCGGTGCGGGCGATCCCGATCAGATCGACCGCTGGGTCCGGCCCACGCTGGCCGGCGAGAAAATCGGCAGCCTCGCGATCACCGAACCGGGCGGCGGCAGCGACGTCGGACATCTGCGGACCTCGGCGGTGCGCGACGGTGACCACTACGTCGTCAACGGCGCCAAGACTTACATCACCTCGGCGGTGCGTGCCGACTTCGTCGTGACCGCGGTGCGTACCGGAGGGCCGGGAGCCGGCGGCGTGTCACTGCTCGTGATCGAGAAGGACACACCGGGTTTCACTGTGACCCGAAAACTGGACAAGATGGGATGGCGTAGTTCGGACACCGCCGAACTGGCCTTTGTCGATGCCCGCGTGCCGGTGAGTAATCTCGTCGGACCGGAGAATTCAGGGTTCGCCCAAATAGCCACGGCTTTCGTGACGGAACGATCGGGCCTGGCCGTGCAGGCCTACGCCAGTGCGCAGCGCTGTCTCGACCTCACGCTCGCCTGGGCACGCGACCGGGAGACCTTCGGTAAACCGCTCATCGCACGACAGTCCGTGCAGGACACGCTCACCGAGATGGCCCGCCGCATCGACATCGCACGCACGTACACACGAGCGGTTGTCGAACGCAAGGTGACCTCCGGCGACGACCTGATCGCCGAGGTGTGCTTCGCGAAGAACACCGCCGTCGAGACCGGTGAGTGGGTGGCCGACAAGGCCGTTCAGCTGTTCGGCGGGCTGGGCTACATGACCGGCACCGAGGTCGAACGCCAATACCGGGACATGCGGATCATCGGGATCGGTGGCGGCACCACCGAGATCCTGTCCGGCCTGGCCGCCAAGCGATTGGGTTACCAACGATGACGGCGCTCAAGTCCACGCTCGACCCGGCGTCCCCCGAGTATGGCGCGGCCGCACAGACCATGCGCCACAAGCTCGCCGACCTGCAGACCGAGTTCGACAAGGCGCTCGCCGGCGGTGGTGAAAAGTACGTCGCCCGACACCGCAAGCGCGGCAAGATGACCGCACGCGAACGGATCGAGTTGCTCGTCGACGAGGATTCGGCGTTCCTGGAACTGTGTCCGCTCGCCGCCTACGGCTCCGACTTCCAGGTCGGGGCGTCGGTGGTGACCGGGATCGGCGTCGTCGAAGGCGTCGAATGTGTCATCGTCGCCAACGACCCCACCGTCAAGGGCGGTACGTCGAATCCATGGACGCTGCGGAAGATCCTTCGCTGCAACGACATCGCACTCCAGAACCGGCTGCCGGTGGTGTCGCTGGTGGAATCCGGCGGTGCCGATCTGCCGACGCAGAAGGAGGTCTTCATCCCGGGCGGCCGGATGTTCCGCGACCTCACCAGACTCTCCGCGGCCGGCATCCCCACCGTCGCACTGGTCTTCGGCAACTCCACGGCGGGTGGAGCGTACGTGCCCGGCATGAGCGATCACGTGGTGATGATCGAGAACCAGTCCAAGGTGTTCCTCGGCGGTCCACCGCTGGTGAAGATGGCCACCGGCGAGGACAGCGACGACGAATCGCTCGGTGGTGCTCAGATGCACGCTCGGCAATCGGGTCTCGCCGATTACTTTGCGGCGGACGAGCAGGACGCGATTCGGATCGGCAGAAGGGTTGTCGCCCGGCTCAATTGGCGTAAGCGTGGCACGGGTCCGGTCGCCGAGGTGATCGAACCCCGCTACGACGCCGAGGAACTGCTGGGCATCGTGCCTGCCGACCTCAAGGTGCCGTTCAACCCGCGCGACGTCATCGCGCGGATCGTCGACGACAGCGACTTCGACGAGTTCAAAGCCGAGTACGGGAGTTCGCTCTGCACGGGGTGGGCGCGGATTCACGGCTACCCGGTCGGGATCCTCGCCAACGCACAGGGCGTGCTGTTCAGTCAGGAATCGCAGAAGGCCGCCCAGTTCATCCAGCTGGCCAATCGCAGTGACACGCCACTTCTGTTCCTGCACAACACCACCGGCTACATGGTGGGCAAGGAGTACGAGCAGGGTGGCATCATCAAACACGGTTCGATGATGATCAACGCGGTGTCGAATTCGACGGTCCCGCACATCTCGGTGCTGATGGGGGCCAGCTACGGAGCCGGCCACTACGGAATGTGTGGCCGGGCGTACGATCCTCGCTTCCTGTTCGCCTGGCCGAGTGCGAAATCGGCGGTCATGGGCGCGGCGCAGCTGGCGGGCGTCATCTCGATCGTGTCCCGTGCGGCAACCGAGGCACGAGGCGGCACGGTCGACGAGTCGGCGGATGCGGCGATGCGGCAGATGATCGAAGCGCAGATCGAGGCCGAGTCGGTACCCGCGTTCCTGTCCGGAATGCTCTACGACGACGGTGTGATCGACCCGCGTGACACCAGAACCATCCTGGGACTGTGCCTTTCGGCCATCGACAGTCAAGTGACCGAGGGGACGTCGAACTTCGGCGTCTTCCGGATGTGAGGGGCGAGCGATGATCACCAGAGTTCTGGTCGCCAACCGCGGCGAGATCGCGCGCCGGGTCTTCGCGACCTGCCGCACCATGGGCATGTCGACCGTCGCCGTCTTCTCCGACCCCGATGCCGATTCACCGCACGTGCGTGCCGCCGACACCGCAGTCCGGCTGCCGGGCGCCACCTCGGCCGAAACCTATCTGCGCGGTGAGAAGGTCATCGCGGCAGCTCAGGCGGCGGGAGCTGACGCCATCCACCCCGGCTACGGATTCCTCTCCGAGAACGCGGAATTCGCGCAGGCTGTGCTCGACGCCGGCCTGACCTGGATCGGCCCGCCACCGCAGGCGATCGAGGCGATGGGTTCCAAGGTCAACGCCAAGAAGCTGATGGCCGACGCGGGAGTGCCGGTACTCGGCAACATCGATCCCGCTGCCGTCACGGCCGACGATCTGCCACTACTGATCAAGGCGTCGGCGGGTGGCGGCGGCCGCGGTATGCGCATCGTCGAAACGCTCGACGAGTTGGCCGAGCAGGTTGCCGGTGCGGCACGCGAGGCCGAGTCCGCATTCGGTGACCCGACCGTCTTCTGCGAGCCATATTTGCGCAATGGCCACCACATCGAGGTGCAGATCATGGCCGATCAGCACGGTGCGGTGTGGGCGGTCGGGGAACGGGAATGCTCGATCCAGCGTCGTCATCAGAAGGTCGTCGAAGAGGCGCCCGCGCCGCTGGTCGAGCGGGTCGGCGGGGATCTTCGTGACCGGCTGTTCGGCGCAGCCCGCGCCGCAGCGTCGGCGATCGGGTACACCGGTGCGGGCACGGTCGAGTTCCTGGCGGATGACGCCGGGCGGTTCTACTTCCTGGAGACCAACACTCGTCTGCAGGTGGAACATCCGGTCACCGAGCTGACCATCGGAACCGACCTGGTTGCGTGGCAGTTGCGCGTCGCGATGGGAGAACACCTCGACCCGACCCCGCCCGAGGCGTCGGGACACGCGATCGAGGTGCGGCTCTACGCCGAGGATCCGGCCGCCGACTGGCAGCCCCAATCGGGTACCGTGCACGCATTCGAGCTTCCTGCCGCAGCGGAATTCGGCAATCTCGATGGACCGGGCATTCGCGTCGACTCGTCGATCGCCGACGGATCGGAGATCTCGACGTACTACGACCCGATGCTGGCGAAGGTGATCTCGTGGGCGCCGACTCGCGAGCAGAGCGCGGCGCTGCTCGCGTCGGCGTTGTCCCGCGCGCGTATCCACGGGCCGGTGACGAATCGTGACATGTTGGTGAACACGTTGCGCCACGAGCGTTTTCGTGCGGGCGATACCGACACCGGTTTCATCGAGTCGATCGGTCTAGAGGTGCTCTCGGGGTCCCTGGCCGACACGACCGACGTTCGGGAAGCGGTGGTCGCCGCGGCGCTGTCCGACGCTGTGCGCAACCGTTCGGAGGCCACGGTGCAACCTGGACTGCCGAGTGGTTGGCGCAATCTGCCGTCGGGGTTCTCGATGAAGGGGTTCACCGTCGGCGTAGACGAGGTCGACGTTCGATATCGATTCTCGCGCAACGGTGTCGAGCTTCCCGACGATCCGGATCTGGAGGTCGTCGCAGTCGGTGTCGCCGAGGTGACTCTGACGAGGTCCGGTGTGCAGCGGACTCTTGCCGTTGCCCGTTACGACGAGACCGTGTACGTCGACGGACCGTCGTCGTCGGTGACACTGCGGCGTCGACCGCGCTTCGTCGATCCCGCGGCACTGCAGCGGCCGGGTTCGCTCCTCGCTCCGATGCCGGGTTCGGTGATCCGTGTGGCGGTGGCCGAGGGTGACCGAGTGAGCGCCGGTCAGCCGCTGATCTGGCTGGAGGCAATGAAGATGGAACACACGGTGTCGGCGCCGGCCGACGGTGTGGTGACCACGGTGCAGGTCAGCGCCGGACAGCAACTGGCACTGGGCGATGTCCTTGCCGTCATTTCCGATCCTGAGGAGGAAACCGTCTCATGACATCTGTGGACAATCCGTTCGTCGAGAGTCCGGAACGCGCCGATCTGCGGGCGTCGGTGGCCGCGTTCGCCGCCAAGTACGGGCAGGAGTACTTCCGGGAGTGTGCCCGCGAGGGACGCAAGACCGACGAGATGTGGATCGAGGCAGGCAAACTCGGCTTCATCGGAGTCAACCTCCCCGAGGAATACGGCGGGGGTGGTGCGGGCATGTACGAGCTTGCCATCGTCATGGAGGAGATCGCGGCCGCAGGCACCGGGCTGCTGATGCTGGTCGTCTCACCGGCCATCTGTGGCAACATCATCGCTCGCTTCGGCACCGATGAGCAGAAGCAGCAGTGGATTCCGGGACTCGCCGACGGCACCATCACCATGGCATTCGGTATCACCGAGCCCGACGCGGGGTCGAACTCCCACCAGATCACCACCACTGCCCGCCGCGACGGCGACGACTGGATTCTCAACGGGCAGAAGGTGTTCATCTCCGGTGTCGACCAAGCACAGGCGGTTCTGATCGTCGCCCGCACCGAGGACGCCAAGACCGGAAAACTCAAGCCCGCGTTGTTCATCCTTCCCACCGACACGCCGGGCTTCCACTACACGATGATCGACATGGAGCTGCAGAATCCGGAGAAGCAGTTCCAACTGTTCCTCGACGACGTCCGGCTTCCTGGCGACGCCCTCGTCGGGTCCGAGGACGCCGCGCTGAGCCAGCTGTTCGCGGGCCTGAATCCCGAGCGGATCATGGCAGCGGCCTCGGCCGTGGGGATGGGGCGATTCGCCCTCGACAAGGCCGTCGACTATGTGAACAACCGCACGGTGTGGAAGACCCCGATCGGCGCGCATCAGGCGATTGCTCATCCCCTCGCCGAAGGCAAGGTGCAGATCGAGATGGCCAAGCTGATGATGCAGAAGGCCGCGACCATGTACGACGCCGGAGACGACTGGGGTGCGGCGGAACCCGCCAACATGGCGAAATACGCTGCGGCAGAAGCGTGTGTGAAGATCGTCGACCAGGCTGTGCACTCCATGGGTGGCAATGGCTTGACGAGCGAGTACGGCTTGGCGCCGATGCTGAGTCTGGCGCGGATCGCCCGGATCGCGCCGGTCAGTCGTGAGATGGTGCTGAACTTCGTGGCGCAGACCAGCCTTGGTCTGCCCAAGTCGTACTGAGAGGGTGCCGTGACTGAACTGGTGCACAGCGCCGTCGACAACGGTGTCCTGACCCTCACGTTGGATTCGCCGAAGAACCGTAATGCGCTGGGCGAAACCTTGGTGGCTCAACTACTCGCCGGGCTGCACGGAGCGGAATCGGATACGTCGGTGCGTTCGGTGGTGCTGACCCACACCGGTGGAACCTTCTGCGCCGGCGCAGATCTGAGTGAGGCGTTGACCAAGGGGGTGTCGGTCGAGGAAGCGTCGTCGATCGGTACGAGCGCGATGCTCGACCTCATGCGGACCATCATGGAGCTGCCGAAACCGGTCATCGCCAAGGTCAATGGTCATGTGCGGGCGGGTGGGCTGGGCCTGCTGGGGGCAAGTGACATGGCGTTCGGAGGGCCCGATTGCACGTTTGCGCTGACCGAATCTCGACTTGGTTTGGCGCCATCGGTGATCTCGTTGACGTTGCTGCCCAAGCTCACCGCGCGGGCGAGCGGACGGTACTTCCTGACCGGCGAGACCTTCGATCCGGCCACCGCCGTCGCCGTCGGACTGCTGACCGAGACCACCGACAGCGCAGCGGGTTTGGACGACCTGGTGGCAGCGGTCCTGGCCGGTGTGCGAAAGGCGTCGCCGCAGGGGCTTGCAGCGTCGAAGGCGTTGACGACAGCCGGTCACCTCGCCGACTTCACCCGGTATGCGCGTCAGCGCGCGGGCGAGTCGGCCGAGTTGTTCGCCTCACCTGAGGCGCGGGAAGGGATGACGGCGTTCCTCTCCAAGACGCGGCCGAGTTGGGATCTCAGCTCATCGTGACCGCCGCGTCGCAACGAACCCCGCAGCAGGAACGCTCGCGTCTGACGCGTGAGCGTCTGCTGGCCTCGACCATCGACGTGCTCGCGTCCGAGGGGTGGGCCGCGGCGACGGTCGCCGCGGTGGCCGAACGCGCCGGGGTCTCCAGAGGCGCTGCGCAGCACCACTTCCCGACCCGGGAATCGTTGATCACCGCCGTCCTGGAACAGATCTTCGACGACATGGCCCAGGCCGCGACAACCCTCGTCGACATCGTGCCCGACGACCTCGACGAGCGTGCACGGATGGCCGTCGACCGTGCGGTCGCCATCTACACCGGCACCGAATTCAAGGCGTCCCTACAGGTGTGGGCCGCCGCGGCGTCGGACGCGACATTGCGCGAACTGATCCTCCCGATGGAGGCGAGGTTCGCACGGGCCGCGCACCGCATGGTGATGAGCGCTCTGGGCGCGGCACCCGACGATGCGAATGCGCGTCGACTGGTTCAGGCCACCCTGGACTTGGCGCGCGGGCTGGGCCTCGCGGACACCTTGTCGGATGATTCCGCGCGACGAGCACAGGTTGTCGACACGTGGTCGGCGATGATGGCGTTGGGCCTTCGGTCAGTGTGACTGGTTCCTGGAAGATTGAACGCGAGGGCCGAGTGTGTGCTGGCTGTTTCTGGCGGTTGAGTAGGTCGAGGCGCTAGCCGAGGCCGTATCGAAACCCGGTGAGATATCCATGTCAGCAACCACTTTGGTTGCGGACATGAGCTTCTTGCGAGGTTTCGATACGCGTCGGGCTCGCAGGCTCGCTCGTCGCTACTCAACCAGCGGGTGGGGCGGGCTCGCAGGCTCGCTCGTCGCTACTCAACCAGCGGGTGGGTCGGGCTCGTCGCTACTCGACCAGCAGATGAGGTGCGCCACCATGGAACCGGCCCCGGACGCGCGGGGGTTCCGCGTCCGGGGCCGGGGTCATGGCGACAGCTCAGCTGTCGTGGATGATCACACCGCGAATGTTCTTGCCGTCGCGCAGATCCTGGTAGCCCTCGTTGACCTGGTCGAGGGTGTAGGTCTGGGTGATCAGCTCGTCGAGCTTGAGTTGGCCTGCGTCGTAGAGTCGCAGGAGCCGGACGATGTCGTATTGCGGGTTGGCCGAACCGAACAGCGACCCCTTGATGGTCTTCTGATTGAGGGTGAGGTCGGTGCCGGAGACGTGCACGGTCAGCTTGGTCGGATCGGCGAGGCCGGTGATGACCACCACGCCGCCCTTGCCGACGACGGCGGTCGCGTTCTGCACGACCTCCTCGTCGACGGTGCCCACCAGGATGAGTGCTTGGTCGGCGCCCTGTCCCCAGGTGAGTTCGTTGACCTTCTCGGCGGCTTCCGCGGCGTTGGCGTAGGCGTGGGTCGCGCCGAACTTCAGTGCCGTATCACGCTTGAGCGCAACCGGATCGACCACGACGACGTACTTCGCGCCGGCCGACACGGCACCCTGCACCGCGTTGATGCCGAGACCGCCGATGCCGTAGATGACCACGGTGTCGCCGGCCTGCACACCGCCGGCGTACACGGAGGTGCCCCAGCCCGACGGGACGCCGCAACCGACGAGCACGGCCTTGTCCAGCGGCAGCCAATCGTCGACCTTGACCACCGAGTGCTGACTGATGGTGGCGCGCTCGGCGAAGGTGCCGAGCATGCACATCGCGCCGAAATCGTCGCTGCCGGAATGGAACCGGAAGGTCCCGTCGGGCATGGAGCCTTCGAGGATGGTGGCGCCCATGTCGCAGAGGTTCTGGCGGCCCGTCGAACAGTAGCGGCACGTGCCGCAGTTGGGGATGAAGCTGCAAACCACGTGGTCGCCGGGCTTCACCTTGGTGACGCCCGGGCCGACGGCCTCGATGATCCCGGAGCCCTCATGGCCGCCGACGATGGGGTAGCGGGGTGGGAGGTCGCCGTCGGTGAGGTGCAGATCGGAGTGGCAGAGTCCGGCCGCGGTGTACTTGATCAGTACCTCGCCCTCGCGGGGCTCGTCGAGGTCGAGCTCGACGAGTTCGAACGGCTTGCCCGGTCCGGTGAGTACGGCAGCCTTGGTGGTGAGTGACATGTGTTGTGCTCCTTTGCAGAACGGGTCAGAGGGAGATGTTGACGGCTTTTTGCTGGGTGTAGAGGTCGATCGCCGACGACCCGAGTTCGCGTCCCCAGCCGGACTGCTTGTAGCCGCCGAACGGCATGGCGGTGTCGAAGCCGTTGTACTGGTTGACCCACACCGATCCGGCCTTGATCTGGCGAGCGGTCTTGTGCGCCTTGGACAGATCCTGCGTCCAGATGCCCGCGGCGAGTCCGTAGATGGAGTCGTTGGCGGCCGCGGCGACACCGGTGTCGGCGTCGAAGGGCAGCGCGGCGACGACCGGCCCGAAGATCTCTTCGCGCACCACCGAGAAGTGCGGTTCGACGTCGACGAACACCGTCGGCTCGATGAAGAATCCCTCATCGCCCCAACGCTTGCCGCCGGAGGGCGCGTGCGCCGTCGGCGAGTCCGGCCGAAAGGTATCCGCTGACGCGGTCGAACTGTTCCTGACTGACCAGCGGTCCGAGCTCGGTTTCGGGGTGCAGACCCGGTCCGATCTTGGCCTGCGACGCGGCTTCTGCCACAGCGGCGGTGAAGTCGTCGAAGATGGGACGTTCGACGAAGAGCCGGGTGCCCGCGACGCAGCACTGGCCGTGATTGAACATCCACGCCGCAACCGATCCGGCGACCGCCTTCTCGAAATCCGCGTCGGCGAAGACGATGTTGGGGCTCTTGCCGCCGAGTTCGAGTGAGACCTTCTTCAGATTGCCCTTCGCCGCCTCGACGATCTTCTTGCCGACTTCGGTCGAGCCGGTGAAGGCGATCTTGTCGACGTCGTCGTGCGCGGCGAGCGCAGCGCCCGCGTCGCCGAAGCCGGTCACGATGTTGACCACGCCGGGCGGGAAGCCGGCTTCCTCGAAGATCTCACCCAGCAGCATCGCGGTCAGCGGCGTCTGCTCGGCGGGCTTGAGGATGACGGTGTTGCCGGCGGCGAGTGCCGGCGCCAGCTTGAAGGAGGCCATGAGCAGCGGGAAGTTCCACGGCACGATGAGCCCGCAGACGCCAACCGGCTCGCGCAGCGTGTACGCATGGAATTCGCCGCCTGGCACGAACGGCATCGAGACGTCCACCGTCGAACCGGTGATCTTGGTGGCCAGGCCCGCGTTGTAGCGGAAGATGTCGGCCGACCACGACACGTCGACGGCGGTGGCGATGGTGGCGGCCTTACCGTTGTCGAGGGCCTCGAGCTGGCCGAACTCCGCAGCGCGCTCAGTCAGCAGATCGCCGACGCGCCACAGGAGTCGTTCGCGCTCATTGGGTTTCATCGTCGCCCACGGTCCCTCATCGAAGGCACGTCGGGCTGCGCGGACGGCGCGGTCGATGTCTTCGGCGCCACCGTGGGCCACCGAGGTGATCGGCCGAGCGGTCGCGGGATCGATGGTCTCGAAGGTCGCGCCCGACGCGGCCGTCACCCAGTCACCCCCGATCAGCAGGGGGCGGTCGGTGGCGATGAAGTCACGGACCTTCGGGAGCAACTCGGTGGCGACGGCAGTCAAAGGAACCTCCTGGTCGAGATCGGCCGGTCGGATGTGACCTGGCTTACACATGCGATCTGACCTATTTCTGCCACCGATCGGGCGTCATGCACTGTCCAGAAACTGAACACCGGGGTGTACACCGGATTGTGTGGCGGCCTCGATTAACGACTAGTGGTAAGAGTCGTTAGAAATGATGTCGTGAGGTGATCGCATGTCCGTCGACGAGCTCGAACGGCTTCTGCGAGATCGGTTTGATCTGGGTCGCGCCGATCTCGTTGCTGCGCTCAAGACGCTCCCGCCGCAACGGCCGGGGGCGGCGCGATTGACCGAGAACGAAGCTGTGCTGCTCGACGACCACGGTTTCACCGAGAACGCCGAGGCGTACGCGGAGGCCGCAGCCGACGCCATCGCGCAGATGGGGCGTCTGCTCAGCACGGCCTACTCGTCGCGCGACGTGGCGCAGGGGTTGGGTGTCTCCGACTCTCGGGTTCGACAGCGCCGCCTCGATCACAGTCTGTGGGCGATCTTGGACGGTCGCCGGTGGGTCTATCCGGCTGCGCAGTTCGACGACACCCGCGAAGGGATCGGGCTCACGCAGGTCGGTGGTCTCGAACGCGTGCTGCCATTCCTGTTGGCGCAGGACGTTCACCCGTTGTCGGTTGCGGGATTCTTGGCGACGCCGCAGGCTGACCTCGCTATCGACGGGCAGCTGCACTCTGTCCGGAACTGGTTGCTGCGCGGCGGTCTTGTCGATCCGGTGCTGCGTCTCGTCGAAGCGGGTGACTGGGCAGCTTCATGACGGCAGACTCGATGCTGCCCGAGCCGCCGTCGCCGGAAGCTCTGCGTACCTTGGGATGCCGTGACGACGAGTCACGAGTGATCCCGATCGAACAGGTGTGGTGGCGAGTGCACAAGACCATCGGTGATCACGTTCTGGCATGGAACGCGATGCGCACCTACGGTCCGCTGTTGCGGTTCGATCCGCATTCGCTCCCGGTCGGTGAGGACCCGAGCGGGAGAAGCGTGTGGTACGGCGCAAGCTCACCCGACGCCGCGTTGGCTGAATCCTTCCAATTCAATCGAACCATCGACCGCCAATTGGGGCGACCGTACCTGACCGGGCTCAGCTCCATCAGGCCACTGAGAGTCCTGGATGTGGCTGCCGACAGCACCGGCGCATGGGTGACACGTGTGGGCGGTACATACGCCATATCGACTGGTGCCCATGGCATCACCCAGCGCTGGGCCCAGAACATCGCAGAGGCATTCCCGCACATCGACGGACTGCGATACAACAGCCGGTTTGCGGGCGCGCCGTGCCTGGCCCTGTTTGCGTCCGCCGCCACCGCAATGCCCGACCGGCCGCAGCTTTCCTTGCCTCTGTCGCACCCCGATCTCGCCGGCCGCATCGCCGGAGCTGCCTGGCGACTTGGCTATTCGGTTGTCTGAGCTAGTGTCGCCGCGTCCCGCTTCCGCTGTATGTGTCCGTTTCCGCTGGCTGAGCCTGGACCCGTGGAAGCTCAGTGAGGGCGTGCGTCCAACAGCGCGCGCCAGCCGACCTCCGCTCCCTGAGGTGCTCGAGGCGCTAGCCGAGAGCCTCGAAGGGCTGGTGAGACAAGCTAATTGGGTAACCACGAAGCAACGGTAACCAGGCCTTCGAGGCTCCTCGCTAGCGCTCGCCGCACCTCAGGCAGCGGGATTTGGCCTCGGATTCGGGCTGAGTGTTGCGTCAGATTCCCAGCGCACGCATGCGTGCGTACAGCGTCGTCCGGCTGATACCGAGTTCCCGGGCGGCGTGCACTTTGTTGCGTCCGGCGCGGTCGAGCGCGTCGATGATGGCCTGGCGTTCGGCCTGTTCGCGGCCCGAGAGATGTGCCGCCCGACTGGTCGTCCGGTAGCGCTCGGGCAGCGCCGCGACGTCGACGACGCGTGTGTTGCGGTTCCGGCAATCCTGCGCGGCGTGCTCGAGAACCGACCACAGTTCGCTGAGATTTCCCGGCCATTCCTGCGAGAGCAGGGCGTCGGTGGCCGGCGTCGAGAGCCGGAGGTCGGCGTCGATGGAGGACAGGATCGACGTGGCGATCGCGGCGAGTTCGGCGGTGCGTTGGCGTAGCGGCGCAAGGTCGACGCGAGAAGTGCAGCGGCTCAACAGAGCCGACACCGCTGCCCCGGCGCCGGGGCCGCTCACCAGGATCAGCGGATGATGGGCATCGGCGGTCGCGGCTGCTCTGGTCAGGAGTGACACGGTCTTGTCGTCGAGAAGGTCGACACCGTCGACGATGAGCGGTCGGTTGTCGCGACGGCTCGCGGCGAGCATGCCGATCACGTCTGGCTTCTCGCCACCGATCAGCGCGTCGGCGACGTCGAGAATGATTGGGGTGGAACCATATTCGTCGGCAACTGAGAGGGCACGCGTGCTCCGGCCGGTTCCCGGCTCACCGACCACGGCGATGCTTGCTCCGCTGGATTGAGGTTGCGTGCCGGCGAACGTGAGCGCCGGTCGATCCGCCGGCGAGATCGTCCGGAACCGGAACAGCGCGGCGCCCTCGGCGCCTGCGATCGGCTCGACCACGACGTCGGTCTCGACGCCCGACGCCAGGGTCATCCGCAGGTTGGTGATGCCCAGAGTGGGATCGGCGGCGAGGGTTTGCAGCGTGCCGATATCGGTGGGCGACAACAGTTCTGCGGCGAGGGCGTTGGTCAGTTGGAGGTCGTCACCAAGGGCGGCGACCGCGATGTCGCGTCGGGGTGCGGCCCGCTGGAAGGCGTCGAGGACGCAGCGTTGGTGGGCGCGGGAGCGGTCGAGGAGGCGGTCGGCGATGTCGGACACGATGCCGGTGACGAACGGGACCGACAGCGGGTTGATGCGGTCGGCGATCTCCGTCATGCACAGGATGCCCGCGAGGCGGCGCGTCGCCGGGTGGACGATGGGCTGCCCGAAGCAGCTGAGGTGTTTGAACTGATCGAGGTAGTGTTCGGCGCCGTTCACGGTGACCTGCCCGCGCACCTCCGCCGGCGTGCCGAGCGCGGTGGTCCCGACCGATTCCTCGCCGAATGGGATGCCCGGTGATGCGCCGAGGTCGTCGAGGGCGCGCTCGACGGTGCTCCCGAACGCGACGCGCGTGACCATGCGGCACTCGTGGTCGACGAGCAGCAGCGACATGTTGGTCTCGGCGAGCTGAGGCGCGGCGGCGTCGAGGACTGGCCGTGCCGCGTCGAGCAGGGGATCGGCGGAGGCAATGTCGACGGTGGTCGTGGGCGGTGCGGCGTCGGGCCGGACACCGGACAGCTCCGATCGACGCCACGAGTGCGCGATCATCGCGCGCTGTGGAGGGCGGTCGGGGCGGATGGATGTGTCGATGGTCACACACCCTGGCACAGATTCGGTGCGGGGGGAAGGGCGGGGTCAGGATCAATGGCGTCGCTGAAAGGGGTCAGGTCGGCGCAGGAGAGCTGTCGGTGTGCTCATGCTCGTCGGGTGGCTGCGAGAGCAGTTGTGTCAGAAGCTCGTTGGTGACTCGATTGAGCGCAGACCGAGTGGCGGCATCTGCCAGTGCACGCAGTCGGACGAGTGAGAGGGTCACGTCGGCGACACGTTCGTCGCTGTCGGGATGTGCGCTGTCGGGATGTGCCCTGTCGGGATGTGTGCTGTCGGGATCAGGGCCAGATTGGGCGAGTGCGTCGGCGGCGTCGGTCAGTGCGGTGCTCAACGCGTCGAAGGCCGGTGCGACCTTCTCGACGGTGTCGAGCACGGCGGACACGGGACGTGCCTCGGTGGCCAGGGCGAGGATGGCCTCGACGACGGCGGGCTCGTTCACCGTGACGTCCCCGCGCCCGATGGTGATGAGTCCGAGCCGGGCCAGCCGACGGGCCGCGTCGCCATCTACGCCGTCAGTTGCGAGATCGGACAGGGTGGTGTGGGGATTCTGGGCCACCGGCTCGGAGAACTCGGCCTCGAGTCCGAGGATGTCGGAGATCTGGCGGCCACTCTGGTGGGCGCTGAGCAACTCGTCGATGTGGGCGATCTGGTAGCCCCGCGAGAGCATCGAGCTGATCAGTGAAAGCCGGGTGACGTGGGCATCCGAATAGAGCGTCACCCGTCCCACGCGGTGTGGGGCGGGGAGGAGTCCGCGCTCGCGGTAGGCACGGATGTTGCGGGTGGTGACGCCGGTGATGCGCGCGAGGTCGTCGATGCGGTACCTCTCCGACCGCGAGTGTCCCAATGTCTGCCGGGTCGCATTGGTGACCAGCTTGGTCACGGAGGATTCGAGTTCTCGGGACTGTTTGCCGACATACGCAGGCGCTCCTGACAGCTGATCGATGATCGCGGCCAGCTGTTTCAGTCGTTGCGGCGTCGTTCGTGCCATTCCTTGGGTGCTCCCGACCTGTGCCTGGTGTGCCGATAAGCGTACTTCCGAAATCACCCACGGCGAAATGCGCCATTGACAACTGGCACGTTTTGGGATGACACTCAGTGTCGGATGACAACGCAGTTGAGACTTTGACAACCTAGATGAGACTCGATGACAGACACCTACCTGAGACTCCGAAATAGCCGAGCTGCGCAAATCAGGACGGGAACTCTCACATCGGCTGTCACTCAGTTTCTTTGACGACCCGCCGACCCGCGAAGTCCCACATCCGATGACAGCAGCCGCCACACGCCAACGCGCCGCAACCACAGTCCAGAGACTCTCAGGTACCTGTCACCACTCCCAGTCACGCCGTCACCCGACAGGGTTCGCAAGCGCCTGCTGCAGGTGACGGGGATGGAGGGTGACCAAGCCGCCCACATCCGTGAACCTCGGCACCAGAGCCATGACGTCGTCCGCATCGCACACCTAGTGTGCTCCGAAATACGCAGCGTTGATCTGCCTGTTTTGGTTCATTGCTTTCTCCAAACTCTGTTCAATAGGCGATCCGTCTGGGAGATACTTGTGCAAATGGCTGTACCACCTTTCAACGTCGGCAGGGGTTTGAACGTATACGGGGAGCCCCGTCGGAACTTCACCGTTGAACGCCTCCATCACGAGTTGGGTGAGAGGATCCCAGCTACCGTCCATCAAATCGATGCCCATGGCAGCCGACCGTTTACGCAAGGACGCGAGACCCTGCCGCGCACGCGATGGTCCTGAGGAACCTCCGCCATACACCACTGTCTGAGAGTCAGATTCTTCTCTCATCTCCCTGAAATCGCGCAATTGTAGGCGAGCTTCCTCGCGCTCTCTCATGCGTTCCCACGACGTACCGGTCGAGCGGTAAACTACTTCAACTTCTACCGCCGGTTCGTTCATGACTTTAGGGGTGGGGTTGCGAACGAGATCAAGTAGCAGTGCACACTTGTCGTACAGGCGACTGTTGAAACCGACTTTCAGTGTTCGGCCGTGGATGACGATGTGTGAGAAGAACTTGGTGGATATCCATACCTCAATTTCGTAGGCCCCCCACCACTGACTGCCGGCTCGAAAACCGTCGTCGCGAGCTTGCGAGATTGAGAGATCCATGACTGCGGCCGCTTGGCGAGCGCGATGCAACAGCTCACGCTTGTTCCAGATGTAGCGCGCCCGCATCTCGACATCTGGCATTACTAGCCTCCTCGTAGGAATGACAAAGGGGCTGCGCCCTCTGCCGAGTGCAGCGTCTCGTCCTCTTTGGATATCAGAATGGTTGGTGGCCGGTGTCGGCTTCGCGGCGAAATACTCGGCATGTCCCTCTGTAGACCGGATCGGCGCTGTCCCCAGCTGCGTCGTCACGGCTGACGGCGCTATCTGAGACTCGTAACGCGAGTCTCAGATAGCCGTCATTTT
>NZ_JAKWBF010000029.1 GCF_022513585.1 Gordonia gummivorans
AGCCTTCTCCGGCGCCACTCCCGCCGACATCGACCGCCGTGCCCGCACCCTAGGCAACCGGGTCGCCGACGATGCTCCTGCCGCGGTACCCGCTCGCGATGACCGCGACATCAACACCTTTGATGTTGCCACCGACGGTGACGGTCGGGTCGTGGTGCGTGGGGATGTGGATGCGGTGATCGGGGAGAAACTGCACACCATGATCGACGCCCTGGCCGCGCCCCGCCCCGAACCCGACGGCTCCCCCGACGCCCGCTCGCCCGGCCGCCGCCGCTCCGAAGCGTTGGAACGCATCCTCGACGCCGCCGCGGCTGGTGATGGTTTGATCGGGATGCCCAAACATCAAGTGCTGCTCACGTTGCCGGCCGACAACCCCGACCTCGCGAGCATGGCGTTCACCGGACCCGTCACCCTGGACACCGCCCGGTTGTTGACGTGTGATGCGACGGTCACCGCGATCACCGTCGATCAGGACGGGGTACCGGTCGCGATGACCGACAACCTACGACTGTTCCCACCGCACCTGCGTCGAGCGTTGATCGTGCGTGACGGTGGGTGCTGCATCAAATGCGGAGCCCCGGCGTCCTGGGCCCACGCGCACCACATCAAGCACCACGCCGATGGCGGCAAGACCGTCCTGGACAACGGGTGCCTACTCTGCCCGTCCTGCCATACCGATGTGCACCACAACGGGTGGGACGTCGTCCTCGGGGCTGACCGCCACCCCTGGCTGGTCCCGCCGGCCTCCGTTGATCCCGAAAGGAGACCACTACCGGCCTACAACCGACGCACCATGCGACTCGACAACGCCGCCTGAACCCGACCACGTGATCTCGCGCCCCTGCCGCTGATCGAGCCGGTACCGAGCCCCAGGGGCGAGGCACCGTGTCGAGATCCGCCGGTGACCATCCCGAACAGCGGAGTTCGCTCCGCGCACGACCTTTGAGAACTCCATAGTGTGAAACGCGACGCCACGGGGAAACCGTTGCCGCGCTACCGAAGCACCCACGGCAAGCATAGACATCGTCGCAGACGACAACGGCCGCGTCGGGTCGCGTCGGTGTGCGACAACGTGCACCACTAGTGTGGAGTGTGACGACCGACACGTGGGGGTGGACCTACGAGGCAGGAGGGCCCGATGCCGTCGCAGTCCTCCGAACTCCTGTCGGCGGACCGCTCAGCTCGTCGCGAGTTGGCCGAGGCCGTCGACGAGCTGCACGCAGCGGAGATCGCGGCGGGCACGCGGTCGCCGGTGTCCCGCGTCTGGTGGATCGCGGTCGTCGGCGGTGTGGTGGTCGCGGTCGCCCTCGCCGCAGTCATGGTGACGGCATGGGTCCGTGCGTCCAATCACTACACCGACGCGGACTTCGAGAGCGCCGCCGCCGAACGAGTGTCCGTGTTGCTGTCGCCGAACCATCGGGACCCGCAGCAGGTGCGGCGGATTCTGTCCGGGGCGACGGGGGCGTTCTACGACGAGTTCGCCCAATCCGCCGACGCCTACACCGCATTCGTGCGGGCCCACGGGACGGTGACACATTCGTCGGTCGACGGCACGGGAGTGGCCGGCCGCGCCGACGACACGGCATCGGTCCTCGTTGCGGCCACGGTCACCTTCGACCGTGCATCCGCGAAACCGGATCCGCGAGCGGAAGCGGTCCGCCGGTTTCGGCTCCGGGTGCTGGTGACACCTGCGGACGGTGAGCTGAAACTCGCGGCGGTGCAGTACCTGCCATGAAAGTTGTGTCCCGCGGACGTGCCGCGTTGTTGACCGTGATCGCAGTGGCCGTGCTGGTTGCGCTCGGCGTCGTCGTCGGCGTGCTCGCGCGCACTCACCACGCCGACGACACCGTCGAGGCCAACCGGGACGAGTTGCGAGCACAGGCCGGACGCATCGTTGCCGACGTGTTCTCGGTGGACACGCGCACGTGGCAGTCCGACCGAGATCGTGCGCGTGGCCTGGTGGGGCCCGAGTTCACCGAAAGTTATGGTGCACAGCTGAATCGGGCGCCGACAGAGCCCGTGGTCTCTGTGGTGTGGCGCCCGGAGACGGTCGGTCTGGTGCGCGTCGGAGAAGGGGACGGTGAGGTGCTGATCCGAGTTGCGGTCACGACCCGCACCCAGGCGGCACCAGACCCGGCGCCGACCCGGCAGACCGTGCTCACCCACTTCGTGAAACACGCAGACCACTGGCTCCTGGACCGGGCGGACATCGTCGGATGAGCAACAGCGACAAGAGTTCTGATGCTGCATCCGTCCGCGTCGAGCGCGGGATCCAGCGCGTGCAGGAGGCGACCCGTGGGGCGCGTACCGCCCGCATTGAGGCTGCGCCGGCGCTCCTCGACCGCGCGCGTCGTCGTTCGCGTTGGTTCTGGATGACGATGGCGGGCGCGGTCGTGGTCGTCGTCGGGCTAATGGTTGCGTCGGTGATCCTCGGAGTGCAGGTGCGGTCCGCCGACGCCCTGGACGACGAGCGGGCGGCGGTCATCGGTGCTGCCGACGCGGCGGTGGTCGCCATGCTGTCGGCAGATCCGGCCGATCCGCAGGCGTATGTCGACAAGGTGCTCGACGTGAGCGCCGGGGCGCGGCGCGAGAGGCTCGAAGGACTGCGCGACGCCATCGCAGCGGAGGTCGGCAAGCAGTCCGGTCCGAGTGTGGGACAGGTGATTTCGAGCGGACTCGTCAGCGACCCACCCGACGATCCGGCCGACGGCGCGCGAGCAGACGTCCTCACTGTCGCCGACGCGACCAATCCGGCATTGCTCGGGGGCGGGGCGCCATCGCCGTCCCGCGATGTGACCGCTCAGCGGATCACCGTGGCACTCACCATGATCCGGACCGCCGACGGGTGGCGGGTCGCCGACGCGAGGGCCCTGTAGATGAAGCACGGTTCTCTGGTGGGTTCGCGCCGACTGACTCGTCAACAGCGCAGGCGGGCGGCGTACGCAGCGATCGTCGTGGTGCTCGCACTTGGTGTGGCGCTGGCCGGGTGGGTCGGTGTTCTACGCGCCGATCGGGGCGTGTCCGATACCGAACGGGCCGACATCCTGCGCTCCACCGAATCGGCCGTCACCGCGCTCCTGAACTTCGGCCCCGGCACCACCGCGGATCAGACCCGGCACACCGCGTCGCTGCTGACCGATCCGATCGCGCTGGATTTTCGCGCGCGCGGATACGGGGTCATCGCAGCCGGTGCGATCGAGGCCGGAGTTGCCGTGTCGGCACGTGTGGTCGGCGTCGGACTTCACGGTTCGCCGGGGGACACCGCGCGGGTCCTGGTGTTCGTCGATCAGCAGCTACACCGTGCCGACGCACCCGCGCAAGGCGCCGATCAACGGAGTGGGACAACCCCTTCCGCAAGGTGGGCGACTATGCGTAAGGTCGACGGGAATTGGCTGCTCGCCGACCTTCAACCGGTCGGTGACATCACCATGTGAGCGACGTCACACATGGGACATCACCCGCTGAGGAGAGATTGTTGAGTGAATCATCGGCCGGCGTGGTCGTGGTGGGAGCCGGACTCGGCGCGATCCGTCTTGCGGAGAACCTCCGCACAAACGGGTACGTGGAATCGATCACGCTCATCGGCGCCGAGGCGCACCCACCCTACGACCGCCCCCCGCTGTCCAAATCCGTCCTGTTGGGCAAGGACGACCGCGTCGACCTGAAGCCGGGGGACTTCTACGGCGAGCACGGCATCGAACTGCGACTCGGTGAGCGTGTCACCGCCATCGCGCCCGACGACAAGACCGTGACCATCGAACGGCCCGACGATCCGGCGCACAGCGAAACTCTGCGGTACGACACGCTTGTCCTCGCCACCGGGCTCGCGCCCCGTGCATTTCCAGGCGCCGACCCCGATCTGGCCGGAGTGCACCTGCTGCGTACCTACGACGACGCGGTGGCCCTGCGCAGTGAGATCGATGCGGCCCAAACCGCAGTCGTGATCGGCGCCGGGTTCATCGGGTGTGAGGTTGCAGCGAGTCTGTTCACCCGCGGCCTGTCGGTCAGCCTCGTCGAACCGGCGCAGACGCCGCTCGCCGCAGCGCTCGGCACGCAGATCGGCGCGCTGGTCGCACGTCTGCACACCGACAACGGCATCGACGTCCACGCGGGGGTGGGTGTCTCGGAGCTCATCGCCGACGCGGGGAAGGTGCGCGCAGTGAAGCTCTCCGACGGCACCGAACTCGCAGCAGACATCGTCGTCGTGGGAATCGGGTCGACGCCGGTCACCGACTACCTCGATGGGTCGGGCATTGCCCTGGCGGCACGGGAGGATGGCGGCGGAATTGCCTGTGATACAACCGGACACACGAGCGCAGCCGACGTGTTCGCGATCGGCGACGTGGCCAACTGGCTCGACGACAGCGGTAAGCCGAAGCGGGTGGAACATTGGAATCACACCGTCGAGCAGGCATCGATCGTCGCCCACCAGATCGTCGGCGGTGATGCCGTCACCGCGTCGGTGCCGTACTTCTGGAGCGATCAGTTCGACCTGAAGATCCAGGTTCTCGGCAGCCCGCGCGCCGACGACGACCTGCACATCGCGTCCGACGACGGCAAGAAGTTCCTCGCCTACTACAGCCGCGATGGGTACCTCACCGCCGTGATCGGTGCGGGCAAGGTCGGTGCGGTCATGAAGACGCGTCCGAAACTGCAAACCCGCACACCCATCTCCGAGGTGATCTGAGCGGCCGGATGAATGACCGGCCGGTGGCGACTGCGGCAGCGGTGATGGCCGCGGCCGCCGCGCAGGCCGACCCAGAGCGTGCCGTGAACTCGGCGCGATTCTTCCAGGCAAAGCCCGGCGGATACGGCGAGGGGGACGAGTTCATCGGCCTCACGGTCCCGCTGCAGCGTCGAATCGCGAAGCAGTTCAGGGGGATCGGTGCCGACGCCATCGTCGAGCTGCTGGCGTCACCGGTGCATGAGCACCGCCTGATCGCGCTGTTCTGCCTGCGCGCCGAGTTCGACCGTGCCGCCGACGACGCCGCGCGCGAACGGTGGATCGAACTGTACCTCGCGGCCGTCGACCGCGGTCGCGTGAACAACTGGGACCTCGTCGACTCGTCGGCGGACCCCATTCTGGGTGAATATCTGCATGCCCGCGACGACCGGAAACCCCTCGTCGAACTCGCAGCGCAGCAGGATCTGTGGCGGCGGCGCGTCGGCATCATCGGCACCTTCGCGTTCATCAAACACGGCGACGCCACTGCGACGCTGGCGGTCGCGCCACTGGTGATCGACGACCGCCGTGATCTGGTGCAGAAGGCCTTCGGATGGATGCTGCGCGAAATCGGCAAACGCGTCGACTCCGACACCCTCACCGGTTACCTGGAGGATCATGCGGCGCAGATGGGTCGGACCGCACTGAGTTACGCGATCGAGCACCTGCCGCCACAGCGGCGCACGTACTACCGGTCGTTGCGCTGAAGTCTCAGGACCGTGCGACCTTGAGCGCGGCGACGATCATCGGGATCTGGAAGGGGAGTCGGGCGATGGCAATCACCTTGTACGGCAACGGCTTGTCCCACCAGAGGCGCACCATGTTGATGTTCGCCGGGTAGACCGCGAGAAAGAGTGCGGCTGCCAACCAGCCCGAGGCCTTGCGCGTCTGCGGCGCTAGCAGACCGGCACCGATGGCGACCTCGGCAACGCCCGATGCGTAGGTGAGTGTCCGGGGGTCGGCCGGGATCTCCTCGGGGATGATCTCGTCGAAGGGTTTGGGCGCGACGAAATGCAGGACCCCGATGGTCATCAGCATGCCGGCCAAGGCGCGGGCCAGTTGTTCGGGCGTGTACTTTCCGATGCGTGCGAGCACTGACATTGTGTTTGCCGTCCTGGTCGTATTCGGCCCGGAGTTGTTGTGCTGGTTCAGAATTCGATCTTGAGTGAATCAGAGGTGGGGCGTGCCTGGCAGCCCAGGATGTAACCGTCCTCGATGTCCTCCGGATCCAGCGCTCCCGGATTGTCCATCTCGACCGTACCCTCCGTGAGGGTGCACGCACACGAGCCACACTCGCCCTCTTGGCACGAGTAGGGGGCGTCGAGGCCTGCGGCCAGCATGATGTCGATGAGTGTGCGTTTGCGGGGCCAACTCAGCGTGTGGGTCTCGCCGTCGAGATCGACGTCGACGGTGGCCGCCTCGGCTTGCTCGTCCTCGGACACCTCGTCGAGGACGACGTCGGCAAACGGATCTCCCGACAGCGAGTTGTAGACCTCGGTGTGCACGTTGTGGTGCGGGAAAGCCGCGTCGGCCAGCCCCTTGTGCACGGCATCCATGAACGGTCCCGGGCCGCAGATGTAGGCGACATGCTTGTCGGCGAACGGACCGAACAGCGTTGCCAGGGCGCGTGCGGAGGGCAGGCCCTGCAGCGTTTCCAGCCAGTGGATCAGGGTCAGACGGTCGGCGTGCGCTTCGGCGAGCGAGCGCAATTCGGCGGCGAAGATGACGTCGTCGGCGGTGCGGTTGGCGTAGAAGAACACAACTGGCGAGTCGCTGGTGGCGAGCGCCGTCTTGAGGATCGACATCACCGGCGTCACACCGCTTCCGGCGGCGATCAGCAGCAGCGGCTCGTCGAAGGTCTTCGGGGTGAACACGCCCGACGGGGGCAGTACCTCCATCTGCGAGCCGGCAGTGAGGTTGTCGCAGACCCAGTTCGATCCGTAGCCGTCCACGGTGCGCTTGACGGTGACCTTCGGAAGTTTGTCGGTCGACGGCGACGACGCGAGGGAGTAGCACCGGGCGACCGAACCCGTCTGGTCGCTCGGGATACGCAGGGTGAGGAATTGTCCGGGCTTGTACGCGACGAACTGGTCCGACGCCGTGTCCGGGAGGTCGAACACGATGGATTTCGCGTCGTCCGTCTCGTCGATGACCTCGGCGACGGTCAGGATCACGCTGCGTGAGCCGTGGGTTGTCAGGTCGGTCATCTCACCATTTCTCCGCACTCATGAGAAGAAACTAGAACATGTTCTAATTCGAGTCTAGTCCATGCCGCGCGGTCACGACAGGGCGCCCACTCCTTGGGCCAGGGTACGTCCGCCTTCGGCGATGAGTCTCTCCAGGTCGGAGTTCGGATCGGCGAGCCATTGCTCGTAGGCGGCCAGTGCGGCGCCCAGACACAGCCAGCCGATGGTCTGCGGGAGATGATCGTGCTCGGAGACGCCGAGGCGGGTGGCGCAGAACTCGGCGATGACGTGACGCCAGTCCGCGTACATCAGCATCGAATGTGCTTGCAGGGCCGGGACGCCGAGCAGCAATGCCATACGGCGGCGATGGCTGTCCTGTTCAGCCGGTGGGACCCGGTTGAACGACACCAGGGCCTCGAGAAGCGCGTCGGCGATGGGCAATTCGGTGGGGATGTGCGCGAGCAGGGCGCGCATCTCGTCGAGGTGGGCGTCGAAGTCGCCCCAGGGGACGGCGTTCTTCGACGGGTAGTAGCGAAACAGGGTGCGGCGGGCGATGCCGGCCGCCTCGGCGATGTCGTCGACGCTGGTCTCGTCGAAGCCCCGTTCGGCGAACAGGTCGATGGCAATCGCACTGATCTGCGCACGCGACGTCAGCGGTCGGCGACCGGCGGGCGTCCTGCGTCCGACGGTGGCGGGGCTGTCGGATCGGGTCATCGAGCACCTGTCCGTCTGGGTAGTTTCCGGTCTGGGCTGGTTTCTTGCACCGAGTGCCATTATAGTATGCGGTGATCCACATCACTACTCGATTATCAGGAGGTCTGGATCATGGCCGATCAGTCAGCCAAGTCCGCGCAGGAGTTCTCGGTGCCCGCAGATGCCGAGACCGAACTCGTGGGCGAATCCCTCGTCGAAGAAGTGTCGATCGACGGGATGTGCGGGGTCTACTGATGTCAGCCCCGACATCGAATCCCGCTCCCGGCGATCGCAGCGCGGTCGCCGGGGGCGCGGATGCCCCAGACGCTCCAGTATTCGACACTCTCGACGCGTGGGAACTCAATCCCAAAGTCGCGCTGCGGCCGGAACCCTTCGGGGCGCTGCTGTACCACTTCGGTACGCGCAAGCTCTCGTTCCTGAAGAACCTCACGGTCGTCGACATCGTGCAGTCCCTGCGTGACGTCGACAGTGCCGAGGCGGCGATGCTCGCCGCCGGGATCACCCCGGCGCAGCGTCCTCTGTACCTGCAGGCGCTCGGGGCGCTCGCGGAGTCCGGGATGATCATCCGCCGCACCGTCTGACCGACTCGCAACACCCACAGCCCACCCCGACAGCCCAGTACCAGGAGGACTCGCCGCGATGACCACGCTCGAGATGCCGCCCGCCACAACCGCACTCGTGGCCCCCGAACAGTCCGCACCGCCCAAGGTGGGACGCCTCGTCGACCAGTTCGAACGCGGACTCGACGCGCCGATCTGTCTGACGTGGGAGTTGACCTACGCCTGCAACCTGGCGTGCGTGCACTGCCTGTCGTCGTCGGGCAAGCGCGATCCGCGCGAGCTGTCCACCGAGCAGTGCAAGGCGATCATCGACGAGTTGCAGCGGATGCAGGTGTTCTACGTGAACATCGGCGGTGGCGAACCGACTGTGCGACCGGACTTCTGGGAGCTCGTCGACTACGCGACCAGCCATCAGGTCGGTGTCAAGTTCTCCACCAACGGGCTGCGCATCGACAAGAAGGTGGCCGCACGGCTGGCCGCCTCCGACTACGTCGACGTGCAGATCTCGCTCGACGGCGCGACCGCCGAGGTCAACGACGCGGTGCGCGGCCCCGGTTCCTTCGACATGGCCGTCCGCGCGCTGGAGAACCTGCACGAGGCAGGGTTCAAGGATGCGAAGATCAGCGTCGTCATGACGCGGCAGAACGTCGCGCAGCTCGACGAGTTCAAGGCGCTCGCCGACCGCTACAACGCGACGCTGCGCATCACGCGTCTGCGGCCGTCGGGTCGCGGCGCCGACGTCTGGGACGACCTGCACCCACTGCCGCAGCAGCAGCGCGAACTGTACAACTGGCTTGTCGCGCATGGTGATCGGGTCCTCACCGGCGACTCGTTCTTCCATCTCTCGGCCTTCTCGACCGGAGGCGGCAGCGGCCTGCCCGGACTGAACCTGTGCGGAGCCGGTCGCGTCGTGTGTCTGATCGACCCGGTCGGCGACGTCTACGCATGCCCGTTCGCGATCCACGAGAACTTCCTCGCCGGAAACATCCTCAGCGACGGCGGCTTCCAGGAGATCTGGCAGCGCTCGGACCTGTTCACCGAACTGCGCGAACCGCAGAACGCCGGTGCCTGCACCAAGTGCGCGCACTTCGACGCCTGCCGGGGCGGTTGCATGGCGGCCAAGTTCTTCACCGGACTCCCGCTCGCCGGGCCCGACCCGGAGTGCGTGCAGGGCTACGGCGAGCAGCTGCTGGCCGGTGACCGCACCAAACCCACTGCCAACAAGGATCATTCGCGCGGCACTCCGCTGACGTTGATGACCCGCAAGTCCGACGGGGTGCTGCTGCCGATCGGCGCACCGCCGTCCAAGAGCTGCGACGAGAACCCGCTGGCCGGGTTCTCGCCCGCCGGAATGTAAGAGCGAGCTGGCGCAATCCCACACCAGCGTCACCGGCCGCCCTAACGCGGCCGCCGAGATGAAGATTGAGTAGGAACCTGAGTTATGGCTGCCAACCCCTGGGCAAGAAATCCCTGGTTCGAGACCGTCACCGAGGCCCAGCGTCGGGCCAAGAAGCGGCTGCCGAAGTCGGTGTACGCGTCGCTGATCGCCGGCACACAGGCCGGTGTGACGTTGGGCGACAACGTCAACGCTTTTGGCGAACTGCAATGGGCCCCGCATGTGGTCGGCGCGCAGCCGGATCGTGATCTGTCCACTTCGGTACTGGGACAGGAACTCTCGTTCCCGGTGATGATCTCACCGACGGGTGTGCAGGCCGTCGATCCGGACGGGGAGGTCGCGGTTGCGCGGGCCGCCGCAGCGCGCGGTACCGCGATGGGGCTGTCGAGCTTCGCGTCGCACCCCATCGAGGAGGTGACCGCGGTCAACGACAAGATCCTCTTCCAGCTCTACTGGCTCGGCTCGCGCGAGGACATGGCAGCTCGTGTGGAGCGCGCACGGGCCGCGGGCGCCAAGGGCATCATCGTCACCACCGACTGGGTGTTCAACATCGGACGTGACTGGGGCAGCCCGGAGATCCCCGAGAAGGTCGACTTCAAGGCACTGCTGCGTCTGGCGCCGGAGATCGCGGTGAAGCCGCGCTATGCGCTCGACTGGGTCAAGGGTGGCAAGGTGACCATCCCGGATCTCACCGCACCCAACCTGACGCCGCAGGGCGTGCCCGGTCCGACGTTCTTCGGCGCGTACGGCGAATGGATGGGTACTCCTCCGCCGACGTGGGAAGACCTGGCATGGCTGCGTGAACAGTGGGGCGACGGCCCGTTCATGGTCAAGGGCATCACGCGTCTCGACGATGCCAAGCGTGCGGTCGACATCGGCGCGACGGCGCTCTCGGTGTCCAATCACGGCGGCAACAACCTCGACGGCACCCCGGCGACGATCCGTCTGCTGCCCGACATCGCCGACGCGGTGGGCAACGACATCGAGGTGCTGCTCGACGGCGGCATCCGACGCGGCAGCGACGTCGCGAAGGCACTCGCCCTCGGTGCGCGTGCGGTGATGGTCGGCCGCGCCTACCTGTGGGGGCTCGCCGCGAACGGCCAGGCCGGCGTCGAGAACGTCCTCGACCTGCTCCGCATGGGCCTCGACGGAGTGGTGATGGGCTTGGGCCACAAGAGCGTTCACGAGTTGTCGCGCGACGACCTGATCATCCCCGACGACTTCACCCGTTCGTTCGGTCACGCCTGAGGGAAACCGGCCTTCCGCCAGAACTAGAACGTGTTACAGTTCTGGCATGGGACAGTTCGACGGCAAGGTCGTCTACATCACCGGCCTGGCGCGCGGTCAGGGCCGTAATCACGCGATTCGTTTTGCACGTGAAGGCGCGGCGATCGTCGGTCTCGACATCGCCGGGCCGGTGATCGACCACGCCACCTACCCGGCCGCGTCGGCCGACGAGTTGGCCGAGACCGTCAGTCTGGTCGAAGGCGTCGGCGGCAAGATCCTTGCCCGACAAGGCGATACACGCGACCTGGCCTTCCAGCAGCAACTGGTGGCCGACGCCTTGGAGCAGTTCGGGCGGATCGATCACGTCGTCGCCAACGCCGGTATCCTCACCTGGGGTGCGGTGTGGGAACTGACCGAGGAGCAGTTCACCGACGTCGTCGACGTCAATCTCGTCGGCACGTGGAAGACCCTGAAGGCGACCATCCCGGGCATGATCGAGGCGCGCAATGGGGGGTCGATCACCGTCATCAGTTCGGTTGCCGGCCTCAAGGCGATGCCGCTGCAGGCGTCGTACGCGGCATCCAAGTACGGCGTCCGCGGACTCGCCCAGACCGCCGCCAAAGAACTCGGCCGCTACCGCATCCGCGTCAACTCGATCCACCCGTATGCCGTCGACACCCCGATGGGAGTGGCCGACACCGAAGCGCTCAAGGCGTTCGAGACCCCTTGGGCGGAGCGGTATTTCCCGTCGATGCTGGACTATCACCCGGTGGCCTCCACCGACGAGATCTCCGACGCCGTGCTCTACCTCGCCTCCGACGGCGCCAAGGCGATCACCGGTGCCGAGTTCCAGATCGACATGGGGCACTCCAAGGTCTGAGTGGACCGCCGCCGCCCCCGCGGCCGACCCACCAAAACTAGGGGAGGAAGTTTCTTCCGCGAAGTTTGGAGTCGTCCCCCGGAAAATTCGCGGGGAGGACTCCAAGGGTAGGGGAAGAGTTTCTTCCCCTACTTTCTTGGGGATGGACCTGCAGGCCGATGGTGCCTATGCCGAGCCAGATAGACGGCCGATCGACATCATGTCCGAAACGGTCGCCGTGACGTGCCTCCGAGGGAAAGATGCCCTCGGAGACCTCTCACGCGGACCGTTCCGGACGGGCTCGCTCTTCCCGCCTCCACGATCGTCGGCAAGGCCGACGATGGGCCGCTGATCCGAAGAGTCCCACCCGCTCCCTACTCTTGGCGGTTGCTTCCGGGCTTGCGCACGACCCGAGTTCACACCAAATGATCGCGGCGGCAGCGGCATTCAAGGCAGCCCAGGATCATACTGACCGTCGACTGAATCTCCCCAGTCCTCGCGACTGCGACCACTCTCCTCGCACCCAGCCGGCGGGGATGCCTCGGGTGGGCCGAGCCGACGGAGTGCTCAGTCCGCCCAGAGGGTCGACGGGTCGGTCGCGGTGCGGGTGGGCCCCTGCGGGGTCTCCGGCTGGGTACGGGAGAATCGCGGGGCGACCTGCGCCTGCACCACGCCGTCGATCTCCACGAGATTCGACCGCGCCGCCATGTGCGCGTCCTCGGGCGCCTCGGCGAAGGTGAGCACAGGGGACGTGCAGGCATCGGTGCCGTCGAAGATCTTGGCCCACTCGTCGCGCGTGCGCGACTTGAAGGTCTCGGTGAAGACGTCCTTGAGCTTGCCCCAGTTGGCGATGTCGTTCTGGTCGGGCAGGTCGGCGCCGTCGAGGCCGAGACCCTTGAGCAACTCCGCATAGAACTGCGGTTCGATCGCGCCCACGGCCATGTACTTGCCGTCGGAGGTCTCGTACACCTCGTAGTACGGTGCGCCGGTGTCGAGCAGGTTGACGCCGCGCACGTCGCTCCACAAGCCGGTGCCGCGGAAGGCCCACATCATCTGGCCCAGAACGGAAGCGCCGTCGACCATGGCGGCGTCGACCACCTGTCCGCGGCCCGACGTCTGGCGTTCGAGGAGGGCCGCGAGCACACCCATGACGAGGAACATCGATCCGCCGCCGAAGTCGCCGGCGAGGTTCAACGGCGGAACGGGCCGTTCGCCCTTGCGGCCGATCGCGTGCAGCATCCCGGTGAGAGAGATGTAGTTGATGTCATGTCCGGCGAGATTGGCCCGCGGACCGTCCTGCCCCCAGCCGGTCATGCGGCCGTAGACGAGACCCGAATTGACGGCTTCGAGGTCGGCGGGACCAAAGCCGAGGCGTTCCATGACCCCCGGGCGAAAACCCTCGATGATGACGTCAGCCTTGGCGACCAGGCCGAGGATGGTCTCCCGATCTGCCGGGTCCTTGAGGTTTGCCTCCACCACGCGGCGCCCGCGCAGCAGCGCGTCCGCGTTGCGTCCCTCCTGGGGCAGCGAGCCGGGGCGCTGGACCCGGATCACGTCGGCGCCCAGGTCGGCCAGCATCATGGCCGCGTGCGGGCCCGGTCCGATCCCGGCGAATTCGATCACCCGGATTGCGCTGAGCGGTCCGTTCTTTCCGCTGTGGTGCGGTGCCGGCGTCGTCATAGTGTCCTCTCGCTCCCCATCTCGTGCCCGCTGTGTCGGGCGTCACGCTGTGACATAGCATCCCACAACCGATCGAACGCTCGTCAAAGTGGTCCGGATGTGGGTTGGCGGATCGGCTCAAGTCCGGAATCGGGCACACTTTTTGTCGCGACGCGGTTCCGCCCCAACCAGCGTCTCGCTAGCATGGATCGAATGACGGGACCGTCGGCGTTGGGGCAACAGAGTTGGCCAGATCTCGGACCGTCCATCACGCTGCTGGTTCCGCTCGGGGCCCTCGAGCAGCACGGTCCGCACCTTCCGCTCGACACCGACACCCGTATCGCGTCGGCGGTCACCGCGCGCGTGCACGCCGAATCCGGAACGGTGTTTCGTGCCCCCGAACTCGCCTACGGCGCCAGCGGTGAGCACGAGGGTTTTGCCGGCACGATCTCGATCGGCCACGAGGCTTTGTATCAGGTGTTGTTGGAATACGGGCGCAGCGCATGCCGGTGGGCCGACCGGCTTCTCTTCGTCAACGGACATGGTGGCAACGGGCCGACGCTGCGGTCCGCGGTCGCCAGGCTCCGCTACGAGGGGCGTGACGTAGCGTGGTTCCCGTGCGCGTTCCCGAGTGCCGACGCGCACGCCGGATTCACCGAAACATCTGCGCTGCTGCATCTTTCGCCGGAACTCGTCCGGTCTGACCGCAGCGAACCGGGCAACTGTGCTGCGGTGGCCACGCTCCTGCCGGCCATGCGGGAGGGTGGAGTGGCCGCGGTCAGCCCCAATGGGGTGCTCGGCGATCCGAGCGATGCCACCGCTGCCGAAGGTGGCCGGTTGCTCGACGCGATGGTCGAGGTGTGCAGTGCGGCCGTCGATGCCTGGCAGGTCGCCGACGACGGGCGCCTGAGATGACCGCCGTCGAGCAGTCGATCGAGGCGGCGCCGGCTCAGACCTGCCTGCCGGACGGCTTCCAGGTGCAGATCGACATGCGCTGCGCACGTCACGGCGACCTCCGCTATCTCGTGGGCGGTTCGCCGACGCGATTGCTGCGCATGTCCGACGCGGCGTTGGGGATGACGTCGGACGACGGTCGGATAGCGGTGTGCGACAACGCAACCCGTCGCCTGGCCCGATCCCTGCTCGATTCCGGAATCGCCAACCCGCGGCCGATGTTCGGACCGCAGGCGCATGAGGTCACCATCGTCGTCCCGGTCCGCGACAACCAGGCCGGCGTCGACCGGCTGCTCGCCGCGGTCAGCGGAACACCGGTCATCGTCGTCGACGATGGATCGCGCACCCCGATCGTCGTGAACGATCCGGCGGTCAAGGTCATCCGGTCTGAGCGCAACCGCGGACCGTCGGCCGCGCGCAACGTCGGCGCCGCGATGGCGACCACCGAATTCGTTGCGTTCCTCGATTCCGATGTGGTGCCCAGTGCCGACTGGCTGACCGTGCTGCTCGGGCACTTCTCCGATCCGTCGGTCGCCGTGGTGGCGCCGCGCATCGTGGGTTTGAACTGGTCGCAGGCGCATGGGAACGACTCCGGGCCGGGTCTCGCCGAGCGGTACGAGAACGGCTGGTCGTCGCTCGACATGGGCCCCGACGAGGCCGCGGTGGTGCCGTCGACTCCCGTCGCATATGTGCCCAGTGCGGCAATGGTGGTGCGCCGCAACGTGTTCTGCGGATTCGACGAGTCGCTCCGGGTCGCCGAGGACGTCGATGTGTGTTGGCGTATGCACGAGGCGGGATGGCGGATTCGCTACGACCCGGTGGCGCGGGTGTCGCACGACCACCGCACCGATCTTCGCTCGGTGCTGTCGCGTCGCCGCTACTACGGCACCGGAGCGGCGCGGCTGGCCGAACTTCACGGCAACCGCGCGGCCCCGGTCGTGATGTCGATCCCGATGGCCGTCGCGGTCGGCGCGCTGCTCACGCGAACCAAGATCGGCACGGCGCTGGCCATGATCATTCTGGCGCAGGTCGCCTTTCGGTTGCGGCGTCGTCTCGGCGATTTGCCGCAGGCGCCGCTCGTCGCCGCCCAGATGACCGGCCGCGCCGCCGGATTCGGTCTGCTGCAGGCGGCTGGCGCGATCTGTCGGCACTATTGGCCGGTCGCGCTGATCCTGGCGATCATCTCCGCCCGATTCCGCAAACTCGCGATCGAGGTGGCGATCGCCGAGGGGGCCGTCTCCTGGGTGCGGCAGGTGATCGCCGATCCCGCGACACCGACGCTCGGCCCGGTCAAGTACATGCTGATGCACCGCCTCGACGACCTCGCCTATGGGGCAGGCTTGTGGCAGGGCGTCGTCGAGCGTCGTGACGTCGGGGCGCTCCGCCCTGTGCTGCGCCCATAACCGTGGCGACCCCTGATCTCCCTCGCGGGGCGGACGTGGTGATCGTCGGCGCCGGAAGTGCCGGATGCGTACTCGCGGAGCGGCTCTCGCGCGATCCCGAACGCTCGGTGGTGGTCCTCGAACGTGGACCCGCCGACTGGCCCGGCGTCGAGATCCGCGACGTGCGGCGGCTTCCCATCGAACCGGGGGCAGCGTTTGCCGTCCAGCATGACAGCGAGGGCCTGGGGGTCGTGCGCGGCAGCGGGTTGGGTGGCTCGTCGGCAGTCAACGGCGGTTACTTCATGCGGTGGCATCCCGACGACTTCGCCGACTGGCCGACGGGGTGGGAGATCGACCACATCGCGGCCGCCTATGCCGAACTCGATGCACCGGGCGGCACGATGGGCGTCGAACCGGTCTCTGACGATGAATTGGGTGATGCCGCATCCGCTTTCGAGGAGTACTGGTCGTCGCGCGTGCCGGTGCGCGCGGTTGCGGATCGATGGCCCGTGGTCGGGGTCAACCGGGTGCTGGGCAATCGGACGGGGATCGTGCGGATGACCGCCGCCGAGGCATACGTGCGTCCCGCGTTGACGCGTCCGAATCTTCGGGTCGTGACGAAATGCGACGTGGACGAGTTGATCGTGGCGGACGGTCGGGTGGTCACCGGGGTGCGGGCCGGTTCGACGGCCGTGTCGGCGGGGGAGGTGATCCTGAGCGCGGGGACGCTCGGTACCGCAGGCATTCTGCTGCGCTCGTCACTGGGGCCACTCGACCTCGATCGTGAACTCGCCGTCGACGAGCACCGCACCCTGGCGGTGACGTATCGCCGTGGCTCGCCGGCGACGCCCGGGCCGCTGCTACCCAGTGTGGTGCATACTGAGGATTCGCTGGAGATCCGTTGTTATCGAGATGATTTCGCGTCGTACATTCGAGGACTGGAGCCGACCGGACCCGAGATCGGGGTCGCGGCCATGCGGAGTTCGCCCGCGTCGCTCCGGTTGCGAGGGCGCGATGTCGCGGTGGGTTTCGGGGCCGTCGAACCGGCGATGGCCGACGCCCTGCGGTCCGCCGCGGCAGACGTGGTGGACATGTTGGGTTCTCCGGAGTTCGCCGAGGTCATCGAGCCCGGTTCGATCACGGTCGCCGACGGGTTCGGCACCTCCCAGCATGCGCGGGGCAGCATGCCGATGGGGGTCCGGACCGACTGGCTCGGTGGCGTGTACGGGACCAAGGGGCTGCGCATCGTCGACGGATCGATCCTGCCGAACTCCGGACGCAGCGGACCACACGCCACCATCATGATGATGGCGTGTCGCATCGGTGCGCTGCTGGCGGGTACCGTGGAGTGATGGCGGCCGCAGATCTCCATGACCCCGATGTGCGCACGTTCCTGAGCGACGGGACCCGCACCGGGCATCTCGCGTTCACCGCGTCCGACGGCCGACCGCTCGTCGCGCCGGTGTGGTTTGTTCTCGACGGCGATCGAATCGCCTTCAACACCGGGGCGACGACAGCCAAAGGTCGTGCAGTGCTGCGTGATCCGCGGGTCACGTTGTCGGTCGACCTACCCGCGCCGCCGTTCGCGTTCGTACAAGTGCAGGGACGTGCGGTCGTCAGCGAAGACCTCGGTGAAGTGCGTCGGATCGCGACGTTGTGCGGTGCCCGATACATGGGTGACGACCGCGCCGACGAGTTCGGCGCCCGCAACGGTGTGCCCGGCGAGTTGGCTGTCTGGATCGAACCGACCAAGGTCATCGCGAACCTCGACGTCAGCGCCTGACGGCGGGTTCGACGCACGGTCAACGAATTGCGATGCACGGTCAACGGTTTGGGGCCGCACGGTCAACGCAGTGGGGGGCCGAAGTCGATGAGCGGGCCGGTGTAGGTCTTCGGGGGTGGTGGTGCGAATTCGCCGGACGCGGTACCGGTGTGCAGGCCCATGGCCGCCATGGCCGACAGCATCCCTACACCCGCAGCTACGCCATCGATCACGGGGGCGCCGATCTCGTTGCTGATGTGGCTTGCGAGGTCGGCCATGCCGGCGCAACCGAGGACAATCGCGTCCGAGCCGTCGGTCAGCAACGCCTCGCGGCATGACTTGACCAGGATGTCGGCGATGTCCGGGTTGGACTCGAGTTCGAGCACCCGGACCTCGCACGCGTGGATGCCCAGGCACTGTCGTGCAAAACCATAGTGCCGCACCAGATCATCAGCGCGTCCGACCGTCCGGCCGAGGGTGGTGACGACCGAGAATCCGCGACCGAGCGGCGCCGCGAGATGGAATGCGGCCTCGGCGATCCCGAGGACAGGTGCGTCGGCGATCTCGCGGGCGGCGTCGAGTCCTGGGTCGCCGAAGCAGGCGAGCAGGTACCCGTCCATGCCGGGGTTGTCCGCGATCGCGCGGAGCACCCCCGGCACGGCCAGTGCCTCGTCGTAATGACTCTCGATGGAGGCCGGTCCCATCGGGGACGTGATCGCGACGATCTCGCCGTCGGGTCGCGCCACAGAGCGCGCCGCCGCCGAGATCACCGCGGTCATCGCCGCCGTCGTATTCGGGTTGATGACACAGAATCTCATGACAGCCGACTCATGACGAGGTGGTGGGTACCTCGGCCTCGACGGTCCGTGTGTCGGCCTCCGCGCCTTCGCCGGTCCTCACCGTGTCGGTCATCGAGGTTGCCGGCATCGGTGTGCCGTCGGCGGCGACCTCGATGTCGGAGGTGGCGGTGGCCTTCGGGGCCCCGTAGATGAACGAGGCCGGAGCGAACTTCATTCCGGCCCAATAGATCACGGCACCGGCGCCCGCACCCATGAACCAGGTGAAGCTCGCTTGGTACACGGTGCCCCAGATGACGAACGAGATCGGCAGCAGGGACGCGGCGATCACGGTGATGACGGCCACCGGGTTCCAGCCGTTGCGGTAGAAGTAGGTGCCCTCCGGCTTGCTGCTGAACAGGTCGTCGACCACGATTTTCTGCTTCTTGACGAGGTAGAAGTCGACGATGAGGATGCCGAACAGCGGGCCGATCACCGCGCCCAGCGTGTCCATTGTGTAGTGGATGGCGGTGGGGTTGTTGAACAGGTTCCACGGGGTGATGAGGACCGAACCGACTGCCGCGATCATTCCGCCTGTGCGCCAAGAGATCTTGGTCGGTGCGACGTTGGAGAAGTCGAATGCTGGCGACACGAAGTTGGCGACGATGTTGATGCCGATGGTGGCGATCGCGAAGGTGAGCACGCCGAGGACGGCCGCGGTGGTGTTGTCGATCTTGTCGACGATGTGCACCGGGTCGGTGATGAACTTGCCGGTCTCCGGGTCACGGCCGATCACGGTGGCGGCAGCCGACACGGTGCAGACGACGAGGATCGAGAAGAACAGGAAGTTGACCGGCAGACCCCAGAAGTTGCCCTTCTTGACCTCGGCGAAACTCTTGCCGTAGCGCGAGAAGTCACCGAAGTTGAGCATCGGACCGGAGAAGTACGACACGACGAGCGCGAAGGCACTGATCATGGCCGTGATCGACGCCCAGCCGGTCTTGCCGGGGCCTTCGGACAGGTCGAAGTGCACATTGCTCCAGCCGGCCTTGACGATGAGGTAGCCGGCCAGTGCGATCATCACGACATAGACTGCGGGACCGCAGAAGTCGATGAACTTGCGGATGGTGTCCATGCCGTTCCAGAACACGAACGCCTGCAGGATCCACATGAGGATGAAGCCGGCCCAGCCCACGACGGACAGACCGAGGAAGAAGTGTGAGCCATCCTCGCCATACTGTTCCAGCGAGGGCCAGAACTTCAGCGCGAGCAGACCGAAGGCGACCGACGCGAGGTAGGTTTGGATGCCGTACCAGACCACCGCGATGAGACCGCGGATGATCGCCGGGATGTTGGCGCCCTTGATGCCGAAGGCGACGCGCGTGGTCACCGGGTAGGGGACACCGGCCTGCTGCGACGGTTTCGCGACGAGGTTACACAGCAGGTTGACCGCGATGATGCCGACGAGCAGCACGATGAGCACCTGCCATGCAGCGATGCCCAGTGCGAACAGGCTGCCGGCGAACACGTATCCGCCGACGCTGTGTACGTCGGACATCCAGAAGGCGAAGATGTTGTACCACGTCCACTTCTGTTCCTTCAGTGGCGCGAGATCCTCGTTGGTGAGTGCGGGATCGTAGTCGGGTTTGATGACGCTTTCGCCCGCGGCGCTGTGATGCGCCGCGGGTGCACTGTCGGATGTCGGTGCCGACATGGGGGTCTCCTCGGGGGCAGGTCCTTGTTGTGGCGATGGAATTTACCGCTGCAAACAACGTAGGAATGCTTTGTTACCGAGGAATGAACAGACCGATATATCTTCCCGGGTATATCTTTTCTGGGTACATCTTTCTGGGCCGGCGGTGGCTTCGGCTCGCAGTTCAGTCGGGGCGGACGCCGAGTCGCTCGGCGGTTTCGATGATCGCGCCTTCCAACCGCGCATGGTGGATGCGCGCGACCTCGAGCACGTTCGCGGTGTCGCGCTCCGCGAAGGCGTCGAGCAGTGCGGCGTGGTCGTCGTTGAGGAGATTCTGGGTCTCGACGGTGACCGAGCGCATGACCTGGAACGGTTCGGTCAGATTCCAGGTGGCCTCGAACATGTTGAGCAGGCGCGGCATGCCGCACGGGATCGCGAGGCAGCGATGGAACTCGCGCGAGATGTCGTGGAAGGACTTGCCGTCGCTGAAGCGAACCGCGGTGAGGAGATCGGCGTGATGCCTGCGGGCGGCGTCGAGATCGGCGTCGGTGATGTTGCCGACCGAACGCGCGAGTGCTGCCTGCTCGAGAACGCCACGCACGAAATAGATCTCGCGCAACTCGTGCACCGACAACTGACTCACGCGATATCCGGCGTTGGGTTGGTGAACCACCAGTCCCTCGCCGACGAGGGTCTTGAGCGCCTCGCGCACCGGTATCGGACTGACCGACAGGGCGTCGGCGACCTCGCCGGGCGGGATCTGGGTTCCGGGTGCGGCCGCACCGGACAAGATCAGCCGGCGTAGCTCTTCGAGAACATCGGTTCGCGAACTGCCGGAACGGGTTTCGACGAGCTGAGCCACCAGGCGATTCGGGTTTCGGCGACTCATCGGATCAGCCGCTCCACCGCACGGGCAGCGCGGTGTGCGCTTGCGAGCGGGTCGGGTGACCGTGAATCCAGTCCGCGATCGCCTGGGTCATACGTTGTTGGTTGTGCCGCTTGACGATCTCGTGGCCCTCGTCGTCGAACATGAGCATCTTCGCGGTGGCGCCGAGGGCACGCAGTTCGTTCACGATCTGCTGGGACTCGCTGACCGGCACGTTGGTGTCGTGAGCGCCGTGGACGACGAGGAGCGGAGCGCGCACCTCGGCGATCCGATGGATCGGAGACAGATCGGCCAGCAACTCGCGGTCGGATTCCGGGTGGCCGTACTTGGTGTAGGCGGCAACGGCGATCCACGGCTCGGTGTTGCGGAAGAACGACTCGAGGTCACTCATGCCGCAGATGGCGATCCCGGCGGCGAAGACCCCGGGGTGAAAGGTGAGGCAGGCCAGCGTGAGGTAGCCGCCGTAGGAGCGGCCTCCGCAGTACACCGACTCCGGGTCGGCGATCTTGTTGTCGCACAAGAACTGAGCGCAGTCTGCGGCGTCGTCGATGCCGGCGTAGCGCCCGTACCGATCGTCCGCGTGCGAGAACAGACGGCCCGAGCCCCCTGAGCCGCGCACGTTGGGTGCGAACACGCTGATCCCGGCGTCGACGAGAGGGCCGAACAGAAACTGGTAGTCGGGCCGGGTCTCCGCTTCGGGACCGCCGTGGAAGTAGATCAGGCACGGCGGCGGTGATCCATCCTCGAGGTGTGCTCGATAGAGCCAGCCCGACAACGGCATTCCGTCTCGCGCGGAGAACTCGACGCGTTCGCCTCGCAGCGCTGTCGACGGACCGCCGCTGATCACCACATCGTCGCGCACGGCTGTCACCTCGCCGGTCGAGGTGTTCACCAGATGCACCAGCGCCGAATGCTGTGGGCTCGACACCGTCAGTGCCACCAGGGTTCCGGCCGCACTGATGGACAGGTTGGCACCGACCTCGCCGGGCAGCGGGATCGGCGTGTGCAGGGTCTGGTCGGGCAGGGTCAGAATCTGTAACTCGCTGCGCCCGCGCACATTCCACAGCAATGCCACCGTCGACTGGTTGTGCGACACGGCGAATTCGTCGAGACCGGCGTCGGGCCGCTCGGCGAGGACCCGGAACCGTTTGCCGTCGGCACCCACCTCGACGCCGAGCAGGCGCGGGAACTTGGCGTCGAAATCGCTGAGCACCAGTGCCTGAACGGAATCGAGGTCGCGTTCGGAATCCTGGGGCGGTCCGACGAAGACGAGCGACGGGTGATCGTAACCCTGGTCGAGGATGTAGCCGTCGTCGGTGACCGAACCCGGATCGTTGGGCAGCAGTGGCGTCATGATCGTCGCCTCGGCGTCGGGCTCCTCGAGAGGACGCCGGATCAACAGCATGTCGCGATAGCCACGCGGGCCGACGCGCAGAAGCGTTGCGCCCTTCCACGAGTCGATCAGCGCGCCGCCGACGCGGACGTCGAGGGTCATCACGGTGCCCGTCCCGGGGTGGACGCGGAGGGCATGCGCGGTGCCGTCGAGTTCTGTTGCGGTGAGCAGAACCCAGTCGGTGTCCCAGCCGACGAGGGTGACGGTGCCGAATGAACGCCCGGAGGCCACGCGGGTGGGCCGGCCGGGATCGCCGTCGGTGCGCACGGCGCCGACGCGGTGTGCGATGTCGTCGTCGGGGTTGGTGGTGACGACCCACACCTGGTGGTGCTCGCCGCCACCGGGGGCGATCTCGACGGCCAGCCAGCGACCGTCGGTGGAGTGCACGAGCTTTCGGACCGGGCCGCTCGCCGGGATGCGGACCCACCGCAATTCGCCGACGCCGCCCCGCGACAGTGATCGCTGTGCGGCCCGTGGATAGCCTGTGCCGTCGTCGACGATGTAGGCGAACGCGCTGCCGTCCGGCGATACCGACGGCGCATAGGTGTGCCAACTGCGTTCGTCGAAACGTACCGGCGACAGGGCGGAGTCGTCGGAGTCGGTGGCCAGGCTCATGCGGTACCGGACTCCATGGTCTGCAGCCACATCTCCAGGAGTGCCACCTGCCAGAGTTCGTTGCCGCCCAACGGCGTTCGGAACCCGTTGGGATCGGCGAAGAGCCGATCGAGCGCGGTCTGCCGGTAGAGTCCCCGATCGCGGGCGGCCTGTGAGTTGAGGGTGTCGGCGACGAGGTCGAAGATCCCGCCCTCGAGGTGACGGATGCCGGGAACCGGGAAATAGCCCTTAGTGCGGTCGATCACCGCCGACGGCAGCAGCGCGCGACTGGCCTCTTTGAGAACGCCCTTGCCGCCGTGGGCGAGTTTGAGGGCGGGCGGGCAGGTCGCGGCCAACTCGACGAACTCGTGGTCGAGGAAGGGCACACGTGCTTCCAGGCCCCACGCCATCGTCATGGTGTCGACGCGCTTCACCGGGTCGTCGACGAGCATGATGGTGGTGTCGATGCGCAGCGCTGCGTCGACCGCCGAATCGGCGCCGGGGGCGGCCTGGTGGGCCGCCACGAATTCCCAACTCGGGTCGTAATCGTTATCCCCGACGTGGTACGGCTCGTTGAGGAGTGCGCCGATCTCGGCGTGAGAACGGTCGAAGAAGACGTTCGCGTACGCCTTGGTGGTCTCGCTGCGCGCGGTGTCCGCGAGCGGCGGATACCAGCTGTATCCGCCGAGGATCTCGTCGGCGCCCTGACCGGACTGCACCACCTTGATCGATTTGCTGACCTCTTGCGACAGAAGATAGAAGGCGACGCAGTCGTGACTGACCATCGGTTCGCCCATGGCGGCGATGGCGTCGGGCACCGCGGGCAGCAGCCGTTCGGTGCCGATGTGGATCTTGTGATGGTCGGTCGCGAAGGTGTCGGCGATGACGTCGGAGTAGGCGTACTCGTCGCCGGCTTCGCCTCCGGCGGAATCGAATCCGATGCTGAAGGTCGCCAAGTCGGTTTGTCCCTGTTCGGCGAGCAGGGCGACGACGAGGGAGGAGTCGACGCCGCCGGAGAGCAGGACGCCGACCGGGACGTCGGCGACCATACGGCGTTTCACCGAGGTGCGCAGCGAGTCGATCAGTTCGTGCTGCCACCGCTTCTCGTCCCACTCGGCCCGATCCGGGTGTGGCTCGAAAGCCGGTGTCCAGTAGCGGAATTCGGTACTACGACCGTCTGGGGTGATGGTCCGGACGGTGGCCGGGGGGAGCTTGCGGATACCGTTGTAGATGGTGTGCGGCGCCGGGACCACGGCGTGGAAGCTGAAGTAGTGATGGAGTGCGACGCGGTCGATGGTGGTGTCGACTTCCCCGGCGCGCAACAGGGCCTGCGGCGACGACGCGAACCGGAGGCGGCCGGGGCGCTCGGCGAGGTAGAGCGGTTTGATGCCGAGGCGGTCGCGGGCGAGGGTGACGGTTCCGGAATCGGTCTCCACGACGGCGAACGCGAACATGCCGAGCAGGTGGTCGACGCAGTTCTTGCCCCAGGCATGGAAGGCCTTGAGGATGACCTCGCTGTCGGCGTGGGAGAAGAATCGGTAGCCCTTGCCCTCGAGTTCGGCGCGGAGCTCGCGGTGGTTGTAGATGCACCCGTTGAACACGAGGGCGAGTCCGAGGTCGGGGTCGACCATGGGCTGGCTGCCGCGTTCGGACAGGTCGATGATCTTGAGCCGTCGATGGCCCAGCGCGACCGAACCTTTGGCATAGAGACCGTTCGCGTCGGGTCCGCGTCGGGTCATCTCACAGGTCATCGTGTCCACGGCGCTCACGTCGGCGCTGGTGCCGTCGAACCGGATTTCTCCGCAGATGCCGCACATATGGTCAGCCTTTCTTCTCGGAGCCGGGTTCACTCCACCCTAAGAGGTCGGCGGGGTGGTGGCAGGCCGAGGGGATCGGGCGCGTCGTCGGACCCGTCAGGCCGGGGTCACCCAGGTGGTGATGTCGCAGTGGACCACCTCGGTGCCGTGGGTGTCGAGGACCTGCACCGAGATGGTGACGTCGGTGCCCTCGGTGATTGCGGTGAAGTCGATCGGTTCGGCGAGTCGGGCCTCGGCGGTGAGTCGGGTGCCGGCTTTGGCCAGGTAGCTGGTCTGCATCGCCTTGGGGATCCAGCGGTGCGTGGTCGGGGTGGTGGCCTCCATCAGCATCCCCATCGCGGCTTCGGCCAGGTTGCACGCCGCGATGGCGTGAAAGGTGCCGATGTGGTTGTGGACGCCGAACCAGTTCGGCGCGGTCACCTTGCAGTAGCCGGGTTCCATCTCCTGCACCAATGGCAGCACGGTGCCGAAGTAGGGCACCCGGGCCACCATTCCCAGCGAGAACAGGGCGTTGCCCACGATGTTTGCCGGTAGACGACGTCGCAGGGCGTACGTGCCACTGACGTTTGCGGTCCGGCTGCCGTCGTCGGAGTTGGCCATGTGTCCCTACCTTACCGGCGAGTCAGTTGCCGTGGGCCGCGGGTGCGGTTCTCCTATCTGAGAGAGTTCGTGGTCGCCACCGTGACCCAGCCCGGGGCATTCGGGTGGGATACGGCAATCTGGCGATTCGCTATGCTGCGCGATGAATCGTTGTCGAGTGGCCGCAGCCACACAAAGGGGAACTGATGACTTACCAACCACCGACGGGTGGCTGGAACAATCCAGCCGGCGGTCCGGTTCCAGGTCAGCCGTACGGGCAGCCTGGCGGGTACCCGGGCCAGCAGGGCTACCCCGGGCAGCAGCCCGGCGCCGGCTTCCCCGGTCAGCCGATGGGCGGTGGCTATCCGCCGCAGCCGCGTGCGCCCCGTCCGGTGATCGTCGAACGTTTCCTCGCCGGGCCGGCGAACAAGCAGCTGTACACCATTTTCGGTGGAGTTCTCGCGTTTCTCGGTGTCCTGCTGGTGATCTTCAGCTGCCTGTCGTGGGCGACCGCGAGCGACGAGAGCAGCGCGGGGAGTTACAGCGTCTCCACCAGTGCCAGCATCACCGGACTGGGTTCGGTGTCGCTGGATGTCGACGCGGATGGCGTGGACACGGACAACGACAGGGTCAAGGACCAGGAAAAGGAGATCGAGAAGGAGACCTCGACTCCCGGCGTGTGGACTCTGATCTTCGGCATCCTGCTCATCGCGTCGGCTGTGGTGTTCTTCTTCCCGAAGATCACCCAGTGGGGTGTGGTGGCCGCCGTGCTGATCGGCTTCGCGCTGATGGTGATGGCGTCGGTCTTCTTCGCCGACCCGGTGTCGGCGGTGGCCGACAGTGACGTCGAGGGGAACACCGACGACTGGGGCGCCGGCTACGGACTGTGGATCGTCTTCTTCGCTGCACTGATCGCGTTCTTCGTGGCCGTCGCCGCCTTGGTGATGCTGTTGCTGCCGCAGAAGCCGAAGCCGACCGCGTATGGTGGCTGGCCGCAACAGGGCGGATATCAGCCAGGTGGATACGCGGCCGGCGGATACCAGAACGGCGGAATGCCCCAGACCGGTTACCCGACCGGAGGTCAGGGCTACGGCGGATACGGGAACCAGCCCGGCGGGTACAACCAGTACCCCGGCCAGAATCAGTGGCCGTCGCAATAGGCCTCGGTAGCGGTGACTTCGGGCTGCCAGGTCGGCAATCCTCTGCTTTCTGCGGTCGTCGTCGGATCGACGGTGCTTCTGCCGGGGCCAGATCGCCGGGCCTATCGACATGGTGTCCGAAGCGGTCGTCCTGAGGTGCCTCCGAGGGAAATCTGCCCTCGGTGGCCTCTGACGGAGACCGTTTCGGACGGCCGCACACTTCCCGCCTCTATGATCGTCGGCAACGCCGACGGAGGGGCCGTCCGTGGCCATCCCACCAAAAGTAGGGGAAGAAGTTTCTTCCGCGAGGTTCGGAGTCGTCCCCTGGAAAATTGGCGGGGAAGACACCAAGCCTCGGGGACGAGTTACTTCCCCTACTTTCAGTGGCCCGATCTGGCCGACGGCCGACGGCGGCGCTTGCGCACCTGGTCAACGGCGCTACCACGTTCGGCGGAACGCGGTGGGCAACAGCGACCCACGGGGCCGGTTCGGGTCCGGACCGGTTGTCCCAGATGACACCACTGAGCCCGCAGATGCGTATATCTGCGTATCGACGCTCATCGGTGTCATCTGTGGCAGCAATCTGTTCCGAACCGCCACTGCGACAGGGACCTCATTTCTGATCAGAGACCTTCGGGCTGCCGGTCTTTGACCGCAGGTGAGGTCTCTGTGGTGGCTGTGATGGCGGCCGCTTCGCCGACCGGCCAAGGATCGGTCGGCGTGTCGCGATGTCAGAAACCGCGTGTCTGGCCAGAAACCCGACGCGCACCAGCGGTTTCCGGCCACACCTGAGGTTTCTGACGGCAGGTGCGGTTTCTGTGGCGAGGCCACGCTCTTCGGCTTGAGCAAGTCACGCTGTACGGCCGGTGATCAATTCGGCTTGCGGCGGAAGCCGAATCGCATCGCCTCCCGGTTGACGCCGGCGATGGCGTCGAGCGGAATCCCGGCCGGGCACACCGTCGCGCATTCACCGTAGGTCGAGCACGGCCCGAAGTCGTGTTCCATCTGCCCGGTGATCGCCTTGGCCCGACGGCCGCGTTCCTGCTTGCTCTGCGTCAGCGCGGCCAGGTGCAGGAGTTTCGCGCCGGCGAACAGGTGCGCCGCACCGTTGGGACAGGCCGCCACGCAGGCGCCGCAGCCGATGCACGCGGCATAGTCGAGGGCCGCTTCGCTGGTGTCGTGCGGCACGAGTTGGGCGTCTGCATCGGTGGCCTGGCCGGCATTCACCGCGACATGTCCACCTGCTTCGATGACGCGGTCGAGCGCGGAACGGTCGACGACGAGGTCGCGCACCACCGGAAAGGACTTGGCGCGCAGCGGTTCCAGTTTGAGCTCGGTGATGGCGCCGAAGTGTCGCAGATGCTGACGGCACGACGGCGTGTTGGGGGTGGGGCCGTGCGGCCGGTCGTTGACCATCATCCCGCACGATCCGCACACGCCTTCGCGACAGTCCGAATCGAAGGCGACGGGTTCCTCGCCACGGGCCACCAGGTGGTCGTTGAGTCGGTCGAGGACGTCGAGCAAGGACATCTCGGGAGTGGCGTCGTCGAGGGTGTAGGTCTCGAAATGCCCTGCGGCATCGGCGTTCTCTTGTCGCCAGGTTTTGATCGTCAGTTTCATCGGTGCCACCTCACTGGTAGTTCCGGGTCTGCAGGCCGACGGCGGGGAAGGAGAGTGGTTCGTCGTGGCGGATCTGCGCGCCGTCGTCGGTGGTCTCCCAGGCCGACACGAAACACCAGTTCTCGTCGTCGCGCATCGCCTCACCGTCGGCCGTCTGATGGTCGGTGCGGAAGTGCGCGCCACACGACTCGTCGCGGTCGAGGGCGTCGACGCACATCAGTTCGGCGAGTTCGAGGAAGTCGGCGACCCGGCCGGCGCGCTCGAGTTCCTGATTGAACTCCCGGCCACCGCCCGTGACGCGCAGGTTCGACCAGAATTCGTCACGCAGGGAACGGATCTCGTCGATCGCCGTGCTCAGCGACTCGACGCTGCGCGACACCCCGCACCCGCGGTACAAGATGGCGCCGAGGCGGCGGTGGAAACGGTCGGGGCCCTCGGTGCCGCCGATCGAGGTGAGCGCATCGACGCGGGCGGCGACCGACGCGGCAGCAGCTTGCACAGCGTCGTCGTCCTGTGCCAGTGGTGGGGTGTTCAACAGCGGCGCAAGGTAATTCGGGATCGAGTAGGGGAGCGTGAACCAGCCGTCGACGCAGGCCGACAGGAGCGAGTTGGCACCGAGACGGTTGGCGCCGTGGTAGCCCCAGCCGACCTCGCCGCCCACGAAAAGGCCTGGTACAGAGGTCATCTGGTCGAAGTCCGACCACAGTCCGCCCATGGTGAAATGCGCCGCAGGGGCGATCCGCATCGGCACCTCGTACGGATTCTCACCGGTGGCGTCGTGATACATCGAGAAGAGATTGCCGTACCGCTCGGCGATGGTCGATTTGCCGAGTCGGGCGAGCGCATCCCGGAAATCCAGGTAGACGCTGTTGCGCAGCGGGCCGACCCCGTGGCCGGATTCGATCTGCTCGCGGGCCGCCCGGGAGGCCACGTCGCGCGGGGTGAGGTTGCCGAAGGTCGGGTATTTGCGTTCGAGGTAGTAGTCGCGTTCGGCGTCGGGGATGTCGTTCGGCGGGCGATCGTCGTGCTGCTTGCGCGGCACCCAGATCCGTCCGTCGTTGCGCAGCGACTCGCTCATCAGCGTGGTCTTCGACTGCCATTCGGCACTCACCGGCAGGGCGGTCGGATGGAACTGGATGAACGACGGCGACGCGAGCAGCGCCCCGCGGCGATGTGCGCGCCACGACGCGGTCGCGTTGCAGTTGCGCGCCAGCGTCGACTGGAAGTACACGGTGCCGTAGCCGCCGGTGGCCAGCACCACCGCGTGGGCGGTCTGCGCGCTGATCTCTCCGGTCACCAGGTCGCGGGTGATGATGCCCTGAGCGCGGCCGTCGGCGACGATGAGGTCGAGCATCTCCTGGCGGGTGTGCAGCGTGACCGTGCCGGCCGCGACCTGGCGGAGCAGGGCCTGCGACGCGGCAACTTGCAACTGCTGACCAGTCTGCCCACGCGTGTAGTAAGTGCGCGACACCTGCACGCCGCCGAAACTCCGAGTGGCCAGGCTGCCCCCGTACTCGCGGGCGAACGGGGCGCCGATCGCGTTGAGATGATCGATCACGCGGATCGATTCCTCGGCGAGCCGGAACGCGTCGGCCTCGCGGGAGCGGAAGTCGCCGCCCTTCACGGTGTCGACGACGAAGCGGTGGATCGAGTCGTTGTCGACCTTGCGAGCCCGCGCAGCGTTGATGCCGCCCTGCGCGGCGACGCTGTGCGCGCGGCGCGGGGCGTCGTGGAAGGTGAAGGACGAGACGTTGTAGCCGAGCTCCCCCAGCGCGGCCGCGCAACCGGCGCCGGCCAGTCCGGTGCCGACGACGATGATCCGGAACTTGTGCCGGTTGAGCGGGCCGACGAGTTTGTATTCGTCGCGGCGACGTTGCCAGGCGTCGGCGGGGTCGCAGTCGGGCACGCCGGAGGACAGGTCCGATCCGACGGTGCGCAGCGTGCCCAGGTCGATCGTCATCAGCTCACCACCCCGGTGAGCACCGCGAGCGGGATGGTGATGTTGCCGATCGAGACCGCTGCGGCGAGGAGCAGGGCGATCGCGGCCCCGACCTGCCGGACCCGTTTGCCGGTGGCGCCCAGATCGTTGACGACGCTCCAGAGACCGTGGACGAGGTGCAGGCCGAGCAGCGCCATCGCGACGATGTAGAAGAGCGCAACCGGCCAGCGCTGAAGGCTTTCCACCAGGTTGTGATAGGCGTACGACTGCTGCTCGGTGGTCGAGATGAAGTCGTCGCTCGCTGCCGGTTTGGTGCCGGTCGTCAGGTCGAGGATGTGGAAGACGATGAACGCGAACAGCACCAGCCCCGTGTAGGGCATCAGCGTCGCGGGCAGTCGTTTCCAGCTCATGCCCTTGCGTCGAAACCGGCCCTTGGCCTTATGCGACCGGCCGATCAGCATGAATGACGCCCCGATGTGTGCGACCAGGCAGGCGAGCAGCACCAACCGGAAGATCCACAGGGCGCCCTCGTAGGGGAGCAGCGGTTCGAGCAGGGTGCGCAACCAGTGGGCGTAGGCGTCGAAATGGTCGGCGCCGGTGTAGACCTTGAGATTCCCGATCATGTGGACCAGCACGAACAGGGCGAACACCGTACCGGTGAGCGCCATCGTGACCTTCAGCGTCACGTTGCTCGGTCGGGGCGGGCGCGAGGTCGGCAATGCGCTGGTCGTGCGCGGTTCGGGAATGGGTGCGTCAGCGTCGGAGTGCGGTCCGATGAGCGTGCTCATGCCAGGCCTTCCGGTCGGCTCGGGGCTGGCGAGCCACGTCTCGGTTCCCTGATCAGAGCGTATTGGGTTCGGTACGGGCCTGCCGGGTGATCGATGGATCGGTCCGGCGTCGGATGTCTGTACCTGGGAGGCGAGCCAGGTGCACTGTGCAGTTGGCGGGGCTGTGGCGTACAGATTTCCGCAGGTGGGGCGGTCCCGACCACGGATTTGAATACCGACCCCGACCTGGTGCATACTTGTCGGGTTGCCTTCACCGGCGGACGCAGGATTTTCTGCGGACTGAAGCATTTCGGTGCGCCAGTGAGGTGAATGACTCCCAGGCCCGGGAAACGGGGACTGGGCGTGTAACGCATGCGCCGAATCCGGTTCATGGTCACGACACGCCCGACCGCGGGTGCCGGAGCGAAACGGCTCGTACCAGCTACGAGCCAAACGTACAACGACAGATGAACAGCGTCGATTGCCGAATCTCACACGGTGGTCATGTGCTCAGCCGGCGAGAGGCCGTCCCTGGTCACGCGGTGTTTGTCTGTCGAGAACAACTGACGGAAGAGGACACAGCGTGGCGGGACAGAAGATCCGCATCAGGCTCAAGGCCTACGACCACGAGGCGATCGACGCTTCGGCGCGCAAGATCGTGGAGACCGTGACCCGTACGGGTGCACGCGTCGTCGGCCCGGTGCCGTTGCCCACCGAGAAGAACGTGTACTGCGTCATCCGTTCGCCGCACAAGTACAAGGACAGCCGCGAACATTTCGAGATGCGCACCCACAAGCGACTCATCGACATCCTCGACCCGACGCCGAAGACGGTCGACGCGCTGATGCGCATCGACCTGCCGGCCAGCGTCGACGTCAACATCCAGTAGGCGGGGGGCGAGAAGAATCATGAGTAATCAAAGTGCGACCAAGGGCATTCTGGGCACCAAGCTCGGCATGACCCAGGTCTTCGACGAGAACAACCGCGTCGTTCCGGTGACTGTCATCCAGGCCGGCCCGAACGTGATCACCCAGCTCCGTACCGCCGACCGCGACGGCTACACCGCCGTGCAGCTGGCCTACGGTGCGATCGATCCGCGCAAGGTGACCAAGCCGGTCACCGGTCAGTACGCCAAGGCCGGTGTCACGCCACGCCGCCATCTGGCCGAGATCCGCGTCAACGATGTCAGCGAGTTCGAGGTCGGTCAGGAACTGACCGCCGAGGTCTTCGCCGAGGGTTCGCTGGTCGACGTGACCGGCACCTCCAAGGGCAAGGGTTTCGCCGGCCCCATGAAGCGTCACGGCTTCTCCGGTCTGGGCGCCAGCCACGGCGCGCACCGCGTGCACCGCGCACCGGGTTCCATCGGTGGCTGCGCCACCCCGGGACGCGTGTTCAAGGGCATGCGGATGGCCGGACGCATGGGTAACGACAAGGTGACCACGCAGAACCTCACCGTCCACAAGGTGGACGCCGAGGCCGGCCTGCTGCTGATCAAGGGAGCCATCCCGGGTCGCAAGGGCGGCGTCGTGGTGGTTCGCGACGCAGTGAAGGGAGCCGGTAAATGAGTACCGCAACCAAGCTGACGCTGGACGTCAAAACTGCCGACGGCAAGACCAACGGAACCGTTGACCTGCCCGCCGAGCTGTTCGACGTCACGGCCAACATCGCGCTGATGCATCAGGTCGTGGTGGCCCAGCAGGCCGCCGCGCGCCAGGGCACGCACGCCACCAAGACCCGCGGCGAGGTCCGCGGCGGTGGAGCCAAGCCGTACCGGCAGAAGGGCACCGGCCGCGCCCGCCAGGGTTCGACCCGCGCACCTCAGTTCGCCGGTGGTGGCACCGTCCACGGCCCGCAGCCGCGTGACTACAGCCAGCGCACCCCCAAGAAGATGAAGGCGGCCGCCCTGCGCGGCGCGCTGAGCGATCGCGCCCGCAACGAGCGCATCCACGTGATCACCGAACTGGTCTCCGGGCAGGTCCCGTCGACCAAGACGGCACGTCTGTTCCTGGAGAGCCTGTCGGATCGCCGCAAGTTCCTGGTCGTGCTCGGCCGTGAGGACCTGACGGCGTGGAAGAGCGTGGCCAACCTGGGCAACGTGCTGCCGATCGCGCCGGATCAGCTCAACACCTACGACGTCCTCGACTCGGACGAAGTGGTGTTCAGCGTGGAGACGCTCAACGCGTTCATCGCCGCCAACACCGCGACTGAGAAGGAGGCGTGAGCATGGCTACCCAGGCTGACCCCCGTGACATCGTTCTGGCGCCGGTGATCTCCGAGAAGTCCTACGGACTCATGGAAGATCAGGTGTACACCTTCGTGGTGCACCCGGACTCCAACAAGACGCAGATCAAGATCGCCATCGAGCAGATCTTCGGCGTCGAGGTTGCCAGCGTCAACACCGCGAACCGGCAGGGCAAGCGCAAGCGGACCCGCTCTGGCTACGGCCAGCGCAAGTCCACCAAGCGCGCTTTCGTGACGCTCACCGAAGACAGCAAGCCCATCGAGATCTTCGGAGGCTCGGTCAGCTGACCGGGACCTCGAGAGAAGGACTGAGAACTCATGGCTATTCGTAAGTACAAGCCGACGACCCCCGGTCGTCGTGGTGCCAGTGGCGCCGACTTCGCCGAGGTCACCCGTGACCATCCGGAGAAGTCGCTGGTTCGTCCGCTGCACGGTCGCGGTGGTCGCAACGCCCACGGTCGCATCACCACCCGGCACAAGGGTGGCGGTCACAAGCGCGCCTACCGTCTGATCGACTTCCGTCGTAACGACAAGGACGGCGTCAACGCCAAGGTCGCACACATCGAGTACGACCCCAACCGCACCGCGCGCATCGCGCTGCTGCACTACTTGGACGGCGAGAAGCGCTACATCATCGCGCCGCGTGGCCTGTCGCAGGGCGACGTGGTGGAGAGCGGCCCGACCGCCGACATCAAGCCCGGCAACAACCTGCCGCTGCGCAACATCCCGACCGGTACCCAGGTGCACGCTGTTGAGCTGCGTCCGGGTGGCGGGGCGAAGATGGCCCGCAGCGCGGGTGCCTCGATCCAGCTGCTCGGCAAGGAAGGCACCTACGCGACCCTGCGTATGCCGTCCGGCGAGATCCGTCGCGTCGACGTGCGCTGCCGCGCCACCGTCGGCGAGGTCGGCAACGCCGAGCAGAGCAACATCAACTGGGGCAAGGCCGGCCGCATGCGCTGGAAGGGCAAGCGCCCGACCGTCCGCGGTGTCGTGATGAACCCGGTCGACCACCCGCACGGTGGCGGCGAGGGCAAGACCTCGGGTGGTCGCCACCCGGTGAGCCCGTGGGGACAGCCGGAAGGCCGCACCCGCAAGAACAAGTCGAGCGACAAGCTCATCGTCCGTCGCCGTCGTACCGGCAAGAACAAGCGATAAGCACAGGAGGGAGTTAGAGAATGCCACGCAGCCTCAAGAAGGGCCCGTTCGTCGACGACCACCTGCTTGCCAAGGTCGACGCACAGAACGAAAAGGGCACCAAGCAGGTCATCAAGACCTGGTCGCGCCGTTCGACCATCATCCCCGATTTCATCGGTCACACCTTCGCCGTCCACGACGGTCGCAAGCATGTCCCGGTGTTCATCTCGGACAACATGGTCGGGCACAAGCTGGGCGAGTTCGCCCCCACCCGCACCTTCAAGGGTCACATCAAGGATGACCGGAAAGCGAAGCGCCGCTGATGACTACGCAGACCGATAATCCGACGGCGAAAGCCACCGCGAAGTTTGTTCGCGTGACGCCGATGAAGGCCCGCCGTGTGCTGGACCTGGTTCGCGGCAAGAACGTCGACGAGGCACTGGATATCCTGCGGTTCGCCCCGCAGTCCGCGTCGGAGCCCGTCTACAAGGTGCTCGCGAGCGCCGTTGCCAACGCGGAGAACAACGAGGGTCTGGATCGCCGGACCCTGGTCGTCGCCACCGCGTACGCCGATGAGGGCCCGACCCTCAAGAGGTTCCAGCCGCGTGCGCAGGGTCGCGCGTTCCGCATCCGCAAGCGCACCAGCCACATCACCGTGGTCGTGGAGTCCTTGCCGGAGAAGGCAACCGCAGGCCGCGCCCGGTCGCGTCAGCCGAAGAAGAAGGGAGCCTAGTAGTGGGCCAGAAAATCAACCCGCACGGCTTCCGTCTGGGCATCACCACCGACTGGAAGTCGCGCTGGTATGCCGACAAGCAGTACGCGGAGTACGTGAAAGAGGATGTCGCCATCCGCAAGCTCCTCTCGCAGGGGCTCGAGCGCGCCGGCATCGCCAAGGTGGAGATCGAGCGCACCCGTGACCGGGTTCGCGTCGACATCCACACCGCCCGCCCGGGCATCGTCATCGGTCGCCGTGGCGCCGAGGCCGACCGGATCCGTGGCGACCTGGAGAAGCTGACCGGCAAGCAGGTGCAGCTGAACATCCTCGAGGTGAAGAACGCAGAGTCCGAGGCCCAGCTGGTGGCCCAGGGCGTCGCGGAGCAGCTGAGCAACCGTGTGGCATTCCGCCGCGCGATGCGCAAGGCGATCCAGTCGGCGATGCGTCAGCCGAACGTGAAGGGCATCCGGGTCCAGTGCTCGGGTCGCCTGGGTGGCGCAGAGATGAGCCGCAGTGAGTTCTACCGCGAAGGCCGGGTGCCGCTGCACACGCTGCGCGCCGACATCGACTACGGACTCTACGAAGCCAAGACCACCTTCGGCCGCATCGGCGTGAAGGTGTGGATCTACAAGGGCGACATCGTCGGTGGACGTCGTGAGCTGGCCGCGGCCGCTCCGGCAGCCGAGGACCGTCGTCCGCGCCGGCCCAGCCGGCCTCGCCGCAGCGGTGCCTCGGGCACCACTGCCACGAGCACCGACGCCGGACGTGCGGCGGAAGCTCCTGCTGAGGCCACTGCTGGTGCGGGCACCGAGAAGCAGGAGGGCTGATTCATGCTGATCCCACGGCGGGTCAAGCACCGCAAGCAGCATCACCCGAGCCTGAAGGGTCAGGCCAAGGGCGGCACCAAGGTGACGTTCGGTGATTTCGGCATCCAGGCTCTGGAGAGTGCCTACATCACCAACCGGCAGATCGAGTCCGCTCGTATCGCCATCAACCGGCACATCAAGCGTGGCGGCAAGGTGTGGATCAACATCTTCCCGGACCGTCCGCTGACCAAGAAGCCGGCCGAAACCCGCATGGGTTCGGGTAAGGGTTCGCCCGAATGGTGGGTCGCCCCGGTCAAGCCGGGTCGCGTGCTGTTCGAGATGACCTACCCCGATGAGCACACCGCTCGCGAGGCCCTGCGCCGCGCGCAACACAAGCTGCCCATCAAGACCCGGATCGTGACCAGAGAGGAGCAGTTCTGATGGCACTCGGAGTTGCTGCGAACGAGCTGCGTGAGCTCAACGACGCCGATCTGGTCGACCGCTTGAAAGAGTCGAAGGAAGAACTGTTCAACCTTCGGTTCCAGATGGCCACCGGCCAGCTCGACAACAACCGTCGTCTGCGGACCGTGCGTCGCGAGATCGCGCGCATCTACACCGTGATGCGTGAGCGTGAGCTGGGCCTGGCGTCGGGACCGGATGGTGATGACGCATGAGTGAGGACCAGAAGGTGACCGAAACCCAGACTGAGGTGCGTAACAGCCGCAAGGAGCGGATCGGTTACGTCGTCAGTGACAAGATGCAGAAGACCATCGTGGTCGAGCTGGAAGATCGTACGCGCCACGCGCTGTACGGCAAGATCATCCGGACCACGTCCAAGGTCAAGGCCCACGACGAGAACGGCGATGCCGGCGTCGGTGACCGCGTGCGGATCATGGAGACCCGCCCGCTGTCGGCGACCAAGCACTGGCGTCTCGTCGAGGTGCTGGAGAAGGCCAAGTAAGGCTTTCTCTCAACGAGATTGATCGAACGGCCCGTTCCCCAAGGGGGAGTGGGCCGTTCGACGTGTCGTGAGGCCGGCGTCGCGCTACTCCGCGTCTGAACTGCGGGTTTGGTCTCATCGGAGGATTGACCGCCTCCATCGTCGATGCGAGGGTGGGCGCAATGACCTCATCCACTGGGTCGTCGGCAGATCCGTCGCCGACAGATCTCATCGTGACCGACGCGCCGGTCCGGCGTTCGGCGGTCCGTCGCCGTATGTTCGAATCCGATTCGGCCGAACCTGATCTCGACCGTGTCCGACGAATCGGTGCACGATTTCTCGGGCTGGGGTTCATCGGATACCCGGTCGTCTCGGTGTCGGCGATCATCTCCTCGGCGTCGTTGACCGCGCCATGGTGGCCTCCGCTGAGTGTCCTGCTGTCGGTCGGGCCCGGAATCCTGTTGGTCGCGGCGAGCTTTCGTCCCGGAACGGGATGGTTGAGTCCCCTCGCGACGGCAACCTCGGCCGGCTATCTTCTCGGGGTCGCGTTGTGGTTTCCGGCCTGGGACGGGACGACGATCTCCACAGCGAGCGACTCAGCACAGTGGATGATCGCGTTCTGTGGTATGCCGAGCATGGTCCTGATGCTGGTGCATCCTCTGCTCGGTGTGGCCGCGATGATCGTGGCGTCGACGGCGGCCAGTGTCTCACAGCAACTGGGCAGGTTCGGTGAACTGAACAACGATCTGCCGTTCGAGATCCTGTGGACGGTGGCGTTCATCTCGGTGTTCCTGGCCATCGCGCTGGTCGCGACTCGCACCGGACGCATGCTCGACGAAACCCGTGAAGAGACCTACCGGAAAGCGGCGGGCGTGGCGGCCGCAGCATCCCGCCAGATGGAGAAAGTGCGATTCGATGCCATCGTCCATGACCGGGTCATCGCGTCGTTGCTCGCGGTGGGCCCCGGACGTCCCGATGCACACCTCGCCGGGCAGGCGGCGTCGGCACTGGAGGAACTGGCCCGGGTCCCGGATCCCGCGGCCGATCACCTCGACATGTCGCGTGACGAAGTGATCCGGCGTATCCGTTCGGCGGCTGGGGAGATCTCCGAACGGACCGACGTCGAGATCCTCGGTCGTGCCGATCTCGACCCGGATGAGATCGGGACGAGCGCCGCCCGCAGCGATGGGCCCGAGGCGGGATTCCCGGCGCAGGTCGTCGATGCGGTCGTGGAAGCGATGTCGGAAGCGCTGCGCAACGTGGTCCGCCATGCCGGGGCTGATGCGGAGTCCGCCGTCATCGTCCAGCTCACCGCGAATGCGCTGAGCATGGCGGTCGTCGACGACGGTGCGGGATTCGATCCGGACGCGGTCGCGCCGGGGCGAATCGGGATCGCGGTGAGTATTCGCGAGCGCATGGCGCAACTCCCCGGTGGGAGTGCTCGGATGACGAGCCGGGTCGGACGGGGCACCACCGTCCAGATCGCTTGGAAACGCGCATGAATGATCGCGACCTCGGACGGGGTCCGGTGGTCAGCGCCTTCGGGATAGGCTCGCGTCCGCTGTGGCTGACGATGGGTTTCTTCGCGGTCGCTTACCTCGCGGTCACGGTCCACACCAACGCGGGCCTGGCCGGTCCGCTGGAGTGGGCGGGGCTTCTGAGCGGGTATGCCCTCATCGTCGTGGCCGCCCTGGTGATCCTCACCGCCCCCGGGGACCCGTTTCCGCGGCGCTCGACCGCGGTGGTGGCCGTGCTCGGGGTCGCCGCCCTGGCGGTGACGCTGTTCTCGCTGCCGTCCCCGCCGGAGCTGGCCTTACAGACCGGACCGGTGACGGGGGCGTCTGTGGTCATCCTCGCCCTCCTGGCGGTTCGCGGGCGGCCTCTCGCGGCGTGGGTCGCGAGCGGATGCATCTCGGTGATCGCGGCGGTCTGGGCTCACGTGGCCACACTCGATGCGATGTGGGGTCTGTCGATCACCCTGCCCGGCTACGCGATCATGATCATGGGGTCGCTGTTCTCGGTGATGCTGCGACCGATGGCTCGCAACATCTACGCATTGCGTGAGGCCAACGAGCGACAGGCGGCGCTCGATGCCGCAGCCGCGGCCGCCACGGAGGTCCGCGCCCACCGGCTCGCAGCCCTAGACGAGCGGGCTCGGCCGATCCTCACCCGAATCGCCGAGCGGCACGAATTCAGCGAGGACGAGGTGGCGACAGCGCGACTTCTCGAGGCTCAGTTGCGCGACGGCATCCGGGCCTCGGGACTAGATCTACCCGACGTGCGCGTTGCTGCGTGGCGAGCCCGTCAGCGGGGCGTCGAGGTGGTCCTGCTCGACGACGGTGGACTCACCGAGTTCAACGGCGACGGGTGGGCAGTCCGCGAGCAACTCGTGGCACGCGTGATCCGGACTCTCGACGAGACCGATCACGGACGGGTGACGGTCCGCATCCAGCCTCCGGGACGGCCCACGATCGCTTCCATCAGCGTCGAGACCCCGGATCGGCACGATCGCTACGAGTACGACCGTTCCGAGTTCAAGGCCGGCGATGTTCTCGCTGCGAGCACGGCGCCGGGGACCGGCTGACGGCTGGCGACCCGGACCGACGGGGCCGGCAGCAGGACCGGTCGCAACGGGCCGATCGGAGTGCGCGGTCCCGGTTGTGTCTGGCTATGGAGCCCGGTGATCACACCGGCGAACAATCGTCAGCCGATCGGTCTCTTATCAGGTGCCCTGAAACAGATCGCACCGGGCCACCTATAGGCTGAGTGAGGTTACTCGCCCCGGATAGCTGAGCAGTCGACGACCGGGCGGGCAACACCCGACGCAAACCAACGACTAGGACCTCATGGCGGACTCCGATGATCGCTCCTCCTACGACGGCCTGCAGCCGTCGACGGGGAGGACGGAGCAGTGGCGTGAATCGCGTCCTTCAGCCGAGCCGGCTCAGGGCGCTATGAGCTGGATTCCCGACGAGGATCCGACACTCCGGCAGCTGCGAGCGTGGCGCGCGGAGCTCGATGCCCTCGGTGAGCCCAGGGCGCCCGCAGACCCCGTGGCATCCGCAGACCATGAAGTATCTGCCTACCCTCAGGTATCTGCAGACCTTGAAGTACCTGCCTACCCTCAGGTATCCGCAGACCCTGGGGCGTCGGCAGGCCCCGAGGTATCCGCAGGCAAGGTGAACGGCGTTCCGCTGGCGGATCGCGATTCACTGACTCCCAGCGACGACCGGCCCAAGGGATTCGGCGCCCGCAAGAACATGCCGGCGCGTCCGCAGCCTCGGCGCACGCGGCACCGAAAGCCCGACGACGGGCTCGAGCCACACCGACAGCACGACCGCGCTGGCCGGCGGCATCCCAGCGCCTGGGTCATCCCGGGCATTGGATGGACGCCGACCGGGGAGTCGACCATCGAAGAACCTCTCGACGATGGCGCGGGGCCACCGATTCCCTACGGTGGGCGTGTCGGTTGGGATGTGACCGGGCTGCAGGAACCCCCTGCGAAACGGCCGGAGATGATGGTCGGTATGTCAGCAGAGCCCATGGCGCAGTCGCAGGCGGGTGACGTCTCCTCATCGTCGCTCGAGCCGGTACCGGCGGTCGAGGTCGGCGAGAGCACCGAGATCGCCATCGAAGCAGTCGGCCTTCGGAAGAGTTTCAAAGACTTCGTCGCCGTGGATGGAGTCAGCTTTCGGGTCCCCAGGGGCAGCATCGTCGCGCTGCTCGGCCCGAACGGCGCAGGCAAGACGACGACGGTCAACATGCTGTGCACGTTGCTGAAGCCGGACGACGGCACCGCCGTGGTGGCCGGCCACGACGTGGTGAAGGATGCTGCCGGGGTCCGTCGATCTGTCATGCTGACCGGTCAGTTCGCGGCGCTCGACGAAGGGCTGACCGGACGTGAGAACCTGATCATGTTCGGTCGCCTGCTCGGCTTGCGGAAGAAGGCGGCGAAGGCCAGAGCAGATGTCCTGCTCGAGACCTTCGGACTCGAGGAAGCCGCCAACCGCAAGGTGGGCAAGTATTCAGGCGGTATGCGTCGGCGTATAGACGTGGCCTGCGGTCTGGTGACGGAGCCCGAGGTGGTGTTCCTGGACGAACCGACGACGGGCCTGGACCCGCGGAGTCGACAGGACGTGTGGACGCTCGTCGAACGGTTACGAGACTCCGGCACCACGGTGCTGCTCACCACCCAGTACCTGGAAGAGGCGGACAGACTGTCGGACAACGTGGTCGTGATCGACCACGGCCGAGTGATCGCCGAAGGGACCTCCGACGAGCTCAAGGCCCAAATCGGCAGCGCCTTCTGCGAGATCACACCTGTTCAACCGGCGTCGCTGCCGAGGCTACGCGCCGAGCTCGCCGACGTGGTGGGCCTGCAGGTGACCGAGGTCAACGACCGTATCTCGGTACCCGCGCCGAACGGCGTGGAGACGCTGGCGCAGGTCATCGCCGCTGCGAAAGCGGCTGAGATCCCGCTCGCGGACATCAGCCTGCGCCGCCCGTCGCTCGACGAGGTGTTCATGTCGCTGACGGGCGGGAACAGACGATGACGGCGGCGGTTTCGTCAGGGGGCCTCGCGCTGCCGCAGGCGATCGTCCGCATCAGCGCCCTGCAACAGTGGTGGGTTCTCACAAACCGCGGACTCACCAAGGTCGTACGAAACGGCGAGGTCCTGTTCGCGCTCGTGTCGCCCTTGATGCTGGCGGCATGCTTTTATCTCCCGCTGCGAAGTCTGGTGGCCGAACTCGGTTACAACTATGCCCAGTTCCTGATGCCGATCATCATGCTGCAATCGATGTCCTTCGTGGCGAGCGCGGCGGCGATGAGGTCTGCGATGGACGGGCTGGAGGGGGTCCATGCGCGATTTCGGGTGTTACCCATGGCTGAGCTCGTGCCGGTGCTGGCGCGCACCACGACAAACGTCGCCTTACTTCTGGTAGCCGTGATCTGTGGTCTGTCGGTGTGCTGGATGATCGGCTGGCGGCCGCTGTCCGCAGAGGATGGCGGAACGGGCTGGTCCGGCACCCTTGTGGCGGTCTCGGTGGTGGTCGCGTTCGGCCTGCTGCTCGCGCTGTGCGCCGACGGGATCGGGCTGGTCGCGAAAACGCCCGAGGCCACCAGCCAACTCATCGCCTTTCCCACGCTGATCCTGGGCATGCTCTCAACCGGCTTCATGCCGCTCGCTGCGTTCCCGGAGTGGATTCAGGGCTTCGTGAAGAACCAGCCGATTTCGCAGATCGTCTCGGTGATGAACAGGGCGCAGTCGGGGACGTTGACCTGGCAGACCTTCGCCCCGACCGTGTACTGGTGCCTGGGTTTGCTGGCCGTGGCGGTGTTGTTGTTCGGCACATATCAACGGAGGACTGCACGATGACCGCGGAGCTGTCCGCCGCCCTGCGCTTTCCCGAGCCTGATCGGCTGTCCGAGGGTGCACCGAAGGCGTGGCGAAACCAGACGCTGGTACTCACCGGGCGTCAGTTGCTGGTGGCCTCACGCGACGTTCCGACGCTGGTACAGGTTCTCGTGTTCCCCGCGCTCACGATGCTGATGTTCAAGGTGGTGCTCGGGGACATCGTCGGAGGTGCGACCGGACAGGACAGTGCCTTCGGTACGGTCCCGCTGGTCGTCCTGGTCAGCGCGATGTCGGGGTCGGTCGTGGCGGCCACCAGGCTGAACATGGAACGCAGAACCGGACTGTTGAGCAGGCTGTGGGTGCTTCCGGTGAACCGGTCGGCCGATTTCTCCTCCCGGATCTGCGGCGAACTCGCTCGCATCCTGGTCACGACGGTGTTGATCCTGGCGGCGGGGCACCTCATCGGTTTCCGTTTCACCCAGGGAATCGGACCGGCCATCGGCCTGGTGGCGATCGCGCTCGCCTACGGCGCGGCCTTCGCGATGGTGACCCTGGCGTGCGCGGTGAACGCGAGTCCAGGTGCCCCGTTGGTCCAGTACCTGGGACTCGGAACGACGTTGATGATGTTCTTCAATTCCGGATTCTCGCCGGTGGAAGCCTATCCGGGCTGGTTGCAGCCCATCGTCGCCAACCAGCCGATGACTCCGGCGATCGAGGCGATGCGGGCGCTGGCGGCCGGTGGGCCCGTGGCCGGCGATCTCACCAAAGTGCTGATCTGGACCGGTGTGCTCGTGGTGGCCGGCTTTTATCCTGCATTGCACGGTTACCGCAAGGCCGCCGCCGGTCGCTGACGAATCGAGTAGCATCGCAGCAAACCGCGCAGGTCGCGGGCACTCCTACAAACAAATGAACTTGTGTGGCATCCTCCCAGCGTGCCGGTTCGGTGCCCTCGAACAGAGTTGTAACGAACACTGGGATCGTGGACGATGAACGGTGAGGAGATCGCACCCCTTGACGGACAGGAACCCCCATGCTGCGTACCATGATGACCTCGAAGATTCATCGAGCGACTGTTACCCAGGCAGATCTGCACTACGTCGGGTCGGTCACCATTGACGAGGACCTTCTCGACGCCGCGGGAGTGCTGGAGGGCGAGCAGGTCACGATTGTCGACATCGACAACGGGGCGCGGCTGGTCACCTACGCCATCAAGGGTGCTCGTGGAACCGGTGTGATCGGCATCAACGGTGCGGCGGCACATCTGGTGCACCCGGGCGACCTGGTGATCATCATCGCCTACGGCATGCTGAACGAAGCCGAGATCCGCGAATACTCGCCGAACGTGGTGTTTGTCGATGGGCACAACCGTATCCTGACTGAGGGTCATGATCCCGCCGAGGTTCCTGCCTTCAGCGATCTGAAGGACCCGCGGGTTCCCGTGCTTGTCAATGGCTGACACCCGCAGCGAGTAGCCGGCACGGAAGGGGCCGGTGATGTGATGTGCTCGATCGAGATGCCTGCGAGTCCGCTGCCTGCACCCCTCGCACAACCGTGATCGGGGCGTGGCTCCGGACAACATCGGCGCACATCTAGCCACTGGGAGTGATCGGGTGCCTCTCGGCCGACCGCGGTGACAGACCGCGAGTCGGTGCCGACGATGGCGCGACTTCGGCGAGCCGAGGAGAGATTGGAAGCAATGGTTGGGGCGGAGCAGCCCGAGGAATCGACGAGTTTGCGTGAGCTACTGCCCTTGACACCCGCCCAACGGGGGATGTGGTTCGCGGAAACACTCTCTCACCACTACTCGGTGAACATCGCCCAGTACGTCGTGATCCGGCACGAGCCCGAAGGGTTCGACATCGACCTCTTCGTGAACTGCTGCGAAGAGGTCGGCAGAAGCGTCGAGTCGCCCTTCGTGCGATTGGTCGAGGTCGATGGCGTGCCGATGCAGTACGTCGATCTCGCGTATGACCAGCACATGGACGTCCTCGACTTCCGCGGAGAGCCCGATCCGGAAGCGGCCGCGATAGCCTGGATGCAGGCGGATTACCGACGGCCCGTCGACCTCCTCAACGATCAGTTCATCGTGATCTCGCTGTTGCGTGTCGCCGCCGACCGTACGCTCTGGTACAACCGCTGTCACCACATCATCCTCGACGGCTATGCAGCTCTGTCGGTCATGCGTCGCACTGTCGACCGCTACAACGCCCTGCGTCGGGGTGCGGAGCCGGTGGACAAGCCGCCGATGACAATGGCCGAGATCGTCGCGTACGAGGACGCCTACCAGACCAGTACCCGCCGGCTGAAGGACCGGGAACACTGGCTGACGCGGGTGCGCGACCTCCCCGAGCGGGTCACTCTCTCGCACAGTTCGGCCAATGCCCCGGTTGTCCTGGACAACATCGTCGTCAGCACTCAGCTCGACCCGGGGCTTCAGCAGCGGCTCGTCGCCACCGCGCGCGACTGCGATTCTTCGATGGCGGTTCTGCTCTCAGCGGCGTTCGGGGCCTTCCTTGCCCGGATGACAGGCGCCGACGACGTCGTGCTGAGTCTTCCGGTCACCGGCCGATCCACCGCGGCCGTCAAACGATCCGGCGGGATGGTCTCGAACATCCTGCCCATCCGGTTGCGTGACGTCTTCGACGTGACGGTGCGTGAGTTGATCGCCGCGACGCAGTTGGAGCTCACCGGCGCACTCCGACATCAGCGCTACCGCTCCGAGGACATCAAGCGGGACGCAGGGCTCGATGGCAGCAGCTATGGGTTCGGACCTCGGATCAACATGGTCTTCTTCGATGAGCCCATCGTCATCGACGGTGCCGACATCGAGTACCGAATCCTGACCTCGGGCATGCTGGAAGACCTGCTGGTCAACCTCTACCAATCGGGTCCCGGCGCGCCGTTGGTCGTGGACCTTCACGGTAACCCGAACCTGTACACGCAGGCGGAGATCGAGTCGCACCATCGGCGCTTCCTGGATTTTGTCGACGAGTTCATCAGCCGTCTCGACACGGCGATTCCCGACCTGAATCTGCTGGTGGCCGGAGAAGCCGACCAGCTGGCGGCGTTCGAAGACGGACCTGTGGTCGCAGGGACGACCGACCTGGGATTGCTGGACGCATACCTCGATCAGGTGGCGGCGCATCCCGACCGGATCGCGGTGGCAGACGACACCAGAGAGTGGACTTACGGGCAGTTCGACGCCCTGAGACGTTGTGTCGCGCGGGACCTGGCGGCCCGAGGGGTGTCGCCCGACGATCGTGTGGCCGTGCAACTCGACCGGAGCATCGAGCAAGTCGTCGCCATCTACGCGGTCGTCTCGCTCGGGGCTGCCTACGTGCCGCTGGATCCGGGTGCGCCGGCGGTCAGACGCCAGGCGGTCCTGTCGACCGCGCAGCCGCGCCTGGTCATCGACGCCGAGTATCTGGTGTCCATCGGTTTCACCGCGTCGGCGGGTGACCCCGAGACACCCGCGGCACCGCCCATCAGCCGTGGACACAGCGCTTATGTGATCTTTACGTCGGGTTCAACCGGTGTACCCAAGGGCGTCGACGTTCCGGTCTCGGCCGTCGCGAATCGTCTGGCCTGGATGCAGGTCAACTATCCGATCGGCGACGCGGACGCGGTTCTGTACAAGACCCCGTTCACCTTCGACGTCTCGGTCTGGGAGTTGTTCTGGCCGCTCCAGGTCGGCTCGCGCATGGTGATCGCCCAGGCGGATGGCCACCGTGATCCCGACTATCTGCGCAGGCTGATCGCTCACCGCGGCGTGACTACGATGCATTTCGTCCCGTCGATGCTAGAGGTGTACGTAGACGCCACACCGCGGGGAACGCCGCTGCTACCACCAAGCGTGAGACGCGTATTCGCTTCCGGCGAAGGGCTTCCCGCCCGGTTGGCCGAGCGCGTGGTCAGGGCCTCCGATGCCCAGTTGGTCAATCTCTACGGACCGACCGAGGCGGCGGTCGATGTGACCGAGTACTCGGTGCGCGGCGGCGAAACGGTGGTTCCGATCGGTCGGCCGGTGCCGAACACCCAGACGTACATCCTTGACGATCGCCTGCGTCGGGTCCCGATTGGCGTCGCGGGCGAACTCTATCTTGGTGGCGCGCAACTTGCCGACGGGTACGTCGGGCGGGAGGCGTTGACCGCCGAGAGGTTCGTTGCCGACCCGTTCGGAAGCGGCGTTCGGATGTACCGTACCGGGGATCTGGTGCGGTGGAACGCCGACGGCGACATCGAGTACATTGGGCGCACCGACTTCCAGGTCAAGATCCGCGGGCAGCGGGTCGAACTGGGCGAGATCGAATCGGTGCTGTTGTCCGAGGGCAGCGTGGACACCGTCGCGGTACTGGTGCGGAGCGACACCGGCTCTCCCGCGATCGTCGGCTATGTACGGTCCTCCGCCACCGGTGCCGACGCGGCAGAACTCACCGACCGCCTGCTCCATTGGTGCGCGCGGAATCTTCCGCGTTACATGATTCCGGCCGCGCTGGTGGTGCTGGACGTTTTTCCCACCAACTCGTCGGGAAAGCTCGATCGCGCAGCTCTTCCCGCTCCCGAGTACTCCTCGGTCGCGGATGTCGAGTACGTGCCACCGGTAACAGACGCGCAGAAGCAATTGGTGCAGGTGGTCGCCGACCTGCTGGACGACGGCCCTATCGGACTGCGGCACAATATCTTTGCGCTAGGCGCTGACTCGCTGACCGCAGCCCGGCTCGCGTCTCGGCTGCGCAGGGAGAGTGGGCGCGACGTGCAACTCGCGGATGTCTTCGAGAGCGCCGACATCGCGGAACTCGCAGCGCGGGTAGCAAATTCGCCAGCGGCTCACGAACGAATCCCGTTGCGTCCGATGACGCGGCCGTCACCGATGCCGGTCGCCTACGCTCAGACCAGACTGTGGTTCATCAACCGCCTCGATCCTGCCTCGGCCGCGTACAACATGCCCGCCGCCGTGCGACTCGGAGACGACGTCGACCTTCCGGCGTTGCGATCGGCGGTGCTCGATCTTCTCGGCCGGCACGAGGTCCTTCGGACAAGGTTCCCTGCGGTCGAAGGTGAACCGATCCAGGAAGTCTCGGCGCTACCGCAGGTTGCGGACCAGTTCGCGTTGCCGGTGCACGAGGTGGCAGCGGATGAACTCGCGTCAGCGGTCGCCTCCAAGGCGTCAGCCGGGTTCGACCTGATCACGCAGATCCCTTTCCGGGCAACGCTCTTGCGTTCCGTTGGCTCCCACGTGCTCGTGGTGGTCCTGCACCACATCGCAGGCGACGGCGCTTCGCTGCGGCCGCTGGTCACCGACCTCCTGACCGCCTACACCGCGCGACACAACGGGTTCGAACCCGACTGGTCCCCCTTGCCGGTCCAATTCGCCGACTACACGCTGTGGCAGCGAGAGGTTCTCGGTGCAGCCGACGATCCGGAGTCGCAACTGAGCTCCGAACTCGACTACTGGCGTAGGGAATTGTCCGGGCTGGCCGAGACCTTGGAGTTGCCCGCCGATCGGGCGCGGCCCAGGACACCGTCGGGTCGTGGTGCATATGTGGACACCGAGCTGTCGGAGAACCTCGCAGGCGAGATCCACCGTCTGGCGGCCCGGCTGGGGGTCACGCCGTTCACCGTCCTGCACACGGCATTGGCAACGGTGCTCGGGCGCCTGGCCGACGTCGACGATGTCGCCATCGGAACTGCGATCGCCTGTCGGGATGAACCGGCCACCGCCGACATGATCGGCATGTTCGTCAACACCGTGGTCCTACGAACTGCGGTGACGCCGGCGGCGACGGCCATCGACGCGATCATCGCCGCGCACCGGACCCGGACCCGCGCGATGCAACACGCGCATGTGCCGTTCGAGCATGTGGTCGAAGCCGTTGCACCGCAACGTTCCCGTAGCCACAGTCCGCTGTTCCAGGTGAGTTTCACCATGCAGCGGGACACCGCCTCGGCAGCGAGCATCGAGGGGCACGGCGGCGCGTTGCTCGACGCCCGGCCGGGCATCGCAAAGTTTGATCTCGAAGTCGCGGTGACCGATCGGACTCACACCTCCGGCGGTATGACGATCGAACTCTGCTATGCCACTGACCTTTTCGATCCCTCCCGGATCGAGACCCTGAGCGACCAATTGGGCACCGTGCTCGAGGCGCTGGTCTCAAGGCCGGATGCGCCGCTCGGCCGCATCGACCTGCTCGATGAGGCAACCGTCCGGGCACTGTCGGAACCGATCGTCGCGCAGGAGACCCCCGGAACGTTGCGCGCACTGATTGAGACCGGCGCCGCGAAGGCGGCTCCGCTGAGCCCGGCGATCGTCGGGAATGGCACGCTCACATATCGTCTGTTCGCCTCGCGCACCAATCAGCTGGCCCGCGAACTCATCTCACGCGGTATCGGCGCCGGCGACGTCGTCGCAGTGAGTATCCCGCGGTCGCATCAGTCGGTGGTGGCCATGGCGGCGGTGGCCAAGGCCGGAGCCGCGTTCGTGATGGTCGATCCACGACACCCGGCCGACCGCCGAAGCGGGCTGATCACCGACGCGCGTGCGGCGCTGGGGCTCACCTCCACGGAGGTGCCGGATCGGCCGGCCGGGGTGGACTGGATCGTCCTCGACTCCGAGACCGATGAACTGCAGCTGGCCGGGCACAGCGGCCGCACGGTGACCGATGCCGAGTTGGTGCGGCCGGTCCGTCCGGACAACGCCGCCTACATCCTGTTCACGTCCGGCTCGACCGGAAAACCGAAGGGTGCGGTGGTCAGCAATCGGGCCGCCGCCAACCTTGCGGTGAACACGGCACGCAATCTCGAACTGACCGAGACCTCGTGCATGCTGCACGTGGGTGCACCGAGTTTCGATGCGGCGATATGCGAGCTGGTGCCGGCCTGGCTGGCGGGCTCGAAGATCGCCGTCGCCGACTTCGACACCTTCGCCGGGGCTGCACTGGAAGCCTTTGTCTCCGAACATCAGGTGAGCCATGCGGTGCTCACCCCCGCTGCGGCGGCAACCCTGGAACCGGTCAACGTGCCGACTCTGAAATGGCTTCTGTGCGGCGGCGAGCGACTCTCGCCAGAGGTTGTCCACCGGTGGGCCAGGTTGGGTGACCGAAAGATCAACAACGGTTACGGCCCGACAGAGGCCGCGGTCTGGGTCACCTGGGACGGGCCGTTCCGCGTCGGTGACGACGTGACCATCGGCGCCGTCGACAAGGGAATCGGGGTGGTCCTCCTCGACGGTGGGCTGCGGCCGGTCCCGACCGGCGTCACCGGGGAGCTGTATCTGCTCGGTGAGCAGGTGGGCCTGGGCTACCTGGACCGCCCGGACCTGACGGCTGCGAACTTCGTCGCGAGCCCGTTTGCCCCGGGAACCCGGATGTATCGCACCGGCGACCGCGCCACCCAGCGACCCGACGGTCGGTTCGACTACCACGGTCGTCAGGACTTCCAGCTCAAGATCCGTGGCCAGCGGATCGAGCCGGGCGAGCTCGAAGCGGCACTGATGGATCACCCTGCGGTCACCCATGCGATCGCCCTGGGCATTCCGGGACCCGCAGGAGACACGGTTCTGGCAGCGTACGTGACGCTCGTCCCGGGTAGTGAGGTGACGTCCGGTGAACTCACCGATTATGTCGCTGACCGGCTGCCGGCCTTCCTGGTTCCGCGCGCCGTACAGATAGTGGAGGAATTCGAGTGGACCCCGGTCGGCAAGATCGACCGTAAGAAGCTGCCGCTCATCGACTTTGCCTCGGGTGCTGACTACGAGGCGCCCCGGACCCAGCTCGAATCGGTGATCGCCGACATCTTCGGGCAGGTGATCGGCCTGGAACGGGTCAGCGTCAACGACGACTTCTTCGCGCTCGGTGGCAACTCCCTCTCCGCGACCAAGGTCGCTTCGCGACTGAGCGTCGCACTCGACGCCGATGTCCCGGTGGCCGCGCTGTTTGACGCCCCGACCGTGGCCGCACTGGCCGAACGTTCGGTCGAACTCATCGGCGGCCGGCCAGCGGTTCCGCTCGGACCACACGTCCGCGCCGAGGCTGTCCCGGTCTCCGGTGTCCAGCGCGGCATGTGGCTGCTCAACCGGGCCGACCCGGACTCTCCGGTCTACAACATCGCGCTGGCGCTGCGCCTAAGAGGCGCCCTCGACGTGTCGGCCCTGCGGGCCTCGGTCGCCGACGTCCTCGCACGCCACGAGTCGTTGCGGACGAGCTATCCGATGATCAACGGTGAGCCAACACAATTCATCGGCACCGTCGACTCGGTCGTCCGGCAGGTCACGCTCGAAGAGGTGACGGTCCACGGCGCGCTGGAACCGGCGATCGCCGCAGTCACCGGTCGCGGCTTCGATGTCACCATCGCCCCGCCGGTCCGGTTGGCCCTGCTGCATGTCGCGGCCGACGAGCACGTCGTCGTGTTGGTCATCCACCACATCAGTGCCGACGGTGTGTCGATGGTGCCGCTGGCGCGTGATCTCATGCTCGCCTATGGTGCACGGACCGCGGGCCACGAGCCGACCTGGGTGCCACTGCGAGTTCAGTACGCGGACTTCGCACTGTGGCAGGCCGAACGTCTGGCCGCGGCAGACGCCGCCGGCATCACCGAACGGGACAGCCAGCTGGCCTACTGGCGCCGGCGCCTGGCCGGGGCACCGGAGTCGCTGAACCTCCCGGCTGACCGCCCACGGCCGCCCACGCCGAGTTTCGACGGTGCCACGGTGCCCTTCGAGATTCCGGCCGAACTGGTCGCGGGTCTGGAGTCGGTTGCCGCTCGGTTCAACGCGACGCTGTTCATGGTGACTCAGGCCGCCTATGCCCTGATGCTGGCCCGGCTGTCCGGGAGTACCGACGTCGTCGTCGGCACACCGTACGTCGGCCGCAGCGATGCTGCCCTCGATGACGTGATCGGCATGTTCGTCAACACCCTCGCGTTGCGGACCACCGTCGATCCCGGGGAGGAATTCGCGGCTCTGCTGGCGCGAGTGCGAGCCGACGATCTGGCCGATCTGGCCAACACCGACGTCTCCTTCGACGAGGTGACCACCGCGCTGGACATCGCCCGCACGTCGGCGATCAGCCCGGTCTTCCAGGCGATGTTCTGGTTCCAGAACATCGAGTTCCCGTCGGTGTCCCTCGGCGAGCTCACCGTCTCGCCGGTGCACGAGGAGCTGACCGCGGCCAAGGTCGATCTGCAGCTCACGCTGTTCCCCGACGATCCCGCCGATCTCGGTCAGGGCCAGGCGCCCGGACCGATGCGCGGGGAGTTGCTGTACGCCACGGACCTCTTCGACGAATCCACCGTCGAGAAGTACGCGCAGCGATACCTGCGGATCCTGGAGCAGATCGCAGACGATCCGTCGATCGTGGTCGGCGACATCTCGATCGCGACCGGCGACGAGTTGTCGTCCGGTCCGGAAGCCACCGAGGAGCCGGCGGCTCCGCTTCCGGAACTGGTCGCCCAAGCCGCGGATCGGGCGCCGGAGGCCCCGGCCCTGTCCGGAGTAGGCTCGGAGGTCACCTTCGCCGCGCTGGCCGCGATGACGACGGCGATGGCGGCAGCGCTGCCGGATGCCGACTCGGCGCTGGTGACCGCGCTGATGAGTCTTGTCCCGTCTCTGGCCACCGATGGTCCGGGTGGGCTCGGCGTGGCGCTGGAGACGATCCGGAGCAACGCGACCGAGGCAATTTCTACTTCTACCCACCGCAACATCACCGATTTGACGGAGCAGGATACTGGTGTCTGATCTCACTGTGCTGGCGGCAAGCTTCTCTCGGACGTGGGGGGCGTCACCGGCCACAGCGGATCTGATCGCGTTCGCCGCCGTCGCCGGACCAGACGTCACCGCCTTCGATGGGGTGGCCGGGCCGGTCACCTTCACCACACTGAACACACAGGTGGCAGCGACCGCAGGTGTCTTCGCCGCACAGGGCCTCGATCCTGATGTCGCCGTCAGTGCCGCGGTCACCCCGGCCGTTGCCGCCGGACGGGCGCCCGAAGAGATCGCCGAGGCCACCAAGGACGCACTGGACCAGGTGCGGAAGGCGGCATTCGCGCTCGTCGGCAGCACCGATCTGGGTTCGCTCCCGGGCATCTTCCGGTCGATCGCCTCCCGGTTCGGCGACCGGATCGCGCTGACCGACATGGCCGGAACCCAGCTCACCTACGCCGAGCTCGACGCGCGGTCGGATGCTCTCGCTGCGGGCCTGATCGCCGCCGGCGCAGGTCCCGAGGAACTGGTGGGCGTCGCCCTCCCACGCGACGCGGACCTGATCGTCGCGCTGCTGGGCGTGGTCAAATCCGGCGCCGCCTACCTGCCGCTGGACCAGTCGCATCCGCTCGACCGACTTGCCGCCATCGTCGACGATGCGCATCCCGTGCTCGCGCTCACCGATTCGCAGACCGTCGCAGCGTGGGCCGATCTGGACGTCGAACTGGCCACCATCGACACGGTGACCGCCCGGGCCACCGCACGGAGTCACGAGGCGATCCCGCAGCGCGTGCGCGGCTCGCACCCCGCCTACGTCATGTACACCTCGGGGTCGACGGGAAAGCCCAAGGGCGTGGTGGTGACCCACGACGATGTGGTGACGCTGCTGTCGGCGATGGGCCAGGAGTACGACTACTCGCCCGACGACGTCTGGACGATGTTCCAGTCGTACGCCTTCGACGTATCGGTCGGCGAGATCTGGGTGGCCTTCGCGTTCGGTGGCCGTCTGGTGGTGCTCGACTACCTCACCACCCGAACGCCGGACCGCTTCGTCGAGGTGCTCGCCGAGGAATCGGTGACCATCGTTAATCTGACTCCGTCAGCGTTCTACCAGCTCGCCGGTGCAGTTCGCGAGCCGGCGCCGGGCACCATGCCGCAGTCGGTCCGTTCGATGATCTTCGTCGGCGAAGCCCTCGACTTCGAGCAGGTGCGCCGCTGGTTCGCCGACCGTCGGCGCTACGACGGCAACGACGGTCCGGAACTGAACAACATGTACGGGCCCACCGAGGCGACGGTGTACATGACCCGGCGGGTGCTGACCCTGGACTTCGTCGTGGCGACCACCGCCAGCGACGTCGGCGCTGCGCTTCCCGGTTCTCGGATGTACGTCCTCGACTCGCGGCTCGCCAAGTCCCCGGACGGCGTGCCGGGTGATCTCTATCTGGCCGGCGACCAGCTGGCCCGCGGTTATGCCGGCCGATTCGAACTGAACGCCACCCGTTTTGTCGCCGATCCGTACGGCGGTCCCGGCGAGCGGATGTACCAGTCCGGCGACGTCGCGATCTTCCGTAACGGCAGCCTGGAATTTCTCGGCCGCGCCGACGATCAGGTGAAACTGCGCGGCTACCGCATCGAGCTCGGCGAGGTGGAAGCCGGGCTGCTGGCCGCGGACGGGGTGAACGCGGCCGCCGCGGCCATCAAGTCCCGCCCGGGCTTCCCCGACCAGCTGGTGGGATACGTCGTCGGCGCGAACGCCGACGGCAGCGAACTCGACCCCGCCGAGATCCGGCGAACTGCCGCGACCAAGGTCCCCGACTACATGGTGCCCGACATCATCATGACCCTCGAGCAGTTGCCGCTGAACGTCAACGGCAAGCTCGATCGCAAAGCCCTGCCGCAGCCGGTCATCACCGCCCAGGCCGAGTTCGTCGCGCCCGCGACGCCGACCGAAGAGGTCATCGCCCGAGCCTTCGCCGAGGTGCTCGGCCTCGACGAGATCAGCGTGGTGGAGTCGGTGTTCGACGTCGGCGGCAACTCGCTGCTGGCAGCGCGGATCGTCGGGCGGGCCTGCGACGAACTCGGCGTCGAACTCAACCTCCGGGACCTCTTTGAAGCGCCGACGGTCCGTGCCTTCGCCGAGCGGGCCGGCCACGTCGAGGCCGGGCTCCCGCCGATCGTCAAGGTCGATCCGCGGCCGGCGACCGTGCCGCTGTCGTTTGCGCAGGCCCGGATGTGGTTCATCAACCAGTTCGATCCGAGCGAGGCAACCTACAACCTCCCGGCGGTACTGCGGCTGACCGGAGACCTGAACGTCGAGGCGCTGCGGGCAGCGGTGGTCGATGCCGTGATCCGTCACGAGGTGCTGCGCACCGTCTTCCCGAGCCGCGATGGCGCACCCGTGCAGCAGGTGTCCCCGGCGGACGACGTGCGTGAACGACTGGACTGGCAGGTCGTGTCGTCCCGCGAGGACGTGGTGGCAGCCGTCGCCACCGGCTTCGACGTCGCACGGGACTGGCCGGTGCGAGCCCGCCTGCTCACCGAGGACGACGGCTCCGCCGTGTTCGCCTTGGTGGTCCACCACATCGCCGCCGACGGCGAGTCGATGGCACCGCTGGTCGGCGACATCGTGACCGCCTATCAGGCACGCGTCGCCGGCTCGCAGCCCGATTTCGCCCCGCTCGCAGTGCAGTTCGCCGACTACGCACTGTGGCAGCACGAGGTCCTCGGTTCTCCCGACGACTCGAACTCGGTGATCGGCAAGCAGATCGTGTACTGGCGCGAGGAGCTGGCCGGCCTTCCCGACGTTCTGGAGTTGCCGGCGGATCGTCCGCGACCGAAGACCGCCTCACATCGTGGTGACCAGGTGGCGTTCACGATTCCGGCCGAGGTGGGCGAGCGCATCGGTGAGTTGGCCAGGGGCAGCGGGACCACGGCGTTCATGGTGGTACACGCCGCGCTGGCGGTGCTGCTGTCGCGATTGAGCGCGACCGACGACATCGCGGTGGCGACGCCGATCGCGGGGCGTGGACAATCGGCCTTGGACCATCTGGTCGGCATGTTCGTCAACACACTGGTGCTGCGGGCCCGGGTGGACGGTGGCGCTTCGTTCAACGAATTGCTCGACGAGGTTCGCACTGTCGATCTGGACGCGTTCGCGCATGCCGATGTGCCCTTCGAGTCGGTGGTCGAGGCGCTGGATCCTGTCCGCAGCGAGGCGTTTTCGCCGCTTGCCCAGGTGATGTTGTCGTTTGATCCGGCGGGTTCTGCGGAGAACCTCGAGGTCTCGGTGGCCGGTGTCGGCTTCGAGTTGCTCGATCCGCCGGTGGTGCCGGCGCAGCTGGATCTGTCGGTCATCATCCGGTCCGGTACCGAGGGCGACTGGGCCGGGACGGCCGTGTTCGCCACGGATCTGTTCGATGCGTCGTCGGTGTCGGTGATGATGGCGCGGTTCGTCGGGCTGCTGGAGGACCTGACATCGGTGCCGTCGCGGCCGGTGGCGGATGCGGTGCTGGGCTCTGAGGAGGAGCGACTGACCTTGCTGTCGGCGTCGTCGGGTCCGGTGCACGCGGTGCCTGCGGAGACGATGGCGGATGCGGTTGCGGCGCAGGTGGCAGCAACTCCGGGGGCGGAGGCGTTGTGGTTCGAGGGCCGCAGTGTGTCGTACCGAGAGTTCGGTGCGCGGGTGAATGTGTGTGCGCGGGAGTTGATCGGAGCGGGGGTGGGCCCGGATGTGGCGGTCGGCGTCGCGATCGACCGCAGCGTGGAGATGGTGGTGGCGATCCATGCGGTGGTCGCTGCGGGTGGGCAGTATGTGCCGATTGACACCGAAGCGCCGGCTGATCGTGCCCGGTACATGAGCGAGACCGCGGGTGTGCGTGCGGTTCTCGTGGCGGCCGGGCAGCGTCCGGCGTGGCTTGATGAGCTCGTCGGGCGTGGTGCCGCCGTCGTTGTCGTGGAGGTTGATGCGCGGGGCGCTGTGGATCTTTCTGCGCCGGCGGTGACCGACGCTGATCGGTTGGCGCCGTTGCGTGCCGATCACGCTCTGTACACCTTGTTCACGTCGGGGTCGACGGGCCGCCCGAAGGGTGTGACGGTGTCCCACCGGGCTGTGGTCAACCGGTTGCGGTGGAGTCTGGATGTGTTCGTCTGGACGACAGGTCATCGGGTGACGTTGAAGACGCCCTACACCTTCGATGTGTCGGTGGTGGAGTTGTTCGCGCCGGTGATGGCGGGTGCGTCGATGGTGATTGCGCGGCCAGGTGGGCATACGGATCCTGAGTATCTGGTGGGTTTGTTGGAGGAGTCGGCGGCGACGTCGGTGCATTTCGTGCCGTCGATGTTGTCGGTGTTCCTGGATGTGGTCGATCCGCAGCGGCTGGCGGGTCTGGACAGTCTGACGTGGTTGTTCGCCTCGGGTGAGGCGCTGGCGCCTGCGGTGGTGGCCAAGGCTCGGGCGGTGTTGCCCGAGCGGGTGGGCATTCACAACCTGTTCGGTCCGACCGAGGCCGCGGTGGACGTCTCGTGGGCGGATGTGTCGGATGCGCCGGAGGTGGTGAGCATCGGTGCGCCGGTGTGGAACACCTCGATGCTGGTGTTGGATGCCCGGTTGCGTCCGGTGCCGGTGGGGGTGCCGGGTGAGTTGTATCTGGGTGGGGTGCAGCTGGCGCGCGGTTATGCCGGGCAGCCGGGGCTGACGGCGGAGCGGTTCGTGGCCGATCCGTTCGGTGCGCCGGGGACGCGCCTGTATCGCACGGGTGATCTGGTGCGGTGGAACACCGGAGGTGAGATCGAGTATCTGGGGCGCACGGACTTCCAGGTGAAGTTGCGTGGTCAGCGGATCGAGTTGGGTGAGATCGAGGCGGTGCTGGCGGGTGCGCCGGGTGTGGTCATGGCGGCCACCACGGTCGTGCAGACCCCCGGCGGGGCGGATCATCTGGTCGCGTTCCTCACCCCGGCGTCGGTGGATGTGGCGGCGGTCAAGGCGGTGGCGGAGGAAGCGCTGCCGTCCTACATGGTGCCGTCGCTGTGGATGACAGTCGACGAGCTGGCACTGGGCAGCGCTGGTAAAATCGACCGGCGCGCCCTGCCGACGCCGGACTTCGGAGTCCTCGACACCGAGTACGTTGCTCCGGCGTCGACGCTCGAGCAGCAACTGGCCACCGTGGTCGCAGGTCTGCTCGGCGTCGAGCGGGTCGGCGTCACCGAGTCGTTCTTCGCGCTCGGCGGTGACTCGATCATGTCCATCCAGCTGGCGTCCGCGATGCGCGCGGCCGGTCATCCGTTGACCCCACGACAGATCTTCGAGCACAAGACCGTCCGGGCGATGGCCGCGGCCATGAAGAGCGAGGGGACCGCGCTGCCGGACCTCGCCGAGCTTCCCGGCGGCGGTACGGGAGAAGCGGTGCTGCCACCGGTGATCTCGTGGATGCTCGAGTTCTCGGACTCACCAGCGGATTTCGCCGACTACTCGCAGGTTCTGGTCCTGGCTGCGCCGGCCGACCTGACCCCAGGCGCACTGAGTGAGATTCTCGGTGTCGTCGTCCGGCATCATCCGATGCTCACCGCCGTACTCACCGAGACGCCGAACGGCTGGCAACTGGTCGCCGGCGGCGACTTCGACGAGATCGCCGCGGTCACCGAACTGTCCACGACCGCGACGGTCGGTACAGAGGGCTTCGACGCAGACCTGATTGCCGCCCACGCTCAAGCTGCCGCGCGACTGGACCCGGCGACCGGCCGGCTCGTTCGCGCCGTGTTGGTTCGCGATGCCGCAGGCGCACAGCGCATCCTGATGGTGATCCACCACATCGGTGTCGACGCGGTCTCGTGGCGTGCCATCATCGAGGACCTGGTCACCGCCTGGGCGCAACGAACGGCGGGACAGCCGTATCAGTTGCGCGAGAACAGCACCTCGGCCCGCACCTGGTTCGGCGAACTCGCTGAACGGCTTTCGGTGCGCACCGACGAGATCGGACATTGGCTGCAGCGACTTCCGTTGCAGCCCACAGATTTCGGTACCGCCATCGATCGTGGCCGGGATCGGCAGCACACCTCCCAGACCATCGCGCACCGATTCGCCGCAGATGTCACCGATACCCTGCTCGCCGCCGTGCCAGAGGTCTTCTCCGGCAACGTCAACGATGCTCTGCTCGCGGGTCTGGCCCGCGCGGTACGCGGCTGGCAGCAGTCTCACGGGATCGCCGACTCGTCACCGGTCTCGGTGCTGCTGGAAGGCCACGGTCGCTACGAGGACGTGCTCGCCGCCGGTGAGTCCGCGGTCCGTGCCGATCTCTCCCGGTCGGTCGGCTGGTTCACGTCCATAGCCCCGATGAGCCTGGATCCGGGTGTGGATGTGGTGCATGCGGTGAAAGCTGCCAAGGAGGAGCGGCTGTCGCAGCCCGACTTCGGACTCGGCTTCGGTTGGCTGCGGTACGCCGCGGACACCGAGTTGGCACAGCGTCCGCTCCCATCCATCCTGTTCAACTACCTGGGCGCCGCGACTGCGGGCGACACGAACGCCGACAGCCCGGCGTTCACCGCGGTCGCCGGACCGGCGTTCGACACTTCGCCTGCAGGTGCCATGACCGCGCAGGCGGCGCTGACGATTAACATCGGCGTACAGCAGATCGACGGTCGACGACACCTGGTCGCTTCGCTGATGGCCCCGGAGTACGTGTTGTCGCCCGAGGATCTGAGTGAACTCGGCCGGTTGTGGTCGGCTGAGCTCTCGGCGATCGCGGCGGTTGTCGAATCCGAGGTGCCGGTTGGCTTGTCGCCGTCGGATGTGCAGGGTGCGGAGCTGACTCAGGCCGATCTAGACGTCATCGCCGAGAAGTACCCTGGCGTCGACGTGTGGCCGCTGTCGCCGTTGCAGGCGGGTCTGTTCTTCCAGTCGTCGTTGGCGTCGGAGTTCGACGCAGCGGTGGATGTGTATGTGGCGCAAGCGGTTTTGACGCTGGCCGGCGGGTTTGATGCTGACCGGTTGCGGGCTGCGGGGCAGCGTGTGCTCGAGGAGCATCGGGTGTTGCGGTCGGGGTTTGTGACCACGAGCAGTGGGGCGATCGTGGCAGTGGTCGCCGATCGGGTGGAGTTGCCGTGGTCGGTGATCGATCTTGGTGACCTCGATGTCGATGAGGTCGCGGTGCGGGTGGCGGAAATCGCTGAGGCGCAGAAGTTGTTGCCGTTCGATCTGGATGCGCCGCCGTTGTTGCGGTTTGTATTGGTGCGTCATGGGCAGACGGCGAGTTTGATCGCGACGAATCATCATCTGATTCTTGATGGTTGGTCGGGGCCGTTGGTGTTGGCTGATGTGCTTGCGGTGTATGCCACCGGCGCCACGTACACCGGGCAGGTTTCTGGTGGTGTTGCCGGTGATTTCGGTGATTATCTGCGGCTGATCGCCGGCCGTGACGATGAGGCTGGTCTACGGGCGTGGCGGGCACTTCTCGAGCCCGTCGAGGGACCCACCTTGGTGGCGCCGGGCCGAATCGTGTCCGGTGAGCAGTCGATTCCGCGGGACATCGATGTGGCGGTCGACGCCGAGGTGGTCGCTCGCCTGGAGTCGGTTGCACGGGAGCACGGCGCCACATTGGCCACGGTGCTACAGGTGGCGTGGGGTGTCCTGTTGTCGCGTCTGACCGGCAATCAGGTGGTCACCTTTGGTGAGACGGTGTCGGGTCGGCCGGCCGATCTGGCTGGTGTGGAGTCGATGGTCGGTCTGTTCATCAACACGCTGCCGGTGGTGGTGGATGCGGACCCCGCAGCGACCGTTGTGCAGGTTCTCGAGCGATTGCAGGCTGACAAGATCGCGGTGCTAGACCACCACCATCTGAACCTGCCGGCGATAGCCGCGGTCGCCGACGCGTCGATCGGCTTTGACACGCTCACGGTGCATGAGTCCTATCCGGTGGATGCGAACTCGCTGGCCAGTGCTGACACGCAGGTCGCGGGGGGTCTGTCGATCATCGATGCACAGATGACCGATGCGACGCATTATCCGCTGAACATGCTGACCATGCCCGCCGGTGACGGTCTGACCGTGCGGCTGAAGTTCCTGCCGTCGGCTTTCACCATTGAGCAGGTCCGGGTCTTTGCCGGTGCCGTGCAGCAACTGCTGACCGCGATCGGGGAGGCGCCGGAGCGTACGTTGGCCGAACTACCGGTGGGCGCCGCCGTCGACATTGCGGCCGTGATCGAATGGTCGTCCGGTCCGCAGGGCGACGTACCAGACGTGACGGTGCCGGAGTTGGTGGCTGCCCAGGTGGCGCGCACTCCGCAGGCGCAGGCGTTGTGGTTCGAGGGTCGTGGTGTGTCGTACGGCGAGTTCGGTGCGCGGGTGACCATGTTGGCGCGGGTGTTGATCGGGGCTGGTGTGGGCCCGGATGTCGCGGTGGGGGTGTGCATCGACCGCAGCGTGGAGATGGTGGTGGCGATCCATGCGGTGGTCGCTGCGGGTGGGCAGTATGTGCCGATTGACACCGAAGCGCCGGCTGATCGTGCCCGGTACATGAGCGAGACCGCGGGTGTGCGTGCGGTTCTCGTGGCGGCCGGGCAGCGTCCGGCGTGGCTTGATGAGCTCGTCGGGCGTGGTGCCGCCGTCGTTGTCGTGGAGGTTGATGCGCGGGGCGCTGTGGATCTTTCTGCGCCGGCGGTGACCGACGCTGATCGGTTGGCGCCGTTGCGTGCCGATCACGCTCTGTACACCTTGTTCACGTCGGGGTCGACGGGCCGCCCGAAGGGTGTGACGGTGTCCCACCGGGCTGTGGTCAACCGGTTGCGGTGGAGTCTGGATGTGTTCGTCTGGACGACAGGTCATCGGGTGACGTTGAAGACGCCCTACACCTTCGATGTGTCGGTGGTGGAGTTGTTCGCGCCGGTGATGGCGGGTGCGTCGATGGTGATTGCGCGGCCAGGTGGGCATACGGATCCTGAGTATCTGGTGGGTTTGTTGGAGGAGTCGGCGGCGACGTCGGTGCATTTCGTGCCGTCGATGTTGTCGGTGTTCCTGGATGTGGTCGATCCGCAGCGGCTGGCGGGTCTGGACAGTCTGACGTGGTTGTTCGCCTCGGGTGAGGCGCTGGCGCCTGCGGTGGTGGCCAAGGCTCGGGCGGTGTTGCCCGAGCGGGTGGGCATTCACAACCTGTTCGGTCCGACCGAGGCCGCGGTGGACGTCTCGTGGGCGGATGTGTCGGATGCGCCGGAGGTGGTGAGCATCGGTGCGCCGGTGTGGAACACCTCGATGCTGGTGTTGGATGCCCGGTTGCGTCCGGTGCCGGTGGGGGTGCCGGGTGAGTTGTATCTGGGTGGGGTGCAGCTGGCGCGCGGTTATGCCGGGCAGCCGGGGCTGACGGCGGAGCGGTTCGTGGCCGATCCGTTCGGTGCGCCGGGGACGCGCCTGTATCGCACGGGTGATCTGGTGCGGTGGAACACCGGTGGTGAGATCGAGTATCTGGGGCGCACGGACTTCCAGGTGAAGTTGCGTGGTCAGCGGATCGAGTTGGGTGAGATCGAGGCGGTGCTGGCGGGTGCGCCGGGGGTGGTGAAGGCGGCGGTGTCGGTGGCCACGGCGCCGGCCGGTGGCGATCATCTGGTGGCGTTCGTGTCGCCGGCGTCGGTGGACGTCGAGGTGGTGCGGTCTGCGGTGGCGCAGGCGCTGCCCGGCTACATGGTGCCCTCGGTGTGGATGGTGCTAGAGGATCTGGCGCTCAACAGCGCGGGCAAGATCGATCGCCGTGCTCTGCCCGAACCTGATTTCGGTGGCGTGCAGACCGAGTTTGTGGCGCCGGTCGGTGAGCGTGAGGAGTTGGTGGCGGCGGTGTTCGCCGAGATCCTGGGTGTCGAGTCGGTGTCGGTGACCGAGTCGTTCTTCGATCTGGGTGGTAACTCCTTGTCGGCGATGCGCGTGGCGGCGCGACTGTCGGATGCGTTGGGTGTCGCGGTAGCGATCAGGGATCTGTTCGAGGCTCCGTCGGTGCGGCAGTTGGTGGCGGTGGCCGCTACCCATGGTGCGGCGTTGGCGCCGATCACCGCGGTCGATCCGCGGCCGGAACGCATCCCGTTGTCTTTTGCTCAGCAACGCATGTGGTTTATCAATCGGTTTGATCCTGGGTCGCCGGTGTACAACATTCCGGTGGTGTTGCAGTTGACCGGGGCTATGGATGTGGGGGCGTTGCGGGCAGCGGTGGTCGATGTCGCCACGCGGCACGAGGTGCTGCGCACGGTGTTCCCGGCGGTCGACGGCATACCGTTCCAGCAGGTCTCCACGATCGGTGACGTCGAGGCGAACCTGGATTGGCGCGTTGTCGATTCTCTGGAGGAGATCGAGTCCGCAGTCGGGACGGGCTTCGATGTGAGCACCGATTTGCCCTTGCGGGTGCGGCTGTGGCCGGTCGGCGAGCGCGAGTTCGTGCTGGCTGTGGTGACGCATCACATCGCGTCCGATGGTGAGTCGCTGCTGCCGTTGGTCAAGGACTTGGCGACCGCGTATGCGGCACGCGTAGCCGGAGAACTCCCGGAGTTTGCTCCGTTGCGGGCGCAGTTCTCGGATTTCGCCATCTGGCAGCATCGGGTGCTCGGGTCGCCGGATGACCCGGAGTCGGTGCTCGGGCGGCAGTTGAGTTTCTGGCGAGACCGGTTGGCCGGCGTGCCGGAGGTGTTGGAGCTACCGGCGGATCGGCCGCGGCCCGCGGTGGCGAGCCATCGTGGCGTGCAGGCCGGATTCACCGTGCCTAGTTCGGTGGCCGAGCGGGTCGTCGGGCTCGCCGGTGAACATGGGGCGACGTCGTTCATGGTTTCCCACGCCGCCTTCGCAGTCCTGTTGGCACGGTTGTCGGGTACCGGTGACATCGTCGTCGGCACGCCGGTGGCCGGACGCGGTCAGGAAGTGCTCGACGACCTGGTCGGTATGTTCGCCAACACTCTGGTGCTGCGGACAGAGGTCGATCCGGCGGAATCGTTCGCAGGATTGCTCGATCGGGTACGCGCACACGATCTGGAGGCGCTGACGAACGCTGATATTCCGTTCGAGGCACTGGTCGAAGCGGTCGATCCGGTGCGAAGTGAGGCGTTTTCGCCGCTGACTCAGGTCATTTTCTCGTTCGATCCGGGTGTGCAGGCAGCGTCTGTGAAACTGGAGGTCGCAGGTCTGCAGATAGCCCCGGTCGAGGGCATCGAGCGACCGGCTCAGCTCGATTTGGATCTTACTCTTTCAACCAACGGTGTCGACGGCGCGTGGATCGGTGAGGTCACGGGCGCGGCGGACCTCTTCGACCGGGATACGTTGCAGCGGTTCGCCGACCGGTATGTGGCGTTGTTGGACGTGCTGACCACGGACCCGGATGCCGCGGTGGGCGACGTTCCATGGATGGGTGGCGGCGAGTCTGCGGAATTGATCACGCTCGGCGCCGGCGCGAGGATCGACTACGTGGGAGCTTCGCAGACGCTCACCGACCGCTTTGCAGACCAGGTGGCCCTGCGACCGGAGGCCACGGCGCTGGTATTCGGCGACCGCAGTGTCGGATACGCGGAATTCGGTGCTCGGGTCGCGGTTCTGGCTCGGGAGCTGATCGCTGCCGGTGTCGGGCCCGACGTGCCGGTGGGCTTGTGTCTCGAACGTTCGGTTGAGATGTTGGTGGCGATTCAAGCAGTGCTTGCCGCCGGCGGACAGTACGTGCCGATCGATACCTATACGCCTGCCGAGCGTGCGGACTACATGGTGCGTACCGCAGGGGTTCAGCGGGTGCTGATTGCAGGCGGCTCGGTGCCGGAAGCGCTCGGCGCGGTGCGAGATCGGGTGCGGCTCCTAGAAGTCGATTGTTCGGGGGAAGCCGATCCGGACGTGTCGCCGATCCGGGCATCGGAGCGATCGGCACTGCTACGGCCGGAGAACGCGGCGTACACGTTGTTCACATCGGGGTCGACCGGCCGGCCGAAGGGTGTGACGGTCTCGCACGCGGCCGTGGGTAACTTCCTGGACTGGTTCGACGGTCTCAACCCGGACGATAGAGATGGTCGGATGGTGTTCAAGACCCCCTACACCTTCGACGCTTCGGTGCTGGAGTTGTTCTGGGGTCCGACGACCGGCCGGTGCACGGTGATCGCCGAACCCGAAGGTCATCGTGATCCGCTGTATCTGGCCGACCTGATGGCAGCCGAGCGCGTATCGGTGGTGCAGTTCGTGCCGTCGTTGCTGTCGGTATTCCTCGACGCGGTGCCGGATGCCGCTGCTTTCGCTGCTGTCGAGCGTGTCTTCTGCGGCGGTGAAGCCCTGCCGCCGGCGGTTTACGGCAGGCTCGTCGAGCGGGTGCCGGGGATATCGGTGACCAACCTGTTTGGTCCTACCGAGTGTGCGGTCTACACCGAGTCGGCGGCGCTGGCCGGGCCGCTGGAGATCGTGCCGATCGGTGCGCCGATGCCCAACACCACCGCGGTGGTCCTTGACGCCCGCCTGCACCCGGTTCCGGTCGGAGTAGCCGGCGAGCTCTATCTCGGCGGCGTGCAGTCCGCACGCGGTTACGCGTCGCGGACGGGACTCACAGCTGAGCGATTCGTGGCCGATCCGTTCGGTATACCTGGGACACGCTTGTACCGAACAGGTGATCTGGTGCGCTGGAACTCCGCCGGACGGCTCGAGTATCTGGGGCGTACTGACTTCCAGGTGAAGCTGCGAGGGCAGCGCATCGAACTCGGTGAGATCGAGTCGGTGCTGGCGTCGGTGCCGGGGGTCGTCCATGCCGCGGCGGCGGTGGTCGGCGGCCCCGGGGGCAGTGAGCACCTCGTCGGCTATCTGGCACCGCAGACCGTCGACATCGAGGCGGTCAAGGCGGTGGCGGAGGCGGAGTTGCCGACGTACATGATTCCGGGCGTCTGGATGCCGGTCGCGAAGATCGCATTGAACAACGCCGGAAAGATCGATCGAAAGGCACTCCCGGCACCGGAATTCGGGTCACTGCAAGCAGCGTATGCGGCACCGGAAGGTGCCGCGGAACAGGCCGTGGCCGAAGTATTCGCCGAGGTACTCGGCGTTGACCAGGTCGGTGTCATCGAGTCGTTCTTCGACCTCGGCGGTAACTCGCTGTCGGCGATGCGGGTGATCGCTCGGGTCGGGCAGGCCCTGGACACCGACATCTCCGTTCGGGACCTGTTCGCTGCTCCGACTGTTCGGCAGCTGGCAGCGTTGACCGAGTCGAGGGGTAAGGCGCTGGCCCCGATCGTGCCCGTGGACCCGCGGCCGGACTCGATCCCACTTTCCTTTGCGCAGCAACGGATGTGGTTCATCAACCGGCTGGAGCCTGGGTCGCCGGTGTACAACATCCCGGCCGTTCTTCGGGTGCATGGTGCGCTGGATGTGGCGGCGTTCAGGGCGGCGTTGGTTGATGTGGTGGTTCGCCAGGATGTGTTGCGCACTCGTTTTCCGATGGCGAGTGGGACTCCGTTCCAGTTGATCGATCCTGCCGAAGCCGTCGCGGACCGTCTGGACTGGAGAGTGGTCGATTCTCCCGCCGAGATCGAATCGACGGTGTTGGCCGGATTCGATCTGGTCGAGCAGTGGCCGATCCGAGCACGCGTGTATGCGGAATCACCGACCGAACATGTGGTAGCACTGGTCACCCACCACATCGCGACCGACGGCGAATCGCAGCTGCCGCTGCTCTCGGACCTGTTGACCGCCTACGCGGCAAGGGTTTCCGGTGAAGCTCCGGCCTTCGCCGAGTTACAGGTGCAGTTCGCGGACTTCGCGATCTGGCAGCACCAGGTGCTGGGATCACCGAATGACCCTGAGTCCCTGGTGGGCAAGCAGCTCGCGTACTGGCGTGAGCAATTGGCCGGTCTGCCAGATGTGGTGGAGTTGCCGGCAGATCGGCCGCGGCCCGCGGTGGCCAGCCACGATGGGCGTGAAGTCACCTTCGATATCCCGACAGATGTGGCCGAGAGAATCGGCGGTATGGCTGCGGATCTGAATGCGACGCCGTTCATGATCATCCAGGCTGCGCTTGCCACGGTTCTGGCGCAGTTGTCAGCGGTGCCCGACATCGCGATCGCCACGCCGATCGCCGGGCGCGGACAGGAAGTGCTTGAGGGACTCGTCGGCATGTTCGTCAACACGCTGGTCCTGCGGGCAGCTGTCGAACCCCACCTGAGTTTCGCCGAACTCGTCGAGCAGGTGCGGGCTACCGATCTGGAGGCATTCGCGCATTCGGATGCGCCGTTCGAGGCGGTGGTCGATGCGGTCGATCCGGTGCGGTCCGAGGCGTTTGCACCGTTGACCCAGGTACTTCTGTCGCTGAATCCGGGTGCGTCGGCGCGGGGCGTGGATGTCTCGGCTGCCGGCCTGCGCTTCGAGGGCGTCGAATCCGATGTTGTCCCGGCGCAGTTGGATCTCTACATCACGGTGAACTCGAGTGACGGCGGACCGTGGCGCGGGTCGATTGTCTACGCCACCGACCTTTTCGAAGCGGACACGGTTTCGGCGTTCGCCAAACGACTGGTCCGCGTCTTGGATGAGACGACGGCCGATCCGTCGGTCGTTGTGGGTGATGTGTCGGTGTTGTCCGAGGCCGAGGTTGTCGCCGAGGCTGCGCGTGAGTGGGGTGCGGCGCGGAGCTTGCCGGGGTTTGTGTCGGTGGGTGACGTGGTGGCGGCGCAGGTTCAGCGGACGCCGGACGCACCGGCGTTGGTGTGTGGAGATCGGGTGGTGTCCTACGCCGAGTTCGCTGCTCGGGTGGCGGTGCTGGGCCGTGAGTTGATCGACATGGGTGTGGGACCGGATGTGGCTGTGGCGGTATGTGTTCCGCGGTCGGTGGAGATGATGGTCGCCGTGCATGCGGTGGTTGCCGCGGGTGGGCAGTACGTGCCGATCGATACGCAGGCGCCGGCCGATCGTGCGCGGTACATGCTCGAGACCGCCGATGTTCGGGTGCTGGTGGTTTCGACAGGCTCAACCAGCGGGGAGGGCTCAACCAGCGGGGAGGGCTCAACCGGCGGGGTGGGCTCAACCGGCGGGGTGGGCGACGACGTTGCCGGGGTGGTCGAGGCTGCCGGTGCGGTGGGCGTGCCCGTGGTGGGTGTGGATTGCTCGGGTGAGGTGGATGTGGCGACGCCGCCGATTTCGGTGGCTGAGCGTGGCGTGCTGCATGGTGATTCGGCGGTGTACACGTTGTTCACGTCGGGGTCGACGGGTCGGCCGAAGGGTGTGACGTTGCCGCATGAGGCGGTGTTGAACCGGTTGTGGTGGGGTTTGGATGAGTTGCCGATCGATGCTTCGGATGTGGTGGTGCAGAAGACGCCGTACACGTTTGATTGTTCGGTGCCGGAGTTGTTCGCGCCGTTGATGGTGGGTGCGCGGTTGGTGGTGCTCGCTGATCGTGGGCATCTCGATCCGGTGTATGTGGCTGGTGAGATCGCGCGGACGCGGGCGACAATGGTGCATTTCGTGCCGTCGATGTTGTCAGTGTTCCTCGACATTGTTGGCGCGCAGCAGATGGCGGCGCTGGATTCGGTTCGGATTGTGTCGACCACGGGTGAGGCGTTGCCGCCGGCGATCGCGGCGCAGGTGCGCACGATTTGGCCGGAGGCTTTGTTCTACAACTTGTATGGACCGACCGAGGCGGCGGTGGAGATCACGTTCGAGAAAATCGAGCGGGTCTCGTCTGATGACGTGACGGTGCCGATTGGTGTGCCGGTGTGGAATTCGTTGGCGGTGGTGTTGGATTCGCGGTTGCGTCGGGTTCCGGTGGGTGTGCCGGGCGAGTTGTATGTGGGTGGTGTGCAGCTGGCGCGTGGATACGCGGCGCGTGCGGACTTGACGGCGGAGCGGTTCATCGCTGATCCCCACGGCGCTCCGGGTGCGCGTTTGTATCGGACGGGTGATCTGGTGCGGCGGCTTTCTGGTGGCGGGATCGAGTATTTGGGTCGTACCGATTTCCAGGTGAAGTTGCGTGGTCAGCGGATCGAGCTCGGTGAGATCGAGTCGGTGCTCGCGGCTGCGCCGGGGGTGGTGCATGCGGCGGCGACCGTGGTCGCCGGGCCTGGTGGTGGCGAGCACCTGGTTGGCTATGTGTCTGCCGGACCGGGTGAATCGGTTGATGTCGATGTGGTGAAGGCCGCCGCGGGGCAGGCGTTGCCGACCTACATGGTGCCGTCGGTGTGGATGGTGATCGACGAGTTCGTGCTCAATACGGCGGGCAAGATCGATCGGAAGGCGTTGCCGGCACCGGAGTTCGGTTCGCTGGAAGCGGAGTATGTGGCACCGGAGGGTGCAGCCGAGGAGGCTGTGGCTGCGGTGTTTGCCGAGATTCTGGGTGTCGAGCGGGTCGGTGTCACCGAGTCGTTCTTCGATATGGGCGGGAACTCGCTGTCGGCGATGCGGGTGATCGCGCGTGCCGGCGAGGTACTGAACGCGGATTTATCGGTACGGGATCTGTTCGACGCCCCGAGCGTGCGGGAGTTGGTGGCCACAGCAGACGTTGCCGGGTCGGCCCTGGCGCCGATCACCGCGGTCAGCCCGCGTCCGGAGCGGGTGCCGCTGTCGTTCGCGCAGCAGCGACTGTGGTTCTTGAATCGGTTGGATCCGTCGAATGCGACCTACAACATTCCGATCGTGTTGCGGTTGTCCGGTCGCCTGGATGTAGCAGCGATGCGTGCGGCGATCTTGGATGTCGTCGCACGGCAGGAGATCTTGCGGACAACGTTCCCGGACCTCGACGGCGAGCCGTACCAGCAGGTGCATTCGCTCGAGGAGATTCGTTCGAAATTGCCTTGGACAGTTGTGGCGTCGCAGGATGAGATCCTGGCATCGGTCGGCAGGGGCTTCGATCTGACATCCGAGCTGCCCCTGCGTGTCGTGCTGTGGCCGGTCAGCGAGAACGAACACATGCTTGCCGTGATCAGCCAGCACATCGCGATGGATGGCGGTTCCTTCCGACCGTTGGTCACCGACGTGGTGACAGCGTATGCAGCGCGCGCAGCCGGCAACGATCCCGAGTTTGAACCGCTTGCAGTGCAGTTCGCTGATTTCGCGATCTGGCAGCACGAGGTGTTGGGGTCGCCGGAGGATCCCGAC
>NZ_JAKWBF010000003.1 GCF_022513585.1 Gordonia gummivorans
TCACCGACGATCTGATCCCGCTCTGCATCCCCTGCCACCAGTTCAACCCTTCGAGACGCTCGCAAGCTCGCTCCTCAGGGCGGCGCCACCTCGACATCTGGATACCCACCCTGGCCGAAGGCCGCGCAGTCATCTGGCAGCACGCAGCCACCGGCAAAACCATCATCACCTGGCCGTGAAAGCGGATACCTGCAGCGCAGCACTGCATACTCAATACATGAACAAGCACGTTCGGATCGCTTCTGATGACGACGAACCTCGGCAGTCGCAGGCCCGAAAACTGGCTGCCGTCCGAAACGCTCTCACGTACGAGTTTCCGACCGGTGACATCGACCAGATTCTCAGCGAGACCGAGGTTGGCTACCGGGAATGAGCCCCGGCCATGTTGACTGACAACTACGAAACCGGTTGCGCCAGTTCCTCGACCACCGACGCGACCACGTCGCGCATACTGCCGGTGCGTGCGTACACGGCACGCTGGCGCTGATAGCTGGCCCCACGCTCGATGATTCGTGAGACACCCGCCAACTCGTCGACGCACTCGAGGTCGCGTGCGATCGGCGCCAGCCGCTCCAGAACGTTCGATAGGTCCTCGGTCACCAGCCGTTCGGTGCAGTCCGAGTCGAGGATGACGATGGCCTCGAGGCCGTAACGTGCTGCGCGCCACTTGTTCTCCTGAACCAGCCACGGCGCCATCGTCGGCAGCGCCTCTCCCGCGGTCAGCCGCCGATCCAGATCGACGACGAGACAGTGGATCAGCGCGACCACCGCCGACAGGTCGGCCACGTTGGTCATCCCGTCGCACACCCGCACCTCGATGGTGCCCAGATGCGGCGACGGCCGGATGTCCCAACGGATTTCGTTGATGTGGTCGATGATGCCGGTGGTCTTCTGGTCGCCGACGAACGCCTCGAACTCCGACCACGTCGCAAACTGGAAGGGCAGACCCGCCGTCGGCAACTGCTGGAACATCATTGCACGGTTGCTGGCGTAGCTGGTGTCCTGCCCGGCCCACATCGGCGAAGACGCTGAGATCGCCAGCAGGTGCGGATAGTAGTTGAGCAGGGCGTCGAGGATCGGTAACACCTTGTCGCGGTGGCTGATACCGACATGCACGTGCAGACCCCAGATCAACATCTGGCGTCCCCACCACTGGGTCCGCTCGATCAGCTCCGCATACCGGTGCCCCTCGGTGAGCAGCTGCGTCGACCATTCGGCAAACGGATGCGTACCCGCGCCGTACAGGTCGACGCCCAGTTCGTCGGCGATCCTGCGCACCACCGCCAATGTCCCGGTGAGGTCGTCGACCGCCTCGGCTGTGGTCCGACAGATACCGGTCACCAGCTCGACGGTGTTGCGCAGCAACTCCTTGTGGACCTGCCCGGTCCGCTCGGGGTGCTGCTCGGCGACGGCCGCAAACAACGCCGCAGCCGAGTTCGAGAGGTCACCTGTTTGCTTGTCGGTGAGTGCGAACTCCCATTCGACGCCGAGCGACGGGGTCGGGGATCCCTGAAACGGGATGGACGTCACCACGTCTGGCCTCGGGGGTTGGTATCGCTACGCGCCGAGCTCGATGACGCCGCAGGCCAGACGAGCGCCCGCATCGCCGGTCTTGAGGGTGTTGGGGCTCGGGTTGGGCACGTTGCCGAAGTTGTCGGGCTTCTCGTGGATGATGATCGACTTGCCGATGATCTGCTGCAGGGTCACGGCGTCGGTGACGGTCACCGTCTCGCCGGTGCCGTCCTTGAGGATGTTCATCGAGATCAGGTCGCCACTGGACGGATGCGCGTTCGCGTCTCCGACCTGCAGGTGACCGCCCGCCGCGCTGAAGGCCTCACCGTCGGGGCCCGGCGCACACTGGCCGTTGGTGTGGATGTGCATGCCGTGGAATCCCGCCGGGATGTCACCACCGGTGACCTTCACGGTCACGGTCACCGGACCGCCCGCCCCGCGGGCCACGAACGTCGCCTCACCGACCCGGTCGCCGTCCTCGTTCTTGATCTCGGCCTTCGCCTGCTGTCCGGTCGGGACGTTGTCCTGGTTCTCGACCGAGCCCGGAGGCAGTGGGACGTCAGAGATCACCGGGGGCGTGGTGCCCTTCACGTCCGACACCGGCTCGTCGGGGGTACAGCCCGCCAGCACGACGCCGAGCGCACCCGCCGAGGCCAGTGCCGCGGCGATGCGCAGGGTGGTCGGACGAGATTTCCTACTGCCGGTCATGTCACTCCTTGGTCGATCCTGGTGAGGGCTGCGGGCGGCACCGTGGTGCGTGTTCGTATCGGGCCGCAATCGTACCGGGTCCGTTCATTCGGACCGCTCGAAGGCGATGACGGGGATGCCGTCCTCACATCGGCCGGCAAACGCGGGTGCACGTTCTTCCACGACGTAGCTGCCACCGAGTGCCGCGGCGATCTGGTCGGCCTGCGCCTTGGACGCGGCGTCGTCGTAGAAGATGGTGTTCTCGCTGAAGGTGCCGTCGGTGTAGGTCTGCGGCGCACGGGTCTGGAAACCCTTGGCCTTGAGCTCGTTGGTGACCTCGCGGCCGAGACCGTTGATGCCACCGGCGTTGTAGACGCACACAGGCTTTGCGGCGGCCGCCGCCGTGGTCGAGGTGGGTGCCGCCGACGTCGTGGTCTGGGTCTTGTTCGCAGCTTCCAGCGCGGCTTCCGGGTCGTCGGACGACGTTGCTGCCGAATGCCATCCCAGACCGATGAAGACCACGGCGACAGCGAGCAGCAACATGGCCCCGGCACGCAACGGAAGGCGATTGGGCTCACGATCTGCATTCATCAACGACGACCTTAACGCACTTCGCGAGGTGGCCCGGCGTCAGACGTCAGTGATATCCGCGGCACGCATTGAGAGCTCGCAGCCACGCATCACGTGATCTCGAAGCCCAGCCGACGGGCCGCGCGGGCCTTCTGCCGGGAGGCCCGAAGCCGACGCAGGCGCTTGACCAGCATCGGGTCTGCAGCCAGCGCTTCGGGGCGGTCGACGAGCGCGTTGAGTACCTGGTAATAGCGGGTCGCCGACAGGCCGAACAGCTCCTTGATGGCTTCTTCCTTGGCTCCCGCGTACTTCCACCACTGACGTTCGAACGCCAGGATGTCGTGTTCGCGCCGCGACAACCCGTCGGCCCCGACCTCATGCGGGTCCACCGCTGACTGATCGGCGGCAGCGTTTTCGGGGGTGGGTTGATCGCCCTGCTTCTGGCTACGCGCAGCTGCGCCGTCCATCTCGCTCCCTCACGATTCGCCCTACCGTCGACCCGCACGACCACCGCGTCGGGCAGCTCTGCCGGGAACACTTGGCCCGCTCGCTTCGCTCCCGGCGCCGCCGCCAAATCACAATGGTGTGGTTCGTAATCATCTAACCACGCACCCCAACCGCGAACGCGGTGTGACTCGCCCGGTTCGTGCGGCATCAATTCTCTCCCAGGTCGCCGCGATGCGGGCAACGAGAAAGGACGCGGAACCCACCCAGTAATCTGAGCCGCATGGCCATTCTCCCGATCTGCATCATCGGCGAGCCGGTGTTGCACGAGCCCACGGCTCCCGTGGCGCTCGACGATGCCGGCAAGCCGTCGGCCGAGACGATCACCCTGCTCGACGACATGTACGACACGATGGACGCCGCACACGGTGTCGGTCTGGCGGCCAATCAGGTCGGAGTCGGGCAGCGGATGTTCGTCTTCGATTGCCCCGAGGGTGAACGTTACGAAGCCCGACGCCGCCGCGGCGAGGTGATCAACCCGATTCTGGAGACCTCCGAGATCCCGGAGACCATGCCCGACCCGGACGACAACGACGAGGGCTGCCTGTCGGTCCCCGGCGAACAGTTCCCCACCGGACGCGCCGACTGGGCGCGAGTCACCGGCGTCGACCGCACCGGCGCCGAAGTCGTGGTGGAGGGCACCGGGTTCTTCGCCCGCATGCTGCAGCACGAGGTCGGCCATCTCGACGGCTTTCTGTACGTGGACGTGCTGATCGGGCGCAACGCCCGCGCGGCCAAGAAGTCCATCAAGAAGCACAAGTGGGGTGTGCCCGGTCTGACGTGGATGCCCGGCGAGGTCGAGGATCCGTTCGGCCACGACGACGACTGACCACGCCCACGGTGACCGAGCCAGCTGACCTCTTTGCGGGCGACCGTGTCGTCGTGCGCTATCGGCTCGGCGAGGCCACCCCTGCGGACTGGCGCGGTGACCGGGACGCGGCACGCTCGGATGTGACGGGCTTCCTCGTCGACGACGCGGACCCGCTCGTTCTCGAACGCGACGGCACACGCGAATCCATCCCCCGCTCGGCTGTCACCTCGGTGCGGCTGCTCTCGGCAAAGCCGGTACGCAACAGCGAGATTCGCAACCTCGAGCATGCCGCCGCGCTCGCCTGGCCCGGTGTCGAATCGGCGTGGATCGACGGCTGGCTCCTCCGGGCCGGCGGCGGATTCACTCGACGCGCGAATTCCGCACTGCCACTGGAGCCTTCGGCCCGATCGGCGCAGAGCCTACCGCAGATCGCGGCGTGGTATCGGCGTCGCGACCTGCCGGTCCTGCTGTCGTTGCCGGACCGCCTGATGACCGCCGGGGTGATCGACGGCGAACGCGGCGTCGAGGTGCAGGTCCTGACCGCCGACCTCGAAACATTGCTGGCGCGTGGAGCCTCCATGCCGAACCTCGAGATTCGCCTCGATGACGAACCATCGGATCAGTGGCTGCACGCCTACCGCCCCGACGCCGACGTTGAGCTCGCCCGGAGGGTGACGACGGCCGCCCGCGGACCGGTCAGGTTTGCGACGATCGGCACCGATGACATCTCGGCGATCGGGCGGGCCGCGGTCACCGCTGGGCCCGACGGCGTTGCACGGCTCGGTCTCACCGCGTTGTGGACCGCCCCGGACCGACGACGCTCCGGACTGGCCGGCGCAGTCTCGAGACGTCTGGTCGAGTGGGGTGCCGCAGAGGGCGCCGCGTCGGCCTACGTGCAGGTCGAGACCACCAATCGTGTTGCCGGCGCGTGGTATCGGCGCCGGGGCTTTGCCCTGCACCACACCGCGCACTACCTGACCCCGACCATCGAAGGAAACGCGATCTGATGCCACGATCGGCTCCGACTGCCGCGGCCCGACGACGCCAGGCACTCATCACCGCCATCGCCCTCGTCGTGATCGCAGCGGTCTTCGGTGTCACCTGGCTGATCAACAGACACGACGATTCCACCGCGTCGACAACGACTGCCGCCACGTCCGTGACCAAGTCGTCGGCAGCCAAGACGTCAACAACCAAGACGTCAAGGTCGGCCAAACGGTCCTCCACAGCAGCCGTGTCCACGTCGAGGTCGACGAGCACGTCGTCGCGGGTGCCTGCCCGAGTTCGACAAACCCTGGCGCTCATCGACTCCGGCGACTGGCCAGAAGCCGCCAACGCACCCGGCACACACGGCGGAGATGTGTTCCGCAACAACGAAGGAAAGCTTCCGCGCACCAACCCGGGCGGAACGCGCATCACCTATCGGGAGTGGGATGTGAACCCCAAGAAGCGCGGTCAGAGCCGCGATGCCGAGCGGATCATCACCGGCAGCGACGGTTCGGCCTACTACACCGCCGATCACTACGTCAGCTTTGTCGTCATCCGGAACCGGCGATGAACCCGGAGACGCTGCGCGACTTCCTCGCCGATGCCGGCGGTCACGGACCCGTCGTCGGCATGCTGCGCGACGACGCGCTGACCCGGACCCCGTCGGGCCTGCGAGTACGCAACGTCGACGCCACTGCGGCGACCACGCTCGACGACCTGTTCACCGCGTTCGCTGCGGCCTGGCATTTCCCGGATCATTTCGGCCACAACAAATCCGCCTTCGACGACTGCATGCGCGATCTCGACGGCTCCGCCGAACCCGGCTCGGCACCCGCCGGATTCCTGACGCTGATCACCGATGCACATATGCTGCTGACCGACGATCCCGACGGATTCGACTGGTTTGCCGAGTCGATGCCGTTCTATCGTGACCACTACCGCGACCACGACAGTCAATCGGTGTTCGCCGTTCTGCTGTGCACGCCTCGGCGCTATCGCGACACGGTCCGAACACGCTGGCGCGCAGCCGGTGTGCGGGTTGCCGAGGTGCGGTGACGATGCGAATCGCCACCTGGAACGTCAACTCCATCCGCGCCCGGTCGGAAGCGGTGGTCGCCTGGATGGACTCCAACGACATCGACGTGCTGGCCATGCAGGAGACCAAGTGCCACGATGACAGCTTTCCCGTGATGAGTTTCCTCGCAAGCGGTTACGACGTCGCACACATAGGTCAGGGGGCCTACAACGGCGTGGCGATCGCATCCCGCGTCGGGCTCGACGAGGTGGAGATCGGCTTCGAAGGGATGCCGACATTCCCCATCGACGGTCGCGAAACCGCCGAAGCGCGAGCGCTGTCCGCACGCTGCGCCGGCGTGCGGGTTTGGAGTCTGTACGTCCCGAACGGCCGAGCCCTCGACGACCCGCACTACCGCTACAAGCTCGATTGGCTCGACGCGCTCGCCGGCATCACGTCACTGCAGCTCGCCCACGACCCCGCCGCGGAGATCATGCTCGCCGGCGATTGGAATGTCGCCCAGCAGGACTCCGATGTCTGGGACCCGGGCTGCTTCGAGGGCAAACCACACGTCTCCGACGCCGAACGATCCGCTGTGCGCGCCTTCCTCACTGCCGGGCTGGCCGATTCGGCACTTCCCTACGCGCCGGGCTACACGTTCTGGGACTACACCGCGCTGAGGTTCCCCCGCAACGAAGGCATGCGCATCGACTACGCACTCTGCTCCCCCGCACTCGACACCCGCGTCATCGGCGCCACCGTCGACCGCAATGCCCGAAAAGGCAAGGGCGCCAGCGATCATGCCCCTGTGATCTTCGACATCACCTGACCGGTCGGGCGCACTGAAAGTAGGGGAAGAAACTTCTTCCCCTACCCTTGGAGTCCTCCCCCAGAAATTTCGCGGGGAGGACTTGGAACTTAGGGGACGAAGTTCTTCCCCTAGATTTTTCGGCACGACGCAAGCGCATTTGCGCAGGTCAGCCGGATTGGTCACCGAACTCTTCGGATCAGCGACCCACCCGCCGCCTGCGGTGTCGATCGTGGAGGCGGGAAGAGCGGAGCCGTCCAAAGCGGTCGTCCTCAGGTGCCTCCGAGGGCACGTTCCCCTCGGAGACACGTCACGGCGACCGTTTCAGACGCCAACTCCCGCAGCGATCCTCAAATTCTCCGTAGGTCGAGGAGCGATGCGCGCGGACCGTCGGCAACCCGGTCAGAGATGTGGTCGCCGTGCTCGTCGAATCAGATCGACCGCTGTGCGGCTTTGCGATAGCCGCGAACGGCGAGCACACCGAACACGACCGAAAGCCCTACGGTCCAGACAATTGTCAGCGCAAGCGGACGCGCGACGGGACCTCCTTCGGTGAGTCCGCTGAGTGCGTCGACCGCCGGACTCATCGGTTGGTACTCGACGATCGGCTGCAGCCAGCCCGGATACTCCGACAGCGGCGCGAAGCCGGTATTGAAGAACATCATGAACAGGAACGGGATCGCCGTCTCCTCCATCAACGACCGCGGGGCCACGGTCGCGCACGCGATCATGACGAACACGATTCCGGTCCCGGCGATCACCGGAACCAAGAGGGCGGCGACACCCGCGAGCCAGCCCTGAGTGAAGCGGAACCCCATGGGGATTGCCACTGCGAACAGGACCACCGTGGCGATCGTGATCCGCACGACCTCTGCCAGCACCCGGCCCAGAAGGTAGCCCGATCGCGGTACCGGCAGGGTCGACAGGCGGGCGAGCAACCCCGTCTCGCGTTCGCTGATCAGTTGCAGCCCGGTCATGATCGTCCCGAACATCGCGCCGACCAACGCGACCAACCCGGTGTTGCGATAGATGCTGTCGCCCAGACCCAGGTTGGTCGTCGACTGTCCGAGCACGAGGTGGAAGACACCGAGCAGAAATGCCGGGAAGACGAGCGTCTGCACCACCACACCCGGATCGCGAACCCAGGTGCGTAGCAACGCCGAGGCGTGCACGACGGCCTGGGTACCGAGCAGAACCGTCTGGCGCAGGTATGGATCGATGGCCGAATGGGCCGGAACGGCAGTGGCGGTCATCGTGACACCTCCCGACGGTTGGCAAGAACGGAAGCGAACAGTCCCAGTCCGATCAGGATCACCGACCACGCGACGACCGACGTGATGTCGACGTCGGTCCCGGCCGCGAGCGCGCGCATCGCGTCGACGAAGATCGTCACCGGATTGTTGCTCACAAATGGGTGCACCCACTCCGGAAATGACTGCACAGGAACGAGTCCCGTCGAGACGACGACGAGGATCAGCTCCGGGATCATCAGCATCTGCGCGATGCTGTCGGGATGATCGGCCACCGATCCCGCCGCATCCGCCATGAGACTGAGGCTGACGGCAAAGATGACCGCCAGCAACACGAATCCGACGAGATCCCACACAGATCCGTGAAAGCGGAAGCCGAGGGCCGCGCCGAGCGCACAGGTCGACGCCAACGAGATCGTCACGCGTATTGAGGCATTGATCATCCGGCTGATCGGCGGCGCGCTGCGCGCCATCGGCAGCGATGCCAACCGGCCCCGGACCCCGCTCTGCGCGGCCCGACCGGCGATCTCGCACGAGATGATCGAGACGAAGATGGCGGCCTGGATCACGACCAACGGCACGAGGTTTTGGGCATAGTCGATACCCATTCGGTCGAACCGGCTGTGCAGGGGTACATAGAAGCAGATGAAGAAGACGATCGGCGAACCCACGGCGAAGACGAACTGTCCCTCGCGTGCACCGGATTTCAGGCTCTGCCGAGTCAGTTCGCCGATCGCGACCAGCGCCGGGACCGCGGTTCGTATCGCATCACCGCCGACCGAGGCCGGACGAGCGATCAGCGGGGCGACGCTCATTCGGCGCCCTTCCCGGCCATCACCGCGTCGCCCGATTCCGACTCGTCGGCCGATTCCGGTGTCTGCCCGGTCAACTGGAAGAACACCTCGTCGAGAGACGGACGTCGCAAGGCGATTCGAAGACCGGGATCGACGCCCGCTGCAGAGTGGCAACCACGGTGCCGACCGTTCCCAGTTCGTCGGGCGCAGCGACGGACAGCCGCGGACGCTGGTCGCCACCACCGGTGGCCGCCTCGATCTCTTCGAACTCCCGCAGGGCGGTACGGGTCCGGTCGAGATCTGCGGAGTCGAGCAACGTGATCTCGCACACCGCCGATCCCGCACGCTGTTTCAGCTGCTCGGGAGTGCCCTGCTCGACCACTCGCCCGTGGTCGAGCAGGACGAGATCGTCGGCGAGGCGATCGGCCTCCTCGAGGTACTGCGTGGTCAGCAGCACGGTGATTCCCTCCGTGCGCAGCGTCGACACGGTCTCCCACACCGACGCGCGACTCCGCGGGTCGAGGCCCGTGGTTGGTTCGTCGAGGAAGAGCACCTTGGGCCGGGTGACCAGCGCCGCCGCGATGTCCACGCGTCGTCGCATACCGCCGGAGAGCTCAGAAACCTTGCGATCCATGAATTCCACGAGACCGAAGGTCTCGGCGACCTCCTCGAGCCGCGACCGTGTCTCGCGCCGCGGCAGGCCGGTGAGCCGACCGAACATCGCGATGTTCTCCCGCGTCGTCAGCGACCCCTCGAGCGCCGCATACTGACCGGTGAGCGAGATCAGTTCGCGCACTCTGCCGGCGTCGTCGACGACGTCGTATCCGGCCACCGAACAACGGCCCGCTGTCGGGCGCTGCAGCGTCGACAGGATCGAGACAGTGGTGGTCTTCCCACAACCGTTGGGCCCCAACAGTCCCAGCACCGAACCCTCGGGGATCTCGAAGGAGATGCCGTCGAGCGCGCGGACGTCCCGGTACGACTTGGCCAGATCTTCGACCACGACCAGCGACATGGTGGTCACCCCATCCTTGAATCGTGAGCATAGCTGACGGTATATGGGTCACCCTGACAAACGTCAGGTGATGGAACCAGAGAATTGTTGGTAGGCATCGAAATCCGGCTTCATCGATGCGGCCACGAGCTCCCACAGGACCTCGTCGGTGCCGCCGCCGACGCGCGCGAGCTTCATGTCCCGCCACCACTGCGCGAGCGGGGTCTCACCGGTCAAGAAGCCCGAACCGCCGAAGATGTGCATACATTCGCCGATGACCTCTTCGCCGAGCCGCGCCGCCGACACCTTCATGGCAGCAGCGCTGCGCAGATCGAGCTTGCCTCCCGCTGCGATACCGGTCAGCGCTAGGCGCAGCATGTCGACACGGGAGACGAGGTCGGCCATCCGAAGCCGCAGCGCCTGGTGGTCGATCAGTGTCTTGCCGAACTGGGTGCGCTCGTGCATCCGCGCAAGCGTGACACCCAGGGCCAGTTCGCATGACGCGGCGACCTGCCCGGCAATCGACAGCCGCTCGTGGGCGAGGCCCCAGCTCACCGCCGCCAGACCGGTACCGGCACGCGCGATCAGATGGTCCGCGGACACCACAGTGTCGATCTCCACCGCAGCGGTATCCAGTGGCCCGGCACTGACTTTCGCGTAGGGCGGCATGATCGTCACCTGATCGGTCGGAACCAGGATCAACGCCACGTTTCCGTGCCGGCTCTCGGAGTCACCCTCGACGGTGCGCGCCACCACCAGGATGTAATCGGCGATCGGCGACAGCGAGACGAACTTCTTGCGGCCTTTGACGCGGAATCCGTCGCCCTCGGTGGAGATCTCGGTCTCCACGATCTGCAGATCCGAGCCGCCCGACGATTCCGAGGCTGCCAGGCACAGCACCGCATCGCCGCGGATGGCGCGCTCGGCGACGTCGGTCAGCAGCGGCGAGCGCCCACCGAAGCGACGCAAGATCGCGATGGCCGAATCGTGCAGGCTCACGCCCACACTGATGCCCGCGGAACCCTGGCGACCCAGCGCGTAGGCGAGTTCGACGAGCTTGGCGACGTCGGGCGTCTTTCCGTCGCCCCACTTCTGGGCGAACACACCGGCAGCGCCGAGACGCTCGAGCAGCTTGCGCGGAAATCGCTCTGCGGCTTCGGCTTCGGCGGTCCATCCACGGACCTCGTCGTCGAAGACCGATTCGAGCAACGCCCGATACTCCTCGACGGTGGTCTGTTGCGTGATCGTGGCGGTCACTTCATCTCACCGACCTCGACGAGTCGCTTGGTCTCCAGTCGGCGAATCTTGCCGGAGGTGGTGCGCGGCACCGAGCCGGGAGCCACGAAGATGACATCCGACGGCATGACACCACACTGTGCGGCGACTTCGGCCTTGACGGCGCTCTTCGCGGATTCCTCGTCCTCACCACGGAATTCGGCCACGATCACCAGTCCGGGCCGGGCCGACTGCTCGTTGCGGGCCATCGCAACCACGCAACCGCTGCGCACTCCCGACACCTTGGCCGCGGCACGCTCTATCTCGATCGGGAACAGGTTGCGCCCGGCGACGATGACGATCTCCTTGGCCCGGCCGCAGATCACCAGCTTGCCGTCGACGAGGTAGCCGATGTCACCGGTGGGGAACCACTCGCCTGCTGCCAGCGGCGGGTGCCCCAGGTAGCCGTTCATCATCGAGGTGCCTCGGATCTCCACATGTCCGACGGCGCGGTCGTCGATCTGCGGAATCTCACCATCGGCAGGTTCGACGATACGAAGTTGCATTCCCCCCAGCGGTTTACCGAGGATCGCATAGCGGCGGCGGATCGGAACCGACCCGTCACCCGGCGGGGTCACCGTCACCTCGTCGTAGTTGGCGCCGCTACCGACCGACGGAATCGTGACGGCACACGTCGACTCGGCCATGCCGTACGACGGCGCCGCTGCCCCCGGGTCGAAGCCGAATCGTTCTGTGACTTCGAGGAACTTGTCGAAGGCATCGGGATCGATCGGTTCGCCACCGCTGATCGACACACGCAGCGCCGACAGGTCCGCGTCCTTGATGAGCGAGCCGTACTTGCCCAGGATGTCGTAGGCGAAGTTGGGAGCCGCGGTCAAGGTGGCCCGCGACTCGGTGAGCCACTCGAGCCACTTGAACGGTGCCGCAGCAAAGGCCGAGTTCGGCACCAGCCACAGCGGGAAGCCTGCGCCCATCGTGGCGAGCAGGAAGGTCAGGCCCATGTCGTGATACAGCGGAAGCCAACTGAAGCCGATGTCGCGGGTGCGATGCACACCGAGTCGCACGATCAGTTCGGTGGTGTTCGTGTGCACTGCCTTGGTCGACAGGACGGCGGTCTTCGGGTCACCGGTGGAGCCGGCAGTACCCTGCAGCACCGCGGGCGCATCCTCGCCCACGCGACGCGGCTCGAATCCGGTTGTGTCGATGCCGGCGCCGTAGACCGCGACCTGCTCGACGCACATCCAGCCATCGACCTTGGCCAGCAGGTCCAACTGAGGTCCGCTGCCGAGAACCGTGCCGACGCCGATATCGGCGAAGCGCGCGTACGTTGTCTGGGCCCAACGCTCTTCGTCTGCTCCTCGGATCGGACCGGGCAGGATCGACACGGCGACGCCGGCGAGCCATGCGCCCAGCACCGCGGCAACCAGGTCGAAGCTCGGGTCGCCGATCAGCCCGACGTGGTGCGGCTCCACGCGCTGGCGATCGGCGAGGATCTGCGCCGCGACCTCCTCGGCCCGGGCGTGTACATCCGACCAGGGTCGGGTATCCCATGTCCCCGTTTCCGGATCGAGGACCGACAGCGAACCGTTTCCGGACAGCATTCCTTCGCTGACCGATTCCGCCAGAATGCTGGCTGTGCCAGCCTCATCGAGCGCCGTTACCATGCCCAGCCTTTCTCTTCGAGCTTTGCGATGAATTCAGTGATCAGGTCGCCGATCTCGTCGGCGTTCTGCAGATGCGGATGATGACCATGCCCGGGCAGTACCCGCCGGGTGACGTCGCCGCCGGCCGCGCCGACGATCCGGTCGAGTTGTGCGACGCTGCCGTACTGGTCGTTCTCACCCTGTACGAGCAACAGCGGCGCACCGATCCGACGGCACTGTTCGGTGATGTCGAAGGTTGCGAACTCGTCCGACAGCCACACGCCAGACCATTTGCGGAACAACGCATCCGGGTCGTCGTGGAACAGTGCAAGCGAGGGCCGGACCTTCGTGTCGAGCGACTCGGCGGTCTGCCGGATGCCGTTGAGGGTGACGTCTTCGACGAAGACGTGCGGAGCGATCAGCACCGCGCCGGCCACCGGATACTCGCTCGCATAGATGGCGGCAATCGACGCGCCGTCACTGTGGCCGACGAGAAACGGACGCTCGATTCCGAGTGTCGACAACACCTCCGGCAGGACGGTGAGCGCCTCGCTGTGCAGATAGTCCGGACCCGTCGGCCCGTAGCCCGCCGAACTTCCGTACCCGTGGCGCGAATAGACGAGGGTGGACATCCCGGTCCGGGCGCTGATCAGCGCGGGCAGACGACCCCACTGCCCCGCAGAGCCGAGACCCTCGTGCAGGAGGACCAAGGTCGGGAGATCTGGGCGATCACCTTCGTACACAAGGTATTCGAGCTCACCTCGGTGGTGTGCGAGAACTGGCATCGCGCCCTACCAACTGTGGTTGGAGACGTCCAGCATGTTCGCACCGAGCTGGGCCCTCCCCACGTAGTTGAGGCAGTCGATCGGCTTGGCCGGCATGATGGAGCAGAACTGCACCTCCCGCAGCAGTCGCTGCATCGGCCCATCCACCGCCATCGACGCCGAGCCGACGAGGGCAACTGCCTGCGCGGCAAGGGATTGTGCAGTCTCACCCAGGTGATACTTGGCGGCATAGACCAGCGAGTTGGTTGCGGTGTCCGAACGGTTGTCGGCGACAGCTCGCGCTGCACCCAAGGTCAGCGCGCGAGCGGCCTGCAGGTCGACGGCCATCGAGCCGAGACGCTGAATGCTCGGCGCGTCGTCGCGGCGGCGCGCGTCGTCGCCGATGCGCTCGCTGGCGAAGTCGACGATCGAGGTCGCAAGTCCCAGGTATGCGCCGAGGTAGCCGGCCGCCATCCAATGCGGTTCGCGGACAGCCTTGAACAAGGACATGCCCTCCACGCCGAGGAACAGGCGATCGAGGGGAATCGGTGTGTCCGCCAAGAACATCTGGGCGGTGGAGGTGCCACGCAAGGCAGTACCGCGCCATTCCTCTGAGAACGACACCCCCGGATCGTCGGCGCGAACCACAAAGTGCGAGACCTCGTAGTCGCCGTCCGCGTCGTCGGGCCGCGCGGTCACGACGTAGTAGTCGGCGACCCCGGCCAGCGATACGAACGACTTGTGTCCAGACAGGACGAACCCGTTGGCCTCACGCCGATAGGTGGTGGCGATCCCGCGCAAACGGGCACCGGTGCTGGGCTCCGAGGCGGCCGAGGCGAACATCCGCTGCCCGTCGACCACCTCTCCGACGACCCAGTCCCGGAACGCAGCACCGGTCGCACCGAGAGCATCACCGTCGGCCTCGAACAGCGAGCCGATGGCGACGTTGTGCATGTTGTAGCCAAGGGCGATGGCGCCGTTGGCCTTGGCCAGTTCGGCGAGCACGGTGGTGTAGCCGGCGAAGTCCAGACCGAGTCCACCCCGGTCCGGCGGCACCATCGCCGCGAGCAGACCGGACTCACGCAGCAGCGCGTACGCCTTGGCCGGCGCCTGGGTTCCCTCGTCGATGGGACCGGCGAGATCGGCGAGCTCCGGCAGGATCTCACCTGCGAGATCGAGTGCCTTCTGCAACGGCTCCGAGGTGGTTGTGTTCATCTCAATTCTCCACTGGTAGACCGAGATCGCGGGCTATCACCACGCGCAGCAAGTCATTGGTCCCGGCGTAGATCGAGGCGGCGACGGCACTCGAGAAGTTGATGGCGTATCCCGAATCCGCGACCACTGCCCGGGCACCGAACAGCGGTGCCGCAGCGGTCTCGAATGCGACGAGATCCTGTGCACACGAGATCTTCACCTGCGCCGCCTCCGTGGCCAGTGCGCTCAGCGGGGTACCCGCATCGATGCGGCGAGCCATGTCGTAGACCAGCGTGCGAACGCGGTGCTCGATGATCGACAGATCAGAGACCCGAGCCGCGACAAGAGGATTGGAGCCGAGTCCACGGCCGAACTGCTTGCGTTCGCGCAGCCACGTCACAGCCCGCTCCACGGTTGCTCGCATCAGGCCGACCGAGTAACTCATGAGCAGCGCCCGTTCCCAGGCCGTGGTGCTCGACAGGAAGGCCAGGCCGGATCCCTCGGTAGTCACCATGTCCGCGTCGGTGGCGGCCACGTGATTGAAATCGATGGCGCCCATGGGAACCTCGGTGAGTGCGGTCTTGTCGAACGGCTCCGACCGCACCACCCCGGGCCGGTCGGCCGGAATCAGGAAGGCGCTCAACGCAAACGGATGGCGCTCGGCCTCGGTGCGGGCGAAGGCCAGCACGAGATCGGCGGCCGGTGCTGCCGTGACATAGGCCTTGCGGCCGTCGATGCGCAGACTGCCGTCGTCGAGCCGATGCGCCGCGGTGTTCATCGACAGGGGGTCGGACCCGCCGGTCTCTTCGGTGAGTGCGTGGCACAGCAGCATCGAACCGTCGAGAAGACGATCCGCATAGGGCGCCAGCGGCTGCCGAGGCAACGCCGACAACGGCCACTGGATGCCGAAGAGTTGGGAGGCCAGCGCATAGCAGAGACCGGCCGGCACACCGGCTCGTCCGGCTCCTTCCACCACGGCCACCGCATTCTGGACAGCGCCGTCGCCGGTCGTGCCACGCAAGGAATCGGCCATCGCGGACGATACCGATGCAGTGGCCACCAGCCGACGCCAGGCGTCCCGGAACGGCACACCGGTCAGTTCCGGTGCAATCTCCGCGATTTCGGCGGCGGCATTGGCAGCACGGTCCACCGGCGGCGCGACGAGGGTCATCGGGTCGATCCGTCCAGCACCTCGGCAACCGTGGCGTGCAGTTTCGCGGGAGTCCGGAAGTTGCGGGCAACCACGATGTCCTCGGGCAGCTTCTGTCCGATGCGCTGCTCGAGAACGGCGACGATGTTCACGAGGGTCAACGAGTCGAGCAGGCCGGTGAGCAGCAGTTCGCTGTCCGGCGTGACGGCGTCGGCATGACCGTGACGGCGCGCGATCGCCCCGGAGACGATCGTGCAGACGTCCTCGACGGAGACTGGCGCCGTATCGACGTTGTTACTGGTCATGAAGATTCCTTCTCCTCTGTGTGTCCTGGCTGCGCAGCCAATGTCTTCAGGTGCTCGCGGTCGATCTTTCCGCGCCGGTTCGTCGGCAACGGCGAGCAGATGACTATCGAATCCGGTTGTGAGGCAACGGGGAGTAGCGCGCGGATGGCTCCGTCGGTTGCGGTGATCGCGTCGGCCGACTCCGTGGTCTCGGCGCCGGCGCCGGTGTCGAGGAACAGGGTGATCCGGTTGTCGGGCCCGGTGGCCACCGCGGCCGCGGCCAGCACGGACGCCTCTTCGCAGGCGATCGTCTCGATGCCGGCCAAGTCGATGCGATATCCGCGGCGCTTGATCTGGCTGTCGACCCGTCCGGTCAACACCAGTTGACCGTCGGCGTCGCGATAGGCGTGATCGCCGGTGCGATAGGCCCGCCGCACACGACCGTCGGGGAAGGCCAGTGCGACTGTGGGATCGACTACCTCGCCGCCGATCACATAACCCGTCAGCAACGGTGCGCCTGCGACCACCAATTCGCCTGCCTCCGCGGCGTTGCACTCCTCGTCGACGAGGAGGATCTCGACACCCGGCAACGCTGACCCCACCGGGACGGGTTCTCCCGTACGCCAGTTCCGGACATCGGCCGCTGTGCACACGTTGGTCTCGGTGGGCCCATACCAGTTCCGCACGTGGATGCCCGGGAAGGTGTCGAGCAGTTCGCGCAGCGCCGCAGGCGGATAGGGTTCGCCGGCAAAGGCAATCGCACGCAGCGCCGACAACGGTTGTTCCTGGCGTCGAACGGCCGAGACGATCCCACGCAGCAGGCTGGGCACCGCGTAGATCACCGAGATCTCGTTGTCCGCAAGCCATTCGGCGGCATCCTGCGGAAATGCCTTCAGCCACTCGGGCAACTGCACCGCGGTGACTCCGGCGATGGCGGTCGAGAAGATGTCAAAGGTGCTCAGGTCAAAGGTGAGCGCCGCCTGAGCTGCCACCCGTTCTCCCGCACGAAGTTCGAGAGATCTTGCGGCCCACTGCGCGAAGAACGCCACCGCCGACGACGACAGCAACACTCCCTTCGGGAGTCCGGTACTGCCGGACGTGAACAGCAGGTAGCCGGGTTCCGCGGACGGACCGTGGGCGTCGTCCTCGCCGCGTGCCGCCAGCAGCAACCCGTCCTGGGGCAGCTCGACGACGCGGCCGGCCGGGTTCACCCGGTCGATGCCGGTGCGGTCGGAAAGGACGTGGGTGATGCTGGCCTGGTCGAGCAGTGCAGCCGTGCGATCGGGCGGATCGGCCACATCGATCGGTGCGACGACAGCGCCAGTGGCGATGACCGCGTGGATCGCGATCGTGGCCGGTGCGGATCGCGGCAGGTACACCGCGACCGCACTGCCGCCACCCACCCCGGCAGCGCGAAGTCCGGCCGCCAGCTCGGTGACGCGTTCGGACAGTTCCGCATACGACAGCTCACCGAGTTCGGTTCGGATGGCACAGCGGTCGCCGTGTTCGATGGACGCCGCGGTGAGGATGTCGGCAAGCGGATTCGACGCGTCGGCTGTGGTGGTGGCAGACGCGCATGACGTTGACAGTGTGTCCATGGTCCTCAGCCTCGTCGGAGCAGACTCACGCGCCGGCAAGCTGCTGCCGCAACGCGTTCTTGTCCATCTTTCCCAGGGGAGTGAGCGGCATCTCGTCGATGATCCGCACCACATCGGGCGCCTTGTACGCGGCGAAACCTGCTTCGTCACCGAGGAAGTCGGCGAGATCACGCCGGTTGGGCGCGGATTTGGTGCCGCTCTCGACCACCACGAAGGCAACCGAACGTTCGCCGAGGGTTTCGTCGGGCTCGCCGATCAGCGCCACCGCCCGGATTTTCGGGTGCCTCAGCAGCGCACCCTCGATCTCGGTCGCGGCGATCTTCTCGCCGCCCCGGTTGATCTGGTCCTTGATGCGGCCCGACACGATGAGGTGGCCACTCTCGAGACGACGCACCAGATCACCGGTGCAGTAGAAGCCATCAGCGGTGAACGACTTCCGATTGTGCTCCTCGGCGTCGAAATAGCCACGCGGAGTGTACGGTCCGCGGACTGTGAGCTCGCCCACCTCACCGGTCGGCACCTCGTTGCCCTCGGTGTCCACCACTCGAATCTCGTCGTAGACGGAGACCGGTACTCCTTGCGTGGTGGCCAGCAGCTCCGGTTCGTCGTCGAGATGTGTTGCGCAGAACAACCCTTCGGACATACCGAGGATCTGCTGCAGGGTTGCGTCGAACTCGTCGATGATGCGACGCGCTTCGTGATCGGACAGGCGCGCCGATCCGATCTCGATGATGCGCAAGGAACTCAAGTCATTGGAGGTCCATGACCGCTCATCGAGCCACAACGGCGCCAGTTGCGGGTTGATCGCGGTCATGGTGACCCGCTCGCGTTCGATCAGCTCGAAGCAGATCGCCGGATCTTGGTGTGACGCAAGGACAACCTTGCCTCCGACGCGGAGCGTGGCCAGGATGCCCGGGCAGTTCCAGGTGTAGTTGAAGGCGATCGGCAAGACGGCGAGGTACACGCTGTCCTTGTCGAGCCGGCTCCGCTCGCCGGCCGCGCGCGAGTTGTATTGGTAGTCATCGTGGGTGCGCCCGATCAATTTGGGCATCCCGGTGGTGCCGCCGGAGAGCAGCAGCAGCGCGATGTCCGACGGCTTGGCAACATCTTCGATCGGATCGTCGCCGGCCGTCGACAACGTCGAGTACGGGACAAATCGGTCATCGGAACCGTGGTCGCCGAGATCGCCTGCGACGATGACCGTGCGAAGCGACGGCGACGTATCCAGAATGTCGCGCGCAAGTTCACGGTGATCGAAACGATTGAACACACCCGTTGTCACATAAGCGACCGCGCCCGTGGCCCCCGCCAGGTGCCCGACCTCGGCGTGCCGGTGGCCGGGTTGTGTGTGCACCGGGATCGCCGCAAGTCGCTGAAGAGCGAACCACGTCACGATGAATTCTGCGGAGTTCGGCAACTGGAGCAACACCGCGTCGCCGGCCCGAATCCCAAGACTTCGTAAACCGTTCGCAACTAGCGTTGCTCGATTCGCAAGATCCCGGTACGAAATCCGTTGTTCACCATCGACAATCGCCGTCGAGTCACCATAGGCGGCAGCCCACTCGTCGACCCGGGTACCGAAAGTCTTTCCCTCCCAGAGGCCCAGCTCTCGATACCGCTCGGCGTAGTCGGCCGGCCAATTGGGTATCCGGTCACGGATCGAGGTGGTCGGCGTCTCCAGATTGCTTGTCGTCATGCGCTATCCCTCTACGTGCACTTGAAGTTTGGTTCAGCGGCGCGGTGGCGAACACCACACTCGCAAGAACTCTCCGCGATCCCCCAGAGCGCCTGATCGAGTTCTCTTGGCGCTCAACAGGAGGCCGGTGGTCGGTTCACCGAATATCGTCATTCGGGTGGCCACGGCCTGCTGATGAGGGTAGCCTAACATGAGTTGGTCCCCGAATTAAGCCGAGGTTCGAGGCCCCGCCCGGGTATCTGTGCCTGCATTTCACCTCAGCACCGCGATGGGTTAGTGTGTGTAGCCTAACCTAATCTGCGTCGATCCGCGAGAGGGTCCTCTCCATGGTCAAGCCAGGACAACAAAATCCGAACTTGCCCGGCCAGCGCGTCGACCTGCGCCATCGAACTCAAGACGTAAGCACGAATCGCGAATGAAGTGGGTACCGCAATGACCTCACCCTTGACGTCAACTTACCGCCTCGACTCGTTGCGGATCGATCCGCAACGAGATGGCGCCACCGTGCACCAATGGCTCGTGCATCCGAAGGCGAAGTATTGGGACATGTTGGACAGCACGGAGACTCAGGTTCGCGACTTCCTCGCCGACAACATTGCCGAGGCCGGCGACAGCGATTACGGACTCCGGATCGGGTATTGCGACGATGCCCCCGAATTCATGTTCGAGCTCTACGACCCACTCACCAGCGACCTCGCGGCGCCGGGCACCGGATATGTGCACACCGAAGGTGACATCGGGATGCACCTGCTCGTCGCCCACTCCGACCGGCAGCTGTCCGGTTTCACCGGAAATGTGATGCTCTTCATCATGCGCACGGCCTTTTTCGAGGTCGGTGCCGCCCGGGTCGTCGTCGAACCCGATGTCCGCAACACCGCGGTGCAGAACCTCAACGCCGCGGTCGGCTTCCGCGTCGACGGCGACTACCCGGTTGCCGACAAGATCGCCCGCCTGAGTTATTGCACGCGTGAGGATTTCATCACAGTCACCGACAACGGCCGGACGATCGGATCGGCCGCGGCCGGCGAACAAGAGGTTGCACGTTGACCAGTTCACCCGCGCTCGCCACTCGGGGGTTGCGCGACGTCTACGACCGTCGCATCGCGAAGAAGATACTGGCGGAGTTCTGCCACGAGCAGGCCCTGTCGCCCGTCGAGGACTCCGCCGGTCGCTTCGTCGTGACGTCCGACGACCGGCAGACGCTCTACACCTTTGCCGCCGAGGTGCTGGCCCTCGACAACTGGGCGATCGACGAGGCGTCGATTCGACGGGTTCGCGACGGTGTCGAACTTCCCCTTCGCGCTGTCGAATTGATTGTGGATGTCCATGAGACACTGGGCATTCCGACCGAGTCGCTGCCCGAGTACATCGAAGAACTCATCAATACGGTCGCCATCAGCGCGCACCGTTCCGACTCCCGGCGCGTCGCCGCGGCTGCGCTGGCGGTGGCGGATTTCCAGACCGTCGAGCGCACCCTCACCGAGGGACACCCGTGCATCGTCGCGAATGCCGGCCGGCTCGGGTTCAGCTCCGACGACGTCGAGCGCTATGCCCCCGAGTCTGCTCGCCCATTCCGACTGACGTGGGTGGCCGTCTGGCGCGATCACTGCGACTTCGCGTCGATGAGTGGGCTCGAGTACATGACGCTCATGCGCGAGGAACTCGGCGACCGGACCCTCGAACGCTTCAGCGACACCCTTGCCGACCTCGGACTCGACCCCGACGACTACTGCTACCTGCCGGTCCACCCGTGGCAGTGGATCGAGAAGATCAGCAAGCTCTACGGTCCCGACATCGCCGACCGCAAGCTGGTGCGACTCGGTGAAGGACCGGATCTCTACCAACCTCAGCAGTCGATTCGCAGCTTGTTCAACATCTCCAATCCCACCCGGCACTACATCAAACTCTCGCTCTCCATTGTCAATATGGGATTCACGCGAGGAATGTCGGCCGACTACATGCGCACCACCCCGCTGATCAACGAGTGGGTCCGCAAGCAGGTTCAGGACGACGAGTACCTCGCGTCCCTCGGCTTCCAGCTGCTCTACGAGGTGGCCGCCATCGGCTACCGCAACCCGACATTCAACGCGATCACGCAGCCGGGTTCGGAGTACCGAAAGTTCTTCTCGGCGCTGTGGCGGGAGAGTCCGGTCCCGCTGACGACCGGGGACGAGCAGCTCATGAGCATGGCTGCGTTGCTTCACGTCGATCACCACGGCGATCCCTTTGTCGCCGCGCTCGTCGAACGGTCCGGACTGAGCGCCGACGAGTGGGTACGTCGATACCTGCGGACCTACCTGCATCCGATCACCTACCTGCTCTACCGCCACGAGCTGAAGTTCTCTCCGCATGGCGAGAACCTGATCCTGGTGATCGACTCCGGCGTTCCGGTGCGCGCCATCCTCAAGGACATCGGCGAGGAGGTCAGCATCTTCGCCGAGCCCGACGACCTACCCGAATCGTGCCGGCGGGCCCTCACCGAGGAACCCGACGAGATTCGTAACCTGGGCATTCTCTCAGACGTGTTCGACGACTTCCTACGTCCCCTGGCTGCCATCGTGCATTCGGCGGGGCTGGTGTCCGACCGGGATTTCTGGGAGTTGGTCGGGGACAGCATCCGCGAATTCATCTCGCAGCAACCGGATCTCGCCGATCGCTTCGCGAAGTGGGATCTGTTCGCGCCGACCTTCGGCGCGGTTCACATGAACGGGCTGCAGCTGGCGAACAACCGACGCATGGTGAACGTGGGGCACTCCTACGCGTCGCTGGTCGCCACCGACCACAAGCTGCTCAACCCCATCGCGCTACCCGCGCGCTCCGAAATAGTCTCTTCTACATCTCATCTGGGGGATCACCTTGCCACATGACCACAACACCTCATGGGGCGGAGCACGATTCGCCCGCCCCGGAAGCGGTTGGACCGATGTCAGCGGCGGCCTCGCGCAACTGGCGGACGCCGTCGAGAACCATCATCATCGTGCGCCACTCCCTCCCGGAGCACCAGAAGAGACGCTGGCCTCGGTTTCGAATTCTCTTGGTCCGGAACAGATTCCCGAGAACGGCGTCGGCGAGTCACGTGCCCTGCAGCACGTGGCCGAACTGATCGCCCGCTACGGGCTCGATCTCACCCACGAACTGACCGCGGCTCATCTGCAGCCACCGCCACTCACGGTGTCGGTGGTCGCCGATGCGCTCGCCAGCGCGTCGAACGCCTCGTTGGACACCTACGACTCGGGGCCTGCGACGCTGGCGATCGAGCAGTGGACGATCGCTGCCCTGGCGCGCCTCGCCGGTTTCCCCGACACCGCGGGCGGGGTCTTCGGTCCCGGCGGCTCGTATTCGAACCTGCTCGCGATGCTCATCGCGCGCGACCACACCGCCGCACAGGTCGGCATCGACACCCGGCAACACGGCGTCGCCACCCTCACGCGTCCGCTCGTGTTCTGCTCACGGGTGGCGCATTTCTCCATCAATCGGGCCTGCGCCACCCTGGGTCTCGGTGAATCCGCGGTGATCCCCGTCGAGGTCGACGAACACCACCGGATGATCCCGGCCGCCCTCGAACGCGCACTGCTCGAGAACGCCGGCACCCCCATCGCGATCGTGGCCACCGCCGGTACCACCGATTTCGGCACCGTCGATCCGCTTCCGCAGATCGCCGACATCGCCGAACGCCACCAGGTGTGGCTGCATGTCGACGCGGCCTACGGGTTCGGGTCGCTGTTCTCCGACAATCTCGCTCGACTCGTCCGCGGCATCGACCGTGCCGACTCGATCACCCTCGACCTGCACAAGATCGGCTGGCAGCCGGCGGCGGCCAGCATCCTGCTGCTCGCCGACGAGGGCGAGTTCGCCTCGCTGAACCGAAATGTGGCCTACCTCAACCCCACCGACGATGTCGAGGCGGGTTTCGGTGGGATGCTGGGCCAGACCCTGCAGACCACCCGGCGACCGGATGTCCTCAAGGTCACCGCCACGTTCCTGGCCTATGGCCGAACGGAATTGGGCCGGATGCTCGACACCTGCCACCAACTCGCCCGCCATGCCGAACAGCGCATCGTCACCGAGCTCCAGCTCGAACTGGTCGCACCCGCCACCCTGACGACCGTCGTGTTCCGCTACCGCTGCGAGCAGCTCGACAAGGTCAACGCCGAGCTCCGTCGCCGCCTGATCAGCAGTGGCAAGGCACTCATCGGACGCACCCGCGTACAGATCGGCGGCAGCGAGGAACCGCAGACCTGCCTCAAGCTCACTCTGCTCAACCCCACCGCACGCGAGTCCGACATCGACGATCTCTTCGACGAACTCCTGCGCATGGCATTGGAAGTGGAGTCCGAGCTGGCCGAGGGCTCAAAGCACAACAGCGAGAACATGGTGAAAGTTCATGAGTGACCAACAAACAGTGGACGTCCTGGCGATCGGTTGCGGCCCGTTCAACCTGAGCCTGGCCGCAATGGCGTCCACCGTCGACGACATCGATGTCCTCGCAGTGGACTCGGTTCCCGAGTTCCGCTGGCATCCGGGAATGATGTTCGACGACGCCACCCTGCAGGTGAGCTTCCTGTCCGACCTCGTCTCGCTGGTGGACCCGACACACCCGTTGTCGTTCCTGGCCTACCTCGCCGACGTCGACCGGCTCTATCCGTTCCTGGTGCGGGAGGACTTCTTTCCCACCCGACGCGAGTACGAGGCGTACCTGCTGTGGGCCATCGACAAGCTCTCCTCGTCCATCCGCTTCGGCACCACCGTCGACGAGGTCCACTGGGATGACCACGCAGAGCACTTCCGCGTGACGCTCACCTCCGGTGGTGTGCAGTCGGAGCTGATCGCCAAGCACGTGGTGATCGGCGTCGGTACCGAGCCGGCAGTGCCGGCGGCCCTCGCGTCGAACTCCCCTGCCGTGGTGCACAGTTCGAGCTATCTCCAACACCAGCCAACCGCCCTCGAGGCGGGCGCGGTGACCGTGATCGGTTCGGGCCAGTCGGGCGCGGAGATCGTCGTCGACCTGCTCGAGGCCAATCTGCGCGGCGGACCGGCGGTCCGATGGTGGACTCGCACACCGTGGTTCGCACCGCTGGACTTCACCAAGCTGTCCCTGGAGATGACCACCCCGGCGTACATGGACTACTTCCACTCGCTGCCGGAGGGCACCCGCGATCGCGTGCGTGGCGGTCACTGGCAGTTCCACAAGGGAATCTCGACCGACACCCTCGACCGCTTGCACGACCTGCTCTACCGCAGGCAACTCTTCGACGGTCTCGCACCCGTCCAGCTGCGCAACGGCGTCGAGATCGAAGGGCTGGACGCGCTCGACGACGGCCGGGTTCGAGTGCGGGCACGGCATCGTGACACCGAGACAGCTCTGGCACACACCGCGGACCTGGTGATCACGGCCACCGGCTACCGGTACCGCGAGCAGCCGTTCCTCGTGGCCATCCAAGACCGCCTGCGCCGTGATTCGCTGGGCCGCTTGGTCATTGCCAACAACCATGCGGTGTCGTCGGACCCGGCACTGGCCGATCGGCTCTTCGTGGCTAACGCCGAGGAGCACGCCCATGGCGTGTCGGCACCCAACCTGGACATCGGTGCGGTGCGCAATGCGCGCATCCTGAACACCGTCGCCGGCCGCGAAGTGTACCGCCTGCCCAAGCACACGGCGTTCACCAGTTTCGGTGTCACCGGAACCGACGCAGAAGATGTAGTACCAGAAGCCGCTGTGCCAGAAGACAAGACATCCATCGACGACTTTCTCGCGAACTCGCCCACGGCGAGTTCCAACACCCAATTGACAGCTCTCGGACTTGAGGAGTGACGTGATTTCCAAGGACCAGATTCGTGCCGACGTCGCAGCTTTGCTCGACGTTGCACCGGAGACAATTGCCGACAACGACGACTTGGTGCGTCACGGACTGCATTCGCTGCTGGTGATGAAACTGACGAACGCCTGGCGTCGCCAGGGCCACCTGATCCAGGCGTCTGCGCTCACGCTCGACCCGACCATCGAGGCATGGGCACGTCTGTTGGGCGCCGACACCGTCGATTCCGCCCCGGCCACGGAAGCTCCCGCGAAGCCGGCCGAGCGGACGCCCGACGTCGCGGTGGCCGACCCCGCCGCCGAAGATCCCGATGCAGAAGAGTTCGGTTTGGCCACAATGCAGCACGCCTACTGGGTGGGCCGCCAGGACGGCCAGGCCCTCGGCGGTGTGGCTGCCCACCTCTTCGCCGAGTTCGACGGTCAGTTCCTCGACGCCGGGCGCCTCGAACGCGCCGTCGCGGCGGTCGTCGCGCGGCACGACATGCTCCGCGCCGCTTTCGACGACGCCGGCCAGCAGCGAATCCTCGCCCAGCCGCCGCGACCGGTGTTCAGTGTCGTCGATCTCCGCGACGCCGACGCAAGCGAGGTCGAGGCCGGTCTCGAGAGCACCCGGCACCGGATGAGTCACCAGTTGCTGGATGTCTCCGAAGGCAGCGTCGTCGAATTCGTGCTGACCCTGCTGCCCGACGGCCGCCACCGCCTGCATCTGGACGTGGACATGCTCGCCGCGGACGCCATGAGCTACCGACGCGTCCTGGACGATCTGGCCACCGCCTACGAGTCCGACGCCACGCTGCCGCCCATCGGATACACCTTCCGGGAGTATCTGGCGCAGTTCCCCGAGCAGATCGTGCCCGCGGAGTACGAGGCGGCTCGCGAGTGGTGGGCGCGCAAGGCTCCGACTCTGCCCGAAACCCCTACCCTGCCGACCATTCCCGAGGCACAACGCGCCGACCCGCTGCGGAGCGTGCGCTACCACCACCAGTTGAACGCGACCCAGAAGGACCGTCTCTACTCCGTCGCCTACGACAACGGTGTCACTCCCGCAGTCACTTTCGCGGCGGTGTTCGGCGAGGTCATCGCGCGGTGGTCCACGCACCAGCGATTCCTGCTCAACGTTCCCCTGTTCAATCGGGAGCCGCTGCACGACAACATCGATCAGGTGGTCGGTGACTTCACCAACTCGGTGCTGATCGACAGCGACGCGAGCGAGACCGAGTCGATGGTCGACCGTGCCCGTCGCCTGCAGAAGGAATTGCACAACTGCGCCGCCCACGCCACCTACGAGGGCCTCGACGTCCTCCGCGACCTGGGCCGGATTCGCGGCTCCGCGGTCACACCGTCGCTGGTCTTCACCTCCGGCCTCGGCTTCGGCGAGTTGTTCTCCGACCGCGTTCGACGTCTGTTCGGCGAGCCCGTGTGGATTCTGTCGCAGGGCCCGCAGGTCGATCTCGACGCACAGGTCGTCGAACTCGACGGTGGCCTGCTGGTCAACTGGGATGTCCGTCGCGACGCACTTCCCGAGGGCGTCATGGAGTCGATGTTCGCCGAATTCCAGCGCATCCTCGACGATTTGGTGGCGCCGGATTCCGACTGGAACCAGCTGCTGGCGATCGAACTCCCCGATGGCCAGCGGACCACACGGGATCGCGTGCAGTCGACCGAGGCCACCTCGACCCCGCGCAGCCTGCACGGCGCGTTCTTCGATCACGCTGCCCGCGCTGCCGAGCGCACCGCGCTGGTGACCGCGCAGGGCCAGGAGCTGAGCTACGGCGACGTCGCCGGTCAGGCACTCTCGGTGGCCCGCTCACTGACGGACGCCGGCGTCGGAGCAGGCGACACCGTCGCACTGATCCTCCCCAAGGGACACCGTCAGGTGATCGGCGTGCTCGGTGTGCTGGCGGCCGGCGCGACATACCTGCCGATCGCGCTCGATCAGCCGTCCGCTCGCCGCGACCAGATCCTTTCCCGCGGTGCGGTGACGGCCGTGATCTGCGACGCCGCAGGTGATCTGCCCGCAGGGGTCGCAGTCCTCGGCTTCGACGAGGCAACCTCGGGGCCGCGCGCCGACGCCGCGATCGTCGCCGGACCCGACGAACTGGCCTACGTGCTGTTCACCTCGGGTTCCACCGGTGAGCCCAAGGGTGTCGAGGTGAGCCACCGCGCGGCGGCCAACACCGTCGACGCCATCGCCGCCGAGTTCGGCCTCACCGCCGACGATCGCACGATCGGACTGTCGGCGTTGGAGTTCGACCTGTCGGTGTTCGACATCTTCAGCCCGCTGTCCCTCGGTGGCGCGCTGGTGTGCATCGCGTCGGAGGAGACGCGCGACGCCGATTCGTGGGCAGCAGCCATTGCCGCGCACAAGGTCTCGGTTCTCAACGCCGCGCCGGGCCTCATCGGGATGCTGCTGGACGCCGCGAGCGCCGAGCAGTTGCAGTCTCTGCGCGTGATCATCACCGGCGGCGACCGGGTGGATGCCGATCTCGCCCGTCGGGCCCGGTCCGCGGTTTCCGGACTGCGCTTCGCCGGACTCGGCGGAACCACCGAGACCGCCATCCATTCCACGGTTTACGAGGTCGGCGACGACTTCCCCGCCGACTGGACCACGGTTCCCTACGGCCGCCCGATGGGTGGCGTCGCATGCCGCGTCGTCAACGAGCGCGGCGAGGATGCACCCGACTGGGTCACCGGTGAATTGTGGATCGGCGGAACGAGTGTCGCGGACGGCTACCGGGGTGACCCGGACCGCACCGCCGACCGGTTCGTGACGGTCGACGACCTCCGCTGGTACCGCACCGGCGATCTCGCCCGCTACCTGCCGGACGGCACCATCCAGTTCCTCGGCCGAGCCGACCACCAGGTGAAGATCCGCGGGTACCGCGTGGAACTCGGCGAGGTCGAGGCCGCCGCGCGCACCCTGCCGGGTGTCGGAGAGGCAGTCGCAGCCGTCGTCGCCGGCCGCCTGAGCCTCGCCATCACCGCGCCGTCCTCGGGCGCTGTCGCAGACGAGGATGCGGTGACCGCAGGGCTGCGGGATCTGCTGCCGGACTACATGGTTCCGGCCATCGTCCACGTTCTCGATCAGGCCCCGCTGACCACCAACGGCAAGCTCGACCGCAAGGCCATCCGGGCGCTGCTCGAGCGTGAGGTCGCCGGCGTGAATCCCGACGGATACGTCGCGCCGGCGAATGCCGTGGAAGCTGCGGTCGCCTACATCGCCGAACAGGTCCTCGGGGTGCAGGAACTCGGTGTCACCACCGACTTCTTCGACGCCGGAGCCAACTCGATCCTGGCCACCTCGTTCGTGGCGAACGTCCGCGGCCTCCTCGCGGTCGAGGGCGTCGGCATCACGGCCGTGTTCAGTGCACGCACCGTGCGCGGATTCGCCGAATTGCTCGCCGGCCGGGAGCAGGTGCCCGGTCAGCTCGATCAGGTTGCGCGAATCCTGCTGGAAGTCACCGGTATTCCGGTCCCCGAAGACTCGGCCGAGTTGGCGGGGGTTGCCGACTGATGCCGTCTTTGGAAGAACTCCAGGCGCTCATGCGCTCCCGGCTCACCGCCGTCGGCATCAGTGTCGACGGCGGGGTGCCGACCCGGCGCAATCACGACCGGGCCGCGCAGTCCTTCAGTCAGCGCATCGTCTGGGCCCACCAGCAGCGCGTTCCCGACAGCACCGCCAACAACATCTGTCTCGCGTTCACCTTCACCGGTGTGGTCGACGAGACGGCTCTGCGTCGGGCGCTGCTCGGCGTCGTCGAACGTCACGAGATCCTGCGGACCACGTATCACACCGATGACGACGGCTCGTACTATCAGCAGATCCACACCGATCTCCCGATCCGGGTGCAGACGCTCGATCTCGACGACGCACCGGCGTCCACGGAACGGCTGAGCGAACTCATCGCCGAGGCCGCGACGGAACCCTTTGACCTGGCCGGCGAGTCGTCGATCCGGCTGACCTTTGTTCGGCTGACCGCCGACGCCGACGGGCAACCTCGGTTGGCGGTGGTGATCGCGATGCAGCACATCATCTGGGATGGGATGACCTTGCCCGCGATGGCTCGCGACGTCGAGCGGTTCTACGCCCAAGCGATCGCCAACCCCGATGGGGCACTTGAAATCCCACCACTGTCCCCACAGGTGGCCGACTTCGCCGAATGGGAACAGGACCGGTTTGCAGCCGACGACCACGCCAGCGACACCGCGTTCTGGGAAGACCAGTTCCGCGACATCAGCACCACTGTGCTCCCCTACGACCGTCGTCCCGAGAGTGTGTCCGAGCGCAGCGCCCGCATGGACCGGCAGCTGAGCGATCACGCGGAATCCGTTCTGCGATCGCTGAGTTCGGAACTACGAGTGCCACCCTTCTCGGTGTTCCTGGCCGTGTACTACCTGGCATTGCGCCGGATCACCGGACAGCGTGACATCTTGATCGGAACCACCGTCGCCAACCGCGAGGAAGTCGGCATGGAGGCGCTGATCGGCAATTTCAGCAACTCGATCGCGCTGCGAATCGGCACCGACGGTGCCGCTTTCGCGGATCTGGTCGCCGACGTCCGCGCCGTCACGGACTCGGCCTTCGGTCACCGCACCTTCCCGTTCGAACATCTGGTGGAGGTTGCCCGCCGGATCACCGGCGATCCGCAGGCGCAGCCGTTCGACACCCTGGTGCTCTTCATCGACCAGGAGTTGCAAGGTCCGCAACTCCCGGGAGTGTCGTCGACGTGGGAGCTTGCCCACAAAGGTCGCGCGCTGCTGCCGCTCGCGGTGGAGACGTTCATGCATGCCGACCGCACCGAGGTCCAGATCTCCTACCAGATCGACCTTTTCGAGCCCAGCACGGTGGAGCGAATCCACGACAACATCGAGCAGGTGCTCTCCGACGCGACCGCCGATCGCCCCCTATCCGATCTCCTGCCCGCCGACCTCGTGACGTCCGGTGGTGTGCAGGTGTGACCGAACCGATCGTGACCGGCGAGATCGAGGTCATCCGCGATGCCCACGGCATCCCACACATCAAGGCGGACAGCGCATACGGCGCGCTGTACGGTCAGGGCTACGTCACCGGCGTCGACCGCGCTTGGCAGGTCGAGTTCCTGCGTCTGCGCGGCGAGGGACGCACAGCCGAGGTCTTGGGTCCCGACGCCCTCGGCTGGGACGAGTTCGTCCGCCGCGCCCAGGTCGACCGCGTAGCCCGACGGATCTACGAGGCGTCGTCCCCGCGCACGCAAGACCTCCTGCGCGCCTACGCCGAAGGCGTCAGCGCCGGCTTGCTGAACGAGGACACGACGTCGATCGAGCTCACCGAGCTGGGGCATCGACCCACACCATGGCATCCGTGGTCGCCGATCTCGGTGTTCATCGTGCAGCACATCATGTTCGGACGGTTCACCACCAAACTCTTCCGCCTCCACGCCTGCCGGGCGCTCGGCTCGGTCGCGCTGGACTTCTTCGACAGCGAGGGTTTGGACAAGTCGGATCTGCACGTACCCGAGCATCCGTCCGACGACTTCATCGCCGACATGCTCGACCTGGTGTCCGATCGACCCGCGGAGGCGGTCGGGGGTGACGTCTTCCCCCTCGACGACGCCATCATCGGCAGCAACGCGTGGGGAGTCGCCGGCAGCCGCACCGCCGACGGTTCTCCGCTCATTGCCGGTGATCCCCACCGGTTCGTCGAGATCCCCGGGATCTACCAGCAATGCCACCTCAGCTGTCCCGAGTTCGACGTCGTCGGATTCGCATTCGCCGGGGTTCCCGGTGTCCCACATTTCGCGCACACCCGCAGTGCTGCTTGGGGAATCACCAACGCGATGGCCGACTATCAGGACGTCTTTGTCGAGCAACTCGGCCGCGACGGCGCACACGTCGTGGCACGGACATCGGAAGGCACCGAGCCGGTGTCGAGCCGCACGGAACAGATCTCGGTCCGCGATGGCGACCCGGTGGACGTCGAGGTCATCGAGACCCGCAACGGCTCGGTTCTCTTCGGTGGCGCCGACACGCAATGGGCCATCAGCCTGCGCACGCCGATGATGAGTGACGCCGAGGCCACCTTCGACGCAGTGGTCGACCTGCTGTTCGCCCAGACCGTCGCCGACGTCGAAGAGGCACTGACCAGTTGGGTGGAGCCCGCGAATCGCATCGTCATCGCGGACACGAGTGGACGACTGACCAACCACGCCGTGGGGATGGTTCCGCAGCGCGCTCCGGAGAACTACTGGCTTCCGGTTCCCGGTTGGGACGAGCGGTACCGATGGACCGGATACGCACCGGCCTCGGTCACCCTGTCCTCGGTTGCGGGAGAGGACTTCACGGGCGAGGTGACCGCCGTGTCCGTCATCGCCAACCAACGCATCGACAGCACACCGCCTCTGCAAGCCCTCACCACAGAATGCGCCTCGCCGGCACGGGCCGACCGGATCGGCTCTCTGTTGGCGGACACACCTGTTGTGTCGGCAGAGGATTGCCGACGCATCCAGGGCGATGTCGACAACCGATCGGCCGGCGTCGTCCTAGACCTGCTCACGCCGCTGACCGGCCTGAGTGCGGCCGCCGAGGATCTTCGACGCCGAATCCTCGGCTGGGACAGCGCGATGCACGCCGACAGTGTGCAGGCATACCTGTTCGCCGAGATCCGCACCCGGCTGGTGGCGGCGATCGCCGCCACCCCCGCTCTCGCCGGTCTCGCAGCGCCGCATCCCTTCCCGCGCTGGCTGGACCCATGGTTCTTCGCCGCGACACGCATCGGTGCGGGCTTCTCGTCGGTGGTCGAGCTCTCCGACGCCGTCGGTGTGGACATCCACACACTCGCTTCCGAGGTACTGGAATCGGTGGCCGCCGATACTGCTGCAGCAGAGAGAATTCCGACGTGGGGCGAGGTTCACGTCCTCATCCCGTTCCACCTCTTGGACTTTGCCGGCGTGACCGCCAACCACCCCGAACTGTCCCCACGGGTACGACCGGAACCACTGCCCCTCGGTGGCGACGCCGAGTGCGTGTTCGCCAACGCCAGCGCGGTCGGATTCGCACACGTGTGCCGTCAGGGACCTGTGGCCCGCTACATATGGGATGTCGCAGACCGCGACGCCGACCAGTGGATCGTCCCGTCCGGAGCCGCCGGGGACGCGCAATCACCGCACTTCTCCGATCAGGGGCCGATGTGGGCCCGTGGCGAGCTGATCAGCGTCGTCAGTGATTGGTCAGCGCTCCGCGAGGAGGCAACAACCCGGGAGGTAGTGCGTCCCGCCCTCCCCGAGACCAACGTAGTTCTATCCCAAGGAGAATCGTGAACATCCTGAGCGACGCGCAGCGTGAACTCATGCGAAAGAGGCTTGCCGACGCCGGAATCGCCGCCGACGAAGCAGCTCTCGGCACCACGACACCGGAAGCCACACCGCTCCCGACGGACGGCACTCTCGCCACCGCCGAACGGCGTATGTGGAAGATCTACGAACTCGAACCCGGTTCGGACGCCCACAACTTCGCGGTGCTTCTCGAGTTCGGTCCCACATACTCGATCGACACGGTCGTCGCCTCGATGCAACGCCTCGTCGACACCTCGTCGGTGCTCGGTTCGGTCATCGAGGTCGGCGACGACGGCGCCCCGCGCCGCAAGGCGACCACCTGGGAAGGGCGCTGGGTTGTTCCCGGCGAGATCTGGGAGTGGGGCACCACCGACGCGACCTCGAGTCAGACGCAACGTCCGCAGACACATGACGCCGTTCTCGCCGCTGCCGCCGAGCTCGCCAAGCAGCCGTTCGACCTGCGTCGCGAGGCACCCGGCCGCGCACGGATCTACAAGCACGACAACGGGTTGTCGATGATTCTCGTGCTGCACCACCTCGCCGGCGACGAGACCATCCTCCCGCCGGTTATCGGCATTCTCGTGTCCGACGATCCCGAAGCCGGACTCCCGCCGGCGCCCGCCGGCGATCCGTCGGCGCGACCGGAGTCCCTGGTCGGCGCTGCCGTCGACCATGCACGCGCAACCTGGGCCGCCGAGGGTATCCGTTACCCGATCTCCGGCGCGCTGCCGCAGACGAGTCCCGAGGACAGCTGGTTCTCGGTGCTCGGCGAGGGTCCGGGCCGGTTGATCAGCCAGCCGATCGACAGCGACGACGTTGCGGCACTCGAGCGGTTCGCGCGGGAGTCGGGCGCGACATCGAACGCGATGCTCATCGTGGTGTGCGCACTGACCGTCTTCGCGCTGACCGATGCGTCGGACTTCAATCTTCTTGTCCCAGCCGATAACCGGCGGCCGGAGGAGACGATCGATCGCGTCGGGTACAGCGGCAACGTGGTGCCGATGCGCTTCACCTTCGACCCGACCACCCGCGCCGACGAGGCGGTACGCGCCGCGGTCTCGACCGTGTACTCCGCGATGGAGTACTCGTCTGTCGACTACGGCACGATCCTCACCGCGCTGCGCAACAGTGGCGGCCGCTTCCCGGTCGCCGAGGTGATGGCCCTGGCCAAGAACGCCCCGCTGCGCGGTGTCCCCACCCCAGACGGCGCCGAAGTGAGCTGCGAGACGATCTTCAAGGACATCGTGCACTATCCCCTGTCTTTGGCCTTCGAGACCGGCGAGAACGACGATGTGCACCTCGAAATCGAGTACCGCACCGACGTCCTCGGCGAGGACGTCGCACGACGCGCCGCTCAGGTCGCCTCCGCACTCGTCGCCGACCTTCCGAAGAAGTCGCACCTGTCACTGCGAGATCTGTTGACACAGAGTGCGAATGTCAGTGTTGTTCAGGCTGCCGCACGGCAGTAGCAAAGGAGTTACACATGTCCGATTCGATTCACGAGGCGCTGCAGAGCATCCTCGAAGAAGACCTCGACCTCTCGCTCGGTGATGTCACCGAGTCGTCCCTGCTCATCGACGATCTCGGCCTGGACTCGGTGGCGTTCGCCATTGGTGTCGTGGCCATCGAAGAACGTCTCGACGTCGCATTGACCGAGCGTGAGATCTACGAATGCAAAACGGTCGGCGATCTCGAGAACGCGATCCGCGCCAAGATGGGCAGCACGACGATGAGCGGTGCGTCACAATGAGTTCGGCAACAGTTCGGCCCGCTCGCTCCGCTCCCGGCGCCGTTGTCTCCACCGCCCCGGCCGTGACCGACTTCGGTCCGACCGACTTCACCTACCTGCACACCGACACCGATAGTCGCCACGGACACTGGGCGATGGCGCTCGAATTCGAGCCCGGCGACCCGGCGTTGACGCTCGACGCAGTGCGAGCCCGCGTGCGCGAGCGTGTCTCGCTGTTCGATCTGTTCCGGATCGGTGTGCGCGAGGGTCGCGAGCTCGAGCCGGAGATCGTCCTGCACGACGACGTCGATGTCGATCGGCACGTCACCGAGGATCGGTTCACCGACCGCGGCGATCTGTACCGACGGATCGCGGCTCTGCTCGAACAGCCTCTGCCACGGCCGGATCCGTTCTGGAGCGTCACGCTTCTGACCTCGTCGGAGACCGGGGATCAGGTGATCCTGCTGAAGGTCCACCACAGTCTCTCCGACGGGATCGCCGGTGCGGCCTTTGCCGGACTGCTGGCCGATGTCAAGGACGGGGACTTCTCCGAGTTCGAGCGTTTCGCCACGAGCCCGCGCTTCCGCACGGGGCCGATCGATCCGGACCTCTTGCACTCCTCCCGCGTCGCCTTCGAGAAGCAGTGGATGGACGGCGAGGCCGGCCGCGACTGGCCTGCACTGACAGAATCCGGGAAGCGGGAGATCGCGCTATATCGCGCGTCGACCCGCACGCTGCGTCGGGCCGCCAAGGCGCACGATGCGTCGGTGCACGAGTTCCTCCTCGGCGCGATCGCCAAAACCCTGAGCGTCGCGGCGCCGAATGGCGAAGGGCCGCAATCCGAGAGCATCCGGGTCACACTCCCGGTCACGCTCGACCAGTCCTTCCGGCACACCGGCAACGCGGTCGCGATCTCGCTGCTCAACCTGCTCGGTTCGGAGTCCGACCTGAATCGTCACATCGATCGGGCGCGTGCCGAACTCGCGATCGTCGAATCGTCGCGTATGGAGTTGGCGCTGGTCGCCAACGATCAGGAACCGGCTCCGCCATGGGCGGAGATGCGGGAGATCGTCGCCGCGTCGATGGACCGCATGAGTCCCGACATCCACATCGGCATCAACCCCGGATTCACCCGGGTCCGGTCGGCTTTGGGGCGCAAGATCGCCGCCCTGACACCGCTGTCGCCGTTGGTCGGTTATTCGTTCTCGGTGACGTGCCTGATCCTTGGTGGCACAACCACCTTCGGTATCGTCACCGATCCCGCGGCGCTGCCGGGTTACGCGGCACGCTTCATCGAAGCGTTCGACGCGGTCATAGCGGAGGCAACACCCGCGCAGTGAGTCTTGCTGCATCGAGATCTGTCCACAACGTCGGGGATTGAGGAAAGTGCATGCCCACAAGTAGAAATCGTCCCAGATCACGCACCCGGACGCTCACACCGATCGCGGCCCTGTTGGCCGCGTTGCTGGCTGCCGGACTGTTCGCGGGATGCAGTGCGCCGGAGGAGAACGACACGCCGGCCAGCGTCTCGCCGGTCACCATCGCCGACCTGCCGGGTCAGAAGCCGGTGGTGATTCCCGCTGTGCCGCAACGGATCGTGGCCGTCGGCACGCAATGGATCGACACCGTACTCGCCTTCGGCGTGACGCCGGTCGGCTATCTGACCGGGCAGACCGATCCGGCGCAGAAGGCGCCCTGGACCGGCGACAAGCTGAACTCGTCGACGGCGATCACCTCGCCGACCGACCCGAGCGCGCAGATCACCCAGATCGCCAAGCTCAACCCCGATCTGATCCTGGTCCCGTCGTACGCCCCGGCCGCGCTGCGCGACCAGTTGGCGGCGTTGGCGCCGACCATCGGCGCGGTCAGTGCCTCGTCGGTGGACCCGTGGGACAAGCTCGTGACCGTGCTCGGCACCGCGCTGCGGGAACCGGAGAAGGCCACCGAGCTCATCAACGGAGTCAACGAGAAGTACTCGTCGGTCAAGACGGCCAACCCGGGGCTGGCCGACAAGACGTACTCGCTTTCGTTCATGTACACGCCGACACAGATCTCGGTTCTCGGCGACCCCAATGACGGTGCGGGACAGATCTTTACCAGCATCGGACTGAAGGTTTCGCCGACGGTGGCGGCCGAGCGCGCTCGCCAGGGCAACGCACCTCGGTTCACCATCGGGCTCGAGAACGTACCCGTCCTCGACGCGAACCTGGTGCTGGCAACCGGTGCGACACCACAGCTCGACCAGCAGTTCCGCAGTCTGCCAGGCTATTCGAACCTCGCTGGAGTGAAGGCCGGCGCCGCGCCGGCGCTCACCTCCGACGAGATCAACGCGCTCAACACGCCGAGCGTCCTGTCGATCCCGTGGGTCCTCGACCGCCTGAACCCGGCCCTGGCCGCGACGGCGAAGCAGAGCTGAACTTCAACACTCAAGGGCGGGGCCGCAATTGCGGTCCCGCCCTTGTGTGTTGCAGCTGCGAGCGCAGATCCCTTCCGGCTCAGCCGAAGGACTTCCCCTCGATCCAGTAGGCCATACCCTTGACGGCCTTCTTACCCAAGTTGAAATCGTTCTTGAAGGCTGCAGTCACAGCCCGTGTACTCGCCGAATCGAGTGCGACCCAACCGAAATGGCCACTCGCGTCAAAGGCGGCCGCCTTCACCTTCTCGACCAGGGCTGCCCCGGAACGCTCGCGGGCGATCCAGTGCACGGTGTCCTGAGCGCGCGATCGCAGCGGCAACTCTTTGTCGGACTCATGCTGGTATTCAAACCAGATGGTGGCCGGCGTTTCCGGCGCCGACGACGCCGAGATCGCGTCGAGAATCGAGTTGATCGCGGCCATCGACGCCGTGTCGCCCGCGATCAGGAATCCCTTCGCGGGCGGGTCGGGCATCTCGAACTTCGACCCCATCACGGTCGCATTGATCGTGTCTCCGGGTTGTGCCTGCTGCGCCCAGCGTGCCGATGCGCCGTCGTGGATGGCGAACTCGATGTGAAAAGTGTCTGACGCCGGATCGGGGTCGACCAGCGTGTAGCCACGCTGATGCAACTTGCCGTTGTCCTCGAACCACATTCGCACCCACATCGTCGGGTGTTGCTTGACCTCCGTCAGCAATCCGCCACCGGTGAATCCGAGGCGCACGTAGTGATCGGTGACGGTTTCCGTGCTGGTCACGGTGAACGCGAAGTCGTCGGCACGCAGCAGTTTGAGCACGGCACCCTGCCAGCCACGCCCCTTGGTGGACACCTCTGTCATCATCAGCCTCCCGTCGACAGCAGTCTCGAAATTAGCCTACCCTAACTTGCATTCGACTTCGGTGGCCACCGTCGACCCCGATCCGCCGCCACAAAAGCAGGGGAGGAATCTTCTTCCCCTACCCTTGGAGTCCTCCCCCAGAAAATTCTCGCGGACGACTACGAACCCCGGGGAAGAAGTTCTTCCCCTAGATTTTGCGGGCACGACGCCGTCGTGTTTCCCCAGTTCAGAAGGCTGGTTGCCGAACTTCGGATCAGGCCGGCGCGAGCGCGACGATCCCCGGATGGGCGTCGACGTAATGCTTGGTGAACGAACACACCGGCTTCAACCGCGCGTTCTGGTCGCGGACGTATCCGATGACGCACCGCGTCAACCGTGTCCCCAGACCATGCCCGGAATACTCGTCGTAGAGGACGGTGTGCAGCACCGTGACCGTCGTCTGACCGTCGGTCGTCTCAGTCGAATAGCCGAGCACGCCGACAAGGTCGCCGGCCACCCACAACTCGAATCGATCCCGTTCGGGATTGTGCACGACCTGTGAGATCTGCTGGAGAATCGCCTGCGCGGACTGCGGCGGCGGTTGCCGATGTTTCCTGTTCAACGGATTCCCTCCCGGAAATGCTCAGACGACTACGCACGGACCACGGCGTGTGCGCCTGATTCCCCAGCCAGGCGCCTCAACTCTCTGCTGTGATTCGAGTCACACAGTACCTTACGGAACCGTAGCCCTGCCATGGCTACGGAGGCACAGCAAACAATCCTGTCCGATCGGATAGGGCGTAGAGTGTCGGGCGATGCGTTCGCATCGCTGGGGTTGACTCACAGCCACAACTCAACATCGCGGGGGCTCTCACGACACCGAGGGCTGAGATGGCGACGGGCGGTCGCCGACCGCCTGAACCTGTCCGGGTAATGCCGGCGTAGGGAGACATCTCATGGGCACTCGTATACCCACATCCGGTTCGCGCACCGACATCACCGTCGACGCCGACCTGCTGACCACCGGCCCGATCGAGGGCAGCACCAAGCACTACCGCGAACTCGACCACCTACGCGTTCCGCAGCGCCGCATCCACCTCACCAACGGCGAACACCTCGACGTCTACGACACCTCCGGTCCGTACACCGATTCGACGGCGCACATCGACGTCGAAGCCGGCCTGCCCCCCATCCGTGACGCGTGGCAGCGACCCGACCCCATCGATGGCGCCGCCACCCAGCTCGCCTGGGCGCGAGCGGGGATCATCACCGACGAGATGCGCTACATCGCCGCTCGCGAAGGGGTCGACGCCGAGTTGGTCCGAGCCGAGGTTGCCATCGGGCGTGCGGTGATCCCGGCGAATCATCGGCACCCGGAATCGGAACCGATGATCATCGGCAAGGCCTTCGCGGTGAAGGTCAACGCCAACATCGGCAACTCCGCGGTCACCAGTTCCATCGCCGAGGAAGTGGAGAAAATGGTGTGGGCCACGCGCTGGGGGGCCGACACCATCATGGATCTGTCCACCGGCAAGGACATCCACATGACGCGCGAATGGATCCTGCGCAACTCGCCCGTCCCGGTGGGCACGGTGCCGATCTATCAGGCTCTGGAGAAGGTGAACGGCGATCCCACCAAGCTGACGTGGGAGATCTACCGCGACACGGTGATCGAGCAGGCCGAGCAGGGCGTCGACTACATGACGGTGCATGCCGGGGTGCTGCTCCGATACGTCCCGCTGACGGCCCGACGGGTCACCGGCATCGTCTCCCGAGGCGGGTCGATCATGGCCGCGTGGTGCCTTGCCCATCATCAGGAGTCGTTCCTGTACACGCACTTTGACGAGCTGTGCAAGATCTTCGCGCGCTACGACATCACCTTCTCGCTCGGCGACGGCCTGCGTCCGGGTTCGATCGCCGATGCCAACGACGAGGCGCAGTTCGCCGAACTCCGAACGCTCGGCGAGCTCACGAAGATCGCGAAATCCCATGGCGTGCAGGTGATGATCGAAGGTCCGGGCCACGTCCCGATGCACAAGATCGCCGAGAACGTGCGGCTCGAGGAAGAGCTCTGCGAGGAGGCGCCGTTCTACACCCTCGGCCCGCTCGCGACCGACATCGCACCAGCCTACGACCACATCACCTCGGCGATCGGCGCCGCGATGATCGCCCAGGCGGGCACCGCCATGCTCTGCTACGTCACGCCGAAAGAACACCTCGGGCTGCCCAACCGCGACGACGTGAAGGTCGGTGTGATCACCTACAAGATCGCCGCGCACTCTGCCGACCTCGCCAAGGGACACCCGGGTGCACAGTCCCGCGACGACGCACTGTCCAAGGCGCGCTTCGAGTTCCGCTGGACCGACCAGTTCAACCTGGCCCTCGACCCGGACACCGCCCGCGAGTACCACGACGAGACACTGCCCGCCGAACCGGCCAAGACCGCCCACTTCTGTTCCATGTGCGGCCCCAAGTTCTGCTCGATGCGCATCTCCGCCGACGTGCGCGCCTATGCCGAGGAGAACAATCTCGTCACCGCCGAGGACATCGACCGCAAGATCGCGCAGGAGATGGCGGCCAAGTCGGCGGAGTTCGTCGAGGCCGGCAACCGCGTCTATCTACCCCTGGAGGCCACCACCACATGACGGACGTCCCGCTGTTACCCACCGCCGCACCGGGTTCCACCCCGATCCGGGTGATGACCATCGCCGGGTCGGACTCCGGTGGCGGCGCGGGCATCCAGGCCGACTTGCGCACCTTTGCACTACTCGGTCTTCATGCCTGTGTTGCGGTCACCGCGGTCACGGTGCAGAACTCGCTGGGTGTCAGCGGTTTCCAGGAGATCACTCCTGACGTGGTGGCCGCCCAGATGCGTTGCGTGATCGACGACATCGGCATTGGTGCGGCCAAGACCGGCATGCTGGCGTCGGCCCCGATCATCGACGCGGTAGCGGCGCAGTGCCGAGAGTCCGGTCTGGGCCGCGGCTCCGACGTACCGCTCGTCGTCGACCCGGTATGCGCTTCGATGCACGGCGACCCGCTTCTCGCCACCGAGGCCTTGGACACGTTGCGTGACACGCTGATTCCGCTGGCCACCGTGGTGACGCCCAACCTCGACGAGGTGCGGCTCATCACCGGAATCGACGTCGTCGACGATGCCACCCAACGCGATGCGGCCCGGGTTCTGCACGGCCTGGGTGCGCAGTGGGCATTGGTGAAGGGCGGACATCTGCGGAGTTCCGACCGCAGCACCGATCTGCTCTACGACGGCACCGAGTTCCACGAGTTCGACCACGTGCGCATCGACACCCCCCACGACCACGGCGCCGGCGACACCCTCGCCGCGGCCATCACAGCCGCACTCGCACACAGCTATTCGGTACCCGACGCGGTTGCCTTCGCCAAGAGTTGGGTATCGAAGGGTCTCGCTGCGGCGTACCCGCTGGGTGCCGGGCACGGTCCCGTCAACCCTCTGTGGCGCGTGAGCCGGCCGTAACGGCCACCGTCACCGATTATGGTGGCCGAATGAAGCTGTCACGCGCAGTACCCATTCTGACCGTCGACGATATCGCGGCCGCCACCACCGCCTACCGGCAGACCCTCGGCCTCGAGGTGCTGATGGACCATGGCTGGATCGTCACGCTCGGCTCCGGTGACGTCGCCCAGTTCAGTCTGATGACCGAAGATGCGACCGCGTCGTGCATCCGGTCGCCTCCCTCCAGGTCGAGGACGTCGACGCCGCACACGCGGCCGCCGAGGCCGCCGGGCTCGAGATCGTCCACGCGTTGTCCGACGAGGAGTGGGGCGTTCGCCGATTCTTCTTCCGTGATCCGGCCGGAAACGTCGTCAACGTGCTCGAGCACCGGTGAGGCCGCCCTCCTACTTCTGCCAGCCGATGTCCTCGACCGGGCCGACGAAGAACTGCCCCGCACCGTAGTTCGCGAGTCCCTGCTTCACGGCGACCATGGTGGGCCCGTTGGTGAACGGAAGCATCGCGTACTGCGCGAAGGCGGTGCGCTCCACCTTGTTTCCCGCCGCGATCTGTTCTGCCGGATCGGCGATCTGCCCGACCCGTGCGATCTCGGCGTCCAACTGCGGCGAACCGGCACCACTCTTGTTGAAGGATGACTTCTCGCACCAGATCTGGCAGAAGTAAGCCATTCCGAACGGATCACTGGACTGGAAGCCCATCAGGAAGATGTCGAATTCCTTGTTGGTGACGACCTTTGAAAAGTCCGACGACGGACGCTGGATCACGTTGAGGTCGACGCCGATGGTCTTGTACATCGCTTGCAAGGCCCGCACTTGGGCCTGCCCGGTGGGATCGTCGCCGAGCGTCGGCAAGGTCAGCGTCAGCCGCTGACCGTCCTTGGTTCGGGTGCCGTCGCCCCCGACCGTCCAACCCGCCTGGTCGAGAAGCTGTTTGGCCTGGTCGGCATCGAAGTCGACTACGCCGGAAAGGTTGTCCTCATAGCCTTTCTCGAAAGAGTAGAGCAACAACGAGCCGGGGAGTGGCTCCGAGTAATTGAGCCCGTTGAACTCGATCTTCGCCAGCGTCGCCCGGTCGGTGCCGCGCATGATCGCCTCACGAACTCGGACATCGGCGAGGATCGGCGAATCGGTGTTGATCACCATCAGGGATTGAGCCGGCGTGGCCGACGTCCGAATGTCGATGCCACTCATCGATTTCACCTGCGCCAAACGATCTTTGGTGCCTACTCCGGTGGCGTCGATCTCCCCGTTGCGGAAAGCATTGATCGAGGCCTGGGACTCCATCTGCCGGAACACCCGCTGATCGAGCTTCCCGGGATTGCCCCACCACTTGGGATTCCGTTGGAACACGACGGTGCCCTGATTGCGGTCGTAGGACGCGATCGTGTACGGCCCGGCGCCGAGTTCGGGATGGGGTTGTTGGAGATAGGCCTTGTTGTAGAAGTCCGGATTTGCGACCTTTGGGTGCAGAACATTGTTGAACAGCCCGTCGGGCCAGGCGTAGACACCCTTGAAGCGGACGACCACCTGGCGATCGTCGACTCCCCGGGTCACCGAGTCGATCTTGTCGTATCCGTCGGTCGAACTCGTGACGTAGCGGGCATCTCTACCGGAGTTGGCCTGCCAGGTCGTCACGAAGGAGCGGTAATCGAAGGGCGTGCCGTCGTTGTAGGACGCCTTGGGGTTCAGCGTGTAGGTCACCACGGTGTTGCCGTCGACCAGGGTCTTGTCCACCTTCGTCACGAAGTCGGTGTTGGGTCGATACTCACCGTCGGGTGAGAAATACGCCAGGTTCGGGTTGTACCAACGCCACAACAACTGCGTGTAGGCCGTGCCGTCGGCTTGGAAGGTGTTCCACTGCGGTGAGACCTCCACAAGCGCAGTAGTGAGCGATCCACCCTCGCCGATGTTGTCGCGCGGCTGTTCGTTGATCTGGGCGCCGGTCACCGAGATGGGAGCGCCAGTGTCGGAGTCACTCCCGCATGCCGACACCAGTGCCACACCCATGCACGCCGCGGCCAGCACGACCAACAGCCGTGTCTTACCCAAGCCGCTCTTGCCCGAACCCCTCATACGCTGACCTCCATGTAATGACAGGACGCTGCGTGGTCGTCGGCGTCACCGATGACGCGCAGCTCCGGGTGATGGCTCCGGCACCGGGTTTGGCGCTCGTCGTCGAGTGTTGCATACAGCGGGCATCGCCCGGTGAAACTGCAGCCCACTATCTCGGCGGTGGGGCTCGGCTGCTCGCCGCTCAGCACGATCGGCGTGCGGGCGCGTTCGGCGGCCGGGTCGGGGATCGGCACCGCCGACAGCAACGCGCGCGTGTAGGGGTGGGCCGGGTTGTCGAAGACGCGATCGGTGTCGCCGACCTCCACGAACTCGCCCAAGTACATCACCGCAACCCGGTCGGCCAAGTGCCGTACCACCGACAGATCGTGTGCGACAACGAGATAGGCAACATCGCCGTCGGACTGCAGTTGCCGGATCAGGTTGACGATGTCGGCCTGCACCGAGACGTCGAGCGCCGACAGCGGCTCGTCGAGGATGATGAGTGACGGATCGGTCGCCAGCGCACGCGCGATGGCGAGTCGTTGACGCTGGCCACCCGAGAACGCGGCCGGGAAGCGATCCGAATGTACCGGGTCCAAGCCCACTCGTCGTAACAGCCCGGCCACTTTGGCCTCGGTGTCGGAACGTGAAGTGCCGAGTGCGCGTAATGGTTCGGCGACGATGTCGTAGGCGGTGAAACGCGGATCGAGAGCCTCGGAGGGGTCCTGGAACACGATCGAGACGTCTTGGCGAAGCGAGCGCGCCGCCCGCTTGCGGACCGACGCCGGATCCACCCCACCGATTCGCACCACGCCGGCAGGCTGCGCGAAGTCCATCACTTCAAGGAGCGTCGTCGACTTCCCGCTGCCAGACTCGCCGACGATGGCCATGCACTCGCCGGCGCGGATGTCGAAGCTCACGCCCTTGACCGCGCGCACCGTGCCGATCCGACGCTTGAGGAGACCACTGGTGAGCGGGAAGAACTTCCGCATCCCGACGACGTCGAGCACCACGGGTCGATCCTCACGTGGCACTGCGGATTCCGACGACGACACGTCTGATACGGGAAACACCGGCTCGCCGGAAACGGTGCCGGCCCCGGTGATCTCACCCGAGCGCACACACGCCGCGTCGTGGCCGTGTGCGGACATCTCCCGCAGCGGCGGCTCGCTGCTCCGGCAATCGTCGATGGCGATCGGGCACCGCGGCGCGAACATGCACTCGTCGAGCGGGTCGATCAGCACAGGCGGCGTACCGGGGATGGGGGTCAGCATCTCGACGCGGCGGTCCACGCGGGGCACCGCGCCGAGAAGCCCGATCGTGTAGGGCATCCGCGGCTCTTGGTAGAGCGTGTCGACGTCGGCGCGTTCGACCGGCCTGCCCGCGTACATCACCACGACGTCGTCGGCCGTGCCGGCCACCACCCCGAGGTCATGCGTGATGAGCAAGACCGCCGCACCGGTCTCGCGCTGCGCGGTCTTCAACAGGTCGAGGATCTGCGCCTGGATCGTGACGTCGAGCGCCGTGGTCGGTTCGTCGGCGATGATGACCGCCGGGTCGTTGGCCATCGCCATCGCGATCATGACGCGCTGTCGCATACCGCCGGAGAGCTCGTGCGGAAAAGCCTTGGCGCGCCTGGCCGGATCGGGAATACCGACCAGGTCGAGCAGTTCCACCGCGCGCGACCACGCCGGCTTCGACGCGATCCGCTGATGTGCCTGCAGAGCCTCGACGATCTGCGATCCGACGGTGAACACCGGCGTCAACGACGACAACGGATCCTGGAAGATCATCGAGATCTCCTGGCCTCGTATCGACGACATGTCCTTGTCGGACAGTCCGATCAGCTCCCGATCGCGCAGCCGTACCGATCCGTCGATGAGCGCTGTGTCAGGCAGCAGCCCGAGGACGGCCATCGCCGACACCGACTTCCCCGAGCCCGACTCGCCCACGATCGCCGTGGTTTTACCCGAACGCAGCTCATACGACAGCCCACGAACGGCCTCCACCCGACCGGCTTCGCTGCCGAAGGACACACGCAGGTCACCCACCTCGAGCACCACGTCGTTCACGAGGCGGCACCCTTGGTGGAGGTGGGGTCGAAGGCGTCGCGCAAGCCATCGGCGATCAGCGCCATCGAAATGGTCAGCAACGCAAGGGCTCCGGCCGGGAACCAGAACAACCACGGCGACGACTCGAGTGAACCACTGCCCGATTGCAGCAGCGAGCCCAACGAGACGTCGGGGATCTTGACGCCGAAACCGAGGAACGACAGGCCCGTCTCGGTCAGCACGGTGGCGACCACCCCGAGCGCGAGATTCAAGACGAGCAACGACGCCATGTTCGGCAGGACATGCCGGACGATGATCACGAGCGCAGGCACACCGAGGTACCGGGCGGCGGTGACGTAGTCGAGTTCCCGCAGCGACAAGGCCATCGAATGGATCACTCGGGCCAGCATCATCCAGCCGAAGGCGATCAGCACCACCACGAGCCATCGCCAGTCGCCGCCGGTGCTGGTCGACACCAACGCCAGGATCAGGAATGACGGCACCACCAGCAGAATGTAGATGGCACCCAGGATGATTCGCTGCGCCCAGCCCCCGAAGTACGCCGACAACCCGCCGAGCAGGGCGGCGATCACCGCGGTCCCGACCGACACACAGATCGCGATGGTCAACGACCGCTGCAGGCCGTGGACCACCTGTGCGTACAGGTCGTTGCCCGCGTTGGTGGTCCCGAACCAGTGCGCCGGCGACGGCGGCAAGGCGATCGCGAAGAAGTCGACGTCGGTGTAGGAGTACTTGGCCACCATCCCACCGAACAGCGCGAACAGGACGAGCAGCACGAAGATCACCAGGCCGACCATCGCCGACCGGTTTCGCATGAATCTCTTGGCGAGGATCTTGGTGCGACCCGACCGACGATGCGCGAGCGGGGCCGTCGAGTTGTCGCTCTCGGCGAGCAGGCCGCCGCTCTCGCCCATGATCGGCACGGATGCGGCGTCGTGGCCGCCCGATCCGGTGCGATTCGGTTCCTGGGGAAGATTCGACATGTCAGCTCACCCGCACTCGAGGGTCGAGATACACGACGACGATGTCGGCCAGGATCGCGCCCACAGCCGTCGCCGCGGCACCGAACGCAGCGACCGCCACCACTCCGTTGATGTCACTGGTGTTGATCGAACTGACAAAATACCGCCCCATGCCCTCCCAGGCGAAGATGGTCTCGGTCAAGACAGCACCGGTGAAAACCGCGGGGATCGCAAAGGCGATACCTACCGCGACCGGGATGATCGCGGTCCGCAGTGCGTGCTTGCGCACCGCTTGTCCCCGCGTCAGGCCCTTGGCGCGTGCCGTGCGGACGTAGTCGGAGTTGATGGTGTCGAGCAGCAGCGACCGCTGCAGCAGGTGCAATCCCGCGTAGCCGCCGATCACCAAGGTCAGCGTCGGCAAGATCAGGTGTTGCGCACGGTCGCCCGCGACCGCCCAGAACCCGCTGATCCCCAGACTCTCCGACCCCGATACGTAGACGACGGTGTTTCCGAGTGCCTGGTTGACCGAGATTCCGAGCAGCACGATGCCGAGTCCGAGAACAGGCACCGGCAGGTTGATGGAGGCGAGGGAGACTAACTGCCAGGCACGGTCGGACAGCTTGTACTGCCGCAGAGCCGTGTAGACGCCGACCGCGATACCCAGGAGCGTCGAGAGGATCGTCGCCGCGGCCAGCAACTGTACCGACGACATCATCCGGAAGCTGATCTGCTCGTTGACGCTCAATCCGAGGGGCGTCCTGCCCCAATCCCAGTGGAAGAGGATGCCGCTCAGCCACGTCCACCAGCGTTCGAGAATCGGCACCTTGTCGTTGAGGTTGTAGCCCGACAGTGTCGCGTCGACCTGAGCCTCGGGCAGGGGTGGCCGGCGCGCGGCGTAGTTGGATCGCGGGTCGAGCATCGCGTTGGCCAGGAAATACGTCAAGTTGGTGGCCACGAACACCAGCAAGGCCCATACAGCGATGCGCTTGCTCAGGTACGCGATCACATCCGCTCCACGTTGATCATCGGTGGGCGCCGACTCGATCGACCCCCGGACTGACAGACATTGTGTCAGCGCGACGGCGGTTGCGCCCTGTTTCATCCACCGATGCCATAGACGCGACGATAATCGGCTGTCATGGACTGGACTTACTTGATGGACATGGACGGCGTGCTGGTCCGTGAGGAACACCTGATTCCCGGCGCCGACACCTTCCTCGCCGAACTGCGATCCGCCGGCACCCCGTTCACCGTGCTCACCAACAACTCGATCCGCACGCCACGCGATCTACGCGCCCGGCTTCTGCGCTCCGGCCTCGACATTCCCGAGGAGTCCATCTGGACGTCGGCCCTGGCCACGGCCCGGTTCTTGGAATCACAACGACCGGAAGGGACGGCGTACGTGGTCGGCGAATCGGGGCTGACGACCGCGCTGCACGAGATCGGCTACGTCATCACCGACTCCGACCCCGACTACGTGGTGCTCGGCGAGACGCGCACCTACTCGTTCGAGGCGATCACCACGGCCATCCGGCTGGTCGAACGCGGCGCCCGGTTCATCGCGACCAATCCCGACGCGACCGGGCCGTCGACGAGTGGGTCGCTGCCCGCAACCGGTGCGGTCGCCGCGTTGATCACCCGGGCGACCGGCCGCGAACCCTACTACGTCGGGAAGCCCAATCCGTTGATGATGCGGACCGCGATGCGACGCATGGGCGCCCACTCCGAGCATTCGCTGATGATCGGCGACCGCATGGACACCGACGTCATCTCCGGCATGGAAGCCGGCATGCAGACGATCCTGGTGTTGTCCGGAATCTCCACGGCCGCGTCGGTGGAGATGTACCCGTACCGTCCGACGATGGTCATCGAATCCGTCGCCGACCTCGTCGGGCGTACGCAGGATCCGTTCCCGGCGCCACCGACCTGGTGAGAATCCGCCACTCTTGATCCGAAGAGTTAAGCGACCACCGCGCTGACCTGGGGAGACGCAGTCTGCCGCGCGGAGGCGGTCCAGACGCTCTGTGTCCTGTTGGAGAATCTGTGTGCTGCAGCACACAGTTGGGCCGATTCGGCACAGGGTGTGGTCTGAGGGCACCCCGGGGCGCATCACCGGCCAGGTCGGGTGCGGCCCGGGTTTGTGTTTGGTCACGTCCCGCGTCGAGCTGTGAGAACTCGAGTTGAGTTGGAGAATGCGATTGCTGCAGCACTCGCATTCTCCAATTCGGCTCTGGTTGTCGCGGTGCCGGCCGCGCGGAAGCTCCCCAGCCGCATGGGCGGCAACGTTCGTCCCGCCTCCACGATCGCCGACGAGGTCGGCGGGTGGGTCGCTGATCCGGACGAGCTCGTTGCCCCGCGCTTTGAGCTGAATAAACGGATCTGCCCGAAGCGCCCCGCCCGCTGGCTAGGTGCGAGCTTGCTCGCCTCGAAGGGCGTGGTGAGACAACGATGTCATCTCGCCGGGGGCTAATGGCTCGCAGGCTCGCACCTAGCCAGCGGAGGGCAGGCTCGCATGCCAGCCAACGGAGGGCGAAGCAAAGGCGCCCACACATCGAGTGTGCGGGCGCCTTCGGTGAAGCTGGGTCAGCTGAGTGCTTTGGCCTTCAGTGCCTCGAACTCCTCGGGCGTGATCGAACCCGCGTCGAGCAGGGACTTTGCCTCGGAGATCTGCTGTGCGGGCGTAGCGCCGGCAACCGACTGAATGTAGGCATCGGAGGCCTTCTTGGCCTCGGCGTAGGCCTCGCGCTGACGCTCGGCCATCCCCTTGCCCTTGGCGAGGAGATACACGATGGCCGTCAGGTACGGGAAGATGATCAGGAAGATCACCCACGCGGCCTTGGCCCAACCGGAGGACGCCTTGTCACGGAAGAGGTCGGAGATGATGTGCCAGAGGACGATCAGGTAGGCGACGAACGCGAAGATGACGATCGTGTACCAGATGAAGTCCCAGAACGAGTCCCACATTGGGCTAGCTCCTTCTTGCTGAAGAGTCGGGTCGCCAACGAGGCTCGTTGACTGCGGCAACAGCATGTCACACGCTCGGGCACCAGGCGATAGATGCCCGGCGTAAACAGGGCTTTGTGCCCAGACATTCATCCCGTATAGGTGAGGACATGGCAACTCCAGAGAACGTAGAGCTCGGCCTCGACACCTTCGGCGACGTCACCGTCGACGAGAATGACTCGCTGATCTCCGGTGCGCAGACGCTGCGCAACCTGCTCGACCAGGCAATTCTCGCCGATCAGGTGGGTGTCGACTTCCTCGGCGTCGGGGAGCATCACCGCGACGACTACGCGGTGTCGGCGCCGGAGGTGGTGCTGGGCGCCATCGCCGCCCGCACCCGTCGCATACGTCTCGGTTCGGCGGTCACCGTGCTGTCCTCCGACGACCCCATCCGGGTTTTCGAACGGTTCTCGACGCTCGACGCCCTGTCGTCGGGCCGCGCCGAGGTCATCCTCGGTCGCGGTTCGTTCACCGAGTCGTTTCCGCTGTTCGGGTACGACCTCGCCGACTACGAGGAACTCTTCACCGACAAACTGGCACTGTTCGACGCCTTACGTGGCGGTGGGCCGGTCACCTGGTCGGGTTCGACGCGGGGTCCGCTGCGCGACCAGATTGTCTACCCGCAACTGGAGAACGCACCCCTGCCCACGTGGATCGCGGTCGGCGGGAGTCCCGAATCCGTTGTCCGCGCTGCGAGTTACGGCCTTCCGTTGATGCTCGCGATCATCGGCGGCGACCCGTTGCGGTTCAAGCCGTACGTCGACCTCTATCACCGGGCTCTGCGTGAACTCGAGCACGACGGGCTCCCGGTGGGCGTGCACTCCCCCGGTCACGTCGCCGACACCGATGAGCAGGCCCGTGAAGAACTGTGGCCGCACTACCGGACCTACGTCGCACGTATTGGCCGTGAACGTGGCTGGCCACCGCCGACGCGGATCGAGTTCGACCGCTCCACCGGACCCGGCGGGTCCCTCTACGTCGGGTCACCGGAGACTGTGGCGCGCAAGATCGCGGCCACCGTTTCCGCACTGGGCCTGAGCCGCTTCGACCTGAAGTACTCACACGGCACACTTGGTCATCCCCAACTGATGCGCAGCATCGAACTCTATGGCACACAGGTGATCCCACGTGTGCGCGAGCTACTCAGCGACGGCTGAGCACCAGGAGGAAATCCCCGGCCGGATCGGTCCAGGACGCGACGACCGGCAGGCCCGCGTCGCCCAACTCCGACGCGAGGTCGGCGGCGTCGAACTTGGTGCTGATCTCGGTGAGGATCTCGGTTCCCGCAGAGATCCGCCAGGGCCGTTGCAGCACTTCGAAATACGCAGCGACGTCGCGCCGCGCCCGCAGCCACATCTCGATGCGGTGGTCGACCGGATTCCAGCGTGCGATGTGGTCGAAGTCGTCGGCGTACAGCCCACGGGCGTCGAGTCCGGTGCGCAGCACCTCGATCATGTTCCGGTTGAAATCGGCTGTGACACCGGCCTTGTCGTTGTACGCGGCGACGAGCCGGCCGGTGTCTTTGACGAGATCGGCACCCATGAGGAAGTAGTCGCCGGGCGAGAGTGAGCCGGCCAGCCGCTGATAGAACCGGGCGCGGTCCTCCGGGTAGAAATTGCCGATGGTGCCGCCCAGGAACACCGCGACCCGCGGCCCCGACGCCGCGGGCAGGGGCAGATCCGGTTCGGTGAAGTCTGCGACCACCGGAACCACGTCGACCGACGGGTAGTCGATGGACAGGATCTCCGCTGCCGTGCCCAGGATCTCGTTGCTGACGTCGACGGGGACATAGCGGAGCCGGGTGGTGCACTTCTCCCAGTGCGCGGCGAAGGCGTCGAGCAGCAACCGCGTCTTGGTGGAGGTGCCCGACCCCAGTTCGACCATCATCTCGGCCTGGGTGACCGCCGCGATCTCGGCGGCGCGCGCTGTCAGGATCGCCGTCTCGCGCCGGGTGGGGTAGTACTCCGGGAGTCGGGTGATCTCGTCGAACAGCTTGCTGCCGCGTTCGTCGTACAGCCATTTCACCGGCAGGGTCGGCGGGTCTTGCCATAGACCGGCAAGTGCGTCGGCCGCGAGCGGACTGCCGAGTTCGACGGTCATCGGGCCAGCCGCAGGCCGGAGAACACCCAGCGCGAGGACGCCGGGAAGAAATTGCGGTACGTGATCCGCTCGTGTCCCTTCGGGGTCACCGCGCTCGCGCCGCGCAGAACGTGCTGGTCGGACATGAACTTTCCGTTGTACTCGCCGACCGCCCCGTTGGCCGGGACGAATCCCGGGTAGGGCAGGTAGGCGCTCGCGGTCCACTCCCACACGTCGCCGACCATGGTGACCCCGGCCCGCCCCGGGTGGCATCGGGCCGGATCGAGCAGTTGCCCGCGCACCGATCCCGTTGCCGCCGCGGCGATCTCCCACTCGAACTCGGTGGGCAATCGGGCACCCGCCCAACGCGCGTAGGCGTCCGCTTCGTAGAAGGACACGTGCGCCACCGGCTCGTCGAGCACCACCGGGCGTCGGCCCGACAGCGTGAACGTCGACCACTCACCATCGTCGTGATGCCAGTAACCCGGTGCATCCCAACCGGTTTCACGGATGCGGGCCCACCCGTCGGACAGCCAGAACTCGGCCCGGCGGTAGCCGTCGTCGTGCATGAACTCCAGCCAGTCGGCATTGGTCACGGCACGATCGGCGATCTCGAAGTCCTCGAGGAAGACCCGGTGCCGTGGCCCTTCATTATCGTAGGCGAATCCCGTTCCGGCATGGCCGATCTCGTGCACGCCTCCGGCGAACGGACGCCACGACAGCGGATGAGCCGACGACGACTCGTCGGGGGCACGATCGACGTAGACCGGCGCGAACGCATGCGTGGAGAACAGGTGCTTGATGTCCATCAGGATCAGTTCCTGATGCTGCTGTTCGTGATTGCAACCGAGTTCGACGAGATCCAGTGCAGCCGCGTCGAGACGCCCCCGCTCGAGAGCCGACACGATCGCGGCGTCGACATACTCGCGATAGCGCGTGACGTCGGTGACGCCGGGCCGGGTGACCAGGCCGCGGTCGGGACGGGGGTGTCGGGCGCCGACCGCCTCGTAGTAGCTGTTGAAGAGGTAGCGAAAGGTCTCGTCATAGACGACGTAGTCCGGGTCTTGCCGCAGGATGAATTCCTCGAAGAACCACGTGACGTGGGCGCGATGCCATTTGGCCGGGCTCGCGTCGGTCATCGACTGCGGAGTCTGGTCCTCGGGTGAGAGGCTCGCCGTCAGCGCGTCGGTCGTCGACCGCACGTCGAGAAATCGTGAAACGACAGACGGCGTGAGGCCGGGACTGGTCACTCCGTTGGGCGAATCGGTGGAAACGTGCTCGGTAATGCTCATTGGGCATCCTCGGGGTGGCGACGGTTTCAAAGGCGGCGGTACAGGTGATACCGGCGGACTGGCGTCGAGCTCCACCTTCCATCGTGTCCGCGCGGGTGGGACGTGTCAACGACGGTCGTTGCAACGAACGACGCGACACGCACCCATACCCAGTCCACCAGAGACCACCGACAAAACAGCGTCACTGCTGGTCAGGAGCCCTACTGTCGCGCGTCGGGATCGATGTAGTGCACGGCAGCTTCCTCGGCGGAGGCACCTGCCCCGTCGATGCCGGCGTCGGTGGCGAACACGTCGGAGTCGGTGTCGATGCCCGAACCGGCGTCCGGTGCGATCAGCCGTCCCGCGCGGGTCGCGCCCACCTCGTCGTTCTCGGGGAACTCGTCGTCGCTGTCGGATTCGTGTGATTCCCAGTTCGATTCGTCGCGCCGGTCGGCCTCGATGTCGTCGAGCGGATCGGTGGCGCCGACGTCGGGCTCCTCTTCGGCGAGCCGCTCGTCGAGGGTCTCGCCCTCACGCATCTCCTGAGCGGTGAGCCCGTGCACGGCACCCTTCGGCGCGAAGTCCGGAGGCGAATATCCCTCGTCGAGGACATCTTCGACGCCGCGGTCGTCGAGAGTGTCGCCCGGTTGCAGCTGATCGTCGTCGTCGAGGCTGTACTCGCCGTCCGAACCTTCTGGTGTGCTGCCGATGTCGTTCATACCCTTCACGATATGCCCGGGGCCCTCGCTGCTCGGCGATACCGCGCCATCAATGTCATGGCGTCCGTCACCCTCGCACAACGATCCCTCATCGGTTCGCCCGAATCGGGGTATCAACCAGGCCCGATCGGCGACAATGCACAGGGTGATCGAGGAAATGCAGGCCGAGGCCCAGGCCTTGCTCTCCGCGGGCGAATACACTCACGCACTGGCCGAGTTCTCGGTGCTGCGGGAGATCCGTGCGCGACGGGAAGGGCCCTATTCACCCAGATATCTGTCGAATCTGCACGACTGCGTGCGATGCACATCCGAACTGCAGATGTGGTCGGATTGCACGCCGCTGTGCAGCGAACTGCACGGCAAGTACGTGCGGACCCACGGACGCGCCGAGGCCGACACCGTCGACGTCGCCAAGCATTGGGCCTGGGCGCTGGTGCACCTGCACGATTACCCACCTGCCCTGCGGCTCTACCTCACCACCGCCGACGCGCTGTGGGACACCGACCCGCAGCAGGCCGCGCGACTGCTGGGCGCCGCCGCGGTCTACCGGCGCGACGCCGACTACAGCGCGATGATCGAACCCGGGCTCATCGACGGCGTGCGCCTGCGCCACAGCGCGGACCTGCTGGCGTCGCTGAACAGCGTGATCGCGGGCCTGCCCGTATCCGACGCCGCGATCACGCGCGAGGGCCTGGCCATCGCCTGAGGCGGACGTCCGGAACGCCTTGTGCCGTAGATCTGAGTCACCAGGTGGCGCAGATCTACGGCACTGACGGTCGGCTTCTATCGCAATCGAAGGATCAGCCGTCGACGGTCGCCCGCGATCGCCGCCTGCGACTCATCACGAGACCGTCCACCGCGGCTCGTCCCGACGGCGTGAAGCCGACGGCCAGGAGTCCGGCGATCAGCGCGGCCGGCCATTCCCAGCCGCCGTTGGTTGCCCAGAATCCGTTGTCCCAGTGGACGTAATAGATGGCGCCGAGCATGTCGAGGATCAGCAGGACGGCCACCAGCGGGAGCAGCAGTCCGATGATCAGGAAGATCCCGCCGACCAACTCGACCCACGTCGCGACGTAGGCGGCTGTCGTGGGCATCGGGATATCGAGCGACTTGAAGAACGTCGCGGTGGCATCGATGCCGTTGGTGTGCAGTTTCTGCCAGCCGTGTGCGATGAAGATGACACCGAGAATCAAACGCGCCAGAAACTGCGCGACCGTGCTGAAGCCGACCATGTACGTCTCTCCTTGGGTTCGGTCCCGACCGAATGGTTTAACCGGACCACGGTCCGATTATTCCCCACAGTAGCCATGCGCACCGTCTTCACGCATCCCCGGACCGGTACCGGTGCAACCGGGGGTCGGCGGGTACTCTGAGTCTGGTTGACGGGCGAATCCACTGTGGCGATTCCACACAATCGAGACGCCGCCGGCACAACCGCAATCAACCCGTGACCACCGGAAGAGGAGAATCAGTGCCGGGAAAGTCTGGCTCGGGTTCGCGTGGTGCGTCGGCCCGGCAACCCGTTCTCGGTACGCCCGCAGACACTCTCGATCCGTATCTGCCGCACAACGGCAACCTCGGGTATCGCATCTCCCGCTACGATCTCGAACTCGAATACAAGGTCGCCAGCAACCGGCTGACCGGCGTGGCCACCCTGACCGCGACGTCCTACGTCGAACTGGCCCGATTCACCCTCGACATGGCCGCGTCGCTGCGCGTCGACCGAGTGACCGTGAACGACAAGCGCGCCCACTACAGCCACCGTCGTCACAAACTCACGATCACTCCCGACAGCGCGGTGCCCGCCGGCGGCGCGCTGACCATCCTCATCCGCTATCACGGTGGACCGCGGCCGATCCGCGGGCCGTGGGGCGAGGTCGGCTGGGAGGAACTGTCCGACGGCGCGCTGTGCGCCAACCAGCCCAACGGCGCGGCGTCGTGGTTCCCGTGCGACGACCACCCGAGCGTCAAGGCGCCGTACCGATTCGCCATCACCACGGACAGTCCGTATCACGCCCTCGCCAATGGCGTGCTCGAGTCCAAACGTGCCCGCGCCGGCCAGACCACCTGGGTGTACCAGCAGGTCGAGCCGATGCCCACCTACCTCGCGTCGATCCAGATCGGCCAGTACAAACCGGTTTCGTTGAGTACCAAGCCGATTCCGGTGTCGGCGCTCGTCCCGCCCCGACTGGTGCAAACCTTTCGCCACGACTTCGGCAGGCAGACCGAGATGGTCAACGCCTTTGTCGAGATGTTCGGGCCGTATCCCTTTCCGCAGTACACCGTCGTGGTGACCGACGACGACCTCGAAATCCCCATCGAGGCACAGAGTTTCTCCACCTTCGGCGCCAATCACTGCGACGGTCACCGCACAGCGGAACGCCTCGTCGCACACGAACTCGCCCACCAATGGTTCGGCAACTCGGTCACTCTCGCGCGGTGGCGCGACATCTGGCTGCACGAGGGTTTCGCCTGCTACGCCGAATGGTTGTGGAGTCAGCGGTCGGGCGGACGCAGCGCCGACGAATGGGCACGCCACTACTACGCCAAACTCGCGGCCGCGCCGGTGCGGGTTCCTCTCGCCGACCCCGGTCCGCGAAAGATGTTCGACGACTGGGTGTACAAGCGCGGCGCGATGACCCTGCATGCATTGCGACTGACGATCGGCGACGGCAACTTCTTCGCGCTGTTGCACCGGTGGACCGACAAATACCGCTACGGGTCGGTGACCACCGAGGACTTCATCGCACTCGCCGCGAACTTCTCGACCACCTCGCTCAATCCGCTGTGGGATGCGTGGCTCTTCACTCCTGCGCTGCCGCCGTATCCGGGCCCGGCCTGACGTTCGCCGCGACATGAGAGCCGCACCATGACAGCCGCACCATGAAACAGGACGGAGCCGAAGAAGGGTCGATGGCCGGCACCCTCGGCCGGGTCACCGTCGCCACCATCATCGCCGCGGCATCCGGGTACCTCGTGCTGCTCATCGCGGCACGTCATCTCGGCGCAGCGGGATACGCCGTGTTCGCGGTGTTCTGGGCGGCATACGGCATGGTGACCGGCGCGCAGAACGGGCAGTTGCAGGAGACGACGCGGGCGGTGCGGTCGGCGCTCGGGTCGGCTTCGGATTCGTCGCGTGGCGCGTCCGGGTCACGTCCGCTGAAGGTCAATGTGGCGATCGGACTCGCGCTCGGCGCGCTGGTGGCGATCACTGCTCCACTGTGGAGCGGGCAGGTGTTCGCCACCGACCGCTGGCTCTCGGTGCTGCTCCTGGCCGTCGGCGTGGCCAGTTTCGCGGTGTATGCGCATCTGTGTGGCGTGCTCGCGGGCGCCGCGTCGTGGACGGCCTTCGCGACGCTGCTCTCCGTCGATGCCCTGATCCGGCTGGTTGGCGCGATCCTTGCAGTCGCCCTCGGCTGGGGCATCGTCGCATTTCTGCTCATCACGGTGATCGGATCGGTGTCGTGGTGCCTGCTGCTGCTCGGCTCATCGGCGGCGCGCGGCGCGGTCGGGTTGCCGGGCGACGTCACCGACCGGCGACTGACCACCAACACGCTGACCGCCATGGCCGCCGCCGCCGCGAGCGCGGTCCTGGTGATGGGTTTCCCGGTGCTCATCAAGCTGACCAGCGAGATTGGACTGTTCGACCGCGACACCGACGACGAGCGCGTGGTCGGGGCACTGATCCTCGCTGTCACGCTCACCCGCGCACCACTTCTGGTGCCGCTGAACAGCTTCCAGGGCGTGCTCATCACCCGTTTCGTCGAGGCACGGAACCGGCTGATGGCTTCGTTGGCGGCGCCGCTGGGCGTCGTCGTTGCTGTGGGTGTCATCGGGTCGGCGTTGGCCTGGGTCATCGGGCCGTGGCTGCTGAGTTCGGTCTTCGGTGCCGAGTTCCGACTGGGCGGCGGCGTGGTCGCCGCGCTCACCACGGGTGCGACCCTCCTCGCCATGCTGACCGTGACCGGTGCGTCGACGATCGCTGCCGGCGCCCACCGCTGGTACGCCGCAGGTTGGTGGGTGGCGACGCTGGTGTCGATCGTCGTGCTCACCCTGCCGTTCGACATCTCGGTCCGGGTCGGCGCGGCGCTCGTCGTCGGGCCACTCGTCGGTGTCGGCGTGCACCTCGCGGGTCTCGCAACTCGCCGTTGACGGTCAGCGGCGGAGCCGGGCGACGGTCGCGCCGACTCGCGCCTGGGTGTGATGCAATCTCGACGTGGCGTGCAGCCGTGCGGCGCGCGCCGCACGATTCCAGCCGAGTTCGACGCAGCGTCGGGCCTCGTCGGCGAAGAAGCGGTTCTCCTCGGCAAAGCGTCGACCGTCGACCGCCTGCACCGAACTGACCGACGCCTCGTGGCGGCGGTAGCGGAACACGACGGTCGGGTCGTAGGCCAGCGACGCACCGGTGGCGGCGAGGTCGACGAGGAGTGCGAGGTCGAGCACCACCTCGAGTCCCGGTCGGAACCCGACCGCGCGCACCGCATCTGTTCGCCACAGCAGCGACGGAAAGTACGTCCAGTTGCCGTGGTAGAGGCTTGTCGCCAGGCTCTCGCCCCGCAGAACGGTCGTGTGCGACGGCGCGAGCATTCCTTTTATCCGATCGCCCAAGGGTCGGACGGGACGGTCGTGATCGTCGATCACCTCCACGCCCGGCGCGATCACCGCGGCGTCCGGATTGGCCGCCGCCAGCGCGCGAACCGTTCCCAGATACCCGGGCAGCATCACGTCGTCGCATCCCATGACCACGAAGTACTCGTGCTCGACGAGGTCGACGCAGCGCCGGAAGTTGCCGTTGACGCCGAGGTTCGTCTCGTTACGGAGGTAGCGCACGCGCGGGTCGTCCAGGCCGAGCAGCCACTCTCGTGGGGCGTCATCGGGATAGCAGTCGTCGACGACGGTCAGGACCAGATCGGGGTCGTCCTGCGCGAGCACGCTCGTGACGGCCTGCCGAAACTGTGCGACGTCACCGTAGAAGGGCATCATCACGTCGATCGGCACCCGACCAGCGTAGGGGTAGCGGTTCCGTTGGCGAGTGCGGGATAGGGTTACGGCCATGGCTGCGACCACCAACGACGACGTCTGGTTGGTGATACCCGTCTACAACGAGGCGCAGGTGATCCGCGAGGTCGCGACCCATGCCAAGGCGACCTTCCCGAACATCGTGTGCGTCGACGACGGCAGTTCCGACGATTCAGTCGCCGAGATCCGGGCCGCCGGTGTGAGCCTGGTCCGGCACCCGGTCAACCTCGGCCAGGGCGCCGCTATCCAGACCGGCGTCGAATACGCCCGGGCACAACCCGGCGCGCGCTACTTCGTCACCTTCGACGCCGACGGCCAACATCAGGTCGACGACGTCGCGGCGATGATCGCCCGCCTGCGCACCGAGCCGATCGACATCATCGTGGGCACCCGCTTCGCCGACGGCCGCAGCGAGTCCGTGCCGCCGCTACGACGAATGGCGTTGCGCACCATCGTCTTTCTCAGTCCACGCACCCGTCGGCTGGGCCTCACCGACGCGCACAACGGACTCCGTGCGTTCAACAAGACAGTCGCCGATCAACTCGACCTGCTGATGAGCGGCATGAGCCACGCGTCGGAGTTCGTCGCCCTGATCGACCACCACCACTGGCGAGTCGCCGAACAACCGGTGACGATCCTCTACACCGAGTATTCGCGCGCCAAGGGGCAGTCGCTGATCAACGGGGTGAACATCGTCGCCGACGGCCTGTTCCACACTCGGATGAGGAAGTGACTCGGTGATCTGGTTCCAGATACTCGCAATCCTCGGCATCGTCGCCCTGGTCGGCTTCTTCGTCGTCAACCGGGGCACCGCCCGGGCGTCGGCAGGCGTGAAGCTCCTGTTTGTGGCCTTCGTGGTGTTCGGCGCCTACGCCATGCTGCGCCAGGACGACGTGACGTGGGTGGCCAACAAACTCGGCATCCAGCGCGGACTCGATCTGGTCCTGTTCCTGCTGGTCATCGCGTTCGCCTTCACCACCGTGTCGACCTATCTCCGCTTCCGCGACCTCGAGGTCCGCTACGCCCGACTCGCCCGCGCAGTCGCATTGCAGAACGCCGAACCGCCGCACGACGTCGAGTCGCGCGACTGATCGTCGAGCCGCGACCACCGCGGCCTGCGGCAAATCTGTACCTGGCAGCCGAGCCGAGTGCACAGCGCATTTCGTGGGGCGCAGGAGTACAGATTCCCCACGGAGTGGCGGGTGTCAGCGTGGCGGCGCCGGTCGCGCTCGAGCTGCGAGGGCGTCGAGCAGCGGACGGACCGCGTCGGGGACATGGGGATCCTGCCAGCGGTACACCCGGCTCTGCGACCCCTCCGTGAGGGTCAGCTCATAGCTGTACCCGTCGGGCACGCCGGTCGACGGACCGTCGGTCGGGGCGGATTCGTTTGCGATGAGATCCGCTGCGACACCGGCGTACTCGGGGGACAGCTCGTGACTGTCCACGGCAGTTGTCATGTCAATTCCTGCGAGTCCACCCGATCTGCGGTATTCGATGTGTACGGGAGACGCCATGCTGGTCAGCCTAGCGCTCAGTGCAAGGGCACCTTGACCGCGTCCCACCCGGCCTGCACCGCGTCGGCCTCCGAACTCGTGGTTCCGAAGCGGATGCGTGCCTGGTTGAGTGTGATCGCGGCGAACGACGTGAAGGTGGCGTTTGGCTTGAGCCGCGGATTGGTCAGTGCGTCGTACCAGATCTGCCCGGCCGCTTTCCACGCCGGCCCGTCGAGGCTTGTGGCGACGACGTAGAACGCCTTGTTGGGGATTCCCGAATTGATGTGCACCCCACCGTTGTCGGCCATGGTCTTCACGTACGAGCCCATGTCGGCGGGCTGGTTGTCGTGCGCGTGCGCGGTCCCGGGAGCCTTCATCGAGCGCAGGGCCGGCTTGAGCAGCGGGCCGACGATGTCGGCGCCGATCAGCCAGTCGGCCTGGTCGGCGGTCTGGCCGAGGTGATACTGCTTGACCAGCGAACCGAAGACGTCGGACATCGATTCGTTGAGCGCCCCGGACTGCCCGGAGTAGGTCAGGTTCGCCTCGATCTGGGTGACGCCGTGCGTCAGCTCGTGACCGATCACGTCGAGTCCCTGTGTGGTATCGGTCAGCATCGCGCCGCCATCACCGAAGAACATTGATCCCTGACCGTCCCAGAATGCGTTGTCGTAGTCGTTGCCGTAGTGCACCAGCGCTCGGATCGGCATGCCCTGACCGTCGATCGAATCCCGGGAGAACACTTCCTGGAAGAACTTGTAGGTGAGGCCGAAGTTGTCGTAGGCGGCGTTCACGGACGGATCGGCGGACGCCGGATCCCCCTCGGCGCGGACGAGCTTGCCGGGTGTGGTCTGCTGCGAATGCGCCTGGTCGTAGATGGTGCGGTGCGGCACCCCACCTACCTCGGCCACCGCGGCCATCTGGGTGACGGGACCCTGCCGCCCGGCGATCTCGGCACGTGCCAAACGGAAGGATTGGTCGATCTCGAGCGTGCGCAGAATGCGCGCCGAATCCTCCGGCGACGCGTCGCGCGCAACGGCACGCAAGATGTCGGGAGACAGGATGCAATGCAACGAATTATGGTTCATGACAACAGGTTTCCTCTCGGCTGTCAGCCGAAGGATCTCCGTCGAGCCCTACCGTCGACGCGCACCATCGGTCTGGTGAACGCCAACGCTATGCTCGTGTGCGCAACCCAACGCGAGTAGTCGAGTACCCGACCTGGGCGCGACCGCGCCCGTTGCGGCGGTGTCGGATCACCTACCCCGCGATGTCCCTGAGTAGTCGCGATGTCCCTGAGTAGTGGCGCCTATTCGGCGAGCGACCGGAGATATGCGGTGACGTCGTCGTAGGACGGCAGGAGCCCGGAGTCACGTGCTTCCGCCAGGCTCGGCGCGGCGGTGTCCTTGCCGGACAACTCGTACGTCAGGGGTGTCCCGTCGCGCCCGAGCGTCGGCCACTCGATGCCGAGCGCGGGGTCGAGTGGGTTGATGCCGTGCTCGGCGGACGGGTTGTAGCCGGTCGAGCACAGGTAGGTGACGGTCGAGTGGTCGGCCAGCGCGCAGAATGCGTGACCGAGGCCCTCCGCGAGGTAGACCGCACGACGGTCGGCATCGTCGAGAAGAACGGTGTCGTAGGTGCCGAACGTCGGCGAGCCGACCCGAATGTCGACGATGACGTCGAGGATCGCACCCGACGCGCAGGTCACGTACTTGGCCTGGCCGGGCGGGACGTCGGCGAAGTGCACGCCGCGCAGCACCCCGGCCGCCGACACCGACAGATTGACCTGGGCGAGGTCGAAGCGGTGCCCGATGACCTCGGCGAGCAGGTCGGCCTTGAACGCCTCGGCGAACAACCCACGCGCGTCGCCATGCTGGACCGGGGTCAGTTCCCAGGCGCCGTCGATAGCCAGCGGACGTACCTTCACTAGAAACCCTTTCCGCGTTCGAGCAATTCGAGCAGGTAGTCCCCGTACCCGGACTTGCGCAGCTTCTCCGCCCGCACCCGCAACTCGTCGTCGTCGATGAATCCGCGACGCCACGCAATCTCTTCGGGCACGGCGATCTTGAGGCCCTGCCGCTGCTCGACGGTGCGCACGAAGTTGCCGGCGTCGAGCAGGGAGTCGAAGGTTCCGGTGTCGAGCCACGCAGTGCCGCGCGGCAACACCTTGACCGACAGCTTCCCACGTTCGAGGTAGTGGGCGTTGACGTCGGTGATCTCGTATTCGCCACGGGCGCTTGGTTTCAGATTGCGCGCGATGTCCACGACGTCGTTGTCGTAGAAGTAGAGTCCCGGTACCGCGAAATTGGACTTCGGATGCTCCGGCTTCTCCTGCAGCGAGCGGGCGACGCCGTTCTCGTCGAAGTCGACGACGCCGTATGCGGTCGGGTTGGCCACCCAGTACGCGAAAATCGCACCGCCGTCGACGTTTTCGAATCCCTGCAACTGCGAACCGAGGCCCGGACCGTAGAAGATGTTGTCGCCCAACACGAGTGCTACCGAGTCGTTGCCGATATGGTCGGCACCGAGCACGAAGGCCTGCGCGAGCCCGTCCGGTGACGCCTGCGTCATATACGACAGATTGATACCGAACTGGCCGCCGTCGCCCAGCAGTCCCTGGAATGCGGACGCGTCGTGCGGCGTGGTGATGATGAGGACGTCGCGGATTCCCGCCAGCATCAGCGTCGACAGCGGGTAATAGATCATCGGCTTGTCGTAGACGGGTACGAGTTGCTTGCTCACACCCTGGGTGATCGGGTGCAGCCGGCTCCCGGTGCCCCCGGCCAGAATGATTCCGCGCATGCTCAACACCCTAATCGCGCCGGTAGAGTGTGGCAGCATGCGTGTTCTTGTAACGGGTGGGGCCGGGTTCATCGGAGCGAACTTCGTGCTGCGCACGCTCGCAACCCGACCGGACGCGACACTGCGTGTACTCGACAAACTCACCTACGCCGCCAATCCCGAGACCCTGGCCCGGGTGGCCGACCGCGTCGAACTCGTGCAGGGCGATGTCGCCGACGCCGGGCTGGTCGATCGTCTCGTCGCCGAGTCCGACCTGGTCGTCCATTTCGCGGCGGAATCGCACAACGACAATTCACTCGCCGACCCGTCGGCCTTTGTGCAGACCAACCTCGTCGGCACCTACACGCTGCTGGAAGCGGTTCGCCGACACGGTGTCCGCTATCACCACATCAGCACCGACGAGGTGTACGGCGACCTCGAGCTCGACGACCCGGCGCGTTTCACCGAACAGACCGCCTACAACCCGTCGAGTCCTTATTCGTCCACCAAGGCGGGCAGCGACCTGCTGGTCCGCGCATGGGTGCGCTCGTTCGGGGTGCGTGCGACGATCTCCAACTGCTCCAACAACTACGGTCCGTACCAGCACATCGAGAAGTTCATCCCGCGCCAGATCACCAACGTACTCAGCGGTATTCGCCCCAAGCTCTACGGCGACGGCCGCAACATCCGCGACTGGATTCACGTCGACGACCACAACGACGCGGTGTGGAGGATCATCGACAAAGGCCAGATCGGCGAGACGTACCTGATCGGCGCCGACGGTGAGGTCGACAACCGCACCGTCGTCGAAACCATTCTCGAGTTGTTGGGTCAGCGGGCCGACGCCTTCGATTTCGTCACCGACCGTCCCGGCCACGATCGTCGCTACGCCATCGACTCCACCCGGCTGCGCACCGAACTCGGTTGGCAACCTCGGTATCTCGACTTCCGGAGTGGGTTGTCGGCGACCATCGACTGGTATCGGGACAACGCCGCGTGGTGGCAGCCGGGCAAGGAGTCGGTGGAGGCCAACTACGCGGTCACCGAACGCGTCACCGGCTGACCGGCACCACGTCGCGCAGAAACGCGATCTGGTCGGTGATCACCTTCTCGAATCCGTCGTCGACGTAGATGTCGAAGTGTCCTTCGTCGTAGCGCCGAAGCCGCACATTGGGGTTCTGCGACGCGTACCGCACGGTCGGCTTGACCGGTGCCACCGTGTCACGATCGCACGCGCACACCAGCGTCGGGCAGGTGAGTTTGCGCAGGGAACGCCCGGGCGTGTGCAGCGGGATCGCCAGGCCGACACGCGCGGCGACGGCGTTGGTGAACGGCAGACCGTAGGGCACCAGCGGCAGGTAGCCGGGCACCACGTCGGGTGCGGTCATCAGCGCGACCGAACCCGGCTCGCCGGCCAGCGGGATCGTCACCGGCTTCCGTCGGATCACCATCGACGCCACGTCGGCCAGGGCGCGACCGACCACCCGGACCGAGTTCAACGGCTCCATGGCCAGGGCTGACGCCACACCGCTCGTGAACGGGCATTGCGCGATCACGGCGGCGACCGCACCGTCGCGTTGACCCGCAACCATCACATGTCCGCCACCGAAGGACGTGCCCCACAGCACCACCCGTGATCCGTCGACGCTGCCCAGCGAGCGTGCATAGGCGATCGCAGCGGCCCAGTCGTCGAGCTGCCGTCGTATCGACAGCAGCTGTCGGGGTCGTCCGGCGCTGTCGCCGAAATAGCGATAGTCGAACACCAGGCACGCGTAGCCCTCGGCGGTGAACCGGTCGGCGAACGCGTCGAGACGCATCTGCCGCACTGCACCGAGGCCGTGTGCCATCACCACGATGGGTGGCGGCTCGGTGGACTCGTCGGGCATGTACAGCCAGGCTGCACAGCGGACCCCACCCGAAACAAACCACACGTCGGTTCGCGACATACTCTCCCACCCGGGTCGTCTTCTATCGATCCGGCCCGCCCCCACGAGCACCGCAATAAACCCTGCCACTATCGGATCACAAAGTCACTATTAGCGATTCTGAATGTGCGATGCAGGGCGGGAAAATGCAGCGCACGACACAGGGTTCGTACGGTCGACTCCCAGGTTTCCCGCCTACGGTGGTCGGTATGCGTGTTCTCGTGAGTGGCGGTGCCGGATACATCGGCTCGCATACGGTGATCCGGCTGATCGACGCCGGCCACGACGTGGTGATCGTCGACGACTTCAGCAATGCCAAGCCGACGGTCGTCGGGCGACTCGAGGCCCTGACCGACACGTCGATCCCCGTGCATGCCTTCGACCTCGCCGACATCGACAAGACCGAACACTTCTTCGCCCATGAGCCGATCGACGCGGTGATCCACTTCGCCGGCTACAAGGCGGTCGGCGAGTCGGTGGCCAAACCACTGGACTACTACCAGAACAACCTCGGCACCACGTTCTCGCTGCTGCGGGCGATGCATCGGCACGACGTGCACACCCTGGTCTTCTCGTCGTCGGCCACCGTGTACGGCGCCGAGCCCAAGCTGCCGATGACCGAGGATCTGCCGACGTCGGCGACTAATCCGTACGGCTGGACCAAGGTGATGATCGAGCAGATCCTGGGTGACGTGGCTGCCGCCGACCCCACCCTGCGGATAGCCGCGCTGCGCTACTTCAACCCGGTCGGCGCGCATCCGAGCGGCCAGATCGGCGAGGACCCGAGCGGCATCCCGAACAACCTGATGCCCTTCGTCGCGCAGGTCGCGGTGGGACGGCGCGACAAGCTGTCGGTGTTCGGCGACGACTACGACACCCCCGACGGCACCGGCGTGCGCGACTACATCCACGTCGACGACCTCGCCGCCGGACACGTCGCCGCGCTCGATCGCGTCAGCAGTGGCGAACCCGGCATGTCGACGTGGAATCTCGGTACCGGACAAGGTGTTTCGGTTCTCGAGGTGGTCAAGGCGTTCGAGCGGGCCAGTGGTCGGGAGATTCCTTACGAGATCGCACCCCGACGCCCCGGCGACATCGCCGCCTCCTACGCCGACCCGACCCGCGCGAACAGCGAATTGGGTTGGTACGCAACCAAGACCATCGACGACATGTGCGCCGACACCTGGCGCTGGCAGTCCGGGAATCCCACCGGTTATCCGGACAGCTGAGATGCACCCACCGCTGACCGGCCCCGGCTGACCCGGGAAGTCCGGCCCGTGCCGAAAAATCTGGGGGAAGAGCTTCTCCCCGGAGTTCACAGTCCTCCCCTACAAATTTCTGGGGGAAGACTCCAAGGGTAGGGGACGAGTTTTCTTCCCCTAGTTTCTTTCTTGGGCGGCATGGAGCGCTTTGGGTGCTCGACGACGATGCTCCCGAGTTCGAGAATTGCGCTGCGACAGGGACCTCATTTCTGGTCAGAGACCTTCGGAACTGCCGACGGTCCCTGACTACGAGTGAGGTTTCTGTGACGGCGGCGGCGATGGCGACGTCGGGCTGCGGAAAGGAGGCGGGGGGCTTCGGAGTGCGGTTGGCGCTGTTCATGCCAACGCGTCACGGAGGTGGTGCGAGCACCGAATCGTTGACGCGGAAGATCGTCACGTTCCCCTGCCGGAACACCTCGGTCAGCCCGGGCGCGCCGTTGCGGCGCAGGGCCAGGAACGGGTCACCCTGGTGTCCCGGGCCCGGTGCGCCGTTCTGGAACGGCCAGTAGCTCGGCGGGGAGTCGATCACGTAGTGCACCCGCATGTCTCGGACGATCTGGTCGATCTTGGGGTCGGCGCCGATCGTCGACACCCCCCAATAGAGATCGCGTTGCCGCTGTGAGAAGTCGTTGGCCCGGTAGAACGGGAAGAGCGGCGTCAGGCCGGTCACGGGATAGATCCAGCCGGTCCCCTGGTCGAGGTTGTTGAGGATCACCGAGTTCCAGGCGTCGGGACGGTCGGCGAGCCAGTGGTAGGCGTCGAGATCATCGGGCCCGATGTACTTCCCACCGCGCTCCTTGGACGCCAACTGGGCGTGTTGCGGATACTTCACCACGCCCGCACCGGCGATGAGCACCAGCAGCAGCGCCAACGCGGCCGTCGCCACCACAGCTGGTGAGAACCTCCGCGGCGCATCGCTTTCCGATGAGCGCGCGGCAAGCTTGCCCGACACCCACCGCGACAACCACACCGCCGCCGACCCGACCGCCAGACCCGCGGCCGACGCGGAAAGCAACGCAACCACAAACGTCAGACGATGGGGCGAATTGTAGAAGTAGCCGCCGATCGAACCGAGCGGATACGACAGCACACTGAGCTCGACCACCGCGTTCGCCGTCACGAGCACGAAGGCCAGCCATGCGAGCAGCCCCGCCCAGCAACGCATCCAGGCCAGCACGATCAGCCCGAGCGCGGTGAAGGCGATCAGACCCCACAGCGGGTAGTAGTCGGCCAATGGGACGGTCCCGTTGAACGCGGCCTGCGACAGTCCCTGCGCGACGCCGACCGTCTCGACGCGGAAGTCGAAGAAGGGCAGTTCGTTGGTGTCGGACACCTTGAGCGTCCCGTAGATGACCGGCGCCACGAGGATCAGCGTGAGCGCCCCGGTCGATACAAGGGTGAGCAGGTCACGCAGTCGCGTGGAAACTGGATGCCATAGTGCCTCGCACAGCCACCACAGGGCGACGATGACGCCGACCACGATCAGGCCCGACGGATGGGTCGCCGTCACACCGGTCACGGCCAATGCCGCGGGACCGACTCGCCGTCGATCGCGGATGACACCCATCGTCAGGATCGCCGCCACCGGCGCGAGGCTGACGCCCACCGCGTTCGGCACCGACGTCAGCTCCACCTCGACGTAGGGCAGCGACGGGAACAGTGCGCTGATCGCGGCGCCCGCGGCGGCGATGGTGGCCGAGGAGTTCACGTCGAAGCGGTGGCGGGCGAACCAGTAGGACATCGATGCGACGCCGAGCGGCACGGTGATCGCCAGCACCGCAGGCGAATAGGTGTTGTACAGCTCGACCGGATTGGCGCCGGTGATCGGGAAGAGCAACGCCCCCAGCGCATGCCAGGTGTTCGGGTAGTAGTTGAACCCGTGGGTGTCGTAGTTCATCAGCTCGCCCATGCGCAGCCCAGAGCCGATGCCCGTCTCGTGGATCCACCGCAAAGAGCTTGCGTGCCACAGGGAATCCCATACCTGCGACACGTTGTTCAGTCCGGCGAAGGCCGTCGTCGCGATGGGCCGGATGCAGGTGATCGCGATGATGGCACCGCCGACGGCAACACCGGCGGCGACGCGCAGCATTGCGGTGATGCCTGCGGGTGGGTCGTCGGACCCAGTTTCGTCGGACCCAGGTCCTTCCGGCGCGGGCGCCACTCGACGTCCCCAACGCGTGCGCAGGAGTGCGGCGTAGGCCCACGCGGCGAACATCGCGAGAACCAGTCCGACGAGCGCGCTGATCGCATTCCACTGGAACCCGACCGCCGAGTACAGGACGGTCAAGATGCTGACGAGTCCGAAGGTGATGGGCGGTCCGGCGGCGAGCGCGACCGGCCACGGCAGCATCATCCGGCGGCCGACGAGCGCACCCGGAACGATCAGGACCAGGGCGGTGACGACGACCACCCACGCCCCCAGCAACATCACGCGCGCCCTTCTGCCGGTGTCCGATCAAACACCAGCAGGTTACCGGGTGGCCGTATCCAGCTCGCAGGACTCCCGGCCCGGCGCCGGGAGCGAAGCGAGCGGGCCGCTTGCGCTTTCGGCGGCGAGGTCGGGGTCGATCCGGTCGGCGCCGGTCCGGTGGCCGATCAGCGTGACGGCGAGGCAGATGACGGCGGCGACGACCCCGAACCCGAACATCGTGGGATATCCGATGCTCACCCAGGTCTCGGAGATCCACGCGAGGATCGCGGGCACGGCGAAGCCGAGGTAGGTGACGCCGTAGAAGACGGCGGTGAGGCCGGCGAGGTCGTCGGGTCCGGCGATGCGTCCGACCTCGAGCAATCCGGCGATCATCGCCATGCCGTAGCCGCAGCCCAGGACGGTTGCCGCGAGCAGTGCGGCCCACACCGTCAGCAGATGGGCGGCGAGCGCGGCCAGCGCCATCCCGACCGCCACGATGACCAGCGCGACCACCACTCCGCGCACGCTCCCGGGCCGATCGATCCGACGGCCGACCGATTGCAGCAAGAAACCGGCGGCCAGTCCCAGCACGCAGCACAATCCCGCGAAGGCGATCGGCATGCCGGAGCTGCGCGTCGACATCAGCGCCGGGATCACCGCATAGGCCGACGCCGCGGCACCGAACACCCATGGCGCGACCGGCAGCACGACGAGCAGGAAGCGTCGATGTCCGGCGGCCGGGATCTTCAGGTCGTCGAGCAGACGGCCGGGCCGGATCTGGCGGGCACGCGTCTCCGGCGAGGCGACGAGGAGCACGGCAGCAAGCGCAGCGATCGAGATGTTGACCAGGTAGGGCAGCACATGCGGCCACGGCCCCCACTGCGCCAGGGCGGCCGCGACACCCGCGCCGATCCCGAAACCTGCGGTCAGGCTCATCGCCGCACGCTTGGCGCCGGTGCCGGCAGGTGCACCGTCGGCGTCGGACAGTTCCTTGATCCAGCTACCACCGACAGCCATGGAGAGCCCCAGCGCGACACCGCTGAGGACGCGGCCGGACGCGAGCATCGTCGCCGAACCGGCACCGGCGGCGAGGATCGCCGAACCGAGCGCCGCGAAGACGGGAGCCGGAAGCATCAGGGGCCGTCGGCCCAGGCGGTCGGAGAGCGGTCCGCCGATGAGCAGTGCGGGGACGATGCCGAGCACGTAGGCGAACAGCAAGGCGTCGACCGTGACCGCAGACATGTCCCCGGACTGGCGGTACATGACGAGCAGAGGGGTGAACTCGTTGCCACCCCACGCGGTGGCGAACACCGCGAGGGCGACCGCGGGCCAACCCAGCGTCGAGATCCGGCGCGTCATCGGCTTCCACCCCGGAGGTCGTGCACTGCGGCGAGATGGTCGGCGAGCAGTGCGGCGTAGGCCGACGCGTCGCCTGACGCGATGGCCTCCACGAGCGCGGCATGGTCACCCAGGATCAGGTCGGGGATGGACGCGTCGCGATGCACACTGCTCGTCGTCATCCGCCGATGCCGTTCACCGAGGCCGACGAAGAATCCCGCCAGGATCGCGTTGTCGCCGGCGGCGACGATCAGCTGATGAAACTCGGCGTCGATCCGGGCGAACTCGGCGACATCGTCCGACGGCACCGCTCGGTGGGCGTCGACGTTTGCCCGCAGCTGTTCGACGAGTTGGTCGCGAGCCCGGTCGCGGCCCGTCAACGATCCCACCGCATGGCTCTCCAACAGGATCCGGGCGTCGACCACGTCGCGCGCTTCCCGGTCGCCGATCGGGACCACCAGAGCGCCGCGTTTCGGGTACAGCCGCATCCATCCCTCGGCCTCCAGACGAAGGAAGGCCTCGCGGACCGGAGTACGGCTGACCGCGCACTGCGTGGCGACCTCACCCTCGCTGATCAGCTCACCGCCGGCGATCTCGTTTGTGAGAATCTGCTCCTTGACCACGCCATATACACGCTCAGCAGCAGATTCCGGGTGCGCATGCGACATAGACACAAGATGTACCCTAACACGGTCCGCCCACCGGCCACCCTGCTTGATCGCTCGTTCGGTGCGGTGGGACACTTGGGCAACTACGCACCAGGGCCCAGGAGGACAACCGTGACGAGCACGGACGGGGGCGCACGCACCGGCGACGCCCCGTACACCGAACCGACCATCGCCGATCAGCCGATCACCGACGAGGAGATCTTCCTCTCGCACGTCGGCGGCAAACTGTCGGTCGAGTTGCGTTCGCCCATCGACACCCAGCGCGACCTGTCGATCGCCTACACACCGGGCGTCGCACAGGTGTCCCGGGCGATCGACGCCGACGCCGACCTGGTGAACAAGTACACCTGGACCGACCGGCTGGTCGCGGTGGTCAGCGACGGCACGGCCGTGCTGGGTCTCGGCGACATCGGTCCGCGTGCGTCGCTGCCGGTCATGGAGGGCAAGTCCGCACTGTTCCGGACGTTCGCCGGACTCAACTCGATCCCGATCGTCCTCGACACCAAGGATCCCGACGAGATCGTCGAGACGTTGATCCGTCTGCGCCCGAGCTTCGGTGCGGTCAACCTCGAGGACATCTCCGCACCGCGGTGCTTCGAGATCGAACAGCGCGTCATCGAGGCCCTCGACTGCCCGGTGATGCACGACGACCAGCACGGCACCGCGATCGTCGTCCTTGCAGCCCTTCGCGGCGCGACCAAGGTTCTGGAGCGCGACATCACCAAGCTGCGTGTCATCATCTCCGGTGCCGGAGCGGCCGGTGTCGCGTGCGCGAAGATCCTTCATGCCGCCGGTATCGAGGACATCGTGGTGCTCGACTCCAAGGGCATCGTCAGCTTCCACCGCGACGACTTGAACGAGGTCAAGCAGGAGCTCGCCGAATTCACCAACCCCCGTGCCATCTCCGGTGGTCCGGCCGAGGCGTTCTCGGGTGCCGACGTGTTCGTCGGCGTCTCGGCGGGCAAGATCGCCGAGGATCTCGTCGCCACCATGGCGGCCGACCCGATCATCTTCGCCATGTCGAACCCGGACCCCGAGATCCACCCCGAGGTCGCCGCCAAGTACGCCACCGTGGTCGCCACCGGCCGCAGCGATTTCCCGAACCAGATCAACAACGTGCTCGCGTTCCCCGGCGTGTTCAAGGGTGCGCTCGACGCCGGCGCCAACCGGATCACCGAGCGGATGAAGCTCGCCGCGGCCGACGCCATCTTCTCGGTCGTCGCCGACGAATTGGCCGCCGACAAGATCGTCCCGAGTCCGCTCGACGACCGGGTCGCCCCCGCGGTGGCCGAGGCCGTCGCACAAGCAGCTCGGGCGGAGGGCCTGCACTAGTCACTCGTGACACTCTGTGTCGAGTCGGGAAACCTGTGTGCTGCAACACCCGGGTTCTCCGATTAGGCACAGAGTGTTTCTCGCACCCTCAGTCGGCGCGCTCCTGCCAGGTACACAGGCACACCTCGTTGCCCTCGGCATCGGCGAGGACCCAGAACGACGGCGCATACTCGTCGGTGAGCAGCCGACCACCCGCTTCCAGCGCGGATTGCAGGCGGTGCTCCAGTTCGTCGTGCGGTACCCACAGGTCGACGTGCATTCGGCTGCGTTGCGGTCGGGCTTCGTCCATCTGTTGAAACCACACCCCCGGCAAACGGCCATCGGGATCGACGAGGTCGATCGGCTGGTGCTCGGCCGCATCTTTGTAACCGAACACGGCCGCCCAGAACGGTCGTATCGCGGCGATGTCGAGGGCGTCGATCGCGAGATCGAACTGGGTCATCGGCGTCGGTGCGGGTTCGATACCCAGGTCCACAGCGATTGCTGCGATCGTGTTCGCCAGCGCGACATCCGCCTCGGTGAGTGCGTGCGCGCTGTGCGTGGTGAGCACCAGATGCACTGTGCCGTAACGGAGGTCGATGTCGGGGTGATGCCCGGCCACCTCTGCGGCGTCGATGATCTTGGCGACGAACTCACCCCCACGGACCATCGACCCGGTCTTGTAGGCGGCGACCAGTTTGTCGGCGAGGACCCGCCAAGGATCGGAGACGACCTCGGTGGCGGCGGCCGCGGTGACTGGTGTTCCACTGGACCCGGTCATACCTTCGACCGTACGTCGCATCCGAACCCTTTTGTAGCCGCATCGCCAGGTCTACCGTCGAAGGGTGCTGTTACCGAGGCCGATCGCTCAAGGAGTCGCCGACGGCTCCGTCGACCTTGCGTTCCGACGCTGGGCCGACTCCCGGGTCAAGGTCGGTTCCACGTTCGTGACTGCGGCCGGGGTCATCGAGATCACCTCGGTGCGCAGCGTCGACCCCGAGAAGATCACCGATCGCGACGCCAAGCGCGCCGGATTCCCGAACGCCGACAAGGCACGCGCACGTCTGCGCGGACCCGACGAGTACCCAACCTTCCGCATCGGGTTGCGTTGGCACGGTGAGGATCCGCGGATCGCGTTGCGCGCCGACGCCGAGCTGTCGGACGAGGACATCGCCGACCTCACCAAGCGCCTCGACCGGTTGGACAGTCGGTCGAGTCACGGGCCGTGGACGCGACAGGTGCTGGCTCTCATCGGACGTCGGCCGGCGGTGGTCTCGACCGAATTGGCCGCCGAACTCGGCAGGGAGAGGCCCGATTTCAAACTCGACGTACGAAAGCTGAAGGCACTCGGCCTGACCAGGAGCCTCGACGTGGGTTATGAGCTGTCGCCACGAGGGCGCGCCTTTCTCGACGCCGATGGGCGATAATCACCTAATGACCAGCACGCATCCCACCCGACACCTGTTGCGGGCGAAGGATCTCGTCGACGTGCGGTTCGCCGAGCCACTCACCGTCGACGACATGGCCGCGGCTGCCAAGCTGTCCCGAGCCCACTTCACCCGGGCGTTCACGGCGGCGTTCGGCGAGTCGCCGCACGCCTATCTGCAGACCCGACGACTCGAACGCGCGGCCGCGATGCTGCGCTCCACCGACAGATCGGTCGCCGACATCTGCATGTCGGTGGGGCTCTCGAGTGTCGGGTCGTTCACCACCAGTTTCGCCCGATCTTTCGGCAAGACCCCGACCGCCTACCGCGCGTCCTTCCCGCCCGCCTCGACCTACGCCCACGTGCCCGCGTGCGTGCTGCGCGTGTACTCGCGGCCGGGCCCTTCGAGCAGGGTGGACAAGACAGCACACGGGGAGAAGACCACCATCGAGCCGTCGGCGTAGCTTCGTTGTCACAAGCTCCCCGAGATTTTCGACGGAGATCGACTTCGAAAGGTGGACAACATGATTCGCATCGCATGCGCGCAACTCTGGGTACACGACCAGGACGAGGCGCTCGAATTCTGGACGACCAAGATCGGCATGGAGGTTCGGTCGGACGTCACCATGCCGGAGATGGGCGGCTTCCGTTGGCTCACCGTCGGTCCGCCCGGGCAAGAGGACGTCAGCATCGTGCTCATGGACATCCCCGGACCGCCGATGATCGACGCCAAGGTCAAGGGCGAGATCGACAGTCTGATGTCGAAAGGCTTTGCCGGAACGGTCTTTTTGACCACCGACGACTGTCAGGCATCGTACGAGGAGCTGGCCGCCCGCGGTGTCGAGTTCACCGAGACCCCCGAGCAGCGCCCGTACGGCATCGACGCCGGGTTCCGCGACCCGTCCGGCAACAGCGTCCGGCTCACCCAACTCGCGGAGAATTTCGCGCAGGTGTGAGCCTCCCGCTGATCGAGCCGCCCCACGCTGATCGAGCCGCCCCACGCTGATCGAGCCGGGACCGAGCCCCTGGGCGAGGACCCGTGTCGAGATCCGCCGGATCGAGCCGGGACCGAGGCGCCAGCCGAGGACCCGTGTCGAGATCCGCCGGATCGAGCCGGGACCGAGGCGCCAGCCGAGGACCCGTGTCGAGATCACCGCCGCAACCAGCCCACCCGCTGACACCACCCAGTGCAGAATGACGACATGACTCACCGTCGTGTCGTCATTCTGCTGTCCATCGCCGTCGGCATCGTGGCCATGTTGGTGACGAGCCCCGGCTCCGCCCACGCGGCTCCCTATCCGGTGACCAGCGACCCCGCACGCGCGATCGCCACCGGTTACGGGAAGCCGGCCACCGCCTCACCCCTGGGGTCGAATCGCTTCGGCTGCAAGGACCGACTCGGCCGCGACCCGGTGATCCTGCTGCATGGGACGGCGCTCAACCAGTACGCCGACTGGGCGTACCTGGCGCCGACGCTGGCCAACGCCGGGTACTGCGTGTTCAGCGTGACCTATGGGCAGACGAGTTGGAGCGGCAACATCGGTGGTCTCGGCAACAAAGATCGGTCGGCGCGGCAGGTGGCAGCGTTCGTCGACCGTGTGTTGCGCGCGACCGGGGCCCGCAAGGTCGATTTCGTCGGGCATTCCCAGGGCGGTGCGATCGCGCAGCTGTTCACGCAGCTGCCCGGTCGTGCCGCCCAGGTCGACACCATCGTCGGCCTGTCGTCGCCCAACCGTGGCCACTCGCGCACCGGCTCGATCACCGACCGCCTCCCCGCCCGCGCCCCCGGCGAGAACAACTGGGGTCCGACGCACCCGACGATCCGCTACGTCAACCTCGCCACCCGCTACGACGAGATCTCCACGCCCTACCCGGTCACCCTCATGCCACCTGGGCCGAACATCACGAACACGCTGGTCCAGGACGTATGCCCGAAGTCGACGATCGGGCACGTCGGCATGGCCTACTCCCCTACCGTCGCCGCGCTCACGCGCAACGCGCTCGATCCCACGCGCCGCGTCGCCGTGCCGTGCGGTGAGGACTTCCCGGCGTAGTGATACTGGTTTTTGTTCGATAGCCGGTAGTCGTTACACTCGTGGGCGCTGCCTCGCGCAGCACGCCGCCCTAGCTCAGTCGGTAGAGCAATTCACTCGTAATGAATAGGTCAGGGGTTCGATTCCCCTGGGCGGCTCCACCGCAACCGCACAATTCGCATGATCTGACGCGCGATATCGTCAGCCCGGTGACCACACCGCCGCCCACCGACCGCGAGGGCCTCGGCGCTCGGCTTCTCTTCGTGCTGGCGCTGCTCTCGGCGACCGCCCCGATCGCCACCGACCTGTACCTGCCATCGTTCCCGGAAGTGCAGGAGTCCCTGCACACCTCGACGACTATGGTGCAGCTCACCTTGACGGCCTTCCTGGTGGGCGTCGGCGTCGGCCAGGTGGTGTGGGGGCCGCTGTCCGACCGCTACGGCAGACGTCGGCCCCTGATCATCGGGTCAGGTGTCGCGGTGCTCGCCGGGATCGTGGTGGTGTTCGCACCCACCATCGAGGTGCTCATCGCGGCGCGCTTCGTGCAGGCTTTCGCGGCGGCTGCGGGCATGGTCACCGCCCGGGCGGTGATCGCCGACCTGCTGCGCGGCTTCGCGGGCGCCCGGTCGATGACGCTCATGATGACCATCCAAAGCCTTGCGCCGGTGATCGCCCCGGTCATCGGCGGGCTGCTCGCCGGGCAGGTGTCGTGGCGATGGGTCTTCGGCGTGATCCTGGCCGCGACCGTCCTGCAGTTCATCGGCGCCGTGACAACGGTCCCGGAGAGCCTGGTCGAGGCGAACCGGAAGGCCACACTCGGGCTGGGCGATCTCCTCGGCCGCTTCCGGCACCCGATCTTCCTCGCCTACGTGCTGACGCAGGCCTTCGCCCTCGGGACGCTGATGGCCTACATCTCGAGTTCGTCGTTCGTGTACCAGAAGGTCATCGGCACCTCGAGCACCATCTACGGGCTCGGGTTCGCCGTCAATGCACTGGGTCTCACGATCGGCGGCCTGGTCTCGGCGCGACTGTCCCGACGACACGTCCACCCGGCACATGTCGTGGGAATCGCCCTGCCGTTGATGATCGTCGGAGCGGTTGTCGTACTCCTCGCCGCGTCGTCGGCAAATCCGTCGCTGCTGGTGATACCGCTGTTTTTCACGGTGCTCTGTTTCGGCTTCGTCGCCGGCAACAGCGCAGCACTCGCCATGGAACACAGCCGCGACGCGGCGGGTGCGGGCAGCGCGGTGCTCGGCGGCGTGATGTTCCTCGTCGCCGGAATCGTCTCGCCGTTGGGCGGATTGGCGGGCGACGACACCGCCGTTCCCATGGGCGTGGTCATGTGCGGATCGGCAGTGCTGGCGACGCTGTGCTTCTTCGTCGCCCGCTTCTACGTCGGCCGGCACCCGGAGTCGGAGAGCGCATTCGCCCGACAATTTTAGCTTTGGTAACGAATCCTTGCCCGACGCAGACATGCTCTGTGAGTGAACTCGTGTCGTCGTGCAACCAGGAGAAGACCATGCGCAACCATCGGATTGTCCTCACGCTCGCCTCCATTGCCGTCGCCGCGGCATTGTCCATCGGATTCGGCAGCCGAGCCGACGCCGCGCCCGCACGCCCGTATCAGAGTTTCGACCTCGGCAATGCCTTCGCCGTCGGCGACAACTGCGTCGGCAAGGCGATGGGGGGAATCAACGTCTCGCCGGGACGCGGTACGGCGTGGGTCAGCGGAGGCTGGTTCGCCTGGACACCAAAGGTTCTCGGGCCGTGCTCGAATGTCGTCACCATCGCCTGGTACAACTTCGCCACCCATCGCAGCGGCAAACTCGTACGCCGACTCACCGACCGCGGGATGTTCAGCTACGACAACAGCATCGGCGCAACCCTGCGCGTCGGGTCGGGTCCCGTGCGCTTCAGGTTGGGTATCGGTGGTCGGTTGCTGACCGCGCCGCCGAAGCCGGTCACCGTGATCATGCCGTGACCCGTCAGTCCTCGATCAGCGTCGGATCGGTGGACAGTTCCACGTTCGCCCACACCTCGTGGTCGGTCGAGTCCAGTCGGTCGACGATGAAGCGCCGCACTCGATCTTCGTCCTCGACCCGCCAATCGCCCTGTCGCACAAGGAAGTCGACTTCGACGTAGAGGCGTCGTCCCAATCGCGTCGCGCGCACGATGGGCTTGGACAGCCCGTACTCGACGGCCGCATCGGCGGCGGCCGCAGCGATGACCTCGTTCAGTTCGCCCGCCGGCGCCGCCTCCATCAGCTCACGTATTCCCTGTCTCAGCAACGCAATCGCCATGGGCGCGATCGACGCCGACGCGATCAGGACCAGGATCGGATCGACATACGACGCGGCCGCCGCCGACCCGCGGCGATCGAGCACGACGGCCACCAGACCGCCGACCGCGACCATCAGACTCAGCAGCGCCCCGGCCCGCCAGCTCACCAGTTCGGCGCGCGCCAGTTGCGACACCCGCGCCGGCCGGTGCAGCACGACGATGACCAGGCCGGACGCCACCGCCGACACGACGCCATAGGCGACGACGCTGCCCGCCGCCGCACCGGAGCCTCCGTTAAGGATGACCGATACTGCGTCGGCGGCGCCGTAGACGAGCGTCGCCAGCAGCGCCGCCCCCTGCAGGCCGACGGCCAGCGGGGTCGCGCCGTGACGACCGAACGGGAACTCGGGCGTCGGCGCGGTGCTTGCTGCTCTGGCGGCCAGCAGTGACACGCCGACCAGCACGCTGCCCGCGAGCATGTAGATGCCGTCGAACAGGATGACGCTCGCGCCGCTGAGGATGCCCCACAGCACCGCACCTGTGCCCAAGACCGCCGTGGCGATCAGGCTCAACACCAGCGCACGGCGCTCACCCGAGTCGGAGCCAACGGTCACGCTGTGAGCTTAGTGCTCTCAGCGGTAGTCGATGACGATGCGACCCTCGATCTTGCCCTCTTCCATCTGCCGGAACACGTCGTTGATGTCCTCGAGACGCGTCGTGGCGACGGTGGGTTTGACCAGGCCACGCGCATAGAAATCCAGCGCCTCCACCATGTCCTGGCGGGTCCCGACAATCGAGCCACGAATGGTGAGACCTTTGAGCACGACGTCGAAGATGGGTGCCGGGAAGTCGCCGGGCGGGAGTCCGACGAAGACGATCGTCCCGCCGCGACGTGCCATGCCGATCGCCTGTCCGAACGCCTCCGGATGCACGGCGGTGACCAGCACACCGTGCGCGCCACCGGTCTGTTCCTGGATCGCGGCTGCGACGTCGGGGGTCGACGCGGCGTTGACGGTGACCTCGGCACCGAGCTCGCGGGCGAGGTCTAGTTTGTCGTCACCGATGTCGACGGCGGCGACGCGCATGCCCATCGCCCGCGCGTATTGCACGGCCACATGCCCGAGTCCGCCGATCCCGGAGATCACGATCCATTGTCCGGGTTTGGTCTCCGACACCTTCAGACCCTTGTAGACGGTGACGCCGGCGCACAGGATCGGCGCCACCTCCACCGGGTCGCAGCCGTCGGGAATCCGCGCCGCGAAACGTTCGTCGACCAGCATGTAGGTCCCGAAGGATCCGTCGAGTGAGTAGCCGCCGTTCTGTTGACGCTCACACAGCGTCTCCCACCCGGTCCGGCAGTATTCGCAATGTCCGCACGCCGACCACAGCCAGGCATTGCCGACCTTGTCGCCGACGGCGATCTCGGTGACACCGGGCCCGACGGCCACCACGGTGCCGTATCCCTCGTGGCCCGGAACAAAGGGCGGCGACGGTTTGACCGGCCAATCACCGTGCGCCGCATGAAGATCGGTGTGGCACACCCCCGAGGTCTCCAGCTTGACCAGCGCCTGACCGTGCCCGGGTTGGGGCAGCGGGCGTTGGTCGATGGTCAGGGGTTCACCGAATGCCGTCACCACTGCCGCGGTGTAGGTCGAATCGGTACCGGTCATGTCACTCACCTCGTCGTCGAAGAATTGCGCATTGAAGAGCGGTACCCCTCATTGTCTGCGCATTCCGACGACGCGGTGGCCGTTCGGGCCGGTCGGATCAGGCCTTCTCGCCCAGTTCTTCCGAACCCGTCTCGGGCGGTGTCGCATCGGACCTGGCCACGTCGTCATCGTCGGCGCCCGCGTCGTCGCTGCCGGCATCGTCGCCGGGATGGCCCACTCCGGTGCCACCCTTGCCGGTCTCCGCAGCACCCGATTCCTCAGCACCCGATTCCTCTGCGCCCGATTCCTCTGCGTCCCGATGGGCTAACGGGTCGTAACCGTCGACGCCCTCCAACACGGTCAGCTCGTTGTCGATCGCCGCCGAGACGGCCCGCGCCTCTTCCTTGACCTTCTTGATGAAGTCCGACATCGCACTCTCCCTGTACCTGTGTGGATGACCCCACTATAGAACCGCACCCGACGCGCACCGGGCCCGGTTGTTGTGGGCCCCGGACCGGCCCGCATACGGTGTCAGCCATGGTGGCGCGCCGACTTCCCGATCTCGCCGCGCTCGAGGTGGTCGTCACCGTCGGCCGGCTCGGCAGCATGGGTGCCGCGGCGCGCGAACTCGGCATGAGCCAGCAGGCGGTCAGTGCGCGGGTCCGATCGGTGGAACATGAGCTCGGCGTCGAGTTGTTCGCGCGTTCCCCGGCGGGTGTGGAGGCGACCGCGAACGGCGTCGTCGTCTTGGAGTGGGCCAACGCACTGGTGGAGCGGGCTGTCGAGTTCACTGCCGGCGTCGACTCGCTGGTTGCGGCCCGTCAGGCAACACTGATCGTCGCCGCGTCGAAAACCGTTGCGGAATACCTTGTTCCGTCCTGGATCGTGACACTGGCCGGCCGCACCGACGCCAAACTGTCGGTGCGGCCGATGAATTCGACCGAGGTGTTCGACGCGGTGCGCGCCGACGACGCACATCTCGGCTTCATCGAGATTCCCGGTCCCACCAAGGATCTCGAGTCCGCGCTGGTGGCCATGGATGAATTGCTGGTTGTCTGCGCTCCGGGTCACCCCTGGGCCCGAACCGGCCGGATCGGCGCCGACGAACTCGCCGCGACGCCGCTGATTCAACGCGAACCGGGATCGGGCACACGGCTCACCTTTGAAGAGGCATTGGCGCAGAAGGGTTTTCAAGCAACCGACCCACTGATCGAATTGCGCTCGGTCACCGCCATCCGCGCGTCGGTGCTCAGCTCACCGGCCGCGACCGTCCTGTCCCGACTGTCGGTCGCCGAGGACATCACCGCCGGGCGGCTGGTGCACGTCGAGGTCGACGGGCTGGCGATGATCCGACCATTGCGCGCGGTGTGGTCGCCGCGCATCACGCTGCGCGGGCCGGCGCGGGAGTTGCTCGAGGTGGCTACGACGCGCAGGTAGCGCTGATTCAGCTCTTGCGCATCGACAACCCGATGGTCGCGACCATCGCGTCGACCGCGAACTTGGGTTTGACGTTCATGTCGAGCGCCTCGCGACAGGCGAGCACCGCTTCCAGGCAGTTCAGCAATTGCTCGGGCCGGGCGTAGGCGGCCATTGGAATCACGATGTCGTCGGTCTTGTCCGGATGCATGGCGGTCACCTTGGCGCCGACGCCCACCACGAGTGCGTCGCGGAACAGGGCGGCGAGGTCGACGAGTGCGCGGTCGAGGACGTCACGCCCGACGCGGGTCTCCCGGGACTTCTGCCGTTTCTCCAGTTCCTTGATGGCCCCGACCGTCCCGCGAGGTGCACGTGCTGCACCCTTGCCGGTGCCGCCCGCCCCGAGCGCGGTCTTCATCTCCTCGATCTCGGGCTCGTTGAGTTCGGCGGCGATCGCCTTGGCGGCGGCGTCGGCGGTGCGCACGAGATTCTCGGCCGCCGCGTAGGCCGTCTTCTCGCGGTTGGCATCCCGAGCCAGCGCGAGTGCCATCTCGCGTTGTGCGCGGGCCTCGGGATCACTCGCCAGCCGACGCGCTCGGCCGATGTGACCGCCGCACACCGACGCGGCCCAACGCGCCTGGTCGGGGTCGATGCCGTCACGTTCGGCCAAGACACGTTCGATGTCGTGCGCCGACGGTGTCGCAAGTGCCACATGGCGGCAGCGCGATCGTAGAGTCACCGCGATGTCTTCGGGGTCCACGGACGGCGCGCACAGCAGGAACACCGTGCGCGACGGCGGTTCCTCGACAACCTTGAGCAATGCGTTGGCCGCCTGCTCGGTGAGCCGGTCGGCGTCTTCGACGATGACGATCTGCCAGCGTCCGGTACCCGGGCGACGCGCGGCCGCCTGCACGATCTCCCGCATCTCCTTGACCGCGAGGCTCAACCCTTCGGGCACCACGTGCCGGACGTCGGCGTGGGTGCGACTCATCACCGTGGTGCACGCGCGGCATTCCCCACACCCGATGTTCGACGCGTCCTCGTGCTGACACTGCAGCGCGGCCGCGAAACAGGTCGCGGCCACCGACCGCCCACTGCCCGGTGGGCCGGTGAACAGCCACGCATGGGTCATCGATGCCCGGGCGGCAGAGTCGAAAGCGTCACCGGTCTGTTCGTCGGGCTCCCCGAACATCGACATCGCACCCGCGTCGCCCTCGTCGAGCCGGTTTGCCAGGCTGCGGGCGGCACGCGCTGCGGCGCGCAGATCGTCGGCGACGGCGTCCTGGCCGGTCAACCGATCGAAGACATTGGTCACAGGCACAGCCTAATTGGCTGCCCCGACAGGACGGCCGACAGCTTCGCCCGCAAGTGCCCGGCAAGGACATTTGTCACAGGTCAGACGGGCAGAAGCCCACCACCACGCGTTTTGGGGGCCCACGACGACGAACCCCTGTGCATTGTTGTTTAACAATTGCAAGCAGCCAGCTACCGTAGTTGGCGTGGTACGTCAGCGGTCGCAATGGTCAAAGGGCGTGCATCTCGCCCGTTGGCTGGTGCACACGCCCTGGCCGATCCTTGCCCTCGACATGCTGCGGGCCAACCTCATCGGCGCGCTGTTCACCTTTGCGTTCCTGCGGTTCGGCATGCCGCTGCAGGATTCCATCAGTCTCGACGAGATCACCGCGCTGAACCAGGTGATCTTCGCCGTCTACCTGATCATCGCGATGCTGGTGGGCGGTTTCCTGAGTATTCAGCTCTCGCTGCCGGTACTCGTGTGGCATCGACGACGAACGCGGCTCGACAACGAGTCGGCCCGTCGTCGTGCATTGGCACTCCCGATGTTGTTGTCTGCGGTGAACGCCGGACTCTGGCTGGTCGGCGGCGTGCTGTTCACACTCGTCAACCTGACGGTGTCCAACAAGAACGCCTTCATCGTCGCGATCGCGAGCTTCATCGGCGCGATGGTCACCTGCGCGCTGAGCTTCATGCAGGCCGAGAAGGTCCTGCGCCCGATCACCGTCGCGGCGATGGCCAACGACCCCGACAGCGCAACCGCGCCGAGCGTGACCACCCGCATCACCGTGTTCTGGGTGATCAGCGCGGTGGCCCCGATGCTGGTGATCGTCGGCCTGATCGTCTTGCACCGGCTCGGATTCATCGACTCCGACTCGACCGGTTTGGAGCGTCCGATCCTGTGGATGGCGCTGTCGGCGTTGGCGTTCAGCCTGCTGGCCATCTTCCGGGTGGTGTCGGCGATCAACGACCCCATCAAGCAGCTGCGTCGCGCGCAGAGCGAGGTCAGTGCGGGCAATCTCGACGTCGCCGTGAAGATCTACGACGGCAGCGACCTCGGTCTGCTGCAAGCCGGGTTCAACGACATGGTCGCCGACCTGCGTGAACGCCAGCAACTCCGCAACCTGTTCGGCCGCTACGTCGGCGAAGACGTGGCCCGCAAGGCCATCGAGACCGGCACCGAACTCGGCGGTGAGGAACGCTACGTCGGCGTCCTGTTCGTCGACATCGTCGGGTCGACGCGGCTGGCCGTCAACCGGCCGCCGCGAGAGATCGTCGAGCTGCTCAACGAGTTCTTCCGTGTGGTGGTCGCAGTGGTCGGACGCCACGGCGGGTTCGTCAACAAGTTCCAGGGCGACGCGGCACTGGCCATCTTCGGCGCACCGCTGGACCTCGACGACTTCGCCGGCCGCGCACTGGCGTCGGCGCGCGAACTGCGCGCCGAACTCTACGAGACCCTGGGCGACACCGACATCGGCATCGGCATCTCGGCAGGCAAGGCGATCGCCGGCCACATCGGCGCCGAACAGCGCCTCGAGTACACCGTCATCGGCGACCCGGTCAACGAGGCCGCCCGACTCACCGAACTCGCCAAGGACGAGCCGACCCGCGTCCTCGGATCGGCGCGCGCCGTGTTCCTCGCCTCACGCGAGGAAGCCGAGCATTGGGACATCGGTGAGGGCGTCGAACTACGCGGACGCGGGATCGAGACGCTGCTCGCCCGACCGCTCATGGCGCCATACCGGCAGGACTGACTCGTCGAGCGTCAGAGCGCGGTGGAGGGTCAGCTCTCGTCGGTCTTCTTCGCCGGTGCCTTCTTGGCTGCCGTCTTCTCCGCAGCCGTCTTCTTCGCAGCCGTCTTCTTTGCGGTGGCCTTCTTGGCTGCCGTCTTCTTCGCAGCAGCCTTCTTCGCGGGCGCCTTCTTGGTGGTCTTCTTGGCCGCCTTCTTCGCCGGGCCGCGGGCTCGACGGTCGGCGAGCAGTTCCATGGCGCGTTCGGGCGTGATCGACGCGACGTCGTCGCCCTTGCGCAGGCTGGCGTTGGTCTCGCCGTCGGTGACGTACGGCCCGAACCGGCCGTCCTTGATGACCATCGGCTTGTCGGAGACCTCGTCGTTCTTCTCGAGGTCACGCAGCGGTGGGGCCGCGGCCTGGCGTCCGCGCCGCTTGGGCTCGGAGTAGATCTTCAGCGCCTCGTCGAGGGTGATCTCGAAGAGCTGTTCCTCGCTGGTCAGCGACCGCGAGTCGGTGCCCTTCTTGAGGTAGGGACCGTAGCGACCGTTCTGCGCGGTGATCTCGTCGCCGGATCCCGGGTCGACGCCGACCACACGCGGCAACGACAGCAACCGCAGCGCGTCCTCGAGGGTCACCGACGCGATGTCCATCGTCTTGAACAACGACCCCGTGCGTGGTTTGGGACCGGCCTTCTTGGCGGCCTTCTTAGCGGTCTTCTTGGCCACGGTCTTGGTGGCCGTGCCGCCGCCGCTCGGGGTGTCGAGCGGAACGACCTCGGCGTCGGAACCCGAACCACCGCCGTTGGGCGTCGGACCTGCGGGAACGGTGGCCGGTGAGCCGCCGTCGTCATCGTCGTCGGAGGGCAGGATCTCGGTGACGTACGGCCCAAAGCGGCCTTCCTTGGCGACGATCTCGTGCCCGGTCGCCGGGTCGACGCCCAGCGAACGTCCCTCCTGCGGCGTCGAGAAGAGTTTCTCGGCGACCGCGAGTGTCAGTTCGTCGGGGGTGATGTCGGCGGGCAGATTGGCGCGCTGCAAGTCTGGCTCGGCGTCCGGCGCCGCGACGTTTCGCTCCAGGTACGGCCCGAATCGGCCGACGCGGACGTAGACTGTGCGTCCCTGCTCGTCGTCGAAGAGCCGGATCGAGTTGACCTCGCGGGCGTCGATCTCCTCGAGGTTCACGCCGACCAGCTTCTTCAGGCCACCATGCTTGGCGACCTCCGAACCGGCTATTTCCGCGTCGTGCTCGGCGTTGGGAGCCGCGTCACCGAAGTAGAACTCGGTCAGCCAACGGGTGCGGTTCTCCCGACCGCTGGCGATCTCGTCGAGGTCGTCTTCCAGGGAGGCGGTGAAGTCGTAGTCGACGAGGCTCTGGAAGTACGCCTCCAGCAGCCCGACCACCGCGAACGCGATCCACGACGGCACCAGGGCATTGCCCTTTTTCACGACGTAGCCGCGGTCCTGGATGGTGCCGATGATCGACGCGTAGGTCGACGGCCGGCCGATGCCGAGCTCCTCGAGCACCTTGACCAGCGACGCCTCGGTGAACCGGGCGGGCGGGTTGGTGGAGTGACCGTCGGCCGAGAGCTCGGTGGCGGTGAGTGCCTGCCCTTCGCGCAGCTGCGGTAGCCGGTTCTCGGCGTCGTCGGCCTGACCGCCCGCCTGATCGTCGACCGTCTCCACATACGCAGATAGGAAGCCGGGGAAGGTGATGGTGCGACCCGACGCGGCGAAGGTGCAGCGCTCGCCGCTCGCCGCGGTGCCGGAGATGCGCAGACTCAGCGTGGTGCCCTTGGCGTCGGCCATCTGCGATGCGACCGTGCGCTGCCAGATCAGCTCGTAGAGCCGGAATTCGTCGGTCTCCAGCTGACCCGCGACCTGACCCGGTGTCCGGAAGCTCTCGCCGGCCGGACGGATCGCCTCGTGCGCCTCCTGCGCGTTCTTCACCTTGCGGGTGTACTGACGCGGAGTCGGGTGAACGTAGTTGTCGCCGTACAGTTCCCGAGCCTGCGCGCGGGCGGCGTTGATGGCCGACTCGCTCAGCGTCGTCGAGTCGGTACGCATGTAGGTGATGAAGCCGTTCTCGTACAGACGCTGCGCGATGCGCATGGTCCGGTCGGAGCTGAACCGCAGCTTGCGGCCGGCCTCCTGCTGCAGCGTCGACGTCATGAACGGCGCATACGGACGACGGGTGTAGGGCTTCTCCTCCACCGACGTCACCGACATCGCCGCACCGCGCAGTCCCGCGGCAAGCGCCTCGGCACGGTCGGCGTCGAGCACGACGACGCCGTCGGAACGCTTCAGCTTGCCGGTCGACTCGAAGTCACGGCCGGCCGCGACGCGAGCGTCGTCGACCGAGACCAGTCGGGCGCCGAACGTGCGCGGCGACGCCTGCTCACCGGCGTCGAGGGTGGCGGCGATATCCCAGTAGTCGGCGGACACGAAGGCCATGCGTTCGCGTTCACGTTCGACGATGATCCGGGTGGCCACCGACTGCACGCGGCCTGCCGACAGCTTCGGCATGACCTTCTTCCACAGCACCGGGGACACCTCGTAGCCGTAGAGGCGGTCGAGGATGCGTCGGGTTTCCTGGGCGTCGACGAGGTCGATGTCGAGGTCGCGGGGATTCTCCGCGGCGGCGCGGATGGCGGGCTCGGTGATCTCGTGGAAGACCATCCGCTTCACCGGGATCTTGGGCTTGAGGGTCTCGAGGAGATGCCAGGCGATCGCCTCGCCCTCGCGGTCACCGTCGGTGGCGAGGTAGAGCTCGTCGACGTCCTTCATCAACGACTTCAGCTCGGTCACGGTGGATTTCTTGTCCGGCGACACCACGTAGAGCGGCTCGAAGTTGTCGTCGACGTTGACGCCGAGTCGGGCCCAGGACTGGCCCTTGTACTTGGCGGGCACGTCGGCCGCGCCGCGCGGTAGGTCGCGGATGTGCCCGCGGGACGACTCCACCACATAGTTGGACCCCAGGTAGCCGGCGATCTTGCGTGCCTTGGTCGGGGACTCGACGATCACGAGTCGTCGCAGTGCCCGCCCACTCGTGGGGGTTGCGGTGCTGGTATCGGCCACCGGCGGTCCTTCGTTGTCTGAGCTCGGTTACGAACTTCTGCGTGCCGCGGATCGAAACATCGAGCACGCCTGTTCGACTGGTTTGTACCTTATGTATAGCGCTATTTGCACATCCGAATTCCGCCGACCACCCTCCGATGTGACCAACGACGCTTCCCGGAGACACGGAAAGGGCTGGTCAGCCACCAGTTCGACGATCGGCCGACACGTTTGCGCAACTGGTGCTCACACAGCTGACGGGCAGTCGGCAGCGCTTGTCGGGCCGCGTCCGACGTAGGCCGGTCACACAGCCGACGGCCAGTCGGTGACTGCGTCGGCCGACGGTGGACCGCCGACGTACTCGACCAGTCGCGTCAGGCGCCGGCGCCCGGCGATGCGCAGGGCGGGCGCGTTGCCGCGTGTGCCGACCAGCGTCGGCGCGATTCCGACCCGCATCAGGGCGGTGGCCAGCACCCCGTGCGTCTCGGGGGCGTGCGGGTCGAGTCCGAGGAGGTAGCGCTCGCCGTCTTTGTGTCCGGCGGCCAGAACCCACAGGCGCAGGACTCGCGGGGTGGGCGTCCAGCCGATGGGCATCGCCTTGACCGCACCGGCCGACCACGCGCGATGAAGGGCATCGAGCTCATGACACGACGCCGTCCGCGCCAGCGGTGTCCCCTCTTCGGAGGACGTGACCTCCGCGGCGAGCCCGGCTGACCGCATCTCGTCGGCGATGGAGTCGGCCCGCCACTGATCGGGCACGACGATCGAGACCCGCGTACCGGAATCCGACCTCACCGATTGCCCGTGCGCAGCCAGCAATCCCGCGAGGTCGTCACACGCGGGCTGTTCGGTCTCCGCCGAGAAGAACGACAACTGGCCCACGTGATCGAGATTACTCATGGAGAGACAAACCCGCCCCCGGCTTGGCCGGGGGCGGGTTGAAGCTGCGTCGTGCGCAGTGCGCGAGCTCGTCTCAGACGGCGCGAACACCGGTGGCCTGCGGGCCCTTGGTGCCCTGGCCGACCTCGAACTCGACTCGCTGGTTCTCTTCGAGAGTGCGGAAACCGGATCCCTGGATCTCGGAGTAGTGGACGAACACGTCGTCGGACCCCTCATCAGGTGCGATGAAGCCGAAGCCCTTTTCCGCGTTGAACCACTTCACAGTTCCCTGTGCCATTACTGCAATCCTTTACATGAACGTGTCGCGACACGATGGTCACCGTGCCGTGGCCGGTCTGACCGCCATACCTCAAAGAGCCCCGCGAAGGTCAATGCTGACCCGCCAAACTAACCTCAGTACCACGGCTGCAACTCGATCTCGCTGTTCACCACCGTCGGTGATAGGCGAAAGCTTGCGGCCGCACCTAGTCAATCATGTTCGGTCCCGCCGCGATAGTCGCACCAACCAATGAGAGCAAAAACCTGGCAGATTTCAGCCAAACGACATCACCAAGTAACATCTGCGCCCGCTCAGTGGAAGTCGGACGTGCTGCCACCGGAGAAGATTCACGTCACCAATGCATAAGTCGACCTACGGCACCGAGCTCCTCCGACGGTCGCTCGCCGGCTCCGATCACGATCCGTCACCCGTCACCCATGTCGAGGTGATTCCCTCCGCCGCACCGTCTTTCGCGCCCTGGCCGGAGTGGCTCCCACCTGCACTGATCGAGGCATTCGGCGACGACGGAGTCGAGCAACCGTGGCTCCACCAGGCTGCTGCGGCGCACGCTGCCCGGCGTGGTGAGCACGTGGTGATCTGCACCGGCACAGCATCTGGCAAATCGCTCGCTTACCAAATGCCAATTCTCACCGAACTACTTGAACATAGGAATTCCACAGCGCTATATCTCTCCCCGACAAAGGCATTGGGCGCCGATCAGATCAGATCAGTCACTCGACTCATTGCCGGGCGTGAAGAATATTCCCATTTGCAACCATGTGCTTATGACGGCGACACCGACCCGGAGATTCGCCAGTGGGCCCGCGCACACTCGCGGTGGATCTTCACCAATCCGGACATGCTGCACATCGGCATCCTGTCGGGACACCCGCGGTGGCGCCAGTTCTTTCGGCATTTGAAGTTCGTCGTGGTCGACGAATGCCACCACTACCGTGGGGTGTTCGGCGCGCACACGTCGCTCGTCCTACGACGCCTCTTGCGCATCGCGCGCGCCGCGGGCGGTAACCCGGTGGTGATCGGCGCCAGCGCAACGGTCGCCGATCCGGCAGAGTCGTTGGGCCGCTTGATCGGTGAGCCGGCGGTCGCCGTCACCGAGGACTCATCACCGCGGGGCGAACGGACCGTCGCGCTGTGGGAGCCCGACTTCTTACCCGCGGTGACCGGTGAGAACGGCGCACCGGTACGACGGTCGGCTGGTGCCGAATCGGCGCGCCTGCTGGCGGATTTCGTGGTCGAGGGCGCGCGGACCCTGTGTTTCGCACGGAGCCGACGAGGGGTGGAACTCACCGCGCTGAGCGCTCAACGGCTTCTGCAGGAGAGCGCCCCGAATCTCGTCGAGCGAGTGGCCGCCTACCGAGCCGGGTACCTCGCCGACGATCGCCGACGCCTCGAGCGCGCCATCAACGACGGTTCGCTCGTCGGCGTCGCGACCACCAACGCGCTCGAATTGGGTGTCGACATCAGCGGATTGGACGCCGTGATCGTCAGCGGCTACCCCGGAACCGTTGCGTCGTTCTGGCAGCAGGCCGGTCGCGCAGGCCGCCAACGCGAGTCGGGCGACTCGCTTGTGGTGCTGGTGGCCCGCGACGATCCGCTCGACACCTACCTCGTCCATCACCCCGAAGCCCTGCTCGGCACGCCGGTCGAGGCGACGGTCTTCGATCCGACCAACCCGTACGTGCTCGGCCCGCACCTGCTGTGCGCTGCGGCCGAGGCGCCGTTGTCGGACAAGGAGATCGACAAGTGGGACGCCCGTCCAGTGGCCGAACAGTTGCAGGCCGACGGGTTACTGCGCCGACGGAAGGCCGGCTGGTATGTGGCGCCGGGCGTGGAACCGCACGCCGACATCGACATTCGCGGCGGCATCGGCGGGCAGGTCCTGATCGTCGATGCGACGACGTCGCAGTTGCTCGGGACAGTCGACTCCGGGCGCGCCCCCGCGTCGGTGCATCCCGGCGCAGTGCACATTCATCAGGGACGGACGTACCTGATCGACGAACTCGACCTCGACGACGGGCTCGCGCTCGCGCATCCGGAGGATCCCGACTGGACCACCTCGGCCCGCGACATCACCGATGTGACCATCACCAGCGTGGTGCGCAGCGACATCGTCGGTCCGCTCACCGTCGCGCTGGTCGAGGTGGACGTGACGCATCAGGTGGTCGGGTATCTGCGGACGCTGCTGACCGGCGAGGTGCTCGACGCCGTCGAACTCGACATGCCTGCACAGACGCTGCACACCCGGGCGGTGATGTACACGCTCACTCCCGAGGCCCTGGGCGCGGCCGGGATCGACGCCACCCGCATGCCGGGTGCCCTGCACGCCGCCGAGCACGCCGCGATCGGTCTACTGCCGTTGGTGGCCACCTGCGATCGCTGGGACATCGGCGGCCTGTCGACCGATCTCCATCCCGACACCGGGCTGCCGACCGTGTTCGTCTACGACGGCTACATGGGTGGCGCCGGCTTCGCCGACCGGGGGTACGAGGCGTTCGGCACGTGGATCGAGGCGACGCGCGCGGCGGTGGCCAGCTGTGCCTGCGAGGCCGGTTGCCCGTCGTGCGTGCAGAGCCCCAAATGCGGCAACGGCAACGAACCACTGGACAAATCCGGCGCTCTACTCGTCTTGGAGCTGCTCGGTCGGCAATACTTGACACATGCCTGACGATGCGTCCCATCACGGGATCGACGCTCCCCGCCTGATCACCCGTCAGACACAAGTGTTCTTCCTGCTCGCCCGCCCGACCCAGAACACCGACAATCTCCCCTCCTCCATCGGCGAACACGACGTGTTCTTCTCCGAAGCACAAGCTCTCGACGCGCTCGACGTGCATTACGCCTGGTGTGCAGCGCGCTCGGGTGGTTTCACACCCGTGGTGACCTCCGCGCAGTGGTACCTGCAGACCGCACTGGTAGGTCCGCGGATCGCGCCCGCCCTCGGCGAGGTGTATCTGGCCGCGACCGACAACCACTCGGGTGAGACGTGGGCCGCCGCCGGCGGCTTCCTCACCGAGGGCGAGCTCATCCACTGGTCGGCATTCGTCCGGGCCGTCCGGCCGTGGATTCCCACGCCCGGGAGCGCGGAGGTCTTCGAACTCGCCTACCGCGGCGACACCTCCGTGCACTTTCACCAATTGTGGTTTGCACCTATGAAATCCGTGCGCGTGTACCCGAAACCGATCGTCGTCGACAGCCCGACGGACGAGGACTGAACCGACACACCGTAACTCACCGCGCCGGCCAGCGCATGTGCAGAATGCACGGACCGACCGAATCGAGTTTCTGATTCTGCACGACAGCATCCACGCAATACGCGTTTGTGTTCGGGCGGCTCATTGATGCATTCGGTGCGCCAGTTGCCAACTCGCTCAGCGCACTCGTTGAAAGAGTTTATGCCGCAGGCGATGCCGCGAAAGTGGCCGGCACAACATCATAATGCGCGACCCCAACCAAATAGCCTTTACCCGCGCAAAGCAGGCCCGGAGAAGTTCCAGATACAAATCTGCTGGACCCTACCACACTATCTTCCTTCACTATGCTTCCGGAGAGATTGAGGCCAATTAGCCACCAATTGGAGAAATCGAAGATGGCTCGTCCTGGCGGAGCTATCGTTCTAGTTTCGCAACCGTGAGCGGCATCTTGTTCTTTCGGAGCGCGTTCATTACGTCCTCGACGGTCTTATCTTGGTCGTCGGCCATTGCGGTCACGATACTGTGCATAACCGGGCCAGCTCTGGGCAAATCGATCAAATCTGCTACGAAATCGTCTGGGTCCTTCTGGACAATCCCGTGGCGGCTGAGGAATTCATCAGGGAATCCCCGCCCGTCACGAGACACGATCACCTGTGCACCAGCCTTTATAGCCGCAGCTGCCACATGTCGATCCTTCGCATCCGGGAGTTCGAAGGCCTCGATCAGATCCTCGTACCCCTCGACCAGACAGTCAGGCACAACACCAGTGATGTACGAAATCAACTTGTTGATCTGCTCCCCCTCGGCCATATCGGGGTACTTGTCGACCAGACGAGCCCGCAATTCGTCATGGATATGGTTAGTCCACTGCGCGCGTACCAAACCAGCGGCGGCCACACGTGTGAGGATGTCCCGCATTGTCCGCGGAAATAGCACGCACGAGTCATACACGACTACAAATGGCATAAGGGCAGAGCCTAGTCGTCGTCGCCCCAATCGGCGGTAAGACGAGCCATCGCACGCGACGCCTCCCGCGAAGCTGCCGTTTGCTTCTGCCGGTACTCGTCAAGGCTGCTTGCCTTGATGCGCCGATGTCGGCCGACCTTGGTCGCCTCAAGGTCTCCTTGGTCGATCAGTTTCACGACGTAGGGGCGCGAGACGTTCAACATGTCGGCCGCTTCCTGAGTGGTGAAGATCGTGTCTGGGGTGACTATCGACACCGGCTGGTCCGCTGCCACCCTTGCTAAGACTTCCTGCAGAAGGCTCAGCACTACAGGAGGTAGGGTCAGCGACTCCGCACCCACATAGACGTCTACCGGTTTAGTTAGGTCTGCGTCTCGTAAGCGCCGCAGAGCCTCGGTCGACTGATTGCGAACCTCTTCGGGGAACTGTTCCACTTCGTCTTTTTGCATCTTTGTTCCCTTGCTCATATAAGCAATATACGAAACAAACGAAACAGGCGCAATGGCAAAACCGCCTTTGACCTGCACATACATGTCCGACGGTAGCCACAAGGCGGCGTCACACAGGAAAGGGTTACCCAACCCTAGGACACCCTGCGTTGGCCGTCCTGCGGGCCGAATGGAGCCCGCTAAGGGGCTGCGCAGCGCCAGTCCCGCAGTCCGGCAAACCCCAGTCAAGCTCAAGTCGGAGTGACTTATGTCACTCCCTTGCTTTCCGTAGCCCGGGTGGACACTTGCATGGCGGGAAGGCGGAAGGGCGCCAACCTATCGACGAGTGTCAGCAGATCTACGACACGTCGGTGGCTTCTGCCTGCGTTGAGCGAGGGGACACTGCTATCGAGTGGTCGGCGATCCAGTCCGCCTGCAGGAGGTCGCGCGTGAACCCAACGTGACTAAGATTTCGTTTGGCCAATGATCTCACGCGTGTACCCGAAGCCGATCGTCGTCGACAGCGACGCCGGTGAGGACTGACCGGCGTCACACCGGCCCCGCCCGCGCCTGCGCGGTCGCGTCCCGAATCCCGAGACCGCCGAGTTCGACGGGTATCCGGGCCCGCACCACCACATCGTCACCGTCGAGTCGGCACTCGGCCAGCACGGCCGGCGGGTGTTGCGCCGACGCCAGATCCCGGGCCGCCGCACAGGGTTCTCCGTCGGCTCCGGCATGTGCGATCGCTGCGGCCAGCGCCGCGAGGTCGGCCGCCGATTGGGCACGGTGTCGTGCGACCACCGCGGCCCCGAGATAGAGCACAATGACGATGATCGACGTCAGTGCCGCTATGGCGAAGGCCGCCAGGATGGTCGCGTTGCCCCGATCATCGGCCAGGATGCGATTCACGGGTCCACCCCCACGCCGGCCTGTATCGGCCCGCTCACTTCGTTCCCGGCGCCGGCCTGCATCGGCCCGCTCACTTCGTTCCCGGCGCCGGGAGCGAAGTCGACCTGATCCTCGCCACGCGGCTCTTTGACGGCTATCGCGGTCGCCGACACGGACAGCCCCGGCAGGAACAGCACCTGCGACCGGACGAGGGCCGAAATACGTTCGGCGTCTTCGGAAATCGTCACGTCGACATCTCCGCCGATCTGCTCACCAGCCTCCCGTGCCGAATCGTCGCCGGCCGCTGCGAGTCGCGCGACCTCCCGAGCCGCATCCGTGCACCGGATCTGGGCAACCATGCCGGCCACTGCACCGACGACGATCAGCGCGGTCACGACGATCGCCGCGATCGCGTACGCGGCCTCCACGGTCACCATCCCCGACTCGTCGGCAAGACTCGCGCGCAGACGATTTCGCATCCGGGCGCATCTGCGGCGTCGGATCATCCGACCGAGGTGCTCAACGCCTTGCCGATGATCCCGGTCAGCGCACTGACGATATTGTCACCGGTGACGACGGTGTAGAGAATCGCGCCGAAGGCCGCGGCAGCAATAGTGCCGATGGCGTACTCGGCCGTTGACATTCCGTCCTCGTCGGTGATGATCTGCAAGGCGTGCGTGTTGATCCGATCGATCGCGGCACGGCAGGTGTTGAGCGGTGACATTGTTTCCTCCCAGGCGGTTTCGGGCTCGGTGAGCCCTCTACATACTTGGACGCAGCGGCGGCGAGTTTGGATCCATCGGAGTACCACGAATGACCTACGCGGCATTCTCCTGTTCCCTGGTGGTCAGGCAGACGATCAACGCCGCAGATCTGGGCGGATTCCCGCACGCCGACCAGCCTGGTCCTCACAGAAAGTAGGGGAAGGAGTTTCTTCCCCGACCCTTGGAGTCCTCCCCCCAAATTTTCGCGGGGATGACTTGGAACTTAGGGGACGAAGTTCTTCCCCTAGATTTTAGGGGGCACGGCGCAAGCGGACTTGCCCAGGTCATCGAACTCTTCGAGCCAGGCAGCGGTGGGTCACCTCAGAGAGATTGATCGAATTCACATGCCGCCCAACACCGTTGATGCCAGGCCGATCACAACCGGCACGATGCCCAGGCAGATGAAGGCGGGCAGGAAGCACAGGCCCAGTGGTCCGCTGATCGCAACACCGGCACGCTCGGCCGCGGCGGTGGCAGCGTCGTGTGCCTGTCGTCGGGTGTCGTCGGCCAACTCGACGAGACCCGCGGCCAACGACGAACCGGCGCGGGAACTGCGGCGGGCCATCGATGCCAAAGCGTCCAGATGTTGCTGCGCGGCACCGTGTTTCCCGGAATCGTGAAGAACGTTCAGCACCGACCACGCCGAGTCGGGGTCGGCGCCGAGGTCGAGCAGATCGGCGACCTCGCTCAATGGCCCCGCCAGCGAGGTCGGCGCCGAACCTGCCACGGTTCGGGCGGCGCCGCCGATCGGCAGGCCCGCCCGCAAACACACCGCGAACAGGTCGAACGCTGCGGCCACCGCGAACGGATCGTCCGACGCCGATCGCACACCGAGCCAGCGTGCTTCACGTCCGCGTGGTGGCGGCATCTCGACCACGCGGTACAGCGACCACCCCGGCCCCGGCCAGATGACCACGGCGAGCGCAGCCACCGCCAACCCCAGCGCAAGAGGCGGATTCACGGCGTCAGCACCCGAGCGGTGAGTCGCTCTGCCCAGACGAGCCCCGCCGCGACCAGCCCCGTCCCGACCACCAGCAGAATCCCGCCGAGCCCGCCACCGCTGAGGACCTGCAGTGGCCGGGCGCCCGTGGCCTGCCCGAGCGCGATGCCCAACACCGGCAGACCGGCAAGGACGACGGCGGTGGCGCGCGGTCCTGCGAGACCTGCGCGGGTGCGATCGATGAAAGCCCTGCGCGCCAGCAGATCCGATCGCAGCGCCCCCAGCAGATCGGCCATCGGCAGGCCGTGCCGCTCGGAGGTCTGCCATGCGACCCCGACGCGTTGCCACGACACCGGCCCCCACGCCGCGTCCCCCGCAGGTAGCGGGTCGACCACCGCACCGCCGAGTTCGGCGCGGCAGGCCATCGCCTCGAGGCCATCGGCAACCTCCGACCGGCCAACGCCTATCCGGAGTTCGGACACCGCGACCAAGCATGCCCGTGTCGGCGGCGTCCCGACCGACATCTCGGCGGTGATCGTCGACAATGCGCGCACCATGTCGTCGATCCGTGCCTCGACCGCACGCTCAGCTGCACGGCGACGACGCCGCCACCAGATCACCGACACCACGATCGTGGCGGCGACACCCGCAGCCACCCCTCCGATCATCAGGGCAGCCAACGGAATCGCAGCAATCAGTACGGCCCGAACATCGACCGACCGCGCACGCGGCGCTGCGTCCACGTGGACAGAGAGTCGATGTTCGACGCGACTCGCCGGCCACCACAGCACTGCCAACGCTGCGGCCACGAAGGCCGGACACCACCACACCGCCTCGGTCATCGAGCCGCCAGCAGTTCATCGAGATGGACTCTCCCACTGGTGAACCCGGATGTCCGCAACCACACCGGCAGAATCCGCACCAGGCCGTCGTCGTCGCGGGTGACGACGCCGACCTCGGCAAGCCCACGCCGGCCATCGCCGCCCCGTGCCACGCCCAGCACAACCTGGAGCGCGGCCGCCAACTGGCTGTGCAGAGCCGCACGATTCATCCCACCCAATGCGGCGAGCGCCTCCATCCGCGCCGGCAGTTCGGCGGTCGAGTTCGCGTGCACAGTACCAGCACTGCCGTCGTGTCCGGTGTTCAACGCCGTCAGCAGATCGATCACCTCGGCGCCGCGTACCTCACCGACCACGATCCGGTCGGGCCGCATCCGCAGCGCCTGCCGTACCAATGCCCGTACCGGGACGTCGCCCACCCCTTCGACATTCGGAGCACGAGCAACCAGGCGCACCACTTGCGGATGCTGTGGCGCGAGTTCGAGCGCATCCTCCACACACAGCACACGCTCGGCCGGGTTCATCGCCCCGATCAGGGCGTTGAGCAGTGTGGTCTTGCCCGACCCGGTACCGCCGACGATGAGGAAGGCCAGCCGCGCCCGCAGCAGGTCCGTCACCAGTGGAACCACCTCGGGCGGGATCGCGCCCGACGCGACGAGAGAGTCGAGATCCTTGGTGGCCGAACGCAACACCCGCAGCGAGATGCAGGTGCCGTCGGCCGACAGCGGCGGGATGATCGCGTGCAAACGCACGGTGTAACCGCGTCGGCCGACGTTCGACAGCTGGCCGTCGACCCAGGGCTGAGCATCGTCGAGCCTACGTCCGGCCCCGAGTGCGAGGCGGCCGGCCAGACGCCGCACCGACGCCTCGTCGGCGAAGGTGATGGGTGCGCGTTGCAGACCGTGACCGCGGTCGACCCACACGTGCCGGGGTCCGGCCACCAAGATGTCGGCGATGTCGGGCTCGGCCAGCAGTTGTTCCAGCTTGCCCGCGCCGGTCAGCTCCGTCTGCAGAAACCGCAGTGCAGCAAGAAGATCGGTGTCGCCCAGGACGCCACCGGACTCCGCACGGATGGCCGCTGCGATCACCTCGGCGGTGGGTTCGGCGGCGTCGGTGGCCAATCGGGACCGTACTCGGTCGAGCAGTTCCTCGTCCGTCCGCGCACTCACGCCGCGATCCTTTCGCCGGGCGAAACGCGACCATAGATGGCCTGCGCCGCCCGCCCGAGGGGGCTGCGCGGACTGATATGAGGACGTCCGGACTCCAGGTGTGCGGGCAAGCGCGGATCGGGACGGTAGGACGCCAACAGCGGCAGACCCACCGCGTCGGCAACCTGGCCGGCACGCAGTCCGCCGGGCGACGGCCCGCGCACGCACAGCGCTACCTGCACGTCGCCGGTGAGCAAGCGCTTCGCGGTGCGTCGGGCGGCGGCACACCCCACCACCGTCGGCGTTGTCACCAGCACCACCAGGTCTGTCGACTCGATCGCCGCGACAACCGCGGGATGGGACTCGCGGGGTAGGTCGAGCACCACCAGATCGCCGTTACCTCGGCCGGCATCGATGACTGCGCTGACCGCGTCCGCACGAAGGGCCGTGCAGTCATCACCCCGCGACGCCAGCACCGACAGGCGATCCTCCGCCTTGGGCAGTGCGTGGTGAAGCGCGGGCGCGGAGACCGCCCCACCTTCCAGCGACAGATCCTGCCACCGCAGGCCGGGACGATCCTCGATCCCCAGCAGAAGATCGGCGCCGGGACCGCCTTCGTCGAGATCGAGCAGAAGCGTGTGAGATCCGGCCCGGGCCGCCGTCAGCGCCACCGCGAGCGACAGCACCGACGCACCGGCACCGCCATGTGCCGGTAGCAAAGCCACTGCGCCCACGGGGTTTCGGCGAGGCGCCCGAATCACACTGAGGGCACGGACGAGCCGCCCGTCATCGGCGGGCAGGGACACAGCGTCGTCGGCACCGAGATCGAGGGCCAGACGCCAGCTGCGGGCCGGCGGTTCACCGTTGGCGACCAGGATGACACCGGCGCGACGCGGTTGGCCGGCGGTCGCCAGCACGTCGAGGGCATCGGGATCGACGAGCACCGCGCGGGAGGTCAGCCACGGCCTGCGACAGTCGCGAGGATCGGCCGTCACCATGCGGTAGCCCGCCGCGGCCGCACAGCGCGCGACATCGTCGTGCAGATCGGGAGACAGGAGGGCGAGCAGTTCGTCGGGCATGGCGTCGATGATGGATGTCGCGACGGCCGACGGACCGAGCGCACACAGGGAGCCAGTGCGATCTGTGGACAGAGCCGCGCCTGTGGAAAATCGATCGGGACTCGGGGCCACAGACGGTCATACTGACTGCGACGTCCGGGGAACCTACCCCAGAAAGAGGACAACCCCGGCCAGGGGGGGAGGAGGCCGGGGTCGTCGCGTTTCAGCCCCGGGGGGTCGGGCTGAAAGGCACCGGTTAATAACCGGGTAAGACCGACTATACACACGCCGTTCGAATCATTGCAACTACAACAAAGGAACTTTGCCAGGTCACGTTTTCATATCGGACCTGCGGTTTTCTTACCGTTGCGTAGGTTATGGCCCGACCAGTACATGCCTATCGATCGAACATGTGCTCGCGGGGCCGTACCCTGGGGAATGTGACAGACACCGCGTCGGCGGAGCCTCCTGCAGAGCAGAACGGCGAGGCGCCTGGGTCGCCTGCCACCGAGCCCGACGCCGCCCGCCCGCCCAGAATCGCGGCATTCTTCGATCTGGACAAGACGGTCATCGCCAAGTCGAGCGCCCTCGCGTTCTCCCGACCGTTTTACGACGGCGGCCTGATCAATCGCCGGTCGGTGCTCAAGTCCAGTTACGCGCACTTCGTCTTCCTCCTCACCGCCGCCGACCACGACCAGGTGGAGCAACTACGCCGCCACGTCATGGACATGTGCCGCGGCTGGGACGTCGATCAGGTCAGCGCCATCGTGCGCGAGACACTCGACGAGGTGGTGCAGCCGCTCGTCTTCGCCGAGGCCGCAGATCTGATCGCCGATCACCATCGGCGCGGCCACGACGTGGTGCTCGTCTCGGCGTCCGGACGGGAGGTGGTGGAGCCGATCGGCGAGCTCGTCGGCGCCGACCACGTCCGCGCCAGCCGGATGAAGGTGGTGGACGGCCGCTACTCGGGAGAGCTCGAATTCTATTGCCACGGAGAGGAAAAGGCCGTCGCGATGAACGAGATGGCAGACACCTACGGCTACCGGCTCGCCGACTGCTACGCCTACTCCGACTCGATCACCGACCTGCCCATGCTGGCGGCGGTCGGGCATCCAGTCGCGGTCAACCCCGACCGCGCGCTTCGCAAACACGCAACCGAGCACGGCTGGGGCGTGATGGCGTTCGGCCGGCCGATACCCGCCCGCGAGCGCCTGACCAGCACCGGGCCGGCGCTCGCGATGGGTGCCGCGGTCTCGGCAGCGGCGGTCGTCGTCGGCGCTGTTGTATTGCGCCACTTGCGCTCTGGCTCGTGACGCCGCCGCCGAGCGCGCTCGACACAGCCGGCGGACCACGCAGTTTGTGCAAGAGGACAACGTCGGGCCAAGTTTGGTCCATTCGACCCTTGATGTGACCGCGGTCACGGTGTACAAAAGGGGTACGGAATCTCGGAAGGCAAAGTTCGACCCGGAAGAGAAGGATCGAACCCCCACGCCGAGCACTTCCCAGCACGGGCGGCAAGCACCCACGCGGAGCGCGCCGCACAGAGGCAGAAGCGTTGTGCGCCTGCGACATTGCGGTCAGCAAGCAGAACATCACCAGATAGCGCCACATCGGGCACTCCGCCCTCGGGCATCCAAGTTCGAGAACAGCCCGGGTGGAGAAGGCAGCGACCGGCAGCATCGGTGATGGTCACAGTGACCTGGCTCGTAATCCCTCGCCGAGGCGATCACCACAACCCACCTTGCACGCTTGGTAACTTGGGTCCGTGCTTATGCGGGCGGCAACCTCGCCGGAGACGGCAGGGAGGCCGCCCGCAGTGCTGTGCAGGGAAAGATACTTCCGTCAGATCATCCAGTTGCGAATGCCCGCAACGAATTCCTCCGGGGCGTCGGACTCCGGATAGGTGCCGGCCCCCTCGATGATCACCGTCTGTGATTCGGGGAATTCACGCTCGAGACGTTCCCGTTCTTTCGTGCGGAAGGCGATGTCGGCGTCGCCCCAGATGATCAGCGTCGGGAGATGCCTGACGCTGTCGAGGCCGTTCTCGATCCCGGCAAAGAACTCACCACTGGCCAGTACGCGTCTGGGCAGCACCGCCGCCGCCTGCCGACGCGCGGGCGTGTCTTGCGCCCGGAGATAGTGGTCGAGCTCCGCCGAGGTGACCTTTCGCAGTCGGTGGCCGGTGGGGATGAACGCTCGTACGAGCATGTTGAGGCGTCGAACGAGAAGGGCCGTCACCGGGTTGCCCATCACGCGGCTGAACGCTTGGAAGTGAAGCTCGCCGTTGACGGGCCACGCCCAGGTGTTCGCGAGGACCAAACGACTGAACAGTTTCGGGTGTCGTTGTGCGACAGCCAGTCCGATCGGGCCGCCCCAGTCCTGGCCGACGAGTGTCAGCCCGGTGAGGCCGAGTGCGTCGACGAAACCGGCGACCACGTCGGCGTGCTCCTCGGGCAGGAATCGATACCCGGGAGCGGGAACGGACAGCCCGAATCCGGGGTAGTCGAGGGCGATGCACCGGAAACCGGCCCGCAGCTCGCGAATCACGTCGCGGAAGAGGAACGACCACGTCGGGTTCCCGTGCAGGAACAGCAGCGTGGGCCCCGATCCTTCGTCGACGTAGTGGACGGTGTGGCCGTCGATCTCGACGAATCGGCTCTGGAACGGGAACATCTCGTCGTCGACCCAGGTCGGCCGCACGTGGACGCCGGTTTCAGTCATGTCATGACCCTCTCACGTGTACTTGAGTTTATAAAGTACGATTGAAAGTATCACGCAGCTGGACCGATGGCAGGAGATACGGATGCGTAGTTACGGGCAGTACTGCGGACTCGCGCGATCCCTCGAGGTCGTCGGAGATCGGTGGAACCTGCTGATCGTCCGCCAACTCCTCATGGCCCCGGCCCGCTACCGCGATCTGGCGGACGGCCTTCCCGGGATCGCGACCAACCTGCTGGCCGATCGGCTCCGCGACCTCGAGACCGCAGGCGTCGTCGAGCGGCGCCTGGCCGGGACCGGCAGCGTGGTGGAGTACGCGCTCACGCCGTGGGGTGCCGAACTTCGCGAGCCCATCAATGGACTGATCCGCTGGTCGACGCCACTGATGATCCGCGGCCCCGAGGGCGACATCTTCCGTCTCGAATGGCTGGTGCTCGCGCTTCCCGCCCTCCTCGACAAGCGCGTCACATCCCGACCCACGGAAGCGATCGGACTCGCGATCGACGAGACGACACTTCGACTACGGGCGACGCGCTACGGGTTCGAGGTGGGTCCGCGCGACGAACGCGCCCTGGCGGGCACCGTGCGGGCGGAACCGATGTGCATCCTCGGCCTCGCCGCCGGCGCACTCGACTTCGACGACGCCGCCGCGCTCGGACTCATCGAGATCGAAGGCGACGAGGCGAGCGTCCGCGCGATGTTCGGGTCTTGATCCGGCTATCCCGCGCGTGCGGCGTCGGCGATCGAACGTGCCTCTCCCGCACCGGCTTCCAACGCCTCGCAGCAGAAGACGATCCAGGCGGCCAAACCGTCGGGTGCCCCGGACGCAAACCCCTGCGCCAGTGAGCGGTAGTCCCCGATTCTTCTGAGCCAGGTCACCTCGGGGACCCCGAGGTTGTGCGGGTCGAGTCCCGTCGCGGTACTCACGAGCCGCGACGCCGCACGCGCGAGGACCCCGTTCGCGGTCGGGAAGGCCCGCACGCCGAGCAGTTCGCCGTGCACCACGGCCGCCAGCACCGGCGCCGGGACCGATGACGCGCCGGTGATCAGCTGGCCGAGCAGATCGAGGCGAGCCGCGACATCGTCACCCGCCCGCGGCCGGCCCAGTTGGTCGGGGTCGTCGACGAGATCGGCGGCCGCCAGCATGTGCAGCCGTGCGAAGGCCTGCGCCGGTGCGCGGCGAAAGATCGCGGTCAGTCCGTCGAGCGAATCGCCGTCGAGCGCCTGCGCCACCCGCATCGCACCCGCGAGGATGGGATCGTCGAAGTCGCCGTCGCGCCGCAGTTCCACGCTGCCGCCGTCGATGGCGGCCGACGACCGTCCCGCGCGCCACGACGCCTCGGTGGCCGTCTTGTCCCAACCACGCAGGTTGGCCGGATGCCGATGCACCGCCGACAGAGCATCGCGAGCCTTGTCGGCGGCGTCGCGGACACCCGGCAGGTCGAGCAGTGGTGCCAACGGGTCCGAACTCACAAGGTCGACCCTAGTGGTCTCGAGATGCGTCGGGCTCGCGAGCTCGCACGTCGCTCCTCGACCAGCGGGGGTTCACCAACGTCCGCACGCGCCGCTCGTCGCGGCTGTGACACCGCTCACCGCGAATACCCGACGCTCGGTCCGACAGGCACCTGCAACGAGATTCCAACGTGACTACCCTCACAATAAGTGCCCGTCACGACGCCTCGTCACCACGCCGGTGACGCGGGCGAGTCGCCGAGAGTGAAAGGCTCACGCCAGACCATGTCCTCCGCATCCCAGTCCACCGCTTCGCCCACCACCTATCCCCCGTCGGAGGAGTTCGCGGCACAGGCCAACGCGACCGCCGCACTGTACGACCGCGCCGACGCCGACCGGCTGGAATTCTGGGCCGAGCAAGCCCGCCGACTGGACTGGGACACCGACTTCGACCAGGTCCTCGACTGGTCGGACGCACCGTTCGCGAAGTGGTTCGTCGGCGGCAAACTCAACGTCGCCTACAACTGCGTCGACCGGCATGTCGCAGCGGGCAAGGGCGACCGGGTGGCCATCCACTGGGTCGGCGAACCGGGCGACTCCCGCGACATCACCTACAGCCGGCTCAAGGACGAGGTGTCCAAGGCGGCCAACTACTTCGCCTCGATCGGTTTGCAGACCGGCGACCGTGTGGCCATCTATATGCCGATGGTCCCCGAAGCCCTGATCTCGATGCTCGCGTGTGCCCGCCTCGGGCTCACCCACTCGGTGGTGTTCGCCGGATTCTCCTCCGGCGCACTGCGTTCCCGCGTCGACGACGCATCCGCCAAACTCGTCATCACCACTGACGGCCAGTACCGGCGCGGCAAGCCGGCACCGCTGAAGACGCAGGTCGACGACGCGCTCGGCACCGGCGACGACGCCGCCGAGTCCGTCGAGAAGGTCCTCGTGGTGCGTCGCACCAACCACGACCCGAACATGAACTGGGTGCAGGGCCGCGACGTGTGGTGGGAAGACACCGTCGACGAGCAGTCCACCGAACACGAACCCGAGGCGTTCGACGCCGAGCACCCACTGTTCCTGCTGTACACCTCCGGCACCACCGGCAAGCCCAAGGGCATCGTGCATTCCTCGGGCGGCTACCTCACCCAGGCCAGCTACACCTTCCACTACGTCTTCGACCACAAGGAAGGCCACGACGTCTTCTGGTGCGGCGCCGACATCGGCTGGGTGACCGGACACTCCTACCTCGTCTACGGTCCGCTCTCCAACGGCGCCACCGAGGTGGTCTACGAGGGCACCCCGAACTCGCCCAACGAACACCGCCACTTCGAGATCATCGAAAAGTACGGCGTCACCATCTATTACATCGCGCCGACCCTGGTCCGCACCTTCATGAAGTGGGGACGTGAGATCCCCGACGCTCACGATCTGTCGTCGGTCCGCCTGCTCGGATCGGTGGGCGAACCCATCAACCCCGAGGCCTGGAAGTGGTACCGCGAGGTCATCGGCGGCAACACGGCACCCATCGTCGACACCTGGTGGCAGACCGAGACCGGCGCCATCATGATCGCCCCGCTGCCCGGCGTCACCGCCACCAAACCCGGCTCGGCCATGAAGCCGCTGCCCGGCATCTCGGCCAACATCGTCGACGACCAGGGCAACCCGGTCGGGGCCGGCGAGCAGGGCTACCTCGTGCTCGACGAGCCGTGGCCGTCGATGCTGCGTGGCATCTGGGGCGACGAGGAACGCTTCCGCGACACCTACTGGTCGCGGTTCGCCGAGCAGGGCTGGTACTTCGCCGGCGACGGCGCCCGCTACGACGACGACCACGCCCTGTGGGTCCTCGGCCGCGTCGACGACGTCATGAACATCTCCGGGCACCGCATCTCGACCGCCGAGGTCGAATCGGCGCTCGTCGGACACTCCGGGGTCGCCGAGGCCGCCGTCATCGGCGCCGCCGACGAGACCACCGGCCAAGGCATCGTCGCCTTCGTCATCCTGCGCGAGGGTGTGGAAGACACCGGGGACACCCTTATTGCCGAACTGCGCCAACAGGTGTCGGTCGAGATCTCCCCGATCGCCAAACCACGCGAGATCAACGTCGTCCCCGAACTGCCCAAGACACGCTCGGGCAAGATCATGCGACGCCTCCTCAAGGACGTCGCCGAGGGCCGCGAACTCGGCGACACCTCCACCCTCGTCGACCCGTCGGTCTTCGAGGCCATCCGCGCACGCAAGGCCTGACCCACCCGACACCCGCGCCGGCGGGTCCCAGACAGGTGCGCCGCCGGAAGCCCCCATCCGGCGGCGCACCGCCCGCTTCGACACATTCGAGTGGGTGGTCCGCAACCCGCGCGGAGTTCGCATGGCAACATATGGGCCATCACCCGATCAACGGAGGACGCTGTGAGCCTGCCCGACCCTGCCAAGGATTCGGTCCCATCGATCCCGCTGTCCGACGCCAATCTCGGCCCGAGTGGTGAACCGAGCATCGGCAGCCTGGTCAAGGACGCCAGCGCCAGCGTGTCCACCCTGTTCCGGTCCGAGGTCGCGCTTGCGAAGGCCGAGCTCATGGGCGAGGCCAAGAAGGCGGGTGCGGGCGGCGCACTGCTCGCCGGCGCCGGACTCCTCCTCCTCTACACGAGTTTCTTCTTCTTCATCTTCCTCGCGGTGCTGCTCGACATCTGGCTGCCGCAGTGGGCCGCGTACCTGATCGTGCTGGTCCTGCTGATCATCATCACAACGGCCGCCGCGTTCGTCGGCTACCTGTTCTTCAAGCGGGTGCGCGGACCGGCCAAGACGATCGAGACCGTCAAGGAGGTACCGACGGTGTTGCCGCACCGCGGCGCCGACAAGGCGGTGGCACATCCACAGATCCCGGCCGCTCGTGAGGGCTGAGTTCGCCGGCGCACGTCGGTGACCGCGCCGCCGGATCCGTCGAGTGTGCGGATCGAGGGCGACTGGCACCATTTCGATGTCCGCGCCAACGGCGTGCGGTTTCATGCAGTCGAAGCGAAGCGAAGCAGGTCGGTCGAAGCGGAGCGAAGCAGGTCGGTCGAAGCCGCCGAAACGAGCGGCATCGCCGACCGCCCACTGGTGTTGCTGCTGCACGGCTTCGGCGAGTTCTGGTGGAGTTGGCGTCACCAGATCGTCGCGCTGACCGACGCCGGTTATCGGGCGGTGGCCGTCGACCTCCGCGGATACGGCGACACCGACAAACCACCGCGCGGATACGACGGCTGGACGCTCGCCGGCGACACCAACGGGCTGGTGCGCGCGCTGGGACACAGCACGGCCACACTGGTCGGTCACGCCGACGGCGGGCTAGTCTGCTGGGCCACCGCGACGCTGCACCCACGCGTCGTCGACCGAATCGCGGTGATCGCCTCGCCACATCCACGTGCGTTGCGCCACAACGTGTTACGCGAGCGCGATCAACGGTCGGAGTTCCTGGGCGGCTTCCTGCGCAACCAGCTGCCGAAGCTCGGCGAACGTGAGCTGACCCGCGACGACGGCGCGTTCGTCGCCGGCTACTTCGCGACCCGATCGTCGGCCGCGTGGCAGGAGACCGAGGACTACGCCGACACCGTCGCGCGCAACCGGTCGGCGATCCAGATCCCCTACGTCGCCCACTGCAGTCTGGAGTACCGCCGCTGGGCGTTCCGCTCGCAGTTCCGGCCCGACGGGTTCCGCTTCATGGAGCTGATGAACCAGCGCCTGCACATCCCCGTACTCGCCCTGCGCGGCCGCGACGACCCGTTCATCCTCAGCGACGTCATGACCGCGAGCGGCCGGTGGGCTGCTCACATGGAGTACCGGACGATCGAGCGCAGCGCCCACTTCGCCCATCAGGAGCAGCCCGCCGACGTCACCGACCACCTCGTCGAACTCCTGCGGCGCGAGGTCTGACGCGAAGAGTCTGGTGACCGCCGCTCTGAGCTGGGTAAATGCCGAGGAACCAGCCGTGGTCGTCCCACCAAAAATAGGGGAGGAAGTTTCTTCCGCGAGGTTCGTAGTCTTCCGCGAGAATTTTCGCGGGGAGGACACCAAGGGTAGGGGAAGAGAGTTCTTCCCCTACTTTTTGTGGGCGCGTGTGCCTGGCATCGAGTTCGGCGGAACGCGACGACCGACAAGCGGTGACTGAGATCGGGCCCGTCAGCGTCCGCTTCCGGGACATTCCCGGAGGACCACCCTCAGGGGCCCGATCTTGGCCACCGGCCCGACCCGCCTTCCCGCCTCCACGATCGCCGACGAGGTCGGCGGGTGGGTCGCTGACTCGAAGAGCAGCCCGCCGACGATCAGCCGCCCGGTTCGAGGTGCACGCACGATTGCGTGCTGACCCGGTTGTTGGGGCCGTTTTCCGAGCGGGCGAAGTCGGTCTGGACCTGCGCGGCGGTCAGCGCGAAACCGGTCTCGTCGGCGGGGTCCTCGGCCGCACCGAACACGACGCCCAGCACTTCGCCGTCCGAGTTCAGCAGCGGACCACCGGAATTGCCCTGTCGGATGACACCGCGCACCGCATATACCTCACGTGTCACGTTCCCGGACTGATAGATGTTCTCGCCGGTGTGCATGAACACCTTGCGGATTCGCAGGGCGCTGACGTTGAACGGCCCGGCCTCCGGGAAGCCGAGTGCGATCGCGTCGTCGCCCGGTTGCGCCGGGCGCTCGGCGAACTTGAGCGCGGGCGCCTGGAGTCCCGAGACATCGAGGACGGCGATGTCGTTCTGGGGGTCGAACAGCACGACCTTCGCCCGCAACTTCTCGCCCTCCGACGTCTCCACCTCCAGGCGCGTCGTACCCGCGACGACGTGGGCGTTGGTCATCACCCGCTCCGCCGACACGACGAAACCACTGCCCTCGAGTGCCTGCCGGCAACTGGGGGCGACCCCCTCGATCTTCACGACACTGGGCCGGGCCTGGGTGACCGCCGGTAGCTGCAGCAGTGCGGGGTCGGGCGGATCGACGTTGCCCGTGGTGCTCAAGTACGGGATCTTGGGAATCCCCGAGCTCTCGACCAATGCCTTGAAGTCGCTCGGCAGATCCTTGACCCATTGCGGCGAGAGAACCTCTACCCCGCCGAGCACCTTCGAATCGTCGACTGCCTGGGCGATCGTGGGTTCGGCGGATTCACGCAGCGGGATGGCGAGCAGACCGGCGGCCAGCAGGACCGCCACAACTTGAAGTAGCGACCCGACGCCACTGTCGACAGCTCGAGCTCCCGGTGAGCGAATGCCGCTGCGGGCCGCGCGGCCGAGCACCATCCCGGCAACCTCGCCGACGATCACCAGCACGAGGATGAGTGCCACCCCGACCACCAGGCGCACCTGTACGTCGACGAAACGCGACATCAGATGCGGCGCAAGCAGCAGTCCCGCGACGGCGCCGAGCGCAACACCGATGAATGCCAGCGCCGACGCCACCGCACCGTGGCGGTAGCCGCTCGCGGCGGCCAGGAGCGCCACCACGATCAGGATGAGGTCGACCCAGCCGGATCCGGTCATCGCGCTCCACCCGTCGGACCGTCCGGTGCGTGCCCGAGCCATTCCGGATGTACCGCCGAGAAGCCCGATTGCTGACGGCTGCCGGCCAGTTCGATCATCTCGTCGAGGGGTCGGACGTCGTCGGTGTCCCAGGGCACATCCCAGCCGGCCGCGTCGCTGATGGCCGCGATCAGACCGCCGGTGAATCCCCAGACGAGCAGGCCGTCGACAAAGAACGCGGGCCCTTGATACACCCGTCCGCCGAGGATGGACCGCCGAACCTGGAACCGGTTGTGCGGCGCGAGCATCTCGCGAATGTTGACCCGTGCGACTCTCGCGGTCTCACCCTCGTCGACGACGCGCACCTCGCTCGGCTTGCGCCAGTACGCGACGACCGGCATCACGTCGAAACCCGACGGCGGCACGGGAAAGGTCGGCAGGTTGGCGACGACGTGCACGCCGGACGCGTCGAGCCCGGTCTCCTCGGCGGCCTCGCGCAGCGCGGTGCCGACCGGAAAGTCGTCACCGGGGTCGGCGGCGCCGCCCGGGAAGGCCACCTGACCGCTGTGCTGACGCAGGGTCGGGGCCCGCTCGGTCAGCAGCACCTCCGCGTCGTGCGGTAATCCCCCGGCACGCGTGGGGTCGGGGTCCCAACTGCCGGAGAACAGCACCAGAACCGCGGCCGAGCGCCGGTTGCGGTTGAACATGGCCGCCCACCGGGTGCGATCACCACCGCGGTTGAGGACGTTTTCACTCACCTTGTCCACGTCGTCGGTCAGCGCTCGCATCCAGGGCGGGATCTCCGCGTCGTCGACGAGCGCCCCGATCTGCGGATCCGGGCCGGTCACACCGTCACCCCGAGATAACGGGAGACGGCCGCGGCGATCTCGTCGGGGCTGTGGAACAGGATCGGGAGGATCCCCGCCACGGTGCCGTCGGGACGCACCAAGATCGTCGACGGAAAGACCGGCGGCGCCCCGAGCGCGGCCGACACCTTGCCATCGGTGTCCAGCACGCTCGGCAGGTGAATGCCGTTCTCGCTCAGATACTTCAAGATCAGTACCTGACTGCTCGCGCCTTGCTGGGCGTGCACACCCATCACGTCGACGCGGTCTCCCGCGCGTCGGGTGAACTGCTCGAAGTACGGCAGTTCCTTGCGGCACGGCAGACACCAGGTCGCCCAGATGTTGATGACCAGCGGCTTCTGGGCGGTCGCGGCTCCGACGTCGATGGGGGTGCCGTCGGCAAGGCACGGCGCGACGACACCGGCCAGCACGGCGTCGGGTCCCGGCGCCGCATCCGACGTCGGACATGGGTCGATGGCCGCGTCCTGTCGGGCCCGCGCAAGTTCGGCATCGCTGACCGGGGCGTCGGTGGCACGGGGTCCGGTGGCAGTCGGCGTGGTGTTCTTCGCGGGTTCCGGGTCTTCGCCGCGCGGCCAGATGGCGACGATCAACGCGAGCATGACGACGACGAAGACCAGCGTCCAGCGGGCTGCGGGCGGGAACCGCGATGGCCGTCGGGTTTCGCCATCGTGGGGAGGTTCGGTCGCCGAGCCCGGCTCGGGTGTGGTCGAGGTGTCGTTCACTACGCCGACAGTCCCGCCAGTTCGAGGAGGTGGTCGGTCTCCGGCCCCTTCACCAGCGCGGCCGCTTCGGCCTTGTCCATGGGCCCGGCACCCACCGACGGGCAATCCCGGGCGAGGATGCAGATCCCACACGCGGGTTTGCGCGCATGACACACCCGACGACCGTGGAAGATCACCCGATGCGAGAGGTCCGTCCACTCCTTGCGTTCGATGAGTTCGCCGACGGCGTGCTCGACCTTCACCGGATCGGTCTCCTCGGTCCACTCCCACCGACGGACAAGGCGCCCGAAGTGGGTGTCGACGGTGATCCCGGGAACACCGAACGCGTTGCCGAGCACCACGTTGGCCGTCTTGCGCCCGAACCCGGGCAGCGTGACCAGCTCTTTCAGGGTCGACGGGACCTCGCCGTCGAACCGCTCCAGCAACCCCTGGCCGAGTCCGATGATCGAATTCGCCTTGTTGCGGTAGAAGCCGGTGGTCCGGATCATCTCTTCGAGTTCGGTGCGGTCGGCGCCGGCGTAGTCGGCGGCGGTGCGGTACTTCGCGAACAGCGCTGGTGTGACCATGTTGACCCGCACATCGGTGCACTGGGCAGAGAGGATCGTGGCGACCGACAGTTCCAGCGGAGTGGTGAAGTCGAGTTCGCAGTAGACGTGCGGAAACGCCACCTTCAGCGTCCGATTCATCCGCCGCGCACGACGGACGAGACCCAGGTGGGTTTCCGTCTTACGTGCGCTCACATCGTTCAGGTTAGCCGGGTCTCGTTGGAGGACCACCGTCGCGACTCCTGCGCGCGGCGGACTCGAACGGTAGGTAACAACTCAGTGACTTCCGCCTCCTCAATGCCGAGCTTGTCGGGCGCATTGTGTTTACTGGTGCCCATGCAAGGTCTAGCCGCGCTCTTGTTCCCGGCCGTCCTCATGCTTTTCGCCATGGCGATGGACAAGGTGCAGGCACGCCTCGATCGCCTGAACGTCACCCGCGACGATGTCGAGGAGTTCCTCGAGACGGCCGACGCCGCCGACCTCGACACCCTGGCCAGGGAGGGTTTCCCCGCAGCTCACGACGAGCTTCGCAATCGTCGTGTCACCAAGCATGAGACCGCCACCGGTCAGCTCGACGCCGACGAAGCCGAAATCGACGAACCCCGCCGCTCGTCGCAACGCGCCAGTTAATCTCCTCAGGCGAGCGACGCTCCCGACCGGTCACAGCATCAAACTCGGTGGACACACCTGCCGCGTCACCGCAAGTGACCCATTCAACACCTATGCTGGGGGCGAGAGTAGCGTTGCTCGACGTGTGCGGTCGCAATCTGACCCACACGTGATCTATGGACAAGATGAGAAAGGCTCCCTAGGTGGAAGAAGTACTGGCGCGGGCAGGCATTTTCCAGGGCGTCGAGCCCTCTGCCGTCGCGGCGCTGACCAAGCAGCTGCAGCCTGTCGACTTTCCTCGCGGGCATGTGATCTTCCACGAGGGTGAGCCGGGCGACCGTCTGTACATCATCTTGTCCGGCAAGGTGAAGGTCGGCCGACGCTCGGCGGATGGTCGCGAGAACCTGCTGACGATCATGGGTCCGTCCGACATGTTCGGCGAGCTCTCCATCTTCGACCCCGGCCCACGTACATCGTCGGCGACGACGGTGACCGAGGTCCGCGCCGTGTCGATGGACCGCGACGACCTGCGCGCCTGGATCAAGGACCGCCCGGAGATCGCCGAACAGCTCCTTCGCGTCCTGGCCCGCCGCCTGCGCCGCACCAACAACAACCTGGCCGACCTCATCTTCACCGACGTCCCCGGACGTGTCGCCAAGCAGCTCCTGCAGCTCGCCCAGCGCTTCGGCACCCAGGAGGGTGGCGCACTGCGCGTCACCCACGACCTCACCCAGGAAGAGATCGCTCAGCTCGTCGGCGCCTCGCGCGAGACCGTCAACAAGGCACTCGCCGACTTCGCTCAGCGCGGCTGGCTGCGCCTGGAGGGCAAGAGCGTCTTGATCGCCGACTCCGAACGACTGGCTCGTCGCGCGCGCTGACGCACTGGCACAAAAGGTAGGGGAAGAACCGCTTCCCTACTTTCGGTGTCTTCCCCGCGAATTTGCTAGGGGAGGACTCCGAACCTCGGGGAAGAAACTTCTTCCCCTACTTTTGTCGGTCAGCTCTCCCGCAGATACTCCAACTGCGCCTTGACCGACATCCGTGCGGCCGGCCACAGCTTCTTGTCGACGTCGCGGTACACCTTGCGGACCACCTTCATCGGTTTCGCCTTCTTGGCCGAGACGTCCATGTCCTCGAGGGCCGCGACGATCTGATCGATCCGCTCCTCGCGATGCGCCTTGTAGAACCGGGCGACCGGGCCGAGGTCCGGGTGATCGGGTCCGTGTGCGGGTAGCAGCGTCGCACCGTCGCCTTCGACGATGAGCCGGTTGAGCGAGTTCATGTAATCCCGCAGCGTGCCGTCCCGGGGGTCGAGAACGGTGGTGCCGCTGCCCAGGATGGTGTCGCCGGTGATCACGGCACGCTCATCGTCGTGCTCGACGAGGAAGCTGACCGAGTCGCCGGTGTGGCCGGGCGTGTGCAGCACGGTGATCTTCAGGCCCGCGGCCTCGATCACCTCGCGGTCGCGCAGCGGATCGGCGTCGCGGGTGTGCTTGCGTGACAACGCCCGTGTCGGCGCACCGGTCCGCTTGTGCAGGCGGTCGATTCCGCCGACGTGGTCGAAATGGCGGTGCGTGATCAGCGTGAGCGCCACCCCGGGCAGCTCCGCGAGATCCTTCGCGTGCCCCTTGTGCTTCGGCGGACCCGGATCGACGACGACGCATTCGTCACTTCCCGGCGCTCGCAACACCCAGGTGTTGGTGCCGTCGAGCTCCATCATCCCGGGGTTGTCGCACAGGATCACCGACGCGAACGGGGTGACCTCGCGCAATGTCCCGTACGCGGGGTGGGCGGGCTGTTCCGAACCGTCAGTGGTCGTCATCACCCCACAGTAGTTCGGGGCGATCAAACGGCAGCCGGGCGGGAGGGGTGACAAAATCACCCAAACTCTATAGACTATTTTCCATAGACCGCCCAGTCGCCTAAGGAACCGCCATGATCACCCTGTCTGCCGAGGAACAAGCCATCGTCAAGACCGTCCGAGACTTCGTCGACAAGCAGGTCCGGCCCGTCGCCCGCGATCTCGAGCATGCCAACACCTACCCCGAAGACCTCATCGAAACGATGAAGGCGATGGGGATCTACGGCCTGGCCATCCCGGAGCCCTACGGGTTCGCCGAGGTCTCGATGCCCTGCTACGTGCAAGTGACCGAGGAACTCGCGCGCGGGTGGATGAGTCTGGCCGGCGCGATGGGTGGTCACACCGTGGTGTCCAAGCTGATCCTGCGCTTCGGCACCGAAGAGCAGAAGGGGAAGTATCTGCCGCGCATGGCCACCGGCGAACTGCGCGCGACGATGGCACTCACCGAACCCGGCGGCGGTTCGGACCTGCAGGCAATGCGCACCTCCGCGGTGGCCGACGACGACGGGTACGTCATCAACGGCTCCAAGACGTGGATCTCCAACGCGCGCAAGGCCGGACTGGTCGCGCTGCTGTGCAAGACCGACCCGACGGCGCAGCCCGCCCACACGGGTGTCTCCATCCTGCTCGTGGAGAAGGTGCCCGGATTCGAAGTGTCCAAGGATCTTCCGAAGCTCGGCTACAAGGGTGTGGAAAGTTGCGAGCTGAACTTCGTCGACGCCCGGGTGCCCGCCGACGCCCTGCTCGGCGGGGTCGAGGGCAAGGGCTTCGCGCAGATGATGAAGGGCCTCGAGGTCGGCCGGCTGCAGGTCGCCGCACGCGCAACCGGCGTCGCACGAGCCGCCTTCGACGACGCACTGCAATACGCCCAAGACCGTGAGAGCTTCGGCGTCCCGATCTGGAAGCACCAGTCGGTGGGCAACATGCTCGCCAACATGGGCACCAAACTCTATGCGGCACGCAGTCTTCTGCTCGACGCGGCCGAGCGTTTCGACACCGGCGCACGCGTCGACATGGAAGCCGGCATGGCGAAGCTGTTCGCGTCGGAGACGGCGATGGAGATCGCGCTCGACGCGGTCCGCATTCACGGCGGCTACGGATACTCCACCGAGTACGACGTCGAGCGGTACTTCCGGGATGCGCCGCTGATGATCGTCGGCGAGGGCACCAACGAGATCCAGCAGGGTGTGATCGCCAAGCAACTCGTCAAGCGCGGCGGAATCGACCTCTGAAGTGCTTCCGCTACACGGAATCACCGTTCTCTCACTGGAACACGCGGTCGCCGCGCCATTCGCGACCCGACAGCTCGCCGATCTCGGCGCACGCGTGATCAAGGTCGAACGCACCGGATCCGGCGACTTCGCCCGCCAGTACGACGAATCGGTGAACGGCCTCGCGAGCTACTTCGTGTGGCTCAACCGGTCCAAGGAATCGATCGCGCTCGATGTGAAGTCCGAGGCCGGACAAGCGCTTCTGCACGAGCTCGCCGCCCAGGCCGATGTCATCGTGCAGAATCTCGGTCCCGGCGCCGCCAAGCGGCTGGGTCTCGGTGCCGAGGAGATCCGAGCGCAGGACCCGAGAAAGATCGTCCTGTCCATCACCGGCTGGGGTTCGACCGGCCCGTGGGCCGACCGCAAGGCCTACGACCTGCTCGTCCAGTGCGAGACCGGTCTCGTCTCCCTGACCGGCACCCCGGACGAGGTGGCCAAGGCCGGGGTCTCGGTCGCCGACATCGCGGCCGGCATGTACGGCTTCTCCAGCGTTCTCGCCGCCCTGTTCCACCGTGAACGCACCGGCGACGGCGCGACACTCGAGGTCTCCCTCTTCGAAGCCCTCGCCGAATGGATCGGCCAGCCCATGCATTTCACCGCCGGGTCCGGGCGCCAGCCCGGCCGCTTCGGCGCCCAGCACGCCACCATCGCCCCGTACGGACCGTTTACCGCGGCCGACGATCACGTCGTTCTCCTCGCCATCCAGAACGAACCGGAATGGCAGCGGCTGTGCACCATCGTCTTCGACGATGCCGACCTGGCGCTAGACCCGCGATTCACCTCCAATTCGCTGCGCGTCGCCAACCGAGATGCACTTAATCATGTTGTAGCTAACCACTTCTCGGATCTGAGTACCGACACCCTCGCCGAGCGGCTGACCACCGCACGCATCGCCTTTGCCGGAGTCAACACAGTGGAAGAATTCATCGCCCACCCGGTTCTGGAAGGGCGCGACCGGTGGCGCAACGTCAGCACCGAATCGGGAAAGGTCCGCGCACTCCTGCCCCCGATCAGCATCGGATCCGACGAGGCTCGCATGGATCCCGTTCCCGCACTGGGTGAACACAGTGTCGCGCTGGCCCACGAACTCGGCGTCGAGGATGCGACGATCCAGCGACTTCTCGCCGATGGCGTCCTTCAGAGTCCCGACCCGACAGCGAAAGGCCAATGACCATGAGCGATACCACGACCGCCGACGAGGCGACCCTGAGTTCCCACATCACCGAGTGGACCCCCGGACCCGTGGTCGAGCACGACGTCCTGGACCCGGCGCAAGCACAGCGACTGGCGGCGACACTCGGTACCGAGGACGCGTTCGGTTCGGGGAGCGAACTTCCCATGCCCTGGCACTGGATCTACTTCTCGCAGTGGCCGCCCACCGATGCCCTCGGCGCAGATGGGCACCCCCGAGACGGTCATTTTCTGCCGCCGATCCCCCACCGCCGGCGGATGTTCGCGGGCTCGCGCATGTCCGTGACCACGCCGTTGCGTCTCGACGTGCCGACGGAGAAGCACTCGAGTCTCGCGTCGGTCAAGGAGAAGCACGGCCGCTCGGGTGCAATGCTTTTCGTCACCGTGCGCAGCGAGTACCGGCAGGACGGGGCGACGGCGCTCATCGAGGAACAAGATCTCGTCTACCGCAGCGACAACTCCACGGCCCGCCCCGTGGAACGCCTCGTCGAAGATCTGACACCCAGCGGGACCGTGTGGAGCGCGGAGCCGACTCCGACTGCACCGCTGCTGTTCCGGTACTCCGCCCTGACCTCGAACGCCCATCGGATTCACTACGACCTCCCCTACACCACCGACGTCGAGGGCTACCCCGACCTCGTCGTCCACGGTCCGCTCCTTGCCAACTACATGGCCGATCTCGCTCGCCTATACGCCGATGGAAAGACGATGAGCTCCTTCGACTTCCGTCTGAAGCGACCTCTGTTTCTTGGTGATCGTTTCCGCGTCGAGGGCAATCCGTCCGACGGCAATACCGTTGCCGTGCGGGTTGTCTCGGGAGCCGAAACAGTCCATGCCGAGGGCACGGTGACGCTGTCATGACCTTGGCCATCGCCGACGCACGCAGCTTCCTGTTCGTGCCCGGTAACCGACCCGAACGCTTCGACAAGGCGGCCGCTGCCGGAGCCGACGTCGTCGTCATCGACCTCGAGGACGCGGTGTCGCCGGCCGACAAGGAAGCCGCCCGCGAGCATGCTGCAGCGTGGCTGGCCGCCGGGAACGAGGCAGTGGTGCGCATCAATGCTTCCGATACCGACTGGCACACAGACGATGTGGCCATGATCATCGAGCGGGGCGCTGCCGTCATGCCCGCCAAGGCGTCCGATCCCGCCCGGCTCGCCTCGATCGCCACGCAATCGAAGGCGCCGGTCATCCCGTTGATCGAAACGGCGCGCGGAGTCCTTGCGGCGCAGGAGATCAGCGCGGTGGACAGAGTGGTCCGGGTCGCCGTCGGGGCGATCGACCTCGCCGCCGAGTTGTCGGTATCGCCCGACGACCGCGCGGCCCTGCTCGCCGCCCGTTCTGCGCTCGTCCTCGCAGCGGCCGCCGCCGGGATCGCCGCGCCGATCGACGGCGTCACCACCGCACTGCGTGATCCGTCGGTCCTCATCGACGACGTGACCTACGCCCGCCGCATCGGTCTCACCGGCAAGCTGTGCATTCATCCGGCGCAGATCAATGACGTACATCGGGCGTGTGCGCCGCCCGAGGCCGACGTGGCCTGGGCCCGTGCGGTTCTCGACGCCGACGACGGTTCGGGCTCGGCTGTTGCCCTGGACGGTCACATGATCGATGCACCCGTGCTGACGCGGGCCCGACGTATACTGGCCCTCGCGGACCGGGGCTGAACCGATGGGATTGCTCGCCGGCATGTGTGCCATGGAGTACCACCAGATCACGCGGACCGCCGACCGCACGCGGCTCGCGGTTCAGGTCCGGGGCACCGGGCCCGCTCTGTTGATACTCCCCGGGCAGGCGAACAATCACCACTGGTGGGATCGCATTCGTGCCGACTTCGCCGAGCATCACACCACCATCACCTTCGACTACCGTGGAACGGGCGGAAGCGATCTCGGCGCCGCGCCGTACACCACCCAACTCTTCGCCGACGACGCTCTCGCCGTACTCGACTCACTCGACATCGACCGATTCGACGCCTACGGCACATCGATGGGTGGCCGCACCGCGCAGTGGGTCGCCGCCCGCGCCCAGCGCCGCGTCGGACGTCTCGTCCTCGGCTGCACGACACCGGGTGGAACCCATGCGGTGGAACGCGATCAGGCAGTGCGCCGAGCCCTCGCGTCGGCCAATGCGACCGCGTTCATGACCGACCTCATGTACACGCCGGAATGGCAGGAACTCAACCCCGGACCGTATGCCACACTGGGAGATCCACGCATCACGCCCGAGGCGCGGCGTCGGCATCTGGCGGCCAGCAACGGGCACGACGCCTGGGCCGTCCTCCCCGACATCGCTGCGCCGACGTTCATCCTGCACGGCTCGGACGATCGCTTCGCGCCCGTGGTCAATGCCGAGATTCTCGCCGGCCGCATCCCGAAGGCGAACACGCGGATCTTCGACGGCGCGCGACACGCATACTTCGACGAATGCCATCCCGAAGCAGGACCGGCCGTTCTCGACTTCCTGGCCCGCTGAGCCCGAGGCCGCTACTCCTCCACCGCCGCACGAGAATCGGCGAGCAGATCACCCGCGTTGCGAATGTGGCGGGCCATCGCTGCCCGAGCTCCGTCCGCATCTCCCGCGCGCAGGCTGTCGAGTATCGCCCGGTGATCGTGCGCCGACGCCTGCGGCCAGCCCTCCACCGATGCGAAGAACTTGCGCGGCGCATAGCCCAGCGATCCCTTGATCATCCACGACAGCTTCGGTGATCCAGCCGCGGCATAGATTCGTCGGTGGAAATCGTGGTTCAGCCGTTCCACACCGTCGAAATCCTCTGCATCCGCCGCAGATTCGATGTCTCGCTGAATATCTGCCAGCTCGTCCACCGCGGCCGACGACATCGAGCGCGCAGCACGCGCGGCGAGTTCACCGGCCAGCAACGATTGCGCCACAAAGACATCCCGAATGTCGTCGCTGCTCAGCGGCGTGACCACAAATCCGCGGCGGGGTTCCGTACGCAGAAATCCCTCGGACAACAGCGTCAGCATGCCCTCGCGGGCCGGTGTCGCCGAGATCCCCAGGTCCTCGGCGACCACCTCGGGCCGGACGAAGTCACCGGAACGCAGTCCACCCGACACGATGAGTTCGCGGACATGTTCTGCCGCCTCGTCACTCAGTCGCGGACGGCGTCGAACAGACCGACGGGGTTCGGGTGCTGCCATACAAACAATATAGTCTATTTTTCTTCTGGATCGATAACAGTTCCCGAGAGCTCGCTCTGCAGCGACTTCAGCAGGGCGGCACCTTGAGTGACGACGCCGGTCATGACCTCGTTGTAACCCTCCGCGCCGTTGTACACGGTGAGATTCGAACTGGACAGTCCCTTCGCCACTTCACCGACCAGTGCGGGTAACTGCTCGATGAGTTGCTGGTCGAGGGCGATGCGGTTGTTCTTGGCCGCCGCCGCCGACGAGATCTCCACAGCCTTCGCGTCGGCCTCGGCGATGATCTGGGTGCGCTTGGCCTCCGCTTCGGCCGGCTTCACGACCTCCGAGATCAGCTGCTGCTCACGCAGATCCGCCTGCGCCTGGGCGAGCAGGGACTGCTCGCGGACGATCTCCTGGTTCACCCGCGCCTCGGCGAGCGGACCCGCCTGCGACGCCTCGGCATTGGCCTTGTCGGTCTCACCCTTGATCGACGCGCGTTTGATCGCCGTCTCGCGCTCGTAGTCGGCCTGGTTGCGCAGGGATTCCTGCTGCGCCTTCGACGCCTCCTGATCGGCGCGAGCACGCTCGACGGCCGCCTCACGCTGCACCTTGGCGATGTTCGGCGCCGCGAGCGCGCTGATGTAGCCGGAGTCCATGTCGTCGATGGACTGGATCTGGAACGAGTCCACCACGAGCCCGATCGAACCCATCTCCCGCTTCGACGCCTCGAGCACCTGACGGGCCAGGGTGTCACGTTCGCGGATGATCTGCTCGACGGTCATCGACCCGACGATCGACCGGAGATGGCCCGAAAAGATCTGTCCGGTGAGCTGATTCATCTCGTTCTCCTGCTCGGAGATGAAACGCTGGCCGGCGTTGACGATGGACGCCACGTCGCTGCCCACCTTGTGCGCGATCACGGCACGCACGTCGAGTTGGATGCCCTGGGTGGTCACGCACACCTCGCGGATCTGCGCCTCGTGCATCGCCATCGACAGATACCGCACCTTGCGGAAGAACGGCATCACCCACTTGCCATGGCCCACAACGACATCGAATGGAATGCCGCCGTCCTTGGACTTCTTGCCCGAGATCACCATCGCCTCGTCGGGCTCGGGAACGTTATAACCCAGCATGTACTTCTCCCCACGTCCAACAGCCCACTGCGGCCAATCGGGATCACTCTATTCCACGGTGAACGCTGCAGCGTCGCGGTGTCATTCGGTCAGTGGGGCAGGCTCACCCACGGCTCGACCACGACGATCCGTCCGGCCTCCACGTCCACCACGAGCACCGGGACGTCCTCGGTGATGGATTCCGATGCGCGAGCGAGGAATCGCTCGGTGCCGGCTGCCATCGTGAGTTCGACCTCGCCGAGCACGTCCGGACCCCCGATGGCCAGCGTGACGACACCGGTTCGGCCGATCAGCTCGGATGCCACCTGCCCAGACCCCCATCCATCGGTCGGCTCACTCGTGGGATGAGACGACCTTAACCCGAGCACCCGCCGCATCCACGACGACGTAGATCGCAGTCACCACCGCGATCACACCCGCGCCCAACACGAGCGTGGGGTAACCGAACGCGCCGACCACGACACCCGCCAGCGCGCCGGCCACCGCACCGCCCAGACTCATGGTGGTGTCGGCAACGCCTTGTGCCGGCGGACGAACCGCGACGTCGACGCTGTCGGTCAGCAGCGTCGAGGCGGCGACGGTCGACGCCGACCATCCCAGGCCCAGAATGACCAGCGCCACAACCAGACCGGTCTGCGAATGCGCGAACACGAACCCGAGGACACAACTGGCGACCAGCAGTCCTTGCCCCAGCAGGATGATCGGCACCCGCCCCACCCGGTCGGCGAGCATTCCCATCACCGGCGCCAGCACGTACATACCTGCGACGTGGGCGCTGATCGAGAATCCGACGATGGTCAGGCTTGCTCCGCCGTGGTGCATGTGCACCGGCGTCAGCGCCATCACCGCCACCATCACCGCGTGGGCCGACACCACCGCCCCGACCGCGGCCCGGGCCGCGGGCGTACGGCGGATCACCGCGAATCCCTCGCCCAGCGACGGGCGCACCGGCATCGCCGACGACCCTCCGAGCACGTGCAGGGGGTCGGGCCGCAGACCCGCCCACAGCACGGTCGCCGCTGCTGCGCTGCCGATCGCACCGAGGACGAACGGGCCGGCGAGATCGGCCAGACCCAACCAGCCCGCCAGCCGCTCACCCGCGGGAACCAACGCAGGACCGGCCACCGCACCGACCATCGTCATCCACACCACCAGCGAGAGGTCACGACCACGGGTCTGCGGCGACGACAGATCGGTCGCCGCGAACCGCGCCTGCAAGCCCACCGCGGTACCTGCTCCGACGCCGACCATGCCGACCAGCATCAACGCAAACCATCCGAGGTCCACCGCGGTGGCCACCACCGCCGCACCGAGAGCCGCAATCAGGAGTCCGGTGCTCAGGGCAGGCCGCCGGCCACGACGCGAGGCGAAGGCCGCCAGCGGCAATCCGGCCGCCGCCGCGCCGAGCGTGAGCACGGTCGTCGGCAGGCCGGCCAGCGATTCCGACCCCGACAACTCCTCGCCCAGGATCGCGCCGAGCGCCAGCGACGCACCCATCGACAGGCCACCCAGGATCTGTGCGGCACAGAGGAGTACGACGGTTCGTCGGGCGATGGCCCGAATGTCGTCGTAAACGGCCGGCTGCTTCATGTGTGCATCAACAATGGTCTCATCGGTCACCCACCCAGAATCGGATGTTGCACACGACGGGGCCAGTGGCATTCATGCCCATATACCCTTGATTCATGCCAGCGCCTGTACCGCACCGCGTCGTCGTCCTGATCACCGAGGGACTCGTCCTCATGGACATGGCCGCGCCCGTGCAGTTGTTCGGCCACGTCGGCCCGCCCCGCTACGAATTGAGCACCTGCACCGAGCATCCCGGCCTCGTGCCCACCTGCGCCGGCGTCTCCGTGCACACCGAACACGGACTCGAGGCCCTCGAGAACGCCGACACCATCGTCATCCCCGGCTACCACGACGCCGCGCGTCGAACACCGTCGCGCGCGGTGACCGACGCCTTGCGCTCGGCACATCGACGTGGGGTGCGGATCGCGTCGATCTGCGTCGGCGCCTTCACTCTCGCCGAAGCGGGACTGCTCGACGGCCGGCCCGCCACCACCCACTGGCTCGACGCCGCGGCACTGGCCGCCCGATACCCGACGATCAGCGTCGACCCCGCGGTTCTCTACGTCGACGACGGTGACATCCTCACCAGCGCGGGCCTCGCCGCCGGCATCGACCTGTGCCTGCACCTCGTGGAACTCGACCACGGCGCCGACGTCGCGCGCGACTTCGCCCGACGCACCGTCGTGGCCTTCCATCGCCCCGGCGGTCAGGCGCAGTTCATGCCGCCCGCGGACAGCATGCACGACGCCGCGGTCGCCGAAATCGAGCATCAGGCAACGTTTTCCACCGCAGATCCGCTCACCGAGACCACCCGCTGGGCGGTCGGCAACCTCGGACGTTCGCTCGGTAACGCCGAACTCGCGACCCACGCCGGAATGTCGTTGCGCACGTTCAACCGTCGCTTCACCGACACCTACGGCATGAGCCCCGGCCAGTGGCTCACCGGACAGCGAATCCGGGTTGCCGCACAGCTTCTCGAACGCACCGACCTGTCCGTCGACCAGGTCGCGAGCGCGGTCGGGCTGGGCACCGAGAGCCTGCGCGTCCAGTTCCGCAATCGAATGTCGTTGTCGCCCAGCGCTTATCGGAGCAACTTCCGGGTCACCACGCCGTGAGGGGTCCCAGGCGCGTTCCTCGGGAGCACCGCGCTCTCAGGCAACCTCGACGATCAGTTCCACCTCGACCGAGGCGCCGAGCGGCAGTTCCGTCACCCCGACCGCCGAGCGCGCGTGCACACCGGCCTCGCCGAAGATCTCGCCGAGCACGTCCGACGCGCCGTTGATCACCTGCGGCTGATCGCAGAACCCGGGCGAGGAGGCCACGAAGCCGACGACCTTGACGACGCGCACCACCGAGTCGATGCCGACCAGGGCGTTGACCGCGGCCAGCGCGTTGATCGCACAGATCCGGGCGGCGGCGCGCGCCTGCTCGGGCTTCACGACACCTTCAGCGCCGTGCGACACCTTGCCGCGCACACTCAGCTCACCGTCGACCATCGGCAGCTGTCCCGAGGTATAGACGAGATTGCCGGTGCGAACGGCCGGCGTGTAGCTCGCCAGCGGGGCCACAGCCGCAGGCAGGGTGAGGCCGAGTTCGGCGAGTCGTTCGGTCCAGGTCGCCACGGATCAGCCCTTCGGGCGCTTCAGATATGCGACGTGCTGCTCGCCGGTCGGGCCGGGCAGCACCGACACCAATTCCCAACCGTCGGAGCCCCACTGGTCGAGGATTTGCTTGGTGGCGTGGGTCAGCAGCGGCACGGTCACGTACTCCCAGGCGGTCACTTCACTCATGGACCCACCCTAACCGGTCCACACGTGTGGTTAAGGTGTTGCCGTGGCCATTGGAAAAGGTGCAGCATCCGGGGCGGGCCAGGCGTCCGACTCCGTCGTGTCCCCTCCCCCGAAGAACGACGCTGAGCTCGACAGCCTCGCCGCCGACAGTTCCTTCGCCGGCAACGAGTGGCCGTCGGCCGCCAACCGCGCCCGGCTGCACTTCGTGTCGGGCAAGGGTGGCACCGGCAAGACGACCGTCGCGGCCGCACTTGCGCTGGCTCTCGCCGCCGACGGCAAGCGGGTTCTGCTGGTCGAATGCGAGGGGCGCCAGGGGATCGCGCAGCTCTTCGACCTCCCGCCGCTGCCTCCCACCGACACCCGGATCGCGACTGCCGAGGGTGGCGGCGAGGTGTCGGCACTGGCCATCGACATCGAGCACGCGCTGTTGGAATACCTCGACATGTTCTACAACCTCGGATTCGCCGGCCGCGCGATGAAGCGGATCGGCGCCATCGACTTCGTCACCACCGTTGCTCCGGGCCTACGAGACGTCCTGCTCACCGGCAAGATCAAGGAACGGATCATCCACACCGACAAGAAGGGCAATCGGGTGTACGACGCCGTGGTCGTCGACGCGCCGCCCACGGGTCGGATCGGGAACTTCCTCGACGTGACCAAGGCGATGGCCGATCTCGCCAAGACCGGACCGATCCGCAATCAGAGCGACGGTGTGGTGCGGCTCCTGCATTCGGAAGAGACCATCGTTCACCTCGTCACCCTGCTGGAGGCGATGCCGATCCAGGAGACCGTCGAGGCGGTCGAGGAGTTGCGCGGCAAGAACCTCAACATCGGCAGCCTGATCATCAACCGGGTGAGCCCGGCGCATCTGCCGATCTCCGAGGTCGACCAGATCGCCGAGGGCGAGGTGGACTCCGAACGCATCCGTCAGGGTCTCGCCGACGCCGGACTCCCGGTGTCCGACGCCGACTTCTCGGGTCTGCTCACCGAGACCATCGAGCACGCCATCCGGCTGCAGGCCCAGCAGGTGGCCAAGGCGCAGCTCGACGAGGTGGAGTTGCCGACCCTCGAATTGCCGAGTCTCGGGGACCGCGGCATCGACCTCGGTTCGATCTACGAGTTGGCCAACCTTCTGCAGAAAGCGGGTGCGTGATGCCACTCGACCTCAAGATGGGCGCGATCCTCACCGACCCGGAGACCCGGGTCGTGATCTGCTGCGGCGCCGGTGGTGTCGGCAAGACCACCACCGCCGCGGCCATGGCGATGTACGCGGCCGAGCAGGGCCGGACGGTCGCGGTGCTGACCATCGACCCGGCACGCAGGCTCGCCCAGTCGCTCGGGATGTCGGAGCTGACCAACGATCCGCAGCCCGTCGACATAGACGGCGCCAAGGGCACCCTCGACGCGATGATGCTCGACATGCGCCGCACCTTCGACGAGATGGTCCTCGAGTACTCCACGCCCGACCGCGCCGCGGCGATCATGGAGAACTCCTTCTATCAGACGATGGCGTCGTCGTTCTCCGGGACGCAGGAGTACATGGCGATGGAGAAGCTCGGCAAGTTGATCGAGCAGGATCACTGGGACCTCATCGTCGTCGACACCCCGCCGTCGCGAAACGCGCTGGACTTCCTCGACGCCCCGCAGCGGATGAGTTCGTTCCTCTCCGGGCGTCTGATGAAGGTGCTGGTCGGCGGCGGACGCGGAGTCGGACGCATGGTCACCGGCGCGATGAGCCTGGCGATGCGCGGCGTGTCCACGATCATCGGCGGCGACATGCTGCGCGACGTGGCCACGTTTGTTCAGTCACTCGACTCGATGTTCGGCGGCTTCCAGGACCGGGCCGCCAAGACCTATGCACTGCTCAAGCAGCCCGGCACCCAGTTCGCGGTGGTCGCGGCCGCCGAGGCCGACGCCCTGCGCGAGGCCGCCTTCTTCGTCGACCGGTTGTCTGAGGAGAAGATGCCGTTGGCCGGCCTGATCCTCAACCGCACGCATCCGAACCTGACGTCCATCTCGGAGGAGTCGGCCCACGTCGCGCTGGATTCCGTCACCGACGAACTGACTCGCGGAGTGCTGCAGATCCACGCCGATCGCGCCGCGACCGGCAAGCGCGAACTGCATCTGCTCCAACGCTTCACGGCGTCGCACCCGCGGGTGCCACTCGTCGGGGTGCCATCGCTGCCGTTCGAGGTCGCCGACGCCGTGGCCCTGCGCGCAGTCGCCGAGCAGATCACCGGACGCGGCTGAACCCGACAGCAGTTCAGACCGCGTCGGCGGTCTGGCGTCGTTTCTGTGCGGCGAAGAACGCCGACCACGAGGTCACCTCGGGATGCTGGCGCAGCAGCGCACGGCGCTGACGTTCGGTCATGCCACCCCAGACGCCGAATTCGACGCGATTGTCGAGGGCGTCGGCGCCGCATTCGAGCTGGACCGGACAGTGACGGCAGATCGTTGCGGCCTTGCGTTGCGCGGCTCCCCGAACGAAAAGTTCATCGGGGTCTCCCCCTCTGCAGCGGGCTTGCGCCACCCAGGTCAAGCGTTCTTCTCCGGTGGAAACTGCCGCTGTCGCCATCCGCCGACCCCTGTCTGTCGTTGTCCAGAACACTCAGAGAATGCAGACCGTCAATCGCGCTGCTCAGACCACTATTCGATGCGATTGTTAGGTGAGTCACATTCTGCACTCAATCTAGGGATCTGTGCATGGGTGCGCAACCCCTGGGCGAAAGAAAATGGCACATACGTGCAAGCCACGATTGTTTTCGCAGGTCGCGCCGTGAGCTCACCTCTCTAAGGCGATCGATGGGCGTGCTGCGGCAATGTCTCAGAAATCACACGTACTCTGTCGTGTGTGATCTCGAAGAAGCTGTGGTCGCTCGTATGGGCGTGCCTTCTCTCCGGCGTGCTCGTCGCCGGTCTTCTGTACCCCGTGGCGAGCAGTGTCGGCGTCATGTCCAACCGCGCCGCGGCCGCCGTGGAGAACGTCTCGTCGGAGTTGCTCAACGGGACGCTGCCCGAGGTGACCACCATGACCGACGTCACCGGCAAACCGATCGCGGTGCTCTACGACCAGTACCGCTACCAGGTCGGCTACAACGACATCTCGCCCGACATGATCCGCGCGATCATCTCCATCGAGGACCGACGCTTCCTCGAACACGACGGCGTCGACTGGAAGGGCACCATCCGCGCCGCGCTGAAGAACTCGTCGTCGGGTGAGGTGCAGCAGGGCGCGTCGACCCTCGACCAGCAGTACATCAAGAACTTCCAGCTACTCGTGCTCGCGCGCACCGAGGCCGAACGTCAGACGGCCATCGAGACCACACCGGCGCGCAAGCTGCGCGAGGTGCGCATGGCTCTCACGATGGAGCAGTCGCTGATCGATCAGGCCAAGCGCGACAAAGGACTCGACGACGCTGCGGCCAAGCAGGAGGCCAAGAAGCAGATCGTCACGCGTTACCTCAACGTCGTCCCGTTCGGCAACAACGCCTACGGCATCGAGGCCGCCGCGCAGACGTACTTCGGCATCCCCGCCAAGGACCTCAACCTGCAGCAGGCCGCGTTGCTCGCCGGCATGGTGCAGTCGAGTTCGGCACTGAACCCCTACACCAATCCCGACGCCGCAATGGAACGTCGAAACACCGTGCTGGACACCATGATCCAGAACTTCCCGGAACGCTCCGCGGAACTCGCCGCGGCCAAGGCGTCCCCGCTGGGAGTCCTGCGACGCCCCCGGACTCCGTCGCAAGGGTGCATCGCGGCGGGCAACAACGGCTTCTTCTGCGATTACGCCATGCAGTTCCTCGCCGAGAACGGGCTGTCCCGGGATTCGGTGATGCGCGGGGGTTACATCATCCGGACCACCCTCGATCCGGAGATCCAGCGATCCACCACCCGCGCGGTGAAGACGCAGGCCAGCCCCGACGCAGACGGCGTCGCCGACGTGATGAGCACGATACGGCCGGGTAAGCGTTCCCACGACGTGCTGTCGATGGCGTCGAGCCGCGACTACGGACTCAATCTCCGGGCCGGTCAGACAGTCCAGCCACAACCCTTCTCGATGGTCGGCGACGGCGCCGGCTCGGTCTTCAAGATCTTCACCGTCGCCGCGGCGATGGAGAAGGGGCTCGGTGCCGGCTCCAACATCCAGGTTCCGGGGTCGATCGCCGTCTACGGCATGGGCAACAGCGGCGGCAGCTATGGCTGCCCGGTCAACGCCTACTGCGTGAAGAACGACGGCAAGTACCCGGCGTCGATGTCGGTCACGCAGGCTCTCGCACAGTCGCCGAACACCGCGTTCGTGAAGCTGCTGCAGGAGGTCGGGGTCAAGCCCGCCGTCGACATGGCGGTGCGCCTGGGTCTGCGTTCGTACACCATTCCGGGGTCGTCGGGCTTCGGCGAGAAGAGCATGGCGCAGTACGTCAAGGATGGGAACTTCGGTTCCTTCACGCTCGGACCGCTGCCGCTGAACGCGCTCGAACTGTCCAACGTCGCCGCGACGCTGGCGTCGGGCGGCACCTGGTGCCCGCCTAATCCGATCAAGTCGATCAGCAAGATCAAACGCGACCAGTACGGCAACCCGGTGATGGGCCCCAACGGCCAGCCGGCGCTCACCGCGGTCCCGTTCACCACGCCTGCTTGCGAGCAGGTGGTGGAGCCGGGTCTGGCCAACACCCTCGCCAACGCGATGAGCCAGGACGACCGCGGCGGCACGTCGGCCGCGGCCGCCGGCACCATCGGCTGGACACTGCCGAGTTCCGGTAAGACCGGCACCACCGAAGCGCACCGCAGTTCGGCGTTCGTCGGGTTCACCAACCAGATCGCCGGTGCCGCCTACGTCTACAGCGACGGCCCCAACCCGCAGGGTGTGTGCACCAGCCCGCTGCGTTCCTGCTACGACGGCAACGTGTACGGCGGCTACGAACCCGCGCGCACCTGGTATCAGGCGATGCTCCCGGTCGCGACCAAGTTCGGTCCCGTCCGGCTGCCACCGAATGATCCCGCGTATCTGAACGGCACGAGTCGTGGTCGCATCCCGCAGGTCAGCGGGCTCACCGCGAGCGCGGCGACCTCGCGTCTGCAGGCTGCCGGGTTCAAGGTCAACCAGCTCGACGTCGACAGCTCCCGCCCGCAGGGCACGGTGGTGTTCACTGCCCCCTCGGACTCGGCGATGCCCGGGAGCGTGATCACGATCTACGTGAGCAACGGCCGACGCGGAGCCCGCGACAACAACGGCCCCACCGAGACCACCGTTCAGGTACCCGGCGTCGGACCGGTGGTGATCCAGCTCCCCGGCTGACCGCGTATCCGGGTGCCCCATCAACTCCCGGCTGCGTATCCTGAGCAGATGGTCCAACTCGACAGCCGCGTGGACGCGCTCCGGTCCGCGCTCACACCGAAAGCCTCCGGCCGCGTCCTTGCCGCGGGTGCGGGTCTCGCGGCGGCGGGCCTGTTCTACTCGACGGTGATCGAGCGCAACGCATTCACGCTGCGTCACACCACGCTCTCCGTCCTGGAACCGGGCGCCACGCCGCTGCGGGTGCTGCACATCAGCGACCTGCACATGATGCCCAACCAGCGCCTCAAGCAGGCGTGGGTGTCGGAGCTGGAGTCTCTCGAACCCGACTTGGTGGTCAACACCGGCGACAACCTCGCCCACCCGCAGGCCGTGCCCGCGGTGATCCAGTCGCTCGGCGGTCTGCTGTCGCGCCCGGGCCTGTTCGTCTTCGGCTCCAACGACTACTTCGGTCCGCGCGCGAAGAACCCGCTCAAGTACTTCAAGAAGGATCACCAGCGCACCCACGGCGATCCGTTGCCCTGGCAAGACCTACGCGCCGCGTTCACCGAGCGCGGATGGCTCGATGCCACCCACACCGTGCGCGAACTCGAAGTCGGTGGCGTGCGCGTCGTGGCGGCCGGTGTCGACGACCCGCACATCGAACGCGACCGCTACGAGACCATCGAAGGTCGGCCCAACCCTCTCGCCCACCTGCGGCTCGGCCTCACCCACTCGCCCGAACCCCGCGTGCTCGACCGGTTTGCCGCCGACGGATACGACCTGATCATGGCGGGCCACACCCATGGTGGACAGTTGTGCCTGCCGTTCTTCGGTGCGCTGGTCACCAACTGCAACCTCGACCGATCGCGGGTGAAGGGGCCGTCGAATTGGGGTGCGACCACGAAGCTGCACGTCAGCGCGGGCCTGGGCACCTCACCGTATGCACCGGCACGATTCTGCTGCCGCCCCGAGGCGAGCCTGCTCACGCTGACCCCGGTGTCCCACGGCGACGCCGAGTACGACGCCGACCATTCCCTTCCGCAGCTGGCCACCGAGACCACCTGATCCCGGCATGTCTCCCAAGTGAGCGCCGCCGACGTCCGCGTCCTGGCCTTCGACACCTTCGGCACCGTCACCGACTGGTTCAGCGGTATCTCCGACGCGGTCCGCAACGCCGTGCCTGACGTCGACGCCGCCGAGTTCGCCCGCGAATGGCGTCGGCGCTACGCCCCGATCCTGGCTCGCGTCGAATCCGGCGAGCTACCGTGGCGCGGCCTCGACGACCTGCAGCGGGAGACCCTCGCCGACGTCACGCGCGCCTTCGGCATCAGCCTCGACGACACAGGGGCCGAGTACCTCCTCGGCGCCTGGCGCACCATTCCCGGCTGGCCCGACTCCGCCCCCGGACTCCAGCGGCTCAAGAGTGGATACACCGTGTGCGCACTCAGCAACGGCAGTGTCGCGCTGTTGACGGCCATGGCCAAACACAACGGCTTCGGATGGGACTTCATCGGCGGCTCCGACCTCTGGCATCACTACAAACCGGCCCGCGAAGTCTATTGCGGGCTGGTCGAACTCATGGAGTGCTCGCCGGCCGAAGTGATGATGGTGGCCACCCATCAGCACGACCTCGACGCCGCCCGCTCCCACGGCCTCCGCTCCGCATTCATCGAACGACCCGACGAATGGGGTGGCGCACCCAAGGACGATTCCGGCTCACCGCACAACGACTTTCACGCCTCGAGCCTGCTCGATCTCGCCGATCAGCTCGGTGTGTGAAGCTCTCTACACTCATCTATCGAAAAAATCCGCGGATCATTCACCGTGGCGGCCGGCCCCGTCCGCAAAGCGTGTCGCACCCGATACCGCCCCGGCGGCAAGGGATTCCAGGCCGTGGGCGAATTCGTTGCGCATGGCGTCGGCCGTGTCGAAGCCACCCTGCTCCAGCATCGACATCCGGTCGTGCCGGAGGCAGGTCTGCGGCAGGGTGGCCAGCTCATGCGCCAATTGCACCGCCCGATCCAGCGATTCTCCGTGTGGAACAACACGATTCACCAGACCAAAGCTCAACGCCTCGCCGGCCGACACCGCACGCCCGGTGAGGACCAGATCCATGGCGCGGCTGTGACCGATGAGTCGCGGCAACCGCACCGTCCCACCGTCGATCAGTGGCACGCCCCAGCGTCGACAGAAGACGCCCAGTACGGCGTCGTCGTCGGCGACGCGCAAGTCGGCCCAGCAGGCGAGTTCCAGTCCACCGGCCACGGCATGGCCGGAGATCGCGGCAATCACCGGCTTGGACAATCGCATTCGCGAGACCCCCATCGGCGCGTCGCCTTCCGGGTCGACGCGGTTCGGATCACCCGCCGCGATCGCTTTCAGATCGGCTCCCGCGCAGAACGTCCCGCCCTCGCCGTAGAGCACCGCGACAGATTGGCCGGGGTCAGCGTCGAACGCACGGAACGCGTCGGCGAGATCGTGCGCGGTCCGACGATCGACGGCGTTGCGGACCTCTGGGCGATTGATCCCGACGATGGTCACCTCGCCGTCGGTGCGGACGACGACCGGCGAACGCCCGCTACTCGCCGCCACAGCCGGCCGCCTTCACCTCGGCCATCGTCAGGAGCACCGTGACCCGACTCTGGTCGAGCTCGTCGGTGTCGGCGTCGTGATCGTCGAGCGCGAACTGCCTGAGATTTGCCAGGTTGACCACGTAGGCCTTGCTGTCTCCGCCGGTCAGCAGCGTGAGCGGACTGCGGTCAGAGATCACCTCCCGAACGAACGCCACCACCTCCGGCAGCGATTCGGTGAACAGAATCTGGATCTCGAGCTCGTCTGATGTGAGTAGAGTTGCCATGTGGCCATCGTCACACACCCGCGCGCGGGCAATACGCAAGATGATGGGACCCGACGCACCGCTACGTTTCCGGGTATCGCGACGTCGCGGCTCTGCCCGGCATATCCACACCCACATCCGAACGCCAACGGTCCTGATCACCGCCGCGGAGAGGCCAAATTCCCGTGACATCCAGCAGTTCTGTCGACCCACTCGATTCGCCGTTGGTCGGAGACCACCATCTCTACGTCGGCGACCACCATCTCTATATCGACGGCCGCTGGCGCGCAGCCGGAGATGGCGGCACCCGGGACATCATCAACCCCGCGACCGGATCGGTGTTCGCCGTCGTCGACGAAGCCACACCCGCCGACGCCACGGACGCAATCGCCGCCGCCCGCGCGGCCTTCGACGCCGGCGAATGGCCGGCCACCCCGATCGCCGAACGCGCCGATCTCCTCCGCCGGATCGCCGACCTGCTCGTCCGGGACAAGGCCGAGCTCGCACGCATCGAAACCCTCGACACAGGAAAGACCCTGGCGGAGAGCGAGATCGACATCGACGACGTGATCTCCGTGTTCCGCTACTACGCGAGTCTGGCCGAAACGGAATCCGATCGGCTCGTCGACGTCGGGGTCGCGGGCGTCATCAGCCGGGTGGTCCACGAGCCGATCGGCGTCTGCGTCCTGATCGCCCCCTGGAACTACCCGCTGCTTCAGATCTCCTGGAAGATCGCGCCGGCACTGGTCGCCGGATGCACCATGATCGCGAAGCCCAGCGAGGTCACGCCGCTGAGCACCATCGCCTTCGTCAGGTTGTGCGAGGAGGCGGGCGTGCCACCCGGCGTACTCAATCTCGTCCAGGGAGCCGGCTCGCGTCTCGGCACCGCACTGACCGACACCGACGACGTCGACTTCATCTCGTTCACCGGCGGATTGTCGACCGGCCGGATCATCTCGGAGACCGCGGCCAAGCATGTCACCAAGGTCGCGGTGGAACTCGGCGGCAAGAATCCGCACATCGTGTTCGCCGACGCCGACTGGGACTCCTCCGTCGAACAGGTCCTGGCCGGCGTCTTCCTGCACTCCGGCCAGGTCTGCTCGTCGGGCACACGGCTGATCGTGGACAGTGCGATCGCCGACCGCTTCGTCGACGCCCTGGTGGAGCGGGCCGGGCAGATCCGCATGGGCGACGGCCTGGACCCCGCATCGAAGACCGGTCCGCTCGTGTCGCAGGCGCAACTGGACAAGATGAACAGCTACGTCGCAACCGCAACCGAGGAGGGCGCTGTCTTACGTTGTGGCGGTGGACCTCCCGAGCGCGATGACCTCGACCCCGGCGGATACTGGTTCGCGCCCACCATCTTCGACCGCTGCGACCGGTCGATGGCGATCGTGCGCGACGAGACCTTCGGTCCCATCCTCACCGTCGAGCGCTTCGACACCGCAGCGGAGGCCCTCGCGCTCGGCAACGACACCGACTACGGTCTCGCCGCGGGAGTTCGGACATCCGACGACGCGGTCGGCGAACACATGGTCCGCGGCCTTCGACACGGCACCGTGTGGCTCAACGACTTCGGCTATTACACCCCTGCCGCCGAATGGGGAGGATTCGGCAAGTCCGGCAACGGACGGGAGCTCGGACCCACCGGGCTGGCCGAATATCAAGAAACCAAACATATCTGGCACAACACCGCGCCGTCGGCGTCGCAGTGGTTCACCCACGAGAAGGACGACTGATAAGCACAGATCCCGCACCACTGTCCGCCGGCGACGCGGACGAATCCCACGGCCTCTCCGACTTCGGCTACAAGGAGTCCCTCGACCGGAGCATCGGGAAGTTCGCCAGCTTCGCCGCCGGAGTCAGCTACATCTCTATTCTGACCGGGACGTTCCAGCTCTTCTGGTTCGGTTTCGGGACTGCCGGGCCCGCGTATCTGTGGTCGTGGCCGATGGTGTTCGTCGGACAGCTCTGTGTCGCACTGTGTTTCATGGAACTCGCCGCCAAGTACCCGGTGGCCGGGTCGGTGTACAACTGGGCCAAACGCCTCGGCAGCCAGATCGTGGGCTGGTCGGCCGGTTGGCTGATGTTCACCGCGTCGGTCGTCACGCTCTCCGCCGTCGTCCTTGCCCTGCAACTCAACCTGCCCCGACTCTGGAGCGGCTTCCAGTTCTACGGGAGTGCGGACAACACCACCGACGCCGCGGTCAACGCGGTGATCCTCGGCGCCATCATGATCGCCTTCACCACCACCATCAATGCGTGGAGTGTCAAACTGATGGCCCTGATCAACTCGGTGGGAGTGTTCGTCGAACTCATCGCCGCCGTCCTCATCGCCATCATCTTGGCCTGCAACATCACCCGCGGTCCGCAGGTCTTCCTCTCCACCAACGGTTACGGCGCGGGCGAGAGCGGCGGCTACCTGGGCGCCTTCCTCGTTGCCTCCCTTGCGTCGGGCTATGTCATGTACGGATTCGACACGGCCAGTTCGCTGGGCGAGGAGACCGTGGAACCGCGACGCACCGCACCCAAGGCCATCCTGCGGGCCATTCTTGCGTCCTTCGTGATCGGCGGTGCGATCCTGGTGTTCGCGATCATGGCCGCCCCCAACCTCGACGATCCGCAACTCGGCGAATCCTCCGGTAGCTTGCAGTACATCGTGGAGTCCGTGATGTGGGGCCCGATGGGCGACATCTTCCTGGTGGCGATCGTCGTCGCGGTGACCGTGTGTTCGCTCGCCGTGCACACCGCCGCCATCCGGCTGATGTTCGCCATGGCCCGCGACAACGCCCTGCCCTTCGGCGAGAAACTCGCCAGGGTGCATCCCATTCGTCAGACCCCGGTCATCCCGTCGCTCGTCATCGGGATCGTCGCCGTGCTCATCCTGGTCATCAACATCAACCAGCCCAACATCTTCACGGTGCTCACCTCGATCGCCATCATCATGATCTATCTGGCCTACCTGCTGGTGACGGGTCCGATGCTGGTGAAGCGTTTCCGTGGTGAGTGGCCACCGAAGGATCTGGCCCCGGGCGGGTATTTCACGATGGGCCGCTGGGGCATCGTGATCAACATCGCCGCCGTGGTGTGGGGCGTCGGGATGTCCCTCAACCTCGCCTGGCCGCGCGAGGCGGTGTACGGCACCCCCTGGTACAACACGTGGGGCGCCTTCGTCTACATCGGCATCATCTTCGGTGCCGGGTTCATCTGGTACCTCGTCAAGGGCCGTCGCCACATCGGCGTTCTCGCCTCACATTCCAGCGCGTCGGTGGCCGATCGGATCGGCGGCGGACTGTGAATCCGTCGATGATCTGCACCAGCGTCGAGAAAGGGTGAATTGTCCATGACCACCTACGACTACGTGATCGCCGGCGGCGGAACGGCGGGTTGCCTTCTCGCCGCCCGACTTTCGGAAGATCCGGACACGACGGTGTGTCTGATCGAAGCCGGCCCCAGCGACGTCGACGACCCGAACATCCTGGTGCTCAAGGAGTGGATGCACCTGCTCGACTCCGGATATGACTGGGACTATCCCGTCGAGCCACAGGAGAAGGGCAACAGCTTCATGCGGCACGCACGGGCAAAGGTGCTCGGCGGCTGCTCATCGCACAACTCGTGTATCGCCTTCTGGCCGTTGGCTCAAGGCCTGCGTGACTGGGAGGCGGCAGGTGCCACCGGTTGGGGTCCCGACGGGGTGCTCCCGTTTGTGTCCCGAGTGGAGAACAACGTCGCAGACGGTGACTACCAAGGCTTTCCGCACGGCCACGACGGTCCGGTGCGGCTGCGCGACGTGCCACCGAATGACCCGTGCGGTCAGGCCGTCCTCGACGCCGCAGCACTGGTCGACCTGCCGACCGTGCAGTTCAATCGCGACGACTGGCATCTCAACGGCGCGGGCTGGTTGCAGATCAATGCGAATGAGGCGGGCGAACGGATGTCCTCGTCGCACGCCTACCTGCACCCGATCCTCGGGAAGCGGCCCAACCTGACCGTCCTCACGGACAGTTGGATCAGCACCATCCTGATCGACGACGCGTTGCGTGCCACCGGTGTTCGATTCCAGCGGCCAGACCTCACCGGTTACGACGAGGTGACCGCACGCCGCGAGATCATCGTCACCGCCGGGGCCATCGACACACCGAAGCTGCTGATGCTCAGCGGGATCGGACCGGCAGATCATCTGCGCGACATGGGTATCGATGTCCGCGTCGACGCGCCCGGAGTCGGCGAGAACCTCGACGACCACGTCGAGGGTCTGGTGTTCTGGGAAGCCGCCCAACCCATGGTCACCGATTCGACCCAGTGGTGGGAGATCGGCCTGTTCGCGACCACCGAGGAGGGTCTCGACCACTCGGACCTGATGATGCACTACGGCAGCGTCCCGTTCGACATGAACACGCTGCGGTGGGGATACCCGACCACCGACAACGGTTTCTGCCTGACCCCCAACGTAACTCAGGGCCGCTCACGCGGCACCGTGCGGCTGCGCTCCCGCGACTTCCGGGATCGCCCGAAGGTCGATCCGCGCTACTTCACCGACCCCGACGGCCACGACGAGAAGGTGATGCTGGCCGGCGTCCGGATGGCCCGGACCATCGCCGAGCAGAGCCCCCTGCGGGAGTGGATCGGCCGCGAACTCGCACCCGGACCCGACGCGGTCACCGACGCGGACCTGATCGACTACATCCACAAGACCCACAACACCGTCTACCACCCGGCCGGTACCGCCAGAATGGGTTCGGCCGACGACCCCCTCGCGGTCCTCGACCCTACCCTGAAAGTCAAGGGAGTCCGCGGTTTACGGGTTGTCGATGCGTCGGCGATGCCCAAACTCCCGGTGGTGAACCCCAACATCACCGTCATGACCATGGCCGAGAAGTGTGCCGACCTGATCGGATCGGCGCACCGCAGCGGTGAGTGAACCCGGCGTCGCTCTTGCCGAGTTCCTCGGCGCCCGGATGCCGTTCCAAGAACTCGGCGACGACGAACTGGCAAGCGTCGCAGACCAATCTGAGGTACGGCGAATACCGGCAGGCGGGGTTGTCGCCGAGTACGGTGACGGCGCACCGGATGCCGTGTCCATGCTGTACAGCGGCCGGGTTGCCCTGACCGCACCCGGCGACGACATCACGGATGCGTTCGAGATGATCGGTCCCGGTGAGCTCTTCGGATACCTGCCGTTGATCATCGGTGCGGCCGCGCGATTCTCGGCCTGGGCGATCGAACCCTCCGTCGTGATCGCACTGCCGGCCGACACGATGCGCGAACTCTTCGGCCGTCGCTGCGGCCTGACCTTCGTCGCCAGCAACGCCTGGCGCTCGATCGAGGCACGCCAGCCCGCGTCGAACAGCTGGACGTCGTCGACCCGCGTCGCGGAATTGGTCAAGCGCCCACCGATCGTGGTGGACGCGGACACGCCGGTTGCCGACGCCGTGCGCGCCATGGGTTCGGCGGGCGAATCCGCTGTGCTGATCCCACACCCGGACGGCAGTCTCGGCATCGTCACCGAGAGCGATGTCACCCACCGAGTTGGCGGGGCCGGATTGCCCTCGTCGGTTCCGGTGTCGCAGATCATGACTCATCCGGCGCGCACCGTCGACGCCGACCGCTACGCCATCACCACCTGGCTGGAGATGCTCGAAGCGCAGGTTCGGCACATGCCGGTCTGCGACCCGCGTGGCAAGGCGGTGGGGGTGCTCGACGAGACCGACCTGCTGGTCGCCGCCAGCCGTGGCGGGTCCTTGCAGCGAACGATCGCCGAGGCCCGCGACGCGAAGGGTCTCGCCCGGCAAACCCAGTCCATCCGCCGACTTGCCGACGAACTGTTCGGCTCCGGACTGGATGCCGAATCCACCAGCGGTGTCTTGTCTTTGGTCATCGACACCGCAGCACGACGCGCCGTTGAGTTGTCGCTCGCCGATCGTCCCGAAGTGAACGGCTTCGCCTGGATCACGCTCGGGAGCATCGCCCGTCGCGAGGCGATGCCGTCCTCGGACATCGACTCCGCGCTGAGCTGGTCGGACGAGAACGACGGTCGTGCACACCAATTCCGCGACATGGCGCGTCGCACACACGAGATCCTGGCCGTCGGCGATCTGCCCGAGGACTCCAACGGCGCCGTGGCCTACCTTCCGCGGTTCTCGAGATCTGCCACCGCCTGGACCGAGGCCGCACGAGGGTGGCTCGACGAGCCGTTGTCCGATCGCGGACTCATCATGTCGTCACTGCTGATCGACGGGCGGGTCATCGTCGGCCCGGCCGCCCTGCACACCGCACCGTCGGCCTACGCGTCGATGCCGACCGACCACCCGGAAGCCCTGCGCCTACAGCTTCTCGACGCGTTGTCCCTCAAGCCGAGAGTCCGCGCCGGCCGGCCCTCGCTGTTGCGTCGCAGCGACACCGTGGACCTCAAGACCCACGTGGTCTCCCCCGTCGTGAACCCGGCACGCTGGGCCGGTCTCACCGCCGGCGTCACGTGCGCTCCCACACCCGCACGGCTCCACAGCGCCGTCGATGCCGGGTCACTCGCCGGCGCCGACGCGTCGGTCCTGCACGAGGTGTTTTCCCTGACTCAGCGCATCCGCATGCGACGCCAGATCGAACAGATCCGGGCGGGCCACACCCCAGGCGACCTGGTCGTGATGAGTGAACTCACGCCGCTGGAACGCAGCATGCTCGCCGAGGGCGTCCGCGAGATCGCCGACATCCAGCGCCGGGTGCGCAACCGGGCTGCGCTCACGGGATCGTGACGGCGCGTCGCCGCCGACACTCTGTGTCCTCTGTGACAACCTGTGTGCTGCAGCACCCGGCTTGTCCGACTCGACACAGTGTGTGGTGCGGAAACGAGGAAGCCCTGACCGGATTTCTCCAGGCCAGGGCCTCTTCTGCAATCTCAACCTTGCGTCGGGGTGGCGGGATTCGAACCCACGACCTCTTCGTCCCGAACGAAGCGCGCTACCAAGCTGCGCCACACCCCGTGTGTAGCCTGCGATAGCTTACCCCGACCCGTCGCGACAACTAAATCCGCAGTTCAGAGCGTCAATTTCGCAGGTCGACGCCCGGGCATTGAGTTCAGCCGGGTTGGAATCATCCATTTTGGGCGATACAGACCCGTCGAACATGCAGGATCATCTCGACCGAACCTTCCGTGTTCGCACCCTTCGGGAAAGGACCCATCACCATGAGCAACGTGGATCAGCAGGCGCAAGGCGGTGCCAAGCAAGGCTTTGCATTCGGCATCTCCATCGTGGCCGCCGCTCTGCTGTTCGTCGCCGGGCTTGTTGCCGTATTCCAGGGCATCTCGGCCCTCGCCAACGACGACATCTTCGTCCGGACACCCAACTACGTCTTCCAGTTCGACCTCACCTCGTGGGGCTGGATCCACCTGATCCTCGGCATCCTCGCCGTCCTCATCGCGGGTGGTCTCGCGGTGGGCGCGGACTGGGCCCGAGTCTCGGCGATCATCATCGCGTCGCTGTCGATCATCGCCCAGTTCCTGTGGCTGCCCTACTACCCGGCCTGGGCGATCCTGATCATCGTCCTCGACATCATCGTCATCTGGGCGGTCTCCACCTGGAAGCCGAACGACGTCTACAACGGCTGAACGCAGCTGAACACCGCCGACGGCGGGCGAGGCACATGCCTCGCCCGCCGTTTGCATCTGAGCACCACCCATCCACACCCCGGCCCGCACCGAATCGCTCGCACATCAACCACGAGAAGGGAACTTCACCGATGCGAGCAATGCGCAACACGAGTCGAGCAGTCACCGCGCTCGTCACCTGTGTCCTTGTTTCGGCCGGGCTGTTGCTGACGTCGGCCACCGCCTCGGCGGCCCCGCTGAAGCCGATCGCCAAACTCGACACGACGCGCTACCTCGGGTCCTGGTGGCAGCTGGCCGCGATCCCGGCTTTCTTCAACCTCGTTTGCGCGCGAGACACCAAGGCGACCTACACCCCCATCAACGCGACGACCATCGGCGTGAAGAACACCTGTACGACCTTCACCGGTCAGACCAATGGCGTCCAAGGACGGGCAACAGTGGTCGATCCGGTGACCAAAGCGCAGCTGTCGGTCAAGTTCCCCCAGGTCCCGGTCAGCGTCGATCCCGGCAACGCGCCCAACTACATCGTCGCCTGGATTTCCGACGGCGCAAAGGCGACCGACCCCTATCGCTTTGCCTTGGTCGGCGATCCGACGCGCCTGTCCGGATTTGTCCTCTCGCGTGACAAGGTGGTCTCCACGTCGACCCTGCGGATGCTCCGGGGGCGGGTGGAGAATGCCGGCTTCAACTCGTGCACGTTCCTCATCTCCCCGACGACCGGTGGGCGCAGCGACTATTCGCCGCTTTGCACCGTCTGATCGTCGGGTTCGGAAGCAGACGAATCCGTGTCGAATACATCTCCGAAAACCGCGCGACCCGTAGGTGACTCGCGATCCGGCCGTCGCGACCGGAACTCGGCCGGTGTCATCCCGAAGGCGAGCCGGAACCGATTGCGCATCGCCGACGTCGAGGCGAAGCCGGCGGCCCGCGCTACCTCGTCGAGCCGCTTCCGCGGCTGCGCGAGGAGCACCGAACGGACCTCTTGGAGCCGACGATTCGCGATCAGATCCGCGAGCGATTCGCCGGCAGCCGAGAAATGTCGGTACATCTGACGACGACTGACGTGCAGCTCACGGGATAGCTGTGGCGCCGCGAACTCGGGGTCGCGGAAACGCTGCTCGATCAGCGCCTGGGCGCGGGCACGAACGGTACGGTTCGTGTCGTCCAAGCGGTGGGTTTGGTAGAGCTCTTGTGCGAGAACGGCCTTCACCAGATTGACGGCGGCACCCTGGGCGGCCGACGTGGCCGCGGCGCCGGCGTTGCCGGTCGAATCCGCCTGCGCGAGCCGGCGCAAGAAGGTTGTGACCGCACGCACCAATGCCGTGTCGGGCGAGACATGCTGGAAGCGTGAGAGATTGGCAGCCACCTCCTCTCCGAGCTCCACCATCGGTATGCGGAGCTGGATCGTCTCACACACGTCATCGAGGGTGACGGTGCCGAGCATGAGACTGCTCAGAACCACCAATTGGCCTGCCCGGAAATCCATCCGGTCACGTCCCGACGGGGAGGTGACACTGCCCGACGCCGAATTGATGAGCAGAACCAGTGCCGCCTCGTCCGCCGGGGCCGGCGCGATGCGACGCACCGAACATGCTGTCGACAGTCCGTTGATCACTTCGATCGCGCCGATCCGCTCCGCGTACATCAGTGCTTCAAAGCCATCCGGATCGGTTGAACTGATGCGAAGCGGTCCGTGTAGCTCGTTCATACCGCGCCGCCCGCGATACCGTTGCACGGCATCCGAATCGCCGGCGAATCGGGCGATCCATCGATCCACGCGATCGCGGTCGAGCACGGACGGGGAAACCTGCGGCCGGTTCGAGAGGTACGGCGGAACAACGTGGGATGCGACCGTTTGCGCGCGCGGACCACCATAGACCTCGGTCATGCCTCACTCCCCACATGTCGGTCCTCCGGCACGTCGTCCTCTTCGGCGACGCGCCGATAGTCGTCGGGCGTGACTCCGTACCGCGCCCGGAATCGGTTGCGCAGGGTGGCCACGGACGGGAACCCGGCCGATCGCGCAATACCTTCGAGGCGCACCCGCTCCGGTCCGGCCAGCAGTGTCCGCGCCAGTTCCAGTCGCCGCTCGTTGAGCATCTCCGACAAGGACATGTCCAATTCCTCGAGGTTCCGGTAGAGCTGCCGCTTGCTGACGTGAAGGTGCCGGGCGAGTGTTGTCGCACCGAAAGCCGGGTCGCGGAAGTTGCGGTCGACGAGGTCGACGATGACTGCGCGCAAGACGTCCGGATCATCTCCCGGGCGGCGATCGGGCTCCTCACTCTGGTCCAGTACTGCACGAACCACCTCGATCGCGGCGAGTTCGGTGTCGAGATCGACGTCGGCGCCTCCGACCGCGACGTCACGGGCCAGGCACGACACGAGACTGGCGCACGACCGTGTCAGCGGGGTGTCGGGCACCGTCGGGGGAACCGTCGCGCCGGCAGCGATGTCTCCACCCAGCACCTCGGTGGGCACCCAGATACCTGCGGAGTCGGACACTCCGTGGGTCGTCAGGTCGTAGGGCAGTCGGCTGTCGGTGATCGTGAGCCGGCCCGGACCCGATCGGAACTCATGCCCATTGGCTCGTCCCGTCGTTCCGCCGAGCGTCTGCACGGCGACGATGAGGAAATCGGAGGGATGGTCGCGGATTTGATCACTCGTGCGGCGCGTCCGTACTGCTGTCTGCAACAAGCTGTAAGCGACGATCTTCGAAAGTGGCCGCCAATACAGGAGCTGTTCGAAATCATCTGGATTCTCGGCTTCGAGTATCACGAACTCCGCATAAGGGGCGGTGCCTCCGCGACCACCGGAACGCGCAAGACGAGAACGATTCGGGCCCAAGCCACCGTCGGGTCCGTTCACTCGGTGCCAATGCTCGATGACAGCGGGGTCAAGCCCGTAACGCGGCGCGTTCACGTCCATCCCTTCGTGTGGCTAAGCGGCCCCCATAGGCCCATCATTTCATTGTTGCGCTCGATCCAGCACAGGGACTTTGGTCCCGAAAATTCGATTTCACCACCCGATGCCCGCAAGCGGTCACGACCAAAAGCGAAATCACACACTGAAGAAGCCACACCTGCGACACAAATCCAGATCGGCCCGAACTGTCACGTGCGTGGCGCGTGTTGTGACAATTCGAGTCGTCATTTGTGCCATGTACCGGGTATTCCGGTGCAGGCGGGACGCAGCGGTCGCTCGTGCCGTTTAGCTTGGCTGTGGAGGATCTCTTGACCTCGGTCGGGGCGTCGTCCCGGCCGTCGACCTCCGTTCGCCTCAAGGAAAGTGACGCTGAAAGAAATGTGCACCCGTGTCATGTGGCCCGACGCCAACGGTTCGGTGATCGTCGGCCGGAACATGGACTTCCATCAGGACCTCCACACCAACCTCTGGAAGCTTCCGCGCGGGATCAAGCGCGACGACCGGGTCTCGGGCAAGCTCAAATGGACCGCGAAGTACGGAAGCGTCATCGCAGGCGTCTACGACGTCCTGTCCACGGATGGTCTCAACGAACGGGGTCTGGCGGGGCACATTCTGTGGCTGGCCGAGTCGGAGTACGGCACCCCCGACGACTCGAAGCCACAACTGGCCATGTCGGTCTGGCTGCAGTTCTACCTGGACAACTTCGAGACCGTCGCCGAGGCCGTGGCGTGGACCGAGAAGAACCAGCCGCAGATCGTTCCCATGGCCGATCCAACCGGGCACAGCAAGCCCGCACTACATCTGGCGCTCGATGATGCCAGTGGCGATTCCGCGATCCTGGAATACATCGACGGCAAGATCGAGATCCACCACAGCCAAGACTACCTCGTGATGACCAATTCGCCGACCTACGATCAGCAGCTCGAACTGGTCAAGAAATACGAAGGCCTCGGTGGCGACGACCCACTACCGGGAACGTGCCTGGCCTCCGACCGCTTCGCCCGCGCCCTCTACTACGTCGGCGTCCAGCCGAAGCCGGAGTCGCAACTACAGGCGATGGCGGCGATGCTGAGCATCATCCGCAACTGCGCTCAGCCATTCCGGAACCCCGAGCCTGGCAAGCCCGACGCATCGCAGACCCTGTGGCAGGTCGTCATCGACCTGACCAACCTGCGCTACGCATTCGAGTCGACGACACGGCCGAACACGGTGTGGGTGGATCTCGCGGACCTCGACTTCTCCGAGGGCTCCGGCGAGGCGAAGCTGGATCTGCTCAGCAAGCTTGCGCTCGAAGGCGGTATCGCCGGCGAGGTGCACAAGCACTTCAAGAAGCACCGCAAGTTCCACATCGTCTCCATCGAACAGGCCAAGCTCATCGGAGAGGTCGTGGAGAAGGCGACGTCGGAGCTCGCACACGTCAAGGGGTCCGTCGAGGAGCACCAGAATAAGATCCAGGACATCGTCCAGGAGAAGCTCGTGTCCTTCGTGGCGGCCGAATAGGGTCGGCCGAGCGCCGCACGGGGAGCCCGAGTCCCCACCGGGGATTCGGGACCGCGCTTTCGTGCATCATTGCCACCGCAACTAATGGTTCATCAGCGATAATGGCAGGGTGGACAACACATTCCGCAAGAGTATGGATGGCGATGACATGCTCGCCTTCGCGCTGCGATGGCTGCCCTTTGGTGGAGGCGATCCCGAAGACATCTGGATTGCTTTTGGGCTGTCGGAGCGAGTGTATTTCCACCGACTCCAAATGCTGCTGGATGGCGAGCCACCCCCCGGGATCGACGACTCGACGTGGTTGCGGATGAAACGTAGCTGCAGTGAACGGCTGATCGCGTCGACGAGACCTCCGGCGACCGACCTCCATCAACCCTGAGTTGTGCTGTTCACGAGTTCGTCGAGGGGGGCCTCATCGGTCTTCAGGTTCCGGCCGTTCCGCCGCGCCCGACGTCCGGCAGAGCGTGACGATACTCGTCCGGAGTCATCCCGTAGCGCGCCCGAAAGCGGTTGCGCAGGGTCGCCACCGAACGAAAACCTGCTGCGTGAGCAATGCCCTCCAGGCGGACTTGGCCCGGTTGAGTAAGCAGGCTGCGTGCCCACTCCAGGCGCCGGGTGACGATCATCTCGGCGGGCGAGAAATCTTCGCCCTGAAGACTTCGGTACAACTGCCGCCGACTCATGTGCAGAAGCGCGGCCACGGACGCCGCGTTGAAGGTGGGGTCGCGGAAGTTGCGTTCGATGAGATCGCTGACAGCCGCACGAACGAGAAGCGGGTCGCCGGACACAGCATCATCGGCCGACTTGGTTTGTTCGATCATTGCCCGGATCACCTCGATCGCAGCGAACTCGGTGTCGAGGTCCACATCAGCTCCTCCGATGACCGCGTCGCGAGCCAACCGGACGACGAGGCTCGCGCAGGCTCGGGTGAGGACGGTGTCGGGTGTGAGTGGTTCCGTTGTTGCGCCGGCAGCGATGTCACTCCCCAACAGTTCGGTGGGTACCCAGAGTCCGATCGCGTCGGTGGTGCCGCGTGTGGTCAGGTCGTACGGCAGACGGCTGTCGATGACGGTGATTTGCCCAGCGCCCGCGGCGAACTCGCGGCCGTTGGCAGTTCCGGTTGTCGACCCCAGGGTCTGTACGCCGCAGATGAAAAAGTCCGAGGGATAGTCGCGAATGCGGCTCGCGGTTCGACGAGTACGCACCGGCGTTTGCAACAGGCAGAACGCGAACAGCTTGGACAACGGCCGCCAGTACACCAACTGCTCGAAGTCGTCTGGTTCGGCTGCATCGAGTTCGACAAGAACCGCGTATTGCTCGATGCCGCTGCGACCTCGAGTGCGCACACGGCGCGAACAATGCTCACCGAGTTCCCCTTCACGCCCGTTGTCGCGCTGCCACCGGTCGAGAACTGTTGGGTCCAAACCCGACCCAGACTGGTCTCCCGGCGTCACGACGTCGGTGCACGCAAAGCCGGCAACACGATGAGAGACGCGACGAAGAAGCAGATCGCCCCGATGAAGGTGCCGAGGGTGGCCAGTACCGCATCGACGGTCACTCCGTCGGTGGTGATGTATGCGCCAACCGCCGACACACCGAAGGCGAGGCAGCCGATCATGTTGATCTGGCCCGACCACCAGTCCCGACTTCCCGGTGCCCACATGCGGTCGGTGCGCGCGTAGGCCACCAGCACGAAGAACCCGCTGAAGAGGAAGGCAACTGACCCTTCGGCGTTCGGTGTCCACACGAGGTGCTTCTGCGCGGCGATCGTGTGGGCCTGCAACGCCGCGCCGGTACTCACATTGAACAGCAGGGTGCCGAAGAATTGCGTTGCGGCCGCGAGCCATTCGGCCCGCACCATCGTTCCCGGCGCATAGGAGACCGGAACGGTCACCGGGCCGGCGGTGATCAACTGGATGAAGGCGGCGGTGGTGAAGAACCACGCACCGACGAAGAAGCACAGATTGGCGTTGGCCGCCCCCATCAGCGACCCTAGTCCGGGCGCCGAACCCACGGCAAACAACGCAGACCCGACCATGAAGCTGCTGCACTGCTTGGTGAGGGTCGGAGTGAGAATTCGCTGTGTCCACGACGGTGGTGGATCGAAGACCAGATCCGCGGTGGTATCCGTCATCGCGGCCCGCCGATCCGGTCACCGTCGTTGTGCGTACGCATTCGATCTCCTCGTCGGACACCGCTGTTCGCGCTCGAGCCCAACGGACTCGAGCGCGACCACGCGGTGCTCAGTGATGGAAGTGTGAACCGGCCTTCTCACGCGGCAGTGGCGCTTCGAGGTTGTCGAGGAAGACGACCTCACCCTCGATGTCGCGCAGCAGGGCGTCGGCCAGATCACGACTCAGTCCGGCGCGAACAACGATGCGCTGCAACGTCATATCGGCCAGGTCGTCGGCCATCGGGTATGCCGGGACCAGCCAGCCCTTCATGCGCAGCCGGTCGGACAGATCGAAGAGGGTCCACTTCTCGGTGTACCCCTTCTTCAGTTTCCACGCGAAGACCGGGATCGTGTCGCCCTTGCTGACGAGTTCGAACGGACCGATCTCGGCGATCGCCGACGAAAGGTATTGCGCGACATCGAGCGACCCCTGCTGAACCTGGCGATAGCCTTCCCGGCCCAAGCGCAGGAAGTTGTAGTACTGCAAAAGGACCTGCGCGCCAGGACGCGAGAAATTCAGTGCGAGCGTAGGCATGTCACCGCCGAGGTAGCTGCAGTGGAAGACCATGCTGTCGGGCAGCGCGGCGGTGTCGCGCCAGATGATCCACCCCAGACCCGGATACACCAGGCCGTACTTGTGGCCGGAGGTGTTGATGGACACCACCCGGTCCACCCGGAAGTCCCATTCCAGATCGGGCTGGCAGAACGGTGCGATCATCGCACCCGATGCGCCGTCGACATGGATCTTGATGTCGAGGCCGGTCGATGCCTGGATCTCATCGAGCTTCGCGGAGATCTCCTTCACCGGCTCATAGAGGCCGTTGTAGGTGACGCCGAGGATGGCGATCACGCCGATGGTGTTCTCGTCGACGTACTTCTCCAGCTCATGGCCGTCGAAGACGAAGTGCTCTTCGCTCACCGGCACCCAGCGGGGCTCGACCTCGAAGTAGTTGAGGAACTTCTCCCAGCAGACCTGAACCGCGGTGGACAACACCAGGTTCGGCTTCTCGATCGACTTGCCCTCGGCCTTGCGGCGGGCCTGCCAATGCCGTTTCAGTGCAAGACCACCCAGCATCGCGGCCTCCGACGAACCGATCGTCGACGTCCCGATCGCGTTGTCGACATCGGGGTTGTTCCACAGGTCGGCGATGATGCGCCAGCACCGGTCCTCGATGGCCGCGGTCTGTGGGTACTCGTCCTTGTCGATCATGTTCTTGTCGTAGGTTTCCGCGTACAGCTTGCGCGCCTCGTCGTCCATCCAGGTCGACACGAAGGTTGCCAGGTTCAGGCGTGCGTTGCCGTCGAGCATCGCCTCGTCGTGCACGATCTGATACGCCGTCTCGGGCAGGCTCATTCCGTCAGGAATGGTGAACTTCGGCAGTTCGGTTGCCTCGCCTGGGCGCACGAACACCGGGTTGAGCGTCAGCGTGTCACCGATGTTGGTGGTCGTGCGGGCGTTGGTGTGGGACAGATCGGTCATGGGTTCCTCCTCGGGACATACGGGTGGGTTCGGTGCGATCGAAAGTGCAGTGCTGATGGATGTATTCGGAATTCGGTTACATGTCGGCTAGACCTCGACCGGCGGGTAGAGGCGGTCCATGTTGTATTGGCGGTTTCGACGAGCGGCCCACGTCGAGATGGCCAGGAACACCACGGTGAGGCACGACAGCACACCGATCGCGATCCACAGGCGATGGTCGACGCCGCCGACCGTCAGCTGGCGTAAACCGTTGACCGTATATGTCATCGGGTCTACCCAGTGGATGTACTGGAAGGGTTTGGTGGTCGTCGGCACTGGATAGATCCCGCCCGCCGAGGTGAGCATCACCATGAGGAACGCCAGCGTCACCACGCGCCCGACGGCCGGCCCGAAGACGGCATTGAGCATCTGGATCATCGCCAAGAACACCGCGACCATCAGCAGCATGAAGCCAAAGGTCGCCACGGGATACACCGGTCGCAGGCCCACCGCGAACACGACTACGAGATAGAGGATCGCGGCCTGCAGGAATCCGACGAAGAAGGTGGGTGCGAACGACGCCAGCACCGCTCGCAGTGACGCCAGACCCTGCGCTATCGGACGAGATTGCAACGGGGTGAACAGCATCCAGGCGATGATGCTGCCGACGAACAACGCCAGACCGAGGAAGAAGGGGGCGAATCCGGTTCCGAATGTCTTGGCCTCGTTGAGAGTGTTCTCCTCGAGCGTCACCGGTTGCGACAGGGTGTTTGCCAGCGCGTTCTTCTGCTCCTGCGACCACTGCGGGACCGCCTTGACTCCTGCGTCCACTTGTCCGGCGAGCTCGTTGGTTCCCGCGGCGAGTTGCACGGTCCCGGCCCGCAACTGGTTGGCACCATTGCTCAGCTCGACGAGACCGGTACTGAGTTGTCCTGCTCCCGAGCTGAGTTCGTTCGCCGCGCTCCGCGCCGCGACCACATCGTTGCGAAGGGTCCCGTTCTGCAGCAGCCCCATGGCAATTCGTACCGGACTCTGCGGGCTCCCCAGTTGCTGCGAGAGGGTCGCGGCGTCGGTGCGCACCGCGGTGAGCTGATTGTTGGCATTGGGTCCAAGGCCCTGGGTCCTCAGCACACTCTGCGCGGGCGCGAGCAGATCGGCGAGTCGCTGTACTGAAGGGTCGGGGTTGGCCCGCAGTTGCGCCATGACACCCGTCACCGCCCGCGATGCCTGCGACTGTGCGGTCGCAGCCGTACCCAACTGATTCGCCACTGCCGTTGTCCCCGTACTCAATCGTGTGACGAGCGCGTTCAGTTCGGCGGGAGTCAGACCACCGTTGCCGGAGTTGTTGAGCGCCGCGAGGACGGGGTCGGTGGCGCGCTGCACAGCACCGTCGAGCGTGTTGAGGCCCCCGGCGAGCTCGGCCGCACCGTTCTTGGCGGTGACCAGATTGGTCGCCAGCTCACCGGCACCGGTATTGGCCTGCTGCATACCGTTGTTCAGCTTGTTGACTCCCTGCTGAGCCTGCGTCAGCTTGGGCATGAGTCCGGTGACATCATTGATGACGATGTCGAAGGTGGTCGCGCCGACCTGCGCGCCGACCTTGTTCACCACCTGTTCGGCTGCGTCCTGCCCCATCACCGTCGAGAGGTAGTTGTTGGCGTCGTTGTAGGTGAAGATCAGTTGCGCCGATCGTGCGTCACCGCTCGCAGGCGACGCGATGTCAGCACTGAAATCCTCGGGCAGCGTGATGGAGAAGTAGTACTTCCCATGTTCCACACCGTCTTTGGCCTCTTGCGCGGACACCACGTGCAGATCGAGCTGGTCGGAGGCGATGAGTCCGTCGGTGACCTGTTTGCCCGCGTTGAGTGGCTTTCCTTGCACTGTTGCACCCTGGTCAGCGTTGACGATCGCCACCGGGATCTTGTTGACCGCGTCGAACGGATTCCAGAACGCCCACAGATAGAGCGCGCCATACATCAACGGCATCAACACGATGACGATGAGTGCCAGTCGTGGCATCTGCCCTCGGTAATAGCGTTTGAAGTCGCTGCCGGGCGAGAACGCAGCAAGCATGTCAGAGGGTCCGTTCCTGTTGTTCGAGCTTCACGAATTCTTGGTCGGTCAGGTTGTCGACGAGAATCGCTTCGCGCACACCGATTCCGGCGTGCACACCGTTGACGTCGGCGGTGACGACGGTCTGATTCCGTCCCAGGTCGACGAGCCGCTCGGTGAGTATCCGGGTGCTCTCGATCCGAGCGAGGCGATCCACTCCACCGACCACGAGCAGGGGTGGACGCGCCACATTCGCGACCGCGATGCGAAACAGGCTCGCCGTGAGTTCCGGCAGTTCCTCGATGAAGGCGTCCATCGAGGGAAGCGACAGATCTCCGAAGACCGGCGCGCAGATGCGTTCGAGGTCTTCCTGACGGGCTTGCCGAACCCACTTGTACCACTTAGCATGCCACCGGATCTGCTCGGTCACGACATCGCGCACCCGGATGGCCTGCTCGATTCCGTCCACTTCGTCGATGTCGGCGATCGCGGCACGCGCGAACAGATGACGCGCATCGTTTCGCCGCCCGAATGCGGTGAGGCTTCCCGAGGTCGGCTTCATCCGACCGGCGAGGGTGAGCAGCAACGCCGTCCGACCCCGTCCGCCGGACCCGACCAGCACCGTCACGCCGCCCTCGGCGACACGCAAACTGGTTGGACCGTAGATGTGGCCCCACGATGCCCGCACCCCGATGTCCTCAGCGACGAGGAGTGCTTCCCCGTCGTCGAGTACGCGCGGCACCGGTGCGGTGACCTCGTTGCTCGACCAGTCGTCGGTCATAGTCATTGTCGCTTTCTGAGAAACGCAGTACGCGCCGAGCATCATCGGCGCGATCCAGCACGGCGGGATGCGGTTGTGGCCTAGTGCAGAGTGTTCTTGAAAACCCTGCCGCCCTTGATGATCAGCTTCAGGTTCTGGTCCGGATCCGACAGCACCGAGATGTCGGCCAGCGGGTCGCCGTCGACCAAGAGGAGATCGGCCCACGCATCGGGCGCGACGACGCCGAGTCGCGCCGATCCGTACGGATTGCGGTCACCGGCCATTTCGAAGAGCTCCGCGTTGCCCGAGGTGAGCATCTTCAACGACTCTGCATTGGAATAGAATTCGCCCATTCGAGCCGCCATGACGCTTTGGCGCGCCGCGGACTGTGGTTCCAGCAGGAGGTCCGTGCCGAAGGCCACCTTGACGCCATACTTCTTGGCCCAGGTGTACACATTCTCGGTCCCATGACAGATCTGCCGGTTCTTCTCGGCGCGATCGGGGTCGGGATAGTGGTGATCGTCTTCGGCGAAGGGTTGCATCGACAGCCAGATCCCCTTCTCACCGATCAGCGCGACGGTTGATTCGTCGGCAAGGTGACCGTGCTCGATGGACCGCACTCCCGCCTCGATGGCTCGCTTGATCCCCGGCACGGTGTAGACGTGGGTCGCCACGTACGTGCCGTAGTCCTCGGCCGCGTTGACGGCCGCGCGCATCTCGTCGGGTGTGAACTGCAGCGTGTACAGCGGGTCGTACATCGAGGCCGCGCCACCACCGATGGTGAGCTTGATCTGCGATGCCCCTTTGCGCAGTTGCTCGCGCACCGCTGTGAGGACACGCTCGACGCCGTCGACGGTCCTCGTGAACCCGATCGAGTCGGTACGACTCGGACCGCCGCCGAAGGCATACGGCGTCTCGTACACGAAGGCGAAGTCGCCATGGCCCGAGGTCTGGGAGATCATCGCCTGGCTGGGAAAGATCCGTGGTCCCTCGAAGTCGCCGCGATCGATCACCACCTTCAGTGGTGCGGTGTCGCCACCCATGTCGCGCACGGAGGTGAAGCCTCGGTGCAGCATGCGCTTGGCCTCCGACAGCGTGTTGGCAACCAGCAGACCGGTCGCGCCCATCACGAAGTCGAGGTAGCTGTTCGCGTTCCCCATCAGATGGACGTGGGCGTCACTGAGTCCCGGCATGAGGAACCGGCCGCCGCCGTCGATCTCTGTCGTCTCGATTCCGGGGGCGTCGCCGATCGGCGAGTCGGCCACTGCGGCAATCCGTTCGCCTTCGATGAGAACGTCATGTGCGTCCACAACGTTGTCGGTCAGCCCGTCGAAGACCCGCACATTGCGAATCACCAGACGTCGACTTGTACTGTCTCCCTGCGACATGGCTTGAAAGCTAGGACATCCGAACTCCGGCGCTCAACCGCAGATTCACGACGTCGCATATCGTCGGCCCGGGCGACCGTCATGGCCCGCGAATAATCGGCGAAGCCGCCGTGAATCGGACACCATACGCAGGTCAGCAGCACTATTACGCGCCCGGGGGCGAGATGCCCGCCGGCACAGCCTCATGCGGCTTCGCTCGACCCTCAACCCTTTTTCCTAGCAGGAGAACGTGGTCCGAGCCACCGCCTTGACGCCGCCATCACCGATCTGCGGTCAACACGGCACAGATCGCTTCGGCGACACCGAAAGTACCTCTCGACGATCGCCCGATCTTGGCACAGGATTGCACTTCGCTCGGCACTACGCTGACTGCATGCCGCCTGTCACCTCCAACGCCGCCTCGGCCGACGATCGCCGCTCCACGCTCAAGGCCGCCGCCTACCGCGTCGCCGACGATGTCCTGTACCCGGCCGCCGCCGACGTCGACCGTACGGGGCACGTCCCGGATTCTCATTGGGCCGCTCTCGCGGAGGCCGGGCTGTACGGCATCGCCGCACCGGTCGACGCAGGCGGACCGGGCCTGGAATTCGGTGAGGTCACCGAGATCCTCGAGGTACTGGCGAGCGGCTGTCTGTCGACTGCCTTCACGTGGATTCAGCACCACGGCGTGGTGATCTCGCTGGCGGGCAGCCCCAACACCGCGTTGCGCGACACGCTCCTCGGCGACACCGTGAACGGTCATCTACGTGCGGGCGTCGCCTACGCAGGCGCCGTCCCGACCCCACCCCGGATGACCGCGACGCGTAACGGCACCGGTTGGCGCTTCGACGGGTACGCGCCGTTCGTGAGCGGATGGGGCGTCATCGACCTGCTGCAGATCTCCGCACGCGACGTCGAGACCGACGATGTGATCGCGGCGATCATTCGCACCGACGACCTCCCGTCGTCGATCGACTTCCACCCCCTGCGGCTCGCCGCGGTCGACGCTGCCGCCACCGTGGCCCTGAAGGTGACCTCGCTGTCGATCGCCGACGAACAGGTGGTCAGTCGGGTCACACTCGAGGACTTCTTCGCGAACCAGAACATCGGCGTGCGGCTCAACGGGACACTGCCATTCGGCACGTTACGCCGCGCGACCGCACTGCTCGACATCGCCGGGCACTCGCCGCAGGCGCGTCGGCTACGTGAACGCGGCGACGGGATCCGCACCGCGCTCGACGCCGCACTCGGTGACGCCGACGGCCTTCTCGTCGCTCGCGCCGACGCCGCGCAACTCGCGCTCGACGCGGCGGCCGCACTCGTCGCCGCCGAGGGCGGTAAGGCGCTGATCGGGGGCAGCGACGCCGAGCGGATCTTCCGCGAGACAGCTTTCATTCTGGTGGCCGCGAGCCGACCACAGCTGAAAGATGCGCTGCTGCAGCGCTTCAGCGGTCTCTGAACCGCTTCGCGTAGTCCCGGAGGAACAGCGCCTCGACCAGCGCCATGTGCTCGATCTCGGACGGATCGACACTCTCGTTGGGCGCGTGGATGAGGCACTGCGGTTCTTCCACCCCCATCAGCATGATCTCCGCGTCGGGGTAGGTCTGTTGGAGGACGTTGCACAACGGGATGGCTCCGCCCTGCCCCTGCACCAGGACATCGGTGCCGTACGCGGTACGCATGGAGTCGACGAGGGTGTCGAAACCGACACCGTCCGTCGAACCGACGAAGGGGGATCCGATGGCGTCGCGTTCGATCGACACCCGAGCGTTCCACGGCGTCACCGCGGTCAGGTGATCGACCAGCGCATCCTGCGCCACCTGTGCGTCCATGCCCGGCGGCACCCGCAGGTTGAGCCGGGCACGCGCCCTGGCCTGGACGGCAGCCGACGACCCCGCCACCGAGGGGCAGTCGATGCCCAGTACCGTCAATGCCGGTCGGGCCCAGATCATTTCCGACACGGTGCCCGATCCCACCAGGCTCACACCATCGAGAACCGTTGCATCGGAGCGGAACTGATCGCCCGGGTACTGCACACCATCCCACACCTGCGTGTTGTCCAGTCCGTTGACCGTGGTGTTGCCATCCGCGTCCCGCAGCGTCGCAAGCATCGCGATCAGCGCCGCCAGAGCATCCGGTGCGGCACCACCGAAAACACCGGAATGCATTGCCGATCCCAATGTTTCGACGGTGACGGTCACATTCGCAATACCGCGCAGCGTCGTGGTGAGACTGGGCTTGCCGACCGCGAAGTTGCCCGAATCGACCACCAGGATCGTGTCCGCGCGCAACAACTCCGGGTTCTTGGGAACAAAGTCCTCGATACCGCCGGTCCCCTGCTCCTCGGACCCTTCCCCGATGATCTTGATGTTCACCGGGACGTCCTTACCCAACGCCCGCAGGGCGGTCAGGTGAACCGCGATGTTGCCCTTGCAATCCGCGGCACCGCGCCCGTACCACCGGCCGTTGCGCTCGGTCAGTTCCCACACCGGGGAGTCCCACTCGTCGGCGCCGAGCGGCGGCTGGACGTCGTGATGGAAGTACAGCAGCACGGTCGGGGCGTCGTCGGGTCCGTCGAGATGCCCGGTGACGGCTTTGCTGCCGTCCGCCGTTTCGTGGGCGGCCACGTCGGCAAATCCGGCCTCGACGAAGGTCTCCTCGAGCCAGTCGACCATCTTCTGGCATTCCTCGGGCGGCGCCTGCTCGACGTTGTACACCGACTGGAATCCGACCATCGCGGTCAGATCCTCCTTGGCCTGTGGCATCAGATCCCGAACACGTTCGGCCAGCACGTCATCGCTCATTCTCGACCCTCGATCCCTGTTGCACGTCGGTGTGATCGTCGCATCGCGTCAACGACTGAGCGTCGGCGCGGGTACCGCTTCGAGGTCGCGCACCTCGATCGTTCCCGCCTCGATTCCCCGCAGCATCGCAGCATGATCGCCGTCGTTGAGGTCGGCGTAGGCGACCGAGAAGTCGGCGATCGCGTCGCCGAAATTGGGATCGCCGGCCAGATACTTCGCGATCTCGGGACGGCTCGCGGTACGCGCGTGGGCTTGCGCAAGGGTGCGGCCGCACAGCTGTGCATAGAGTTTCATCGCCTCGGGTTCGAGCGCCTCGACGACCACCGATCCCTTGCCGTCACGCAGTTGCCGGAGATAGAAGTCGCGTCGCTCACCGTTCTCGTCGGCGCCGCTGCTCCACCCGAGGAAGATGTCGCTCGACGCCTGCAGGAGCCGCTGACCTTCCACCACGCGCTGACCTTCGTTGTCGAAGCCGGAGGCCGGAACGTAATCGGCGAGAACGGACCGCTGCGCCTCCTTCATCTGCAGGAACAACGGGTCCTCGAGGTTCTGGCCGATCATCAGCGCGATCCACGCCCGAGTGCCCACGCTGCCGACACCGACCACCTTGCGCGCCGCATCCACCATGGTGAACTGGTCGAACAATGCGCGGACATGACCCGGCAGGGCATCTCGATAGTTGTTGAACCGAACCTTGATGGCATCGGAGACGAAGTCGGCGAGGTTGTCCGGGAACAGTTCGTGGACCGGCACCAGCAGCGGTGGCTCACTGCGAATGTGCGCCTTGCCCTCGGCGTCGATGACGCACAGCTTGGCGACCGCCTGCTCGCTGTTGCGGTGCTTCGCCTTCTTCAGGGCCTTCTGGGTGCGCTCGTTGATGGAGGTGTCGAGGCGGTTGCCGATCACCGCCTGGATTTCCTCGACATCCATTCGCGCATACCAGCAGTCGAGCGTCGACTTCTTGACGGAGTGTTCGATCGACTTGCGATAGGCCTTGGCCACCGAGCGAGCGAATCGGCGATTGGCCTTGTCGTCAAAGCCATTGTTGCGCCCGGCGACCACAAAGCTGGCGGCCAGACGCTTGACGTCCCATTCGAAGGGACCGGTGAAGGTCTCGTCGAAGTCGTTGAGGTCGAAGGTCATTCGACGCTCAGGTGTGTAGAACAGACCCAGGTTGCTGAGGTGGGCGTCGCCGCAGAGTTGCGTCATCACACCCGAACTCGGTGTGCGCGACAGGTCCGACGCCATCACCGCCGCCGCGCCACGATAGAACGTGAACGGTGTCGCAGCCATCCGGGCATGGCGGACGGGGATCAGTTCCTGAACCCGGGAGGTTGCCTGTGCCGCCAGGATCTCCAACGAATCGGGCCGCTCCTGCGGCGTCGGGCAGGCGGACAGATCGACTGCTGCGGTTGTCGTCACGATGTCTCCTCAACACGGCCCGGGCGGCCGACTGGCGATCACTGGTAGGAGACGAACCACGGTGCCGGGCGAACCGCCATGGTCTGCGCAGGCGTGAACGTGGGTTTGTCCTCTGTGTAGAAATTCTTCCAGCCCATCCACACTCCCGCAGGGAGATCGGTGATCAGTCGACGCCACGTGTCCATCTTGACGGGCGGAACTCCATGCCCGTCCGCATGGATCAGCACCTGCAGTTCCGGATGGTTGGTGGCAATCTGCCGACGGTTGGCGAGCATGTCGGAATCGAATTGGTGCAGCACCAACAGCTTCTGCGGCAGGTTGTTGTCCCGGACCAGCGAGGCCAGCCACGCCGACGTCCGATTCACCTCGGCCGCCGCGACGGAGCCGATCTGGGTGAGGTGCACCTGGTTCGGCTTCAACCGCCATTCGGGATCGAGGGCGAGGCCCACATGAGGCTGCCGCAGCAGACCCGCATACCGCTTCGCCTGGGTCAGGAAATCCATCCGACCCGGCTGCAGATCCAGCGTCACGTACACACCGGCGGCGCGTGCGGCGTCGACCCAGGGCCGGATCACCGCGGGGTCGATCATGTTGGTGTAGGCGCCACCGTCGCCGGGAGCGGCCGACGCGACAGTCACGATGATCTCGAACGCCGGGATCACCGGCACGCGACTCACCCGCTGGTAATCGGCGGCGAGACGTTTGGCGCGAGCGATCGACGCGGGAATGTTCTGCCGACCCAGCGGTCCGAGTGCCGGCGCATCGGGCGATCCGTACAGCGCGACCATGCGTCGGGACGGGAAGATGATCTGACCGCCGCCGGGCAGTTCGGGCACAGTGCGCGCCGCGGCGACCCGCTGCCCAAAGACGTCGTCGTCGCCGAAACCGCGCCCCACAGCCAGGATGGGTGCCGACCCCGCGGCCTTCACTGCCGCGACCGCCGCCCCGCTCGACCGCGGATCGGCGACCGGCAGTTCGACGACCTGACCGTGTCCCGCGCGCGCCGTCAGGACGGCGTCGCGCGCCATCGGCCTCGTGACGAACACGAGCGGAGCGGGTCCGGCGGCAGGGTTGTTGCCGCTCAGCGAGTCGAGGTCACGGTTGGGTGCCACTGCGCGGATGGTTTCGGGGACGGTTCCGACGGTGTGGATCGACCCGACACCGAGGCGTCGCAACTCGGACGCGACGGCGTCGCCGCTCTCCGGGGTGATGCCGAAGATCGGAACGTGTGCGCCGATCGCCGCATCGCCTGCCCGCTGCCAGGCGCTCTCGTCGGCGTCGGAACCCACGACCACGGCGCTCGGCGACGAACCGAACAGTGCGCGACTGAGCAAGACGGCCGGCGGTGCGTCGCCGTCGAGAACCGACACCCCTGATGCCAGCCCGGTCAGCCGAACCGCGGGCCCGGTCCGCACCATCGACGCCGACGCGGCGGCCAACAGAGCGACGACGAGCCCCAGAACGACAACCGTGGCCATTCGCGCGCGTGTCATCAGACCCCTAGTTCACCCCTCGTGCCCGACCTTCGTGTGCGGCACCTGGCGAGCCGCTGTCGGGGGCAAACCTACCAGCGGCGGCGTCGGCGCACCTCGCACCACGCACGCATGTGTGTGACCTGCTTCACCGACCACGACGAGCGGCCGGTAGCGTTGCGGCCATGACTGTGTGGGGTGTGGGGTTGGGACTCCTCGCGGCAGCGATCGCAGTGGTCGCCTTTGTCCGCTACCGAGAACGTGAGAATGCGTCGTTGACGCGCAGCGCCGGGCTGGCGCGTGAGTTGCGCGTGCTGGCGGCCGACGACGAGGTGCGGCTGGCCGCGGTCGACGAGTTCGAGCAGACGATCTATCAGCGACTCTTCTACGCCTCGGTGGTGGGGCCGTGGGTGCGTAGCGCGGCGTGGGCGCTGCTGGGCACCGTCCTGGCCGGGGCCGCCGCGCTCACCATCGGCCCGCTCGACGGCGCGGTCGCCACGGCGCTCTACATCGCGGCGATCGGCCTGGTGCTCGTCTTCGGCGTCGCAACTCTCGCGTTCGTCGGGATCGCACTGTTCCACACCGCGACGACTCCGCGCGTGTCGTTCCGGGACTCCTACGCCGACGACGAGCCGGTCGAGAATCCTCCCGTCGCGAAGCCGGCGGTCGAGTCCGAGCCGGAACCGGAACCGGGCGACACCGACTCCGACGACAACGACACCTCCGAGCCCGAGTCCGAGTCGAAGCCCGACACCACAGCTCCCTGAGGTGCGAGCGAAGCGAGCCTCGAAGGGCGCCGGTGAGACAACAACATCATCTCACCAGCGGCTTCGAGGCTCGCAGGCTCGCACCTCAGCCATCGGAAGGTCAGCCGCTCTGAGCGGACGAGAACCAGAACGCGACGAACCCCGCCGGATTCCGGCGGGGTTCGTCATCTGGTCAGGCGCTCCGGTGACCGGGGCTGTCGGTCAGACCGCCTGCGCCTGCCACATCCAGTGGAGCTGCTCGAGCCTCGATGCGAAGCCGATCAGCAGATCCTGGGTGACCGGGTCGGTGTCCTCGGTGGTGGCGATGCGCTCGCGGAGACCCGCGATGACCGCCTTGAGGTTGGACACGACTGCAGTCACCACGTCGGAGTCCTTCGTCCAGCCCTCGCCGAAGCCCGTGGTGTGAGCTGTCTTCGCGACGGTCTCGGCCCGGCCGTCGGGGCTCACCCCGATGGCGGTGGCACGCTCGGCCGCGGCGTCGGTGAACTCGCGGGCGACGGTGACCAGTTCGTCCAATTCGAGGTGAACCGAACGGAACTGCGGGCCGACCACGTTCCAGTGGGCCTGCTTGGCGATGAGGCTCAGATCGATCAGGTCGACCAGCGTCTCCTGCAGAGCGTTACCGGTGACCGTCTTCTGTTCATCGGTCAGGGTGCTGGTGATGGGTGTTGCGGTGGTCATGTGTGATACCACTCCTTTCTCTTGAGTTCGTATGTGCGGCAACGACTCATACGCGGACGGTGACCGTCTGCTCGATGTTGCCGCGGGTGGCCTTCGAGTACGGGCAGAAGGCGTGCGCGCCGTCGGCGAGCTCCTGTGCCTTCGCTTCCTCGACGCCGGGGATGTAGACCTCGATGGCTGCGGTGAGCCCGAACCCGCCGTCGGCCGAGTCCTTGCCGAGGCCGATGGTGACCTTGACCGTGGACTCGTCGGGTACGGGCGAGCCGGCCTGCTTCGACGTCGCGCGCAGCGCACCCATGAAGCAGGCGGCGTATCCGGCCGAGAAGAGTTCCTCGGGGTTGCTGCCCTCACCACTGCCGCCGAGTTCCTTCGGCGGGCGCAAATCGAGGTCGATGCGCCCGGAGTCCGAGACGACTTCGCCGTCACGCCCCCCGCCTGCCGACGTGGACGAGACGTGGTAGATCGCTTCTACTGTCATGAAGTTCCTCCTCGATGAAGTGGCCCGGTCGGGCGCAAACACTGACGTGCCTCATTGAAGTCCAACGGCCGGACCGTCGGGTCGATTCCGTGATCGGACATCAAATGTCCTCGATCACCCGTTACGGACGCCTTCTTCCACCTTCTTGCCGAGATCCTCGTCGACGTTGCGCCAGTACTCGAATACTCGCGACAACACGGGCTCTTCGACGCCGTCGAGGACGTGTCCGACGATGTTGGACACCAACCGTTCCCGAGCGGCATCGTCGAGCACCTCGCGAACCATGGTGCCCGCCTGCGCCCAGTCGCTGTCCTCCGGATGTTCGACGTAGCCGGCGCGGATGGCCTCGCCGTCGAAGTTCCACAGTCCCTCGTCACCGGCAGCCTCGGCGTCGGCGTGCGGCCCGCCGTAGGAGTTGGGCGCGTACACCGGCACCTGTGGTCCGGAGAAGTCGTAGGCCATCGCACCCTCCTTGGAGTACGTGTTGACCTCTGCATTCTTCGCCGAATTCACCGGCAGCTGAGCGTAATTGGTGCCTACCCGGTAGCGGTGCGCGTCGGCGTAGGAGAACACCCGGCCGAGCAGCATCTTGTCGGGGGAGAACCCGATGCCGGGCACCAGGTTCGACGGTTCGAACGTCGCTAATTCGATCTCGGAGAAGAAGTTCTGCGGATTGCGATTGAGCGTCCACTTACCGACCTCGATCAGCGGATAGTCTTGCTGCGACCAGACTTTGGTGAGATCGAACGGGTTGAAGCGGTAGCTCTCGGCCTCGCCGACGGGCATGATCTGGACCTTCATCGTCCAACTCGGGAACTCGCCGCCCTCGATGGCGTCGTAGAGATCCTTGCGGTGCAGGTCGGGGTCGCTGCCGGCGAGTTTATCGGCTTCCTCCTGGGTGAGGTACTCGATGCCCTGGTCGGTCTTGAAGTGATACTTGACCCAGAATCGCTCGCCCTCGGCGTTGACCCACTGGTAAGTGTGCGAACCGAATCCGTCCATGTTCCGCCAGGACTTCGGGATACCGCGGTCTCCCATCAGCCAGGTGACCTGGTGTGCCGACTCGGGGCGCAGCGTCCAGAAATCCCACTGCATGTTGTGGTCGCGCAGTCCGGAACCGGGCAGTCGCTTCTGTGAGCGGATGAAGTCGGGGAACTTGATCGGATCCTTGATGAAGAAGATCGGCGTGTTGTTGCCGACGAGGTCGTAGTTGCCATCCTCGGTGTAGAACTTCATCGCGAAACCCCTTGGGTCACGCCAGGTATCCGGGCTGCCCTGCTCGCCCGCAACGGTGGAGAACCGGACCAGCGACTCGGTGCGCTTGCCCGGTTGCAAGAACGACGCCTTGGTGTAGCGCGACACGTCACCGGTGATGACGAGTTCGCCGAATGCGCCGCCGCCCTTCGCGTGCACGACGCGCTCCGGGACGCGTTCACGGTTGAACTGCGCGAGCTTCTCGATCAGGTAGTGGTCGTGCAGCAGGATCGGTCCCTGGGTGCCGGCGGTGAGCGATTCGTTGTCGCTCGCCACGGGAATCCCGGCATTGGTGGTGGTGCGAGGAGTCATCGCCATCTCCCTCTCATTGGTGTCTTACGTTTCTTCTGCCGCGGCGCCACTGGGCTGGACGACGCTGACAAGTCTCTTGTTGTGCCTCACGAACGGCAGGATTTGCACAGTCCCCAGAACGTGACCTCGGCTTCGTCGACGAGGAAGCCATGATCGTCGTCGGGTGACAGACATGGCGCAGTTCCGATCGCGCAGTCCACGTCGACGATCGTTCCGCATGACCGGCACACCAGGTGGTGGTGGTTGTCGCCGGTCCGCGTTTCGTAGCGCACCGGCGACTGCGCCGGCTCGATCTTGCGAAGCAGACCCCGCTCGGCACAGACCCGCAAGACGTCGTAGACGGTTTGCGTCGAAACGCCACCGAGCTTCTCGCGGACGGCCGAGGCAACGAAGTCTGCCGTCGAATGTGGATGCTCCGCAATGATTTCCAGTGCGGAGAGCCGGGGCGCAGTGACGCGCAGACCGGCAGCTCGAAGCTGCCGCGCCGGTGTCATCTGCTCACTCATGGTTGCCACCGTACAGCAATAAATGGAATGAATCCAGAAAGTGGATTACATCCAGAAAATGAGTGTTGGCTAACCTTGCCCCCGTTCGACTCGCGCCCGTCCCGGACGGCTAAGTGGTGCTGGTCGTAAATCCGTCCGGGTCGTCGACCGCGGTATCGACATGGACGCGGTCAACCATGCGTTCGCCATGTCTGCGACGTTCTTCGAACTGCCCCGCGAGGTCAAGGAACAGTTCCCCCTCAAGAAGGGCCGCAATGCCGGGTTTGAGTACTACCAGAGCACCCTTCGACTCCTGCACTACTACGCCTTCCCTGACGCCCTCATCGACGAAGCCGAGATCACCAAGGAACTCCTGGCGCTGTCCGACCGCTGATCGTCAGGTCCGACCCCCGACGATCGTCAGGCCAGGCCCGACCCCCCCGCTGGTCGAGCCGGTACCGAGCGCAGCGAGGCACCGTGTCGAGACCACTGGCGAGACAACATGTCCTCTCGCCGTGGGTTTCGAGGCTCGCAGGCTCGCCCCTCAGCCATCGGAGGGGTTTCTCGCACCTACTGCCCCCGAAGCATCTTCGACGGTCGCATCCGGCTCGACTCGGGCAGCCATCGATCCACAACGCGCCGCAGCGAGATCACCCCGGCCAGCCCCAACAGTGCGAACTGCAGCCACGACACGACAACCATCGTCGAGGAGATCTCGTCGTACCGGAACAGCAGGTCGGAACCGATGGGAATGCACAGCATGTTGACGATCACCGCGGCGAGGAAGAAGTTGCGGCAGTTGCGGCTGTGATGGTTCGCGGCGGCGACCAGGAGCGGGTACTCGATCGCGAGGAGCACCAGGATCATCAGCAGCATGAACGGTGGGAAGAATCCCGCCAGGGAATCCACCCGCTCCTCGGGTGCCGCGTTGTTCGGGTCGGACGCAACGCCGTCGAGGAGTCGCTGCCGGAGCAGGTCGGTGATCAGGCCGAGGTTGAGGAATCCGTACACCACGGCGATCACCCCGCAGGCCGCCGCACCCCACCAGGCGACGCGCGCATGCACGAGGAGTGCCCGCGGGGCCACGCCGGGATCCGACTGCCGGGTCGGGTACAGATTCGCCTGGTCACGGTCCTTCGACGACCGTTGGAGCTCGGCGAGATCCTCCGCGTCGAGTTCGGCCTGCGTGGGCGTGCGGTCGACGTCGTCGTCGGGGTCGCGTGCTTCTGCCATGCAGTTGATCCTGCCACTGCGTCCGACGAGGGTCACACCTACCGCTGGCTGAGCGCGAGGAACCCTCTGCTGGTTGACGTCCCCCTCTGCTGGTTGAACCAGGTGCGAGCCTCGAAGCCCCCCTCGGTGAGAAGGACATCGTCGCCGCGCCGACGGCGTCGGCGATCGTGGAAGCGGGAAGAGAGTTGAGCTGTCCGGCGTCCCGCAAAAAGTAGGGGAAGAAACTCTTCCCCTACCCTTGGAGTCCTCCCCCAGAAAACTCTCGCGGACGACTATGAACCCCGGGGAAGAAGTTCTTCCCCTAGATTTTGCGGGCACGACGCGGGCTCATTTCCGCAGGTCAGCGGGGTTCTTTACCGACTCTTCGGATCAGGGAGCGGACGGGACCATTCGCGGGTGATGACTCAGCCGAGGGAGCGCGATGGGATTCACCGCGCGATCTTGAGCATCCGTCCGATCGTGGCCTGCCACAGCGCGCCGTCGCGGCTGATGGTGCCGGTCAGTTCCAGCGGCTCGTCGATCGGCCCGTCGCCGACCTTGCGCGTCACCACTCGCCGCCCCGTCGCGAAGTCGGTCGCGACGAGGTAGATCGGTCCCACTTGCTGGATACCCGGCCGATAGGGCCCGTAGCCGAGCGCGTAGATCAGCCCGTCGGCGCGGGAGAGCCGCGGCAATGTCGCAATGCGGTCGCGGTTCTCCCACACCCGATGACACCCGCCTGCAGTGACGTCGACCCTGGTGGCGCCCCCGACAAAGTCGGCCGATCCGGGCCTGCTGGGACCGTCGACCGCCATCGGCGGGTATTGGTAGCCGTAGGTACTCGGGATCACCAGCGAGTCACCCCAGGCGATGATCGAGTTCTCGGTGCCCTGCCCCGACGACCCGAACGCCGGCATCCGGCACACCAGATTCCCGGTATCGCTCTGATACACAAGGAGATTCGGTCTTCCGTCGGCGTTGTCGACGATCGCCACCCAGCGGTCACCGTCGGGACCGAAATAGGTGGGGGTGGTTCCCGAACCCCAGGTCAGCTGGCCGGGCTTGCGCGCGGTTCCGCGGTCGTAGGCGCGACGCCACACCACACGTGGTCGCCCGTCGGCGCCGGCGGTCATCTCGTAGAGGGCATGGGTGGTGAGGATCGAGGCACCACCGGCCCGGATCGAAAGCCCGTTGCCCAGTTGCTCACCGCGCGGCAGGGCGGTGGCCGCGACGCGTCCCGACCGACCGACCGTGCCGACCACGCCACGCGTCGTCGCAAACCAGATGCGCCCCTGCAGGTCTGGCGCCAGTCCGGTGATCGCGTCACCCGCGGGGATAGTCGACGACACGTCGATCCGATCATCGACATAGACCTGCCACCCCTGCGCGGTCCGTCGATGGGCCACGCGCAGAATCGAATTGGAGCCGTCGGCGACGACCACGCGATTCCGGTCGTCGAGATATCCGTACACACCCCCGAGAAGTCCACCCTTGGCGAGTTCGAGGTGCGCGAGCGGTGCGGCGGTGTGCGGATCGAACAGCGTGACCGACGGGACGGCGAATCCGACCGGCTTCGTCCCGACGAACCGGGTGCACAGCGACACCGGCAGGCCGTCAGAGCCGATGAACGTCGCCGCACAGGCACCGGCCGGCACCGACGACCCCACCACATGCCCGGTCCGACCCGGACCGCGCCACGGCGTCGAATCCGTGGACCACAGATCGCCGTGCATCAACGAGGTACCAGTGGGACCGAGACCGGTCAGCGGTACTGGCGCGACCGGAACCGCGTGTGCGGGCGATCCTCCGGAAAGCCAGAGCGCCAGAATTCCGATGACCACGACGACTGTCCGACCCGCGCCCCTCACCATGCGCATCTTTCTACACCGTGCGGCGTCGACTCAGTCGGTGAGGTAGGCGACCATCGCGTCGATGAGGCCCCGCTTCGCGTCGTCGAGGTCGCCATATGTACCCAGAAATCGCTCCGACGAGATTCCGCGCATGGCGGCCGGAATGAGCGCAGCCATCCGGCGGATCCGGACCCTTTCGATGTTGAGGTCGGCGAACGCGCGGTGGCACGCCTGTTCCCAATCCGGCTTCCACGAGGCCAGTTCCGTAGCGGTCAAGGGGAATTCGCGTTCCAGCTCGGCGTGGTCACGAGGTAGCGCCGCACGCAGGGTCTCGATTGCCAGGGCCTCTCGAGTCGTCAGACCCACGTACATGCCGTCGATCAGGGCTTCCACCCGCTCGGCGAGCGTGCCGCCGGGCGCAAGATTGGCGGGCAGGTCACCACGCTGCTCGGCCGTGTGTCGCAACACCGCGGCCCACAGACCATCGATGTCGCCGAACTGATACTTGACGACGCCCCAGGTGGCGCCGATGTCGCGAGCAATGCGATTCCCCGACACCGCCGCCGGGTCACCCGTCGCCAACGAGGCGATCGCCGCCTTGATCATGCTCTCGCGCGTCGCGAGCCCACGTTTGTTGGCCCGACGCGTGTTGGTGGTGGCCTGGCTCATGGCCTCGATGCTAGCCCGACAACCAGGCGGGACGCCAGTTTCACAGAGGGATCTTGCACTATTTCACAGAGGGTTCTATGGTTCGTGTAGAACAGCCCTCAACTGCCCCTTCACTGACAGAGGACCGATGGCACAGACCCCACTGTCGATGCACCCGACCGGATGGTTCCAGGTCGCCTGGTCATCCGAGATCACCTCGCGCGATGTCCACAAGATGAAGTACTTCGGACGGGAAATGGTTGCCTGGCGGTCGGCGTCGGGGAACCTGTCGGTGTTCGACGCCTACTGCGAACACCTCGGCGCACACCTCGGCTACGGCGGCCATGTCGACGGCGAGAACCTGGTCTGCCCGTTTCATGGCTGGGAGTGGAATGCCCAGGGACGCAATGTGTGTGTCCCGTACGAGAACCATCCGAACAAAGTGCGACGCATCCGCAGTTATCCGGTCGTCGAACGCAATGAGGCCGTGTGGATCTGGTACGACGTCAACCAGCGCGAACCGTACTTCGAGGTGCCGGACATGTTCACCGGTTTCGGCGACGACCCAGCCGACGCCGACAACTACTACCCTCCTGTACCGGCGGCCACCTTGTTCCGGCAGGGACTCGAGTTGCATCCCCAGTACGTCATGGAGAACGGCGTCGACTTCGCGCACTTCAAGTTCGTGCACGAGACACCGTTCATGCCCGAGTTCACCCGCCATGACTTCGAGGGCCCCGTCTCCTACGTGGACTTCACGATCGCATTCGAGGAGGGTGTCACGCTCGAAACCGCAACCAGCGGAGTCTATTCGATCAATGCAGGTCTGGGCTGCTCGATCACCAAGTCCTGGGGGATGATCGAGAATCGCACCATGCCCGCGGTCACCCCGGTCGACGACGCCACCTGCGACGTCCGATTCACGGTGTGGATCGGACGCAAGCCGGGCGACGACAGTCCCGAGATGAGCCGCTACGGAAAGACCATGGCCGACCTCGTCATCGAGCAGTTCGACCGGGACGTCGAGATCTGGTCGCATCAGCGCTACTCCGACCCGCCCGCACTGTCTCGCCGAGAGCTCAAAGGGTTCAAGGCATTACGAGAATGGGCGGTTCAGTTCTATCCCGACGGCGGACCCGCCGGCGTCGACCCGACTCGGCCGGAGAGTGGCGCCATCATCCCCCGGCACCCGTCCGCTGTCGCCAGAACCGCCTGACACCAGACATTTTCACAACTCAGAAGGGCAGCACACACATGAGTTCCGACAAGATCCGCGTCTTTCAGGTCGCCACCGGCAATCTCGGCACCGAGATGATCGGGCGCATCCAGAATCACCCCGACCTCGAACTGGTCGGCCTGCACTGCTACACCGCGGACAAGATCGGGCGCGATGCAGGCGAGATCGTCGGCATCCATCCGGTCGGGGTCACGGCCACCGGGACCGTCGAGGAGATCCTCGCCGCGCAGCCCGATGTCCTGACCTTCCACGGCGTCTTCCCCGACGAGAACCTGTACGAGAAGGTGCTGGAAGCCGGCATCAACGTCGTCACCACCGCAGACTGGATCACTGGATTCCATCGGGACAACAACTGGCAGCATCCGTCCGGCCGCAAGGTCAGCGAAGTTCTCGAATCGGCTTGTCAGCGCGGCAAGTCCACGTTCTACGGGACCGGCATGAATCCCGGTCTCAATCAGATCCTGGGCATCGTGCACACCGCCGACGTCGCCGACATCCAGAACGTCACCGTGACCGAGTCGGTGGACGTCTCCTGCCACCACTCGGTGGACACCTGGAAGGCCGTCGGATACGGACGCCCCGTCGACGATCCGACCATTCCCGACTCGCTCTACAAGTACACCGCCGTGTTCGCCGACTCGGTCTACCTGATGGCTGACGCATTCGGACTGGAACTCGACGAGGTGAAATTCAGCTACGAACTCGGCGCCTGCACAAAGGATGTCGACCTCGGCTGGTACTTCATGCCGAAGGGTTCACTCGGCGCCAACTACATCAAGTATCAGGGCATGGTCGACGGCGTGCCGCGCATCGAGAACCATCTCGAATGGCAGATGACGCCGCACACCGATCCGTCCTGGGATATCAAGGCGTGCTACATCACCCAGGTCACCGGCGACCCGAGCGTCTACAGCAAGCACATGATCTTTCCCAAGCCCGGGTTCGATCTGTCCAAGCCGGAGAACTTCGCGTCGATCGGCATGACGGTGACGGGATTGCCTGCGCTGAACTCGATTCGCTCGGTGGTCGACGCACGACCGGGCATCATCACCAGCGCCGATCTTCCCTTGCGCGCCTTCGCCGGACGATTCTCGATCTGACGACTCTCAAGCGCCGAAGATCAGCCGCGCCGCAGTCCGGATCGTCTCGCTGATGTCGGCCACGTCTCCCGACCCGGCCGTGAGATCGATCAGGCACGTTGTGAGCACGTAGCCGAGGACGGTTGCCCGATGGTCGGTGTCCTGCCAGTCCTGGTTGGACAACGCTGCGCGGACCAAACTGATGAACAGCGATTTCCACAATCCGATACCACCACCGCCCGTGGCGTTGGTGTGGATCGAGTTCAAGCCTGCCCCAAGTAGATTCAAGTCCTCGGCGGCCCAGCCGATGATCTCTCCGAACGCCGACGCGATCCTTTCACCTTCTGGAATGTCGTCGGCAAACTGCAGCTCCTCCAAGCGGGTCAGCGTCTGTAACGCCCACTCGGCCATGAGTTGTTGCGCCAGGCCGTCTTTGGAGCCGAAGTACCGGTAGATCGTGACCGGTGTGGTGTTCGCTGCCGCTGCGACCGCCCGGATCGTGAGCCCTTGATAGCCCTGGGCAGACGCCAACCGACGCGCTTCGTCGATGATCTCGTCGCGCCGTGCGCGCTCGTCGGCAGTGAAGGACCGGACGACGGTGATCGAGTCGCGTGAGGACTCGAGGCGGGAGCGTATGTCGTCAGCAGCCATGCGCACCATCGTAGCCCGTCGTCGCACATGTGGTATAACATGTTACATCACACGTTACCACAGTTCGAGGAGTGCCGATGATCCAGGCAAGCGAACTCTTCTCCGACGAGGTTCTGCAAGACCCGTACCCGACCTTCGACCGGCTGCTCGCCGACGGAAACGTCCACTACCTCGCCGATCAGCAGCTCTACGTCGTCCTCGGCTTCGACGCCATTCGCGAGGTCCTTGCCGACCCCGCCACATACTCCAGCAATCTCGTGGCCCTGCTGACCACGGGCGCCGAGTCCGCCGAACTGCAGGTCGCCGATACCGGCGGGGTGGATGTCTTGGCCACCTCCGACCCACCCACGCACACGACGCACCGGGCGCTGGTGCAGCCTCGCTTCTCTCAACGCGCGGTGCGCGACTTGCAGAGCGACATCGACGCCCTGCTCGAGCCACGCATCAAGCAGCTGGTCGCCGACGGTGGTGGCGACTGGATGCGTTCGATCGCCACGACGGTGCCCGTGCGCGTCATCGGCTACATCCTGGGCCTGCCGGAGGACGACTTCGACCAGCTCGCCGCATGGTCCGACGACGCCATCGCCCTGGTCTCGGGAGTCGCCACGCCGGAGCGGATCGGCGAGGCCATGATGAGGGTGATCGAGTTCAGTGCGTACCTCGGCAAACACCTCGATGCAGCCGTCGAGATCAGGACCGGTGCGATGCTCGACATCATCGCCGACGCCGTCGCCGACGGAACCCTCAAGCGCGATCAAGGCACGATGTTCCTGGTCCAGTTGGTCACGGCGGGAGCCGAATCCACCACCAGCCTGCTCGGCACGTGCGCGCGGCTGGTCGCGTCGGACGCCTCGGTCCAAGCAGAGCTGCGCGCCGACCCCTGGCGCATCCCGGCGCTCGTCGAAGAGGCGGTTCGTCTAGAGAGCCCCTTCCGCGGACACTTCCGAACCACCACGTGCGCAACCACACTCGACGGAGTCGACATCGAGGAGGGCGCGCGGCTGATGCTCCTGTGGGGCGCCTCCAACCGCGACTCCTCCACCTTCGATCATCCCGCAGAGATCAACTTCGACCGCCCGCAACCACGTTCGCATCACAGCTTCGGTCGCGGCATCCACTTCTGCATAGGCGCGCATCTGGCGCGGCTCGAGGCCTGTCGCGCAATCGAATTGCTCCTGGCGGCCACCAGCGACGTGCGCATGTCGACCGGTGTGGTCCGCTACGTACCCAGTCTGGTGGTCCGGCGGCTGGCCGAGCTCGAACTCTCCGTGTCGTGATCCGAGGAGCGCGATAGCACCCCGCTGGTCGAGCCGACACCGAGCCCCAGGCGAGGTGTCGTGTCGAGACGGTGAGACAACGATGTTCTCTCACCGGGGCTTCGCGGCTCGCAAGCTCGCACCTAGCCAGCGGTAGGCCTCAACCGGCGCGTGATGCTCGGCCAGTTCTTTCGCGACTAACCGGCGCGCCCAGCGCCGGACCCAACCAGCGTTTGACATAGGCGCGCAACTCATCCGAGGTCCGTGGCGGATCCGAAGGGTACTGCACGAAGGACATGAACGAGCGCAACATGAACTCCGCCAGTCCTTCCAGTTCGTCGTCGAGCCCGATCTCGACCCAGTCGATCGGAAAGCGTTGCAACACAGACTTTCCGAAGGACATGGCCCGCGACGACGTCGCACCGCGACTGAAGACCTCGGTCTCTCCGGCCTGCAGCAGCAGACCGATATAGCGCTCGGTGGGCAGCGCTTCCAGGGTGTAGACAACCGCCTCGGCCACCGCGTCGCTCGGATCGGTGATTCCGGAGACATGGTCGGCCAGCCGATCGAGGAACTGGTCGGTTCCCGCCTCGCCGACCGCCGACAGCAGGTCCGCAGTGGTCGGGAACAGCCGATACACCGTCTGCCTGGTGACCCCGAGTTCGTTCGCGACGTCGGCGAGTGTCGTCTTGGTGGGGCCGTAACGATCGACGCATCGCATGGCGGCTTCGACGGTCCGTGTCCTCGCCTCGTCCTCGTCACGGGGCAGCTTGCCGCCCCACCCGCGCGTTCTCACCCCTTCATCCTGTCAGAAGACCGCGCTGGGAAGCCGCGGCGTCGGTCCGCCGGCTGGCGACCACGGCCGGGAACACCAAGGTCACCCCGATCATCACCAGGCCGATCACCTGGACGACCGCATAGAAGGGCACGCGACCCTCGTGCACGACATTGCCGATCACCATCGCCACGAAGGCCACAACGTAGATCCCGGCGCAGACGGCCGTCACCGTCTCAACTCTCAGCGGCCTCGCCGAGCGCAAGGCTCGCACCGCCACCGCGAGATAGACCACGTACAGCACCACGACGACGGGCCACTGTCGTCCGCCGACGTAGGTGGCGATGACGATCGGCAGATGCAGGAATGGCCCGATCAGGTTGACGACGACGGCAATACCCACCGGTGCGACGATCAGCACCGAGGCATGGGCCTGCGCGCCGCCCACCGATGCACGACGGGTCAACCGTGGCAGGAGACGCAGAAGAAGGTAGAAGATCAGCGCATCCCACGTCATCTGCCACCACATGTCGACCAGCGGCCAGCCAAGCCACAGTTGGTAGAGGTCCCACTGGTGCCACGTCCACCACACAACATGCCGCAGATTGCCCTCGATGATGTAGGGCGCATCGAGGAAACTCATGATCAAACCACCGACAATGGCTCTCTGCCAGAGTGATTCGATGCCAAGTGCCTCCACCAGCTTGTACCCGAGGAACAGCATGACCGGGTAGAAGAACGGCACATACAGCGGCATCAGCGTGGCGTCGGAGAAGCCGGGCACCCAGCGCCAGTCGAGCATCACCGCGAACGTGCCCTGGGTGTAGCTGTGGTGAACCACCATGCCCCACAGTTCCAGCAGAAGGCCATACACGAAGGCAGCCACCATCAACACCGCATATTCCGGCCGTCCATCGCGATATCGGCGCCGGCTGTAGACCGCCGCGATCACCGCGATCGTCAGGTAGACGACGTCGAGCAGATTCTGATACCAGAGGATGTCGGAAGGATTGTGGATCACGAACATCGCCGATCACTTCCCGACCAGTTGTGACAGGTCCGCGCCCGGCGGGTCCTGCAGTGGGTCAAGAGGTTCGGGTAGTCGAGTCCGACGCAGCGCAAGCCGAACTCCGAAGATCGCCAGTCGCGCCAGTACTTTCGGATTGCGCATCATGTCCGCCAAGGACTCTTCGATGTTGAACACACGAGCGAAGTGTTCTTCGACGACGGAGTCCTCCGCTGCCGCACGCATGATGAAACTGAATGCCGGCCAACTCATTCGGCCGGTCAGTGCGCGACGACGCGATGACTCGATCGCCAGCGTCCCCTCTGCGTGATCGTAACCACGATCGCGCGCGGTCGCCAGACTCCACGGAATCTTGAGGTAGTCTCGCTGCCTGGTCAGGAACTCCGCACTCACCTCATCGAGTTCCGTTGTGCTGCGAATGCACTCGTCCAGAATGGTGGCCGTTACCGCGGCCGCGCTCATCCCCTGGCCGTAGAGGGGGTTGAACGCGCAGATCGAGTCACCGACCGAGACAAGGCTGCGGGGCGGATCGGCCATGAGATCGTAACGCCGCCATTTGTTCCCGGTCGACTTCGTCACGTAGACCTCGGACGTAGGCTCGGCCTGCTTGATCGCATTCGGAAAAGCCGGCGCGCGAACGCGTTCCGCACGGGATTCGAAATCCTCGACGGTTCGGGGCATGTCGAGTCCCCACGATCCCATGAACACGATCCAGCGATCGTCCTCGATCGGGAAGATCGTCGACAGGTAATCGTGCTCGAGCGGGTGCGATCCGCGGTCCGCGGTTGGCATCACGGCAAGGTGATCCCACCACCACTCACTCGGTCGGTCGTCACCGGTCGGCGCCTGGTACCAGCGCGAGGAGTAGGTCGCCTTGGCATCAAGGGTGTCCACCGGTGGTTGCTCCCAACCTGCGCCGCCAAGCCAGTCGGACACCTTGGACCCCCGACCCAGGGCATCGATGACGAGGTCGGCATCAATGGTGGTGTCGCCGCCGGTGTCGGGTCCGACCCAGCGCACGCCACACACCCGATTCGCAGCACGATCGGTGATCAACCCCTTGGCGATCGCCTGCTCGACAACGATCACATTGGGCAACTCACGCGCCTTGTCGCGCAGAGCGCGCTCCAGCGTGATCCGCGAGGTGTAGAGCATCGTCATCTCGCCGCGCGCCCGGGCCGACCACCCATACGGACCACACGATGCGGTACACAGTGCGGGGTTACGAACCTGTGCGCCAAGGGAACACGCATACTCTTCGACGCCGGGGAAGATCTGCTCGATGGCGCGACGTCCGGCATTGAGCAGGAAATGTGGATGCCGACTCTGCGGAGCACCCCTGCGATGTTCGGCGCCCTCGGGGAGTTCGTCGCGTTCGAGGACGACCACCTCGTCGAAGTGCCTGGCAAGAACACCCGCCGCGCACAATCCGGCCACACTGCCGCCGAGCACCACAGCCCTCGTCGTTTCGCTCATCGCGCCTCCGCAACCGACGGTCATACATTGTATGCTTGACCGTATGATCGATGCGTGTCAGTGTCAAGACACCACAACGAGAGCGCCGTACCCGTGACCACGCACAGCGGGCGTTGGATCCACAAAGGCGCCGGTGCCGCTCATTGTGAGCGGCACCGACGCCTTGCTAGGTCGTCAGCGATTCAGTTGGGCCATCAGAAATTCCAGGCCCGGGAGCAGCGTCTCCAGCATGGGAACGACGTGGTTGACGATCGTCTTGGTCAGGATCGGCGGTGTCGGGTTTGCCACGAAGTGCACATTGGCGCCCTGGGCACGCCAGTCGCGGGCGAGTTGCGCGACCTGTCCGTACGGGATCACGTCGTCGGCAACCCCGCCTTCGAGGAAGACCGGCGCGTTCGGCTTGTAGCGCCCGATGCGCTGTTCGCCGACCACCTTCTGCACGTCCGGATAGCGGTTGATGAGCGCCGACAAGGTCTCGCCCGAGCGCGTCCAATTCTGGGTGCGCTGGAAGGCGAAGCTCAGGATGATGTCGCCGATGCACTGCTGCGAGATCTTGTGCAGCGCACCCTTACCCGCGGCATTGGTCTCGCGCTGCACCACACGATCCACGTTCGGATAGCGCGCCATCAACCCGTTGATGGCAAAGCCGATCGCGCCGGCGATCGTGGAGCCGTCGATAGCCGGGATCACCTTGGCCAGGTCGGCCGGCGGAGCACCGGCATAGGTGCCACGAACATTGAGCTCCGGGGCGTAGGTCGACGCCAGTTCAGCGGCAGACGCGGCTGCGCCGCCACCCTGCGAGTAGCCGGCGAATCCGACCGGCGCATTCGTCGGCGCTCCCGCCAGACGCAGTGCGGCGCGTGCGGCGTCGAGCATCGCGTGGCCGGTCTCGGCCCGGTTGACATATGTGTGGATACCCGGAGTACCCAATCCGATGTAGTCGGTGACGACCACCCGAACACCCTGCAGCAGAAGGTAGTACATCTCTGGAGCGGTGTAGTTGACGCCGATGCTGGGCTTGGTGATGTCCACCGACATCGGGAAGGCCATCATCTTCGACGGTGCGCAATTGTCGGCCTGGCCGACGGTGCCCGGTCCCACCACGACGGTCGGACGGTGCCCCTTACCTCGCCACGGGGCGGTCGGCTCGACCACGGTGCCGGTGACCGCCGCGGGCTTTCCGTCCTGGTAGCGCGAGGTGTACATGATCCGCTTGGCGGTACCTGGCCACTGATTGGCCATCCCTGGAATCTGCAGCAGCAACGGACTGGCCTCGCTGCGGATCACCGAACCCGGCGCGTTCGCGAACCGTGCGGGCGGTGTGTAGAAGTCGGTGGCAGCATCGGCCTGCGGCGTCGCCACCACGAGTCCCGCCCCCACGACGGCACCGGCGAGCACAGCGGACGACAGTTTCCGCCGACCATTTCTTGAGAAGATCCCCCTGATTTGTCTCATGAGGAAGTAAGCTACCACACAGTAACTTGGACGCGTGATCGGGGTCATGTCCAGTCTTCGACGCGGGCTCTCCCACGCCCAACTGAAGTCTCTGCCCGGGGACGGGTCCTGAAAAATCTAGCGGAAGAACTTCCTCCCCTAAGTTCAAAGTCCTCCCCTAGAAGTTTCTAGGGGAGGACTCCAAGGGTCGGGGAAGAAACTCCTCCCCTACTTTCTGCGACTACGTCAGACGAGCAGTTCGGCGATCTGGATCGTGTTGAGCGCGGCACCCTTTCGGAGGTTGTCGCCGGAGATGAACAACGCCAGTCCTCGACCGTCGGGCACACCCGGGTCCTGCCGGATACGACCCACCAGTGAGTTGTCCTTGCCGGCCGCGGCGAGCGGCGTCGGCACGTCGGCCAACTCCACGCCGGCCGCTGCACCGAGGATCTCCTGGGCGCGCGCCACCGAGAGCGGGTTCGCGAACTCGGCGTTGATCGACAGCGAGTGCCCGGTGAACACCGGCACGCGGACACACGTTCCGCTGACCAGAAGCTCGGGCAGACCCAGGATCTTGCGAGATTCGTTGCGCAGCTTCTGATCTTCGTCGGTCTCGCCCGAACCGTCGTCGACGATGGAGCCGGCGAGCGCGATGACGTTGAACGCGATGGGGGCGACGTACTTGTTCGGTGCCGGGAATTCGACCGAACTGCCGTCGTAGACAAGCTTTTCCGCGTCTCCGTCGACAGCGCGCACCTGAGTCGCAAGTTCTTCGACACCCGCAAGTCCACTACCGGATACCGCCTGATAGCTCGACACGATCAGACGCTGCAGGCCCGCCGCGTCGTGCAGGGGCTTGAGCACCGGCATCGCCGCCATCGTGGTGCAGTTCGGGTTGGCGACGATCCCCTTCGGCGGGTTCTTCGCAAGCTCGCCGTTGACCTCCGAAACCACCAGGGGCACATTCGGATCCTTGCGCCAGGCCGAGGAGTTGTCGATGACCGTCACTCCGGCCGCGGCGAACCTCGGTGCCTGCTCACGCGACATCGTCGCACCGGCGGAGAACAAGGCGATGTCGAGACCGCTGGGGTCGGCGGTCGAAGCATCCTCGACCACGATCTCGCCGTCACCCCACGGCAACTTCTTGCCGGCCGACCTCGCCGATGCGAAGAACCGCACCTCGTCAGCGGGAAAGTTGCGCTGCGCCAACAGGGTTCGCATGACGCCGCCTACCTGACCGGTCGCGCCCACCACTCCGATACGTACACCCATCACATCTCCCGTCGCTTCGCTCGCCCCATGACTTACCTCCCTGTTCCCGCGTAGACGACGGCTTCTTCTTCGCCACCGAGATCGAAGGCGGCATGCAGGGCGCGCACCGCGTCGTCGAGTTCGGTGTCGCGACACAGCACCGAGATGCGGATCTCCGAGGTCGAGATGAGTTCGATGTTGATACCGGCCTCGCTCAGCGCCTCACAGAAGGTGGCGGTGACGCCCGGATGCGACTTCATGCCCGCGCCCACCAACGACACCTTGCCGATGTGATCGTCGTAGAGCAGATCGGTGAAGCCGATCTCCTGCTGAAGCTTGGCCAGCTTCTCCATTCCCGTCGGGCCCAGTTCCCGCGGCAACGTGAAGGTGATGTCGGTCTTTCCGGTCTCCACCTTCGAGATGTTCTGCAGCACCATGTCGATGTTGATCTCGGCGTCGGCGACCGCGCGGAACACCTTGGCGGCATAGCCGGGTTTGTCGTCGAGGCCGACGACGGTGATCTTGGCCTCGCTGCGGTCGTGGGCGACTCCGGTCAGAATGGCTTCTTCCACTGGGATGTCCTCCATCGATCCGGTCACCAGGGTGCCGGGTTTGGTCGAGTACGACGAGCGCACGTGAACAGGAACGTTGTAGCGGCGCGCATATTCGACGCACCGGAGCATCAGGACCTTGGCGCCGCACGCTGCGAGTTCGAGCATCTCCTCGAAGGAGACGGTCTCGAGGCGGCGGGCATCCGGAACGATGCGCGGGTCGGCCGAGTACACACCGTCGACGTCGGTGTAGATCTCGCAGACGTCGGCCTCCAGCGCGGCGGCCAGCGCCACAGCGGTCGTATCCGACCCGCCGCGCCCGAGGGTGGTGATGTCCTTGGTGTCCTGAGAGACGCCCTGGAACCCGGCGACCAGCACGATCTTGCCCTCATCGAGTGCGCTGCGGACGCGGCCCGGCGTGACGTCGATGATCTTGGCCTTGCCGTGGCTGCTGGTGGTGATGACGCCGGCCTGCGAACCGGTGAAGGATTGCGCCTGCGCACCCAGCGAACTGATCGCCATCGCGACTAGAGCGTTGGAGATCCGCTCACCCGAGGTGAGCAGCATGTCCATCTCCCGAGGAGGCGGCGTCGGGTTGACCTGCTGGGCCAGGTCGAGCAGTTCGTCGGTGGTGTCGCCCATCGCCGACACGACCACCACGACGTCGTTGCCCTGCTTCTTGGTCTCGACGATGCGCTCGGCGACCCGCCGGATGCGTTCGGCCGTTGCGACCGACGATCCGCCGTACTTTTGCACCACCAGTGCCACGTCGAGTTACCTCCTTGCCGACGGTTGTCGGTCGATCTGCGGCGTTCGCTGACGCAACAACCTTACCGGCGAGCGCGACCACGTCCGATTCGTGGTGACCTGATCCACGTGAGCCGCGCCGAGCGCAGGCCCTACGATCGCTCACGTGGTCACCTCAACCGATGCCGGCAGTGCCGACGACGCGCGTGCGCAGGATGACCGGCCCGACGACCAGGTGAGTTCCTCGCCACACCGGCCATGGCCACTCGGTTCGCCGCACCTGTGGTGGATCGAGGCGGTCGTCGTGTTCCTCGCGGTCCGCGCGATCGGCGTGATCGTGCTGGCCCGGTTCGCCGACCTGAACGGGGGCACCGTCGGCGGGCGTCTGACCGTGTGGGACGGACAGTGGATGCTGGCCATCGCCGAATACGGCTACGGCGGTGTTCCGCTGTCGCTCACCGATGCGCAGGGGGTGCACACCGCCGAAACCGCCTACGCGTTCTTCCCCGGCTATCCGTATCTGGTCGGTGCCATCGCAAAGCTGCCGCTCATCACACCCTTCGGTGCCGCGATCGGCCTCAACCTGATCCTTGGATGCGTGGCAGCCGCCGGAGCAGCACGCCTCGGTGCCGTGTGTGCACGTCAGATGTCGGAGCGCTCACCGATCGGACCGGCCTCGCCGCATGCCACCGGCCTGATCCTCGTCGTGCTGTTCGCCGCTACGCCGATGTCGATCGTGCTGAACATGGCCTACACCGAGACGCTGTTCTGTGCGCTGGCCGTGTGGGCATTGGTCGGGGTGCTCGAGCATCGCTGGCTGCTGGCGGGAGCCATGACTCTCCTCGCCGGAGCGACGCGCCCTACCTCGGTGGTCCTCATCGGCGTAGTCATGCTGGCCGCGATCATCGCCCATCGCGACGGATGGCGGGCGTGGGCGGCGATCGTCCTCAGCCCCCTCGGATACCTCGGTTACCTCGCGATCGTCTGGGGTCAGACCGGCTCCCCCACCGGGTGGTTCCGGGTGCAGAGCGAGGGGTGGGACACCCGGATCGACTGGGGCAGAGCGGCATTCAACTTCGTCAACGCAACCATCGTCGGATCGGGTGAGGTGGCGGCCACCGCGACGGCGTGGGTGATGGTGGCCTCGGTGGTCCTGATGGCCATCGCCTGCTGGTCGCGACTGCCCTGGCCGGTTCTCGTCTACGGCACCCTCGTGGTGGTCTCGATCCTGCTGTCGACGGGGCTCATCATCAGCCGCACCCGCCTGCTGTTGCCGGCGTTCGTGCTGCTGATCCCGCTGGCGATGGCGCTCGCGCGGGTTCGGCCCGCAGCCGCCGTCGCGATGCTGGTGCCGGTGGTCGTCGGCAGCTCGTGGTTCGGTGCGCACATGCTGACCGTGTTCCCGTACGCGATCTGACGCGAAGAGTTCGGGTCAGCCGGCGCGACGAGACCCCTGCGCCGCAGCCTCGAACCCCGCGCACAGGAATTCGATACCCGCGTCGAGCCGGTTGCGCGGGTCGAGCAGCCGTGCGGCGTCGGGGCTGGTGGCGAGTCCGGAGAGATGAGGTAGCGCGGGATCGGTGTTGCCGCGGGCCAACTCGGCCAGACCGTCGGGCGGCGCGCTCGGATTGTCCGGCCGCAACAGCGCGTCGCTGACCATGACCAGCGCCACGCCGTGGACAAAGCTCCAGACGGTCAGCGCCATCTCGATGGACCGCTCGACGTCGACGCCGAGATCGGTGAATCCGGCCGCAAGCCAGTCCAGACAGACCAGCGATTCTTCACCGAAACTGTGCCGGGGCGACGAATACGCCAGCACCACCCACGGGTGGCGCCGATAGAGCTGCCAGTCGACGTCGACGGCGATCTGCACCCGCTCTCGCCACGTCCACGGACCCGCTTGGTCGACCGGATACGGGAAGCGTCGGCCGATCTCCTCCGACATCTCCTGCAGCAGCGCGTCCTTGTCGGCGACGTGGCGGTACAGCGACATCGCGCCGACTCCGAGCACATCGGCGATACGCCGCATCGACAAGCCACCGAGCCCGTCGGAATCGGCGACGTCGATGGCGGCGTCGACGATCGTCGGCAGCGTCAGTTTCGCATTGTCGGCCTCGGGCACACGGCACCTTTCTGTGGGACCACAGGGCGGTGACCTGGGTCATCACCGGAATGAATTGGTTGCGTACAGCGTACTCACCTGGGTACCGTACGAGCGTACGGCGTACGCAGATGCGTCCGCCGAGACGCATCACGACCCAGGAGATCACACCATGTCCACCCAGCTCGATCCGACGACCCAGCGACCTGCCGAACCCGCGGCCGCTGACCGTCGTACCTGGTGGGGACTGGCCGTGCTGACCCTGCCGGTGTTGCTGGTGTCGATGGACTTCTCCGTCCTCTATCTGGCGATGCCGGCGATCACCGACGCACTCGAACCCGGCGCCACACAGCAATTGTGGATTCTCGACATCTACGGATTCCTCATCGCCGGCCTCCTCATCACCATGGGCAACGTCGGCGACCGCATCGGACGTCGTCGCGTACTCCTCGCCGGCGCCGCGCTGTTCGGCGTCGCATCGGTGATCGCCGCCTTCGCACCCAGCGCCGCGGTCCTCATCGCCGCTCGCGCGCTGATGGGCGTCGGCGGTGCGACGCTGATGCCGTCGAGCCTGTCGCTGATCGCCAACATGTTCCCCGACGCCCGGCAACGCGGACGGGCCATCGGGGTCTGGACGGCCGCCTTCGCGGGCGGTAGCGCTCTCGGCCCCGTGCTGGGAGGCGTTCTGCTGCACCACTTCTGGTGGGGCGTGGTCTTCCTGATCAACGTGCCGGTGTTGGCCGTCCTCTTCATCCTCGGGCCGCGCCTGATTCCCGAGTATCGCGCTCGCACCTCCGACCCCTTCGACTTCGTCGGCGTCGGACTGTCGATGCTGGGCATCCTGCCGCTGGTGTACGCCGTCAAGACGATGGCCGCCGAGGGTGTCGCCACCGGCCCGGTCGTCATCGGTGTGATCGGCCTGGCGATGCTCGTGGTGTTCATCGTGCACCAGCGCAACACCCGCGCCCCGCTGCTCGACGTCCGACTGTTCGGCAACGCCCAGTTCAGCGCCGCCGTCGTCGTAGCCCTCGTGGGCATGATGGCGCTCGGCGGGATGGCGTATCTCACCAGCGTGTACCTGCAGTCGGTGATGGGGCACGACGTCTTGTCCGCAGCGCTCGCCGGACTTCCAATGGCTGTCGCGGTGGCGGTGTTCTCCCTCGGTGCGACGCGCGCCGCCGACGCCATCGGCACGCGTGCGGCCTTCGTCGGCTCCGTCGCGCTGGCCGCGGCCGGCAACCTGGGGCTGCTCCTGCTCACCACGTCGAGCCCGATCTGGATCTACCTGGTCTTCACCTCCATCGCCGGAATCGGCTACGGCATCCAGTTCAGCCTGGTGTCCGACGTGGTGGTCGGGTCGGTTCCGGTCGAGCGGTCGGGCGCGGCGTCGGGCATCTCCGAGACCAGTTTCGAACTCGGCACGGCGCTCGGGCTGGCACTGCTCGGGTCGCTGGCGACGCTGGTGTTCCGGGAGAGCTCCGGGGGCTGGGACTTCGGTGACACGCTCGGCGAGACCCTGCATCGCGCTCTCGACATGGGCGACGGCGGAACGGCTTTGGCCGACGCGGCACGTCAGGCATACGTCGACGGGATGCACGCCGCGTCACTCGCCGCAGTGATCGCGCTGACCGTCCTCGGTGTGGTGCTGACCTTCGTCATGCGCACGCCGCGGAAGAACACCCACTAGTCTCGGCCGCGTGCACGAACTCATCGAGAGTCGCTGGAGTCCGCGCGGCTACGACGACACCGCCACCGTCTCGGCGTCTGAGATCACCGAGATCCTCGACGCCGGACGGTGGGCGCCGACGTGGGGCCGAATCCAGCCGCTCAGGTTCGTCGTCGGGCTACGGGGCGACGACACGTTCACGCGGCTGACCGGCACCCTGAATCGCGGCAACATCGGGTGGGCGCCTCGCGCGTCCGCGTTCATCCTGCTGTGCACCACCAACGATCCCGACGACGCGAAGGCGCACACCTACGGCGCGGTCGACCTGGGCCTCGCGTTGTCGCAGATGCTGGTCCAGGCACGGGCGCTGGGGTTGCACGGGCATCCGATGGCCGGATTCGACGCCGCCGCCGCATCCGAACGGTTCGACATCCCGCATGACAAGCGCCCGCTCGTGGTGCTGGCCGTCGGTCGGCTGGCCGACGACCCCGACACTCTTCCACCCGAGATCCGCGAACGTGACGCGTGGCCGCGCGAACGACTGCCGTTGTCCGAGGTGGCGTTCGGCACCACATGGGGTGAACCCTTCGACTCCTGAGACCGTTGCGCACGGATGGGCGCCGGAACCGCATTTGATCGTCGCGGGTGGCAAAGAGTATGGTGACGCACATGCAGCGTGCACTCCTTCTCGGTTGCCGCGGCGGGGTCTGAATCGACCGGCCCTCCGTCGCGGGGCCTTTTCACGCGCCGGTCACTTTCCACTTTCATCCGGAGACTGACCATCATGGCTGCAGCAGATACCTTCACTTCCGGCGCAAGCCGCATCATCGAACCCGCGGGACCGATCCCCGAGGGCCAACCCGCCTGGAACACCCAGCGCGGATCCGCGATGCCCGTGCATCGCTACCGGCAGTTCGCCGACGAGGTCGAGACGATCGCCATCCCCGACCGCACCTGGCCCGACAACGTCATCACCAAGGCCCCGATGTGGGGTGCGGTCGACCTGCGTGACGGCAACCAGGCGCTGATCGACCCGATGAGCCCGGCGCGCAAGCGCCGCATGTTCGACCTGCTGGTGCGGATGGGCTACAAGGAGATCGAGGTCGGCTTCCCCTCGGCAAGCCAGACCGACTACGACTTCGTCCGCGAGATCATCGAGGACGGCGCCATCCCCGACGACGTCACCATCCAGGTCCTGACCCAGTGCCGCGACGAACTGATCGAGCGCACCTTCGACGCCTGCCGCGGGGCCAACAAGGTGATCGTGCACTTCTACAACTCCACGTCGGTGCTCCAGCGTCGCGTGGTGTTCCGCGCCGACCGCGACGCCATCACCAAGATCGCCACCGACGCGGCACACAAGGTGCTGGCCGAACAGGCGAAGTACCCCGACACCAACTGGCGGTACGAGTACTCGCCGGAGTCCTACACGGGCACCGAGTTGAGTTACGCCAAGCATGTGTGCGACGCGGTCACCGCGATCATCGCTCCCACCCCGGAGAACCCGATGATCATCAACCTGCCCGCCACCGTCGAGATGGCCACCCCCAACATCTATGCCGACTCGATCGAGTGGATGCACCGCAACCTGGAGCGTCGCGACTCGATCATCCTGAGTCTGCACCCGCACAACGATCGCGGAACCGCGGTCGCCGCAGCCGAACTCGGCTTCCAGGCGGGCGCCGACCGCATCGAGGGCTGCCTGTTCGGCAATGGAGAGCGCACCGGAAACGTCTGCCTGGTGACCCTGGGCATGAACCTGTTCAGCCGGGGTGTCGACCCGCAGATCTCTTTCTCCGACATCGACGAGATCCGTCGCACGGTGGAGTACTGCAACCAGCTGAACGTCCCCGAACGCCACCCCTACGGCGGTGACCTGGTCTACACGGCCTTCTCCGGCAGCCACCAGGACGCGATCAACAAGGGTCTCGACCAGATGAAGATCGACGCCGACGACGCCGACTCGGACGTCGACGACATCCTGTGGCAGGTGCCTTACCTGCCCATCGACCCCAAGGACGTCGGCCGTAGCTACGAAGCCGTGATCCGCGTGAACAGCCAGTCCGGCAAGGGCGGCGTCGCCTACATCATGAAGGCCGACCACGGCATGAACCTGCCACGCCGTCTGCAGATCGAGTTCAGCCGGGAGATCCAGAAGATCACCGACGGCGAGGGTGGCGAGGTCAATCCCAAGGAGATGTGGGATGTCTTCGCGGAGAACTACCTTCAGCCGATCTGGCCGCTCGAGCGGATGCGCCAGCGGGTCGACGCGGCCGAGGTCGACGGCGGCGACGACAACATCACCGCGATCGTGAAGGTCGAAGGCAACGAACGCGAGATCGCCGGCACCGGCAACGGCCCGCTCGCCGCGTTCGTCGACGCGCTCTCGACCGTCGGCTACGAGGTCCGCGTGCTCGACTACAGCGAGCACGCGCTGACCGCCGGCGGAGACGCGAGCGCAGCAGCGTACGTCGAGGCCGAGGTCAACGGTGAGACGGTGTGGGGTGTCGGCGTCGCGTCGTCGATCACCACCGCCAGCCTGCGCGCCGTGGTCTCCGCGGTGAACCGCGCCTACCGGGTGAGCGCACCGGTGGAGGCCGACAGCGGCGCCGCGCCGCGCACCTGGGCACCGTAAGGCCCTGTAAGACAACACCTTCGATGCCACCTTCGCGGTGGCTCCCAAGACCCACGGTGCGCGGGTGACCCCTGCCTGCACCGTGTCGGGTTGGGCCGGACATGGCACCGAGACGAGCGATCCCCGTCCGCCGTGTCCGGCCCATCATCGGTGTTGCAGATGGCCGTCCGATTGTGCCGCCCGAGAGAACCCGCTGCTCAGCTGCCGTCGTCGCCTCGAGCAACGGCGAGAATCCGAGGGTCGGTAGGCTCGCCATTCGCTTCGTTGGCGGCTATCACCATGCGAGCCGCCGCTTGACGCACCACAAGTGGGCGCACGCGACGACGTCCACCCGCGGCGGGTGAAGGGCTGGCTTCTGTCCTGGTCATGATGCCTCCTCACGTGCCAGTATGAGGTCGGAAGATCTCCGCTGTCACCCTCGTATGCCAGAGCCTGCGGGCTACCCCATGCTGCGAAGACTCTACGATCGGCGCGACTTGCCAACCTCGACCGCTGCAGCTTCGCCAGCACGTCGAAGCCGACGATCTGCGCGTCAACGTCGTCGGACAAGGTGTGATCGACACCCAAGTAGCGCGACGCCACCATTCCGCCCGGCGGTCGGCATATGTTCGTTGAACCAAACCAGCTATGCCACCGGCGAATCCCACCGCTCCGACGAGAAGAGTCGCCCAAACCTGGGCTGGCATGACGCCTACGACCGATTCCCGAGTCGCCCTCGGAAGCTGTCGCGCTCGTCGTACGGATCGCCGACGACGCGCAGGCGCGGCGATGTCGATCCGATCGACCCGCCGACAACGTTCTTGATCTTCTCCCCGATCGTCGAAAAGTCATATGCCGCAGTCGACATCGGGTACATGTCGGCGATCAGCGCCAGCCAGTGATAGATCTGCTTCAGATCGCTCTCGCTCAGCGGTCCGTGCATCCAATCATCACTGTTCCAGGTTTCGCGGTCGTCCCAGTTCTGCCACGGATAGTCCCAGTCGGTCGGCGGTGACACCGAGAACAGGCCGCGCACGATGACGTCGTTCCGATCGGTACCGGCCTCGACCCGCCAGCGGTCGACCAGCCGCGTGTAGGCCGCATATTCTGTTGCCGCCCAGCTGTTGTCACGCACTGTCCGCCAGCCGGCCCACCTCAGGGTGCGGGCAATCTTGGCGTCGATCGGCTGACACGGATGGTGCGGGGCGCCGGCACCCGCGAAGTAGAGGTACCAGGTGAATCCGGTGGGGCCGAGCCGCGCGATGACATTGCCGATGCGCTCAGGTTTGAGCAATGCGTACGCCTCGGCAGGATCGGTCCGACTCGTCGTCGCGGTGCGCATGAGGAGGGCACCGAGGTGATCGCGATCTGCAGCGACCGCGGCGATGCGGCGCTTGGCGTCGGTCATCTTCTGGCCCTGGCAGAACGCCACGGTGTGCCAGAGCAGCGAGATGGCCGCGGCCGGGCTGCTGACGGCGTCCTCGCCCATGCGGAACAGGTCACGGCGAGAGATCCGATCGGCAGTCAGTTCAGGCAAACCGTGAGCAGACAATTCTGCGTTCCACTGTGTCCGATTGACGTGCACGGTATCGGTGAAGATCTCGGTGGTCCGGTCTCCGGCAGCGAGCCACTCGGACACCAGGGCGGGGAGCTTGAGATTGTTGTCGGTCATGTTCACTTGGACGCACCTCGGCCCGATCCGGTTCCGTCCGCCTGCCGGGACATCTCGCGAATTCCGCCTAGGGGACCCCGCGGATCGCCTAGCGTGATCGACGTCTGGACCCTCGTCCGGGCGTTGATCCACGTCAGGAGCGAACTCACCCATGTCCGAAGTCATCGTCGTCGCGACCATCTCTCCCAAGCCCGGTGAAGAGGACAAGGTTCGGGCAGCCATCCTCGCGGCGATCCCGAAGGTCCACGACGAACCGGGTTGCGAGAAGTACGCGCTGCACGAGGCGACGGGCGATTCGACCGATCTGGTGATGATCGAGCGCTGGCAATCGATCGAGGCGCTCGGCACGCACGGTGGTGCGCCGGCGCTCACCGAACTCGGCGCGGCGATCGGCGACCTCCTCGCCGGCCCGCTCGACGTCAAGACCTTCACCGCCGTCCCGGCCGGGGATGCCGGCAAGGGCGCGATCTGACCACACGGGTTGTCGATTTTCGACCCAGGTGTTGTCTCCGCGCTTGAGTACGTGCTAGACCAGTAGAACGAGCGTTAGATCGGTACCGGGATTCCGGCCGATTCCGCTGTAGTCAGGCGATTCATCGTTCTTCTGAGAGGACCTGCTCATGCCCGAAGCCGTCATCGTCGACGTCGCCCGCCTCGCCTCCGGAAAGGGCAAGCCCGGCGGCGCCCTGTCGGAGACCAAGCCCGTCGAACTGCTCGCCCACGTCCTCAAGAACATCGTCGAACGCAACGACCTCGACCCCGCCCTCGTCGACGACGTGATCGGCGGATGCGTCGGGCAGGCCGGTGAGCAGGCCCTGAACATCTCCCGCACCGCCCTGCTCTCGGCCGGATTCCCGGAGTCGGTGCCGGCCACCACGGTCGACCGGCAGTGCGGCTCCAGCCAGCAGGCCGCCCATTTCGCCGCTCAGGGCGTGATCGCCGGCGCGTACGACGTGGTGATCGCAGCCGGTGTCGAATCGATGAGCCGGGTGCCGATGGGCTTCTCCGTCGCAGGCCAGAAACCGCACGGCCCGAGTATCGCCGCACGCTACCCCGACGGCCTGGTTGGCCAGGGCATCTCCGCAGAGCTGGTGGCGGCGAAGTGGAAGCTCGACCGCGAGGCACTCGACACCTTCGCCGCCGAGTCACACAAGCGTGCCGCACAGGCCACAGCCGACGGATTCTTCGACCGTGAGATCCTGCCGATCGACGTCGTCGATGCCGACGGGAACACCGCCACCCACCGCGTCGACGAGACGATCCGCGCTTCCACGACCGCCGAAGGACTCGGCGGCCTGAAGTCGTCGTTCTACTCGGAGGCCTACGCCCAGCGCTTCCCCGAGATCAACTGGCACATCACGCCGGGCAACTCGTCGCCGCTGACCGACGGCGCGTCGGCCGCGCTGATCATGAGCGACACCATGGCGTCCAAGCTGGGCCTCACGCCCCGCGCTCGGTTCCACACGTTCGCCCTCGCCGGCGACGACCCGGTCTTCATGCTCACCGCGCCGATCCCGGCCACCCACAAGCTTCTCGACCGGGCCGGACTCACGATCGACGACATCGACGCCTACGAGGTCAACGAGGCCTTCGCGCCGGTGCCGATGGCCTGGGCGCACGAGTTCGGCGCCGACCCGGCCAAGCTCAACCCGCGCGGCGGCGCCATCGCGCTCGGACATGCTCTCGGCTCGTCGGGCACCCGGCTCCTCGCAACGCTCGTCAATCACCTCGAGGACACCGGCGGACGGTACGGCCTGCAGACCATGTGCGAGGGCGCGGGCATGGCCAACGCCACCATCATCGAACGTGTCTGACACCATCACCGCACAGACGTCACCGGCCGCCGGGCTCCCGCCCGGTGGCTGGCGCAGCACCGAACCCACTGCCCTGTCGCCGATCCTGGCCGCCGCCAAGAGCGCGTTCCACGAGCGCGGCTTCCACGGCACCTCGACCCGCGACATCGCTGCCCGCGCAGGCGTTTCCCTGCCGACGCTGTACTACCACCACGAGAGCAAGCAGGGCATGCTGGTCGCAGTGCTGCAGGCCGCGATGGACGCGGTGTTGAGCCGGGTCCGTGCAGCCATCGCCGAGGCAGACACACCCGCCGGGCAACTCTCGAATGCGATCGAGGCCATCGTGCTGCATATGACAGCCGATCTCGAACTGGCCAGCACCGCAGGCGAATTCCGATACGTCGAACACGATCACCCGCAGCGCGCGGAGTATGTGGCGCTTCGGACCGAGATGGAGGACCTCGTGGAAGGCATCCTCCAACGCGGTTTGGACGCAGGCGACTTCCACATCGACGGCGACATCAAGGAAACCCTGCGCTATCTGCTCGGCGCCTGCCAGGCCGTCTCGATCTGGTATCGGCCAGGGGGCGCCCGTACCCCGACTCAGGTGGCCCAGTCCTACGCGGCCACCTCCATGCGCGCCGTCGGCGCCCAACCGAACACATCCGTTGTCCTAGCACCTATCTGAGGAGTTGAATCACATTGAAGCGCACCATCTTCAACGAAGACCACGAGGCACTGCGGGCAACCGCACGGGAGTTCCTCGCTCGTGAATGCGCACCCCACAGCGACGAGTGGGAGGCCAACGGCCAGGTCGATCGCGAGATCTACAAGAAGGCCGGCGACGCCGGACTGCTCGGCTTCAACATCCCCGAGGAGTTCGGTGGCGGCGGCAGCGAGGACTTCCGATTCAACGCGGTCGTCGTCGAAGAATTCGCCAAGTTCGACGGAGCCGCGCCGGGCCTGAGCCTGCAGAACGACGTTCTCGCCCCCTACTTCCTGCACCTTGCGAACGAGGAGCAGCGCAAGCGTTGGATGCCCGGAATTGCCACCGGTGAAACCATTCTCGCGGTCGCCATGACCGAGCCGGGAGCCGGATCGGACCTCGCCGGCATCAAGACGTCGGCCAAGAAGGACGGCGACGACTACATCGTCAACGGCGCCAAGACCTTCATCTCGGCGGGCATCAACTCCGACCTCGTGGTGGTCGTCTGCCGCACCAACCCCGATCCGGGCGCCGGACACAAGGCGTTCTCGCTGCTCGTCGTCGAACGTGGCATGGAGGGCTTCGAGCGCGGCCGCAAGCTCGACAAGATGGGCCTGAAGTCGGCCGACACCGCCGAGCTGAACTTCAACAACGTGCGTGTACCCAAGGAGAACCTCCTCGGTGAGGAGAACAAGGGCTTCTACCACCTGATGCAGAACCTGCCGTCGGAGCGCCTTTCCATCGCCATCGGCGCCATCGCCAGCGCCCGCGCGATCTTCGACGAGACGCTGCAATACGTCAAGGACCGCAAGGCATTCGGCAAGCCCATCGGAACCTTCCAGCACAACCGGTTCGTGATGGCCGAGCTCGCCACCGAGCTCGACCTCGCCGAGGTCTACATCGACCGCTGCCTGCAGGCCGTCCTCGACGGCGATCTGTCGGCCGTCGATGCGTCCAAGGCCAAGTGGTGGTGCACCGAACTCGGCAAGCGCGTCATCGACGCCTGTGTGCAGTTGCACGGCGGCTACGGCTACATGAACGAGTACCGAGTGGCCCGCGCCTACAAGGACTCTCGCATCCAGACGATCTTCGGCGGCACCACCGAGATCATGAAGGACATCATCGGTCGGGATCTGGGCCTGTAACGCCCGGTCGACGGGTCGGGGGCGCTACTTCGCGAGGTCACTGGCTTCGCGGAGTAGGCCCACGACGCTTCCGACAGCACTGCGGCCACCCGGACGGGTCAGCGCCTCGTACACCCTCGCGGCCCGAACACCCTTCAGCTCAAGCCTTCTCACCCCGGGATGACGCACGGCATAGCGTGGCATGAGGGCGATCCCATGACCGCCCGCAACCAATGCCTCGATGGTGGTGAAATCCAGCATTCGCTGCGTCACCCGTGGAGCCACTCCGGTGATCGCGGAGATCGACAAAAGCACATCGTCGACCGGGAAGCCACCCTCGACGGAGATCCAGTCGAAATCGGCCAGCTCCGACACCGATACCGAATCACGCAGAGCCAGTTCCGATGCCCCGGAGGCAATCACGTCAACAGGCTCGCGCATCAGTTCTGTCACCACCACCCGCGGCAACCTGACCGACGCGGTTCGCTCGTCGCGGTGGGTGACGACCACGTCATGGTCGGCGAGCGCCGGTGGCGCCTCGGGATAGCCCACGTCGAGGTGCGACGCGTCGATGTCGATGCCGGCCGCGGCCGCACCGTCGAGCACTGTGGGCAGCAGCAGCGTCGATCCGGACGGGAACATCGCGAGCCGGACAAGCGCATTGCCACCGCGATAGGACGCCATCTCCTCTTGTGCGCGCTCGATCACGGCGATCACCTCATCGGCACGCAGAACCAGCGCCCGTCCGGCCGGGGTCAGACGAATACGCCGACCGTCCTGCTCGACGAGTTCGACGCCCGCCTCGCGTGCCAGGACCTTCAGTTGCTGCGACACCGCCGACGGCGTGAGATGCATGGCGTCGGCCACCGCGCCCACCGAACCGCGGTCGGCGAACTCGCGCAGGATGCGCAACCTCTTGATGTCCATGAAGAAAGGCTACGTCAACCACCGAAGACCGTTCGATGATGCTTAACCGCGGATCCGAGTCGTTCGGTTGCGCGCAGCACCCCGTTCACCCGATCGGGATGAGGACATCGGACCCGGCTACCTCGACACTTGGGTACACACAACCGCCGAGGAGGTTCGATGCCCGATTCGACCGAACTCGGACCTGTGGATTACGTTGTCTATGAATTCCCGGACAGTACAACATCTTTCGGCAACGCCATGACAATCGAGCTCGCCGGGCTCGTACGGGACGGCACCATTAGGATTCTCGACCTCCTGGTGTTCTCGCGCCGCGACACCGGCGAGATCGACGTCGTCGAGGTCGAAGAACTCGTCGACAGCGGACTCACGGTCCTCGATGGCACAACTGCCGAACTCCTCGCCTGGGAGGATGTGGAGAACCTGGCGTCGTCCATCTCGCCCGGACGTTCGGCCGCCGTCATCGTGTGGGAATACCTGTCGACCGCATCCTTCACCAGGGCGGCACGTGCAAGCGGCGCGCAGCTGGTGGCGCGCGGCCGTATTCCCGGTCGGGCGATTGTGTCGGCCCTTGCCTCAGAGTAGATTTCGCTCGCGGGCACGCTCGACGGCGGCGCGGCGGGTGGAGACCCCGAGCTTGCGGTAGATCGATTGCTGGTGCGTCTTCACGGTGTTCACCGAAACAAACAGATCTGCCGCGATCTCGGCGGCCTTGTACATCGTCGGAAGATAGCGGAGAACGGCCAGTTCTCGTTCGGTGAGGTGACTGTCGGCCGACTCGTCGTCCTCGATCGGACGGCGGGGACCGTCGGCCAATTGCTCCAAGACATGCTCGACAAAGCGTTGATTTCGTTCTCCGACAACGTGATATCGCTCAAGCAGCTTCGGAACCGAGGGGCCGCCGACGATGAATGGTCGCACCGCACCCACCGGTTCCGCCAGCGCGATGGCCTCGCCGATCCGTACGAGCGCATCGGAGTCGCGACGCAGCATATGAGCCGCAACGGCTCCGAGCACCGCGGCCTTGGCAGCGATCACCCGGTACGGAGCAAACCGTGCGGCGTTGCCGAGCACACGAAAGACTTCCTCCGGGTGGCCCGTCCGTAAGTAGAACTGCGCCAGCAGCGTACGTTCCAGGGCGGCGGCGTAGTCATCACCCTCGGGCGGTTCGACGAGCACCGAATCGGTCGCCGCGCCTTCCATCAGGTCGACGTCGGTCATGGCAACATGCGACCACCGTCGCAACAGGTCAGGCAGGGCGCCCGCCGCGGCACACACTGCGGTCAGCCGCACTCGCGCCTCTCGCGCCGCGAACACATCGCCGCGGACGACGGCGATCCGGACCGCGGCGATCTCGAGCAAGACTCGCGCCCCCGCATCGGATTGCGTCCTGCTGCCCCGACATCCGCGCTCCACGGCGGCCTCGGCGAGTTTCAGTTCGTTGCGCTCGAGGTGCATCAGCGCCGCCGCGGCGTACAGCGCGGTGACCTGCGGCTCCCGACTCCAGCCTCGACGGTCCACCGTGGCGAGGACCTCACCCACCTGCCGGCCAACCGCCGGAAGCGCACCGTGGATGACGTCGATGATGGTGAGGTAGGCCGAAGCGGCGATCGCCATCAGGGAAATGCCTGCGCCCGCAGCGCGATCCCGACACACGGCCAGAATCTGGCTCGCGGCTTCCAGGTCACCGCGATGCATCAGCCCGATGCCGCGGGCGTTCTCGGCGATGAGCAGGAGCCCGGCCGCACTCGGCAGCTCCGAACTCGGGACGCTCCGCACGATCGTCGCGACCGCCGCACCGCGGTCGACAAGTTCGGCGAGACGGCTGATTCGCGCGTGGACCATCTCACACAGCGCGATGATGAGTCGCGCGGGAAGGCCTTCCTCGGCGAATTCCTTTGCAGCCATTGCATTCTGATGCATCGCTGCGAAGTCGCCACGTTGAAACTCGGCGACAGCGGCGATCAGGAGAGTGGCCACGGTGGGGCCGCGCGAATTCTGCACCGTGGCCGGACTCATCGCGGCGACGAGAGCGGGTGCGTGCGGTGAGAGGATCAACGGAACCGCCACGGTCGCCAGGACCGTCAGCATCTGATCCCAGTCGGCCGCCAGCCCGAGATGCCGCAGACCTTCGATCGGGTCCCCCGCACCGACAAACCAGGCTGCCGCCTTTCGGTGCAAAGGAGCCGCGATGTCAGGGTTTTCGGCGTCGAGCCGGGAACGCAGCAGCTCACGCAGCAACGGATGGTAGCTATACCAGCCCTCCCGATCGGTCAGCTGCACCGTCAACGCGTTGATCGCCACCAGCCCATCGAGCACGGTTCCACTGTCGGCTCGGCCGGTCAGCGCCCGCGCCAGGTTTGCGTTGATAGGGTCGGCAATACTGGTGGCCAGCAAGAACTTACGATCGCTCGGCGCGATGTGATCGAGCACCTCTTCGAGCAGGTAGGCGGCGACGAGCCGCTGTTTGCCGCCGAACCTGCGCAGACCTTCGTGCAGGTCGCCGCGGTCGGCAGAGAGCAGCAGAAGCCGGAGGCCTGCGGGCCAGCCGGCCGTCTTCTCGACGATGACGTCGATGTCGGCGGACGACACGTCGGCACCCGCTCGACGGCAGAACTCCTCGACCTCGGGCCTGGTGAAGGCGAGTTCGTCGGCGCCGATCTCGACCAGGTCACCGGCGATCTGGCGGCGCCGCAGACGCAGTGGCGGCTCGGTCCTGGTGATCAGCACCAGGCGCAGCGTCGACGGCCGGCGATCGAGGAGTTCGCTGATGGAGGCGATCACCTCCGGATCGGAGATCGTGTGAAAGTCATCGACCACGAGGACCGTGTCCGCCCTCAACTCGCACAGTGCGTCGAGGATCCGTTCGAGCTCGGCCGAACCGAACTCGACGCCCGGTGTGAGGTCGGCAAGTGCCGCGTTGCCGGAGTCACCGTCGGCGTCGGTGATCGCCGCGACCACGCCAAGCCAGAACGATCGCAGGCCACCTGCGCCACCTGCCACCAGCCAGGCGATGTGCTGGTCGGTCTTCGACGCCCATGCGGCCACTGCAAGGGTCTTGCCGTAGCCGGCTCCCGCGCAGACCACGGTCAGAGGATGGCGCACGCCTCGGTTCAGCGCGTCGGCAACGCGCGGACGGCGCACGAAACCGGGCGGCACGGCCGGGCGTCCACCGCTCGGCACCACCTGCAGAGCCGGCTGGCCCATCGCGCACCTCAGTTCCCCGGATCTTCACGACACGCTGCAGTAACGCGTCCGTACTCGAAGGAATCGTAGACGGTCGGTCATACGAACCGGGTGACGCATGGACAGAACATTGTCGGTGACGATGTGGTCGGTCGGCGTCGACCGTGGTGCTCGGAGAGTGTGGAGGTGGAGATGATCCGACCTGGCCGCCTGCAACGAGGTGCCGTCATCGGGCATCCCGTGGTGCGAGCAACGCCCGATGACAACGCTGCCGACGTGGTCAGGGCGGCCATTCGGCGGCGCCGTGAGAGCAGCGCCGACCATGCTCCGTCGACCCAAACTCCACCGACCGCGAGGGCGGACATGACAAGCTCCCCGAACGACAACCTGGCCACATTGGCCGCCGAGGCGTACACCTACCTGTACCCACTCGTGACGATGGACGTCACCCGGCGACAGCAGACATCGCCGCGGTCGCCGTCGGGCTTCGGTGGCGCGAATCGCTTCAACCACTTGCGGGCGTTCCCCACCGCCGAGTTCCGCTCGGTGGTCCGCCCCAACTTCGACACCCTGTACTCGATGGTCTGGCTCGATCTCACCGGCGGACCGGTGTTGATCGAGGTTCCCGAGGCCGATCGCTACTACATGCTGCCGTTCCTGGACATGTGGACGGACGTTTTCGCGGCGCCGGGCACCCGGACCACCGGCAACGGTCCCGCGCGCTACGTTCTCGTCGGTCCGGGGAACGTCGGCCTCGACAACGGCGTGATCCCCGACGTCGCGACCCTCATCATCACTCCGACTCCCCACGTGTGGGCGATCGGCCGAGTCCAGACAAACGGCCCATCCGACTACGCCACTGTCGGCAAGTTTCAGGACGGACTGTCGATCACCGAACTCACACCCGGCAACCTCGCGACGACCGGCGGCGACATCGACGTGCAGACCGAACCCGTGCGACTCGTCAACGGGTTGTCTGTGGTGGAGTTCTTCGCCTGGGCGGCCGAGATCCTGGCTGTCAATCCTCCGCATCCGACCGACTTCTCCGTGCTGGCGCGGATCGCGCGCATCGGACTGGTGCCGGGCATGCCGTTCGATGCTGCGCAGTTCGACGACGCAGCGTTGGCCGAACTCGAGAAGGGCCGGGCTGCCGCGCTGGCGAAGATCACCGACCTTTCACACCTTGCGCAGCCGGTGAACGGATGGATGACCCTGACGAACTCGATCGGGGTCTACGGCAACGACTACCTGCAGCGTGCACGCATCACGCTGCTCGGCCTCGGGGCGAACCCGGCCGACGACGCCGCGTACCCGGTGCTGGTGGCCGACGCGGACGGCACACCACTCGACGGGGACAACGACTATGTCATCCACTTCCCGGCCGACGGGCTGCCACCGGTGGACGCGTTCTGGTCGGTGACCATGTACGACGCGGAGGGCTATCAGGTGGCCAACGAGCTCGACCGATTCGCCATCGGCGATCGAGATCGCTTGCGGTACAACGACGACGGTTCGCTGGATCTGTATCTCCAGCACGCCGATCCGGGCGCGGACAAACGGGACAACTGGCTGCCCGCACCGCGTGGCACCCTTGGCGTGACGATGCGCCTCTACCAACCCCATCCCGAGGTTCTCGATGGCCGCTGGACTCCACCTGCGGTCGTGCGACGCTGAGAGCGTAAGACGAAAGGGCTACTGTCTTATCGTTTTTCGCGGACTACGATCTGGACATGACCGATGACCTCGTGATCAGACCGGCGATCGAGGACGACGCCGCGGGTCTGTTCGATCTCCGTGAACGCGTGGCCGCCGAGGGGGTGTGGATCGGCTCCGAGGCCCCACTCGACCCGGCGCGCGAGCGCGGACTCTTCCGGTCGCTGGTCGATTCCGAGGACAAGGCACTGTTCATCGCGCTCATCGGCGACGACATCGTCGGCGGTCTCGGTATCGCCTTCGGGTTGCCCGGTGTCACCGAGTTCGGCATGCAGATCGACCGCGCCTGGCGACACCGCGGAATCGGCAGTGCACTGATGACCGAGGCCATCGCGTGGAGCACCGAGCGCGGAGCCCACAAACTCGAACTCCAGGTCTGGCCGCACAACGGTCCGGCGATCGGACTCTACGAGAAGTTCGGATTTGTGCGAGAGGGTTGTCTGCGGCGGCACTACCGGCGCCGCTCCGGCGAACTCTGGGACGCCGTGGTCATGGGACTGGTGCTGGACACCGCATCGCCGGGGTCGGAATTAAACGGACCGCGGTACGTTTAGACGGTTATGAAGAACATCGGTTTCCTCTCCTTTGGCCACTGGTCCGATTCCCCCGGTTCGCAGGTGCGGTCCGGGTCCGACGCCTTGCTGCAGTCCGTCGAACTGGCGGTCGCAGCCGAGGAACTGGGCGCAGACGGCGCCTACTTCCGTGTGCACCACTTCGCCCGCCAGCTCGCATCACCGTTCCCGCTGCTGGCAGCCATCGGCGCGCGCACCAACCGCATCGAGATCGGCACCGGCGTGATCGACATGCGCTACGAGAACCCTATGTACATGGCCGAAGACGCGGGCGCCGCGGACCTGATCTCGCGCGGCCGCCTGCAGCTGGGCGTCAGCCGTGGCTCACCCGAGCAGGTCATCGACGGCTACAAGTACTTCGGCTACGTCCCACCTGAGGAATCGACGGCAACACGCGACCCGCTCGCTCCGTTCCCGGCGCCGGACGCCGATATGGCGCGTCAGCACACCGACGTCTTCCTGAAGGTCATCGAGGGCAAGGGATTCGCGCAGCCGAACCCTCGGCCGATGTTCCCCAATCCGCCCGGCCTGCTGCCCATCGAGCCGCAATCACCCGGGCTCCGGGATCGGATCTGGTGGGGCGCAGGCACGCGTGCGACGGCCGAATGGACGGCCCGCCAAGGCATGAACCTCATGAGTTCAACCCTGCTGACCGAGGACACCGGAGTGCCGTTCCATCAGCTGCAGGCAGAACAGATCGAACGCTTCCGCAAGGTCTGGGCCGACGAGGGGCACGAGCGCATACCACGAGTCTCGGTGAGCCGCAGCATCTTTGCGCTCATCGACGATCGCGATCGGATGTACTTCGGACGTGGTGGTGCCGAGGACGACCAGGTCGGCGTGATCGACAACAGCGTCGCGCGATTCGGTCGGAGCTACGCTGACGAACCCGACAAGCTCATCGAGCAACTACGCGAGGACGAGGCGATCGCGGCCGCCGACACGCTGCTGCTGACGGTACCCAACCAACTAGGCGTCGAATACAACGCACACGTGATCGAGTCGATCCTGACGCATGTGGCGCCGGAACTCGGTTGGCGCTGAATTCAGATCCCGAGGATGCCCGCGGTGGTGTTGCTCGCCCAGGTCGCGATGTCGTTGATCTGGCCGCGCGGCGCATAGAGCCACAGTGTGGGGCTGCTCTGCCGGCCGCACCTCAACACCACCGGGTGCCGGCCGGCCTTCACCGCCGCACCCGACACGGTCGCCGTGCCACCGGTCGAGATCGGCACAACCTTGTTCCCGACAAAGAGCTTGCACCTCTCCGACCGTGCGTCGCCCTTGTCGAAAGTGACCTGCCAATCGGTGTTGCCCGAAATCGACACAGCGATGCGCGGGCCGACGACGGCCCGCGCGTCGGCCGCACCGATCGTCGTGCCCACCCCCACCGCCGTCACGGCGAGAACTGTCGCTGCACCCGAAAGCATGACCCCGAATCTGCTCATGCCGGAATGATGCCACACCGGGTCGGCATTGTGGCAAGCCTCACCACCGGGCAATTAATGTAGCAAGTATGAACTATCTATGCGGATAAATTCGATTGTCCTTCACCGATTCAGGCCGCACGATGGCAATCATGTCCCCACGTGATCGCGCCCTCGGCCTGGCAGTCGTCCTCCTGTGGGGTTTCAACTTCATCGCCATCCGCCTGGGCCTCGACCACTTCCCACCGTTCTTCTTCGCGGCGCTGCGGTTCGCGGTCATGGCGATCCCGGTGATGCTGTTCGTGCGGTTCCCCAAGGTGCAACTGCGCTGGTTCTTCCTGTACGCAGTCGGTTTCGGCACACTGCAGTTCGCGTGCTTGTTCCTCGCGATGGAGTTGGGCATGCCGACAGGTCTCGCCTCACTCGTCCTGCAGACCTCCGCGCCGTTCACCGTCATCCTCGGCGTCGTGTTCCTGCGGGAGCGCATGGCGCCGCTGCAGGTGATCGGAATCGTCGCGGCGGTCGGCGGAATGGCACTCATCGCGGTGGATCGGACCGCGCACAGCAGTCTGGGTGTCGGCGCGTTGTTGCCGATCGCGCTCACCGTCCTCGGCGGATTGTCCTGGGCCTTCGGCAACATCGGCGGGCGGCTCGCACAGCCCGACGACGCCCTGCGCATGACGCTGTGGATGTCGGTGATCCCGCCGATCCCGCTCTATGCCCTCAGCCTTGCGGTCGAGGGACCGTCGGCCGGATTCGACGCGGTCGCCACCCTCGGCACCCACACCGGCATCCTCGCGTTGTGCGGTCTCGCCTACGTGGTGCTACTCGGCACTATCGCCGGTTCGGGAATCTGGACCTCGCTCATGTCCCGGCACGCGGCCAGTCGCGTCGCACCGTTGTCGCTGCTCGTGCCCATCGTCGGCATCAGCGCGTCGTGGGCGTTTCTCGGTGAGACGCCGACGATCGTCGAGCTGGCCGGGGCCGCTGTCGTGATCGTGGGGTGCGCGGCAGGCGTGCTCGCCGCGCCGGTGTCCCGACCGCATTTGCCGGAAACTCCGTCGGCCGACGACAGCGCCGAGCCCCAACTCGTCGGTGCCGCGGCTCCCGGTCGCCGGCTGAGATGAGGTGACGGCGACGATCGTGGCGGCGGGAAGAACGCCTCCCCGCCGGCTAGGTGCGAGCCTGCGAGCTTCGGCCCAGTGAGATGACATTGTTGTCTCACCAGGCCCTTCGAGGCTCGTCGCTGGCGCTCCTCGCACCTCAGGGAGCGGTGGGGGCGTAGCGGACCGTCGCTGGCGCTCCTCGCACCTCAGGGAGCGGTGGGGTCGAAGCGTTTCCGCAGTTCAGGAGGCCTGAAAGCAGTACTCTTCGATTCAGTCCTCGGGCTGCACCTTCTCGATCGCTTCACGAACGGCCTCGTTGACCCGGTCCACGGCCGCGCGTGCACCGGCGCTGATCAGCGTCATGTTGGCGAAGGCGTGGATCATGGCGCCCTCTCGTTGCACCGTGACCGGAACTCCGGCGTCGACCAGCCGCTGCGCATACTCGAGGCCCTCGTCGCGGAGTGGGTCGAAGCCCGCCACCACGACGTGCGCGGGAGCGAGGCCGCTCAGGTCCTCGGCCAGCAGCGGCGAGCAGCGTGGATCGGTGAGCATCGCAGGTTCCGGCACGTAATGGTTGTTGAACCATTCGAGCCGCTCCTCGGTGAGGAACAGGCCAGACTCGAACTCGCGGCGCGACGGCCGCACATTCCCCAGATCGGTGATCGGATAGAGCAGCAGTTGCAGGCACGGGGTCACGCCGTCGCCGCGGACCTGCTGAGCCACCACCGCGCTCAGGTTTCCACCGGCACTGTCGCCGCCGACGACGATCCGGTTCGGCGAGCGCCCCCAGCGAGGCGCCGCCTCGACCGCAAACCGCCATGCCGCGACCGCGTCCTCGACGGCAGCCGGAAAAGGGTGCTCGGGGGCGAGCCGGTAGTCTACCGACAGCACGTCGACGTCTGCACCCAGGGCCAGTCGCCGGACGAGACCGTCGTGGCTGATCCGACTGCCGAGGACGAAACCGCCACCGTGAAAGAACACCAGCAGACCGGACGATTCCTCGCGGGCACGGTATCGCGTCGCCGGGATCGGCCCGCTCGGCGAGTCGATGACCAGATCTTCTTCGACCGCGAACGGCGGGAACTTCTCGGCCAGTCCCGCAGCACCCTCGTCGACACCACGACGCGAGGGCTCCACTTCTGGACCGCCGAGACCCATCCCGGGGATGTGCGCCGCCGACCAGCCCACGGCAGCCATCTCCGGCGCCAGCCGTTCACCGTCGGCGTTCACTCGCGTGCGTCTACCGAACAGCGGAGAGACCAGGGGTTGCAGCTTTCCCATCCCCGACATGAGGGCGCGCTGGGGTCGGGCGAGGGGCGACAGCTTCATCGTTGTGGCACGGCTCACAGCAGGGACCTTACGCGGCGTGCGCATCTGCGCACACACCCGTGCCGAAGTCCTATGACAGACTCGTCCCCATGCCCGACCGTGTACCTGTCCGCACCTCGATCGCGTTGACGGCTGCCGCCGCGGCCCGCTGGGCGTCGCGCACGGCAGGACGAGGCAAGGGCTCGATGATCGGCGGTCTCGTGGCCGCAAAGATCGACCCCGACATCATGCGACGACTCGCCGCAGGCAAACGGACCGCGATCATCACCGGGACCAACGGGAAGTCCACCACCACTCGGATGACCGCTGCGGCACTCGCCGAGATCGGTGAGGTGGCCACCCAGGCCGATGGCGCCAACATGGACGCCGGGATCATCGCCACCCTGACGCTGCAGCGCAGCGCACCGGTGTGCGCGCTCGAAGTCGACGAGTTGCACGTACCGCACGTCAGCGACGCCGTCGACCCCGAAGTCCTTGTGCTGCTCAATCTCTCCCGCGACCAGCTGGATCGCGTCGGCGAGATCAACATGATCGAGCGACGGCTGCGCGAAGGAATCTCGCGCCATCCGAAGACGACCGTCGTCGCCAACTGCGACGACGTGCTGGTCACCTCTGCCGCCTTCGACGCGGAGCATGTTGTGTGGGTGGCGGCCGGCGCGAGCTGGGTCGGCGACTCGGTGAGCTGTCCACGCACCGGCGAGCCCATCGTCCGATCCGACGACGGTTGGTATTCGACCGGCGACCAATCGTTCCGTCGACCCACCCCGGATTGGTGGGTCGACGACGAGAACATCTATGGCCCGGACGGCTTCCGGTCGCGCCTCGATCTCGCGGTACCGGGGCGGGCCAACCGGGGCAACGCCGCGCAGGCGGTCGCGGCAGCGGTCGCGATGGGCGCCGATCCGGACAAGGCCGTCGCAGCCGTCGGCACCGTCGGCGAGGTCGCCGGACGGTATGGCATCCACCAGGTCGGCAATCACTCCGTGCGCACTCTGCTCGCCAAGAACCCGGCCGGCTGGCAAGAGGCCCTCTCCATGATCGACCAGGACGCCGACGGTTTGGTGATCGCCGTCAACGGCCAGGTCCCCGACGGCGAGGATCTCTCGTGGCTGTGGGATGTGCGGTTCGAGGCATTCGAGACCATGGCCGTGGTCGCCGCCGGCGAACGTGCCGCCGACTTGTCGGTCCGGCTGCTCTACGCGGGCGCCGAACACACCACCATCCCGGATCCCGTGCGCGCCATCGCATCCTGTCCGCCGGGCCGCGTTGAGGTACTCGCGAACTACACCGCGTTCCGCGATCTGGGTATCGCCCTGGATCGTGCCGCTCGGTCCCGGAGGGGTGAGCAATGAGCGAGTCCACTGTGCGGATCGGGCTGGTCCTGCCTGACGTGATGGGCACCTACGGCGACGGCGGCAACGCGCTCATCCTGCGGCAGCGCGCCCGGATGCGCGGCATCGACGCCGAGGTCGTGCAGATCACGCTCGACGACGAGGTACCCGAGTCCCTGGACGTCTACACCCTCGGTGGCGCAGAGGATTACGCCCAGCGGCTCGCCACACGCCACCTGACCAAGTTCCCCGGGTTACAGCGCGCTGCCGCGGCCGGGCGTCCGGTCCTGGCCATCTGCGCGGCCATCCAGGTGCTCGGACACTGGTATGAGACGTCGGCCGGCGAGCGCGTCGACGGCATCTCGCTGTTCGACCTCACGACGTCGCCGCAAGCGGCTCGCAGCATCGGCGAACTCGTCACCGACCCCGTCATCGACGAACTCACCTCGCCGCTCACCGGATTCGAAAACCACCGTGGCGGAAGCACACTCGGCTCCGACGCCCGGCCACTCGGCCGGGTGCGACACGGCGTCGGGAACGGCGTCGGCGACGGCACCGAAGGTGTGGTGCAGGGTTCGGTCATCGGAACCTACATGCACGGACCGGCACTGGCCCGCAATCCGGAGTTGGCCGATTTCCTGTTGGCCCGGGCGATGGGCGTCGAACGACTCGACCCGCTGGAACTACCCGAAGTCGACCGCCTACGACGCGAACGGCTCGTCGCCGGACGACGCGGCTGAGTTCCCCGGATCGACTCCCGCGAATTCTGCTGCGGCAGTAAGCACATCGACGACCATCGGTAAGGTCAGCCGGCCGGTGAAGGTGTTGTGCTGGCTGACGTGGTAGCAACCGAAGACGACGATCTCCTGCTGCCCCCGAGCCAGCGATGCCGTGGCACCGTGGGCGAACACCGGCCGCGGGCGCGGCACGGTCCAGCCCAGTTCCGCGAGAGTGTGCAGTGTCTGACGCCATCCGAACGCACCGAGCGCGACCACCGACCGCATGCTGGGTGCCAGCAACTCGAGCTCCGCATGCATCCAGTGCGCGCAACGGTCCCGTTCTTCGGGGGTCGGCTTGTTCTGCGGCGGTGCGCAATGCACCGGTGCCGTCATTCTCGTTCGGTACAGCTTCATCCCGTCGTCGGCCGACACTGCGGTCGCTTGATTGGCCAGCCCGGCCTCGAAGAGCGCGGCGAACAGCATGTCGCCACTACGGTCACCGGTGAACATCCGGCCGGTCCGGTTGGCACCGTGGGCGGCAGGGGCAAGGCCGATGATCACGATTGCGGCGTCGGTCGGCCCGAAGCCGGGTACCGGTCGGCCCCAATAAGTCTCGTCGGCGAACGCTGCCCGCTTCTCCTGCGCGACGCGTTCACGCCATTCGACGAGCCGCGGGCAGGCGCGACATTGCACCAGTTCCCGGTCGAGGTCGGCGATGGTCATGCTCCGAGCCTATGCCGATCAGTCCAGAACCCGACAACGCTCTCGGGTGCGGTCGACGGCAAACCATCCGCGCTCGAACTGTTGCCACTGTGCGAGGTGGGGTCGCGCTTGCTCGCCGTCGCGTGCGACGGCGCGTTCGAGCCGTTCTTCCGCGGGTGGACCGTCGAGCCACAGGGTGTGCGTCAGCCGGTTCGCGATCCGACGCCGAGCCGACGACACGCCTTCGATGACCAGCAACGGTTGCCAGCGATACCAGACGCGGGGTCCGGGCTCGGGCACCCCGTCGTGCCAGACACGCGGCCGGTACTGATAGTCGTGGCGGCGGATAAAGGCGTGCAGCACATCGGTTTCCAGCTCCGGCCACCACGCCACCGGGTTGTCCCAGGTGGCGAAGTCGTCGGTGCGGACGAGGACCGCGCCGGTGCGATTGGCGGCAAGTTTGGCCATCAGCGCGTCGGCAACGCGGGATTTGCCCGCGCCCGACGGTCCGTCGATCGCAACGATCCCCGACACCATCTCGGCGGCGAGAGCGTCGAGCCGAGCGTCGACTGCAGGATCGAGCCCTGCCGCCGCGACGGGTGTCACCAGCCGTAACCGACCCGCTCGCTGCGCGACGCGGAGGTAGGGCCGGGCAGACGGGTGAGCGGCGTGGTGATCGGCGCCTGCGGTGTCGACGTCACCGACGTGTGGCCGGTGATCAGATACTGGGCGATGGCGGCGTCGAGCGGACGGTTCCCGCGGGCGAGTTGTCCGTGATCACCGCCGCCGACCGTGATGAGGTGTGCACCCATCTGCGCGCGCAACGTCATCGCGCCGCGATAGGGCGTCTGCGGATCCCCGAGGCTGTTGATCAGCAACGGTTGCACCGCAAGCCCACGGTTTCGGGTGGCCACCGGCCGGACGATCGGAGTGGTTCCGGCGCAGGCGATTCCGGCGCCCCAGAACAGTCCGGGAGCGTCGAAGACGTCACTGACGACGAGGTTGCTGAAGAGCGCCGCAGGGATCTGCGACGGCTGCGCCGGGTACTGATTCTCGTTGCACATGATGATGTTGTGCATATTGCTCGACGCCTCGGCGGCGGCGATCTCCTCCTGCGTCGGCTTGACGGCCTTCCGACGCGGGAGCTTGTTGGCCAGGCGCAATGCGACGATCGGCCAGTAGTTGCGGTCGGGCGCGAGCTGACGCGTCCCGACGAGCAACGACGAATCCGACTGCTCCTTGCCGGTCAGCATCGTCGCGACGAAGTTCTCCCACCGCGCCCGCACATCGGCAGTCAGGTTGACGCCCGCAATGTACTGCTGCGACACGGCTTTCAGGCCTGGCGGAACATCGCCCACCTGTGCAGGCGGCGCGGCCAGTGAGGGCGGTACACCCGCCTGCTTCTCCACCAGCGCACTCCACTTGCGGTACACCGCGAGTGGTGTCTTCCCTAGGTGATAGATGTTGTCGTGCTGGGCAATCCACGTCATCATCGCGTTGACCCGCGCCTTGTACCCGGGCGTCTGGTCGTTGCCGACACGATTCCACACACCGGTCGGGTCGACGGCCGAGTCGAGCACGAGACGATCGGTGTGCTGCGGGTACAACGTCGCATACGTGGCCATCAGCGTGGTGCCGTACGAGAGTCCGTACAGACTGAGCTTGTTGACTCCGAGAGCGCGTCGCACCATCTCGATGTCTCGTGCGGTGTTCTCGGTGGTGATGGTCGACGGATAGCCCGGGCTCTGCCGCTCGCAGCGTTGCCGATTGATCGCGCCGTAGTTCATCAATGCTTCGATGTCGTTGTCGGCGTTGAACTTTGCACACCGAATCGGCGTGGCGCTCCACAGCCCACGTGGCTGGACGGCCACCAGGTCGAAGCGGTCGCGCACAGGTGCGGGAGGTGGCGCCCACGAGAAGAGGCCGAGCGCGTCGCCGCCGGGACCGCCCGGATTGCCGACCAGCACCCCGATCTTGTGCGCCGGGTCGCGGGCGGGGATGCGGCTGACGGTCACGTTGATCGTCGGACCATTCGGCTTGGCGTAGTCACGCGGCACAACGACCGTTGCGCACTGGACGGCACTGCTGGTGCTGTGCACCTTGGGGCAGGGACCCCACTGCAACGACTGCGGGGCCGCGACAGCTTGCGGCGGGGTAGTCAGTACACCCGCGGCGGCGCCGATCGCCACGACGGCACCCAGCAATCGCACACCCATTCGGTGTTTCAACACACACTCCCCCGTCTCGGCATCCCTATATCTCTAGCAGACGCCGTCCCGGCACGCGCCGCCGGAAAGGCCGCAGCGGCTCAGGCGAGGATACGACGACCCGACAAGGCCCGCCCGAGTGTGAGTTCGTCGGCGAATTCAAGATCTCCGCCCATCGGAAGCCCCGACGCCAGTCGCGTCACGGACAGTCCGGGGAAGTCCTTGAGCATGCGCAGCAGGTAGGTTGCGGTCGCCTCGCCCTCGGTGTTGGGATCGGTGGCCACGATGATCTCCGTGACGTCGTTGCCGTCCTCGGTGTTCGCCAGACGCCGGAGCAACTCGCGAATGCGCAGTTGATCGGGCCCGATCCCCGACAACGGGTCGAGTGCACCTCCGAGCACGTGATAGCGGCCGTGGAATTCCTTCGTCCGCTCGATGGCGTGCACGTCCTTGGGCTCTTCGACGACGCAGATCTTGGTGGCGTCGCGCCGGGCGTCCGAACAGATGCGGCACAGCCGGTTGGCCGACACGTTCCCGCATTCGGCGCAGAAGGTCACGTCGTCGCGCACCCGACCGAGGGCGGCGATCAGCCGGTCGATGTCGACCTTCTCGCCCGCGAGCAGCGCAAACGCGATCCGTTGGGCGCCCTTGGGCCCGAGTCCCGGCTGTTTGGCCAGCTCATCGATCAGGTCCTGGATCGGTCCCTCGTACATCGGTGGTCCCGGCTTCTTCGGTGGGGCCTCAGCCGAGTCCCGGCAGGCCGCCGAGTCCTCCGGCGAGCGGGCCCATCTTCTCGGTCGCGAGCGTTTCGCGCTTCGTCGACAGATCGGCGAGTGCCCCGAGCACCAGGTCTTGCAGGGTCTCGACGTCGTCCGGGTCGACGACCTTGGGGTCGATGGTCACTGCGGTGATCTCCCCGGTGCCGTTGCCGGTGACGGTGACCAGGCCGTTTCCCGCGGTCCCGACGACCTCCGTCGCGGCGATCTCGTTCTGTGCGTTCAGCAGCTGCTCCTGCATCTGCTGGGCCTGGGCCAACAGCCCGGCCATCGGGTTGTCGCCACCCCCGCCGCCGCCGAACAGTGCGCTGGGATCGAAAGGTTGAGTCACCCGTCCAGGGTAACCGTCAGCTCAACGCAGCAATCGATCGACATGCGCCGCGATGTCGTCGACGGTGGACTCGTCGGCGGGGCTGATCTCGAAGGACAGCAGTTCGTCCCCGAAGAGGCGACTCGCGCGACGCGTCAATGCGAATTCGAACCGGTCCTCGACGCGGCGCCAGTCGGCGATCCCGCCGTAGATCGGCGCGCTGGCCCCGGTGGTCACGCAGTATTCGTGGGCGCGGGGACCGCCGACGAGGTCGCGTTGGATCTGGAAACAGGCCAGTGACTCGTCGTCGATGAACACGACGGCCTCACATCCCAGGTCGGGATGTCGTTCATACGACGCGCGGATCGTCACCTCGCCAGGCTAGCGGACGCGTCCAGACGTCAGCGTCGCCAGAACAGGTGGTGCGTGACGCCACTCGGGCTGGGCACGACCTCCAGATAAAAGCGGTCGAGCAGCTCGTCGGGTGTCTCCCACAGCCGCGATCCGCCACCGAGTTCGACGTCGCACACGGCCACATGCATGGTGTCGACGAGGTCGGCGTCGAGGAATGAGCGGATGATCGCCGCCCCGCCACCGAGTCGCACGTCCTTGCCGTCGGCCGCTGCGCGCGCCATCTCGAGTACGGCTGCGGGTTCGTCGTCGACGAAGTGGAAGGTGGTGTCGGACAGACTGAACGACGGCCGAGCATCGTGGGTCATCACGAAGACCGGGGTGTGGAATGGTGGTTCGTCGCCCCACCAGCCGAGCCACTCGTCGTGATCCTCCCAGGGACCGCGCAGCGGACTGAATTTGTTGCGCCCCATGATCTCGGCGCCGATGTTGTGGTGGAAGTCGCGGGTGAAGTAGTCGTCGAGACCGCGAGTGCCGCCGGGTTCGGTCCGATTGGGCCAGCTCGCGGTTGCCCCCGCCCAGGCGAAGATGCTCGCCGGATCGGCATGACCGAACGAACGCTCGACGCTCTGTCCCTCGCCCGCGCCGTATCCGTCGCGCGACACCCCGAAATTCTGGACTCGCAGCAACTGCGTCATGTCGTCTCCTCGGTGACGGGAGTGGCCACCAGTGCCACCTCGAACAGTTCGGTGCGTGCAATCGCACTGTCACGCTCGGCGGCCAGTGCAGTCCGACGCGGATCGGCCATGAAGCGGTCCAGCGCCGCTCGGTCCCCGATCGAGATGATCTGAAGCTCGTCGGGCCCGTCCGGATCGTCACAGAGGGCGCGCTGTCGCACCGAACGGATAGCGCGCTGTCGCACGACGCCCCCATGGTCGGCGACCAGGGCAAGCACCTTGTCCTCGTAGGAGTGCATCTCCGCCCGACGACCGGGGTGAGCCCACAGGAGACAACACAGATCAAGCGCCATGTATCCATCATGACCGTCTGTGCTCATCCGGTCACCGACCGCCGACTCTCGAAGCGACGACGCTCGCCGGTGATCGGGTCGGTGAACTCCAGCGCATGCGCGATCAGTCGCAGTGGTGCGGAGAAGTCTCCCTTGTCGGGCCGCGCCGCCAGTTCGGGGCGCACGTCAGGATAGAGCGGGTCGTCGACGATCGGCACGCCCAGCTGCGACATGTGCAGCCGCAGCTGGTGCGTGCGACCGGTGTGCGGGACCAACCGGTAGACGCCGCCATCCATAGTGGTGTCGATGAGGGTGACGTCGCTGATCGCGTTGACCGGGCCGTCGACGACGAGTGCGCGCAGGTCCCCGGCGGTTTTCTCGATGCGGTTGCGCACGGTGACGGTATCGGTCAGCGATGCGTCGACCGGGGCAAGCGCCCGATACTCCTTGGCGGCGGTCCGCGACGCGAACAACTCTTGGTAGGCCGAGCGCACCTGCGGCCGCAGGGTGAAGAGCAGCACTCCGGCGGTCAGCCGATCGAGCCGATGCGCCGGTGCGACGTCGTCGGAGCCGAGTTGGCGCCGCAGACGCACCAACGCTGTCTGCGTCACATGTCGGCCGCGCGGCATCGTCGCCAGAAAATGCGGCTTGTCGACGACGACGATGTTGTCGTCGCGATACAGGATCGGCAGGTCAAACGGGATCGGCACCTCGTCGGCGACGTCTCGGTAGAGGTAGATCGACGTGTTCAGGCGGGCCGGGTCGTCCAGCGAGATCGGTTGGCCGGCTGCATCGACGATCTCTCCGGCGTCGGCGCGATCGCTCAGGTCATCGTCGGTGAGGCCGTCGAGCGAGGGTGTGGTCAGCAGGCACTCGCGCACGGTCCGATCCGGGCCGGAGCGCAAGACCACACGCGTCGCATCGACCCCGTCACGAATCGGCAGCGGCGATGGTCGCCGGCGGCCCCGACGCACCGACGGTCAGCTCTCCAGGCGCGTCTTGAGGTTCGCGAGCAGCGCAGCCTGGATGCGTGCAAGTCCCTTCGGCGCGAAGGTCTTCTCGAAGAAGCCGCCGATGCCGCTGGCGTTGCTGTTCCAGGTGGTCGTGGTGGTCACCTTGGAGCCGTTGCCCGCGGCGACGACCTGGTACGTCGTGACCATCGTCGAGTTCTCGTCGCGTTCGGTGACGGTAGCTGCAGCATTCGCCCCGCTCGCTCCGCTCCCGGCGGCGGGAACCACCGACACGGTGGCCTTCACGTCACGCTGACGCTTGGAGGTGGCCTGCAGAATCCAGTGCACCACGGTGCCGTCGCCGTTGCCGCCGCTGATCACGGCGTAGTCGCGGTACTGCTCGGGCAGGATCGCCGGACGCACCTCGTTGTAGTCGGCCAGCGCGCCGATCACGGCGTCGGGAGCGGCGGCGATGTCGACCGACTGAGTTGCGGAAATCTGACCCACGATTGGGCTCTCCTTAGAACTGATTGGCGGGTGCACTGATCACGTCCTAGGCTAGCCAAGTGAACTCTGACCGGTTGGAGATGGGGGCAGAGGCTTTCGACCAGGGGGTGTCGACCCTCCTGGCGAGTTATCGCGCCATTCCGCCCGAGGCCACCGTGCGGCTGGCCAAGAAGACGTCGAACCTGTTTCGCAAGCGTGCGGCCAATCCATATCCCGGTCTGGACGTCTCGGGTCTGGACCGGGTGATCTCGGTGGACCCCGACGCGAAGACCGCGGACGTCGCGGGCATGTGCACCTACGAGAACCTGGTCGCGGTCACTCTCCCGTACGGCCTGGCGCCGACGGTGGTGCCGCAGTTGAAGACCATCACGCTCGGCGGCGCGGTCACCGGACTCGGCATCGAGTCGACGTCGTTCCGCGACGGATTGCCGCACGAGGCCGTGCTCGAGATCGACATCCTGACCGGCAGCGGCGAGATCATCACCGCCACACCCACGAACGAGCATTCCGATCTGTTCTTCGGGTTCCCCAACTCCTACGGCACACTCGGCTACTCGGTGCGACTCAAGATCGAGCTCGTGCCGGTGTCTCCGTATGTCGAACTGCGCCATGTCCGTTTCGACCGGCTCGCCGACCTGCAGTCGACGATGAGCACGATCGTCGACACCGGCACCTACGACGGGCAGCAGGTCGATTACCTTGACGGCGTGGTGTTCTCGGCCACCGAGTCTTACCTGACGCTGGGTCGGTCGACGACCGAGCCGGGACCGGTCTCCGACTACACCGGCATGGACATCTATTACCGGTCCATCCAGAGCAAGAAGACCGACCGGCTGACCATCAACGATTACCTATGGCGCTGGGACACCGACTGGTTCTGGTGTTCCCGCGCGTTCGGCGCTCAGAACCCGCGTATCCGACGCCTGTGGCCCAAACGCTATCTGCGCAGCAGCTTCTACTGGAAGCTGATCGGCCTCGATCAGCGGTACGACATCGGCGACCGGCTCAACGCACGCAAGGGTGAACCGCCCGGCGAACGCGTCGTCCAGGACATCGAGGTCCCGATCGAGAACACCACGGCCTACCTCGAATGGTTTCTCGCCAACATCCCGATCGAGCCGATCTGGCTGTGCCCGCTGCGGTTACGTGAGCCGGCACTCTCCGGCTCCGACCCCGCACGCCCGTGGCCGCTGTATCCGTTGCAACCGCACAAGACCTACGTCAACGTCGGCTTCTGGTCGGCGGTCCCGGTGACGCCGGGAGACCCCGGCCACGCCAACAAGATGATCGAACACAAGGTGGCCGAGCTCGACGGTCACAAGTCGCTGTACTCGGAATCCTTCTACAGCCCCGAGGATTTCGACGAGCTCTACGGCGGCGAACACTATCGGCTGCTCAAGAAGCGGTACGACCCGCGGGGACGTCTGCTGGATCTCTATGCGAAAGCGGTGAAGCGCCAATGACCACATTCCGTGAAACGTCGTCGGGACTCGATACCGGTTCGACCAAGATGAGTCTTGCCGAGATCTTCGAGTCGCTCCTCGGCGGGAACCTCCAGATCCGGATCACCGCCTACGACGGCAGTTCCGCCGGCCCGATCGACGCGCCGTACGGCCTGAATCTCAAAACTCCGCGTGGCACAACCTATCTGGTCACCGCGCCCGGTGATCTCGGGCTGGCACGCGCCTACATCGCCGGCGACCTCGAACTCATCGGGGCACACCCGGGCGACCCGTACGAGGCGTTGCGCGCGCTGGCCGGCGACCTCGAGTTCACCCGTCCGTCCGCCCTGGCGCTCGCGCAGATCGCCCGCTCCATCGGACTCGAACACTTCAAGCCGATCGCACCGCCGCCCCAGGAGGCCGTGCCCCGCTGGCGCCGATTCGCCGAGGGCTTCCGGCACAGCAAGTCCCGCGACGCCGAAGTGATCCACTATCACTACGACGTCTCGAACACCTTCTACGAGTGGGTACTCGGGCCGTCGATGACCTACACCTGCGCGGTCTATCCCGATCGCGACGCGTCGCTGGAGTCCGCACAGGACAACAAGTACCGGCTCGTCTACGACAAGCTGCGGCTCAAGCCCGGCGACCGGCTGCTCGACATCGGTTGCGGCTGGGGCGGAATGGTCCGCTACGCCGCCCGACGCGGCGTCAAGGTCATCGGCGCGACGTTGTCCGCCGAACAGGCCGAATGGGCGCAGAAGGCCATCGCCGACGAGGGACTCGGCGAACTCGCCGAGGTCCGACACAGCGACTACCGCGACGTCCCCGAGGGCGATTTCGACGCGGTGTCGTCGATCGGTCTCACCGAGCACATCGGCGTGAGCAACTACCCCGCCTACTTCGGGTTCATGCGCGACAAGCTCCGCGACGGCGGAATGCTGTTGAACCACTGCATCACCCGCCCGGACAACTCCGGACGCAACCGGGCCGGATCGTTCATCGACCGCTATGTGTTCCCCGACGGGGAGCTGACGGGCTCCGGCAAGATCATCTCCAAGCTTCAGGACATCGGCGGCATGGAAGTGGTGCACGAGGAGAACTTCCGCGAGCACTACGCGATGACGCTGCGCGACTGGAACGTCAACCTCGTCGAGCATTGGGACGAGGCCGTCGAAGAGGTCGGCGAAGGCACCGCGCGCCTGTGGGGCCTGTACATGGCGGGGTGTCGAATCGGGTTCGACCGCAACATCATCCAGCTACATCATGTCTTGGCCACCAAACTCGACAAGTTCGGCAACAGCGACCTCCCGCTGCGCCCGTGGTGGGACGCCTGACACCGTGATTCTGTAGAGACGAGCGCCCACTCCTCCACCGGCCGACGTACGAGCCTGCCCACGCCGGCTGAGGTGCGAGCCTGCGAGCCTCGAAGCCCCTGGTGAGATGACATCGTTGGCTTACCAGGCCTTCGAGGCTCCTCGCTAGCGCTCGTCGCGCCTCAGGCAGCGGAATCCGGGACCAGGGAGCGGGGGTTCTCTCACTCGAGCGGGCGTGCGCCCAACTCTGATTGGAGCAGCTCGAGGGCGGCCTTCCCCGGGTCGTGCCGGCCTTCGGGTGTGGCCGCCTGAGCGTCGGCGACCATTTCCTCGCGTTCGTCCTGGGGGATGTCCTCATCGGCGCGCGGCGGCTCGGGCTCCTCGGGTTCGGCCACCGGCTCCGGTGCCGATTCCACCGATGACGTTGCAGCAGAAGGAGTTTGCGTGGCCGCTTGGCTGCGCCGTGCGTAGGTTTGCCGCGACTTGGCAGCCGACTGCGCAGGTTTCGCCGACGTACGCGCCTGGCCGGATGGCGCAGCGCCGCCACCGGGCGGCTGATGGATGGTCTGGACGTCGAACTCCGTCCCGAGGACATCCTTGAAGGCTTCCCTGATGATCGCGATGGCGTGCGGCGCCGACAACCGGCCGACGAGGATCTCCACCGGGTGCGACAAGATCACGGTCTGATCCTGCAGATCGTGGACGGTTGCCGACGACAGCATCGGCTCGACGGTCTTGCCCTGCGAACTGTGGCCACGCACGGCCGTGCGCACCTCCTGGAAGCGCTTGCGGAGCGTGTCCAGATCAAGCCCCGGAGCCGGCGGCTCTGCAGGCTCCGGTTCTGCCTTCGACGTGAGGCGCGGCCGGGGATCGTCGGGTGGTGCGTCGTAGTCGTCGGAGGGTTCATCAGGAAGTGGAATATCGTCGGCTGCAGCAACTTCCGGCTCGGGCGTCAGTTCAGGTGTCGGTTGCTTCGGAACCGGCGTCGGCTCTGGCGTCTTCTCTGGCTCGGGCTCGGGTGCCGCCTCGGTGCGTGCCGCCGGTGTGCGCGCCGGAGGCTGCGGTGCCGTCGGCGTCCCGCCACCCCGAACCGCTTCTGCAGCAGTCGTATCCGCGACGACTGGAGCCGGCTCAGGCGTGACCACATCAGCCGGTTCAGCCACCACCACATCGGCCGGCGCAGCAGACTCTGCCGGCGCGAGCACGCGGTCGTCGGCCTCGGCTTCTTCGGCGGCGGTGCGTTCGGCAGCGGCCTGCTCCTTGGCCTCCTCGATCGCCTTGCGCTGGGACGCACGCACGAATTTCGGTTCCGGTTCCGGTTCGGCCGGGGTCGCCGGGATCGGAATCGACGTCCGTGCACCCGATTCCAGCCGCTCGAGACGCTGGAGCAACGCTGCGTCGTCCGCGGAGACCGCCGGCAGCAGCATGCGCGCACACATCACCTCGAGCAGCAGTCGCGGCGAGGTGGTGCCGCGCATCTCACCGAGCGCGGCGTGCGCGATCTCGGCGAACCGCGTCAGCGACGCAGACCCGAGCGACGCGATCTGGGCGTTCATCCGCGCGAGCTGGTCGCCGGGCGCCTCCACGAGCCCGCGATCGGCAGCGTCCGGAACAGCTTGCAGCAGAATGAGATCCCGCAGCCGCTCGAGGAGGTCGATGGCGAATCGGCGGGGATCGTGTCCGGCGTCGACGACCTTCTCGACCGTCCCGAACAGCTTCGCTCCGTCGGCTGCGGCAAGAGCGTCGATCGTGTCGTCGATCAGCGCGATGTCGGTGACACCCAGCAACGACAGCGCCCGATCGTAGGTGACTCCCTTCTCGTCGGCACCGGCGATGAGCTGATCGAGGACCGAGAGCGAATCTCGTGGCGACCCACCACCGGCACGGATCACCAGTGGAAAGACATCAGCCGCGACGGTCACATGCTCGCGTTCGCAGATGTTCTCCAGCAGCCCGCGCATCACCGGCGGCGCGAGCAACCGGAACGGGTAATGGTGCGTACGCGAACGGATGGTGGGCAGCACCTTCTCCGGCTCGGTCGTCGCGAACACGAAGATCAAGTGCTCCGGCGGTTCTTCGACGATCTTGAGCAGCGCGTTGAAGCCGGCCGTGGTGACCATGTGCGCCTCGTCGACGATGAACACCCGATAGCGCGACTCGGCCGGTGCATAGAATGCGCGGTCGCGAAGCTCGCGAGTGTCGTCGACGCCGCCGTGGCTGGCCGCGTCCAACTCGATGACGTCGAGATTGCCCGGCCCACCCGGCGCGAGCGCCTCGCACGACGAGCACACACCACACGGCGTCGACGTCGGTCCCTGCTCGCAATTGAGTGACCGCGCGAGGATGCGCGCCGACGACGTCTTGCCACAACCACGTGGCCCCGAGAAGAGGTATGCGTGATTGATTCGACCGGCGTCGAGTGCCCGGCTCAGCGGATCGGTGACATGCTCCTGACCGACGACGTCGGCGAACGTAGCCGGGCGATAGGTGCGATACAGGGCCACGCGTCGAGACTACCGGCGAACCCCGACAGTCCCCTGCCCGGTCCCACAGTCCGGTCCGCAACTCACCGACCGGTGTGATCAGTCCTTCTCGAGCAACGTCTCGGTGGCCGCCAACAGCACGCAGGTGGAGACCCCATCCATGGCGACGCGCAGGTCGTCGGTGCTCGGAAAGGTCGGCGCGAGACGGATGTTGCGGTCGTAGGGATCGTTCTTGTACGGGTAGGTCGACCCCGCCGCGGTCAGCGCGATGCCCGCTTCCTTGGCCAGCTGGATGGTCCGCTTGGCGGCACCGTCGAGCACGTCGAGGTTGATGAAGTAGCCACCCTCGGGTTCCGACCACGCCGCGACCTTGGACTCGGCGAGGCGGTCGGCGAGGATTTCGAGCACCAGCTTGAACTTGGGCGCGAGGATCTCGCGATGGCGGGCCATGTGGGCGCGCACCCCGGCGGCGTCGCCGAAGAAGCGCGCATGCCGGAGCTGGTTGACCTTGTCGGGGCCGATCGTCGTGAACGACAGATGCTTGGCGAACCAGTCGACGTTCGCGGGCGACGAGCCGAAGAACGCAACGCCTGCACCGGCGAAGGTGATCTTGGACGTCGAGCCCAGCACATACACGCGATTCGGATTCCCGGCCTGCGCGGCCATGTCGATCACGGGCAGCGGCGTGGGCGGTGCGTCGACGAGGGTGTGCACGGCGTAGGCGTTGTCCCAGTAGATGCGGAAGTCCGGTGCGGCCGGCATCTCCAGGAGCCCACGGGTGACCTCCTCGGTGAAGGTGACACCGGTGGGGTTGGAGTACGTGGGTACCGCCCACATGCCCTTGATGCTCGGGTCGTTGCGCGTCAACTCGGCACACGCGTCCACGTCGGGGCCGTTCGGCAGCATCGGCACCTCGATCATCTCGATGCCGTAGGTCTCGGTGATGGCGAAGTGCCGGTCGTATCCGGGGGCCGGGCACAGGAACTTCACCTTCTGTCCGTGCCATGGGGCATCGGAGTCCTGGGTTCCGGTCAGCAACGCGAACGCGGTGAGGTCGTGCATCAGCTCGAGGCTGGAGTTGCCGAAGGCGATCAGGTTCTTGGGGTCGACGGCGAGTAGTTCGCCGAAGATCTCGCGCAGCTCCGGCAGGCCGTTGATGCCGCCGTAGTTGCGAGTGTCGGTGCCCGCGGAGTCCTTGTACTCGTCACCCGGCAGCGACAGCAGATCGTTCGAGAGGTCCAGTTGCTCGGGCGCCGGCTTGCCGCGGGTGAGGTCGAGTTTGAGGCCGGCTGCGCACAGCTCGTCATAGAGCTTTCGCAGATCCTGCGCGGTGGCGTGAAGTTGATCCGAACTCATCGAATGGAAGTTCAACGTTGGCCCTCTCGCCGCAACGTCGGTGCGGGTGGCCGACGCCGCAAACCTGGATGATCGTGTCGGGGATAGGGGACCCCGCGCACCCGAGAGAGCCCGTTGACCCTTGCTGCCTTCCGGCCCTGGGGGAGTTCACAGGATGCACGCCGCGCGGGATCCGGAGACAAGTGTACCCACCCGATTTCGGCCGACGTCACTGACCCGAGATCACGGTGCGCAGATGCAGAAACCCCCGGTCACGCTCGCGCGTGCCCGGGGGTCTGATGTTGCATCATCTGGCGGAGGATAGGGGATTTGAACCCCTGAGGGCGTTAACCCAACCCGCGTTCCAGGCGAGCGCCATAGGCCACTAGGCGAATCCTCCAACTCCGCGATGATAGCGGTCCGGGCACCGCGGCCCAAAACCGACTGTCCCGCGTAGGTCTAGCGGAGGTAGCCCGGCAGGTACGAGACCGGCGCGACGGCGGTGGCGCGATCCGACGCCCCGGACGACACGATGCCGACGATGCGGCCGCTCGCGTCGCGCACTCCCGACCCGCTGTCCCCGGCCTTCGATAGCAGGCTGGTCCGGATGCTGATCGTCGAGTGCTGCAGCAGGAACGGCGGCGCGTAGACGAATCCGCGGGCCGTCCGCTTGGTCGGCTTGGGGTCGGTCACCACACCGCGACCGAAACCTGTGGTCACGCCGTTCTTGCTGACCGGCTGGCCGCGGAAGAACTGGCCGGACCAGTTGATGCGGTCGATCTGGACGCGCGCCCGCGGCACCAGGGTGATCACGGCGATGTCGAGGCCCTTGGCGATGCGATTGGCGGTGATGGTTCCGATCCGGTTTCCGCGGGCGTCGTAGACCCCGCGGCCGACCTCGCCGCAGTGGCCCGCGGTGAGTGCCTTGCGGGGCGAGAGGACTGCGCCGAGCGTGCATTCGCTGGCCGTCACGATCGTCTCCTCGACGTCGATCTCCATGCCTGACCGCACGGTCAGGGCGGGTGCCGCTTCGGCTGTGACCGCGGGTGCGGCCACCAATGCTCCGACAGACAGCAGCGCTCCGGCCAGAAACTTCATACGCATGTGTGATCCCCTCATCGTCATTGGTCCGTTCTCATCGGATCGTCATCGAGCGCGGGGCTCTCGAGGAGATCACCTTGCCGACGACGGTACCAGCGTCACACTGACACCAGTAGCCCCAACTATTCGCGGTATTAAACCACGGCTTTGCTGAACGAGGCGCGGGCTAGGGTGGAGTCATGACCGACCACAACGCGCCATACGTGATCCTGGGAGCCACCGGTGGACAGGGAGGAGCGGTGGTCGATGCGCTGCTCGACGCCGGCCGACCCGTGCGGGCCGTTGTGCGCGACGCAGAATCGGCGCGAGCAGTACGACTGGCCGAGCGTGGCGTCGAACTCGCGGTCGGCGACATGGTGACCGGAAACGGACTGACCGAGGCCTTCGACGGGGCCGCCGGCGTCTTCGGACTCACCACGCCGTTCGAGACCGGCGTCGACGCGGAGATCACCCAGGGCACCGCGCTCATCGCCGCGTCGAAACAGGCCGCGGTGCCCTACTTGGTGTTCTCATCGGTGGCGAGCGCGAACCTCGGTACGGGAGTACCGCATTTCGAGAGTAAGTTCGAGGTCGAGAAGTTGTTGGCGCAGAGCGACCTCCCGCACACCATCGTCGGCCCGACCTACTTCTACGACAACCTCCTCGGCGGAGCCGACGCCCTCGCCGCGGGCGTGATGCCCATCGCCATGCCCGCCGACAAAGAGCTGCAACAACTTTCGCGACGCGACCTGGGCCGGTTTGTCGCGACGCTGTTCGCGGATCCGCAAGCCCATGCCGGCGAGCGCTTCGACATCGCCTCCGACGCACCCACCCCCGCCGGGATGGCCACCACCCTCAGCGAGGTTCTCGGACGGCCGGTGCACGCCGAATCCTATGACCCCGAACGCATCTCATCACCCGACATGCGGGCGATGTTCACCTTCCTCAGCGGCGACGGCTACAGCGCGGACATCCCCGCCCTGCATGCACGCTTCCCCGACGTCGGATGGCAGTCCTTTGCCGAGTGGGCGGTCGGGGCGCTCTCGAAGAGTTAGGTGACCAATCCCGCTGACCTGGGCAAATGCGCTTGCGTCGTGCCCGCAAAATTAAGGGGAAGAACTTCCTCCCCTAACTTCCAAGTCGTCCCCGCGAAAATGTGCGGGGAGAACTCCAAGGGTAGGGGAAGACACTTCCTCCGGGACGAGGCCGCAGAAATTGCCACTAATTGGTCGGGAAGGCGAGGTCCAACGGCGACGCGGGTCCCATGCTCAGTGCGGCCAACGCTTCGGGCGTGATCCCCGGCCGGAAACGCACGGACGCACCGAACACATCGGAACCGTTGCCGATCTGATGCAGGTCTACGTCGGCGATGTCGACCCGGCGCATGCGGTCGGTGCCGTTCACGTTGGTCGTCGAGGTCCGCATGCTCAGGACACCGCGGCCATTCGTGACCCGGATGATGGGGTCGGACATCGCAATCTCGAGGAGGTGGAACCTGGTGTGCGCCACAACTGTTCCGCGGTATCGCAGCACACCGTTGCCGTCGCGCACCGCGCCGTCGCGCAGGGCGAAGGTGAGCCGGTGCGCGTCGTCCACGGCTGCACCGTCAACGCCGTACACACTGCCTTGCAGCCGGCCGGTGACGGTCTGGTAGAAGGTCGGCGAGTAGGCCCAGATCAGGTTTCGCGGTGCAGGTTTCGGTGTGTTGGGTCCGGGTGCGGTGGAGTACCGGATGGGCACGCTGAGTTCCTGGGCGGCGTTGACCGCGCCCGCTGCACCGTAGGTGTAGATGCCGTATCGTGCGCCCGCGGGAACGGTTTTCGGCGTGCTCGCCACGACGCGAGCCGTGAACGTTCCGCGCGGTGACAGCGGCACCCACTGCTGGCGGATGGTGCGGCGCATGTCGAACGGGGCCGACGGCACCTGCGCGAGTGCCGAGCGCGACAGCGCCCACTTGACGCCCGACCGGTTGGTGGCGCGAGCCGACTCAGGTGCACCTGCCGACGGCTTCCACGTTGGCGCGAAAGCACCGAAGGCGATGAAGGTACCGTGCGGCACACCCGGCGGCACCGGAAGCGGGAAGCCGCCGTCGCGGTTGGCGTTGGGGTCGAAGCCACTCCCCTTGACCACCAACGTATCTCCGGGGTGAACGACGGTGGAACCGATCGGCGTGACACCGTCGGCCGCAAAGACCTCGATCTGCGGCCGGAAGGCCGGCGCCCCATGCGACTGGCCGACAATGCCGGGAGCGGGCAGGACCACGATTGCCAGTGCGGCGAGGATCGCGCACAGGACTCCGATGCGACGGTGCATGAGGGCACCCTAACGTGAGGGCTGGTCGGGCGGTAGCGACCAAGGTCCCGGTGATCGACTCAGGTTGGTTAAGGTCAACGCATGACCGAGTACGTGCTCGTCGTCGCAGGTCTCGGTGGCCTGATTCTCGGCGCCGAGTTGCTCGTCCGCAGCGGTACCGCGATCGCCGCGCGCCTGGGTATCTCTCCGCTGCTGATCGGGCTGACAGTCGTCTCGATCGGCACCAGCCTGCCCGAACTGGCAATCGGCATCGACGCGACACTCAACGATGCGGGCCCCCTTGCGGTGGGGAACATCGCCGGCACCAACATGGTCAACATCCTGCTCATCCTCGGCCTGTCAGCCGCGATGCTGCCGCTCGCGCTCGGCCGCCAGACGCTGCGACTCGACCTGCCCGTGATGGCCGTGAGTGCGGTACTGCTGCTCGTGCTCTGCTTCAACGGCACATTGTCGAGGTTCGACGGCGTTCTTCTGCTCGCGGTCGCCATCGGCTATACCGTCGCTGCCGTTCGTGGTGAACTGACGTCGCGCACACCGTCGACCACCGACGACACACCCGATCAGGGCCCGATGTGGCAGCGGTCAGCCCAGTTGATCGCGGGGATCGTGATCGTGGTGATCGCGGCGGACTGGCTGGTCGACGGATCCGTGCGGGTCGCCACCGACCTCGGCATCAGCGAGGCGCTCATCGGTCTGACGGTTATCGCGATCGGAACGTCGGCGCCCGAGTTCGTGACGACGGTCGTCTCGACCATTCGAGGAGATCGAGATCTGGCAATCGGCAACCTGATCGGGTCGAGCGTCTACAACATCACCTTCATTCTCGGAACAGCTGCTCTCGTGCGACCACTGGCGATCACCGACGATCTCATCCACGTCGACATACCGCTGATGACCGGGGTCGCGCTGCTCTGCATTCCCGTCTTCATCACGGGTCGACGCGTGTCCCGCCTGGAGGGCATCGCGTTTGTGGCGACCTACCTCGTGTACCTGACACTGGTCATCGCACTTCGCACCTGAATACCCGTCCACGGTCAAGGATCACAGGTCAGCGGGGCTGGTCACCAACCCTTCGAGTCAGCGACCCACCCGCCGCCTGCGGCGGCGATCGTGGAGGCGGGAAGAGGCCGTGGAGCGCGACGCGGCGACGATGATCCACGAAAATAGGGGAAGAAACTCGTCCCCTACCCCTGGAGTCCTCCCCGCGAATTTTCTCGCGGACGACTCAACAAGCAGGGGCAGAAAGTAGGGGAAGAACCTTCCCCTACTTTCAGTGGTCCGGCGCCTCGCTGACGTGGCCCGTTCGCCTGCCCTTCGAGGCATCCCTCGCCTGGCGCCTCGGGCACCTCAGAGCGGTGGGGTGGTGGACGCTTGTGTGCAGGTCAGAGCGCTAGTCACCGAACTCTTCGGGTCAAGACGCACGGTAAGCGGTTTTCGAAGCCCAGTCAGCGGTTTTCGACGCCCAGTCAGCGGTTTTCGACGCACGGTCAACGGATTGGGACGCACGGTCAGGTGCCCTCGATGCGGTTGCCCTTCTCGTCCCAGTGGTCGGCGACCTTCTTGCTCGGCTGTACCCGTGGCGGTTCGCCGGGCATCTTCGGGTAGCTCGGTGGATAGGGCATGTCGCCCAAGCCGTTCGCGTCGTCGGCGGCCACCATCTCGAGTAGTGGTTCCAGGCCTCGGCGGTGGCCGGCGATGTCGGCCCACGGGTCGCCGCGGTCGGCGACGAGCTTGGGAACGGTGGCCATCGTGCAGTCCTCCGGATCGACGTCGGCAAGCTCTGCCCACGTCACCGGCGTCGACACCCGGCCGGTCGGACTGCGCCGCACCGAGTAAGGCGAGGCCATCGTCCGGTCGCGGGCGTTCTGGTTGAAGTCGATGAAGATACGCTCGCCGCGCTCTTCCTTCCACCACGACGTTGTCACCGAATCCGGTTGTCGACGTTCGAGTTCACGGGCCAATGCGATCACCGCGCGGCGGGTCGCGATGAAATCCCACGTGGGTTCGATCGGCACGTACACGTGTACGCCACGGCCGCCGGAGGTCTTTGGATAGCCCGTGTAGCCCAGCTCCTCCAGGAGCGGCCGCAGTCCGTCGATCGCGACGCGGCGCACATCGTCGAAGGTGGTGCCGGGTTGCGGGTCGAGGTCGATGCGCAGCTGGTCGGGATGATCGTTGTCGCCGTCCAGCGTGGGCCACGAATGAAACGTCACCGTTCCGAGATTGGCGGCCCAGACGATGTCGGCGGGGATGGTCGGACGGATCGCATCCCCGGTTCGCTTGGAGGGAAAGACAATTCGAGTCGATTGCACATGCTCGGGCCGCTTCTTGGCGATGTGCTTCTGATAGATCTCCTCCCCCTCGACGCCGTCGGGGAAACGCTGCAGGAAGGTCGGACGATCTCGGAGTGCCCGCATGATCGGGCCGTATTCCGGCGCCCCATCCCCGAGCGCCATGCTTCGGTAATATCCGACGAGATCCCGTTTGCGGCCACCGTTCTCACCGAGTTCGGGGAAGTAGATCTTGTCGGGGTTGCTGAGTCGCACCGCGACACCGTCGACGTCGAGTTCCTCTGCGGGAGAACGGGATGCCATCTCAAGACCCTTCCAGGACGTCGTGTAGGTCGTAGGTGAGCGGCACCTCGAGCTGGTCGTAGCCACAGCTCTCCGGTTCCCGGTCGGGTCGCCACCGCAGGAACTTCACCGTGTGCCGGAACCGGTGGTTCTCCATCTGGTCGTAGGCGAACTCCGCCACCAGTTCTGGCCGGATCGGTATCCACTCCCCCGACTTCTCCGAGCGCCATCGCGTGGGTTCACCCAGCGACGGCTTGTCCGGGTCCTTGCGCATCGGCTCGAACATCTCCTGCAGCTCAATGCGTTTGGCGTCGGAGAAGGCACCCGCGCCGCCGACCATGTGCAGGTCGCCGTCGTCGGTGTAGAGACCGAGCAGCATTGATCCGAGACCAGTTCCGCTCTTGTGTACGCGGTAGCCGATGATCACACAGTCCGCGGTCCGCTTGTGCTTGACCTTGACCATTTCCCGCTTGTTCTGCAGATATCGACCGTCGAGCCGTTTGCCGACCACGCCGTCGAGCCCGGCACCCTCGAACGCCGAGAACCAGTCCTGCGCGACGGTAGGGTCGGTCGTCACCCGACTGACGTGGAACCGCCGATCACGGCCGGGTTCGACGACCGCGCGCAGCAGCGCCTCGCGTCGGACCTCGAAGGGTTCGTCCATCAGACTCGCCGATTCCAGCGCGAGAGCATCAAAGCCGATGAAGATGGCCGGCGTGGTTTCGGCCAGCATGTTCACCCGCGAGGCAGCCGGATGAATGCGTTGCGCCAGCGTGTCCCAATCCAGACGGTGGGTGTCGCCGGTGAGCGCGGGAACGCCGATCTCCCCGTCGAGCACCACCTTGTCGGGCAGTTCTTCGCGGGCCGCCGCGACGATCTCCGGGAAGTAGCGGGCCAGATCCTTACCGCCCCGCGATCCGATGCTCACCTCGTCGCCATCGCGAAAGATCAAAGCCCGAAAGCCATCCCATTTGGGTTCGTACGACCAGACGGGCGCGCCATCGGGTTGATCGGGAACCGCTGTGACCGCCTTCGCCAGCATCGGCGCGACCGGCGGCATGACCGGGAGATCCATGGGTGCCATCGTTCCTCACTCGTCGAACAAACCGCAACGGCGCGGCGGGTCGCCAAGACAGACCGGGCTGCGCGGCGGATCTCATCGCTGCGGTGACTTCTCCCGTCGCTTCGCTCGCCCCGACTTCCCCCGTCGCTTCGCTCGCCCCGACTTCCCCCGTCGCTTCGCTCGCCCCGACTTCCCCCGTCGCTTCGCTCGCCCCGACTTCCCCCGTCGCTTCGCTCGCCCCGACGGTAATCTCGTCGTCGATGCCTGACCCCAACGCCGGACGCTTTGCGCCGTCTCCTTCGGGAGATCTCCACGTCGGCAATCTCCGCACGGCGTTGCTCGCGTGGCTGTTCGCGCGCACCAGCGGACGGCGTTTCCTCCTGCGAATGGAAAACCTGGATCGTAGCGCTGCCGGTTCGGATCAACGCCAGATCGCCGACCTGACCTCGATGGGGATCGACTGGGAGCCGCCGGTCATCTATCAAACCGACCGCCTGGCGACGTATCGAGCGGTGATCGACCGCCTGCAGGCACAAAGCCGCACCTTCGAGTGCTACTGCACGCGACGCGAGATCCTCGAGGCGCCCTCCGCGCCGCACGCACCGCAGGGTGCCTACCCGGGTACCTGTCGCGACCTCACCGAGGCACAGAGGGCTGATCGTCGCTCCTCCGGACGTCCGCCCGCAATCCGAATACGTTCCGAGGTAACGCATTTCACGGTCGACGATATGCTGCACGGAACGTATGAGGGAGTGGTCGACGACTTCGTGGTGCAACGCAACGACGGGACCCCCGCCTACAACCTCGCAGTCGTCGTCGACGACGCCGCACAGGGAGTCGACCAAGTGGTCCGCGGCGACGACCTGCTCTCGTCGGCGCCGCGTCAGGCGTATCTGGCGACGCTGCTCGGCGCGACCCCGCCGACCTACGCACACGTCCCGATGGTGCTCAACGCCGAGCATGTTCGGCTGAGCAAACGCGACGGCGCCATCACGCTCCCCGACCTTGCCGACGCAGGCGTTCCGGTGGCGACCGTGCTCAGTCGGATCGCGTGCTCACTCGGTCTCGGTGGACGCGACGAGGCGGTCGGGGTGAACGTCCTGGCGCAGCGATTCGACCCTGAACGGCTACCCCGGGAGCCCTGGATTTTCACCGCCGACGAATGGGGCTGACGGCACCCACGCCCCCCCGAGAACCGCCCCGCACTACCCCCCGCGACACGCCGCCAATACCGGCGTTTCGCCCGCAGCCGCACCTCGGAGGGTGGAAATCAGCGGCAGGTTTCCGGGGCGGATTCCAGGCCGATACAGCAACCTGCCTTCGGGTGCTCGTTGGTCAATACGACGCGTCAGTGCGCGGTCGAGAGCAGCCGCTGCAGCACGTCGTTGAGCGTGATCAGCCCGACCGCCCGGCCGTCATCGGTGACCAACGCGAGGTGAGTGCGGGTGCGACGCATGGTGGCGAGCGCGGCGTATACCGGTTCGTCGGACGGTACCGACAGGACCGGACGCATCAGTTCGGCGGCGCAGGCGTTGGACCGCAAGCTGTCACGCACGTGCACAACACCCTCGACCGACGCCCCAGCCTCCTTTGGCAGCACCAACAACCGCTGATGGCCCGACGTTCGTGCGGCGGTCTGGATCGCATCGGCGGTGGCGTCCGGGGTCACCGTGCCGACCAGCGCCGTGTTCTCCGACGCGACCACGTCGCCGACCGTCAGTGACTCGAGTTCCAGCGCACTCGTGAGGTGCGCGTGATACCGCTCGTCGAGCGTGCCGACCGTCGCGGAGTGTTCCACGAGATGCTTCAGAGCGTCGCTGTCCTGGCCGGTTGCGACCTGGTCGACCGGGTCCACGCCCACCTTGCGCAGGCACCAGTTGGCCAGGCGGTTGAGCTGCACGATCACCGGCCGCGTCACCCACATGAAGGCACGCATCGGCACGGCCAGCAAGATCGCCGAACGTTCCGGATGGGCGATCGCCCACGACTTGGGCGCCATCTCGCCGACCACGAGGTGTAAGAACGTGACGACGATCAGCGCCAGCACAAAGCCCGCGACATCGGCCAACCACAAGGGCGCGCCCCACCCGGAGATGGCGGGCGTGAGCCATTGGTGCACAGCGGGTTTGGTGATCGCACCGAGCGCCAGCGTGCACAACGTGATGCCCAGCTGAGATCCGGCGAGCAGCACCGACAACTCGGAGGCACTCCGCAACGCCGCGCGAGCGCTCCGACTCGTCGACGCCGCATCCTCCAACCGGTGACGGCGGGCAGCGATCAGTGCGAACTCGACCGCCACGAAGAAGGCGCTTGCCGCGATCAACGCGACGGTGGCGACCAACACGACCCAGGGATTACTCATCGTCGGCCTCCGGTTGTGCCAGCAGCACCAGCGATGGCACGTGTCTGCGCACCTCGAGAACGGTCGCCACGATGTGTTCGTTCGGCGTGTTCTCGTCGTCGGCGAGGGCGGCGGCATCGGGAGCGAGTTCGATCGTCACCTGATCGCCGACTTTCGGCAGTCCCACAAAGGTCGCGATGACCAGACCGGAGACGGTTTCGTAGTCACCTTCTGGCAGGTCACGACCGATCGTCCGCGACACCTCGTCAAGGTGCGCGTCGCCACGGACGCGCCACCCGTCGTCGGCGCGTGCGATGGCATCTGACGACACGTCGTCGTGTTCGTCGTCGATCTCGCCGACAACTTCTTCGGCGATGTCCTCGGCGGTCACGATGCCGGCGAATCCGCCGTATTCGTCGATGACGACCGCCATTTCGTCGTCGGCAGCCGCGAGTTGTTCGAGAACCTCGGGCAGCGGCAGGGTCGACGGCACGACGACCGCGGCTCGGGACAGGTCGTCGGCGGTCGCATCTGGGTCCGATTGTGCGGGACGGTTTTTCACGGCATCCGACCACTCGAGCACGTCGTGCAGGTGCACGATGCCTCCGACCTCGTCACCGGTCTGGTCGATCACCGGGTAGCGCGTGTGCCCGGTGCTCATCGCCGCGATGACCTCCGACGCCGGCGTCGCGCCGTCGAGATGGTCGACGGCCGGGCGCGGGATCATGGCGTGTTCCGCGGTTCGGGTCGGGAAGTCGAGCACCCGATCCAGGAGGACCGACAGGTCGGCGGGCAGCTCACCCGCGTCGCGAGACTCGGCGACGATGTGCTCGAGGTCGCGCACCGACGCCGAATGCTCGACGTCGTGTACGGGTTCGATGCGCAGCGCGCGCAGGAGCAGATTCGACGACTTGTCGAAGAGCGCGATCAGCCAGCCGAACACGGCGAGATACGCGGTTGTCGAGCGTGCGAGCCAGCGGGCGACCGGTTCGGGCCGGGCGATCGCGAGGTTCTTCGGGAACAGCTCACCGGCGACCATCTGGACGACGGTGGAGAACAGGAGGGCGATCACGGTGCCGATCGCGACACCGATACCGACTGGAATTCCCGCGTCGCCGAGCAGGTCACCGACCCCGCTGCCGATGAGCGGCTCGGCCACGTAACCCACGAGAAGACCGGTGACGGTGATCCCCAATTGCGCGCCCGAGAGCATGAACGACGTTCGACGCGTGACCGACAGGGCACGGCGTGCGGCGGCGTCACCGGAGGCGGCACGCGCCTTGAGTCGCGACCGGTCGACCGCCATGTAGGCGAATTCCTGGGCCACAAAATAGCCGGTCAGCGCGGTGATCGCGGCGACCACGAGGATGCCGATGAAGATTCCGAGCAGGGTCAGCAGCATGATGCCGCCCAGTCACCAGAAGAGGTAGATCGTCGTCGTCGGCGTTTTCGGCGCTTGGCGCGTCGTCTCATCGCTGCTTTCGTAAAGAGATGGTCAAGAGAATTCCAGGGTGCCTGAAGAACGAGCACCTTCGCAAACTCAACGACTTTTGGGCGACGAGAGTTCCTGGCCACAATGACCAGTCCCGCGGCCAACGGACAAACTGCCCCGTCGCTTCGCTCGCCCCGATGCCGATAGAGTTCGCGTTCACAACCGCACGTACACACCTGACAGGGAGAACCCGATGAGACGACCACGGATTCGGGTGCGAGCGGCGACCATCCTCGTCACCGCTCTGCTGGCCGGAGTCGGCACGATGTCGGTACCAACGCCGGCCCAGGCAGCGCCCGCCGCGTCGGCGGCCTAGGCAGCGACCAACGGCTACATCTACGGCGTGGCTCCCGTCGCCGTCGTGCGAACCCGATCCACCCTGCTGTGCAACCGCGCCCCGAACACGCTGATCAACCTCCCGATCACCGCCAACCCGTTGATCCGGCAGATCGTCGCACCGAACTCGGACACGCTGTACAGCAACGCTTTTCTCGATCTCCGCCGCGGCCCGGTGACCCTGAGCCATCCCGCGTCCCACGGGCGCTACGTCGTTCTGCAGTTCTTGGACATGTACACCAACGTCATCGGCAACGTCGGCAGCCGGACCGCCGGTTTCGGTCCGACGTCGGTGACCGTCGTTCCACCGGGCTATCGCGGGCCGATACCTGCGGGCTCACGACGTCTGCCGTCGACGACGTGGGATGTGTGGATGCTCGGCCGGATACTCGCGACCGGCAACCAGCGTCCGCTCGCCCAGGTGTTGCAGGCCCAGACCCGGCTGAGCGTCGGGAAGCGAATCGGCTATCCGGCAGCGGTGCCACCGCGTCTGAAGACCCCGACCTGCACCGGACGTTCTCCCCAGAAGCTCAACGCGAACGGCACGGTGTTCTTCGACGAACTCGCCGATGTGCTTGCCTCGAACCCGCCGCCGGCGGCCGATCGAGCGGCGGTGGCGTCGTTGGCCAGCGTCGGCGTGCGGCCGGGCGCCCGGCCGAGTGCCGGACCACACGCCGACGCTCTCGCGGCAGGCATGGCAGCGGGCACCCGAGCCGTCGACGACGCGGTGGGCAACGACCTCATTCACCGCGGCGCGTGGACGACGCTGGCGACAGCCGGCCATTTCGGGACCGACTTCTCGACGCGCGCTGCCGTCGCCCGGTGGGCGCTGGCCGCCAACGAGGAGATCGAGTCGAGGTACTTCCTGAGCGCGACCGACAGCACGGGCGCCGCGCTCACCGGGTCGAAGCGGTATGTCATCCACCTACCCGCCCGCAGTCCGCTGGTCCCCGTCGATCCAGGCCGTGGCGGATGGTGGTCGGTCACGATGTACGACACGTCAAACTTCTTGGTACCCAACCTGATCGGGCGCTACTCATTGGGCAGCAACCCGGCCGCGCTGACCCGCAACCGCGACGGATCTGTCGACATCGTGTTGTCGTCGACGGCGCCGCGCGACGTGCGGATGTTCCCGAACTGGCTGCCCGCACCGAGGGGCGGATTCCGGCTCATCGTCCGGCAGTACGTGCCGACCGATCTGCAGTGGTTCCCGCCATCACCGAAACCGGTGGGGTAAACGGGAACTCAGCGCGACCCGGCGTAGTACCGCCCAAGGAACTCGTCGCGATACTCGAAGAACCGGCCGTCGACGATGGCTTGCCGTGCTCCGTCGACGAGTTGGACGACGAACGACACGTTGTGCAGTGTCGCCAGCGTCGCGGCGAGTCCTTCTTTCGCCTTGAACAGGTGATGCAGGTACGCGCGGCTGTATTGCGATGTGTAGTTGTCGATCTCGGGGTCGAGTGGCCGAAAGTCTCTGCGGTAGCGAGCATTGGTGATGTTGTACCGACCGTCGAGCGAGTAGATGGCTCCATTGCGGGCGACGCGCGTCGGCGAGACGCAGTCGAAGGTGTCGGCGCCGTTCTCGATGGCGGTGAAGATGTCGTCGGGTTCGCTGATGCCGAGCAGATGCTTCGGCGACTCCTCGGGCAGTTCCTCGTTGACCCAGCCGACGATGGTTCCGAGGTCGTCCTTGGTGAGCGCGCCCCCGATGCCGTAGCCACCGAATCCGCGTCCGCCTTCAGCCTGATCGCGTCGGCTCATCTCGACGAGGTCGCGGGCCGCCTTGCGGCGCAGGTCCTCGTACTGCGCACCCTGAACAACGGCCCACAGCGACTGCAGCGGGCGATGCGAACGCGCCGCGGTCAGCCGATTGTGTTCGGCGAGACAGCGAATCGCCCACAACCGGGTTCGCTCCAACGAATTCTCCTGGTACTCACGAGTGTTCATCAGTGTGGTCAGCTCGTCGAACGCGAAGATGATGTCGGCCCCGAGCTGATGCTGTATCTGCATCGACACCTCGGGCGTGAACCGGTGCGCCGAACCGTCGAGATGCGACTTGAAGGTCACACCGTCGTCGTCGACCCGGGACAGACGCTCTTTTCCGTTGGCGGTCAGGTCGTCGTCGGGAGTGTGGTCGGCGTCCATCGAGATGACCTTTTTGAATCCCACTCCCAGGGACATCACCTGAAATCCACCACTGTCGGTGTAGGTGGGACCCGGCCAGTTCATGAACGCGCCGAGTCCGCCGGCCTCGTCGATGATCTCCGGTCCCGGTTGCAGATACAGGTGGTAGGCGTTGGCCAACACGGCTTGCGCACCGAGAGCGGCCACCGACTCCGGCAGCACGGTCTTGACCGTCGCCTTGGTCCCGACCGGCACGAATGCGGGAGTGTGGATCTCGCCGTGCGGGGTGCTGATCACCCCGGTGCGGCCCAAGGAATCGGGCAGCCGGGTACCGAGGGTGAATCCATGGTCTGCCGGGGTCGTGCTCATCGGTGCATCTTCGCAGGTCCACTCCATCAGGCCCAAAACGGCGACCCGGAGAAGGACACGTGCGATGCCGGGTTCGCTACGGTGAAACACATGTTGCTTTCCCGAAATCGGATCCTGCCCGTCGGCGTGCTCGGCGCCGGTGCCCTGAGCCTCGCCCTGCTCGGTTGCGGCTCCGAACAGGAGGTCGCAAGTTCGACGACCGCGTCCGAGCCACCCGCCCTGTCGTCGAGCGCACCCGTGGTCGGAGGTCCTCGTCCGGCCTCGTCGGCCGCAGAGTCGTCGGCATCGAAGTCGGGCGGTGCCGCCCAGGAGTGCGGCAAGATTCCGGGTCCCGACGGATCGCTGCGCATTCTTGTCCTCGCCGGCAACGTCAACTGTGACACCGCAAAGCAACTGGCCACCGACTACGGGCCGAAGATCGCCACCGGTGAGCAGCAGACCGTGAACGGCTGGACATGCGGGCCGTCGGAGATCGAGGGCATGCTGGCCGCCTGCGTGCGCGGAAACGACGCGGTCGGCTTCACGCCCTAGCTTGACCCTGACGCGACGTGAGGCCCGACAGTGTCTGATGTGAGCGATGGAAAGCAGATACGCGACCTCACCGTCGGTGGGGTCTCCGGTCTGGTCGGCGTGAGTGTGCGCACCCTGCACCACTACGACCGCATCGGATTGGTGACACCGTCGGGCCGGACGCCCGCGGGCTACCGCGTCTACGACGACGCCGACATCGAGCGTCTCCACCAGGTACTGACCTACCGGGAGCTGGGCTTTCCGCTCGAGCAGATCGCGACCCTGCTCGACGATCCGGACACCGACATGCTCACTCGCCTGGGAGACCAGCGTGATCAACTCCGTGCCCGGATCGATCGCCTGCACCGGATGGTCGCCGCTGTGGAGGAACTCATGAATGCGAAGAAGACCGGAATCCAGTTGACCGCTGCCGAGCAGGCCGAGATCTTCGGCGACGACTGGCTCGGCGACGAGTACGCCGCCGAGGCGGAGGAACGCTGGGGCGACACCGACGCCTGGAAGCAGAGCAGGCAGCGCACGTCGTCGTTCACCAAGGACGATTGGCAGCAGATCAAGGCCGACACCGACGCCTTCGAGGCGCGGGTCGCCGACGCCATGCGACGCGGCGTCGACCCGGGCACCGACGAGGCGAATGCGCTGGCCGAAGCGCATCGCGCGTCGATCGAGCGGTTCTACGACTGCAGCCACGAGATGCAGGTGTGCCTGGCCGACATGTACGTCGCCGACCCGCGGTTCACCGAGCACTACGACGCGGTAGTCCCCGGCCTCGCGAACTACCTGCGCGAGGTGATCGTCGCCAACGCCGCGTTTGATGCTGGTTGATGCCCTAGATCCGAGTCACTCTGCGGCGTAGATCTACGGCACCGATTGGCCGTCAGTCCAGCAACGCCTGCGCGACGCGTTCGAGTGCCGCGACGCGACTGCCCTTGACGAGCACCGCGTCGCCGGCCTCGAGCCGGGAAAGCTCTGCGACCGCGGCCTCGACGTCGGGCACGTGCCGGACGTCGGGACCGTAGGACGGCTCGCCGACCGCGATCACCTCGACACCGAGTTCGCGTGCCTGCAGTGCGATCGCCTCGTGTTGGGATGCGGAGTCGTCGCCGAGTTCGGCCATCGTGCCGAGCACCGCCACCCGCCGGCGAACGTCGAGCGCGACGAGCGACCGCAACGCCGCCACCATCGACGTCGGGTTGGCGTTGTAGGCATCGTTGAGGATCGTCACGCCACCGTCGGTGGTCACCAGTTCCATCCGCAACCCAGACAACGCGGCGCCGAACAGGCCGTCGGCCATTGCGTCGACCGGCACGCCCAGCCATCCGGCTGCAGCGACGGCGGCGAGCGCGTTGGGAACCTGGTGTTCACCGCGCGCACCGAGTCGGATGTCGGACTCACCCCAGGGTGTGTGCAGGCGGAACGACGCCCGCAGCTCGTCGTCGAGCACGACGCCCGAGGCGTACACGTCGGCCGCGGCCGTCAGGCCGAAGGTCAGGACGGCGGCGTCGGTGCGGTCGGCCATTGCGGCGACATGCTTGTGGTCGGCGTTGAGCACCGCGAGGCCGGCGACCGGCAACGCCTCGACGAGTTCTCCCTTCGCCCGCGCAACGGACTCGATGTCGCCGAACAACTCCAGGTGCACACCTTCGACGCGGGTGATGATCCCGACGGTCGGACGGGCGATGCTGCACAGCAGGTCGATGTGCCCGATACCGCGGGCACCCATCTCGACGACCACCGCCTCGGTGTCGTCGGGCGCATTGGCCAGGGTCAGCGGGAGCCCCAGTTCGTTGTTGAACGACTTGGCGCTGGCTGTGGTCCGGAAGGTGGTCGACAGAACCCCGGCAAGCAGGTCTTTGGTGGAGGTCTTCCCCACCGAACCGGTCACCCCGACCACCCGCCCGGGGAGGCGGTCGCGCATTGCTCCACCGAGGTCGGCGAGCGCTGCAGCGGTGTCCTCCACGACGATGGCGGTCCGTGCTTCCGCTCCCGGCACCACACCGGCCGAACTCAGATATGCCACCGCGCCCGAGCCGATGGCCGACGGGACGAACTCGTGCCCGTCGCGCGCCGCGACAATCGGCACGAACAACTGCCCGCTGGTCACCGATCGTGAGTCGATGCTCACGCCGTCGATCTCGACGTCGTCGCCGACCATCCGTCCACCGACCGCTGCTGCGACCTCACTCGCCATGACATGCACGACGTTCACGCTATCGGAGGCGGCACGCCGAGAGCACGCCACGCCGGGGCCGTATCGTGACACCCATGTCCACTCCGTTGCTGCGCCTGGTCGTCCTCTTCGGTGGTGCGTCCGCCGAACACGACGTCTCGCGCGTCACCGCTGCGCACGTGCTCGGCGCCGCCGACCGCACCAAGTACGACCTGGTCCCGATCGGTATCGCCAAGGACGGGACTTGGCTGCGCAACGACAAGGCGGTGGCTGCACTCGCCGACGGAACGCCGCTGCCCGATGCCTTGGAGGTGGCCGGAACGGTCGTCGACCCGCTCACCGAACTACGTGGCCACGCCGATGCCTCGGTCACCGTCGTGCTCCCGCTGCTGCACGGACCGCACGGCGAGGACGGGACCATCCAGGGGATGCTCGAACTGTTCCGCCTGCCCTACGTTGGGGCCGGCGTGTTGTCGTCCGCGGTCTGCATGGACAAGGCGATGGCCAAGATCGTCGCCGAACAGGCCGGGATCCCGCAGTGCCGCTGGATCGAGTTCCGCGACGGCATCGACGACCCGAACACCATCACCACGCACGCAGTCGAGGAACTCGGCCTGCCGATCTTCGTGAAGCCCGCCAATCTGGGCTCGTCGGTCGGGATCAGCAAGGCTCACGACGAGAGCGAACTCGACGCTGCGATCAATCTCGCACTCCGCTACGACAACGTCGTCATCCTCGAAGAGTCGGTGACCGGCCGTGAGATCGAGGTGGCCGTCCTCGGTGACACCGCACCGGAGACATCGGTGCCGGGCGAAATCGAACCGGGCAGCGAATTCTATGACTACGAGGACAAATACATCACCGGCGCCGCAAAGCTGGTGATCCCGGCGCCGTTGTCTCCCGAAGCCGCACACGACGTGCAGCAGCTGGCGGCACGAATCTTCACCGCGATGCGCTGCACCGGGATGGCACGCGTCGACTTCTTCTACGAGGAGTCCGGACGCGGTTGGCTCCTCAACGAGGTGAACACCATCCCCGGCTTCACCCCCGGTTCGATGTACCCCAAACTGTGGGACGCGTCGGGCATCAACTATCCCGATCTGATCGACCAGCTGGTCACGCTCGCGCTCACCGTGCATCAACGCAAAGTCGGGTTCTCGACCGAGCACTGACGCCTTCGACTCGCCAAGGATCGCGATACTCGTTGGGAGCCATTCGCATCGACGTGTCGTAGCATCGACCGTGTGACCGACACCACGCCAACCCGGCCACTGCGTGTGCTGGTCTACTCCGACGACGCCGACACCCGCGCACAGGTCATCAACGCGCTCGGCACCCACCCCGACCCTGCGCTTCCCGAACTGAGCTTCATCGAGGTCGCGACGGCACCGATGGTGTTCTCCCAGCTCGACGCCGGCGTCATCGACGCCGTGATCGCCGACGGCGAGGCCACCCCCGCGGGCGGCATGGGCATCGCCAAGCAAATGAAAGACGAGCTCGACCCCTGTCCGCCGACGATGGTCCTGCTCGGCCGGGCCGACGACCGCTGGCTCGCCGACTGGTCACGCGCCGACGCATCGTCGACGCTGCCGGTCGACCCTATTGCGCTGCCAAATGCCTTTGTGCAAATGGTGAAGACCTCGAAGGTTGATCGCGGCTGAGAGGGCTCTCGACACGAGCCTCGCTTCGCTCGGTGTCGGCTCGACTTCGCGGGGCCGCGCGACATGTCGGTGAAAAGTCGCGTGCTAGGTCACACCGTCTGTAGGGTTGTGTTGTAGCTCACATCAGCCTTGGCTACGGGGAGGCTCCACCCTATGAACGCTTACGTCCCGATCATGGTGCTCGGGGCGATCGGTGCGGCCTTCGCGGTGTTCTCGGTGTTCATCGCGGTGGCGATCGGCCCAAAGCGGTACAACCGCGCCAAACTCGAACCGTACGAATGCGGTATCGAACCGGTGGAGCAGAGTCTCGTCTCCGGCGACGCGCGGCGACGCAACGCGGGAGCCGTAGTGGTCGGGCCGGTACATCGGGTGCCGGTCAAGTACTACCTGACCGCGATGTTGTTCATCATCTTCGACATCGAGATCGTCTTCCTCTACCCGTGGGCGGTCGCGTTCGACGCGTTGGGCTGGTTCGGGTTCCTGGCCATGACGCTGTTCATCGTCAATGTCTCCGTCGCCTACGCCTACGAGTGGCGACGCGGGGGACTGAGCTGGGACTAGGGGCACAACGCCGAGAACGATCACGCAGAGGAGGTTTGCGATGGGCCTGGAGGAACGACTCCCGAGCGGCTTTCTGCTGAGCACCGTGGAAGATCTCGCCGGTTTCATGCGGAAGGGGTCGCTGTGGCCGGCGACGTTCGGTCTCGCCTGCTGTGCCATCGAGATGATGGCCACGACGTCCGGCCGTTACGACCTCGCACGCTTTGGCATGGAGGCATTCCGTGCATCGCCCCGGCAGGCCGACCTGATGATCGTCGCCGGCCGCGTCAGCCAGAAGATGGCGCCGGTGCTGAGGCAGATCTACGACCAGATGGTCGAGCCCAAATGGGTTCTCGCCATGGGGGTTTGCGCATCGTCGGGTGGCATGTTCAACAACTATGCGATCGTGCAGGGCGTCGATCACGTGGTCCCCGTCGACATCTATCTGCCCGGCTGCCCGCCGCGGCCGGAGATGCTGCTCAACGCGATCCTCAAGCTGCACGAGAAGATTCAGGAGATGCCCCTCGGCGTCAATCGTGAGGAGGCCATCTGGGCGGCCGAGCGCGCCGCCCTGCAGGCCACCCCGACGATCGAGATGAAGGGGTTGCTGCGATGAGCCCCGATCGAGACGAGAACCCCGAGGTCATCGGCGTCCGACACGGGCTGTTCGGTGCGTTGGGCAGCGGCGACACGTCCGGCTACGGTGGCCTGGTCAGCCCGATCACACTTCCGGCCAACACTTCTCGGCCCTACGGCGACTACTTCGACGACATCGCCGACACCCTGGCGGCCGAACTGGGCGGGGGCTACGACGAAGCTGTCGAGAAGGTCGTGATCTTCCGCGACGAGATGACGATGTACGTCGTTCGGGACCACCTCCGGGAGGTCGCACTGACCCTGCGCAACCATGCCGATCTGCGGTTCGAGCTGTGCCTGGGCGTCAACGGCGTGCACTATCCCGACGACGCGGGACGTGAACTGCACGCCGTCTATCCGTTGGCGTCGATCACCCACAATCGGCGGCTCCGACTGGAAGTCGCTGCACCCGCAGCGGATCCGCACATCCCGAGCATCTGCGACATCTACCCCACCAACGACTGGCACGAACGCGAGACCTACGACTTCTTCGGCATCGTCTTCGACGGACACCGGGCGCTCACCCGAATCCAGATGCCCGACGACTGGCAAGGGCACCCACAACGCAAGGACTATCCGCTCGGCGGAGTTCCGGTGGAATACAAGGGGATCCGCGTGGCCCCGCCGGACCGACGGAGGGCCTACAACTGATGACCGACACCGACACAACCGAATCGGGCGCCGGGCCCACGGCAACCCGTACGTACACCGTCACCGGCCAGGACTGGGATGCCATCGTGTCCGACGTCGCGCACCGGGCCGAGCAGCAACCCGGCGACGAGCGCATCGTCGTGAACATGGGGCCGCAGCATCCGTCCACCCACGGCGTGCTGCGTCTCATCCTCGAGATCGAGGGCGAGACCGTCACCGAGGCTCGATGCGGAATCGGCTACCTGCACACCGGAATCGAGAAGAACCTCGAGTTCCGTAACTGGACGCAGGGCGTCACCTTCGTGACCCGCATGGATTATCTCTCGCCGTTCTTCAACGAGACCGCCTACTGCCTCGGCGTCGAACGACTCCTGGGCATCACCGACGACATCCCCGAACGCGCCACCGTGATTCGGGTGATGCTGATGGAACTCAACCGGATCACGTCGCACCTGGTTGCGCTGGCAACCGGTGGCATGGAACTCGGTGCGGTGACCGCAATGTTCCTCGGTTTCCGGGAACGCGAGATGATCCTCGACCTCTTCGAACTCATCACCGGGCTGCGCATGAACCATGCGTACATCCGGCCCGGCGGGGTTGCCCAGGACCTGCCGTCGAATGCCGTCGAGAAGGTCACCGAGGTGATCGGGCTGCTGCCCGGTCGGCTCGACGAACTCGGTGACCTGTTGAACGACAACTACATCTGGAAGGCCCGTACCCAGGGGGTCGGCTACCTCGACCTCACCGGATGCATGGCACTCGGCATCACCGGCCCGGTCCTGCGCTCGACCGGACTGCCCCACGACCTGCGGAAGTCGCAGCCGTACTGCGGCTATGAGAACTACGAGTTCGACGTCATCACCGAGGACACCTGCGACTCGTACGGCCGCTACCTGATTCGGGTGCGGGAGATGCGCGAATCGATCAAGATCGTCGAGCAGTGCCTGGAACGGCTGCAGCCGGGCCCCGTCATGGTCGCCGACCGAAAGATCGCGTGGCCCGCCGACCTGGCTCTCGGACCCGATGGGCTCGGGAACTCACCCGAGCACATCGCCAGGATCATGGGCACCTCGATGGAGGCGCTGATCCATCACTTCAAACTCGTCACCGAGGGTATGCGGGTACCTGCCGGCCAGTGCTATGTGGCGGTCGAGTCACCCCGCGGTGAACTGGGAGTGCACATGGTCTCCGACGGCGGCACACGACCCTACCGGGTGCACTATCGCGATCCGTCGTTCACGAATCTTCAAGCGGTGGCGGCGATGTGCGAGGGCGGCATGGTGGCTGACGTCATCACAGCGGTCGCCAGTATCGACCCGGTGATGGGAGGGGTGGATCGATGAGTGAGCCCGTATTCGTCGAACTGAGTGTGGATCCGCCCGTGGAAGGTCCCGGACCCACCCCCGTCGCCCCCGCGCCGACGATCACCTTCGACGGGCCGATCGAGTACCCGCCGGACGTCGTACGACGACTCGCCGCCGATGCCGCGCCGATCATCGCGCGGTATCCGAAGGCCCGCTCTGCCCTGCTACCCCTGCTGCACCTCGTGCAATCCGAAGACGGATTCATCACCCGCGCCGGTATCCGCTTCTGCGCAGATCAACTCGAACTCACTGCCGCACAAGTTGCTTCGGTAGCCACCTTCTACTCGATGTACCGCCGAAACCCGACCGGTGAATACCTGGTCGGCGTCTGCACCAACACCCTGTGTGCGACGCTCGGCGGGGACGAGATCCTCGACACGATCTGCGATCACCTCGGTATCGAACCCGGCGACACCAGTGCCGACGGTCGGATCACGATCGAACATGTCGAGTGCAACGCGGCCTGCGACTTCGCCCCCGTGGTGATGGTGAACTGGGAGTTCTTCGACAACCAAACCCCGGATTCCGCAGTCGAACTCGTCGAGGATCTCCGCGCAGGCGTCGAACTCGAACCCAGCCGCGGAACCGGCACTCTGTGCTCCTTCCGCACGACGGCGCGTATCCTGGCGGGACTCGATTCCCCAGCATCGGAAGCGCCGAGTTCCCAACCGCTCCCCCCACCGCTCCCCGAGCCACAAAGCCCCCCACCGCTCCCTGAGGTGCGAGGAGCGCCAGCGACGAGCCTCGAAGGGCCTGGTGAGGTGTCGTCGCCAGCCCTTCGAGGCTCGCAGGCTCGCACCTCAGGGAGCGGAGGGGGGAGCGATGGGGAGAGCGGGCAGGAAGCAAGCGGTGGGGAGAGCGTCGAGGTGAGCGCGGGCGAGGTGTCGGTCCTGAGCCGCCACTGGTCCGAGCCGCGGTCGTGGACTCTCGAGAACTATCAGCGCCACAACGGTTATGACGCCCTGCGCACCGCCCTGGCGACACCGCCCGACGACATCATCGAGACCATCAAGTCCTCCGGATTGCGCGGCCGCGGCGGGGCCGGGTTCCCGGTGGGGATGAAGTGGTCGTTCATTCCCCAAAAGGATTCAACCGAGTCAGACGATGCGGACGCCCCTCCGCACTATCTGGTCGTCAACGCCGACGAATCCGAGCCGGGCACGTGCAAGGACATGCCACTGATGCTGGCGACGCCCCATGCCCTCGTCGAGGGTGTGATCATCGCCGCCTACGCGATCCGCGCGCATCATGCTTTCATCTACGTGCGCGGCGAGGTCACCTCGGTGATCCGGCGTCTGCGCACCGCCGTCGACGAGGCGTATGCCGCAGGCTATCTGGGCTCCGGCATCCTCGGCTCCGGGTTCGATCTCGAGCTCGTCGTGCATGCGGGCGCGGGCGCCTACATCTGCGGCGAGGAGACCGCACTCCTCGATTCGCTGGAGGGACGGCGTGGGCAGCCGCGTCTGCGCCCGCCGTTTCCCGCCGTCGCCGGGCTCTACGCCAGCCCGACGGTGGTGAACAACGTCGAGTCCATCGCCAGTGTGCCGCCGATCATCCGCAACGGCGTCGAATGGTTCCGCACCATGGGCACCGAGAAGTCCCCCGGCTTCACGCTGTATTCGCTGTCCGGGCATGTGACTCGGCCCGGCCAGTACGAGGCAGCTCTCGGGATCACGTTGCGGGAGTTGCTCGATCGGGCCGGCGGCGTGCGGGAGGGCCATCAACTCAAGTTCTGGACGCCCGGCGGGTCGTCGACCCCACTACTGACGCCCGAGCATCTCGACGTCCCGCTCGACTACGAGGGAGTCGGTGCCGCCGGATCGATGCTGGGCACCAAGGCATTACAGATCTTCGACGAGACCACCTGCGTGGTCGGGGCAGTGCTGCGGTGGACGCAGTTCTACGCACACGAGTCCTGCGGCAAATGCACACCCTGCCGCGAGGGCACGTACTGGCTGGTGCAGCTTCTCAAGCGGCTCGAGACCGAAGGCGGCACCGCAACCGACCTCGACACCCTGTCCGATGTCACCAACAGCATCGTCGGCAAGTCATTCTGCGCGCTCGGCGACGGCGCGGGGAGCCCGATCGTCTCCTCTCTCAAGTACTTCCGCGACGAGTACATCGCCCACCTCGACCACGGTTGTCCCTTTGACCATTCACAGTCCACCGTGTTCGGGGGTGCGTCGTGATTGCCGTCGACCTCACGCCGTGGCGGCTCACCGTCGCACAAAAAGTAGGGGAAGAAACTCCTCCCCTACTCTTGGTGTCTTCCCCGCGAAATCTTGCGGGGAAGACACCAAACCCCGGGGAAGAGTTTCTTCCCCTACTTTTTGTGGGCGAGCGGGGACCGCGCCTTGCGCGGAAAGCTGTACCTCCCAGCTCGACGAACTGCACTATGCGCTTGGCTGGGCTGCCACGTACAGATTTCGGCGGCTCCGCGAACGGAGGGCACCGATGACCCTGACCCACGACAACGATCCCGCGACGCAGGCCGAGGCCGACAACCTCGTCGGCATCACCATCGACGGTCAAGAGCTGCGAGTACCGAAGGGCACGTTGATCATTCGTGCGGCCGAGCAGATCGGTATCACGATCCCCCGGTTCTGCGACCACCCGCTACTGGACCCAGTCGGCGCCTGCCGACAGTGCCTGGTGGAGGTCGAGGGACAGCGCAAGCCGCTGGCATCGTGCACGTCGACCGTCGCCGACGGCATGATCATCCACACCCAGCGCAGTTCCGAGGTCGCGGCCGACGCCCAGCGCGGCGTGATGGAACTCCTGCTCATCAACCATCCTCTCGACTGCCCGGTGTGCGACAAGGGCGGGGAGTGCCCGCTCCAAAACCAGGCCATGTCGGCCGGCCGCGCCGAATCGCGATTCGACGGGGTCAAGCGAACTTTCACCAAGCCGGTGCCACTGTCGTCGGAGGTGCTGCTCGACCGCGAACGGTGCGTGCTGTGCGCCCGGTGCACGCGGTTTTCCACTCAGGTGGCCGGTGATCCGCTCATCGAGTTGGCCGATCGCGGTGCGCTGCAACAGGTCAGCATCTACGCCGACGAACCGTTCGACTCCTACTTCTCCGGCAACACCGTGCAGATCTGCCCCGTCGGCGCACTGACCGGGGCCGCCTACCGCTTCCGCGCGCGTCCCTTCGACCTGGTCTCCACGCCGAGCGTGTGCGAGCACTGCGCGAGTGGATGCGCACAGCGCACCGATCATCGTCGCGGAAAAGTGTTGCGCCGCCTCGCCGGCGATGACCCGGACGTGAACTCCGAATGGAACTGCGACAAGGGCCGCTGGGCGTTCACCTACGCGACCGCCGGCGAACGACTCACCGCCCCGATGATCCGGCACCGCGACGGTGAGTTGCGCGAGGTGTCCTGGGCACAGGCACTCGGCGTTGCGGCGCAGGGAATCCGCGACGCCTCGCGCGGCATGGGTGTACTCACCGGCGGACGGCTCACCGTCGAAGATGCATACTCCTACTCCCGATTCGCCCGAACTGTGCTCGGTACCAACGACATCGACCTGCGGGCCCGGCCGCACAGCGCCGAGGAGGCGGCATTCATCTCCGCCACCGTCGCAGGTCACGGGATGGACGTCACCTACGACGACCTCTCGGCAGCACCTGCCGTGCTGTTGGTGGCGTTCGAACCGGAAGAGGAGTCGCCGATCGTCTTCCTCCGCCTGCGGCGAGCGGTGCGGGAGATCGGCCAGCGCGTCTACTCGTTGGCCCCCTATGCAACTCGCGGCCTGCGCAAGCTCGACGGACAAATCCTGCGCACCGTTCCCGGCGCCGAGGCAGAGAACTTGACAACGCAGGCCGTCGCCGACGCGCTGTCGCAGCCAGGATCGGTGATCCTCGTCGGCGAACGCCTGGCCTCATCCCCCGGGGCCCTGACCGCCGCCCGGGAGCTCGCACGGACGACGGGAGCTTCGCTCGCGTGGATACCCCGACGCGCGGGGGAACGCGGCTCGATCGAGGTGGGCGCCCTGCCCGGCCTCTTACCCGGCGGACGACCGGTCACCGACGCCGACGCGCGCGCCGAGATGAGCCGCGCGTGGAGTGTGCGCGACCTGCCATCCCATTCGGGTCGAGATACCGCAGGAATGCTGGAGGCCGCTCAGTATCACGGGCTTTCGCTCCTTGTCGGCGGCGTCGATCTGGGCGACCTGCCCGATCCGGCCGATGCCGAGGCCGCGCTCGCCGCGTCGCCGTTCGTCATCAGCCTCGAGCAGCGGCCCAGTTCGGTCACCCGCCACGCAGACGTGGTGTTTCCGGTGGCGACGGTCGCCGAGAAATCCGGCACGTTCGTCGATTGGGAAGGCCGACCACGCGGATTCACCGCTGCCCTCCTCGATTCCGGACGTCTTGCCGACCATCGGGTGCTCGACGCGCTCGGCCGACGGCTCGGCGTCGACATCCGTTGTGACACAACCGACACAATTCATCTCGACCTCGGTCGCATAGGAGTGTGGTCGGGCACTCGCCCTACCACGGATGCCCCGACTCCCGACACCGTCGAAAGTCCGTCGCCCCGAACGCCCCTTGCGGGTCAAGCAGTCTTGGCAACCTGGCACCAGCTTCTCGACCAAGGACGTCTGCAGGACGGCGAGCCGCATCTGGCCGGCACCGCGCGCACGCCCGTCGCCCGACTGTCGCAAACCACGGCCGCCGAAGCGGGGGTCACCGCCGGCGCGCTGCTCCGGGTCAGCACCGTCGACGGGGCGGTGGTGCTGCCCGCCGAGATCACCGACATGCCCGACCGCGTCGTCTGGCTCCCGACGAACTCACCTGGATCGCAGGTATATTCGAGCCTGCGCGCCCAGTCGGGTGATCTGGTGGCCCTGGCCCCCGACACAGGGAGCGGATCATGACACCGCAGGCGGCCGACTTCCCCACGCTTGCCGACTTCGGCCACGATCCGTGGTGGCTGATCGTCATCAAGGCGGTGGCGGTATTCGGCTTCCTGGTGGCCAACCCGCTGGTGGCCATCCTTCTCGAACGCAAGATCATGGCGCGCATGCAGTCTCGGATCGGCCCCAACCGCGTCGGCCCGCGCGGTCTGCTGCAGAGCCTCGCCGACGGCGTGAAACTCGCGCTCAAGGAAGGCATCATCCCCAGCGGAGTGGACAAGATCATCTATCTGCTGGCCCCCATCATCGCAGTTGTTCCCGCGGTGATGGCGTTCGCGGTGATCCCGTTCGGCCCCATGGTGTCGGTGTTCGGGCATCAGACTCCGTTGCAGCTCACCGACTTACCGGTCGGTGTCCTCTACGTGCTGGCCGTGACGTCCATCGGCGTCTATGGCATCGTGCTGGCGGGCTGGTCGTCGGGCTCCACGTATCCGCTGCTGGGCGGGCTGCGCTCCACCGCCCAGGTGATCTCCTACGAGATCGCGATGGGCCTCACGTTTGCCGCGGTCTTCCTCGACGCCAGCACGATGTCGACCTCGGGCATCGTGGCCGCCCAACAGGATCACTGGTACGTGCTGCTGTTGCTGCCGTCGTTCGTGATCTACGCGATCTCGATGGTCGGCGAAACCAACCGCGCGCCATTCGATCTGCCCGAGGCCGAGGGTGAACTCGTCGGCGGCTTCCACACCGAGTACTCGTCACTCAAGTTCGCCATGTTCATGCTCGCCGAGTACATCAACATGGTGACCGTGTCGGCCCTGGCCACCACCATGTTCCTCGGCGGGTGGCAGGCACCGTGGCCGCTGAGCGTCTTCGACTGGGCCAATTCCGGCTGGTGGCCGATCCTGTGGTTCACCGCCAAGGTATGGGTGTTCATGTTCGTATTCATCTGGCTGCGCACCAGCCTCCCCCGCCTGCGGTACGACCAGTTCATGAACCTCGGCTGGAAGGTGCTCATCCCGATCTCGCTGACCTGGGTGATGGTGGTCGCGCTCATCCGCGCCGCCACCGAAGGCAGCGACGATCTCACGCGCGCACTCATCTCCGCGGGCGCAGGCATCGTCGTCACCGCACTGATCGGCTACGCCATCTGGCGGTCCATGCGTCTGCCCGAGGAACCCGACGACGTCGAGCAGCCGGGCAAGCCGTTCGACGCCATGGCCGGCGGATTCCCGGTGCCCCCACTCCCCAGCCAACGGATCGATGGGCCGAAGATCTCACCGCCACAACGCAGCAAGGAGAAGACCGATGCCTGATTTCCTCAAGCCGGTCAGCGGAATGGGGGTGACCCTCGGCGGTATGTTCACCCCGACGATCACCGAGCAGTATCCCGAGGAGAAGACACCGACCGCACCCCGCTATCACGGTCGCCACCAACTCAACCGGCATCCCGACGGTCTCGAGAAGTGCATCGGCTGCGAGCTCTGCGCGTGGGCGTGCCCGGCCGACGCCATCTACGTCGAGGGCGCCGACAACACCGAGGACGAGCGCTACTCCCCCGGTGAACGATACGGCCGCGTTTACCAGATCAACTACCTGCGCTGCATCGGGTGCGGACTGTGCATCGAGGCCTGCCCCACCCGGGCGCTGACCATGACCAACGACTACGAACTCGCCGACGACAACCGGGCCGACCTCATCTACGAGAAGGACCGGTTGCTGGCACCCATGCCACCCGACGCACAGGCACCGCCACACGACATGGCACCCGGCTCGACCGAAGAGAACTATTACCGCGGCGAGGTCACCCCCGACCGTCAGGTGAAGCCTCGGGAGACCTCGACATGACCACCGAGATCAGCACCGGGCCAACACTGCTCGCGGCCGAGCTCACCCGCACGTCGACGGGCGAAGCGGTGCAGTTCTGGATCCTCGGCGCGGTGGCGGTGCTCGGCGCGCTCGGTGTGGTGTTCGCCACCAAGGCCGTATACTCCGCCATCTTCCTCGCGACCACCATGATCATCCTCGCCATCTTCTATGTCGCGCAGGGCGCGCTGTTCCTCGGTGTGGTGCAGGTGGTGGTCTACACCGGCGCGGTGATGATGCTCTTCTTGTTCGTGCTCATGCTGATCGGCGTCGACTCGTCGGACTCACTCACCGAAACCCTTCGGGGACAACGGGTTGCAGCGGCGATCATCGGACTCGGCTTCGGAATCCTCCTCATCGCCGGCATCGGCACCGCGAGCGTCGCCGCGTTCGCCGGTGCCCCGGCACCCGGCGGGTCGAGCACCGCAAGTGACGGTAACGTCGAAGCCATCGCGGAACTGATCTTCGTGCAATACCTCTGGGCCTTCGAACTGACCGGCGCGCTGCTCATCACGGCCACGCTCGGGGCGATGGTGCTCGCCCATCGTGAACGGTTCGGTCCCAAGATGAGCCAGCGCGAGATCTCCAAGGCCCGTTTCCGGGCCGGCGTCGACCTCACTCCGCTCCCGAGTCCCGGCGTCTACGCGCGACACAACGCCGTCGACACCCCGGCCCGCCTGCCCGACGGCTCACCGTCGGCGCTGTCGGTCAATGCCACGCTCGTACAGCGCGAGAGCGAGGTGCGCGAGTGAATCCGGAGAACTACCTCTACCTCTCGGCGCTGCTGTTCACCATCGGTGCTGCGGGAGTGTTGTTACGGCGCAACGCGATCGTCGTCTTCATGTGCGTCGAGCTGATGCTCAACGCGGCGAATCTCTCTTTCGTGACGTTCGCGCGTATGCACGGATCGTATGACGGTCAGGTGATCGCGTTCTTCACGATGGTGGTGGCCGCGGCCGAAGTCGTTGTCGGACTCGCGATCATCATGACCATCTTCCGGGCACGACGATCGGCCTCGGTCGACGACGCAGATCTGCTGAAGCGCTAAGGAGGCTCGGTGACCATCGATCAGACGGCGTCCCTGCTCTGGTTGCTTCCCGGTTTGCCGTTGGTCGGTGCCGTCGTGCTCCTGATCTCGGGCCGGGCGTCGGACCGCTGGGGTCACCTCCTCGCCACGGCGCTCGCCGTCGCGTCGTTTGTGCTCGGCCTGGTCATGTTCGTCGGGATGGTGTCGCGGTCGGCCGACGAGCGTGCAGTCACCGAGACGCTGTTCACGTGGGTCCCCGTCGGGGAGCTCAACGTGGACTTCGGTTTTCAGCTCGACCAGCTGTCGATGTGCTTCGTACTCCTGATCACCGGCGTCGGTTCACTGATCCACGTGTATTCGATCGGCTACATGCACGACGACCCCGACCGACGCCGATTCTTCGCCTACCTCAACCTGTTTCTCGCCGCGATGCTCGTCCTCGTGCTGGCCGACAACTACCTCGGCCTCTATCTCGGCTGGGAGGGTGTGGGTCTGGCGTCGTATCTGCTGATCGGGTTCTGGCAGTACAAGCCGTCGGCGGCGACCGCAGCCAAGAAGGCGTTCGTGGTCAACCGCGTCGGCGACATCGGGCTGGCCATCGGCCTGATGATCATGTTCGCGACCTTCGGCGCGGTGTCGTTCACCGCCGTGTTCGACGGTGCGGGTCAGGCCGGCGAATCGACGCTCACCGCATTGGGATTCATGCTCCTGCTGGCCGCCTGCGGTAAGTCTGCGCAGGTGCCGCTGCAGTCCTGGCTGGGTGACGCCATGGAGGGCCCGACTCCGGTGTCGGCGTTGATCCACGCCGCGACCATGGTCACCGCGGGCGTCTACCTCATCGTCCGGTCCGGCCCCATCTTCGATCTCGCACCGCACGCGCAGGTCGGTGTGGTTGTCGTCGGAGCGGTCACGCTGCTGTTCGGTGCGATCATCGGTTGCGCCAAGGACGACATCAAGAAGGCCCTCGCCGCGTCGACGATGAGTCAGATCGGCTACATGGTTCTCGCCGCCGGCCTGGGTCCGGCTGGCTACGCCTTCGCCATCATGCATCTGTTGACCCACGGATTCTTCAAGGCCGGACTGTTTCTCGGCGCCGGATCGGTGATGCACGGCATGAACGACGAGACCGACATGCGACGGTACGGCGCTCTGCGCACTCTCATGCCGATCACGTTCGTCACCTTCGGCATCGGCTACCTGGCCATCATCGGCGTACCGCCGTTCGCCGGGTTCTACTCCAAGGACCACATCATCGAGGTGGCGTTCGGCGCGGGCGGCACCAAGGGGTTGCTGCTCGGTGGGGCCGCACTGCTCGGAGCGGGCATCACCGCCTTCTACATGACCCGAGTGATGATCCTGACCTTCTTCGGCGAGAAGCGTTGGCACGACGGAACCGACGCGCCGGCGCCGCACCCGCACGAGTCGCCGTCGGTGATGACCGCCCCGATGATCCTCATCGCGATCGGTTCGGTGGCGTCGGGCTTCTTCCTCGCTTTCGGTGGGGCGCTGCAGACGTGGCTTGAGCCAGTAGTGGGCGAGCATCACGACGAGCTCGCGATCCCGGTGTGGGCGATGACAGCCATCATCCTGGTGGTGGTCGCGATCGGCGTCGCAATTGCGTGGCGCCAGTACGCCACTCGTCCGGTGCTGGAGGTCGCACCCGACGACGTCTCGGCGCTCACCGTCGCGGCCCGCCGCGACCTCTATGGTGATGCCGCCAACGAGGCCCTGCTGATGCGGCCCGGGCAGCGCGTCACCGCCGGATTGGTACAACTCGAGGACGAGGGGATCGACGGGGCCACCACAGGTATCGGCGCCACGATCTCCGGGCTGTCCGTGCGAATACGTGGCTGGCAGAGCGGGTACGTGCGCTCCTACGCGTTGTCGATGTTCGCCGGTGCCGCGGTGATCACGGCGCTGGTGATGGTGGTGAATGTGCTGTGAACACACCGTGGTTGACCATCCTGTGGCTCGCGCCGGCGATCGGTGCGGTCATCGTGCTCGCCGTGCCGAATCGCCAACCGCAGGTCGCCAAGGGCATCGCCCTCGGTGTCACCGTCGGGGTGCTGGTGCTCGCCGTCGGGCTCGCCGTCGGCTTCGACCCGAACGGCACGCGGTACCAGTTCGTCGAAGACCACAGCTGGATACCGGCTTTCGGCACCCGGTACGCGCTCGGTCTCGATGGGATCGGACTTGCCCTGGTCCTGCTCACCGCGGCGCTGCTGCCGTTGCTGGTCCTCGCGGGGTGGCGCGACGCCGACGATTCCGGCTCGCTCGACGACGCCGGCGGACGACCGCAGAAGGGGCCGCACACCTACTTCGCTCTCACCCTCGCGGTGGAGGCGATGGTGCTGATGAGCTTTGTCGCCCTCGACATCCTGCTCTTCTACATCTTCTTCGAGGCGATGCTGATCCCGATGTACTTCCTCATCGGCGGCTTCGGCAACGGTCCGCGCAGATCTGCGGCAGCAGTGAAGTTCTTGCTGTACAACCTGTTCGGTGGCCTGATCATGCTGGCTGCGGTCATCGGACTCTACGTTGTGACCGTACAGAACGACGTGGGCGCCGACGGTGCCGGCACCTTCTCGTTGCGCACCATCGCCGATGCGGTGTCGTCGGGAACCATCGACGGTGACACCGGTCTGGCGAAGCTGCTGTTCCTCGGGTTCATGTTCGCGTTCGCCGTCAAAGCACCTCTGTGGCCCTTCCATTCATGGTTGCCCGACGCCGCCGTCGCCGCCACACCCGCGAGTGCCGTGCTGATGATGGCGGTCGTGGACAAGGTCGGCACCTTCGCGATGCTCCGCTACTGCCTCCAGTTGTTCCCGGACGCCGCACAGTATTTCGCGCCGTTTATCTGTGTGCTGGCGGTCATCGGCATCATCTACGGTGCTGTGCTGGCCATCGGACAGACCGATGTGATGCGATTGATCGCGTACACGTCGATTTCCCATTTCGGTTTCATCATCCTGGGCATCTTCGCGATGACCAGTCAGGGACAGACCGGTTCGACGCTCTACATGGTCAACCACGGTCTCTCGACGGCGGCGCTGTTCCTGATCGCGGGCTTCTTGGTGTCTCGTCGCGGCAGCCGTCTCATCGCCGATTACGGTGGCGTCCAAAAGGTCGCTCCTGTCCTCGCCGGCACGTTCCTCGTCGCCGGTCTCGCGACTCTGTCCCTACCCGGGCTCGCACCGTTCATCAGCGAATTCCTGGTGCTGATCGGCACGTTCACGCGATACCCGGTCGCGGCGATCTTCGCTTGCGCCGCACTGGTACTCTCGGCCATCTACATCCTCTGGACCTATCAGCGGATGATGGGTGGCCCGCCGAAACTCTCCGATGTTCGCGCGTCGTCGATGCGCGATCTCGTGGGACGTGAACTGGCCGTGGTGGTTCCGCTGATCGCTCTGCTCATCGCGCTCGGGGTGTATCCCAAACCGCTGCTCGACATCGTCGACCCTGCGGTCGGCCACACCCTGACCACCGTCGGCGTGCACGACCCGGCGCCGGCCGTGGCCGACTCGGCAGACCAGGGAGGACCACGATGACCACACCGGCTTCACCGCTGGCGGCGATCACTCCTCCGGACGTCCAATACGCTTCCCTCTCACCGATGCTCATCGTTTTCGGGGTCGCCGTGGTGGGAGTGCTGGTCGAGGCCTTCGCATCGCGGCGCCTCCGCTACCCGGTGCAGGTGGGTCTGTCACTCGGCGGTCTGGTTGCCGCTCTTGTCGCCGTGATCACGGTCTCGGTGACGAAAATCGGCGCGGGCAACGGCGAATTCGCGGTGTCCGGCGCGGTCGTGATCGACCGACCGGCCATCTACCTCCAGGGGTTGCTGCTGCTCGTTGCCTTCTTCGGGATCGCGTTCATGGCCGAACGCAGACTCGAGCGCGTCGTCGCGCCTGCCGCCATGGTTGCGGTGAGCGGCGGCTCGGGCACCGACGCCGACATGTTCACGCCTTCCGGCGCCTCGGTGCCCAACACCGATGCCGAGTTCGAGGCCACCCGCGCGGGCGCGGTGACCACCGAGGTCTTTCCGCTGGCGATGCTCGCTGTCGGCGGCATGATGCTGTTCCCCGCGTGCGGTGACCTGCTCACGATGTTCATCGCCCTCGAGGTGTTCTCGCTTCCCCTGTACCTGATGTGCGGTCTGGCGCGTCGGCGACGACTGATCTCGCAGGAGGCATCACTCAAATACTTTCTGCTGGGCGCCTTCTCGTCGGCCTTCTTCCTGTTCGGGGCCGCCTTCGCCTACGGGGCCACCGGATCGCTGAACCTGTCGGTCATCGGTGAATCCCTCACCGCCACCAGCGCTTCCGACGGCGACACCACCTTCGCGCTGATCGGCCTCGGCATGCTGGCGGTCGGACTGCTGTTCAAGGTCGGTGCGGTGCCGTTCCACGCGTGGATACCCGACGTCTACCAGGGCGCGCCGACGCCGGTGACGGCATTCATGGCCGCGGCCACCAAGATCGCCGCATTCGGGGCGTTGCTGCGGGTGTTCTACGTCGCCTTCGGTGAACTGCACGAGCAATGGGAACCGGCGATGTGGGCGGTCGCAATCGCGACGATGCTCGTCGGCGCGGTGATGGCGGTGACGCAGACCGACGTGAAACGTATGCTCGCGTATTCGTCGATCACCCACGCCGGATTCATCTTGCTCGGCGTGATCGCGTTCGACGACGCGGGTCTCGCGGCGACGATGTTCTACCTTGCCGCCTACGGCTTCTCGACCCTGGGTGCATTCGCCACCGTCGCGGTGGTCCGGGAGCCCGACACCACCGCCGCCGACAACCCCACATCCCTGCGCGCGGCTGTCGGCCAGGCAACCACCGCCGGCCGCACGAAACCGTCACGTAGCCCGCACCTCTCGGGTCGCGAAGCGACCGACCTGTCGCAGTGGGCAGGCCTCGGCCGACGCTATCCGCTTGTCGGCGCGATGTTCTCGATGTTCCTGCTCGCATTTGCCGGCATACCGCTGACGAGCGGGTTCATCGCGAAGTTCGACGTGTTCGCCGCGGCAGCCGGCAGCGGGGGTGGAGTGCTGGTGGTGATCGGCGTGATCAGCAGTGCCATCGCCGCCTACTTCTACGTGCGGATCATCGTGGCGATGTTCTTCCGCGACGTCCCCGTCGACGCACCCCACGTCGTCAAGCCGAGTATTTTCACCACGTCCGGCATCGCGGTTTGTACCGTCGTGACGATCGCGCTCGGGGTCTTTCCCCAGCCGTTGCTCGACCTCACCGAGTCCGCCGCAACCTTCCTTCATTGAGGTCTGCCATGCGAAAGCTCATCACCATCCTTGCCGTGGTTCTCGGGCTGTCGATCCCCGCCGCACTTGCGTCTGCGGCACCAGGTGCCGGCCCTCAGGGCCCACCGCCACCGGTGGTCTACAACTTCCTTCAGGGGTCGCTCAACCATCTCGCCGACCCCGACGGCTCACCACCGGGCACCAATGATTGGTCGTGCAAACCCAGTGCGCGCCATCCACACCCGGTCGTGCTGGTGCACGGAGGATTCGCGAGCCAGCAAACCGACTGGGCCGTCTACGGGCCGGCGCTGAGGGCAGCCGGCTACTGCGTCTTCACCTTCACATGGGGAGCCAATCCGGCATTCCCGAAGCCGTTCAACGCGATTGCCGGGATGTCGTCGGTGCCCGCCGGGGCGGCGGCTGTCTCCCGGTTCGTCGATCGAGTCCGCCGCACCACCGGGTCGCCGACCGTCGACATCGTCACTCATTCCCTCGGCGGCCTGGTAACCGCTTATTACGTCAAGGTCATCGGCGGCGCTGCGCACGTGGACAAGGTCGTCAACATCGCCGCCATCCTGCAAGGGGTCAACTGGCCGAGCAACCTCGTCTACCTCAATCCGCTGATCACCCGCCAGAACTGCGGGATGTGCTACGAGGTGTACGCCGATTCGGCGGTCGTGCAACGCATCAATGCCGGCGGTTCGCCCTACACGCGCCCGGTGACCTACACCAACATCGTGACCCGCTACGACGAGATGGCCACGCCGTACACCAGCGGTATCCCGCCGCCTCGTCCTGGACAGCGGGTGACGAACATCGTCGTGCAGGATTCGTGTTCGCGCGACTACTCCGATCACATGGCCATCGCCGGTTCGCGAAGAACGACGATCATCGTCATGAACGCCCTTGATCCGGCCCATCGACAGCGGGTCCCCTGCGAAGTGGTGCTTCCGTTCACCGGCATGAGCCCCGGCCGCTGACGCGATCGGCAACTGAGTCAACTGAGTCAACTGACCAGCAAACAGCGCTGCACGGCAAGATAATTCGCGACGGTCGCGGAACCAGTTCACCATGGCGAAGTGTGGTGGCGCCCATTCGGACATCGCCGCCAGTGTGACCTACCATATGCGGCGTGGGTAGGTCGGGGATCCAGGGTTTGCGGTTGTGGCATGGCGTCAGCGTCGTCGTGACGCTCGTTGCGGCGGCCACACTGATCACAGGGTGTTCGTCGGCGGCGACGGTCGGCACAGCCAGTACCGACTCCACTCCGGTTGCCATCGACATGCCCGAGTTCGCTCAAGTGTGGGTTGAGGGACAGCCGATTCCGGGCCTCGACGAGACGAACCTGTGGTGTACGCGCAGTAGCCGTTCGTCGACGTTCGCATTGACGGGCACCGCGACCTCCGATGGCGAGACCGTCTTCTCCGCTGATCTGACCAACACCCAGCATCCGCGGTTGGTCAAGACCGTCTTCGAGATCGACGGCGTTCGCTACGTCACGGATCCCACCCGAAGCCGCGGCAGCGCCGAGGTGGAGATCAACGGTGACAAGATCACCGTCACCGGGGTGGCCGTGGACGCCGAAACGAGGACGACCAGCAAGGCCTACCAGGCCGAGTTCAGCTGTTATCAGGAGTAATACGCACGACGCGCTCAGTGCCCGGCAAATGCTTCCGCCAGCCACCAGGAGCCGCCGTCGCTGGTGATCTTCGCATCGATCACCAGCGGCCGCGGCGCCCCGGACGAGATGATCTCGCCGAGGGCATCACGGACCTTGTCGAGGTCGTCGGCAGTTCGCACCGTCACTCCGGTGGCGCCGAAACCCCGTGCAATGGCGGCGATGTCGGTATCCGGGAAGGTCACCGTCGCCATGTCGGCACCTTCGAAGTGATGCACCTCCGCACCATAGGCAGAGTCGTTGTAGACGATCACGACGAGCGGGAGACCGATGCGAACCGCGGTGTCGAGATCGGCGATGGCCATCAGGAAGCCGCCATCGCCGGTACCGAGGACCGGCAGTCTGCCCGGTTGCGCGAGACCTGCGCCGATCGCGGTGCCGAGTCCGAGCCCGATGGACTGAAAGGCCTGGGTGAAGCAGAATCCGTTCTCGTCGGGCACCGCCAAATGCGTTGCGGGATAACCCATGAAGTTGCCCGAATCGATAGACACCACACGCTCGGCCGGCAGCATTTCGTCGAGTGCGATGGACAGTGCGCGCGGATCGATCCGGTCGGCGGTGGAGGAGTCGTCGACCGGAACATCCTGCCAGCGTGAGTTTTCCGCAATCCGGGCGGCCACCTCGGAAGTGCGGTAGCCCTGCCTCGTTTCGGCCAGTCCGGCGAGCGCGTCGCGAGCTGTCGCGGCACAGTCGCCGAGGACTCCGAGGTGTATCGGCCGGTGAGCACCGAGCGCGTCGACGTCGTCATCGATCTGTACGACGATGGTGTCGGGACCGATCAGACGACCGTGGCGCATCGTCCACATGTTCAACGCGCACCCCCATCCGACGATGAGGTCGGCGCCCGCTATGAGGTCCGCAGAGGTCGGCGAGGCGAATCCGCCCGAAATACCCAGCGAGAACTCTTCACCCTCAAACAGGCCGTTCGCGACCGCCGATGTCGCGAGGAGCGCGCCAGATGTTGCTGCCAGCCGGGCGATCTCGCGTCCGGCACCACGGCCACCGCGTCCGGCCACGAACACCGGACGCTGGGCTTTGTTCAGTGCGGCAACAAGTTTCGCGAGCAACTCCGGGTCGGGCCGAACCGCACTGGACGTGGTGTCGGCACTCACGGGGCCGGAATGCGTCGCCGGACCTGCTGCCACGTCAATGGCCACATTGAGGACGACTGTGCGTCGTTGAGTGACCGCCGTGCGGTACGCGCGCGTGACGTCGGCCACCACCGTCGAGGCCGAGTAGACCCGGTCGCTGATCGCGCCGACCGCGCGCACCATCGCGTCCTGGTCGACCCGGAAGTTCGACCGCAGCGCGGCCGCCGGGCTGTCCGCGGTGAGCACGATCATCGGCGTGCGACTCTTGGCCGCCTCGGCGATGCCGGTCATCGCGTTGGTCAGCCCGCAACCCTGATGCACAGACAGCAGTCCGACCCGTCCCGACATGCGCGAGAAACCGTCGGCCATCATCGCGGCACCACCCTCGTGCCGGGCGGCGGTGAACGGGACACCGCCGCGTCGTAGGGCGTTGGTCATGACGAAGTTGCCGCTGCCCACCACACCGAAGGCGTGGCCGACGCCGAGATCGGCGAGGACCTCGCCCACCACGTCGCCGACGGTCATGTCGGCGGCCGTCATTCGGGTGTGCCGTCGACAACCGCCAGCACTCGAGACGGGCTGCCCGTTCCGCCGACGATGGGCAACGGCGTGACGATCAGCATCGCACCCGTGGTCGGAAGTTCATTCAGATTGCGGAGCGATGTGATGCCGTACTTGTCGTGGCCGAGGAAGTGGTGATGCACCGGGAAAGCGGGATCGAATCCGCCTGCCAGCCCGGCGTCGACGCCGACGGTCTCCACGCCGATGCCGGTGATATCACGCTCGGCAGCAAGCCATTTGGCGCATTCTGCGTCGACGCCGGGCGTGTGCGATCCGGTCTCGTCGGCGTTGAGGAAAGCTTCCTGGGAGTGCCCCTTGGACTCCCATCCGGTGCGCAGCAGGAGCCAGTCGCCGGCGCCGAGCGGGCGGTGCTCGTTCTCCCACGTCTGCACGTCGGCGATGGTGAGCAGATAGTCCGGGTTGTCGTCGACCTGAGCCGTGAGGTCGAGGACCGCGGCGCTCCCGATGAGTCGCTGGACCGGGATCTGCGAGACATCGTCACCGTCGCGGCCGGTGATCCAGTGCACGGGTGCGTCGAGGTGGGTCCCGATGTGTTCGCCGGTGTGAATGTTGTTGTGCCGCCAGAAGGGTCCCGGCTCGTTGTAGGCACTGACCTCTTCCAGACTGAAGTCGATGAGGTTGGCGAACGGTGGTGGCAGTCGCAACGCCGGTGTCGAGGCGCTCAGGGGTGTGGTGAGGTCGACGACGCGCAATGTTCGGCTGGTGATCGCGTCGACGAATCCGGCGATGTCGGGGCTGGTCACGATCGGTCTCCGCTCACACGTCGATGTTGGGCTCCAACTCATCATGCCTGTTACGTTCTGATCGCCACCTCTGGACAGGAGATCTCGCATGGACATCCGCGATGCGACCGAGCCCGATCTCGAGACGATCACCGCGATCTACAACGACGCCGTCGAGAACACCACGGCGATCTGGAACGAGCGACTCGTCGACGTCGACAATCGCCGGAAGTGGCTCGCCGATCGTCGTCAAGCGGGTTACCCGGTGATCGTGGCGGTCGACGGCGACGAGGTGCTCGGCTACGCCACGTTCGGCGACTATCGCCCGTTCGACGGCTATCGGCACACCGTCGAACACTCGGTTTATGTGCAGTCCGATCAGCGCGGCCGCGGAATCGGCAAGACGTTGATGGTCGAGCTGATCGAGCGTGCGCGTGCGCTCGGTAAGCACGTGATGATCGCCGGGATCGATGCGAGCAATACGGGATCGATCCACCTACACGAACGGCTCGGATTCGTGAATGTGGGTGTGCTCGAGCAGGTCGGTGCCAAGTTCGGACGGTGGCTCGACCTCGCGTTTCTGCAGCTCACGCTCGACGATCGCGAGGCCCCTGCACCTCAATGATCATGATTGATTCGGCTACCATCGGTTCGTGTCCACCGACGCCCCAGATCAAGTTCCGCCCGACATCCCGGCCTACACGCCGGACCTGTGGCGGCGCCCGATCAGCCTGCCCGGCACGGTGTCGATCGGCTTGTCTCGTGCCGAGTACGCAGCCAACCAGATAGCGCGCCTGGCCGCCGGAGCTCCCGCCGGCGAACGAATCGGCAGCAAGGACGAGATCCGGCAGGTATGCGGCGTCTCGGTCGGCACGGTGAACGAGGCGATCAAGTTGGCGCAGGAGCGCGGCGTCATCACCTCGCGCCCAGGTCCGGGCGGCGGGATCTTTGCCGCCAACCCATCACCCCTGTCACGGATGAACGGCTGGTTCCGCGCAGCCCCGGCGGATGGGTCGGCACTTGGCGAGTCGATCCAGATCCGGGACGCGCTGGCTCCCCTCTTGGTGGCGGAAGTGCTTGCGGCCATTGATGATCGAGATCTTCGCGAACTGCGCGCGCGAGTCGATGACTTGCGTCGCACGCGCGCGGAGAACGACCTCTCCGGATTCGTGTGGGCGGCGTGGCACGTGCACGAGTACTTCGCCGGAATCGGCAGCAGTCAGCTTCTCAACAGCCTCTACCTCAGCATCATGGACGTCGGCACCTCGCATCTGCGCGCCCATCTCGACGCCGCCGACAACCAGGTGCCGGTCTTCCTTGGCGGCCTTGCCGATGTGGTCGAGTCCCTCGTCGATGCCCTGGGCGCCGGTGATGCCGACGCCGCGGTCGACGCTCTCCGTCGCACCGATCCGACGATGATCCTCCGGGCGGACAGCTCCACCTGAATCGACAGGTCAGGTGGAGCCCAGCAGACCTGGAGGAACCTACCGCTGAACCGAAGAGTTGGTAACCAATCCCGCTGAGCTGGGTAAATCGCATCGCGCCCGGCCCGCAGAAAAACTAGGGGACGAACTTCTTCCGTGGGTTTCATAGTCGTCCCCTAGAAAGTTGGGCTCTTCTGTCATGGATGTGGGTGGGTGTGGGTGTGGTATGGGAGTTCGAGGGTGACC
>NZ_JAKWBF010000030.1 GCF_022513585.1 Gordonia gummivorans
GGGGGAAGAAGTTTCTTCCCCCACTTTTTGTGCCGGATCAATGCGGCCGCGACACCCGCCCTCGACGGCGGCCCTCTGCCCGCTTCCACGATCGCCTTGACGACGTCGGCGGGTGGGTCGCCGATCCGAAGACGCCCCACCGGTGAGCGAGAGGTTGCATTTGTCAGTATGTCCGGACATACTAGTGGCAACGAGAGGAGTGCAGCCATGCCGCTGGTCCACATCCATGTGACCGAGGGTCGTCGTACCGATGCCGAGTTGAGAAGATTCGCCGACGTCGTGCAGGACGTGATGCTCGAGCACTTCGCCGCGCCCGATCGGGACCGCTATCAGGTCATCACGGAACACAAGCCGGGCCGCATCATCCTCGAAGACACCGGGCTGGGTTTCGACCGCACCGACGATGCGGTGGTCATCCAGATCTTCCAGCAGGGCCGGACGATGGAGCACAAGCGCGCCGCATTCAAGGCGCTCGCCGAGCGTCTGGAAGCCGAAACCGGTTTGCGTCCAGCCGACTTGGTGATCTCGGTGTCGGCGAACACGCGCGAGGACTGGTCCTTCGGTGAGGGCGTCGCACAGTTTGTCGACGGCGCTCTTGCGTGACGCTTCTGGCGCCGGGTGGACAATGAGACCGTGACCGTCGCCGTTCGCTCCCGTCAGGCCATGGCCATCTGGCTTGTCGGCCTGGCGATCTACTTTGTCGCGGTGCTGCACCGGTCGTCGTTGGCGGTCGCGGGGTTGCTTGCCGCGGAACGATTCGACATCTCCGCATCACAGCTGTCGACGTTCGTGGTCCTGCAATTGCTCGTCTACGCACTCATGCAGATCCCGGTCGGCATCATGGTCGATCGTTTCGGTCCGCGCCGCGTATTGCTCACGGGTACCGCCATTCTGACCGTCGCCCAGCTGAGCTTCGCCTTCGCCGACAGCTACACCGGGGCCCTACTGTCGCGCACCTTCGTCGGTATCGGCGACGCCATGACCTTCATCTGCGTCCTGCGCCTGGTGACCGCGTGGTTCCCGACCCGGCGCATCCCGCTGATGACCCAGTTGACCGGCGTGCTGGGGCAACTGGGTGCCGTCGCGGCCGCGGTACCGATGACGTGGGCGTTCTCGACGCTGGGCTGGACGCGCGCCTACGTGGTCATCGCATCGATCGGCGCGGTGCTGTTCGTCGTGGCGCTGTTCATGGTGCGAGACACCCCCGACGCGCGATCGGCGTCGCGGCCGTCGATGGGTCTGACGGAAATCTGGGATGGGCTCAAGGCGTCGTGGGAGCACCCGGGAACGCGCCTCGGGTTCTGGATGCATTTCTCGACCCAGTTCAGCGCGACGGTGCTCGGACTTCTCTGGGGTTACCCGTTTCTCGTCCAAGGGCAGGGCCAGAGCTCCGCGTCGGCCGGCGTGCTGCTGACCGTGATGGTGCTGTCGATCATGGCCTTCGGGCCGATCTTCGCGTGGCTGATCACGCGTTGGCCGTGGCACCGCTCGACCCTCGTGCTTCTGGTGGTTGCCTCGATCGCGTCGATGTGGGCGCTCGTGCTGGCCTGGCCGGGGTCGGCGCCGTTCGGGGTGCTCGTGGTGTTGGTGGTGGTCTGCGGCATGGGTGGACCCGCGTCGATGATCGGGTTCGACCTCGGCCGGACGTCGAATCCCGTTGTCCGCGTTGGCACCGCGACGGGCATCATCAACCAGGCCGGTTTCCTCGCCAGCCTGCTCACGGTGGCCATGATCGGGCTTGTGCTGGACTGGCGTACGCCCGACGGTGGATCGGGCTACTCGGCGGACGCGTTCACCTGGGCGATGTCGACACAGTTCGTGCTGTGGGGGTTCGGTGCGTTGCAGATCTGGCGCTATCGCCGAAAGGGGCGCAATCGGCTGCTCCGCGAAGACCCGGTGTTGTGGTCGCAGCAGTCGGGGCGGCCGGTGCCGGACCGGTGACGGCTCCGCGACAACGATCTCGAGGTATCAGGTCCGCTTGTTCTGGGTGCGGCTCGTCAGTTCGCCGCGGTCGGATGAACACTCACGACTAGTCGCTGCCGTCGTTCCTCTTGTTCCGATTCTGGACCCGAGTGCGGTAGGCCAGGATGACGCCGCCGACGACGATGGCAAGGAGAATGCCCACAACGACAAGCCATTCCGTGAGGCTGCTGTCACGACCACCGGAGTGGTGCGGCACGTAGACGGAGGCGAGGGCGATCACGTCTGGCATTCTCACACAGCCGTCAACGGTCGTGGTCCGGCGAACACGGCGTTTGTGGTGCCTTTGTCTGGCAGTGTGGATTGCGAGAGTCGACGGTGTGCCAGGTGAGAGGAAGTGGTGACAATGCCGGTCAACGCGCCGATCGTGGTGGCGGTGGACGGGTCGGAACAGGCATCGAATGCGGTGCGGTGGGGATCACGTGCCGCGGTGCGGGAGAACCGCCCGTTGCACATCGTGAGCGTCGCCGCGCCGCCGGCCCCGGCGTTCACCCTTGCCGCGGTGTCCGCAGTCGAGGCCTCGGCGAGCGCCGGACGTTCCTTCGCTGAAGCGGCCGTCGAGCTGGCGAAAGGCCTGGCTGAGGACACGGCCGAAGGTGTCGCCGTGAGCGGCGAGGTCATCGAGGGCAGGCCGGGCCTTGCGCTCCGTGACATTTCCAGTCGCGCCCACATCCTGGTGGTCGGCCGCCGCGGTCTGGGCGGTGTCAGTGGCCTGCTTCTGGGTTCGGTCAGCACCCATGTGGCGTCCCATGCCGAGTGTCCGGTCGTGGTGGTGTCGGATCAACTGCCGTCGAGCGGGCCTGTGGTGGTGGGCGTCGACGGTTCGCCGACGTCGACCGACGCGATCGCGCAGGCATTCGCTCAGGCAGGGTTCCTCGGCACCTCGCTGGTCGCGGTGCACGCCTACGGCGGGTACTCGGGAGCTGCGTTCTTCGAGGCAAGCGAAGAGGTCAAGCGCGAGATGGACGACGAGGCCCGCGAAACCCTCGGTACGCAGCTGGCGGGGTATGGCCAGGACTTTCCCGACGTCGAGGTCGAGACCGTCGTCACCTCCGACGCCCCGTCGAACCGCATCACCGAACTGTCGAAGGACGCCCAGCTCGTGGTCGTCGGCAGCCGTGGTTACGGAGGCTTCCGCGGACTGATGCTGGGCTCGACCAGCCAAGCGGTGCTGCACGTCGCGCAGTGTCCGGTGATGGTCGTGCAGGCTACGTAGTCGGCTCAGCCCTCGGCCAGCACTCCCGATGCGATCCGGAATGCCGAGTTCGCGTCGGGCACACCGCAATAGATGGCGCTCTGCAGGATGACCTCCTTGATCTCGTCCGGAGTCAGTCCATTGCGAAGCGCTGCGCGCACGTGCATCGCGAACTCCTCATGGTGACCGCGGGCGATGAGCGCCGTGAGGGTGATCATCGACCGCGATTTGCGATCCAGCCCGGGACGCGTCCAGATCTCGCCCCACGCGTAGCGCGTGATGAGGTTCTGGAAGTCCTCGGTGAACTCCGTCGTACCGGCCACGGCGCGGTCGACGTGGTTGTCGCCGAGCACTTCCCGGCGAACCGACATGCCGGCGTCGTAAGTGGATTCGGTTGTGGTCACGACGACTCCTTCAGGTGGTGGCGGGCACGTTCGAGGATGGTGTCGATCTGATGGTCGACGGCGCCGAGATAGGTCGACGCGGGCGTGCGATCCGCGAGCTCGGCCATCGTGGACTGCTCGGCGAGAATACCCTGTGCTGCTTCGAGATTGGATCGAGATCGGTCGGTGCCGACGCGCAGCCCGACGAGGAGGTCTGTGGTCTGCCCGGCAGCGACGACGGTACGTCGGGCCAGGGTGCGTACCGTGGACCACTCGACATGCCAGCCGCCGTCGGAGCGCTCATCGACGCTACTCGCCGACGCGGTGTGCAGCGTCGCGCCCAGTGCGGGTGCTGCGAGGGCGCTGCGCCGGATCAGTACGGAGAGCATGGGGTTGGACTTGTGCGGCATGGTCGACGATCCACCGCCCGCCGCTTCCGTCAATTCGCTTATTTCGCCGCGACTCCCGACGAGAACGTCGTTGGCGATGTGACCCCAGGTGTCGGTGCATCCGACGAGGGCGTCGGCGACGCGGGTGATCGGCGCGCGCGTGGTGTGCCAGGGCAGTGCGCGCGCCAGACCGAGTCGGTCGGCGAGGGCGTCGGACATCGCGACCGCCGCGTCGGGGGATCCGGTCAGCTCGGTGGTGGCGGCCAATGTGCCTGCCGCACCGCCCATCTGCACGGCGAACGCCGGAACGGAATCCAGTGTCGACGCCGCGTCGAGCACCCCCGACAACCACACCGCGAACTTCTTCCCGGCGGTACTCGGGAGCGCGGGCTGGGTGAGGGTGTGGGCGAGCATCGGCGCATCGCGATACTTCTCGACGAGCCCGACCAGGACGCGAATCTGTTCGTCGACGTCCCGGGCAACCCGGGCGACGGCATCCTGCAGACACAGCATCACTGCGGTATCGACGACGTCCTGGCTGGTGAGTCCGCGGTGAATCCATTGTGCGGCAGCACCTTGCGTGCGTTCCCTCAGCAGTGCGACGAGGCCGGTCACCGGATTCCCTTCGCGTTCGGCTCCTGCCGCGAGTCGCTCGGGATCCTCGGCTGTGACGAAGCCCGTCATGTCGGTCGCAGCGTCATCGGGCGCGACACCGCCGTCGACCAGGCAGCCCAGCCACGCATCCTCCACGGCGACAAGAGCATCCACGAACGCCGCGTCGGACATGAGGCTGCCGGCACGATGGTCGCCGGGCCAGAAGAGGTCGGTCATATTCCCGGGTAGGCGAGGAAGACGGTCTCGTCGTCGCCCTGGAGTCGGATGTCGAAGAGGAGGCCCTGCTCGTCGCGCTCGGCGATGAGAGTGTGGCGCCGATCGGCTGGGACGGATTGCAGCAGCCGGTCGGTCTCCAACGCGGAACCTGGAACGTAGGCGCGGGTGAACAGTCGGTTCAGCAACCCGCGGCCGAAGACGGTGACCATGATGAACGCCGCGTGGCCGGACTGTACGGGGCCGGGTTCGACTGTGGTGAAGGAGAAGTCGCCCGCGTCGTCGGTGGGTCCGCGTCCCCAGCCGGTGAAGGTCCAGCCGTCTCGTTTGAGCGATCCCGGTTCGCGGGAGATGGTCCCTTCGGCGTCGGCCTGCCAGATCTCGAGCATCACGTCGGGGACGGGCGCTCCGTCGCCGTCGGTGACGGAGCCGTGGAAGCGAATGGCGCCGGGCGAGCGTGGCGGCACCAGCTCGTCACCGCCGTCGAAGGGTAGGGCGTAGCCGTAGAAGGGGCCGATCGTCTGGCCGGGGGTCGGGGTCAACAGGGTGCTCATCGTTTCCTCACTCGTCCTCGAAAACGGTCCGGTTGGTACCGGAAAGGGCGATGTCCCAGCGGTATCCGGTGCTCCACTCGTGGGTGGCGACGTCGTGGTCGTAGGTCGCGACGAGGCGGTCGCGTGCCTTCTGGTCGGTGATCGACTGATAGATCGGGTCGAGTGCGAACAGCGGATCGCCCGGAAAGTACATCTGGGTGATCATCCGCTGCGTGAATTCCGTTCCGAACAACGAGAAGTGGATGTGCGCGGGCCGCCAGGCGTTGTTGTGATTCTTCCATGGGTAAGGCCCGGGCTTGATGGTCGTGAACTTGTACCAGCCGTCGTCGTCGGTGAGGCAGCGGCCGACACCGGTGAAGTTGGGATCGATGGGGGCGTGGTGCTGGTCGCGCTTGTGGACATACCGGCCGGCAGCGTTGGCCTGCCACACCTCGACGAGCTGGTTGCGCACCGGGCGGCCGTTGCCGTCGAGCACACGTCCGGTCACGATGAGTCGCTCGCCGATCGGATCGCCGTTGTGCTGGATCGTCAGGTCCGCCTCGAGCGGGTGCACGTCGCGGGCGCCGAACGCCGGGGTCCACAGTTCGACGTCCTCGGGATCGGCGTGGTGCAGATCCTTGGTGGGATGGCGCAGCAGGCTGCTGCGGTAGGGCGGATAGTCGAGCCGGGGCTGGGTCTCCTCGATCCCACCGTGCTGGTAGGCGGTCTCGATCGCGGCGATCTCCGCGTTGATCTGATTCTGGGTGGCCGACGCGCTGTCGGGATCGGTGTTGATGATCGTGGTCATGAGGGTGTCACTCCTGAGTGGCTGTGCGAGTGAATGTCAGTGATGGACAAGCTCTTTGGTGTTATCCGACGAGGGGGTACGGCCGAGCTGTTCGGTGGGCACGTCCTTGGTCTCCCGGGCGGTCAGCGCGGCGCCGGCAGCGATCGCGCAGATCACGGCGGTGAAGATGCTGATGACGGTCCAGCCGCCTTCGCGAACACCGCCGAGGGCGGTCACGATCGTCGGCGCGAAACCGGCCATCAGGAAACCGAGCTGGGTGCCGATCGCCATACCGGAGAAGCGCACCTCGGTGGAGAACATCTCGCCGTAGAACGACGGCCACACGGCGTTCGCGGCGGCGTATCCGAAGGAGAAGGTCGCGATCGCCAGGGCGAAGGTTATGACGTGGTTGTCCTGGCTCATCGACAGCATGTAGAAGGGCATCAGGACGGCCGAGGCGACGGCGCCGTAGATGAAGACCGGCTTGCGTCCGATGCGGTCGGCGAGCTTGCCGAAAGCGGGCTGAGTGAACAGGGCGCCGATGTTGGCGACGACGATCAGCCACAGGGTGAGGTCGGCGTCGAGTCCGACCTTCTTGCCATAGGCGAGGGCCAGATTCGCGAAAACTGTTGAGACAGCGGCGATGAAGGCGCACAGGATGACGCGCAGGACGCTGCGCCACTGTTCACGCATCAGCGGGACGAGCGGCATCTTGGCGATGGTGCCGGCTTCCTTTGCCTCGGTGAACTGCGGGGTTTCGTGCAACTGGCGACGGATGAAGTAGGCGACCACGACGACCACGGCGGACAGCCAGAACGGGACACGCCAGCCCCAGGAGTACTTCGCGTCGTCGGGCAGGGCCATGAACGGGATGAGGATCAGCGAGGCGAGGATCAGGCCACCCTGGGTTCCGGTGAGGGTCCACGAGGTGAAGAACGCGCGCTGATGGTCGGGGGAGTGTTCCAGGGTCAGAGAACTGGCGCCGGCCTGCTCGCCTGCGGCGGAGAAGCCCTGCATCAGCCGACACAGGACCAGGAGTCCGGGTGCGAGCCATCCGATGGTGCCGAAGGTCGGCAGGCAGCCGATGATGAAGGTCGACAGACCCATCAGGACCAGGGTGAACATGAGGACGCGCTGCCGTCCGATGCGGTCACCGAAGTGGCCGAGCACTACCGCGCCGATCGGTCGGGCGATGTAGGCGAAGCCGAACGTCATGAACGACATGACCAGGGCGGCGTCGTTGTCCGACGGGAAGAAGACGTGCGGGAAGATGAGCGCCGCGGCGGAGCCGAAGAGGAAGAAGTCGTAGTACTCGACGGCGCTGCCCATGAAACTGGCCAGCGCGGCGCGCTTGGGAGTGCGCACAGGAATGTCTTCCGTGTGTGCGTGGTCGATGGTGGTCATGAGGTGAACTCCTTGGGGGTGATTCTGCTCTGGTTCAGGACGGGTTTGCGACGAGTTCGCGGAAGTGGCGGGACATGCGGGCGGCGTCCGGGGCTGTCCCGGTGATCAGGGCAAAGGCGTCGACGGCCTGGTGAACGGCCATATGGCCTCCGTCGAGAGTGCGGCAGCCGGCCCTACGGGCTGCCTGCAGAAGTGCGGTGTCGAGGGGTCGGTAGACGATGTCGGCGACCCACAGTCCGGGGTGCAGCAGCGCGGCGTCGAAGGCGATGCCGGGATGCTCGGCCATGCCGGTGGGGGTGGCGTGCACGACGCCGGTCGACTCGGGGAGGAGAACCGAGAGCTTGTCGAACGAGGATGCCTCGATGCGGGCGGTCGGGTAGCGCGTGCCCAGTTCGTGGGCCAGCTCGCTGGCGCGGTCGACGTTCATGTCAACGATGGTGAGGTGGGCGGCCCCGAGTCGGGCGAGGGCGTCGGCGACGGCGGTTCCGGCGCCGCCCGCGCCCACGAGGACAACGTCGGCGAGGTCGGCGCCGGGCAGCCCCTCGGTGAATCCGTGTGCGAATCCGGTTGTGTCGGTGTTGTATCCGATGGTGCCGTGGTCGGTGAAGCGGACCGTGTTGACCGCGCCGAGGGTGGCGGCGACCGGATCGATCTCGTCGAGGTGCTCCAGCACGAGCTGCTTGCAGGGATGCGTGACGTTCACGGCGTCGAACCCGAGCGTCCGTGCCCAGGCGAGGACCTCGCCGACCCGGGTGGGCTCGATCCCGAGGGTGTCGAGGTCGATGGTGCGGTAGACGTAGTCGAACCCCTGGGCCCGACCCTCGACCATGTGCATCGCCGGGGTCAGGGACGGCCCGACGCCGGTGCCGATGAGGCCGACGAGGAAGCTTGGGCGGTGGTTCATGGTGACTCTCCGTAATGTACGAACTAGTACGTTCGCAATTGAGTAGAGCATTGTGACCCGGGTCGCGTCAAGACTTTGGTGTGATCGGTATCGCGTTCACCGCCGGCTGGGGTCCGCCTCCCGCCGGCTGAGGTGTGAGGAGCGCAAGCGACGAGCCTCGAAGCCCCTGGTGAGACGACATTGTTGTCTCACCGGCGCCCTTCGAGGCTCGCAGGCTCGCACCTCAGGGAGCGGTGGGGATCGCCTCGGGAAGCGGTGGGTTCACCGAGGGAGCGTGGTCGTACTCGGGTCAGTTCTTGCTGGTCAGCCAGCCAACCACGACGTCGCCGATCATGCGGCGCAGGTGGGCGCGTTGCGAGACCTCGGTGAGGTCGACGTCGAAGAGGTAGCCGAAGGTGTACTGGTTGGCGACCTGGAATACGCAATACGAGCTGATCACGAGGTGAACGTCGAGGGCGGTGGCGTCGTCGCGGAAGACGCCGGTCTTGCGGCCGTCGATGAGGATCTCGTCGAGCAGTGATGTCGCCGGCGCGGAGAGTCCGGGGAGGTCGGCGAGTTTGCGGATGAATTCGCCGCGATGGATGTTCTCGATCGACACCAGTCGGATGAACGCGTCGTGCGCGATGTGGTGGTCGAAGGTGACCTCGGCCAGGCGTCGGATCGCTTCGACGGGGTCGCGGTGGTCGACGGTGAGCTTCTGTTCGGCCGACCGGATACCGCGGTAGGCGTTCTCGAGAACGGCCAGGTAGAGGCCCTCTTTGCCGCCGAAATAGTAGTAGATCATCCGCTTGGTGGTGCGGGTGCGTTCGGCGATCTCGTCGACGCGGGCGCCGGAGTAGCCGGATTCGGCGAACACCTCGGTGGCAACGGTCAGCAGCTCCGCACGCGTCCGTTCGGCGTCGCGCTGGAGTTCGGCTTTCGGCTTGGCTGCCACGATCGGCAGCTTACCCAGCCCGGTGCGAAAACCTGCGCAACCCTTCTTCGGTAATGAACCAATTGGTACATTCGTGTGATGAAGACCTCGATCGCCACCGTTTCGATCTCCGGATCACTGGTCGAGAAGCTGCACGCGTGCGCGTCGGCCGGCTTCGACGGTGTGGAGATCTTCGAACCCGACCTGATCTCCAGCGACCACTCGCCCGAGGAGATCCGCGCGCTCGCGGCGCGCCTCGGACTCACCCTGTACCTCTACCAGCCGCTTCGTGACCTCGAAGGAGTCGACGACGACGTCTTCGCCGACAACCTCCGACGCGCCGAGGCGACCTTCGTGACGGCGCAGCGCCTCGGCATCGACACCATCCTGGTGTGCAGCAACGTCGCGACCGCGACCATCGACTCCGACGACGTCTCCGCGTCCCAACTCCGACGCCTCGGCGATCTTGCCGCGGGATACGGCATCCGCATCGCATTCGAGGCGCTCGCGTGGGGCAGGTACATCGACGACTATCGCCGTAGTTGGCGGGTCGTCGAACTCGCCGATCACCGCAGCGTCGGACTCTGCCTCGACAGCTTCCATGTGCTGTCCCGCGGCCACGACCCCGCGGCGATCGCGACGATCCCCGGTGACAAGATCTTCTTCCTCCAGCTCGCCGACGCACCCGCGCTGTCGATGGATGTGCTCTCGTGGAGTCGCCATCATCGGCTGTTCCCGGGCGAGGGTGCGTTCGATCTCGCGCGCTTCGTCGGGCACGTGCTGACCGCCGGCTACGACGGTCCGCTCTCGCTGGAGGTCTTCAACGACACCTTCCGCCAGACCGATCCGGCGCGCACCGCGATCCACGCGCTGCGATCGCTGCTCTGGTTGCAGGACGAGCTGAATCTCCTCGACATCGCGGATACCAAGCCGCCCAGCGGGTTCGACTTCGTCGAGATCAAGGCCGAGGACACCAGCGAGGTGGAGGTGCTGCTCGGCCAACTCGGGTTCACCGCCCGCGGCCGACACCGTAGCAAGCCGGTCTCCCTGTGGACCGCCGGCGACGCGCGGGTGGTGCTCAACGAACAGCAGGCGCGCGACGAACAGCCGCATGTGGCGGCGATCGGACTTCAGGTGCCCGACGCCGAGGCGCTGTCGGAGCGTGCCGCCGGCCTGATGGCGCCGACTGCGTACCGGCGCACCTACGCCTCGGAGCAGAGTTTCGGCGCAACCCGGGCGCCCGACGGCACGGAGTTCTTCTGGGTCGACCAACCGCCGACAGGCGTGCCGTCCTGGGTCGACGAATTCCGCGACGGCCGCACCGAGCTGCCCGGAGAGGTCACCTCCATCGACCACGTGAACCTCACCCAGACCTGGCAGACTGCGCAGGACACCACGCTGTTCCTGAGTAGCGTCTTCGGGCTGACGGCCGACTCGCCCACCGAAGTGCCCGGGCCCACCGGATTGGTGCGCAGCCAGGTGTTGCGCACCCTCGACGGTGGGGTCCGGCTTCCGCTCAACGTCGCACCTCATGTGCTCGACGGCGCCGTGATGCCGCAGCACGTCGCGTTCGGGTGCCGCGACGTCGTCGGACTTGCTCGCGCTGCCCGGTCTGCCGGGTTGGAGTTCTTGCCGGTTCCCGACAACTACTACGACTACCTCCGTGGGCGATTCGGTCTCGAGGACGGCATCGTCGACGAACTGCAATCGCTGGATCTGCTCTACGATCGCGGACCGGGGCCGTGTGGTGGCCACTTCATCCACTTCTACACGCGCACAATCGGTTCCGTATTCTTCGAGTTCGTCCAGCGATTCGACCACTACGACGGCTACGGCGTCGACAACGCGCCGGTGCGTCTTGCGGCGCAGCAGGGCAGCCGGAACTGAGCCGATGTCCGTGGAAGGTGACCTGGGTCGGTAGTTCCCCTACTTTTTGTGCGGACCAGAACGGACGGCGACCCTCGTCCGAGTGCTCGTCGGCGTGTCGCGAACCCAGAAGCCGCGTGTCTGGTCAGAAACCCGATGCGCACCAGAGGTTTCCGACCGCAGATGCGGTTTCTGGCGACGAGTGCGGTGGAAAGCAATTTACCGCGCGTGACGTTGCACCGATCATGACCACAGCCGAGTTCGACCCCGCACTTGTCCGCATCGTCGCCGACCACCGCGAATCCATCTTGATCACGCTTCGACGCGACGGTCGGCCGCAGTCGTCGAACGTGATTCACGCCTGGGATGACGAGTCGGCGTCGGCGCTGGTGTCGGTGACCGCGACACGCGCAAAATCCCGCAACGTCGAACGCGATCCACGTGTCAGCCTGCACGTTCTCGGCGACGGATTCTTCGCCGGCTACGCGGTTGCCGAGGGACTCGGTGAACTCACGCCGGCTGCGGCCGACCCGCACGACGCCACGGTCGACGCCCTCGTAGACCTCTATCGATCGCTCAGCGGCGAGCATCCCGACTGGGACGACTACCGGCAGGCGATGGTCCGCGACCAGCGGCAATTGCTGCGGATCCGCGTCGAACGCATCTACGGAATGTCGCGCTGATCGAGCGTCAGGACCGGGACGGTTCCTGCGAGCGCGCGTCCCGGATCAGCCCGCGCAGTTCGTCGAGCTGTGCCTTTGCGCCCTGGTAGTAGGGCTTGGGCAGCGGCAGCGTGTCGGTGCGGGTCCACGGGTTGTGGTCTGGTGCGTAGCGCGCTGCCGGCCAGAACCCATCGTGCTCCGGCTCGGCATCCTCGGCGGTATGTACCTGGAGCAGACCGGTGAGAGCGCCGCACCGGTAGTCGATGCCGGTGATCTCGCCGAGCGGGAACTCGCCGACCTGAACGTCCGACGACGAGATGTTGCGGTCCTTCTTCAGTACGACGACACGGTCGTCGTACGCTGCCAACTGGCCGGACCGGCCACAGTTGAGCAGCAGCCACGGATGCTCGTCGCCCGGTGCGTGGGCTTCGATCGCGGTCCATTGGGCATCGGTGACCGGCTCGCCGAAGACGGCGACATGCTGCCGGTCGACGAGGCGCTGCGACTCGGCCTGTCGGGCGAGTTCTGCCGCGCGCCGTAGTCCGTCGATTCCGGCGGCTGCCGCGGGATCGATGCCGTTGTCGCGGAGGGTGTCGAGGAAATAGGCGAGGAACTTCGCCTCTGTCTTCTCGAACGTGCCGAACACCTCGGGACCGTGCGGCGTGTGGACCGTCAGGGTCGGCACCAGCCGATCGGAGGTGAGGTCGTACCCTTCGATCTCATCGGCGCACACTGACACGGCGATCACATCCTCGCCGGGTTCGGCGGCGGTGTTGAAGCCCAGGACACGCGCGTTGGTGATCGCGACACCCTCGGTCGTGGGCCGCAGGCGACGGGCCGAAGCCAGCGCGACGATGCGTTCGCCGTCGACGAGGTGGGGAGCCAGACGCTGTCGCCAGTGCGTGGCCCGTAGTGCGGGAATCTCGGTGCTCAATTTGGCCATGTTGTCCATTTTACGCGAGGCGACCGGACGACGCAGATCAGATGAATGCCCGATGATCCTCAAAGATGTTGAATTGCACCGTGTTTGGATGTCATCCGAAAGTCGGGACCTTGGTCCTCACCTGTGTGGCGAGGTGACGACGCAGTCGCGCGATCTGGCCTGGACTGTCGATTCCGACTGCACCGACAACTTCGGACCCGTCCCGGTACTCGAAGTACCCGTCGTCGACGGCGATCTCCTCGATCGAGTCCTCGGCCGTCGAACCGGTCCGTCCGACCATCTGGATGCGGTGGCCGTACCAGGTGGACCATGCGAACGGAACACCGGAGTAGATCTCCTGTGCCCCAGCGGCATTGGCCCCAGCGATGTAACCGGTGTCGACGGCGGTCGTCCAGTGTCCGGCGGGGTGGCCGGCCAGAGACGCGACGTCGCCCGCCGCGAAGACGCCCGATGCCGACGTGGACATGTCGCGGCCGCATCGCACGCCCCGCCCGGCCGGGTCCAGGTCGATCTCGGCGCCACCGAGCCAGTCGGTGGTGGGGGTGGACCCGACGGCGACGATGACGGCATCGGTCTCCAACCGTTCACCGGAGGTCAGCGAGACGGAACGAATGACGTTGTCCTGCATATCCATCTGCGTGATCTCGGTACCGAGAACCGTGCGGACACCGGCACTGCGGTGCAATTCGACGAGCGCAGCGGCCGCCAGTGGACCAGTGCACCGCGCGAGTGGGCGGTGCGAGGCATTCACGATCGTCACGTCCGTACCGCGGGACACCGCTGCCGAGGCGATCTCGGCGCCGATGAATCCCGCCCCGAACACCACCAACTGCCGAACGGAGTCCAGTGTGGTGCGCACCCGGATCGCGTCGTCGTAGGTGCGGAGGTGACGGGCATTGTCCAAGGTGCCGACGTCGAGTCCGGAGGTCGGATCGCGGAGTACTCGGGGAGTCGATCCGGTCGCGATGACGAGCGCGTCGTAGTCGACGTCTCCGTGGTCGGTTCGGAGGACTCTATCGCCGATGCCGATTCCGGTTGCCGCACAACCGGTCCGCAGATCGATGCCCAGGGCATCCCAGGTCTGCGTGCTGCGAAGTCGCTGCGGCTCGGGCAGGTCGTCGGAGTTCAGGACGGCCTTGGACAGCGGCGGACGGTCGTATGGTGCGTGGACCTCGTCGCCGATCATGACGATCTCGCCGGTCCATCCGTGTGCGCGTGCACCCTCCGCTGCGCGAACACCGGCCAGTGAAGCGCCGACGATGGCCAGTCGGCGCATCAGTCGACGATCCGCAGCGCCGACATCGGGCACGAGTCGACGGCGGCCCGGACGTAGTCGCGATCGCCGTCGGGGACCTCCGGCGTCACCAGGTCGACGAGACCGTCGTCGCCGATCTGGAAGTACTCGTGGGCCTGCGTTTCGCACATACCGATGCCCTCGCAGGCCGGTCGATCGACGTGGACGGTGCTCATGGTGCTCTCCTCCGAATTGGGCTGTGAACTGTGTGTGACTGTCATTCTGACTGGCCTGAGAGAGGGTTTCACTGGCCTTTCGCGCGAATCGGCCCGCTGGTTCTTGTGAAAAATCACAAGCTGTTGTGCAAGGCTTCCACCATGTCGGAACTGGGTGGATGGCTTGAAGAGTTCGAAGCGACGCAGCGTGACCCCGCAGCGGTCGAGGAGTGGGTCACCCGTACCGCCGACGTCATCTTCGCCGGCGTCGATCTTCCGGAAGACCTGCACGATGTGGTGCGTCAGGCCATTGCGGAGCACTGGTTGGCCTTCCTCGGCGGAATCACCGTCAGCGCGGCCGGAACCGATGATCTCGTGCCGGCCGCGCACACCCTGGCGGTGCGGGTCGCGCGAGGTCACCTCGGACTCCCGGTGTTGCTGAAGATCTACCAGGCCGCACAGGAGGCGGCGTGGGATTTCGCCGTCGAGGTGGTTCGCGGTGCCCCGGCGGAACTCGATCACGAAGCCCTACTGGTGTGGTTCTGGAGCAAGGCGACGAGGTGGTTCGGATCGTCGGTCGAGTTGTCGGTGGCGGTGTTCTCCGACGAGGTGGAGCGGATTCGACGTCGTGGCGACGCCCGCCGATATGAACTGGTCGCCGAAGTCCTGGCGGGCCGCAGCGTGGGACCCGCCGAACTCTCCGCGGAACTCGGGGGACACCCCGTCAACGGTGTCGCTCACGTGGCGGTCATCGCCCATGCGGTGGACGCCGACTCTATCGAGCGGCTCGAGCCGGCGGTGACCGCACTGGCAGCCGGACGGCGGGGCGCCCGCACGGTCGTCGTGCGTCCGGGCGGGCGGGAGCTGTGGGCCTGGTTCACGATCCGCGGTGACGCTCAACCACCGCTCGACGAGGGACTCATCGATCCGCGCGTCATGCGGGTCACCGTGGGGGGTCCGGCTCTGGGCTACGACGGATTCATCTGGGCGCACCGTGACGCCCGGACGGCCCAGCGCGTCGCACTTGCGCCGCACCGCGATGAGGGCGTCACCCGATACTCCGATGTTGCGGCGCTCACCATGTTGGCACTCGATCACCCTGCCGCCGAACGATTCTCGCGATCAGTCCTCGGCGAGCTCGCGGAATCCGGCAACGAACACCTGCATGAGACCATCAGGGAGGTGTTGACGTCGTCCAAGACCGCCGATCTCGTGGCGAAAGATCTTGGAGTGCACAAGAACACCGTGCGCTACCGGACTCAGCAAGCCGAACGCCTGCTCGGACGGCCACTGACCGAACGAGCAGGCGATCTTCTTCTCGCGCTGGACTACTTCGACGCCTTCCTCAGGTGAGCCTCCTCGTCCGAATGCGTCATCGGGACGAAGTCGACCTTCTCCCGCACTCCGCAGTCCGGGCAGCACCAGTCGTCCGGGATGTCACGCCACGCGGTCCCGGCCGCGAAGCCTTCGAGTTCGTTGCCGGAGGCGACGTCGTACACGTAGTTGCAGCCAGGGCAGCGGGCCGCGCGCACGCCGTCGTCGAAGGTGTTGCGGGTCGAGTCGATGACGTCGATCACGGTTTCGGTTGTCGGGGTGGGGAATTGTCGGAGAAGCCGGTCGAGCTTGCCCGGTGCGACATTGGCGAGCCGGATGTCGCCGTCGAAGTGCGCTGCGACGCGCTTGTCCATCACCCGTCGCCATAGCGGCGGGAACAGTGCGAGCACGATCATCCCCGCATAGCCGGTCGGCAGCGTGGGTGACTCCTTGTAGTCGCGCAACGTCTGATAGCGACGCGTCGGGTTGGCGTGGTGGTCACTGTGGCGCTGCAGGTGGTAGAGCAGGACGTTGGTGGCGATGTTGTTCGAGTTCCACGAGTGCATCGGCAGCACACGCTCGTAGCGTCCACTGTCGGTGCGCTGCCGGAGCATTCCGTAGTGCTCGAGGTAGTTGACGATCTCCAGCAGCGAGAAACCGACCACGGCCTGCAACAGGATGTAGGGAAGAATGCCGACGCCCAGCCAGGCGATCAGCGCACCCCAGAGCACCAGGGTCATCAACCACGCGTTGAGCACGTCGTTGCCGATGTGAAAAGGATGGGTTCCTTTGCGTCGGTATCGCTTTGCCTCGATCTCCCACGCGCTGCGCAGCGATCCGGTGACGGTACGGAGCCAGAAGCGGTACAGGTTTTCGCCGAGCCGCGACGACGCCGGATCCTCCGGGGTGGCCACCCGGACGTGGTGGCCACGATTGTGCTCGATGTAGAAGTGGCCGTAGAAGCTCTGGGCCAGAGCGATCTTCGACAACCAGCGCTCGTGGCTCTCCTTCTTGTGGCCGAGTTCGTGCGCGGTGTTGATACCGATACCGCCGATGAAGCCGAGAGTCATTGCCAGCCCGACCTTGTCGATGACGGGCCACCCCTGGGTGGCGATGAGGTACATCGACACGATGAAGCCGGCGTACTGGATCGGCAGGAACGCGAAGGTGATGTAGCGGTAGTACTTGTCGTTCTCGAGTTCCTCGATCACGTCATCGGGTGGGTTGGTGGGATCGAAGCCGGTGAGGAAGTCGATGGTCGGGACGATGACGAGCACCATGATCGGGCCGACCCAGAGGAACACGCTCCATCCGGTCAGTTCGTATCCCCCGATGGCCATGAACGCGAATGACGGCACGATCAGGCCGATGAGCCAGAGATAGCGCTTCCTGTCGCGCCATCGCGCGGTCGAAGTATCGGCTACGGTGCCGGTGGCCTCCAATGCCATGGTGGGTACCTCCTGAATCGGGCTGGAATCGAAGTGTGTTGTCAGAATGACCCCATCTGGAGCCCTCGACACCGTGGTCGTGCACCGAAGATCGATCGTGGATTGTGAATATTCACAATCGCCTCGAACTGGCGGGGCTGCGACGCATACGCTGGGCCGATGAGTGCGACCGTCGCGGAGTACACGACCATTTCCCATCCCGAACCCGACACGCGCGTCTGGCATGAGGTCCACGGAGAAGGGCCGCCGGTCGTCTTGCTGCACGGCGCGTTCTCCGGTGCGTCGTCGTGGGGAGCGCAGGTTCCCGCGCTGGTCGACGCGGGGTGGCAGGTGTTCTGTCCGGAGCGCCACGGCCACGGACACAGCCCCGACGTGACCGAAGAGTTCCACTATGCCGACATGGCCACCGAGACCATCGCCTATCTCGACGAGGTGGTCGGTGGTCCGGCGCAGATCGTTGGTTGGAGCGATGGGGCCGTGGTGGGAGCGCTCGTCGCCCTGGCGCGTCCCGACCTGGTGCGCGGCCTGGTGCTCGTCGGTCAGTACTACAACAGCGCGGGCCGTGCGCCTGGGGGAATCCTGGATGCCCTGCAATCCGGCGATCCCGATCTGCTGGCCTTCTTCAAGGCCGAGTACGCCGATGAATCCCCCGACGGCGCAGACCATTTCGAGGTCGTCTTCGACAAGACCATGGCGATGATCACCGCCGAGCCGGAGATCGACCTCGGCGAGTTCGCGGCGATCGCCTGCCCGACGCTGGTGATGCAGGGCGACAAGGACGAGGCCACCCTCGACCACGGCCGTGAGGTCGCTGCTGCGATCCCCGACGCGCGGCTGTGCGTGATCCCCGGATCGCATCTCATCCCGATCGAGGCTGCGCTGCAGGTCAACGCGGCCATCCTGGACTTTCTCGGCGACCCGGCTGCTACTCACGGTTGACGGCGTAGCGTAGCGGAGGGGAAGTCAACGACGAACGGACCAGGAGACCGCGTGCCCGAAACCACAAGAACCATCGTCCTCACCGGTGCGAGCGACGGAATCGGGGCGGTGGCGGCACGCAAGCTCGCCGGACCCGAAACCGACCTGATCCTCGTGGGACGGTCGGCGGACAAGCTGGCGCCCATCGCATCGGAAACCGGTGCGCGATCGTTCACCGCGGACTTCTCGGAACTCGCGCAGGTGCGTGAGTTGGCCGACAGTATCGCGTCGGCAGTCGACTCGATCGACGTGCTGATGAACAACGCCGGTGGCACGTTCGATCCGAAGAACCGCACCGCCGACGGGCACGAACCCAACTTCCAGATCGACCATCTGGCACCGTTTCTGCTGACGAACCTGCTCCGCGAGCGGCTGGCCGCTGCGGGATCGTCGTTGGTGCTGAACACCTCGAGTGTCGGCAATCTCGCCGGCAGCATCGACCTCGACGACCTCGACTTCGAGAAGCGACGTGCCTTCGGGTTGCGTGCCTACGGCACGGCGAAGCTGATGAACATACTGTTCACGCGCGGCATCGCCAACCGGTGGTCCGACGACAAGATCTATTCGGCTGCAGTACATCCCGGCCCCGCAGCAACCAGCTTCGGCCGCGACTCGAAGTTCATCGGCCTCGCCTATCGTTCACCGCTGACGCGATTCGTGACGATCACTCCCGACCAGGGCGCGGCACCGCTGATCGAACTCGCACAGCGTGGCGCCGACCCGACGATCAACGGGGTGTACTTCAGTCGGCACAAGGCCAACGGGCTGCAGAATCCGCAGGCCCGCAACGAATCCCTGATCGATGGTCTGTGGCAGCGCTCTGCCGAGTTGGTGGGAGTCGCCTGAGGAGACCGTCACTGCCCGTCGCGTGGCGGAGTCGCGGTCGACGACAGAGCGGCCAGCGCCAGAGCGGCCACCAGCACGGCTCCCATGGCGGCGAACACGACGGCCGAACGGGTGGCCGCAATGAGTGCACCGCCCGCGAGCCCCGCCTGCTGCGCCGTCCCGAGCGCGGCGGCGCGGGCGACGGGTCGTTCGGTTGCCGTCGCCAGCGTTGCGTGATTGGCGAGCGGGAAGACTACGCCGATGCCGAGACCAACCGGAATCGTGATGGCCAGCAACGTAATAGGCGTCAGTGTGACGACCGCGAACAGGACACAGCCCGCGGCAAGGAGTACGGTCCCCACCGCCAGTAGACGGCCGACTGCCCGAGCCGGGCTCACGGCGCCGACCACGGCCGCACCCAGTGCTGCCGCGCCGTTGAGCGGAAGGAAGCCGAGACCCGCGCTGGTCGGCGTCCAACCGAAATCCTGCTGCAGTACGAAACTCGCCGTGATCACCGTGGCCGCCAACACCGCATTGCCGCCGACGGTCGCGGAGAACGTCCAGGCGGTCAGCGGATCGACGTGGTCTCGATGAGGTTCCACATGTTGTTCGGGCTCGCTCCGAACCGTGCGTCGCGCGGCCATCACCCACCCGCCCGCGCAGACGAGTGCGGCGGCGGCGATGGCCCAATAGCACCAGCGCCACGAGTGGGTCGCCAACGGGGCGACCACGAGAAGCGCTGTGACAGAACCCGAGCCGGAGATCAGCGAGAAGACCGCGAACGCGCGAACTCTGCGCCGATACCCGCGTGTCACGAGGTGGAGCGACGCGAGTACGCCGGTGGTGACGACGGCACCCGCCACCCCCTGGGCTGCGCGGGAGGCGACGAGTTCGGTGAGGGTTTGTGCGCGAGCGGCCGATCCCGCTGTGACTGCGAACGCGAGTGTCGCGGGTGCCACGACGATACGAGGGTCCGCCCACCGCAGCAACACACCGGCCAGTGGGAGCGTGCAGACGAACGCCGCGGCGAAGGGTGTCACGAGGACGTGCCGGGCTTCGCCGCCGAGCCCGAGCTCGTCGGCCACGGCGGGGCCGAGCAGCGACACGACGGTCTCGTCGACGATGATGACGAACTGGGTGAATGCCAGTACGAGCACCGCGACTCTCGGCGTTCGGTGTCCCGTCGATCCGCCGGACGTCGTCATGTCACCTCCTGGCATGCGGCCACAATGCCTTTCGCCGCGGACGATTCGTGTGCTTACTATGGCAGAGCCCGGCGGGGGACATGGGGCGCGTGCCGAACCGGAAGGCCGTCGTGAACTCTCGACATCGCTCAGGAAATCGTTTGATCACCGCACTCTGTGCGGCGCTGGTGGTCGTCGCCGGGTCGGTACTCGCCGACAGTGGCGCACAAGCCGGCGCAGACACCCTGCACGGCATCCGATATGCCCACGCCACCGCGGGTGTCCCTTACCGTGAGACACCGATCGGAGGCCGCATCGTTCTCGCGTCCGTGTGGTCGGCGTCGATGCAGACGCAGGTGCCCGTGCTGATCGGGCGTCCGGCCCGGCCCGGCCCGTCGACTCCGGTGATGTACCTGCTCAGCGGGTCGACGGGTGGCGAGGACAACGACGACTGGACGCATGCGACCGACGCCAACGCGTTCTACGCCGGTAAGAATGTCTGGACGCTCACCCCGGTGGGCGGTGCGGCGAGCTACTACGCGAACTGGCGGCATGTCGACCCGGCCGCGAACTTCCGCTTCGGTGTGCGCACGTCGCGTCCGCTGCGCTGGGAAACCTTTCTGACCGGCGAACTCCCGGCTGCCTTCGCGCGGGCACATGGCAACTCGGGACCCCGTGGCATCGCCGGGATCTCGATGTCGGGTCAGTCCGTCATCCGGCTCGCCGAGAATCACCCCGGCTTCTACCGCGCGGTGGGCGCCTACTCGGGGTGCGCGGAGACCGCGTCGCCGCAGGGGCAGCTGATCCTGCGCACCGTCGCCTTCGTGCCCGGTGGTGCCGACGCGAGCAATCTGTACGGCCCGCCGGGAGATCCCCAGTGGGTGGCACAGGACCCGGTGATCAACGCGTACAAGCTCGCCCGCCGCACTCCTGCGCTGTGGATCAGCGCCGCCACCGGGTTGCCCGGCGCGCACGACAACCTCGGTGACCGCACCATCGCCGGCAATGCCGGTCGACTCGCCGAACAGGTGACCATCGGCGGGCTCGACGAGGCGGCGGCGCGCTACTGCACCGTCAACTTGGCTCGACGACTGTCGGCCCTGCACATACCCGCCACCGTGCGACTGCCCGCCACCGGAACCCACTCGTGGGGCTACTGGCAGGATCAGATGCACCGGTCGTGGCCGATGTTTGCTCGGGCTTTTGGGCGCTGACCAGGTTTTTCAGCGGGGATTCAACTGGCGGCCGATACCGTCTGACATCGTGTGGGGCGATCAGAACGTACCGTGGGCCGTGGCTGGGACCGTCTGCCGATGACTCTCGCACGGCGGGCTCTGTGGCTGGCCCAGCTGTTGCGGCCCGACGTATCTTACGTGATCGCGTTTGGCGTGACCATGGCTGGGCCCCTTGATGTTTCGCGCCTGATCGACGCGGCCGGCGATGTCCTCGACCACGTCGGCTGGCGCGACATCCACATCCCGGCAGCGTGTTCCCCGGCCGATCCCTCGTGCCTCGATCCGTTCCGACCGGGCCGGACGGGTTGTGCCGCGGTGGATCTCGTCGACCTGTCCGCGAATCCCGATCCGCGCCTGGACAGCGACCGGCGCGCGGCTGCCTTCATCTCGTCGCCCGCCGGATCCGATCTGGACGCCCCGCTGTGGCGCAGCGAATTGCACAGACTCGGACCGGACCGGCACCGGTGGATCGTGCGTGTGCACCACGTGCTGACCGACGGGGCCGGTGCGCTGCGGGTGATGCGGCACATCGGGGACGTCTACCGGTCGGGTGCGCTGCCGGCGGATCTCGTCGTCACGAGCGATGCCGACCTCGTGTCGGCCGAGCAGGCGTATCTCGACTCGCCGCGGCACCGGACCGACGCGGTGTACTGGGAAGAGATGCTCGACCGTCACGAGCCGTCCCTGATGACGGGTGGCTCGCCCGAACCGACCTCGGACATCACCCGGATCACGAGACCGCTGTGCGGAATTCGGCGCTCATCGTCCACAGAGGCGGTGAGCGCGATCGCCACATTCTGTGCTCGCATGCTCGACACCCCCGATGTGGGTTTGGCGTTACCCGTAGCGGCCCGTACGTCCAGGTTGCGGCGCGACGCGGTGCAGCCGCTGTCCAACGTGGTGCCGTTGACCCTCGAGGGTATCGGCGACGCCACCGCGGCGGGTGCCCTCGAGCAATTGGAGACCGCGGTCGTCGGTGCCCTGCGCCACCAGCTGTACCGCCGGGAGGAGATGCTGAACACGCGTGACGATCTCACCGATTTCGGAGCAGTCGTCAACCTGCTGCCCACCGTGTCGCTCCCGACCGTCGACGGAGTGCATTGGCATGTCGAAGTGCTTCGGACCGGACCGGTCACCGATCTGGCCGTGACGCTGCACCCCGACGACGACGACGGCCGCGGGGCGATCACCTGGGAGGCACCCGCGAGCAGTGTCCACACGGAAGAGCTGACGCGTTGGGCCACACGATTCCAGCGGTATCTCGACGCCACCCTCGACGAACTCGACAACGGGAAGCCCGTTCCCGACGGCGCGGTGTTCCTGTCCGGCGAAACAGAACGCTTCCGATGTCGATCCGGTCCACCGGCACCCCGATTCTCCACTACCGCAGCACTTCTGGATGACTACCGAGCCACCGATCCGGACGCCGAGGCAGTCATCGACGGAGAATTGTCGCTTTCCCGCGCCGAGTTGGTCCGGTGGGCCGATCGGGGCGCGCGCATGCTGACCGACGCCGGGGTGACTCCAGGCGACCCCGTCGCGGTCTGCATCGAACGGTCGGCGGCATCGGTCGTCGCGTTCTGGTCGGTGATGCGTGCGGGTGCCGTCTGGGTGCCGGTCGGCGACCAGTTCTCGCCGGAAGGGCGGACGGTCGAGATCATCGAGCGCACGAATGCCAAGGTGGGGCTCTGCGCGCCGGGCAAGCCGGGGCCGCCGGTCGTGCGGTGGGTCGAGACGGGGCCCACCGCTGCGGGGCGTCCAACCGATCTGCCCGGGCAGCAAGATGATTGGTGGCCACCCGGGTTGTCCCGCGGCCCCGATGACCGCGCGTACATCTTGTTCACCTCCGGTTCGACCGGTCACCCCAAAGGTGTCGACATGCCGCACCGGGGGATCCCGGCGCTCGTCGCCGAGATCCGCGAGTCCTACGCCCTCGACGCGGATGCCCGCATGCTGCACGCGTCGTCGCCGACCTTCGACACCGGGATCGTCGAGTTGCTCTCTGCCGTCGCCACCGGCGCGGCGCTCGTCGTCGCACCGGTGGCGGCGCACAGCGGAGATCGGCTTGCCGAGGTGATCGAGGCGCATCGCGTGACCCACATCATCGTGACCCCGTCGGTGCTCGACACCCTCCCGATCGACCTCGCGGACCGGTTGCGGCAGGTGGTGCTCGGTGGCGAGCCGGTCGGTCCGCGACTCGTCGCCCACTGGGGAAACCGCGTGCCATTGCGAACCGCGTACGGCCCCACCGAGACACGATGCAGCATCAACTTCTCCGGGCCGCTCCGCCCCGGACGCCCGCTGACCGTCGGTCCACCGATGATCGGTGTCACCGAGGCCATCCTCGATCGGCACGGTCGTGCCCAGCCGCCGGGCGCACTCGGCATCTTGTACTGTGCCGGGCCACAAGTCGCCGACGGCTATCTCGACGCACCCGACCTCACCGCCGAGGTCTTCGGCGACTGCACCTTCGCCGACGACGCGCGGATGTATCGCACCGGTGACCTCGCGACGTGGACCCCCGACGGTGAGGTGCGTATCCTCGGCAGGCGCGATCAGCAGGTCAAACTCCGCGGACTGCGCATCGAACTCGGCGAGGTCGATGCCGCACTCGGCGACGCTGCAGGAGTCCGGACGTCGGCGACACTGCTGCGCGAGACCTTCGGTGGGCGAACAGGACTCGTGTCCTTTGTTGTGCTCGATGAGGGTTCTGTGGCATCCGCTGCCGAATTGCGCAGACAGCTCGCGATCCGCCTGCCCACGTACATGATCCCGTCGGCGATCGTGTTTCTGGACGAGCTGCCGCGCACCGCCAACGACAAGCTGGACGTGCGTGCGCTCAAATCCCATGCCCTGCCGGGTCCGGGACAGGTGCGCGGGCCGACGGGACCCGCTGAGGCACTGGTGCTCCGAGTGCTCGGCGAGGTGCTGGGCAACGTGACCATCGATCCGGACGCGAGCTTCGTGGAAAACGGTGGAGATTCGCTCGCGGTCGTGCGCGCGGCACATCTGTTCGCCGCGGCCGGGCATCCGGAGATCGGACCTGGCGACGTGCTCGCCGCAACGTCGCCGGCCGACATCGCGGCTTCGATGACGATGAGCGACAACCTGGACATCCCGCCGGCGCTCCCAGCGACAGGCAACGATGACGCAGCACGCAGGCTCGCGCCCGCGGAGCTGACGGTTTCGCGCACGCCCGGCGATCCGGGAGCGCAACTGATGCGCTTCGCGTGGGTTCCCGAACCTGGTAGCGCCCCGTCGGTCGGGGATGTGCGCGCGATGGTCGGCACGCTCCTCGATCGGCACCCCGCCTTGCGATCCACCTATCCGGACGTACCGGGAGGGGCGATCCAGCTTGTGGGACAGGCTAGGCCGGAGGAATCGGTGATATCTGTCCACGCGATCGCTCCCGACCGCAACGCGCTGGGATCGCTCGCCGATCGGCTGGCGGCGCGCCTCGACGTGCGGAAGTCGCCGCCGGTCGGCGTTGCTGTTGTCACCGACGACGATACGGTCCGGGCGGTCGTCGTTGTCGTACACCACGTTGCGGTCGATGGTCATTCGCTCGCGATCCTCGCATCCGACGCGGCCGCGCTGTCGCGCGGCCAACCGCTGACCCCGGCGCCCACGCGATCACCGGGCGAGAGTCGCCACGATGCTCGAGACCACCGCTTCTGGATCGATCACCTGGGTCGCGAGCCGGACTCGTCGTGGACCCTGGCCGGAATCTCGCCCACGACCGTCGCACCGGGCCGTGCGGTGCGCCGCTCGGCGCTGGTCACCGCGCAGACGTTCCGTCGCTTCCAATCCCGCGCCGCGCGGCTGGGGATGACCCCGTTTGAGGCCTTCCGCACGGTCGTCGCGACGGCTCTCGCGGACACCACCGGCGACCGGCGGGTGATCTCGGCAACCCCGCACTCGATTCGACCCGCTGACGACGAGGGCGTCGTCGGCAACTACGTGCTCAGCGCGCTGCTACCGCTCGACGCGGACATCGCGCCCCGGCGGGCCGCGGAGATGGCGCGTGAGTATCGTGCCGCCGCGACCCTGCCGGCCGAAACCGTTCTCGATCTCATCGGCCACCCCGCCGTGGCCGAAAGCCTCTTTCCCGTACCGGTTCTCGTCGGCTGGTCCCCGCCGATTGCGGCCACCATGCCCGCGGGCAGGGCGTATGTGTTCGGGCCGTCGTACACCCGCTGGATGCTTCAGATCCAGGGCGAGCCGCATCCCACCGGGGAACTCGGCGTGCGGGTGACCGGATGCCGAGAAGTGTTCGGCGACGATAGAGCCGAGAGCCTCCTGCGGGCAGTGCTCGGCGGTCTGGAGGCGTCATGACAGCGACGACACACACACGGCCGAGTTCACTCGCCGTTGATGGGCGACCGGCCCAACCGATGGCTGCCGTCGCAGAAGGGTTGGATCGCCGACCGTCCGCAGCGGCACAAGGCGAAGGTCGAACGGTGGCGCGGTATCGGGTTCCCGTTGATGTCCACGATCTCGACGTCGCCGCGCACCACCAGGGGACCGCCGGGGGTCACGGTGATGTGCGCCGGGGTGCGTCGGCCTGTCGGTGGCGGGTGAGCGTCAGGCGTGTCCATTCCTCCATGGTGCTCGTCGGATGCCGCCGGCGCGACCACCCCGTCCGCGACGCGCCGGGGCGAGCGAGAGGATCGACGTGATGATGAGCCGCTCGGCAACGCATTCGGCTCGCTGCCCGATGCCCGAACCCTGTGGTGAGCTGAGTTCGATTGTGGTGGAACTGTTGTCCGGCGACCCGTGTGACCCGACACCGGGCCCGCCGGTCGAGCGGGTGGTCCCGAGGTCGGCGGGGGTCGACCTGCTCGACGACCTCGACATGCAGCGCGCCTGGTTTGTCCTGGCCGAACTCGACGGTCACGGCGTCTGTGGGGTTGACGACCGGTGGAACGAGCATCCTGCGGTCGCGACGCTGCGCCGATCGATGGGTGACGCGCTTGCCGAGGCAATTCGGGATCGCGTGGGGCCGGTCGCTGGGTGCTCGGCAGCCGGGTTGCCGGACCGGGTGCGAGCCGAACTCGACTCGCTCGACGCGCCTTCGCTCGCCGGTCACCTCGCCGTCGACGGGACCGTCGAACAGTATCGTGACTTCCTTCGGCATCGTTCGATCTATCACCTGCGCGAGGCCGATCCGCACACGACGGCGATTCCGCGGTTGACCGGTCGCGCCAAAGCCGGGCTCGTGGAGATCCAGAGCGACGAGTACGGCGCGGGCCGCGTCGAGCGGATGCACTCGACACTCTTCGCCGGCACCTTGCGGGCGCTCGGGCTGTCCGCCGAATACGCGGCATATGCCGCGGACCTGCCCGCGGTCACCTTGGCGTGGTCGAACGCGTTGACACTCTTCGCCTCCCGTCGGCAATGGCGGGCGGCGGTCGTCGGTCATCTCCTCGCGCTTGAGTGCACCTCGTCGATACCCAACAAGAAGTACTCACAGGGGCTGAGCCGACTCGGCTACGGCGACGGTGCGACCCGCTTCTTCGACGAGCACGTAGAGGCCGACGCCGTGCACGAGCAGATCGCGATGCACGACATGGCGGTTCCCCTCCTGGTCGAAGAACCGGACCTCTCCGTCGACCTGCTCATCGGATTTCGTGCGGCGCTGATGCTCGATGCCGATGTCGGACGGCATCTGCTTCGGTCCTGGGCGGTGTGACTCTGGCGCGCTCGGTGGTATCGGCGACCCCGGCCCGGACCAGAGGTGGGACCACCAGGACCGCTGCGGCTCCCAGCGCGACGGCCGCACCGACGTCGGTGAGCCAGTGGACTGCCATGTACAGGCGAGTGGCGGCGACCAACGCGGTCACCACCAGGGCGGCCGTGATGGTCAGGGCACGCGCGCGCCGCGACCTGGTGGTGAGGACGGCGATCACCAGCAGCAGCGCCGCGGTTCCCGCGACATGTCCCGAGGGATAGGAGCCGGTGGTCTCCACGGTCGAGATCTGCAGGACGGCCGGGGGGCGTGCACGCGCGACCGCGAGTTTCAACAGTTCGCACACCGCGCCGGCGGCACCAACCGTGCACAGGACGATCAGCGGGCGCTGCACCGAACGGTCGACGACGTAGGCGACACCCGCCGTGGCGAACGTCATCGCAGCGATCCATACGGGCCCGAACAGGGCGGTTGTGGTGACCACGACGGAATCGAGCGCGGCGTGGCGGTGCGCGACCATGGTGCGCAACGCAGATTCGTCGATCTGCCCGAGTGGGTTGTGGCCGGTGCCCAGGGCAAGCCCGAAGAGTGCGATCACCGCCAGCAGGGCGGCCGCCGTCGCATACGGAACGTGCTTCATGGCGACAGCGTGGACCGGTGCGGCTGTGGCAGGGCTGTGTCGAGCTGAATCCCCGCTGAAGAACACGTATGGGCGTCGACGCCGGGCGCCGTACATTCGTGGCATGGGCGATTCCCGCTGCCGGCATACGCGTCGGCGCCGGATGGGTGTCGGTTCGCCGCGCTGGCACGGCACGAGTGTGCGTACGCGGCTGACCATTGTGGGTGCGGGCCTGCTGACTGTTGCTCTGGCGATCGCCGGGGCGGTGGTGCTACTGGTCCTATACCGCGCGTTGACCTCCTCGGCCGATGCGGCGACGTCCACGCGGGTCGCCGAGGTTGCCGAGGCGGTGTCGGCTGCGGCCGGCATCGAACCGGCCCTGATGTCACACACCGAGAGCATCGACGTAGTGCAGGTCATCGACTCGACCGGGGCCGTCGTCGCGGCGAGCTCGGGCGACCGCCATGAGGAGGCTCTCGTCGCGCCACTGACGGCGGGCGAGCGCCGCACCGAGGTCGACGCGGCGTTCCCGGGCAGCCCAACCGAGTATCGCGTCACCGTTCAAGGGGTCGCGACGCCCGACGGTAGGACTCTGACCATCGTGGCGGGTGCCGCCGAGGGGCCGATCCACGCGACGGTGTGGACGGTGTTCGCGGTGCTCAGCGTGGTGTTCCCGATCATCATGGTCGCGGCCGTGGTCGCCACCAACCAGTTGGTCGGCCGCACACTTCGCCCGGTGGAATCGATCCGTGCGGAGGTTGCCGACATCTCCCGCTCGGGCCAGGCACGCCGGGTCCACGTGCCCTCCACCGAGGACGAGATCGCCACCCTCGCGACGACGATGAACGAGATGCTCGACGCACTCGCCTTCGCGCGCGAACAGCAGCTGCGCTTCGTCGGTGACTCGTCGCACGAACTGCGCAGCCCCCTGGTGACGATCCTCGGCCTGCTCGAGCTGTCCCGCCGGACCGGTGAGCCGATCGACGCCAACACCGTGTCGACGTTGCTGCTACCGGAGGCGTTTCGCCTACGCGACCTCGTGGACGACATGTTGCTGCTCGCCCGGGCCGACGAGCACGGACTCACCCCGGACATCGAGGAGGTGGATCTGGACGACCTGGTCAACGACGAGGTCGCACGTCTCGACCTCACGACGGATCTCACGATCACCGCGACCATCGTGCCCGCGCGGCTGCTCGGTGATCGCAATCAGCTGGCGCGTGTGCTGCGCAATCTGTGCGACAACGCGGCCCGGCACGCGCGCACCAGCGTCGACCTCACGATGACGTCCGACCCGCAGGTGGCCACGGTCGCGGTGGCCGACGACGGTCCCGGCATTCCCGATGCGGACCGGTCCCATGTCTTCGATCGTTTTGTCCGCCTTGATCCCACTCGCTCTCGATCCGCGGGGGGAACAGGAGAAGGAGGCACGGGAGCAGGGGGCACCGGACTCGGGTTGTCGATCGTGGATGAGATCGTCCGGGCCCACCGAGGCACCGTCACCGTGGCCGACTCCGACGGCGGTGGCGCCACGATGATGGTGTCGCTGCCGAAGCCACCCGCCGATCACGAATCCGCGTGAGTTGTGTCGTCGATCAGTCGGTAACCGGCGCCGCGGATGGTCTCGATCGTCTGGCAGCCGAACGGTGCGTCGATCCGTTTGCGCAGGTAGCCCACATAGACCTCGACGATGTTGTCGTCGCCTCGATAATGCGCGTCCCACACCTGTTCGAGGATCTCTGCCTTGCTCACCACAGCGCCTCGGTGTCGCATCAGGCACTCGAGAACGGCGAACTCGCGAGCGGTCAGCCGGATCAGTTCATCGGAGCGCCGGACTTCTCGTTTTGCCGGGTCCAGGGACAGGGTGCCGGCCCGTAGGATCGTCGGGCGTTGCGGAGCGCCGCGCCGAACGAGGGCCCGCAACCGTGCGGACAGCACGACGAAGGAGAACGGTTTCACCAGATAGTCGTCGGCACCGAGATCGAAGGCGTCGGCCTGGTCGTATTCGCCGTCCTTGGCGGTCAGCATGAGCACCGGGGTCCACACCTCTCGGCGGCGCAGCTCACGCACGGTCTCGTAGCCGTTGAGAACGGGCATCATGATGTCGCACACGATCGCGTCGTACCTTCTGATGCTGGCGCTTTCGAGGCCTTCGGCACCGTCGGCTGCGCTGTCGACGGTCCAGCCCTCCGCGGTGAGGGTTCGTCGCAGGGTTTCGGCGGCACGCGGATCGTCTTCGATCACCAACACGCGCATGAGTCAGCGGGCGGTATCCGTGGGAGGGCCCCACACCGCGCGTGCCCCGCTCTCGCCGATCAGTATCACCGTCACCACCGACCCGATGGCGACCACCACGATGGCGACGCCGAGGACGATGCCGATCCAGCGACCGCCATCCCCGGACAGGACGGGCGCCCTGCTCGCCGCCGCCGCCGCGATGCGCTCGTTGTGCAGCGCCCACCAGATGACGGTCAGCGCGAACAGCGGGCCCATCCAGTAGATCATCGTCTCGCCCAGTTCGGCGTGATGTTCGACGGCGTCGGAGTGTGGGATCTTCTTCTCCAGCGCCTCGCCCGCGGACGTCGTCAAGGGTATGGCGATGAGGGTCGCGAGTGCCATGAGCGGCACCAGGATTCCGAGTCGAGGCCGTGCCGCGGGCCAGACCACCACGGCAATCGCCATCAGCGCGGTCAGCGGGACGAGGACGACGACCACGTGCACGAGCAGGGGATGTACCGGCAAGCCGTTGATGGTGTCCACGACTGCGACGCTATCGGTTTCAAGCTGAAGCACTGCTGAGACGATCATGCCGACACCGAGATCGGTTCAGCCGCTGACGATGCCGGCGACCAGGTTGATGGTGGTGGCGAGGATGACCGCGCCGAAGACGTAGGAGATGAGGCAGTGCCGCAGCGCCATCGCCCGGATCGTCGGGTCGGAGACGCTGGTGTCGGAGACCTGGTAGGTCATGCCCAGGTTGTAGCTGAAGTAGAAGAAGTCGCGGAACGCTGGTGGCTCATCGGAATTGAAGTCGATGCCGCCCGAGGTCTCATGTCCGTAGTAGCGGTTGGCGTACCGGGCGGCATACATGAGGTGCAGGCTGGCCCATGCCATCAGGACTCCCCCGAAAGCGAGCGTTGCGGGCAGCCACTGTGCGTGGGTCCCGCCCTCCATCAACAATGCGACGATCCCGCCGACCGCTGCCACCGCCGCGACGGCGATGATGATCTCGTCGGCCAGTGGGCGAAAGTCTTCCCGCCGGGCCATTCGGCGGGTTTGTGTTGCGCTCATCGGCCAGAGCACACTCCACCCGAGTACGACGAACACCGCTCCGGTGGTGGCGATCGCCACCAGGAATCCGAACTTGACGTCGGCTCCGAGAAACCCGGTGGTGGTGCCGGCGAGGGTGCCGCCGACGAGAGCGATGAGCAGTCGCGGGTGAGAGGTCAGGATCCATGGCATGGGGACAGTGTGCGCCCCGAAATCGGTGTCGATCGACCGATGTAGTGGGCCGGGACCAAATCGGGGAGCCCCGACGTTGATGGTGATGACGCCGCAGCCGGCGGCGTTGACAGGAGGAATCGTGAGCTCCCACAACAGCAGGTCAACCGAGTATCGCAAGACCGCCGACGCCGTCGGGCGTCTCACCGGTGCGCAGTACCGGGTCACGCAACAGGACGGCACCGAACCAGCCTTCCGCAATGAGTACTGGGACAACCATGACGCCGGCATCTACGTCGACGTCGTGTCCGGACAGCCCCTGTTCTCGTCCACCGACAAGTACGACAGCGGAACCGGATGGCCCAGTTTCACCCGACCGATCGACGCGGACGCGGTCACCACCAAGTCCGATCGCACGCTCTGGATGCGTCGCACCGAGGTGCGTTCTTCCGGCGCCGACAGCCACCTCGGGCACGTCTTCGACGACGGGCCACGCGACGCGGGCGGGCAGCGCTACTGCATGAACTCGGCGGCACTTCGCTTCATCCCGGTCGACGAACTCGACGCCGAAGGATACGGCGACTTCCGTCAGCTTTTCGACACCACCGACACCGAGGAGAACTCATGACCGACACCGGACAGATCACCCGCCGCCCCGACACCGAGACCGCCGTCCTCGCGGGCGGCTGCTTCTGGGGCGTCGAGGACCTCATCCGACGTCAGCCCGGCGTGCTCGACACCCGCGTCGGGTACACGGGTGGACGCAACGACCACGCCACCTACCGCCACCATCCGGGGCACGCCGAGGCTGTCGAGATCGTCTTCGACCCGACGCAGACGTCGTATCGCGACATCCTCGCGTTCTTCTTCCAGATCCACGATCCGAGCACGCGGGATCGGCAGGGGAACGACGTCGGATCCAGCTATCGGTCGGCGATCTTCCCGCTGACCGACGAGCAGGAGAAGGTTGCGCGTGACACCATCGCCGACGTCGACGCGTCGGGCCTGTGGCCCGGTCCGGCGGTGACGACGATCGAGCCGGTCGGGCCGTTCTGGGAGGCCGAGCCGGAGCATCAGGACTACCTGGTGCGGTATCCGAACGGCTACACGTGCCACTTCCCGAGGGCCGGTTGGGTGTTGCCCAAGCGCAGTCCCTCCGCTCGCTGACTCGAAGAGTTCGGTGACCGCCCCGCTGACCTGCGGAAATGCTAGGACCCGGCCGCGACCGTCCCACTAAATCTAGGGGAGGAAGTTTCTTCCCCGATGTTCGGAGTCGTCCCCTAGATAATTTGCGGGGAGGACACCAAGGGTAGGGGAAGAGTTTCTTCCCCTACTTTTTGTGCCCGATGGGCCGGCGTCGCTCGACAGCACTGGTACGTCGGCCAGAGAACGGCGGCCGGTGATGACGCCTGAGGTTCTCACCGGTCGACCCGCAAGCGCCCGACCGCCGGCAGGAGCGATCGAGACCAGATCCGTTGTCCCAGATGACACCGCTGAGCCCCCAGATGCGGATATCTGCGTATCGATGCCCCACGGTGTCATCTGGGACAGCACATCCATCGCGGCGACCCTGCGCCGCGACCGATCAACACTTCCGGGCTCGACGGATCGCCGACGACCTCCGTACGCGGCGCGCAGGTTCGCACCTCGGTTCAGGGAGCGGAAGGGCGTAGGGCCATCTTCACGTCCCGGGCCGCGACCGTCGTCGAGAAGATCTGTGCGGCAAGGGCTATGGCGAGAACGGAAAAGGCGACGGTCCACGATCCGGTGAGGTCGTGCAGGCCGCCGACGGCGATCGGGCCGAATGCCGCCAAGATGTAGCCGAGGAACTGCGCCATCCCCGACACCTGACCGGTCTGCGCTGCGTTGTTGCTGCGCAACACCATGAACAGCAACGCAAGTCCGATCGACGACCCGGGTCCCGACATCACCAGGATGATCCAGAGCGCGGTCCAGGCGTCGGTGGTGAGCAGTCCCGCCATCCCCACGCCGCACGTGACGAGCACGGCGAAGGTCAGTGCGCGCTGATCGGCGAAGCGTCCGGCGATGATCGGGACGACGAGCGAACAGGTCAGCGCCACCACCTGCCCGAGTGCGAGGAGCCCGCCGGCGTCCGCGCGTGAATAGCCTTGGTCCATCAGGAAAGTCGGCAGCCACGCGGTGAACGTGTAGAAGATCAACGACTGCGCGCCCATGAAAACCGTGACCATCCAGGCGACCTTGTCGCGCCATACGCGACCGGTGCCCGCCGGCGTCTCGAGATGTATGCGGCTCATCTGAGGTACCCACACCGCAATCGCGATGAATGCCAGCACAACCCACGAGGTGATGGTGAGTCGCCAGTTTCCGTCGAACCCGTCGTAGATCGGCACGGTCAGTCCGGCAGCCAGCGCCGCTCCACCCGACAGCGTCATCGAGTACAGGCCGGTCATCAATCCGGAGCGGTGCGCGAAGTCACGCTTGATCAGCGCGGGCAGCACCACGTTGCACACACCGATGGCCGCCCCGATGAGGGCGGAGCCGACGAACAGTGCAGTCGTGTTGGGGACAAAACGCAGGAGCATGGCTGCGACGAGCAGTAGCAGCGAGCCGAAGATGGTGCGCTCGATACCGAATCGGGCTGCCAAACGCGGGGCGACGGGGGCGCTCAGACCGAAGAACAGCACGGGCAGTGTGGTGAGCAAACCCGCTGCGGCACTGCTGAAGTGCTGTTCGGCAGCAATGTCGTCGATCAGCGGCGCGACGGTGACCACGGCGGGACGGAGATTGGCCGCCACCAGCATGACGCCGACAGCCGTGATGACGGTGAGGAATCCGCGTGTCTGCCGATCGTCCGTGGCGGTGATCTGGGTGGTCATTCGATCGCCGCCAACGCGTCGTCGACATAGCGGAACACCGCTGCGCGGGCGGCATTCGCGTCACCGTCGGCGATCGCATCGAGAACGGCGGCGTGGCCTTCCGGATAGTCGTCGTGTGCCGACGTCGCTGCGGCCAGCGAAGGGTGGCTGCGTCGCATCGCTTCACCGATGCCGTCGTACAACTCGATCAGCAGCGCATTACCCGACGCAGCCACGATCGCGGTGTGGAACCGCAGGTCGGCGGCGACGTGGCGGTCGAGGTCGCCGTCATCCAGTGCCTGCTGCGCTCCGGTGAGATGGGCACGAATGGCGTCGACCTCGTCGGTGGTGGCACGAACAGCCGCGGCGGCTGCTGCTTCCGATTCGAGGGCGCGTCGTGTGGCGAGCAGGTCGGACAGTTCGACGGTCGGCGCGCATTGCTCGATGGCTGCGGTCAGTGGGTTGCGGCTGCGCACATAGGTGCCGTCGCCGCGTCGGGGAACCAGCAGCCCGGCGTGTTCGAGTGCTCGAACCGCCTCACGGATCGTGTTGCGTCCGACGCCGAAGTCGCGGACGAGATCGCCCTCCGGCGGTATCCGCGACCCGACCGCCCAGGCGCCGCTCCGGATGAGCTCGCGCATGCGGTCGTAGACCAGCGAACTCGTGCGCGGTGGCGGTGTGATCAGGGACATTGAAAGAGCCTAACATCCCATGTTTACGTCTCCGGTGTCTGAAGGCGGTGAAGCGCAGGCGATTAGTGCCGTAGATCTGTGCCACCCAGTGACTCCGATCTACGGCACACACCCGGTGCATGTCATCGACGCATGCATGCCGCATCCGTATCAATCCATGCGGAATTGGTGTTAGACGCGCATCGTCCCAGGACGTAGCGTCGGACGGGTAGACCGTATTCATCCTTCGACGATCCGGAAGCTCATGACCATCACCTCCACATCGCCCGTCATCGCCGACATGGCCGTGTACCCGGTCGCCGGACACGACAGCATGCTGCTCAACCTGAGCGGTGCGCACGCGCCGTTCTTCACGCGAAATCTCGTCGTGCTGACCGATTCCGACGGTCGGACCGGTGTCGGTGAGGTGCCCGGCGGCGAGGCGATTCGCACCACGCTGGAAGATGCGCGTTCGCTGATCGTGGGCCGTTCGGTCGGCACGTACCACGCCATCCTCGGCGACATTCGGAAGACGTTCGCGGGCCGCGATTCCGGCGGTCGAGGTGCGCAGACCTTCGACCTCCGCATCACCGTCCACGCGGTCACGGCCGTCGAATCCGCGCTTCTCGATCTGCTCGGTCAGTTCCTCGATGTCCCGGTGGCGGCGCTGCTGGGCGACGGGCAACAGCGGGATCGGGTCCAAGCGCTGGGATATCTGTTCTTCGTCGCGGATCGCACCAAGACCGACCTCGCCTACCGGTCCGCCGACGACGAGGCGACCGACGCCGACGACTGGATGCGCGTCCGGCACGAGGAGGCGTTGACACCCGAAGGCGTGGTCGCGCTGGCGGAGGCAGCCCAGAAGCGTTACGGATTCCAGGATTTCAAGCTCAAGGGCGGCGTGCTCGCGCCCGCGGAGGAGGCGGCCGCGGTACGCGCGCTCGCCGAACGGTTCCCGTCGGCGCGCGTCACGCTCGACCCCAACGGCGGCTGGTTGCTGAGCGAGGCGATCGAGATCGGCCGAGGGCTCAAAGACGTTCTGGCCTATGCCGAAGACCCGGTCGGACCCGAGGGCGCGTTCTCCGGCCGCGAGGTGATGGCCGAGTTCAAACGGGCCACCGGGCTGCCCACGGCGACCAACATGATCGCCACCGACTGGCGCGAAATGGGTCATGCCATCCGGGCCAACGCCGTCGACATCCCGCTCGCCGATCCGCACTTCTGGACGATGGTCGGCTCGGTGCGCGTCGCCCAGCTGTGTGACGCGTGGGGACTCACCTGGGGTTCGCATTCCAATAACCACTTCGACGTCTCGCTGGCCATGTTCACGCACGTTGCAGCGGCTGCACCCGGCGACGTGACCGCAATCGACACGCACTGGATTTGGCAGGACGGCCAGCGTCTGACGGTCGAGCCATACGAGATCGTCGACGGCTACCTGGCAGTGCCCGACAAGCCCGGGCTCGGCGTCGAACTCGACATGGAACGAGTGCACGAAGCGCACGAGCTGTACCAGCGTGAAGGCCTCGGAGCGCGTGACGACGCCGTGGGCATGCAGTTCCTCATCCCCGGGTGGACCTTCGACAGCAAGAAGCCCGCGCTCTACCGGAGTTGATCCGAGTTCGGTGGCCGACCCGGCTGACCCTGCGGAAGTCTGTACCTGGGAGGCCGGCCAAGTGCGCATTGCGCTTGGTCTGGCGCAGCGGTACAGATTCCCGACGCGGCTGCGTTAGTGTGATCCAACGGGCATCGTGACGTGCGGTGTCACGATGCCGGAAGTGGATCGATGTTCTCACTGTCGCGCCTGAGTTGCTTCATCGCCGTAGCCGAGGAACTGCACTTCGGCCGGGCCGCCGAACGTCTGCACATGACCCAACCGCCGCTGTCCCGACAGATCCAGCAACTCGAGCACGAGCTCGGAGTGCAGCTGATCGAGCGCAGCAGCCGCGCGGTGTCGCTGACGGCCGCGGGATCGGCCTTTCTCCCCGACGCCCGACGCATCGTCGCCCTCGCCGAGAGTGCGGCGCTCACCGTCCAGCGTGTACCCGCCGGCGACCTGGGCACGGTGACGATCGGGTTCACCGGCGCGTCGGCACGTGCAGTCCTGCCCCGACTCATGCAGCACGCGCGCGAGAAGCTCCCCGACGTCCGACTCGTGCTGCGGGAAATGGTCACCGCGGCCCAGATCGAGGGTCTCGCCGGGGGCGACCTCGACCTCGGCATCGTTCGACCCCCCGTCTCCCGGCCCGGCATCCTGACGCGGCCGTTGCATCACGAACGGCTGGTCGCTGCCGTGCCCGCCGACCATCCCCTCGCAAACGTCGAGCACCTGACCATCGAGGACTTCGACGCTCAGCCGGTCATCATGTATTCACCAACGGACGCAAGGTATTTCAACGAACTGTTGATCAGTACCTTCACCGCGGTGGGCGCGTCGCCGCGCTACGTCCAGTTCGTCACGCAGGTGCACACGATGCTGGTCCTGGTGCACTCCGGCTTGGGGTTGGCGCTGGTGCCCGAATCGGCGATGACCATGCATCCTGACGGTGTTGTGTTCAAGGAAGTCCGAGCCGTGCGCGACCGTCCGGTTCAGATGAACGTGGCCTGGCGGGCCGACAACACCAACCCGGCACTGCATCGACTGATGAGAGATGTTCTGCCGGAACGGGAGTGGATCTGACGAGAGGGTGTCTCAAACAGCAGCGCGCACAGGTGGTTTGACGGCGACCACGGGGCACTGGGCGTCGAGGAGGACGCGCTGCACCACGCTGCCGGTCAGTAGCTTTCCGACGGGGGAGCGGCGGCGTTGTCCGATCACCAGGAGTTCGACGTCGTCGTCGTAGGACGCGTCGATGAGGGCGTCGGCGTGCGACAACCCGTTGTCCTTGTCGGCGACACGGTAGTTGACGTCGTCGGCACCGGCGGTACTGCGTGCGGTTTCCAGGTCGACCACGAAGTCGGTCGAGGACGAGCTGTCGCCGTCGGCGACCACCACCACGTCGGTGTTGCGCATGCGGGCCTCGGCGAAGCCGAACGGCAGCGCGCCACGACCTTCGACGGTCGGCATGTAACTCAGTACGACGCTCATCATGCGTCCTTTCGGGCAGTCGGACGACGCGGTTCGACGACGGGGGTCACGAGGTCGCCGATCTCCAGATAGGTGTCGAGATTCTGCAAGGTCAGGGCTTCCATCGCGGCGCGGGTCTCGACCGTCCCGCTTGCGAGGTGGGGCAGTAGCACCACGTTGTCCATGTTGATCAGGGCGGCCGGCACGTGTGGTTCCCGCGCGAAGACGTCGAGGCCCGCGCCGGCCAGCTGCCCGGACTGGAGAAGGTCGATGAGTGCGTCTTCGTCGACGACGCTCCCGCGTGCGACGTTGACGAGAAAACCGTTGGGGCCGAGTGCTTTCAGAACCTCACGACCGACCAGATGCCGAGTGCCGGACCCGCCGGCGGCGGCCACGATCAACACGTCCACGTCGCGGGCCAGGTCCATTGCCGAGCCGACGTAGCGGTACGGAGAACCGCTGACCTCGCGGCGGTTGTGGTAGGCAATGACGCAATCGAATGCGCTGAGCCGCTTGGCGATTGCCGAACCGATGCGACCCAGACCGATGATGCCGACGCGGGCGCCCGACACCTTGCGGGCCAACGGCACGTTGCCCTCCACCGGCCAGCGGCCCGCCCGGACATAGCGGTCGGCGGCGGTGAATCTGCGCATTGTGTCGAGGACCAGGCCCACGGCGGTGTCGGCGACGCAGTCGTTGAGGACGTCGGGGGTGTTGCTCACCCCGATTCCCAGCTCCGTGGCCCGGCCCACGTCGGTGGTGTCGTAGCCGACGCCGAAGTGGATGATCGCGCCCAGGTTGGGCAGTGCGGCCATCAACTCGGCGTCGACGCCGGTCCGGCCGGAGGTGACCACTGCGGTGATCTTGTCGGCGTGTGCGGCCAGGAACTGCGCCCGCATGGGCCCATCGGGCAGCAGATCCGCGTCGTAGTGCTCAGAGAGCGTCGCCTCCAATGAAGGCTTGAGCGGGCCGACCCGCAGCACGGTGCCGGAGTCCGACGAAAAGTGCTGTCGTGCAACGACTTCTTCGGATGTGTCCGTACTGGCGAGGCTGCTGCTCATCGGTCCTCCTCGACCGGTTGCGGACATATGGGTGTCCTGGGCTGATGAATCCACGGTAGGACTGCCTGGGAATACCTGTCCAACACGCAAATAACATGGATCGATGCCCAAACGGCATTGACTCGGCCGCGACGATTCAGCGACTCGATCGGCGTGTCGGGAAACCAACAGGTCAGGCCGGTTTTCGGGGTCCGAATCATGCTCTACGTCGAGTCCGCCGAACCGCCCGGTAACCCCCGAAATGGCCATGTGCAGGGGTTTTGTGCTGTTGACGGTTCCGTTCGACCGCTCTTAGCGTGTGTCTACCGTCACACAACGTGGCCTCAGCCCCCACGAATCACTCGACAGCTCTTCATCGGAGGTTCTCATGCAGATGGCGTCCAAGCGCTCCTCGCGACGCCAGGCCGGCGTGCTCGCCGCGGCAGCAGCCGTCGCGCTGTTGGCCGTCAGTGGCTGCAGCGTCGCCAACACGACCCAGAGCGAGAGCGCGAGCCCCAACACGCTGCGCATCGTGCTCCCGCAGGAGCCGCCGACGCTGGAGCCGTGCGACGCCTCGCTCACCGCGACCGGTGTGGTGGTGCGGTCCAACATCACCGAACCGCTGATCGAGCGCGATCCCAACAGCGGAACGCTGCTGCCGAAGCTGGCGAGTTCCTGGAAGCAGGTCGAACCCAATGTGTGGCGGTTCACCATGGTCGACGGGGTGAAGTTCAGCAACGGTGCTCCGTTCACCGCCGAGGACGCGGCGTTCTCGATCAAGCGGACGTTCAACGGTGCGATCGGCTGCGACGTCAATGGATATGTGTTCGACGACAGCAAGATCGAGGTCACCACCCCGGACGCCAAGACCGTCGAACTCCGCACAGAAGCGCCGGACCCCATTCTGCCGCTGCGCGTTTCGTTCATCGAGATGGTTCCGCGCACCACCGATGCCGGTGACAAGGTCCGCGAACCCGTCGGCACCGGGCCGTACATGGTGGACTTCTGGGATTCCGGCCAGCGAATCGTTTTGAAGGCCAATCCGAACTACCACGGACAGGCGCCGCAATACACGCGGGCCGTGTACCAGTGGCGTACCGAGGGCAGCGTGCGTGCCGCGATGGTCGCCAACGACGAGGCCGACATCGCGACCCAGTTGGGTCCCGAGGACGGCGCGGGCGACCTCGGTATCGCCTACACCAACAACGAGACCACCGCACTGCGCATGCAGGGCACCGACGCCCCGCTCAACGACTTCCGCGTCCGCGAGGCCATCGACCTCTCGATCAATCGCGCCGGGATCGTCAAGGCGCTGTTCCAGAATCTTGGTACGCCCGCCGCCCAACTCGTCGGCAAGGGCATCGTCGGTTACAACGACACGTTGACACCGACGCCATACGACCTCGACAGGGCGAAGAGTCTCATCGACGACGCGCGTGCCGCCGGCGTCCCCGTCGACCGGCAGATCCGTCTGATCGGGCGCACGGGTCAGTTCCCCAAGATCAACGAGACCATTGAGAACATTCAATACACCCTCTCCAAGATCGGGCTCGACGTGAAGATCGAGATGATGGACACCTCCGGTCAGATGCAGTACCAGACAAGGCCGTTCGTTGCCGGCTCAGGACCCGTCCTGCTCATGATCATGCACGGCAATCAGGCCGGTGACACACAGTTCACCCTCGATCAGTACATGCTGTCCGACGGGTATCAGAGCACCTTCGGCACCGCCGCCTACGACCGGGAGATCCGCGCTGCGGAGGCACTCACCGGCCCGCCCCGACAGGCCGCGCTGGCGCAGGTCCTCGCCAACGAACCGATCCAGATCCGCCAGTACGCCTACATCGCGCACATGCAAGCGGTCCTCGCCAAGTCGAAAAAGGTTTCCTACAAGCCGAATTCGGCGACCGGTGACGAGATGCGTCTGGCCGAGATGACCCACGCCGATTCCGACAACGACTGATCAGCGACAGTCACGAACAAGATAAGGCCCACGATGTTCACCTTCCTCCGACGCCGGATGTTCACCAGCCTCATCCCGCTGATCATCGTCCTGTTCGGCGTGTTCTTCATGGCGCGACTGACCGGCGATCCCACCAATCTCTACCTGCCGGTCTCCGCGACCGACGAGCAGCGCGCCGAGTTCGCGGCCGCCAATGGGCTCGACAAACCCATGTGGCAACAGATGGTCGACTACTTCTCCGGCGTCCTCCATCTCGACTTCGGCGAGTCCCTCAAGACCGGCCAGGATGCCGCGGCCATGGCGCTCAAGGCATTTCCGGCGACCCTGCAGCTGGCCTTCATGACGCTGGTGCTGTCGATCCTCGGTTCGGTCATCATCGGATGCTGGGCCGCCTACCGACCCAACTCGTTGGCCGACCGCTTCTCGAGTCTGCTGTCGATGACCGCGGCGAGCGTCCCCGATTTCTGGTTCGCGATCACCGGCATCTGGATCTTCGCGGTCGTGCTGGGATGGCTGCCGACGTCGGGCACCGGTGGGATGCTCGCCTGGGTACTGCCCATCGCGACCCTGATGATCCGGCCGCTCGGCGTGCTGACGCAGGTGGTGCGCGGGGCCATGGTGTCGGCGCTGTCGGCCCCCTACGTGAAGGTGGCGCGCAGTAAAGGCGCCGGCGACCTACGGGTCGTCACCCACCACGCCCTGCGCAACGCCGCCGCACCCGCGCTGACCGTCGCCGGCGACCTCGCCGTCGGACTGATCAACGGTGCCGTGGTGGTGGAAGCCATCTTCGGGTGGCCCGGCATCGGCAAGCTGATGATCGACTCCATCTTGCAGCGCGACTTCGCAGTCCTGCAGGCGGCCGTACTGCTCACTGCCGTCAGCATTTTCATCCTGAACATCGCCATCGACGCCGGGTTGGCGCTTCTCGACCCGCGTGTTCGTGACAAGGCCACGGTCTAAAGGTCTAGGAGGACCCAGATGTCGATCGTCACCGAACCCCTCGACCCGACCAGCCCTGTCGCGTCGACCGACCCGATGGGCGACTCGGTCGCCGCCAAGAAGGTGCCGTCGAGCAAGTTGCCGTTGTGGCGACTTCTCTTGCGGGACAAGCTCGCCACCGTGGCCGCGGTGATCCTCGGGATCGTCCTGTTCACGGCGATCTTCGGCCCATGGCTGGTGGGCGACGCCGCGACCGAGCAGAACCTCGACGAGTCGAATCTGCCGCCGTTCAACCTCGACACCGGCGCGATGAACTTCCTCGGCACCGACCCCCTCGGCCGCAGCATGTTCGCGCGGTTGGTGGTGGCCTGCCAGACCACGCTGATGGTGTCCGTTCCCGCGGTGGTGATCTCGTGCGTCATCGGCTCGGCGATCGGCATGTGGGCCGGCTATCACCGGGGCTGGCGGGAAACCTTCGCCATGCGCGTCGCAGACGTCATCATGAGCTTCCCGTCGTTGCTGCTGGCAGTGGTCATCCTCTACGTGTTCTCGCCGAGCGCGGCCAACATCGTTGCGGTCCTGGCCATCACCCGCATCCCGATCTACCTGCGCACCGCCCGCGCCGAATCCGCCGAACTGCAGAGCCGCGTCTTCGTCGACGCCGCACGAACATTCGGCGCCAGTAGTGGGCGCATCCTGCGCGGTCACGTGCTTCCCATCCTGCTGCCGACCTTGTTGACCGTGGCTACGCTCGACTTCTGCTACGTGATGCTCGCCGAATCGTCACTGTCGTTCCTGGGCATCGGCATCCAGCCGCCCGAGGTGAGCTGGGGTCTGATGGTGTCGCAGGGCCGGACGTACCTACAGACCGCGTGGTGGCTCTCGTTCTTCCCCGGTCTGGCCATCGTCGTCACGACGGTCTCGGCGACGATCCTCGCGGCATGGGCTCGCATTGCCACCGATCCCGGTCAGCGCTGGCGCCTGACCACCCCCAAAGCCCGTAAGCGCTTCTTCTCCTCACGAAAGGCCGTGCGATGAGTGCACCCACCCTTGACCGGAAATCGCGCACGGACGAACTTGTCGCCCTTGAGGTTTCCGACCTGACCGTCGATCTGCGCACGCCGACCGGGACCGTGCGGGCCGTCGACCACGTCTCTTTCCTGGCCCGACGCGGCGAGACCCTCGCTCTCCTCGGAGAATCGGGCTGCGGCAAGTCGATGACCGCGCAAGCGCTGGTCGGTCTGCTCGACCCCATCGCGGAGATCTCCGACGGCTCCATCAACCTCGACGACGTCGACCTGGTGACCGCGTCAGCCGGCAAACGCCGCGACATGGCCGGCACCGAACTGGCCATCGTCTTCCAGGACGCGCTCACGGCACTGAATCCCGTCTACACGGTGGGAACCCAACTGGCCGAACCGTTTCGCATCCACCGCAAGATGTGCCGCAAGCAGGCGCGCCATGAGGCCATCGAACTGATGCGCCACGTCGGGATTCCGGAACCGGAGACGCGCATCGACTCTTACCCCCATCAGTTCTCCGGCGGTATGCGGCAGCGGCTGCTGATCGCGATGGCGGTTGCCCTGAGCCCCAAGGTACTTCTCGCCGACGAGCCGACGACCGCGCTCGACGTCACCGTCCAGGCGCAGATCATGGCGCTGCTCGCGCGGCTGCGCACCGAACACGACATGGCGGTGGTACTCATCACCCACGACCTGGCCCTGGTGGCCGAACAGGCCGACCGGGTGGCGATCATGTACGCCGGCAACGTCGTCGAAACCGGCACGGTTGCCGAGGTGTTCGGCAATCCCAAGCATCCCTACACGAAGGGGCTGCTCGACTCGGTCCCGGTGAGCGCCGAGCGCGGTGCCGATCTCAAGTCCATCGGCGGGACACCGCCGGACCTGCACTCGATCCCGACCGGCTGCGTCTACCAGGCGCGCTGCCCACTGGCGCGTGGACGATGCGTCCAAGAGCGACCGACTCTGCAATCGGTAGGTGAAGGCCGCAAAGCAGCCTGCCATTTCCCGGAGGAGACCAGCAATGCCTGAACAACAGTCTGAACGCGACCCAGCCCAGGTCCTCGAAGTCCGTGACGTCGGCAAGACATTCACGGTGTCGGGAAAGTCTGGGCGCAAGCAGCTCCGCGCGCTCGACGGCATCAACCTCGACCTGCGCAAGGGGGAGACCCTCGGTCTGGTCGGTGAATCCGGCTGCGGCAAGTCCACACTCGCACGCACTCTGATGATGCTCGAGCGGCCCGACGGCGGTACCGTGCGCTGGGACGGCACCGATCCGTACCGGCTCAAGGGCAAGGACCTGCTTGCTCTACGACGCAAGGTGCAGATGGTCTTCCAAGACCCGTACGCATCACTGAACGCGCGCATGAACGCGGCCGAGATCATCTCCGAACCGTGGCGTACGCATCGAGATCTGTACCCGCGCAAGCGGGATCGCGCAGCCCGCGTTCGCGAGCTGCTGCATCTGGTCGGTCTGCGACCCAGCGACGAACACCGTAGCCCCCAGGAGTTCTCCGGCGGCCAGCGTCAGCGACTCGGGATTGCGCGCGCGCTCGCGCTCAACCCCGAGGTGATCATCTGCGACGAGCCGGTCTCGGCACTCGATCTGTCGGTACAGGCGCAGGTTCTCAACCTGCTCAACGACCTTCAACATGAACTCGACATCTCCTATATCTTCATCTCGCACGACCTGTCGGTGGTGCGGCACGTCGCCGACCGCGTCGCTGTGATGTACCTCGGTAGGATCGTCGAAACCGGCAGCACCGAATCGGTTTTCGATCATCCGGCGCACCCGTACACCGAAGCCCTGATGTCGGCGGCGCCGTCACTGGATGCGACGCACCGTCGCGAACGGATCCTGTTGTCGGGTGAGGTTCCGTCGCCGCTGAACCCGCCGTCGGGCTGCCGATTCCGGACCCGATGCGCGCATGCCACCGACATCTGCGCGACGCAGTTGCCGCCGATCGTGGACGATCTGGCCGACGCCGGCCACGTCGCCGAGTGCTATCACCCGCGTGGTCGCGTCGCCCTCGGGACGCCCGCGGTCGCATGACCGTGGCCATCCTGGCCGTGGTGACCGTGACGGTGTGCCTCGCCGCGTGTATGCAGGCGTCGATCGGCTTCGGCATGGGCATGCTCGCAGCGCCGGTGGTGGCCCTGGTGGCGCCAGAGTTGTTGCCGGGCACGCTCATCGCGTCGGCCACCGTGGTCACGCTGATGGTGGTGGTGAAAGAGCGGGAAGCGCTCGACCTGCGTGGCACGGGATGGGCGTTGGTCGGACGAATCCCGGGCACCATCGCCGGTGCACTGCTGCTGGTTTGGCTTCCCGAGCGCGGACTGGCGCTGATGCTTGCCGGTGTGGTGCTCGGCGGTGTGGTCCTTGCCGCGCTGGGCTGGCAACCGCGTCCGCGTCGGCGTGCGCTGGCCACCGCGGGGGCCGCGTCGGGCTTGCTCGGTACCGCCACCTCGATCGGCGGACCGCCGATGGCCTTGGTGATGTCGGGCTCCGAAGGTGCCCGCGTGCGCAGCAATATGAGCGCGTTCTTCCTGGTGGGCAGTCTCATGTCGCTGGGTGCCTTGGCGGCTGCGGGTCACCTCCATCGGGAGATCGCGGTGGCGTTTGTCGTACTCATTCCGGCAGTCGTGGTCGGCTACTTCGCATCCCGCTACGTGAATCGCCTGCTCGACGCCAAGCGGTTGCGCACCGTGTCCATCGTGGTGTCGACGATCGGTGCGTTGCTGCTCATCGGGCAGCAGATCCTATTCTTCAAGGAGTTGCCGTGAAGGTCGTCATTGGTGAACGAAACGTACTGCCACACAAGGAACTCTTTCTGTCTCTGCTCGACACGGCAGATCTAGAGTTCTCCTGGCACGAGAGTTTTGACGAGAGCCGTCTGGTCGACGACATCGGCGACGCAGATGTGTACATCGGCGGGCGGGTGACTCCGGCCATGGCGAGAGCCGGTACGGGACTGCGACTCGTGCATGCGGTCGGGGCGGGCACCGACAAGGTGAGTACCGCGGACTTGCCGGCCGGCACCATGGTGGCCAACACGTTTCATCACGAGGATGCGATCGCCGAGTACGTGGTCTCGTCCGCGGTGATGCTGCGACGCGGCCTCCTGCGCCAGGATGCAGAACTGCGCAGGAACAACTGGGCGACCTCGGTCTACCGCGACGGTCTGGCGCAGCCACACACGCTGCGCAACGCGATGATCGGTTATGTGGGCTTTGGTCACATCGGCCGGCGCAGCGCGGAGTTGTTCGCTGCCTTCGCTGCCCGTGGTTGTGCAGTCACCGGGTCCGGTCGTATCACCGAACCTGCTGGCCTGGAATGGTATTCGAACACCGACGAGCTCAAGCGGCTCATGCACGAGTCGGACGTGGTGGTGGTCTCGGCGCCGCTGAACGAACGCACCGAGGGCATGATCGGCGCCGAGGAACTGTCCTGTCTCGGGTCCGACGGGATTCTGATCAATGTCGGTCGCGGGCCCCTCATCGCTGAACGAGATCTGTACGAATCGTTGCGAGACAACGTCATCGGAGGCGCGGCGATCGACGTCTGGTATCGATACCCCGCCGGTGGCGATCGCGCCGAACCGTCGGACCTGCCCTTCGCGCAGCTGCCGAATCTGTTGATGACGCCGCACACTTCGGGAGTGAGTGCCGAGACGTTCGTCGGGCGGGTACACGATGTCGCCGACAACATCCGACGCCTCGTCGACGGCCGGCCGCTGGATCGAATTGTGTGGCCGCCGGCGGGTAGTAACCCTGCGACCTAGGTCGATACGGTGTAAGCATCGATGGGCACTGAATTTGACTTGGACATGAATGGATAACCGGACTTACCGTCAGAACATGGCACCGATCGCGGCGAGCGATCCCCACCGCGATCGGCGCCACTCCACCACCGCACAGTCGACGAATCGGCGAAGGAAGACACAGATGACGACCGCAGAACGGACCGGGACACTGACCGGGCAGATGATCATCGCCGGTGAGTACGTCACCGGAACCGGCCGGGCGATCCAGGCCGTGAATCCGGCAACCGACAAACTGCTGACGCCCGCGTACGGGCATGGCGATGCCGCCGACGTCGAACGCGCGACCGCGGCCGCGTGGCAGGCGTTCGGCCCGTACCGCAACACCACCTCGGCCGACCGTGCGCACTTCCTGGACACCATCGCCGACAACGTCGACGCGGCACGCGACGAGCTGGTCGAGCGGGCAACCGCCGAGACCGGACTCCCCGCCGCCCGGATCACCGGTGAGGTCGGCCGCACCAGCGGGCAGTTGCGGCTCTTCGCGAGCGTGCTGCGGGAGGGCAGCTGGCACGGCGCACGTATCGACCCGGCGCTGCCGGACCGGACGCCGTTGCCCCGTCCCGACATCCGCCAGCGCCGCATCCCCCTCGGGCCGGTGGCGGTGTTCGGCGCCAGCAACTTTCCGCTCGCCTTCTCCGTCGCCGGCGGCGACACCGCCTCGGCCCTGGCGGCCGGATGCCCTGTCGTGGTGAAGGCACATGACGCGCATCCGGGTACCTCGGAGCTGGTGGGGAAGGCCATCACCGCCGCCATCGTGGCCAGCGGCATGCCCGCGGGCACCTTCTCCCTGCTGTACGGCGCGGGTTCGGAACTCGGCGTTGCCCTGGTGACCGATCCGAACATCAAGGCCGTCGGCTTCACCGGCTCCCGCTCAGGTGGCACGGCTCTTGTTCGTGCGGCAGCCGCCCGCCCGGAGCCGATTCCCGTCTACGCCGAGATGAGTTCGATCAATCCGGTGTATCCACTTGCGGGCGCACTCCGCGCCGACGCGGCCGGACTCGGACGCGCCTTCGTCGGCTCGCTGACGATGGGCTCGGGACAGTTCTGCACCAACCCCGGGCTGGTGATCGCCGTCGACGGCCCCGACCTCGACACCTTCATCGAATCCGCCTCCCAAGCCGTGTCCGGCAGCACCCCGACCCCGATGCTGACTCCCAACATCGCGCGCTCCTACACCGGAGGTGTCGACGAATTCGAGAAGGCGGCAACGGTGGTGGCGCGAGGTGAGCGTCCCGAGGGGCCCAACGCGTGCCGTGCGGCGTTGTTCGCCACCGACGCCGACACCTTCCTCGCGTCGACGGAGCTGCAACAGGAGATCTTCGGGGCGTCGAGCCTGATCGTCAAATGCCGTGACCAGCAGCAGGTTCGCGAGGTCACCGCGAAGCTCGAGGGACAACTGACCGCTACGGTTCACGCCGCTGACACCGATCACGACGACGCCGCCGAGTTGGTCGGCGATCTGGAACTCAAGGCGGGTCGAATCCTGTTCAACGGCTGGCCCACCGGTGTCGAGGTGGGGCACGCGATGGTGCACGGCGGACCCTATCCGTCCACCTCCGACAGCCGGACCACCTCCGTCGGATCGCTGGCGATCGAACGATTCCTGCGACCCGTTGCCTATCAGGACGTCCCCGACGCCCTGCGGCCTGCCGCCATCGCCGACGGCAACCCCGAACACATCTGGCGCCGCATCGACGGCGAACTCACCCGCGACTGACCACACACAGAAATTCAAGGAGCTCACCATGCTTGACGGCGTACTGTTCTTCCCCGTCACACCCTTCGGCCCCGACGGCGAGGTCGACTACGACCGTCTCGTCGAGCACATCGACCGCGGTGTCGCAGCCGGCCCCGGCGGCGTCTTCGTCGCCTGCGGCACCGGCGAATTCCATGCGCTCGGCCTGCGCGAGTTCGGCGAGATCGTGCGCCGCACCGTCGAGACCGTCGGCGGTCGGGTGCCGGTGTTCGCCGGTGCCGGCGGTTCGCTGGTCCAGGCCAAGGAATTCGCGGCCAGTGCCAAGGCGAATGGTGCCGACGGAATCCTTTTGCTCCCACCGTATCTCGTCACCATGCCGCCGGCCGGACTCGTCGAGTACACGCGCGCCGTCGCATCGACCACCGACCTGCCGGTCATCGTCTACAACCGTGGCAACGCGGTCTTCGACGAAGCCGCCGCGATCAAGGTCGCCCAGCTGCCCACCGTCATCGGATTCAAGGACGGCACAGGCGATCTCGACAACGTGTCGCGGATCGTGATCGCCGTGAAGGCTGCCTTGGCAGATTCCGGCAAGGAGTTCCTGTTCTTCAACGGCCTGCCGACCGCCGAGATCACCCAGCAGGCCTACCGCGCCATCGGCGTGACCCTGTACTCGTCGGCGACCTTCGCCTTCGCGCCGGAACTGGCCCTCGCGTTCTACAACTCGCTGGAAACCGGCAACACCGAACTCACCGAGGCGTTGCTGCGGGACTTCTTCCACCCACTCGTGCGCCTGCGCAACAAGGTTCCCGGGTATGCGGTGTCGCTGGTGAAGGAGGGCGTGACCATGGAAGGTATCGACGCCGGACCAGTACGCGCACCTCTCGTCGGACTCACCGACGAGCATCGCGCGGAACTCGAACGAATCACCGCCGCTGGTCGTGCCGTCCTGGCCGGTTCGCTGGCCACCAGCGCGGCCGTCTGAGGCAGCCGGTCCCATGCAACCGACAGTCATCACCGGCGTCACCGTCACACCCGTGGCATTCGTCGACCCGCCATTGCTGAACACCGTTGGTGTGCACCAGCCGTATGCGTTGCGGGCGATCATCCGAATCGATACCGCCGGCGGTCTGCAGGGAGTCGGCGAGACGTATGCCGATACTGCGCACATCACCCGGATGGAAGCCGCCGCCGAGGCCATCGTCGGCTTGGATGTGTTCTCCCTCAACCTGATCCGCACCACGATCGACGAGCGGATCGGACAGTTGTCGGTGACCGGCGGTGACGGCGTCGCCGGCATGATCACCACCGCCAGCACGACGGATCGTGTGTTCTCGCCGTTCGAGGTGGCCTGCCTCGACGTCCAGGGCAAGAGCCTCGGCCGTCCGGTCAGCGACCTGCTCGGAGGTGCGGTGCGCGATCGGGTTCCGTTCAGCGCCTACCTGTTCTACAAGTGGGCGGGGCATCCCGGCGGAGTCGAGGACAGCTGGGGTGAGGCAATCGAGCCCGGTGGGCTGATCCGCCAAGCGCATCGCATGATCGACGAGTACGGCTTCACCGCAATCAAACTCAAGGGCGGCGTGTTCCCGCCGGATGAGGAAGTTGCGGCGATCAAGGCCCTGGCCGCTGAATTCCCCGATGTGCCGCTGCGACTCGACCCCAATGCGGCCTGGACCGTCGACACGTCGATCCGGGTGGCCGCCGAACTCGACGGCGTGGTCGAGTATCTCGAAGACCCCACACCGGGACTCGACGGGATGGCCGAGGTGGCCGCCGAGGCCAAGATGCCGCTCGCGACCAACATGTGCGTCGTCGCCTTCGATCATCTCGAGCCGGCCATGCGCAAGAATTCGGTGTCGGTGGTGCTGTCCGATCATCACTATTGGGGTGGTCTGCAGCGATCGCGACTGCTCGCCGGAATCTGCGACACCTTCGGGATGGGCCTGTCGATGCACTCCAACTCCCATCTCGGCATCAGCCTGGCCGCGATGACCCATCTGGCCGCCGCCACACCGAATCTCACCTATGCGTGTGACACCCACTGGCCGTGGAAGACCGAGGATGTGGTGAAGCCGGGTGTGCTCGGTTTTGTCGACGGGGCGGTGCCGGTGCCGACCGGCCCTGGGCTCGGTGTCGAGGTCGACGAGGCCGCGCTGGAGCGGCTGCATCAGCAGTACCTGGATTGCGGTGTGCGCGATCGCGACGACACCGGTTACATGAAGTCGATCGACCCGAGTTTCGAGAACACCTGTCCGCGTTGGTGAGCGTTGGTATGGTTCGCCATGCCAGTTCGCCCGTCGCGCAGACTTCGCAGTGTCATCATCGTCCCGCTCATCATGACGATGTGCGCGATTCCCCTCGTGATCTCTCCGTCGGCGCACGGGGCACCGCCTCGTGCGCAGACGCAGGACACAGGTTTTGCGCAACCATTCGCCGGGCCGGAGCGCTACCTTCCCTACGCGCCGGCGAAGTTGACGTCGCCCGGTCAGCTGAACCGACCCGTGGGTCGTCAGGCCGCGGAACGGATCGCACGCGGCCTGGGATTGACGCCGGCCGACGCGTTGAGCGAGAAACAGTATCGCGATTTCGTCACGGGCAGCGGCGTGGGTGGGTCGAAGCAGTCTGCCAAGATCATCGATGCCTGTCTGGGTATCCTGACGAACACCAACGGGCGCCCCGGTTTCGGCGGTTCCATCCTGGGCAGCTACGGCCTCTACGTCACCAAGAGCGGCATGTTGCAGAGTCCGGCGAATGCCAGTGCTCCGACTCGCCAGGTGAACACGCTCATCGCGCCCGGCGGCTATGTCGGGAACTGGATGCGGGCGAATGGTGCGCGGCGCTCCCTGGAAGCGCTCTATCGGTCGGCCTACACGGCAGAACTACCGTTCGGGTTTGTCGCACAGCAGATCTCGGGTGAGGCGCAGCTGGTCGCCAACACCAAGAACGTTCGCACCGCGACCGTCGGCATGTCGATGGCGCCGCCACTGTGGCTGGTCAACTTCGTGTTGCTCTACATCGTGAAGCCCGACATCGCAGCGGCGATGCCCGCGTACTGGGCCCCGATCCCGCCGGCCGTGGCCCGTGCGATCAAGGCGAGCGCCACTGGGCAGGTCCCGTATGCGCAGTACGCGTCGTATTTCACGTAGACGTGTCGAGCAAGCGACTCAGGAGGGCCCGGAACGTGGCTGCGTCCTCGGCTCCGAGCGTCGCCTCCCACTCCCGCTCCACTTCCAATGCCGTTCGACGCATGGTGCGCAGAGCCAGCCATCCCCGTTCGGTGAGTTCGATGAGCTTTGCGCGCGCGTCGTCCGGGTCGGTGATCCGCCGGACGTAGCCGCCCTTCTCGAGTGCGGTGAGTGCTTGGGCGACGGCTTGCCGGCTGACCCCGTTGATCTCGGCCAGATCCGACGCATGACGCGGCGACTCCACCAGCGGAACCAGCGCGACCGCTTGCGCAGGGGTGACGCCGTCGAGTCCCGCTTCGGCGAATGCCGCCGCAACCCGTGGCCCGGCACGACGCGCCAGCGCCTGGACGAGCGCCGGTGTCGTACGCGGGGGCAACTGCATGCGATCAGTCTTTCAAATCGGGAAGAGGTCTCCGCCGCCTCCTAGATGCATCCGCGCCCTCCCGCTGGCTGAGCAGGGCCGTCCCGATGGCTGAGGTGCGAGCCTGCGAGCCTCGAAGCCTCTGGTGAGACGACATTGTTGTCTCACCAGCCCTTCGAGGCTCGTCGCTTTCGCTCCTCGCACCTCCGGGAGCGGTAGGGGCACCTCGGCTCAGGAGAGGCGTTGCATTTAGGCAAGTATCTTGTCAAAATGGTTCGTATGGTCCTCACCCGATCTCGCCATGCTTGCGCCGTGGTCTGCCTCGCCGTGCTTGCGGCACTCCTGATGGTTCCGTCGAACGCGGCTGCCGCCCCGACCGGCCGCTCGTCGCACCAGCTGAATCATGGTGGGCTCGAGCGTCAGTATCAGCTGTTCGTGCCCCGATCGCGCCCAGGTGCCGCACCGCTCGTCGTGGTGCTGCATGGCGGATACGGTTCGGCCCGCCAGGCGCAGCGGGCCTATGGGTGGGACTCACAGGCGCAGCGTCGGGGATTCGTGGTTGCCTATCCCGACGGATTCCGACGGTCGTGGAATGCCGGAACCTGTTGTGGTCCTGCGCAACAGCGCAACGTCGACGACGTGGGATTCATTCGTGCGGTCGTCGCGGACGTGTCCAAGAGGACCTCGATCGACCCGCGGCGCATCTACGTGACCGGCATGTCCAACGGTGCCATGATGACCTATCGCCTTGCGTGCCAGACCAATCTGTTTGCGGCCGTGGCTGTCGTGGCCGGCACCATCGTCAGCCGGTGCTCGTCACCCGCCCCGACATCCGTTCTGCACATCCATGGCGATGCCGACCCACGGGTCCCGTATCGCGGCGGACCGGGACTGCCCTTCGGAGGTGGCGGGGCTCGGGTGAACGGACTGTCCGTGGCTGCCGACAATGCGTTGTGGCGCAACGCCGATCGGTGCGCGCCCCCGAGGATCGGCAGGTCGGGACGTCTGACGATCTCGACGGCGCGATGCCGTGCCGGACGTACGGTCGAGCTCATCACCGTTGCCGGTGGTGGGCACGAATGGCCGGGTTCTCGATCGGCATCGCAGCCCGCTGCACTCGACGCCACCGCCGCGATCGCCGACTTCTTCGGGCTGGGCGTGCGCTGAATTCGGAGAACGTCGGTGAGTGTCGGCCTCGTGAGGGCAACAATTGACCACATGATCCGCATCGCCACCATCGGGACGTCGACCATCACCCGTACCTTCCTCGACGCTGCTGCGCAGGTGCCGGCAGTGCAGGTCGCGACCGCCTACTCGCGCAACTCCGAACACGCAGCGCAGTTCGCCGCCGAGACGGGGATTGCGCAGTCGAGTGCCGATCTCGACGGATTGCTCGCGTCGGCCGACGTCGACGCCGTGTACATCGCCTCTCCCAACGGCATTCATCACGACCAGGCGCTCCAGGCGATCGGTGCGGGCAAGCACGTCCTCGTCGAGAAGCCCGCATTTCCGACCGTCGCAGAGTTCGACGAGCTGGCGGCGGCGGCGTCGGCGGCAGACGTCATCGTGCTGGAGGCGATCCGCAATGTGTACGACCCGGCAATGGCTGCGCTGGCCGAACTGCTTCCCGAGATCGGCGTGTTGCGTCGAGCATCGTTTGCCTACTGCCAGCGGTCGGCGCGCTACGACAAAGTACTCGCCGGTGAGCGCGTCAACATCTTCGACCCCGCGCTGGCCGGCGGTGCGCTATACGACCTCGGGGTGTATCCGATCGCCGCGATGATCCACCTTTTCGGCGAACCCGACCGGGTGCTCGGTGCAGCGATCCCCATTCCCGGTGGTGCAGATGGAGCAGGGGCCGCGCTCGCAATCTACGACGGCTTCATCGTGGATCTGTCCTACTCGAAGATCACCGCGTCGAACCGCGTCAACGAGATTCAGGGAGAGCGCGGCACCATCACCTTCGACCACGTCGCCGAACCGCGAACAGCCACGGTGACCAGCCTCGACGGTGTGCAGCGCGACTACGAGCTCGACGTGCCGCACAACAACATGGAGCACGAGATACGACGATTCGCCGATCTGATCTCCGGCGCCGACACCCCGGAACGCGATCATGCCGGGACCAGGGCGACCCTTCGAGTGGTTGAGACGATTCATACCGGTTCGTCTCGCTTCGGTCACGCCTGACGGTTACCCTCGGTCCATGCATTGTGTGGTCGTGGGTGGAGGACTGGCGGGTCTGGCGTCGGCGGTGTGGCTCGCCGAAGCCGGTCATCGGGTGACGTTGCTGGAGCGTCGGGGATCGCTCGGTGGTCGAACCATCTCGATGCCGCTGGCCGCGGTCGACGACGTACCCGACAACGGGCAACACGTCTTCGCCAGCGGCTACGAGCACCTGATGCGGTATCTGGACAGTGTCGGCACCCGCAAGCATGTGGCGTTTCCGGGTCACATGACGATGCGGATGCCCGGCGGGGAAACCCGCACGTCGTCGTTCTCGGGAGTGTCCGGCCTGCGGACGGCGCTCGGTGACCTGCCGGGTGTGAAGGGGTTGGACAAACTGCGGACCGCGCGGGCGCAGGCGACACTGATCCGGCAGGCACTACGACAACCGGCGTGGCTCGACGACGTCACCGCCGACGAATGGTTCCGCCGCATCGGTATGCCCCAATCGGCACGCGACGCGCTGTGGGACGGCATCGTGATCGGACTGACCGGCGACAAGCCCGACATCTCCTCGGCCAAGGTGCCCGCAGACCTGTTGGTGACCGGCATGCGACGGGCCCGTGCAACCAAGACGCCGATCTCGATCGGTTATCCCACAGTCGATCTCGACACCCTGTTCATCGATGGCGCGGAGAAGAAGTTTGCCGACGCGGGTGTCGACGTCCGACACCGGGCCGTCGTCTCGTCCGTCGATGTCGCCGACGGGGCCGTGACCGGTGTGACGCTGGTCGGCGGCGAACACATCGCTGCCGATGCCGTCGTCTGCGCGGTCCCGGTCTGGAACATCGCCGGTCTGCTGGACCAGGTGCCCGGTCACGAAAAGATCTATGCCGCAGCGCAAGCCCTGACTCCGGTGCCGATCGTGAGTGTCAATCTTTACCTCGACCGCTCGATCGGGATGTCGGACTGGGGCGAGATCCTCTACGGGGGAGAGGTTGTCCTGGAACAGGTTTGGGACCGCCAGCGGATGCATGGCCGCGACGCCACGGAGAACCACTTCTATTCGACGACGGTGTCGGCCGCCTACGAGCTGACACAGAAGTCCAATGTCGAGATCACCGACATCCAGATGGACATGCTGCGCAAATACTATCCGGGTGCCAAGGGCGCCAAGGTGATTCACAGCCATGTGGTGCGCATGCCGAAATCGACATTCGCGCAACGACCCGGCACCGCGGGCATTCGTCCCGACCAACGCACCGCGGTACGCGGTCTCGCTCTGGCCGGTGACTGGACCCGGACCGACTGGACCACGACCATGGAGGGCGCGTGCCAGAGCGCCGCCCGCGCGGTCGACGTGATCCTCGGGCGATAGGCGACCTATTGGGGTGGGGCCGCAGTCAGTCCGGATTCGGCGAGCACCTGGGAGAGCAGGCTCTGCAGGGCCCAGTCGAGTGCCCGGAGGGATCGTTGCGAGCCGTTCTCGTAGCCGACGAGCAGGTACATGGCGGCTCTCGAGTGCAGTTCGGCCTGCTCCCGATCGCCGGTGACGGCGGCCAGGGTGTCGGCGATGTAGCTGCGGCGTTCCTCGTCGACCTCGGCCTGGATCGCGCGCACCTCGGGGTCGCGGTCGGCCCAGACGCGGATGGCGGCCTCGGTGTCGTGGGGCAATCGCAACGCGATGCCGGTGAGGAAGGTGAGACGTTCCAGCGGGTCGGCGACGGAGGTCGCGTCGGCGATCAATCGTTGGCTCTTCTCGGCGCGCCAGTATCGGATCAGAGCCGCGGTGTACGTGCCCCAGCTGGGAAAAGCGTGATAGAACGACCCGGTCGTTGCGCCCACCGAACCGCAGACCGTCGCGAGCTTGAGCCCGGCATGCCCCTGTTCGGCGAGGATCAGCAGCCCGGCCTCGAGGTAGCGAACCTTGGCAGTGTGCGAGGGCGTCGTCCGCCGCCGTTCCGTCGATTCCACCCACTCAGTGTAGATGTGACCTGTTGCACAAAACAATAAGTTCACTTACGCTTTGTGGACGCGACGAAGGAGACCGCAGTGCGCATGGTGAATCCCCGCAAGAATCATCCGAATGCCGGGTTGAATCCCGAGACCGACTACACCGAGATCTATCGCAACCTGTCGACGCTCGAGTTCCCGTGGGACATCAACCAGGCACTCAGCTTTGCGCTCTTCCGGACCTACGCCGTACCGAGCATCGGCCGACTGCTCGACGAGACCGCCGCCTTCACCGAGTCCACCCAGAAGCGCTACGACGACACGAGCATCCTGCTCGAGGTGCCGCTGATCGAGGGATTCGACAGTGCGCGCGGAAAGAGCGCCATCCGTCGGATCAACCAGATGCACCACATGTACGACATCTCCAACGACGACTTCCGTTACGTCCTGTCCACATTCGTGGTCGTACCGCGCAGGTGGCTGGCCGATTTCGGTTGGCGCGACCTCACCGACGGCGAGATCTTGGCATCCGTGCGCTACTACCAGTCGCTGGGAAAGCACATGGGCATCAAGGACATCCCGACCACCTACGACGACTTCGCCGATTTCATGGACACCTACGAGGCGCAACACTTCGCCTTCGACGCCGGCGCGCGGCGGGTGGCGGATGCGACGATGGAGCTGATGGCGTCGTTCTATCCCGGCTTCGCCGCACGCGGCGTCGACGTGTTTAGCCGGTCGTTGATGGACGAACCCCTGATCGAGGCGTTCGGTTATCGGGAACCCGGCGAGATCGCACGGAAGGTGTCGCGTGGCGCACTGAAGGCCAGGGCGCGGCTGCTGTCGTTCCTGCCGTCCCGCCGCAAGCCGCAGTACGTGCACGACATGCCGCGAATCCGGAGCTACCCCAACGGTTTCCAGATCGACAAGATGGGCACCTTTGCGAAAGGCTGCCCCGTGCAGCACACCCCGTCGGAGACGGCCGTCGAATCTCAGGCCTCGGCTGCGACGCGCTGATCGCCTGCGAGGCGCACGGCTTGGGGGCCGGCTGTCGGACGTGCGGTCGGGATGCACAGGGTGATCGCGACACCGATGAACGCTGCCGCGGCGGCGATCACGAAGCACCAGTGGAAGGTTGACTGGTCGGGGAAGTCGCGGCCGAAGTACTCGGTCGTCGAACTCGCCAGGACGAGCGCCATCACCGCGGAGGCGACGGTGGTGCCGATGGACCGCATCAGGCCGTTGAGTCCGACCGCGGCACCGGCCTCGGTGATGGGCACCGAGCCCATGATGAGGGTCGGCATGGCCGCGTAACCGGTACCCACGCCCGCGGAACCGATGATCGATGCCAGCGCGAGTTGCCAGGCCGAGTTCATCAGGAAGAAGGCGACAAGATAACCGGCGCCCAGCACGGTGGCGCCGATGGCCAGGGTGTACTTCGCGCCGATCTTGTTGATGAGCAACCCCGACACCGGGGCGAACAGCATCATCGTCAATCCGCCGGGTGCCATCCACAGGCCTGCCGCGAAGACGGTCTGCCCGAGGCCGTACCCGGTGAACTCGGGTGTCTCCAGCAGGGCCGGGATCACGATGGCCTGCGCCATCATGCCGAAGCCGATGGCGATGGCGGCCAGGTTGGTGAGCAGCACCGCGGGCTTTGCGGTGGTCCGCAGGTCGACGAGGGGCTCGCGGTGCCGAACCTCGTAGAAACCCCACAGGACCAGGATCGCCAGGCCGCCGACGAGGAGACCGAGGGTGCTGCCCGAGGTCCACCCCCAGTCGTTGCCCTTGGAGATGGCGATGAGCGCACTCACCAGACCGAGACCGAGTCCGAGCGCACCGAGATAGTCGAATCGGCCACCCGCAGCGTCGGCGATATGGGGTACCACGAGGACGATCAGCACGGTGATCACCACGGCCAACGCGGTGGACACCCAGAACAGCATGTGCCAGTTCCACTCTTCGGTGATCCAGGCGGCCAGCGGCAGTCCGACACCGCCGCCTACGCCCAGCGTCGCGCTCATCGCGGCAACCGCCATCGACGTCAGACGAGGCGGGGTCACTTCACGCATCAGGCTGATGCCCACCGGGATCAGACCCATGGCAAGACCTTGGATCGCGCGACCGGCCACCAGCGGCACCACCGAATTGCTCAACGCGCAGACGAGCGATCCGACCGTCAGAAGGATTCCGCTGCCGATCATGATGCGCTGCTTGCCGAACATGTCGCCGAGGCGACCGGCGACCGGCATGGCGATCGCGGCGGCCAGCAGGGTGGCGGTGATGATCCACGACGCACTCGAGATCGAGGTACCCAGGAGCGTGGGGAGTTCGGGCTGGATCGGGATGATCAGCGTCTGCATCAGCGACGCGATCAGACCCGCGACGCACAGCACGACGACCGTGCCGATCGCGCCGGCCGGGGTCGTGTCCGCGTGGGGCACGCCGGCGTCGTCGACGACGGTGAGGTCGGGTTTGCTTGTCATACGGCACACTCCACTGGCATCATTTCCGGCGACGTATGCAGGCTACATATGTACCGTACATACAGCGAATCGGACATTCGCCGTGCGAAGGAGTTGGGTCGGGATGGCGGCTGAGAAGGACGCGTCGTTCTGGCCGGTGCCGGTCTACGGCCATCTGGCCGACGAGTTGCTCCGGTTGACTCGTCGCAAGGTCAACATCCATCCCGATTCGATCCTCGACAACTCGGCTTTCACGATCCTGTGGCTGCTGTCCGACGGACGCCCGCGCACCCTGCGTCAGCTGACCGTCGACCTCGACCTCGAACAGTCGACGGTGAACCGGCAGGTGAACGCTGCGATCAAACACGGCTACCTCGAACGGTTCGACGTCGAGGGTTCACCGAGCCGCAGGATTCGTCCGACCACTCGTGGTCACGAGGCCTTCATCCACGACGGCACACTGCGCGCGGGCCGACTCGAGCAGGTCTTCGCCGACCTGGCACCAGGGACGCCCGAATCGCTGCTCCGCGAACTCCGCGCCTACAACGACGCCTACGACCGCGTCCTGCATCGCCAGGACCGCGACACCCGACTCGCCAAGTGACGAACCGGCAGCAAGTGAGGAATTGATGGGCACATATGCGGTGACCGGCGCGGCGTCGGGGATGGGTGCTGCGGTGGCGGCATCGTTGACCGAGGCCGGGCACACCGTTCTGGGCATCGATCGGCCCGGAACCGACGCGGACATCGCCGCCGATCTGTCGACGGCCGACGGTCGGGCGGCCGCGGCGTCGGCGGTTCTCGAACGCTGCTCGGGACGGCTCGACGGCGCGGTGCTCGCGGCCGGGCTGGGTCCGAAACGTGGTCAGGAACAGACGATCCTCGACGTGAATGTTCTCGGCGTCACCGAACTCCTGACGGCGTGGCGGCCGGCGCTCGCGTCCGCGTCGAATGCGAAAGTCGTTGTCTTCGGTTCTAATTCGACGACGTCGACGCCGCTGGTGCCCCATCGCGCGGTACGACGCCTGATCGCCGGTGACACCGAGGCCGCCGCGCGGCAGATTCGCCGGCGGGGTCAGGTGTCGGCGCCCGCGGCCTACGCGGCGTCGAAGGTGGCCGTCACGCAGTGGTGTCGGTTGCACGGAACGCGCCCGGACTGGGCCGGTGCGGGAATCCGGGTGAACGTCCTCGCACCGGGCCCGGTGATGACGCCGCTCCTGCAATCCCAACTGAACAGCGCGCAGGGCAAGAACGTGCGGTCGTTTCCGGTGCCGGTGCGGGAGTACGGAACACCCGAGCAGCTCGCGGCCTGGGTGATGCTGATGCTGTCCGACAGCGCCGATTTCATGTGCGGCAGCGTCATCACCGTCGACGGCGGGACCGAGGCGTTGCTCCGATCCCGCGACTGGCCCAAGCCGTTGCCGTTGCGATCGATGCCGAAGTTGTTGTGGCGCATGTATCGAGCGCCCAAGGATGGCCAGGTCGCGCAGTACTGACCCCCGTTGACCGTGCGTCCCAAACCGTTGACCGTGCGTGCCGTGTGCACGATCAACGAAATTCGACGCACAGTCAACGAAGATTGCGGATAATTCACGCATGAAACTGCGACGAGGCGGCACGAATCTGCGAGGCAAGGTTGTCCTGATCACGGGCGCGGCACAGGGAATCGGTCGGGGAACCGCCAAAGCGCTTGCCGCCCAAGGTGCCAAGCTGATCCTGGTCGACGTCGACGCGCCCGCGCTCGACGACCTGGGGGCGGAGTTGGGCGACGCTGCGCTCACCGCGATCGCCGATGTGACCGACCTGTCGGCGGTCGAGGTGGCGACAGCGAAGGGGATCGAACGCTTCGGCGGGGTCGACGTGGTGGTCGCCAATGCGGGTATCGGCGGGTACGGCTCGGTTCAATGCATCGATCCGGCGACGTTCCGCAAGGTCATCGACATCAACATCACCGGCGTCTTTCACACGGTGCGTGCGGCTTTGCCCTCTGTCATCGACCGCAAGGGCTATATCCTGATCGTTTCGTCGTCGGCCGCCTACGGTGTGGTGCCCGGACTCGCCGCCTATCACGCGAGCAAGGCGGGTGTGGAACAGTTCGCCAACGCGTTGCGACTCGAATTGCTGCCGACGGGCGTCGACGTCGGGTCGGCTCACATGTCGTGGCTCGACACCCCGCTGGTGCGTGAATCACAAGCAGACATGCCCACTTTCGACGAGATGCGGGCGACGTTACCCGGTCCGATGAAGCACTCCATCGACGCGGATGTGTGCGTCAAAGCGTTCGTACGGGGAATCTCTCGTCGCAGTCGGCGGATCAATGTCCCTGGGTGGGTGGGTCTCCTGCGGTGGATCAAACCAGTGCTGACGTCACGGGTGGCCGAGAACGCCACCCGTGCGGCGTCCACCGAGATCCTGCCCCGGATGGACGCCGAGGTGGCGGCATTGGGGCGTTCGACGAGCGCGCGCAATCTGGAGTCGGGGAGCGTCCCCAGATCTTGACCGTTCACGCGCTCGTCGAACGCCCGAGTTTCACCACTGATCGAATCCGACGTTCACTGTCGGGTAGCGGCTGCTGATGCTGTTGTTCATCCAGTAGTTCTGGGCGCGCGGTCCCCAGATGCCGCTCATCGCGGTGTTGGTGTTGTGCTTCATGTTCTCGATCTCGTAGTTGGCGGTCGGGCCGAACAGGCCGATCCGGTACTGCGCGTCGACGGTCAGCGAGTTCGCGAACGGCGCGACCGCGGTGACGGTTTCGCTGGCCCCAGGGTAGAGGACGCGCTGCGGTGCGTTGACCCACTGACCGCCCTGACCGGCGGTCGCCCCGACCAGGTATTCGGGCTTGTTGGTGTGGTTGGTGATCGTCATCGCGACGGTCGGCTCGCCGGGCCGGGTGACGGGCATGGTGCCGGCGTGTGCGGCTCCGGCACAGGCGAATCCGATGCCGGCGGTCGCGGCCACGGCAGCGACTCCGGCAGTGATGCGGCGGGTCTTGGTGATCATGAGTGTGCTCCTTGGTGTGTGGGCCGGGTTGGTGGTCCCGGTGACACCCATGACTCTGCTCTGAGGAGTCCTCGTGCGGATTCCGCTCACCGGCTGATCGGTCGGTGGATTGCCGCCTCCACCAATCGGGGGACACGGTGGGTCAGAGGCCCGCGCGTTCGAGTGCCTCGTCGAACTCCTCGCCGGCCACCTTGGTGCCCTTGCCGTCGGCGATCGCCTTCTCGTAGACGGCGAGCAGTTCGGTGCCGTGCTTCTCGTACTCCTTGGCCCAGCGCTCGCCTTCGGATCGCCAGTAGCCGATGATGTCGTATTGGTCTCGGCTCCAACGGAGTTCGCCTCGAAGATGCTTGCGCACGGCACGCGACTGCGCCGCCTCGCCGGCGAACCAGCAGTACCCGCGGCCGGCCGGGAACGCACACTCCCGCACGGCGTCGGCGAGCCCACTCGGGCCGTGACCGTTGCCGCCGACGATGGTGATCAGACCGTCGTGCTCGGGAAGCAACTCGAGATCGACCGGGTCGACCACCTCGACGACGACGATGGTCTGCGCGGCGGGCCGTGACGATTCGGTGAGGATGGACGATTCGGTGAGGATGCGGGCGAGCGCGGGCAGTCCGGCCAGATCGGCGGCGTACACGTACCAGTCGGTGTCGGCCGGTGGGTGGTACCAACTGCGAGCGTGCGACATCGCGACCTCGTCGCCGGGACGCGCGCGTTGCGCGAACTCGGTGATCGGACCAGCGGCATGCACCACGACGTCGACGGTGACCGTCCTCGCGGCGCGGTCGACGGCGCGAATCGAGTAGTTCCGGCCTTCCGGGGTGTTCTCGGTGTCGTGGTAGGCCCAGACGCCGTTACGTTCGGTCATCGCGGGGACGGAGTGCTCGCCGGGCGACGGGACCCAGAGCCCGACCGCCTCGTCGGAGTTGCCGGGCAGCGCGAGGTGGTCGAGGTCGGCGACGTCGAAGAGGATTCGGAGGAACCGCGGCCCGAGTTCCGCCACGTCACGGACGACTGCCTTCGAGTAGCTCATGGGGCAACCGTAGACGTGACCTCGACACGACTCCTCGCCTGGCGGCTCGGTGTCGGCTCGATCAGCGAAGAGTGCCCGCCCGTGGACACATTTACTTGGATATGCAAGTATCTAGGTCGAATCGCAGGCTCAGAGAGGAGACGCCGTGACGGAACCGTCCGTGCTCACCGAGAGGATCGGTTCGGCCGCCTACCTGGTGCTCAATCGGCCGAAGTCGATCAACGCACTCGACCACCAGATGGCGCTCGAGATGGCGCGACTGCTCGACGAGTGGGCGGCCGACGACTCGGTGGACGTGGTGGTGGTGTCCGGAGCGGGTGAGCGTGGACTGTGCGCGGGCGGCGACATTGTGGCGATCCACCGCGACGCGGCTGCTCTCAGCGGTGACCCGGCCGCGGGTGACGAACACGCCGAACAGTCGCCGTCGGCCAAGTTCTGGTTCGACGAGTATCGGCTCAATGCGGAGATCGCCCGCTTCCCGAAGCCTTACGTCGCCCTGATGGACGGCATCGTCATGGGTGGCGGCGTGGGTATCTCGGCGCACGGCAACACCCGCATCGTCACCGACCGCACCCGGCTGGCGATGCCCGAGGTCGGCATCGGGTTCGTGCCGGATGTCGGTGGTACGCATCTGCTTTCCCGCGTCCCTGACAACCTGGGCCGTTATGCGGGCCTGACCGCCAACCCGCTCAAGGGTGCCGACGCGATCGCACTCGGTCTCGCCGACCACTTCGTCCCCGCCGAGCATCTCGACGACTTCCGGACGGCGATCGGCACCGAGGGCCTGGCGGCTGCGCTCGATGCGTTCACCACCGCTGCGCCCCCCTCGCCGCTCACCGAGCAGGCCAATTGGATCTCGAAAGCCTTTGCCGCCGACACAGTCCCGGAAATCGTGGATGCACTCCGCGCGGTCGGAACCCCGGAGGCCGACAAGGTGGCCGACGCGATTGCGGCCAAGAGTCCGACCGCCACCGCGGTCACGCTGCGCTCGCTGCAGCAGGCCGCCGGCGACGACTCCCTCGAAGAGACCCTCAAGCGTGAGTATCGCGTGTCGCTGCGATGCCTGCTGCACCCCGACATGGCCGAGGGTATCCGCGCTCAGGTCATCGACAAAGATCGCAACCCTGCTTGGGCGCAGAATGTTTCGTCGGGCGATGTGGACAAGTTCTTCGAACCGTTGCCGCACGAACTGACCTTCGACAGCGAAATCACCGCCGAATCATAGGGAGAACCTCAGTGTCCGAGTTGCAGACCATCATCATCGAGCGTTCCGGCCGGGTCGGGATCATCACCCTCAACCGGCCCAAGGCGCTCAACGCGCTCAACACCGAACTGATGAACGAAGTCGTCGGTGCGGTCCAGGGTTTCGACGTCGACGAGGGCATCGGCGCGATCGTCATCACGGGTTCGGAGCGGGCCTTCGCGGCCGGAGCCGACATCAAGGAGATGTCGTCGAAGACCTACGCCGACGTGGTGAACGAGCGGTACTTCGGCAGTTGGGATGAGCTGTCGCGGACGCGGACCCCGATCATCGCCGCGGTCACCGGCTACGCGCTGGGTGGCGGGTGTGAGCTTGCGATGCTGTGTGACTTCATCATCGCCGGCGAGAACGCGGTGTTCGGGCAGCCCGAGATCAACCTGGGTGTCATTCCGGGAATCGGTGGCTCACAACGACTCACACGGGCCGTCGGTAAATCCAAGGCGATGGACATGGTGCTCACCGGGCGCCAGATGAAGGTCGACGAGGCCGAACGCGCCGGGCTGGTGTCGCGTGTGGTGCCGACCGAGGAGTGCCGCAGTACCGCCATCGAGGTCGCCGAGACGATCGCCGCCAAGTCGCTCATCGCGTCGGCGGCGGCCAAGGACGCCGTCAATCGCGCCTTCGAATCGGGCCTCGCCGAAGGGGTTCGCGCCGAACGGGCGTTGTTCTACTCGACCTTCGCCACCGACGACCAGACCGAAGGGATGGCGGCGTTCGTCGACAAGCGGGAGCCGAAGTTCACCCACCGTTGATCCAGATTGTGGAAGCGACCGGGCAGCGTCGTCGCACAGCCTGGATCTGTGGAAACGGAGCCAACCTACGCTGCCTGAGGTGCTCGAGGCGCCAGCCGAGAGCCTCGAAGGCCTGGTGACGTGACTCGTTGGCGCAATCACCGTGAGTGCACGGCATCGAGGGCACGGTGTCAGCATGTGGTCGACGAAAGTGCTTGTCTCACCAGGCCCTTCGAGGCTCCTCGCTAGCGCTCGTCGCACCTCAGGGAGCGGGTGGGACCGTTCGGGTCAGGTTCAGGGAGCGGGTGGGACCGTTCGGGTCAGGTTCAGGGAGCGGGTGGGACCGTTCGGGTCAGGTAGGGAGCGGGTGGTCGCGCCAGCCGGCCAGAATCCGGTGCACGCTCTGGGCGCCGTGCACCGGGTCGTCGGGCGCCGGAAGGTCGGCGGGATACAGCAGGAACGGGGTGCTCTGGGGACCGCCCATGCCGCCATGTGAACCGACCTGCTCTTCGAAGGCCGCGACCTCGTCGGTCTCGGGCCAGTAGGCACCGCCGACCATGACGTCCGCGACATTGTCGAAACCGTCGGTGCGACGGACCTTGTCGAGGGCATCGTCGCCGAAATGCTGCAGCGGGTCGACGCCGGTGACCACCCCGGAAGCGACGTCGACGCTACCGTCGGCGCCGAGCACCACCGAGGAGCCGTCGGGGCGGGCGACGAGGAGGAACCCGATGCCGGGGTGGGTTCGCAGCGCGTCGAGGAGTCCCGGGTATCGGTCCTCGATTGCATCGGTGTCGGCGCGGCCGTCGACGGCGGGGAAGCTGATCAGCCCCAGGTTCCCCGAGCCCAACACCACCGGCGTCCTCGCCTGCGCGGGTTCGGATTCCGCGGCGGCATTGACGCTCGCGGCCGCGTACAGGCCGCCCTCGGATTCGGCCTTCTTGCGCGGCTGCTCCACGGAGTGGCCGCACAGTCGACCGGTCAGTTGCGCGAGACTTTCGCCGTAGCGTTGCCGAAAGGTGGCGCCCTGACTCTGACCGTGGTCGGAGAGCACGACGACGCGATAGTCGCGGTCGGCCTGCGCTGCCGCGGCGAGCAGCAGGCGGATGGTCTCGTCGACTCGAGTCAGCACCGACAGCGTCTCGGGCCGGGAGATCCCCGAGTGGTGCGACACCTCGTCGTACCCGATGAGGTCGGCGTAGATGATGCTGCGGCCCTGGATCATGTCGCGGACGACGGCCGAGACGGTCATGTCGGTGGCCAGGACGGTGGTGAACGCCCGGACAAACGGGTAGACACCGCCCCGAGGGACGCGGGGCAGGATGTCGCGTCGGCGTTGATGCGCGGATTGTCGCAACTCGCGAGCGATCTCGGCGATCATCCCGAGCACGGTGCGCAGCGCATTGGACGGGTCAAGGAAGTACGACGTGTAGCCCGCGCCGCCGCCGAGTCGAGCGCCGCGCATACGGCTGACCACCAGCACGTTGTCGGCGGCTCCCCCGGTGAAGAGGTTGCCGCGGCTGGCGCCGTCCGTGGCGAGCAGTCCGGGGATCTCGGCGCGTTCTTCCTCACGCAGTTCGTTGTCACGGGGGTTGCTGAACACCGACGTGTGACCGGTCGACTTGTCGTACCAGCGGAACGCGGGGACGTTGTGGTTGCTGCCGTGCAGGATGCCGAGTTGGGTCGCGCCGGTCTGGCTGCTCCAGTCCGTGTGCCAAGGAATGAGCGTGTGCGACTCGCGGACCAATTTCGCCAGGGTGGGGGTCACCCCGTCGGCGATCGCGCGACGCAGCACACCGTGGCCGAGACCGTCGATCTGGATGCAGAGCAAACCGGGCGTCTCGTCGGCCGGCCGGGGTTCGCGCCGTAGGCGAAAACGTTGGCGCCGAACCAGCATCAGGCGGTAGGCGGTGTCGGACCGGGAGGCCACCGCACCGCCGATCAGCGAGCTGATCAAGGACAGCGGTAGCGCCATCAAGAAGGCGCTGAACGGATGGTCGATCTCGGCGACCGGCACCAGGTACAGCGCGAGGACCAGGATCAAGCCGCTGGTCACGAAGGTCATCAAGAACAGGAGGAGCGGGCCGCCCCACGACATCAGTCGCACCGCGATCGGCCACAGCGCGGTGTTGAGCACGCCGAACACCAGGGCCAGGATCATCGCCGCCGGCAGCGTTGCCAACGCCGTGACGCCGACGTCGGAGGACTGCAGGGTGATGCCGTCGAGGATCTTGTCGAGGGCGAGGATGGCCAGCGCAGAGGTGATCCACAGGATGAGGAATTCGACGAACCCTCGGAAGATTGTCGCGGTGGTGCGCATGGAATCCTTTCGCTCGTCTGGGAGACTACTGGGGTGAATTCCCCGCTGCCCCGCCTGCGCTGGCTGGGACACGCGACCGCGTTGATCGAGGACCGCGGTACCCGGGTGCTCACCGATCCGGTGCTGACCTCGCGCCTGGTCCATCTGAGGCGCCGCCGAGGCGAGAATCCGTCCGGGCCCGGCGTGTTCGACCCGGATGTGGTGGTGCTGTCGCACTTGCACGCCGACCACACGCACCTGCCGTCGTTGCGGCTTGTGCGCGAGCAGGTTCCGATCGTGGTGCCCCGCGGCGCTCCCGACGCCCTGACCTCACTGCGGCGGTTGGGCAACGAGCTGATCGAGGTGAGCCCCGGCGACGAGGTGCGGATCGGGCAGGTCACCATCCGCGCGGTTCCGGCCGATCACGACGGCCGACGCTGGCGGCGCGGCGACCACACCACACCGGCGCTCGGGTACGTGGTGACCGGGGATGCGACCACCTACTTCGCCGGCGACACCGACGTCTATGCCGACCTGCACGACTGGGTGCGTGATGTGGATCTGGCCCTGTTGCCGGTCGCCGGGTGGGGGCCGACCCTCGGTGAGGGGCACATGAATCCGGAACGGGCGACGGTGGCCGCCGAAGTGGTGCGCGCCCGACGGTCGGTGCCGATCCATTTCGGAACCCTGTGGCCGATCGGTCTGTCGCGGGTGCGGCCCGAGCGGTTCTCTTCGCCGGGCGCCCAGTTCGTGGAGCTTGCGCGTCGCAATGGCATAGAGGCCGTCGAACTCCAACCGGGGGAGCAACTCTCATGAGCCGGGTGGTGGTGGTCGGCACGTTGAACATGGACCTCGTGGTGCGGGTCGAGCGGTTACCGGATCTCGGCGAGACGGTTCTGGGTACGACACTGATCGAACGGCCCGGTGGCAAAGGGGCCAACCAGGCGATGGCCGCAGCGAGTCTGGTGCCGACGTCGTTGATCGGTGCGGTCGGGGACGACGACACCGGGCGCCGGATGCTCGATGCGGCGCGGGCCGGCGGTGTCGACGTTCGTCATGTGGTGACGGTCGACGAGGTCAGCGGCCGAGCGATCATCGAGGTCGATGCGGCGGCCGACAACCGCATCGTCGTGGTGTCCGGGGCGAATTCCCTGCTGACGCCCGAGGCGGTGCGGGCGGCCCTCGATGAGGCCGGACCGAGTATTGTTCTGACACAACTGGAGTCGCCGATGGCGGTGACTGACTCGATTGCGCAATGGGCTCACGATTGTGGATGCCGGTTTGTGCTGAACCCGAGTCCGGTTGCGGCGCTGCCGGAGTCCGTGCTCGCAGCCGCTGATCCTGTGGTGGTCAACGAGATCGAAGCCGCGTACTTCACCCAGTGTTCGGCGCAGCAGGTCTCGGCAGACCCGGAAGCGGTTGCGCGGGATCTGTGTTCGTTGTCGAAGTCCGTGGTGATCACCCTCGGCGCAGCCGGGGTGGTGGTGGCCGATTCCGTACGTACATCGACGGTCGAGGTGGATCGCGTCCCGGTCTCCGACACTACCGGCGCGGGAGACCATTTCGCGGGTGTGCTCGCCGCCGGGCTCGCCGTCGGAACGGGTCTGCACACGGCCGCCCGTGACGCCGCACACGCCGCGACGGCGTTCCTCGCCGGGCGCTCCACCGGCTGAGTCCCCACCGCTGGTTGACGACGCTCGCCGGCTGAGTTCCCCTCTGCTGGCTGAGATGTGAGGAGCGCTAGCGA
>NZ_JAKWBF010000031.1 GCF_022513585.1 Gordonia gummivorans
CAGGCTCGCACCTCAGCCGGCGGGTGGCGGGGCTTCGAGGCTCGCAGGCTCGCACCTGAGCCGGCGTTACGAGGCGTCCGGCTCGAACGTCGCGGCAAGCGCTTCGACGAGGTCGACGGCGAGGTCGGGGTGGGTCAGCAACTCGTCGGACGCGGGTTCGGTGAGCAGTCGCATCATCGCGAGGCGCGGTCCGTCGCGCAGCACGCCGACGGCGAGCCGGGCGGGCTGCTCGGCTTGTCGCGACGCCGCGTCGGCGGGCGGTGCGACGGTGATCTGGGTGGTCAGCACAGCGCCGGTGACCGCCTCCGGCCAGGCTGCGGTGGCCAGGAATTCGTCGAGGTCGTCGATCTCCTGCTGGACGGGGCTCAGTTCGGACGCGTCGTCGTCGGCGACGAGACCGGGTTCCAATTCGGCCAGCACCGACGTCGGGACCAGCGCGAACACGGCCGGTTGCGCACCGAGCCCCGCGGTGTGGTCGATGACTTCTCGCATCGCCGAACCGAGTGCATCGGGGGAGAATCGTCGAGGTGTCATGCCGTCATCATTCCCTCCACAGCCAGTTGGCAGGGAACCCACACGCGAATGTGATCGTTATGACGTTTCGAGCGGTCAGTAGAGTGGGCGCAACGACACTCGGCGCGACCGGCCGGAAGATCCAGCCGACGTCATGTCCGGATTGAGAATTTTGGAGAGTGGGTCAGGTGGGCGTTCGCGGGCCGGCAGGGATGCCGACACTGTCACGCAGGAGCAAGATCGCCATTGGGATCGGCGTCGGCATTCTGGTGCTGCTACTCGTCGGGCCACGGTTGGTGTCGATCACCACCGACTGGCTCTGGTACAAGGACCTCGGCTACTCGCAGGTGTTCTCGACCATCGCCTGGACCCGCATCATCCTGTTCCTGATCACCACGATCGTGGTCGGCGGTCTGATCTTCGGCGCGATAGCGGTGGCCTACCGATCCCGACCGGTGTTCGTGCCGACGAGCGGACCCGCCGATCCGCTGGCGCGCTATCGGACGGCGATCATGGCGCGGGTCCGCTGGTTCGGCATCGTGCCCGCGGTGATCATCGGCGCGCTCGCCGGGCTGGTGGCCCAGGGTTCGTGGGCGACGGTGCAGGTCTTCTTGCACGGCACGGACTTCGGTGTCCGCGATCCGCAGTTCGGTCTCGACATCGGCTTCTACGCTTTCGATCTGCCGTTCTACCGGTTTGTCCTGAATCTGCTGTTCGTGGTCGTGGTGATCGCATTCATCGCGAACCTGGTGACCCACTATCTGTTCGGCGGAATCCGGCTCGGTGGCGGCAGCGGAGCGCTGACCACGGCCGCGCGCATCCAGCTCGCCGTGCTGGCCGGAACCTTCTTGCTACTCAAGGCCGTTGCCTACTGGTTCGACCGGTACTCTTTGCTGAGCAGCGACCGCAAGGCCGAGATCTTCCCAGGCGCCGGCTACACCGACATCAACGCGGTGCTGCCGTCGAAGCTGATCCTCATGTCCATCGCCATCATCTGTGCGGTGGCGTTCTTCGCCGGGGTTGTACTGCGTGACTTGCGTATTCCGGCGCTGGCGACGGTGCTGATGTTGTTCTCGGCGCTGCTGATCGGCGTCGGGTGGCCGCTCGCGATGGAGCAGTTCTCGGTGAAGCCGAACGCCGCGCAGAAGGAATCCGAATACATCCAGCGCGCGCTCGACGGGACGCGTCAGGCCTACGGCATCGGCCAAGACAATGTCGAGTACCAGCGGGACTGGACCGCCCAACCGGCCACTGCGACAACGGTGAACGCAGACACCACGACACTGTCGAACATTCGTATCCTCGATCCGAATGTGGTGTCGCCGACGTTCCGTCAGCAGCAGCAGCGCCGCAACTTCTACGGTTTCCCGACTCAGCTTGCCGTCGACCGGTACCGGGTCGACGGACAGTTGCGCGACTACGTCGTGTCGGTCCGTGAACTCGACCCCAGCCAGTACCAGGGCAACCAGACCAACTGGCTCAACAAGCACCTCGTATTCACCCACGGCGACGGATTTGTCGCAGCGCCGGCCAACCGTGTCCGCGAACCGGTGAACGACAACGACGACAACGACATCGACAGCGGCGGTGATCCGCTGTACTTCGTCACCGACACCACCAACGTCAACAACGCCGAGCATCAGCAGGACGCGCCGATCGTGGTGAAGCAGCCGAGGATCTACTTCGGCGAGTTGATCGCCAAGGTCGATCCCGACTACGCGATCGTCGGCTCCAACAATGGTCAGCCGCGCGAGTTCGACGGCGGCAGCGACGACGGCGCGCGTTACACCTACACGGGCACCGCCGGTGTGGGACTGGGCAATTGGTTCACCCGCGCGATGTATGCGGTGAAGTTCACCGAGCGCAACTTCATCCTGTCGAGCGAGATCACCGACGCGTCGCGGATCATCTACAACCGCGACCCGCGGGACCGGGTGAAGAAGGTCGCGCCGTGGCTGACTGTCGACTCCAAGACATACCCGGCGGTGATGGCCGATGGCTCGATCAAGTGGATCGTCGACGGCTACACCACGCTCGACAACTACCCGTACTCGCAGCCGACGTCGTTGCAGAGTGCGACCGCCGACGCCCAGGACCTCAATCCGGGACAGACGGGTCGCACCCAGGTCAACAAGACGATCGGGTATGTCCGCAACTCGGTGAAGGCGACCGTCGATGCCTACACCGGTGAAGTGACGCTGTACGAGTTCGACACCAAGGATCCGGTTCTGAGGACCTGGCGAAAGGTGTTCCCGGGCACGGTGAAGAGCCGCGCCGAGTTCGACCAGAACACATCGCTGCGCGAGCATGTGCGCTACCCCGAAGACATCTTCAAGATCCAGCGGTCGCTGCTGACGCAGTACCACGTCGATTCACCGCAGACCTTCTTCCAGGGCAACGACCGTTGGTCGGTTCCGCCGGACCCCACCAATTCCGATGCCGCACAACGCGGTCTGGACCAGCCGCCGTATTACTTCGTGGCCAGGGACCCACGCACGCAGCAGGCGTCGTTCCAGTTGACCTCGGTGCTGAACCGTCTCGACCGGCCCATCCTGGGTGCATACGTGACCGTGTCGTCCGAGCCGGGAAGCTATGGGCAGATCACCGTCAAGGAACTGCCGGGCAACAACCAGCGGTCGGGTCCCGTGCAGGCGTTCAACCCGATGAAGGCCGACGGGCGTGTGGCGCAATCGCAGCGCGACCTCCAGGCCACCGCGACGGTGACCTTCGGTAACCTGCTGACACTTCCGGTGGGGGACAACGGGATTCTGTACGTGGTCCCGATGTACGCGCAGGCGCAGGCGGCCGAGGCGTTCCCGCGCCTGTTCCGGGTAATCACCCGCTACGAGCCGGGTAATGGGCAGTCGAGCATCGGTTATGCGACGACCACTGCGGAGGCGTTGCGACAGGTCGGCATCAACCCGGGTGCTGTCGGGATTCCCGAACCGGCACCGACCGACACCGACAACCAGCCACAGCCTCAACCGCAGCCGCAACCGCAGGGAGGGCAGCCGACTGCCGCCCAGCGGGATGCGGTCAAGGCCATGGACGAGGCATTGCAGAAGCTGACACAGGCGCAGACCAGTGGCGATTTCCAGGCCTATGGCGCGGCACTCGAACAGCTGAAACGTGCTGTCGCACAGTACGAGGCGGCTCAGCCGGCGGGTTGATCAGGCGTAGCTAGTGCGAGGAAGCGCTTCTACCGATGGCTGAGGTGCGAGCCCCCTACCGCTGGCTGAGGTGTGAGGAGCGCAAGCGACGAGCCTCGAAGCCCCTGGTGAGATGACGATGTTGTCTCGCCAGCCCTTCGAGGCTCGCAAGTTCGCGCCTCAGGGAGCGGATGGGTCGCGCAGGGAGCGGAGGGCTGGGTCGCTCAGGGCGCGGCGGAAACTCAGTCGCGGTACTCGTGCAAGTAGCGGTCGGTCTCGGCCGGGGTGTTGTCGGGTATCACCGGTGAGTGGTGGTAGCGGTGGATCAGCGACGTGAAGATCGTGACGGCGCCCGCGAACGCGGCGACCATCCCCAATCCGCACAGGATCGCCGGGCCGGTGTTGCCGGCCGCCATGGCGACCAGCCACAGTGCGGCGAGGGCGAACCCACCGAGGATGAGCAGGAACGCGACGATGCTCATCGGATGATTGCCGTGGCTCTCGTGCCGGTGCGGGTGATGCGTGGTCATGGTGCCTCCTCGGGTGGTCGTCGGCGCGCCTATTGTACTCGAAATGTGACATCGGTCACAGGAGTATCACGCAGTCGGGTTGCTCGCATCTGTCGATGTTGCGGGGTCGGTTTCGCCGGCGATTGACGTCGAAGGGAGTCGGGGTGAGTCGCGTTTTCCCAGTTCAGGCGACATCTAGGTATCGATTTGCACCGCAGGCGAACGTATGTGTAACGTGGTGTTCACCAACGCGGGGTGGAGCAGCTCGGTAGCTCGCTGGGCTCATAACCCAGAGGTCGCAGGTTCAAATCCTGTCCCCGCTACCACGATGAGAACCCCCGTCCGGCACATCCGGGCGGGGGTTTTCTGATTCTGTTGGCCCCGTTCCATCGATCGGGGGAGTCACCGACATCATCGGGAGTGCTGTGGCCGAGGCCGACGTCGACCGCACCCAGCCTTGGCTTGTGTTGCTTGCGGCAATTGGCACAGGAGTGACCGCCGCTGTCTATGCTGCCCTGCTGTGGAACGTCCGTACCAAGGCGTTCTTTGCTGCCGAGGGCTGAGCTTGCCCAGTCGCGGTGGATCCGCGACTGTCCGACGGGAGTCAGAGGCTCAGGCGCACACCGATTCCCTCGATCAGCGCCTCCAGGCCCCAATCGAACGCCTCGGTTGGCAGGTCCGCGACCTCGTCACTCAAGGCGTACTGCAGCGGCTGCTCGTCCGGATCGAGCCGTGCGCGTCGATCGTCCGCGGTGAAGCGGTCATGCCCCGGGGTGGGGTGTCGGTGCTGTTCTTCCACGACGAAGCCACTCACGAAGACGTTGACCGTCTGCAATGCGCGCTGAGCGTCGACCGGTGACATCCCGGCCTCGACGAGAACCCGCACCGGCTCTTCGAGACTGCGCAGCGCTTCGTCGTCGACGAGGGTGGTGCCCGACACCAGCTTGGCGCCGTCGCGGAACGACAGCAGCGTGCGCCGGATGTGATGGGCGCTGGTGCGGAGCAGCACCCGCCAATCGGCTCGTGCCTCAGGTGATATCGGCTCGGCCAGCATTTCCGCGATGATGCGCGACGCCATCGAATCCTGCAGATCGGACATGTCGCGGAAGTGGTAGTAGAGCGCGCCGGCCCGAACGCCCAGGCGTGCGGCCAGGGCTCGCGCGGTGATGCCGTCCAAGCCGCTCTCGGCGAGCTGCTCGAACGCCGCGTCGACGATCGCTTCGCGGCTGAGGGTGGTGCGCGCCATTGCGTGTCCTTGAGCTCCCTTGACTTCTGAACAATGTTCAACAACACTAGCAGACGAGTATTTGAACACTGTTCAGGAGCGAATCATGAAAGCTGCAGTCGTCACCGACTTCACCAAGCCACCCGCCTGCGCGGACTTTCCCGACCCCGCCGTGTCCGACGGACTCGTCGAGGTCGAGATGCTCGCCGCCGGAGTCCACCAGCTCGTCAGGTCTGTCGCGAGCGGCGCCCACTACTCGTCCGGCGACGAGTTGCCCTTCGTCGCCGGCGTCGATGGCGTTGGCATCATCGACGGGCAACGCGTGTACACCGGAGGTTGTCCGGACCCGTACGGCACCATCGCCGAGCGCACCGTCGTCCCGCGCGGCTTCGGAATCCCGGTCCCGGACGTCCTGGCGACCGAGGTTGCTGCGGCCATCGTCAATCCCGCGATGTCGTCGTGGATGCCGCTCGTCACGTGTGGTGATGTCGTGAAGGGCGGCACGGTCGCGGTGTTGGGCGCGACGGGAACGTCTGGGTCCCTCGCCGTCCGGATCGCGTTGCACTTCGGTGCCAAGCGCGTCATTGCCCTGGGCCGCAACGCTGATGTGCTTGCACGCGTTGCCGACGATCCGCGCGTGGTGGCGGTGTCGCTGATTCACGACGACCCTGCCGAGAGTCTCGCGGCGGCCTTCGCCGACGGCATTGATGTGGTTCTCGACTATCTGTGGGGACCGGTGGCCGAGATGGCGCTTGGAGCCCTCCGGGCGCACAGCCTCACCGAAAGTCGTTCTCCCGTGCAGTATCTCCAGATCGGGGCGGTCGCGGGCCGCGACATCGCGCTCGACGCGGCAATCCTACGTGCACGGCCGATCTCGATTCGCGGTTCCGGTGGTGGTTCCATCGATCCGATGCTGATGCTGCGGGAACTCCCGAGTATTCTGGATTATGCTGCAAGCGGCGAACTTTCGATCAACGTGCGGACGGCACCGCTGAGCGACGTAGCCGAAGCGTGGGTCGACGACCGGCCGGGCCGGCTTGTGATCACCATGGGTGGCTGAAAGCCTCCCGAGGAATTTTCGAAGGATCCTTGCGCGTGTCGGGTTGACCGCGTAACCTCGAACAGGTATTCGAATGGCGCTTGGGGGAGGTGCGTGGGGGTGGCGGAGATTTCGGGGGATTCTGGTTCTGGTTCTCGCGTGCCGGATGAGCGTCGTGCGAGTCCTGCGTTGTATGGGCCTGGCGCCGCGTGGAATTCGCGGTTGGTGGGGGTGCCGCGGGATTTCGACGAGTTGATGTCGGTGCGCGCGGAGACCGAGCATCCGGATTCTGATGGTGCGCCGTCGGGTCGGGATGATGTGGTCGATCTGTATCGGCAGTTGCATGGTTTGTTGGATCGCATCGATGCGGTCGACACCACCGGTAATACGTCTGCGGAGGTCGTGGAGGTGGCCGGGGAGCATGAGCGTGCGGTGCGTCGGATGGCGTGGTCGGGTCATCGTCGGGTGATGGACGTCTCGGACCGGGACGCGTTCCGTTTGGTGGGTGATACGTCGGTGCACTCGTTTCTGACGACGCGTCTGCGGGTGACGCAGCCGCGGAAGCGGATAGCGGAGATGGCGGCGGTGGCCCGGCATTTCTCGGTGTATGGCGAACTGCTGCAACCGAAACGGCCGTATCTGGCCGAGGCGGTGGCGCAGGGTGCGGTGGGTGCCGATCATGTGCATGCGGTGTTGGACACCTTGGACAAGATCCCGGCGGCGATCCCTGCGGATGTGGTGGAGGCGGCGGAGCGGGACATGGTCGACTATGCGCGTGAGTTCACGCCGAAGGAGATCACTGCGTTGGGGACCCGGGTGTTGGCGCATCTGGATCCGGATGGCACGTTGACCGATGACTCCGATCGCGCGCGGCGGCGCGGGGTGTCGTTGGGGCGGCAGGATTCTCAGTTGATGTCGAAGCTGAGTGGACAGTTGGATCCGTTGACCCGGGCGATGTTCGACACGGTGTTGACGGCGTGGGCGGTCAAGGGGATGAACAATCCGGCCGATGAGACGCCGTTGCAGGGGTCGAAAGACGATGTCAGTGCCGAAGAGTTGGCGGCGGCGGCCGAGCGGGATGACCGGTGCCCGGCGCAGCGCAATCACGATGCGTTTCGGGCGTTGTTGCGGGCGGCGTTGGATGGGAAGCTGTTGGGCAGCTCGGTGAATGGGTTGCCGCCGCATGTGATTGTGAAGATCACCGATGCCGAGTTGGCCGAGCGCGCGGGGTTTGGTCGGACGGCGACGGGTACGGATCTGCCGATCGAGGACGTTATCGCGTTGGCCGCGGAGGCCCAGCTGCATTTGGCGGTGTTCTCGGAGGTGACGGGTCAGCCGTTGTATTTGGGGACGGCGCAACGGTTGGCGTCGCGGTCGCAGCGGTTCTTGTTGTTTGCCCATCATGATGGGTGCGCGTGTCCCGGGTGCAGTGTGCCGGCGGCGAAGGTGCAGATTCATCACGCGGACAAGGACTGGGCCGATGGCGGGGTGACCGACATCGATACGTTGGGTCCGGCGTGTGGTCCACATAATCGGGTGGTGGGTCCGGAGCCGGGGCAGTACACCACGCATGTGGTCAAGGAGGGTCCGGATGCCGGGCGTACGGCGTGGACGTTGAATCCGCAACCCGGTGCGCCTCCGAATCCGGCGCGGATCAACCGGGTGCACGATGTGCCGCAACAGGTCACGGCGTTGGTGCGCCGTAAGCATCGGTTGCGGCCACCCGGCCGGGACGACACCACCACACCCCCGATCGATATTCGGGAGAATCAACGCCAACGACGGTTGGTCACGGCGGGTTGGAGCGTGCGCCGGGTGCGGTTTCCGGTGGAGTAGCGAGTGGTCAAGCGGCGATGTTGTCTCGCCAGGGGCTTCGAGGCTCGCAAGCTCGCACCTAGCCGGCGGGACGTGCTCGCGTCAGGCGTGTGAGGGCTTGTACAGCCATTCGTTGAGGGAGTAGTCGGTCTTCAGGCTGCCTTGTGCGACTAGGAACGCCTTGGTGCCCTCGAGGAGTCGGACGCCGGCGGCCGGGAATGGTTCGGGGGCATAGCCTCCCGGGTTGGCGGCGGCGCGGATGTCGGCCGGGTTGGCCTTGGAGTTCTTGATCTCGAACGCGAGGTACTCGTCCCAGTGCGCCTTCGCGTAGATGACGGAGTCCGCGATCAGCTTTTGCCACGCTGCGCCGAAGTCGGGCTGCTTGGCGAGGAACGGGTTGGCCGCCACCGACACGCTCGTGCCGGCCAGCCCCGGATGGTTGGTGTAGACCGAATCCACCAGGCGGTATCCCTTGCGCTGGAACGACTGCAAGGCGACCGACGGGATCACCCCGGGCAGAGCCGCGCCGGCGATCTCGCCGGTACTCAACGGACCTTCCTGGTCGGCGGGATACAGATGGACCAGCTGAGCGGTGATGCCCTCCTGCTGCAGCGCACCCTGCAGGTACCGATCGATGTAGGAGCCCTTCGGGACGCCGATCTTCTTGCCGGCCAGATCCTTCAAGGACTTGATCGACGGATCTTTCACGACCACACCGGCGTCGTTGTTGAACTGTGTGATGGCCAGCAGTCGTGTGTCGAGGCCGCTGCCCTTGGCGACGAGTGCCGGTGTGTCCCCGTAGTTCCCGACGTCCAGGCGGCCGCCGAGCAGCGCCTGGTTGAGGTCGGGGCCGTTGGGGAAGCTGTACACCTCCACCGCGTCGACCCCGAGCGGCTTGAGCGCGTTGAGGAGTTCACCTCGGCTGTGGGCGAATCCGAGCGGCCCGGTCAGGACGTTGACCGAGCCGATGACACCGATCCGCAGCGTTCCGATCACGTCCCGTTGTGCGCTCGACGACTGGTCGGTGCAGCCGGCCAAGGAGAGGCCGACGAGGGCAGCCAGTATCAGCCCGACCAGTGGCGTGCGGGCAAGGAACAGCGCGAAACGACGAAGGAGATGCATAAACAGGGTTCCTAAGCTTGGGAAGCGAACAGAGGTAGGTCAGGGATGGCGCAGTCGTTCGGGTCGACGTGGGGGCGGATCACCATGCGGGATCTCCGGTCCGACGGCCACCAGACTGCCTGGCCTGCGGCCCTTGCCCCAGCCGAGGCGCTCACGATAGCTGCCGACCAGGTCTTCGGGAGCGGTGAATCCGTCACCGACGGGGGTGGATTCGGGACTCACATACAGTGCATCGGTGGGACAATAGGCCTCGCACATGAAGCAGGTCTGGCAATCCGACTGCCGCGCGATCACGGGCACCCCGTCGTCACCTCGGTCGAAGACGTTGGTCGGGCAGGCCACCACACATTTGTCGCAGGCGATGCACGCATCCGCGATCACGAGTTCGATCATGCGACGAATGCCTCGATGACATCGTCGGCGCTGACCCGCGGCAAAGGCCGACGCCGCTGGACCCACACCTCGTCCAACCCTCCGGTCAGCACGTGACCTCGTTGTGCGGGGTCCGGGTCGGGGAAGTCCTCGCGCTTGCTCATGCCGCGCGATTCGGTGCGCGCCAGCGCCGATGCGTAGATCCATCGGCCGGTGGCGGTGATGGCGGCCGCCTCCCGCGTCCGCAGTCGCACAGCGGGGTCCGACGAACCGAAGTCGTTGTCCGACAGTCGAGTCCACAGTTCTTCCAGACGCGCACGGGCGTCGGACATCCGCGCGCCGTGCCGAAGATAGTTCTTCTCGAACGGTACCAACTCGGCCTGTGCAGCACGAAGTGCTTCTTCGGGAACAAAGTCCCCAGACCGTCGCGCAAGTCCCGCGCGCCCAGCTCCGCAGAGGTCCTGCAACCTCGGGCGGACGCCGCGGTGGGATGAGCGCGCGGCCGACGACCCGGCGAACACTCCGGACGACATCGCCCAGGCCGAGTTGTGGCTGCCGCCGCCGGTGAATCCGCCACAGATACGTTCGCGGGTGGCCGCGTCGCCCGCGGCATACAGGCCGGGAATGCCGGTCCAGCAGCCGAAGTCGACGATGTCGAGCCCGCCGGTTCCGCGTACGGTTCCTTCGGCGAGCAGGTCCACCTCGAAGCGATCGGTGAACGGGTCGATGCCGCGTCGGTCGAACTGGAGGAAGAAATTCGGCTGACCCAGGCGCATCTGCGCGGCGACCGTCTCGTCGGCCCGGTCGAGTTGCGCAAACACCGGTTCGTTCAACAGGGTTCGTGCGATGACCGACCGCCCCTTCATGGAGCCGGCGCCGTCGACCACCCGGCCGTCGGCGTGATAGAAGGTCGCGTATCCGTAGTAGGCGGTCTTGGTGACGGTCGAACCCTTGGGAACGATCGCGTACGCGTTCCCGAATTCCATTCCGGACAACTGTGCACCCACCTCGGCGGCCATCAGTAAGCCGTCGCCGGTGTTGTTGTTGGTGCCCAACGCCCGTGACAGAAATGCGCATCCGCCTGTCGCGACGATGACCGCACCCGCCGTGATCCGGAAGTCGCGGCCGGTCTGTCGCTGGTGTCCGGCGGCACCTGCGACACGTCCGTCGCGATCGACGAGGAGTTCGAGAACGGGGGAGTGATCGAGGATGTGCACGCCCCGGCGCTGCACCCACGCCCGCATGCGTCGCATGTACTCCGGTCCCTGCACGCCGGTCCGGATGGGTTCGGCGGTGCGGTCATCAACCGGGAAGGGATAGCGGCCCTCGGCGCCGAGGCGGTGCATGTTGGCGTAGGTCTGGTCGAGGACGCGATCCATCCAGTCGTGGTCGGCGAGATTGCCGCCCAGGCGTTCCCGCGATGCCTTCGCCTTGGCTCGCGCGTCGGTCTCCGGTGCCACGTACCAGACACCGGTACCGGCGGGTGCGGTCGCGCCCGAGGTACCGCAGTAGCCCTTGTCCGCGAGAACGACGTCGGCGTCATTGTCGCGCGCAGCGATCGCCGCCCACGTGGCGGCCGGTCCACCGCCGATGATCAGTACGTCGGTGGACAGGGTGAGGGTGTCGGGCTCGGTCATGTGGTCTCCTCGGCATCCGGCTGCGCGGACGCGGTAGTGGCGGGTGCGGGTGTCTGGACACCCAGTGCGGACAGCAATCGATAACGGAGAGCGACGAACTCGGGGTCGACGACGGATCGCGGACGAGGCAGGTCGATCACGACTTCCTCGGCAACGTGGTGGTCGCGCAGGACGAGGGCTCGGTCAGCGAGTAGAACGGCCTCCTCCACGTCGTGGGTGACCAGCAGCGTCGCAGGCCGGTGGTGCTGCCACAGACGTTCGACGAGGCGCTGCGCGGTGCCCCGGGTCAGGGCGTCGAGCGCGCCGAACGGCTCATCGAGCAGCAGCAGACGCGGTTCTCGGACCAGTGCGCGGGCAAGCGCGACGCGTTGTGATTCTCCCCCCGACAACGTCGACGGCCACACGTCGGCCTTGTCCCGCAGACCGACCTCGGTGAGTGCCTCGAGAGCCCGGGACTTGGCGTCCCGGCCGCGCAACCCGAGAGCGACGTTGCGCCAGACCGGTTGCCAGGGCACCAGTCGGTGCTCCTGGAAGGCAATGGCTTTGGACGCCGGAGCGCTGATGGTCCCGGTGAACCCGTCGTCGAGTCCGCCGATGGCGCGCAGGAGGGTGCTCTTGCCGGATCCGCTGGCCCCGAGCAGTGCGACGAACTCGCCGGGTGCGATCGTGAGGTCCACTTCGCGTAGGATCTCCCGATCGCCAAAGCTGCGTCCGGCGTCACGGACCTCGACCGCCCCGTCGGCGCCAAGGGTTGTCGACGTTGTCATCAGGCCCCCTGGAATCCGTTGCGCCAGGACAGGAAACGGTGCTCGAGCAGTTTGACCGCCGTGTCGGTGAGTAGTCCGAGGACGGCGTAGATGACGAGCACGAGGAAGATCTGATCGGTGCGCAGGTACTCTTTCGCGTCGTTCATCACGAAACCCAGACCGACCGTGGTGGTCTGCATCTCGGCGACGACCAGCACCAGCCAGCCGATCCCGAGCGCCTGTCGGAGCCCGACGAAGGTTTGCGGTAGGGCACCGGGCAGCACGATGAAGCGCAGCATCTCGGCGCGCGTCAGATCGAGCGAGTGCGCTGCTTCGATGAGCTTGTGGTCGACGTTGCGGATGCCCGCGAACACGTTGACATACATCGGGAAGATCGGTGCGACGATGATCAGCGCGATCTTGAACGTGTCGTCGATGCCGAACCAGATGATGAACACGGGTACCAGCGCGACCGCGGGCATCATGCGCAGCACCTGGATCGGCGCGTTGACCAGGTCTTCGGCGATGCGGACGGTCCCGGCGGCGGCGCCGAGGACCACGCCGATGGTGATGCCGATGGCAAGTCCGATCGCGACGCGGCGCGTCGACGCGGCCAGGTGGTGCCACAGTTCGCCGGTGCGGATGAGATCGGCTCCGGCGTTGATCACCTCGGTGGGTGCCGGTGTGGTGGGGCCGAGCCAGCTGCGCGCGCCGAGTTGCCAGATGACCACCACCAGAACGAGTCCGACGGATTGCCGGAACACTCGGGCGGCGCGTCCGCTGGGCAGCAGGCGTCGGACCGGATGCGCGGTGCGTGCAGGTGACGTTGTCGGTGCGGTCGCGGGTTGTCGGGCCGAGCCGGAAGCCGCAGTGGGAGAAGCGGTGACACGTTTGTCCAGTTGCAGGGTCACGAGACGGGTCCGTCGCCCGCCGCAATCAGTTCTCCACGGTGACCGCTGGCGTCACGTTCGGCGATCAACGCGGCGACCCTCGGCAGCACATGTTCGGCGAACCGCCGCATCTCGGCCTCGACCGGTTGGAACTGCAGCATGAACAGTTCTATGCCCAGATCGTGGAACTCCACAACGCGCTGCGCCACTTGGTCATAACTACCAACGAGGCCAGCTGCGGTACCACCGTTGGTGCCGATGTGCGGGTACTTCTCGAAGGTGTGGAACATGACGGCCTTCGGGTCGGCATTGGCGACGAGGTCGGCGAGTTCGGGGGCGTCGACCTCGGCGAGGCGCCAGAAGTGGTCGAGTTCGGCCAGCGCCTCCGACTCGGTTTCGCGGGCGATGACGAAGGCGGACAGGCCGAAGTTCAGCGGGTCGCGGGTCCGCGGGCGTCGTCGGACGTCGGCGATCAGGTCGCGCACCACCTCTGGTGGTTGACCGTTGATGAACCAGGCGTCGGCGCTCGACGCGGCGAGGTCGCGCGCCGGGGTGGACTCGCCACCCAGGTAGATGCGTGGCGCGTGCGCCGGATCGGCGGGCCGCAGTATGTAGTCGTCGATGTGGAAGTTCTTGCCTTGATGCCGAACTCGCTCACCGGCCACGAGGCGGGACACGATCGACAGCCATTCGCCCCCGTAGTCGTAGCGCAGGTCGTGTTCAGGAAACTCGAGGCCGGCGCGTTCCAACTCTGGCTTGTACCAGGCGTTCACCAGGTTGATCGCGAACCTGCCGCCGGAGATCTCGGCGATCTGCGTGGCCAGTTTGGCCAAGTACACGGGATGGAACAGGTACGGCTTGATCGCGGCGATGATCTCGATACGCTCGGTGACCGCGGCCAGCGCAGCTGCGCCCGTCCACGCTTCGAGATGTGCGTACTCGTCGCCGTTCGGGTTGAGGTTGTGTTGGGCGACCAGAGTCGAATCGAAGCCGAGTTGTTCGGCGGCAAGTACGTAGCGGCGGTTGAGGTCCCACGACGCATCGAAGGGGTCGTCGGGATAGTGGCGACTGGCGAAGGGGCCCCACACAGGGGCCCAGACACCGAATCGCGGTCGCGGGACGTCCGCAGGCCACTGGAAATGTGGTGGTCCGACGGGTGTGGAGTGGGCTGAGTCGGTCACGTCCCCATTGAACGCGGGAACCGGCGTAGGTATGCGGGTTAGATTCGGACGGGTTTCAACAACCCTCGAACCCGCGCTCGGTGTCAGGTGGGATGGGCGTCGGCCAACCATCGGTCGATGTCGAGTAACACCTCGTCTTGTCGGTCCACGGGTAAGAAGCTGGCCCGCACCGAGTTTCGGGCGAGGTCGGCCAGCGTGGCGTCGTCGAGGTCGAAGGCGGCCGCGACCAGGACGTAGTTGTCCTCGGCGTAGCCGCCGAAGTAGGCCGGGTCATCGGAGTTGATCGTGACGTGTAACCCGGCCGCCAGGAGTTCGGGCAGTGGGTGACGCGCGAGCTCGTCGACGGACTGCAAGGCGACGTTCGACAGCGGGCAGACGGTGAGCGGAATGTGCGCAGCGACGAGCCGCGCAACCATTTCGGGGTCGTCGAGGCTGCGGATGCCGTGGTCGATGCGTTCGGCGCCCAGGTCGTCGAGGGCCTGCCGGATCGATTCGGGGCCGCCCTCCTCGCCGGCGTGTGCGACGCGGCGCAGGCCCAGCGCGGCGGCACGGGCGAACACCTCGGTGAACAGCGATGCCGGGTTGCCGAGTTCTGCGGAATCCAGACCGACGCCGATGATCGGGGCGTCGATGGCGGTCAGGGATTCGAGCGTCTCCAGAGCTTCCCGGACCGGCCGGTCGCGCAGAAAGCAGGCGATGAGGTCGGCGGTGAATCCGCAGTCGGACCGTGCTCGGGCAAATCCGTCGACCAATCCGTCGACGACGGTGTCGAGTGCGACGCCACGAATGAGATGCGCCTGCGGATCGAAGAAGGCCTCGGCATGCACCACGCCACCTGCATGGGCGCGGACGGCGTATTCGTATGCGAGACGGGAAAAGTCGTGGTTGGTCCGCAGAACGTCGAGGTTGTCGTAGTAGATGTCGAGAAAGGATTGGAGGTTCGTGAACACGTAGCGTCGGCGTAGTTCGTCCGCGTTCGCGTAGGGAAGGTCGACGCCCGACGACTCGGCGAGCTTCATCACCAACTCGGGTTCGAGCGTGCCCTCGATATGGACGTGCAATTCCACCTTGGGCAGGTCCGTGATCCGTCGCATGTCTAGTCGTACTCGGGGAGCACCAGCGAGTGGTCGAAGGCGTACACGATGGCGGCGGCCCGGTCGCGCAGATCGAGTTTGGTGAAGATGTGGTTGATGTGGCTCTTCACCGTCACCTCGGAGATGCACAGTTCCGCGCCGATCTCGGCGTTGGTGCGGCCCCGCGCGACGAGGCGCAAGACGTCGGTTTCCCGGTCGGTGAGTTCACTGGGCCGGGTGATCTGTTCGTGCCCGCTGCCCCGATAACCGTGCAACACACGGCTCGTGACTGCCGGATCGAGGAACGCGCCGTCACGGACGACGGCGTGCACCGCCCAGATCAACGACTCCGCGGGCGAATCCTTGAGGATGAATCCGGCTGCCCCGGCGCGTAGTGCGCCGGACAGCAGTTTGTCGTCGTCGAAGGTTGTGAGCACCAGGACCGGCGGTGGATTGTTGAGGGCGCGGACCATGGTCGTCGCGGTGATCCCGTCGACGTTGCGCATTCGCAGATCCATCACCACGATGTCGGGGCTGTGTTCGGCGACGGCCGCGAGAACCTCTGAGCCGTCGGCACATTCGCCGACGATCTCGAAGCCGTCCTTGGCTCGCAGGATTCGACGCAGACCGGTCCGGATCAGTTCTTGATCGTCGACGAGGAGCACACGGATGACGGGCACCGCCGGCTCGCCGATCGCGGTGGTGCTCACGCTGGGACCTCGTCGGCGCCGACCCGGGTGGGCAGTGCGGCGCGCACCGACCAGAGGTCGCCGGTCCGGGACGCCTCGAGGGTCCCGCCGAGAAGATGTGCGCGCTGCATCATTCCGGTGATGCCCTTTCCGTCGCGTGAGGGTCGTGGTTCGGCAGAGCAGGGGCTGTGTACTTGCACCACGGTGTCCTCACCGACGGCGAGAACGATCGAAGCGCGTTGCGCAGCCGAATGTTTCACCACGTTCGCGAGCGACTCCTGCGTGATGCGGTATACGGCAGCGCCCACCGGCGCCGAGAGTCGGCCGACGTCCCCGACCGTTCGGAAGTTGACCTGCAGACCGGCTTTGCGGTAGTCGGCCACCAGCCGTTCGAGATCTTCGGCGCCGGGGGTCGGCGTGACGGATGCCTCGTCGGTACCGAGCAGGTGCACGATGTTGCGGATCTCGGCCATGGCCTGACGTCCTTGTCGTTCTGCGTCCTGGAGTGCGTCGACGGCGTCGTCGATGTCGCGGTCCTGTTCGAGCGCCCGACGGGCCCCGGTCACGTTGAGCATCGTGATCGACAGCGAGTGCGCGATGATGTCGTGGATCTCACGGGCGATGCGGCGTCGTTCTTCACCGGCTGCGTTGTCGGCGCGGGCGCGCAGTTCACGGGCCCGGTTGTCGGCGAGGCGTTGCTGGATCAGGATCATGTAGCCGAGTAGCCATCCGATGGCCACCGATGAGATGTAGTAGGCGGGCGCCTGTAATCCTCCGAAGGCGGCGAACCCGGTGATGACGGCGATGGAGGCCGCCGCGACGGTCAGCCCGGTGCGCAGCGACTGCATTGCGGCCGAGATCGCGGTGACGATGGCCAACTGCATCGGCGCGGCATCGGTGGGCACCGGGTCCATGAGAAAACAGGACGTGCCGACCAGCATCAGGACACAAGCGCCGGTCTTGGCGGCGACGGTGAAGTCGAGAACCAGGGTGGTGAGTGCGCAGCCCAGCGCCGCGAGTGTCCACCACGGAGCGTCGAACGGAAATCGTTGTGCCGTGGCGGTGATGGTCAGGACGACGCTCGCAGCCAGGATCACGACCGGATACAGCGGCGGATAGTCGCCACCGACCAGTTCGAGGCGACGCCGCAGTTCTCGTGTGAGGCCCGTCACCAGTCCAGAATAGGCCGCTGATTACCGGATTCATCAATCCGACGATGGACTGTCATGTCCACCCCAGGGTGGACTCGGCTTCCGTCTCCGGCATGGAGATTCGCCCGCGTGCCCTCCATACCGTTGTGAGGGTAGGGAATCCACACCGCTCAAGGGGCATCTCATGACACTTCACATCTTCGATCGGTTCGACCGCTGGGAGCCGTTCTCGACCTGGTTTCCACCGCCCGACCGAGGGCCGATCGTGATCGGCTGCAACAACTCCGACGCATCGGAACGCGCGCTGCGGATGGTCTGCGCCCGATTCTCCGGCGCCGACGTCGTGGTGGTGACCGCCACGACGGGGCGTCATCGTGTCGGTCGTCCCAACGCCTGGAATGACGCGCTGAAGGCCGACGCGTATCAACTCACCGACGAGGCCATCACCACCGAGCATCTGCGGCATGCGCGTGAGGTGGCGCAGCGTGCCGGAGCGCGATCGGTGACGGTGGTCAGCGAGGTCGGTGATCCGCTGACCGTCCTGAGTCGCGTCGCCGACCGATTCGACGCCTCCGCGGTGGTGGTCGGCATGGTTGGACGTCCGAGTCCGCTCGCTCGCGCGCTGCGTCGCCGGTTGGCGGATCGGATCGAGTTCGTCGTCACCGACGGAACCACGCATCTGCGACCGCGACGTCGGACCGCTCAGAGCACGCCCATGCGGCCGGCGACGGTGCCACAGGTGGGGTTGGCGCCGTCCTGACGCGTGCCGCTGGTTCAATTCGTCGGCTTCTACTCGGTGGGGCCCGGATTCAGTGCCCTCACCAATGAGTGGTTGATGTCGTCCGCCGGCGCGAGCGGGAGTGTGTGGTGGCTCCCCGAGGCCAGTGTCATCACAGTGGCATCCTCGACCGTCGCGGTGATCCGCTGGGCCACCGTGGTCGGGTCGTGGATCTTGCTGTGCGGAGCCAGTATTGCGGTCATTCCGAACCCGTTCAGGGTGGCGAGGGCCCGGGCGTCGGGTCGTCGGGGGACGACTGGCCGGGTCGTGGGGAACGCTGCGGCCATGCATGCGACCGTGAGCCAGTCCTGATCGAGATCGACCGGGTCCACACCCGACGATCGGCATTCCCACTCGAGAAATCGCCGTTGGCGTTCGGGAGACGGGCGCACGAGCACGGGGAGCGCACGAAGCAGGTATGTCGGTTTCATTCCGGTGAAACACGAACTCGGATCGAGCAATACGAGACCACCGACACGATCGCGATGGTGGCTCAGTGCGAACGCGAGGGCGATCATCGCCCCGTAGGAGTGGCCAACGAAGCGCGCGTCGCCGACGCCGAGTTCATCGAGCACATCGGCAAGCCATGTCAGCAGTTCGGAGGTGTCACGCGGCCGGCCGCTGCCTGGCCGGCTGCGCCCCGCGTCGCCGATCACGTCGAGCGCCACGACACGGTGCGTAGCCGAGAGCGCTGCGACGTTGTGGGTGTACGCGGTTGACGTAGCTCCGCCGCCGGGCAGCAGGACGACCGGAGGTGCGTGCTCATGACCGCAGACGTTTGCGCGGGTGACCCCGTGTGCTGTCTCGACGTCGACTGCCCGGTGGGCGGGCCAGCGAGCCAGGAGCGCGTCGTAGGCCACGAAGAACTCGTGTCCGGCTGCTGTTTGGGAGAACTCGCTGATCGCGCGCTGTGACATCAAATTCCCTCGTTTGTCGAGACAGTCGATAAACGAGAGGTTAGACGATCGAGGGGGAAAGTGGGAGGCTCGACGGGTGGGCGCGCACGTGGATGAACCGCGAGACGACGAGCAATTGGAGATGGTCCACCAACTCCGACGACTGGTGGTGGCACTCGAGCACTTCGGATCGGGATTCGCCACGATGCACGGGATGAACTCGACCGACGTCCGAGCGCTCATCGGACTGTTGGATCGCGAGCGCGCGGGCGAACCCGCAAGCCCAGGCTGGCTGGGCACCCATCTCGGGCTCAACAGTGCGTCGACGACCGCCTTGGTCGACCGGTTGGAACGAGCGCAGCTGGTGGTCCGGGAACGGGGGGATGCCGACCGGCGACGAGTGACGATCGTCGTCACCGACCACGCCCGAACCCTCGGCTGGGCGTTCTTCGGCCCACTCATCGATGGGGTGGTCGGCGTGACCGCCGGTTTCTCCGGCGTCGAGCTCGACACCGTCCGGCGATTTCTCGACGCAGTCACACACGCGGTCGGGGATGCGCGTCATATGTGAACGGGCGCATCGCAGTGCGGACTACGGTGGAAACCATGGCCGACACCGACAAGTCCATCCACTCCCACATCACCGATCTGATCGCCGAGGAGCACGACCTGCGGGGCAAACTCTCGCGCGGTGAGGTGTCTCGCGAGGACGAGAACGCGCGGCTGGCCGCGATCGAGGTCTCGCTGGACCAGTGCTGGGACCTGCTGCGACAGCGTCAGGCCAAGCGCGACGCGGGACAGAACCCGGACGACGCGGGCGTTCGGCCGGCCGATGTGGTCGAGAAGTATCGCAACTGAGTCGGCGGGATCGATCCCGAGCTCCACGCTTCCGCTGACCCGAAACCGGTGAGCGCGAACCTTCTCCAACCGCTCGTCGCAGCCGGTCGACCGGTGAACGCACAGCCCGCTAAGCAACGCCGTGGCAACGATCACATCGCTACCCTCGAAGCGGCACAAGACACGGTTACGCGGTGAGAGGGACGGGCAATGGGTCGATATGCGGAGGCGTTCTCGCAGGCCAAGGACGATCGGGAGAGCTTCTGGCTCGACGCGGCGAAGGGTGTCGACTGGGAGGTCGCACCGACGCGGGCACTCGACGACTCGGCGCCGCCGATCTACCGATGGTTCCCGGACGGCACGCTGAACACCTGCCACAACGCGCTCGACCGTCACGTCGCCGCCGGAAAAGGTGATCGGACGGCCCTCATCTGGGACTCGGCAATGGTGGGTGAGGTCCGGCACTACACCTACGCGGCGCTGCTCGATGAGGTGTCACGGTTCGCGGGCGTTCTCGCCGGCCGCGGGGTGGGCGCAGGCGACCGCGTCGTCATCTACATGCCGATGATCCCCGAGGCCGCGATCGCCATGCTCGCCTGCGCCCGGATCGGTGCGGTGCACTCGGTGGTGTTCGGTGGATTCGCGGCACCCGAGCTCGCCACCCGCATCGACGACGCCGCGCCAGTCGCGATCGTCACCGCCTCCGGTGGTCTCGAACCGGGGCGGACGGTCGAGTACCTGCCGATGGTGGCGCGTGCGCTGGAGTTGTCGACGACGCCGCCGTCAACGGTGATCGTCAAGGACCGTCCCGAGATCGGCGGTGCGGCAGCCGATTACGACGGGTGGCTGGACTGGGAGGAATTGACGTCGGCCGCCGAGCCGGTCGCGCCGGTGCCGGTTGCGGCCACCGATCCGCTCTACATCCTCTACACGTCCGGCACCACCGGAAAGCCCAAGGGTGTGGTGCGCGACAACGGTGGTCATGCCGTGGCACTCACGTGGTCGATGAGCAACATCTACGGAATAGAACCCGGAGATGTGTGGTGGACGGCCTCGGACGTGGGGTGGGTGGTCGGACATTCCTATATCGTCTACGGCCCCCTGTTGGCCGGCGCGACGTCGGTGATGTACGAGGGCAAGCCGGTCGGCACGCCCGACGCCGGCGCATTCTGGCGAGTCATTGCCCAGCACAAGGCAAATGCGTTGTTCACTGCACCGACGGCCATCCGCGCAATCCGCAAGGCGGATCCGGATGCGGCGGAACTCGCCAAGTACGACACGTCCTCGCTGCGCGCCTTGTTCGCGGCGGGCGAGCGACTCGACCCGGACACCTTCGAATGGGCGGGTGAGGTGCTCGGAGTGCCGGTCATCGACCACTGGTGGCAGACCGAGACCGGCTGGGCCATCGCCGCGAATCTCCGTGGGCTGGAACCGATGCCGCTCAAGGCGGGCTCCCCGACGGTGCCGGTTCCCGGGTACGACGTCGGGATCGTGGATGCCGAGGGCAACGCGCTCGGCGCCGACGAGGAAGGCAACATCGTCATCAAGCTTCCCCTGCCGCCCGGCACGCTCGCCGGACTGTGGCAGGACGAAGAGCGTTATCGCGGTTCGTATCTCAACACCTTCCCGGGGTACTACGTGACCGGTGACACCGGCTATGTGGACGCAGACGGGTACGTGTTCGTACTGGGCCGCTCCGACGACGTGATCAACGTTGCGGGACACCGGTTGTCCACCGGCAGTATCGAAGCGGTGGTGGCGTCGCATCCGGCGGTGGCCGAGTGCGCGGTGATCGGCATCCACGACGACCTGAAGGGCCAGCGCCCGAGCGGTTATGTGGTGCTCAAGGCAGGTGTCGAGATCGAACCCGACGTCCTGCGCGGCGAACTCGTCGCCATGGTGCGCGAGCAGATCGGTGCGGTCGCGACGTTCCGCGACGTCACCGTGGTTCCCGCCCTGCCGAAGACCCGGTCGGGCAAGATCCTGCGAAAGACCATGCGGCAGATCGCCGACAACGAGGAGTACACCGTGCCGTCGACCATCGAGGACCCGGACGTGCTGGCCGATCTGGCGAAGCAGATCGGCGGGTGAGGTGGCGCCGACGACCGGGTCGGCCTTCGACCGCTCGCTGCGACTGTCCATCCGGCTGATCCCTTTTGTCGGGATCGCCGGCACCATCATCTCGACCGTCGTCGATGTGCTCACTCCCGGTGGCCATTTCGGTGACGATCTGCTGGCCAACTCGATCCTCTGGATGATCGGCGTGCAGGGCTGGATGACGGGCTGCGGACACATGTTCTTCGGCGAGCCGATCGCCGAATCCATCGGGTGGCCCGCCAAGACGCCGTGGCAGTGGGAGGTGGGACTCGCCAGTCTCGCGACCGGTGTGCTCGGCGTGATGGCGTCGGGTTTCGGCAAGGAGTTCTGGCTGGCCACCATCATCGCGTTCGCGGTGTTCTATCTGGGTGCAGCTGTCGGTCACGTGCGCGAGATGGTGGTGAATCGCAATTTCGCGCCGGGCAACGCCGGGCCGATCTTCTTCTTCGACGTCATCGTCCCGATCTATCTGATCGTCCTGTACGTGGTGGTCGTGTGACTCGACGAGTGTGGTGACCAATCCGGCTGAGCTGGGGAAATGCGTCACCCCCAATACGCTCCCTGAGGCGCCAGCCGAGCCTCGAAGGGCGGGTGAGATGACGATGTCAGCGTGCCACCGGGCCACTAAAAGTAGGGGAAGGTTCTTCCCCTACTTTCTGCCCCTGCTTGTTGAGTCGTCCGCGAGTAATTTCGCGGGGAGGACTCCAGGGGTAGGGGAAGAGTTTCTTCCCCTAGTTTTTGTGCGACCAAGCAGCCAACGTTGTAGCAGAAGGTGCCGTGTATGGGGCACTCTCTGCTACAACGCTTTCCAATGACCCATTGGGGTGTCCGCCTTCGCGCGCCGGCGGACACTTCCCGCGGCCACGATCGCCGACTACGTCGCGGGTCAGTCGCTGACTCGACGAGTACTGGTCGTGTCGACCAGGGGCTGCGAGCAGATGTTCAGAAGCAGTGCGGGAGGTAGGACGACGGCACTCTTCCCACCTCCCGCACTCCATGGCCAGGGCCGCAGCGGTGAGGATCGGGACATCCACGCCTCCTCCCTGCTACCGTTGTCCACGGTGATGGATCTCCACCGGGAGTGTGATTGCTCCGAACCGCCGACACGGCTGATGGCTCCTGTCCGAAATGACGGATAGGACTGACGCATGGCCGATCACGCAGCCGACTCGCACCCCGAACTGCCACTCGATCCGGACAGTTCGCGCCCGCTTCATCTGCAGTGGCGGGCGATCGCACTCGTGTTTCTCGGTGGAATCGCCGGCACCGGATTGCGCTACCTGACCGAACACCTGTTTCCCGCATACGGCACGGACTGGCCATGGGCGACGTTCGGTGTCAACTTGAGTGGCGCGTTCATTCTCGGGGCGTTGCTTGAGGTGCTTGCCCTGGCAGGGCCCGACGACGGGTGGCGCCGCACCATTCGGGTGCTGGTCGGCACAGGTTTTTGCGGCTCGTACACCACCTATAGCTCGTTCGCTCTCGAGACGACGCAACTCGGTCACCATGGCGCGGTCGGGCTGGGAATCGCTTATGCGGCATCGAGCGTGGTGCTCGGGGTTGTGTGTGCATGGGCGGGAATCGTTGTCGCCGGCCAACTCCTGCGCGGGCGAGGAGCGGTGTCGTGACGGTTGCGCTGATCCTGCTGGCCGGCGCGGTGGGTTCGGTGGCACGGTTCGTGGTCGACGGCGCCGTGAAACAGTGGCGTCCGACGACGTTCCCCTGGGCGACGCTCGTCATCAACGTGACCGGTTCGCTGCTGCTCGGTGTTCTCGCCGGACTGGTGATCTACCACGCCGCACCGTCGGACCTGCAGGCGATCCTCGGCACCGGATTCTGTGGCGGCTACACGACGTTCAGCACCGCGTCGGTCGAGACGACGCGGCTCGCGCAACGCCGCGACGGCATGAGGGCATTGGCGAATGCGCTGGCGTCGGTGGTCGCATCGGTGGCCGCCTGCGCGGCCGGACTCGCCCTGGCGTGGGCGCTGTAGAGGAGTCAGACATGGCAGACGACAACACCTTCGGCCAATACGACGACAACGGTCCACTGCGCAGACACCGGCGCGGCCCCACCCCGGCCAAGCGCGCGCAGGCCGCATTGGTGATCGGGTGGAACCGCCAGCCCGACAGCGTTGCCGCCGTTCGATTCGCGGTGATGCTCGCCGACCGGCTCGACGTGCACATCCACCTCGTGCACATCGTCGACCTCGATGACGAGCCGCTCGACCCGGACGCGCCCGATTGGAGTGAGCAGTTCGCCGCGACCGCCGACGAGAATGCGCTGGAGGCCCGACGGCTGCTCGACGCCGTGCCGGCGTCGTGGACCTATCACAGCGGCCATGGATCGGCTCCCGACCTGCTCATCACGGTGGCCGACCGATACTCGGCGCTGATGGTGGTGGTCGGGAACCCGCGTGGCGGGCTGATGTCGCACCTGGATGCGCTGCTGGGACAGTCCGTGGCGCACCGGGTGATCGGACAACGCAAGGTGCCGGTGCTGTTGGTGCCTGCGGGCTGAGAACTTCAGCTCGCCAACGGCTTCGAGGCTCGCACCCAGCGGGGAGAAAGGGAAGTGGCATGCCGGCCCTCTTCCGGCATGCCACTTCTGCTCTGGCTCAGCTCACTTCAGCTCGGCGCTGCTCTTGTTGAGCACACGGCGGGCGATTATCAGCTGCTGGATCTGCTGGGTGCCCTCGAAGATGTCGAGGATCTTGGAGTCGCGGGCCCACTTCTCCACCAGGAGACGTTCCGAGAAGCCCACGGTTCCGGTCAATTCGACTGTCTTGTTGGTGATGTCGGTGCCGGTTCGGCCGGCCTTGGCCTTGGCCATCGACGCCTCGAGCGAGTTCGGCTGCTTGTTGTCGGCCATCCAGCAGGCGCGCATGGTGAGCAGATACGCTGCCTCCCAGTCGGATTCCATGCGGATGAACTCGGCGGCGGCGGCATGCTGGTCGGCGGCGGGGCGGTCGTAGTCGATCTCGATGCCGGCGTCCTCGAGGATGCGCCGCAGCTCTTCCAGAGCGGCACGCGCGACGCCCACGGCCATGCCCGCGACCAGCGGACGGGTGTTGTCGAAGGTCTGCATGACCCCGCCGAAGCCCTTCTTGGTGTCGACTTCGGGCGATCCCAGCAGGTTCTCCTTGGGGATGCGGCAGTTCTCGAACCGGATGACCGCGGTGTCGGAGACGCGGATGCCGAGCTTGTGCTCGAGCCGGACGACCTCGACCCCGGGATGCTCACGCGGCACGACGAAACTCTTGATGGCCGCACGGCCCAGGCTTTTGTCCACGGTCGCCCACACGACGATGTGCGTGGCGCGCGACCCCGCGGTGACGAAGATCTTCTCACCGTTGAGGACGTACTCGTCGCCGTCGAGCCGGGCCGTTGTGGTGACGGCCGCGGAGTCGGAGCCGAAGCTCGGTTCGGTGATGGCCATCGCGGCCCACACCTTGCCGAAGCGTTCGAGTTGCTCGTCGGTGGCGACCGCGGCGATCGCCGAGTTGCCCAGCCCCTGGTAGGGGATCGACAGCATGAGGCCGACGTCGCCCCACGAGGTTTCCATCACATTGACGACGGACTGCATGTTGCCGCCGTTGACGACAGTGCCCTCGGGTTTGGGCTTCGCTGTCTTCTCGCGGCTGCGGCCGGCGTCGGCACCGGCACCGGCCTGGCCGGTCTCGGACAGACCGTCGTACAGGCTGGCCAGAGTGTCGAGCTCCACCGGGTAGGCGTGCTCACGCAGGTCGTACTTGCGTGAGATCGGCCGGAAGATCTCGGCGGCGGCCTGATGGGCCTGGTCGATGGTGACGCCCAGCTTCTTGGGCAGTTCCAGATTGATGCTCATTGCGATGCTCCTGAAGTCCGGTAGGTCGTCAGAGGACGACGATGCCTTCGCCGATGCCCGCGCCACGCAGGTCGCGGTACCAGCGCTCGACCGGATGCTCCTTGGTGAAACCGTGGCCACCGAGCAACTGCACGCCGTCGAGGCCGATCTGCAGGCCCTTGTCGATGGTCAACTTGCGGGCCAGTGCGGCCTCGCGAGCAAACGACAGTCCCTGTTCGGCACGAGCCGCGCCACGCAGGGTGACAAGGCGGATCGAGTCGACCTCGGTCGCGATTGTGGCGACCATGAAGGCCACGGCCTGACGGTTGGAGATCGGCTCGCCGAAGGCCTCACGCTCGTTGACGTAGGGAATCACGTAGTCGAGGACGGCCTTGGCGGTGCCGGCAGCCAGCGCCGACCAGCCCAGACGCGAGAGCCGAACGACGTCGCGGTAGGCAGCAGCAGAGGACTCGCCCTCACCGATGAGAGCCGACGTCGGGACGGCGACATCCTGCAGGAGCAGACGGCCCATGCCTGCGGCACGCACGCCCATACCCGGATCGGCTTCGACGATCAGACCCTTCGAGTCGGATTCGACGATGAACAGCGCGGGCTTGCCCTCGAGTTGGGCGCCGACGATGAACAACTCCGACGACCCGGCTGCCGGGACGAACGACTTCACACCATTGAGGCGGTAACCGCTGGGCACACGAGTTGCCTTGGTGGACAGGTTGAATGCGTCGAACAGTGGCTTCGGCTCGGCAATGACGACCGCGGACTGCGGGACGTTCTCGCCGGCGAAGTCGGGCAGGTAGGTGCGCTGCTGGTCGTCGCTTCCGAAGTTGGTGAGGGTGGTGGCCACGCCGCTCGGTGCGAGCAGCGGGATGGCCAGGCCCATGTCGCCGTACGCCATGGCCTCGGCGACCAGCGCGTTGGTCACGACGCCGCGTTCGGTGGCTGCGCCCTCGAGTTCCTCGGGCACGTTGATCATGGTGATGCCGAGTTCGGCCGATCGCTTGAGGATCTCCTCGGGTGCGGTCGCGGCGGCGTCGGCGTCGTAGGCGGCGGGACGCAGGATCTCGGTGGCGAACTCGCGCACCGTCTCCGCGATCATCTGCTGCTCGTCGTCGGGCGTGAGGTTGAAGTAGTCCTTGGGGGTGCTGGTGAGGCGCTTGGCCTTACCGGATCCGCCCTGGGCGGCCTTGAACGCACGGTTGGCGGCGCCGAGGGTCTGGAAGCCGGTCTTGGTGGCCTGGTAGGCGATGCGGTTGATCGGCTCGCGGATCTGGTACTTCTCGGCGAACTCCGAGCCGGTGACGGTGGTCAGTACGCGCATGGCGGTGCCGATGAAGTTGCGCGGGTGCTTGGTCTTTCCGACGGCGGAGGTGTCGCGCGGTTCGGTGTGGCTAGTCATGTTCACCAGCTGTTCTCGGGGAGGATCCCGGTTGGCGTGAGGGTTTGATCGCACCGATCTTACTCGGTAGTAAGTACGTACCTTACTACTCGGTAAGTAGCTTGTCACGTTCTTCTTGGATGCCTGTCACACGGTTGATCGATGACGACGGGCACCGGCCTGGCTACGCTGGTCGGGTGACGTCCGAACCACGCGCCGACCAGGGTCTTCAGGATGCCGCGGTGGCCACCGCCGAGCCGGGTCGCGCCTTGTCCAGTGTGAGCCTGGCCGGAGCAGCCACCGTCGCTGGGGTCGGGATCGCCGGGATCGCGGTCGCATGCGCGTGGTCGCCCGCGGGCGCGTCGTCGGGTCCCGAGGTGTGCCCGTTCCGCCGGCTCACCGGACTCCCATGTCCCGGCTGCGGGCTGACCCGCAGCTGGGTGTCGTTGATGCACGGTGACGTGTCGAACGCATTCTCGTTCAATCTGTTCGGCCCGCTGCTGCTCGTGTTGACGGCGGTGGCCGTCGTGATCGCGCTCTGGTCGCTGGTGTTGCGCGATGGTGCGCCACTCGATCGGACCCGGTCGTGGTTGAGCGTCCGCGTGGTCGTGGGCTTTGTTGCGGTCTGGCTCGGCTACGGGGTGTTCCGTGCCGTCGACACCGCGGCCGGATGGGGAATCTTCCCGATCATCACGTGACACCACCGGGAGTCGGGAGCACAGTGGTGGCATGCAGATCACTCATTTCGGCCATTCCTGCCTGCTCGTCGAACTCGACGGAACCCGAGTGCTCTTCGACCCGGGCAACTTCTCTCACGGCTTCGAGGGCATCACCGGGCTCGACGCGATCCTGATCACCCACCAGCATCCCGACCATTGCGACGTCGCACGGCTGCCCGACCTCGTCGCAGCCAATCCCGACGCTGCCCGCTTCGCCGATCCGCAGACCACGGCTCAGCTCAACGGCGACGACGTCGCCGGCGAATGGACGGCGGCGCACAGTGGTACGAGCGTGCAGGTCGGGAGCGTCACGGCGCGCGTCACCGGCGGCCGGCACGCCGTCATCCATCCGGAGATCCCGGTGATCGACAACGTCGCTTACATCCTGGGCACCGATGCCGAACCGGCGAAGTTCATGCACCCCGGTGACTCCTTCTACATCCCCTTCGAGAAGATCGACGTCCTCGCGCTGCCCGCTGCCGCGCCATGGATGAAGCTCAGCGAGTCCGTCGACTACCTTCGGGGGGTTGCGCCGCGCGTCGCGGTGCCGATCCACCAGGCCGTCCAATCCGAGGCCGGCATCGCCGTGCACAACTCTCGATTGCAGGAGATGCGGAACCCGGCCACCGACTTCCGGGTGCTCGACGCGGAGAACGGCGTCGACCTCTGATCCGAAGAGTACTGCCTTCGGCCTCCTGAACTGCGGAAATCTGTACCTGGGAGCCCAGTCAAATGCAGAGTGCACGTGGTCTGGCTGGGGCGTACAGAGATCCGACGCAGTCGGCGGGTGGGTCGCTGACTCGGAGAGTCGGGTGTTGCTCACGCGGGCGGTGCGAAGAACTCCAACGCGATGTTGTCGGGATCGCGGAAGGAGATCCCGGAGCCGTAGTGCGCGTGCTTGACGCCACTGTGGGAGATTCCCTGCGCATCCAGGCGCGCGATCCAACCGTCGAGATCGGCCTGCGAGCAGGCGAACGCGATGTGATCGAGACCGGTGCGACTCTCGTCAAAGCCGTCCGCCGAACCCGGGCGAGTGTGGGTGTGCAGGCCAAAGAGCATGCCGTCGCCCAGTGCGAAGACGGTGTGGTGGAAGTCGCCCGACTCCTCGTCCTCGTCGAGGACCGGGTCGGCGTCGAAGAGTTGGGCGTACCACTTGGTGCTGGCCGAGAGGTCTGAGACGGTGATGGCCACATGGGCGAGGCCGGGAAATGTTGCCATGGTCGGACTCCCTTGTCCGTGGGGGTACTGACCCATCAGACGCTAGGTCCGCCATGACGACGGCGTGTTGACATCGACGCGGGACTGTCCGTCCGGCCAGGCCGATATGGCCAGACGGCGTGGTGGTCAGGCGCCGTGCAATGCCGCCAGCGTTGCGTCGTGCAGCAGGCCATTGGTTGCGACCGCGCTCCCGCCCGCGGGACCGGGTGTGCCGTCGAGTGCGGTGAAACTCCCGCCGGCCTCGCGGACCAGCACGTCGAGGGGCGCGAGATCCCACAGGGACACCTCGGGTTCGGCTGCGATGTCGACCGCACCTTCGGCGACCAGACAGTAGTTGAAGAAGTCGCCGTACCCGCGAACGCGCCACACCTGGTCGGTGAAGGCGATGAACTGATCGCGGATGCCGCGGTCCGCCCAGCCCGACAGGCTGGAGAACGCGAGGCTCGCCGACGCTACGTCATCGACACCCGATACCTGGATGCGACGCGGCTCGTCGTCGCCGAACGCGGCAAAGGCGCCGAGTCCGGTTGCCGCCCACCATCGTCGACGCAGCGCCGGGGCCGAGACAACCCCGACCACGGGCTCGCCGTCGACGAGCAGCGCGATCAGGGTGGCCCACACCGGAACTCCGCGCACAAAGTTCTTGGTGCCGTCGATCGGGTCGATCACCCACTGCCGGCCGGTCAGCTCGCGTTCGCCGCCGAACTCCTCGCCGAGCACCGAGTCGCCCGGGCGCTGCGACGAAATGCGTTCGCGCAGAAGCGTTTCGCACGTGAGGTCGGCGTCGGAGACCGGAGTGAGGTCGGGTTTGGCATCCACGCGGAGGTCGATCGCGCCGAATCGCCGCAACGTGAGCTCGTCGGCCGATGCGGCCAGCGACAGCGCGAGGTCGAGGTCATCGGAGATGCGCGGGGAAGCGGGGGACACCCGGGTAGCTTAGTTCCCCGCCTCGGCGCCGTCGCAAATGTCGGATCGGTACGCTGGCTGCCATGTGGCTCGCGGTGGCGTTCAGTTTCCTGTTGGCGGCACTCGTGGTGGTGATGATCGTGCAATGGCAGCGGGGTCGTAACCCGCGGCCGCTGACGCCAGGCCAGGCCGCGAACTATGTGCAGGGCACCTTCACGATCACCGGCGTCAGCGATCGGCCCGACGAGGGCGACAAAAACGGCGAACGGTTCGCCACGATATCGGGCACCATCGTCGGACCCGAGACCAATCCCACCGAGGTGTACGGCACTCTCGTGCTCGGAACCACCGATCGGTGGCCCGCGATCGGCGACGACATTTCCGTTCTCTACAAGCCGCACAAGGCTGCGACGTCGTGGCGCTTCGGTGATCTGGGGCAGGCGGGTCCGCCGCCGGGCGGTTCCTCCTTCGGCGATTGAACGGCCCGGGAATCCGGTCGGTATCCTGGTAAACCGTGCATCCCGACGTAACCGCAGATCTCGAATCCCTCGACGCCACCTTGACGACGGTCGAGAAAGTCCTCGACCTCGACGAGCTGCGTCGCCGGATCGACGAGCTCGAGATGCAGGCCTCCGACCCCGACCTCTGGAACGACCAGGAGCACGCGCAGAAGGTGACCAGCGAGTTGTCGCATGCGCAGTCGGAGTTCCGGAAGGTATCTGAACTGCGGCAACGTCTCGACGATCTGCCCGTTCTGTACGAGCTCGCCGACGCCGAGGAGGGCGACGACCGCACCGCCGCGCTGGCTGACGCCGACAACGACCGCACCACCCTGCGCACCGACATCGAGGCGATGGAGGTCAAGACCATGCTGGCCGGCGAGTACGACTCGCGTGACGCGCTGGTCAACATCCGCTCGGGCGCGGGTGGTGTCGACGCCGCCGACTGGGCACAGATGCTGATGCGCATGTACGTGCGCTGGGCCGAACAGCACGGGTACGGGGTCGAGGTCTACGACACCTCCTACGCCGAGGAGGCCGGTCTCAAGAGTGCGACGTTCGCCGTGAAAGCCCCCTACATGTACGGCACGTTGTCGGTGGAGCAGGGCACCCATCGGCTCGTCCGAATCAGCCCGTTCGACAACCAGAGCCGCCGCCAGACGTCGTTCGCCGAGGTCGAGGTGTTGCCGGTGGTCGAGACCACCGACCACATCGACGTCGACGAGAACGACGTGAAGGTCGACGTGTACCGGTCGTCGGGGCCCGGTGGTCAGTCGGTCAACACCACCGACTCGGCGGTGCGGCTCACGCACATCCCGACCGGGATCGTGGTCACCTGCCAGAACGAGAAGAGCCAGTTGCAGAACAAGGCGTCGGCGATGCGGGTGCTGCAGGCCAAGCTGCTCGAACGGAAACGACTGGAAGAGCGCGCCGAGCTCGATGCGCTCAAGGGAGACGGCGGATCGAGTTGGGGCAACCAGATGCGCTCGTACGTGCTGCACCCGTATCAGATGGTGAAGGATCTGCGCACCGGCGTCGAAGACAACAACCCGTCGGCAGTGCTCGACGGTGAGCTGGACAAGTTCATCGAAGCCGGCATCCGATGGCGGATGGCCGATGCAGAGGCCTGAGCTGAACATCGCAATTCTCGGCCCGGAGTCCGAGTCCATCATCGGCCGCTTCTACGTGTGGCTGGTCACCGACGGGCTCGAAATCCTGCTGTGGATTCTCGCTGCGGCAATCGTGATCCGCTTCATACGGTGGAATGCCGACCGCTACGGCGCGCGCGTCGAGGACGAGTTCCAGGACAGTGACCAGATCGTTCGGACCGAGCGCACCAAGCACATGCGTGCGGTCGTTCAGGTAGTCAGCTGGGTGTTCATCGTGATCGTGGCGCTCATCTGCGGTGTGCACATCATGGGCGTCTTCAACATCCCGATCACCGGACTGGTCGGGCCGGGCGCGGTGCTCGGTGCGGCGCTCGGTTTCGGCGCGCAACGCGTGGTCCAGGATCTTCTCGCCGGATTCTTCGTGGTCACCGAGAAGCAATACGGCTACGGCGACGTCGTCAGCCTGATGGTCACGGGCGGGGGATTCGCCGACGGCACCGTCGAGGACGTCACACTGCGCGTGACAAAACTGCGCACCAGCGACGGCGAGATGGTCACGGTTCCGAACGGCCAGATCATCAAGGCAACCAACCTGTCCAAGGATTGGGCACGCGCGGTGGTGGACGTCCCGATCCCGGCCGAGGCCGACATCGGTCGTGTCAACGACATTCTCGAAGAGGTCGGGCAGGAGTTCTTCGACGATCCTCGGATGCACCGCCTCATGCTCGACGCGCCGACTCCGCTCGGGGTCATCGACCTCGAGCTCGAGGCGATCACGGTGCGGATGGTGGCCCGGACCCTCCCGGGCAAGCAGTTCGAGATCGCCCGCGCGCTGCGCATCCTCATCGTGCGGAGATTGGCGGCCGAAGGCATCACCGTCGCGCTCGGCCGCGAAGTGCAAGCTCAGTCCGCGCCCCCGGCCACTCTCCAGCCGAGCGGAGGTGACCGCGGCGATGACTGAGAAAGACCCGGCCAGCGGAACCGATCCCGAAGACAAGGGCAAATCCGGTCCAACCACCACGGGGTCGTTGCGGGCCCAGCGCGCCCAAAGCAGTTCCGGATGGTTTCGCAAGCGCGACTGGGGTCATATCCGCGGGACCCGAGTGCGGACGAGCACCGCAGTGCTGGTGATCGCCTTCATCGCGCTGTTGTGGGTGTACGGGTACACCTCGCAGCGCTACGGCGTGGTGGATCAGACGACGCAGGCACCGGCACCGCGCACCACCCAGCAGACCTACGAGACCACGCGTAGTTCGACGCCGAGTTCGTCGTCGGCCTCGAGCACCTCGGTGAGCGCTACGGTGGGCGCGTCGGAGAGCAGTTCGGATTCCAACGCGCCCGCACCCGCACCCGGGGTGACCACAACCACGACGTCGATCCCCGGAATCCCCTTCCAGATCCCGGTTCCAGGACTGAACGGCACGACTCAGACCACGTCACCGGCCCGCTGAAACGCAGTTGAAACGCCCCGGGCAGCCTGAGCGGAGCTCTCAGGCGTCGTGGTTACACTGGCTTCTCGTGATCACGCTGGAGAACGTCACGATGCAGTACAAGGCCTCCAGTCGGCCGGCTCTCAAGGACTTGAGCCTGGAGGTCGACAAGGGGGAGTTCGCCTTCCTCATCGGGCCGTCGGGTTCGGGCAAGTCGACATTCTTCCGACTGCTGCTCAAGGAGGACAAGCCCACCTCGGGCGAGATCCACCTGGGCGAATTCCACGTGAACCGCCTGCGCGGTCGGATGGTGCCCAAACTGCGCCAATCCATCGGATGCGTCTTCCAGGACTTCCGGTTGCTGCAGCAGAAGACGGTCGCCGAGAACGTCGCCTTCGCCCTCGAGGTGATCGGGCGGCCGCAGTCGACGATCAAGCGCGTGGTGCCCGAGGTCCTGGAGTATGTCGGCCTCGAGGGCAAACACGACCGCATGCCCAACGAACTGTCGGGTGGTGAGATGCAGCGTGTCGCCATCGCGCGCGCCATCGTCAACCGGCCGCTGGTTCTGCTGGCCGATGAGCCGACCGGCAACCTCGACCCCGAGACCAGCGAGGAGATCGTCGACGTCCTCGACCGCGTGAACCGACGCGGGACGACCGTGGTGATGGCCACGCACGACCGCCACATCGTCGACGCGATGCGTCGGCGGGTGCTCGAATTCGACAACGGGCGATTGGTCCGCAACGACCCGCAGGGTGTGTACGGCATCGGCTGACCCAGCCGCGTAGTAGACCGCCGCACAGACACCACCGACCAGAAGGACATCTCAGCGAGCATGCGAGCCAACTTCATCATCAGCGAGGTCTTGAACGGGTTGCGTCGCAACCTCACGATGACCATCGCGATGATCTTGACGACCGCAATCACCCTCGGCATGTTCGGCGGTGGTCTGCTGGTGATCCAGATGGCCGACAAGAGCCAGAAGATCTTCCTCGACCGCGTCGAAATGGAGTTCTACCTCAACGACGCCGTCACCGACCGTGACCCGCTCTGCCAGCAGGCGCCATGCGCGACGCTGCGTACCGACCTCGAGAAGGAATCCGGCGTGAGCGCCGTGACCTACGTCGATCGCGAGGACGCCTACAAGCGGGCCAAGGAGATCTTCAAGAACAACCCCGACCTCGCCGACAACATCCGCGAGGGCACGCTGCAGGCCTCCATGCGAGTGCGCGTCACCGACCCGGACAACTTCAACACGATCGCCGAGAAGTATCGGGCCCGCACCGACCTGGGCGTCGAATCGTTCCGCGACGACCGAAAACTCGTCGAACGAATATTCAACGTGCTCGACGGCGCGCGCAACGCTACCTTCGCCATCGCCGCAGTCCTGGCCATCGCGGCGATCCTCCTGATCATCAACACCGTCCAGATCGCCGCGTACACGAGACGGACCGAGGTGTCGATCATGCGTCTGGTCGGCGCGACCCGGTGGTACACGCAGCTGCCGTTCCTGCTCGAGGCGGTGGTCGCGGCGCTGATCGGTGCCCTGCTCGCGATCGGCGGCCTGTTCGCGGCGAAGAGATTCTTCTTCGACAACGCGCTACGAGATCTGTACGGTGTGAGCTTCTTGTCGCGCATCGAGAACACCGACGTTCTCTTCGTCGCCCCGTGGTTGTTGCTGGGGGGAATTGTGTTGGCAAGCGTGACGTCATATGTGACGCTGCGTGTCTACGTTCGCGAGTAAGACCGACCTTCCGCTTCCTGAGGTGCGAAGCGAAGCGAGCCTCGAAGGAGCGGCGACAGAACCACAAGAGAGGAGAGCGACGTGCCCAAGGAAAAGGGCCGCGCGGCGATTGCCACCAATCGCAAGGCGCGACACGACTACTCGATTCTCGATGTGTACGAAGCCGGAATCGCGCTGGTCGGTACCGAGGTGAAGAGCCTGCGTGCCGGCAAGGCCTCGCTGGTGGACGCCTTCGCGACCATCGACGACGGCGAGATCTGGCTGCACGCGCTGCACATCCCGGAGTACACCAACGGGTCGTGGACCAACCACCCTGTGCGTCGCAAGCGCAAACTGCTGCTGCATCGTCGTGAGATCGACACCTTGATCGGCAAGATCCGGGACGGGAACCTGACGCTGGTGCCGTTGTCGATGTACTTCAGCGACGGTCGGGTGAAGGTCGAGCTCGCATTGGCCCGCGGTAAGCAGGCCCACGACAAACGTCAGGACATCGCGAAGCGCACCGCGCAGCGCGAGGTCGAACGGGAAATTGGCCGTCGGGTCAAGGGGATGTGATCGTCCGCCGGCTGGTCGGGGTGATCGGTGCAGCAGTTCTGGCATTGGCCGTCGCAGGCTGTGGCGACGAGCCGGGCCGGCTGGGTGGCGATCCACCGGCGATTTCGGGTCTGCCAACGACGCCGCCGATGGGCTGGAACAGCTGGAACACCTTCGGTTGCGGTGTCACCGAGGCCGACGTCCGCGCCCAGGCCGACGCACTGGTCTCGACCGGTCTGCGCGATGCCGGCTACCGCTATGTGGTGATCGACGACTGTTGGTCGGCAACCGCCCGCGACGCGCAGGGACGCCTGGTCGCCGACCCGGATCGGTTCCCGTCCGGCATGGCCGCCATGGGTACCTATCTGCATGGGCGGGGTCTCAAGTTCGGGGTCTATTCGGGTGCGTCGGAGCAGACCTGCACGCAGCTGCTCGGCAACCGGGCAGGGTCGACGGGGAGTCTCGGCCATGAACAGACCGATGCGCAGACGTTCGCCGGATGGGGCGTGGACTACCTGAAATACGACTGGTGCTCGACCGACGCCGACCACGACAAGCAGGTGACCGCATTCACCGCGATGCGCGACGCGCTGCGCTCGACCAACCGCCCGATCGTCTACAACATCAATCCCAACAGCGGTCTGACCGGGGGAGTCGTGCCGGGAGCCCAGTACGACTGGGGCGGGGTCGCGACCATGACGCGACTGTCGAACAACGTGGTCGGCGCGTGGCAGACCTCGGCAGGACCAGCAGGTCAGCAGGGCATCGTCGACGAGATCGACGCGGCGGTACCGCTGACCGGTCGCGTCGGGCAGGGTGCTTTTCTCGACCCCGACGCACTCGTCGTCGGATCGTCGGGGCTGACGCCGGCTATGGGTCGTACCCAGATGGCCATGTGGTCGATGTTGGCCGCGCCCCTGATCGCGAGCAACGACCTCACCACGATGAGCCCCGATACCCTGAGCACCCTGCGCAACGCTGCGGTGATCGCAGTCGATCAGGACAAGGTGGTCGGCGCAGGCTCACCGGTGAACGACGATCCGGAGATATGGAAGCGGGCGGTCGACGGTGGCGCGGTGGTGTCACTGACGAATCGCCAGAATCATCCGCGGGCGATGTCGGTTCGGCTTTCGACCCTCGGACTGCCTGCGGGTGAACACTTGGTCAATCTGTGGACCGGGCAGCAGGTGCCGGTGCGCGATGGCTGGGTGTCGGTGCTGGTCGCGGCACGCGACACCATGCTCCTGAGCGCTGTTCGAGCACCGGAATGAATTGGCTTGCACACGTTGTTAGACTTAAGTGCTCATCGAAACTCGATGGGTGCTATCTCGGGGCTGATCGGTTTCGACTACGTGCGTCGAGGTAGGGGAAGCGTGTCGGTGCAGGCTGGAGACCACCGTGAGCGTCGCAGCAACCAATTAAGCGCCGATTCCAATCAGCGCGACTACGCCCTCGCTGCCTGATCAGCGACGGCTAGTCTGTCGGCCCGGATTGAGTTCCCGAATCCGGATGCCGGCATCATCTCAGGGGACTCACCGTGTTCGCCGGTCGCGGGCGGACGCGGGACAGCAAACAGCGACTGGGATCGTCATCTCGGCTTGTTCGTGTGACCGAGAGATCCAAGTAGAGACATAGCGGACTGCACACGGAGAAGCCCTACCAACACGACGGAGGACCCGGGTTCAATTCCCGGCAGCTCCACGAAAAAGTCCCTGACCTGAAACACTGGGTCAGGGACTTTTCATGTACACGGCGCAGTTCCATTCCTGACTCGAAGAGTTGGTGACCGACCCCGCTGACCTGCGGAAATGTCGCGGTATCTTACCCGCAAAATCTCGGGGAAGAGTTTCTTCCCCTACTTTTTGTGGCGGATCGCGCCCGACGACATGGGATCGATCCCCACCGCTGGCACCCATGGCAGCCACGTGGTCGGCCGGCCCCTCCGCTCGACGACGACACTCTGTGTCCTGTTGGAGAATCTGTGTGCTGCAGCACACGGTTGAGACTCGGCACAGGGTGTGGTCTGAGGCCACCCATGGCACATCACCCCGGGGCGGCCTCGGCTTCGGTCTGGCCACGTCCCGCGTCGTCCTGCGAGAACTCGAGTTGAGTTGGAGAACGCGAGTGCTGCAGCACTCGCGTTCTCCTATTCGGCTCCGGTTGTCGCGGGTGCCGGCCGCGCGGAGGCTCCGGGCCGCATGGGCGGCCCCGTTCTTCCGGGCTCCACGATCGCCGACGACGTCGGCGGGTGGGGCGCTGATCCGAAGAGTATTGCGTTCGGCCTCCTGAACTGGGTTATGCAAGGGCTTCACCCAGCCTGCAAATTTAGGGTCCGAGGACCGCTGCGACAGGGACCTCGTTTCTGGTCAGAGACCTTCGGAACTGCCGACGGTCCCTGACCACAAGTGAGGTCTCTGTGATGGTTGGCCGCGACGGCCGCTTCGCACCCCCGGAGGCGTCGTCGGCGTGTCGCGATGTCAGAAACCGCGTGTCTGGTCAGAAACCCGAGGCGCACCAGCGGTTCTGGCCACACCTGCGGTTTCTGGCGACAAGTGCGGTTTCTGCGAGCAGCATGTCAACGGCACCAGAGATTATCGCCATCCCGCGTACCATCGACGCAGATGACACTCCTCTGGGACCAGCACGCCTGTCTGCCACTGCGGCCCGACGCCGACGTCGGAGTACTGAACAGGTTCCGCCACGGCAGTGGGACGTACGTTTCGATCAATGTCGGCTACTCGCCGCAGAGCCTCGCAGATTCGTTGGCGCTCGCCGACGCATTCCGCGCATCGATCGCGGCACTCGACGATGCCGAGATGGTGGCGACCACAACGGAGATCGAGGCAGTCACCGGCGCAGGCGGGCTTGCCGTCGCCTTCGATCTGGAGGACAGCGGCTCGCTCGACGGTGATCTCGACAACGTGCGCACGTTCTACGATCGCGGCGTCCGCACCATGCTGCCTACCTACAACCACGCCAACGCCGCCGGGTGTGGGTGTCTCGACACTGAGGACACGGGCCTGACCGCGTGGGGGAGACAACTGGTCGCGGAGATGAACGCCGTCGGGATGGTGCCCGACGGCTCGCACTGCAGCGCGCGTACTGGTCTCGACATGTGTGAGATCTCCACCGCCCCGGTCATCTACAGCCATTCGTGCATGCGAGCGCTGTGGGAGCATCCGCGCAACATCACCGACGACCAGGCCCGAGCGTCTGCTCAGACGGGAGGGGTCGTCGGAATCACGGGCGTCGGAATCTTCCTGGGCCCCAACACCCCGACGCTCGAGGCGATGACCCGCCACCTGGAGTACGCCGTCGAACTCCTTGGCATCGAGCATGTCGGTGTCAGCACCGACCACTCCTTCGACCAAGAGGACTTCTACGCCGAGATCGCGGCCAACCCGGAAGCATTCGACGAGTCGTACACCCGGTGGGGTCCCATCCAGTGGATGCCACCCGAAACCTTTGTGACGTTGGGAACCCATCTCGCACAACGTGGTTGGTCGGACGCGGACATCAGAGCTGTCCTTGGTGGAAACTTCCTGCGCGTCGCCCGCGAGTCCTGGCGCTGACCTCAGTGCGCTCAGGCGATCCGTATTCCCCTGGGCAGCTTGTGAATCGGAACGCGCAACCGACGCGCCGCGACGATGAGACCGATTCCGCCGATGGCAATGGTGATGGCAAGCCCGATATACCAGCTGTCGCCGATGCGTGACATCTCGTGCTCGTTGGAGCGGTACCAGTACGACTGCGAGTTGGCGCGGTCATTGTTGTAGTACCCCTCGCCGCAACGACGGTCGGCGATGAAAGGGCCGGCGCGGCTGGTGGAGAGTGCTGCGGCCAGGGACAACGCGGCCGACGGATCTGGCGTGTCTGTGTCGGAGGAAGCGAGTCGTTGCCTGTACGAATCGGGATAGTCGTGTGCGGCGACGACGTCGGCCACGAGGAGGAACGGATTGGGTGCGAGCAGCCACCAGGTTCGCTCGGTGTGGTGAAACTCTTCGTTCTTGGTGCGCACCGCACATGTCCACTCGTAGTGCGCGTTGGCATTCGAGGGTGTCGAGATCAACGTTTCGTCAGGTCGTTTCACTTCGTGCCGCTGCGCAGTCGAGGGAAAGAGGAGTCCGAAGATCGCCGGCAGGCCGAGAATGAGAAAGAAGACGATGCTCTGGGTGAGCACTGCCGAGCCGGCCGGCCGTGCGGTCACAGCGGACAGACCAAGGCCGATTCCGCAGTAACAGGCGAACAGTACGGAGACGACGACTGCACCCAGGATGCCCGGCCAGATGCCGTACGGTGCGGCGATGATCGCCCAGACCAGGTAGGGCAGCGCGAGAACCATGAGCGTCATCGACGACGCCCAATTGCCGATCAGTTTGCCAAAGGCCAACTGCCAGTGGGTGATCGTGGTGTCCTGAACCACGGCCAAGGTGGCGTCCTTGCGGTCGCCGTTGATCGACGTCGCCGACAGGGTCGGTGCCAGAACGATTCCGCAGAACAACAGAATCGACATCAGGATCACGTAGAAATTGGTGGCCCAGATCTTGTAGGTCTCTTCGAAGACGCCGACGGTCAGGTAGAGCGACCCGAACACCACAACCGAGACGAACACGAACAACGCTCCGAGAGTCACCTTCCATCGAGTGGTGCGGAGGCGTTGGCGGAGTTCGAGACCGATCACGACGAGGACGATGCCCAGCCAGGCACCAAACCGATTGCGGCCGGTGTGACGATGCTGTCTTTCTGTGGTGAGGGTCATCGGCGCTCCGGGTCGAGGGCGAGGTAGGCATCTTCCAATTCCGTGCTCACGCGGGAGAACTCGGCAACGCGCACGCCTTGAGAGACCAGTTGGGTCAGGTACGCGGCGGCGCCATCATCGTCTTGGAACGCCACAGTCAACGCCTCGGCAGGCGGCTGCCCGGGTTCGCGAATTCGCCACGAGTGATTTGTCGCCGCGGCAGATGTGCGGGTTCGGCCTTCCGTCATCATCACGACGTCGTCGACCATCTCGGACAGCTCGGACAGGATGTGTGACGACACCAGCACGGTGCATCCGCCGTCGGCAAGCTCTCGGAGCTGGTCACGCAGATCGAGTCGCGACCGAGGATCCATCCCGGACGCGGGTTCGTCGAGGAGGAGGATTCGAGGCCGGTTCACCAGTGCGCGGGCGAATCCGAGCCGCTGCTTCTGGCCGCGGGACAGTACATGTGCTGGTTTGCCGGCGAACTCGGACAGGTGAACCATCGCAAGCAATTCGTCTGCCCGGCTCTTCGCGTCGCGGGCGGTCTGGCCGTACAGCCGGGCGAACGTGGTGAGTATTTCCTTGGCGGTCAGGGCATCCCAGGTACCGAACACATCCGGCATCCAGCCGGTCACCTGCCGCGCTCGATCTGGTCCGACTGGTTCGTCGTCGAGCAGAATTTGGCCGGTGTCGGGAGCGAGCAGACCCGCGAGCATGAGTAGAAGTGTTGTTTTACCTGCGCCATTGGGGCCGACGAGTCCGTGGATCACTCCGCTGCGCAGTGCGATATCCGCATGCTCGACGGCGAAGTGACCCCGGAACGATCGCGAGAGCCCGGTCGCGATGAGAGACATGGGATGAAGTTACCGAATCAAATGCGAGTTTCGCTAAAGTGGACTGTGGTCTTCGTCACCGGCCGTTGTACATCGCCCGACGGAAGATCTCGGCGACGGTGGCGATGGCCACCTCGTCGTCGTGGGTGTCGACGCCCGGGTCGCCCCCGGCCGCATACCAGGTCCAGCAGAACGACTCCATCATCGACACGATCGCCGACGCGAACACGCCGTGATCGAGATCGACTGGCACGCCCTGTTTCTCGACCGATCGAACCACCTTGAGGACCGCACCGATACCATCGGCCCGACGCTGCCGCCACCACTGGGCGAACTGTTCGTCGGTCATGGAGAGCTGGAAGACGCCGATCATCTCCGGCAGATACTTCCGGTACATCTCGAAGTACACGCGCACTGCGGCTTCGACATTCGCCCGCGGATCGGAGGTGAGTCGCTCGCGTGTGCCCTCCAGCACGTCTTCGTTGAATGTCTGGAGCAGCGCTTCGAGGAGCTGCTGTTTGTTCTCGTAGTAGTTGTAGAACGATCCCGCCGAGCGTCCCGCGACCGAGGCGATGTCGGAGATCTTCGCGTTGAGAAAACCCTTCTCCGCGAACACCTGTCGTGCGGCCTGATGAAAGGCGGCCTCGGTACGACGGCCCTTGGGTGTGGCAACCATTCAGATGACCCCTGTCCGCTGTAAATCGGCGATTTCGTTGTCGGACAAGCCAAGTAACTCGCCGTAGACCGAGGCGTTGTCGGAGCCGGGCTCGGGCGGTCCGGCCGAGCGGATGCCGCCGGGCGTCTCGCTGAACTGGGGCACCACACCGGGTCCGAGGACCGTGCGCCCGACCCGGGTGTCGTAGTGCTCGGCAATCATGCCGCGCGCCTGCAGATGTGGGTCGTTGACGACGTCGGCAACCGTATTCACAGGACCGACCACCACGCCCGCGGCCTGCAGCGTGTCGGTGAGTTCGACCGTCGTCAGCTGCGACGACCACTCGCCGATCAGGGCATCGAGTTCGTCCTGGTTGCGACCCCGCGCGGCGTGGTCGGCGAACCGTTCGTCGGTGGCGAGCTCGGGTGTCCCCATCGCCGCGCAGAGCCGCGCGAACACCGTGTCCTGGTTGGCGGCGATGATCACATGCGTGCCGTCCTTGGTGGGGTAGAGGTTGCTCGGTGCGATGCCGTCGAGCCGGGTACCCGACGGTCCGCGCACCACACCGCCCATGTCGTAGTCGGCGATGGCCGACTCCTGCACGGCGACACAGGATTCCAGCAGACTCGTGTCGACCACCTGCCCCTTGCCGGTCACGGTCCGCCGATACAAGGCGGCAAGTGCGCCCTGCGCGGCGAACATGCCGGCCAGGGTGTCGCCCAGAGACAGCGCAAGTCGCGGCGGCAGCTGACCGGGATAACCGTTGAGGTGCCGTAAGCCGCTCGCCGCCTCGGCGACCGACGCATAGCCGGCGCGGGTCGCGTCGGGTCCGTACTGGCCGTAACCGGATACCCGGACGACGACGATGCCCGGGTTGCGTTCGGACAGGACGTCGGGTCCGATGCCGAGCCGCTCGAGGGTGCCGGGGCGGAAGTTCTCGACGATGATGTCGGCGCGGTCGGCGAGCCGCAGAAACAACTCGCGGCCGGCGTCGCTGCGCAGATCGAGTGTGACCGCTCGCTTGTTGCGGCCATGCACGGTCCAGTAGAAGCGGTGGCCGTCCACCTCGGCCTGACCCCAGGTGCGGATCGGATCGGGCCGACCCGGGGGCTCGATCTTGATGACGTCGGCGCCCATGTCGCCGAGGAGCCGGGCCGCATGTGGGCCCGCGATGAGAGTGCCGAGTTCGAGCACGGTGATCCCGTCGAGAGGGCCCGTGGGCGCGTCGTGCGCCGTCGGCGTTGATTCGACCATTGGTTCAGTCTGTACGAAAACAGGCGCTCAGGGCCACTCCGACGGGAAATTGCTGAAAATGAACACAGTTTTGGTTTTTCATGCAAAACTGTCGTGCGGAGGGGAACCAAGGTGGCTTTCAGGATTCTCGAGCAAGCGTCGCGGGGACGGCCGGTGCAGATGGTGCGGTCGTCCGTCGCGACGCTCGGACGACTTCTCGACCTGGTGACCGTGTCGCTCGGCTGGGGTGCGCGGGACATCGCCACGCGGCGATTCCCCTGGTCGGAGGCGTATCGCCAGACGACGTTCTTTGCCGGTGTCGCCGCGTTGCCTGCAGCTCTTGTCGCCATCCCGTTCGGGGTGATCATCTCGGTCCAGGTCGGCAGCCTCACCGCACAGATCGGCGCGTCGTCGATGGCCGGCGCGGCCGGTGCACTCGGGGTTTTGCGGCAGGGAGCGCCGATCGCGACCGCGCTGCTGATGGGCGGTGCCGTGGGTTCCGCGGTGGCGGCCGACCTCGGCGCACGCACCGTCCGCGACGAGATCGACGCCCTGCGAACCATGGGCATGGATCCGGCGCGCAGGGTGATCGCCCCACGCCTGCTCGCGGTCATGGTGGTGGCACCGCTCATCTGCATCGAGATCATCTTCGTCGGTGTGTCGACCGGCTACTTCGTGAACGTGGCGTTCCAGGGTGGCGCCGCGGGCAGCTACATCGGCTCCTTCGGCGAATTTGCCGGACTGACCGATCTGTGGGCGGCGCTGGCGAAGGCCGAGATCTTCGGCATCGTCGTGGTCGCGATTGCCTGTCAGCGTGGTTTAAAGGCCAAGGGCGGGCCACGCGGGGTGGCCGACGCGGTCAACGCGGCCGTCGTCCTGTCCGTGGTGGCCAGCTTTGTGCTCAACCTGATTGCCACGCAGATTCTTTCGATGTTCGTAGAGAACCGGATCGGGTGAGGCGATGAATCGGGTGAGGCGATGACGGGTCTGGACCTCTATCTTAACGCGCATCCCCGCGCCCGCCGGCTGGCCGACGCGGCAAGTCTGCCCGGCCGGTTGCTCGCGATGCTCGGCCATCAGTTGCGGTTCGCCGCTCAGGTGATCGGAGCGGTTCCACATACGTTGCGCCACTACCGAAATCAGACACTCGCGGTGTTGGGCGACATGATGTGGGGCAGCGGGACGGTGATCGTCGGCGGCGGTACGGTCGCGGTGCTCGTGGTGCTGGGCGCATCGGTCGGTGGCTCGATCGGCGTGGAGGCCTTCGGATCTCTCGACATGTTCGGGATGGGACCGCTCACCGGATTCCTCTCGGCCTATGCGACGACGCGCGAGATCGCACCGATCGTCGCCGCCATCGGTTTCGCCGCGCAGGCCGGTTGTCGAATGACCGCCGAGATCGGCGCGATGCGCATCTCCGAGGAGATCGACGCCCTCGAAGCCCAAGCGGTGACGCCCATTCCGTTCGTGGTGACCACCCGTGCTATTGCCGGGGTGGTCACCATCATCCCGCTGTTCCTGATCACGCTGGTGCTGGCGTACCTCACGAGCGCCTGGGTGGTGACCGGATTCCACGGCCAATCGTCGGGCACCTACGAGCACTATTTCAACGCCTTCCTGAGGCCGATCGACGTCTTCTACGCGGTCATCAAGGTGGTCGTCTTCATCGTCGCGGTGGTCCTCGTGCATGGCTATCAGGGCTTCTACGCGCGTGGCGGGCCCGAAGGCGTGGGCGCGGCGACCGGACGCGCCATCAAGTTCAGCTTCATCCTGATCGTGGTCCTCGACATGCTGCTCACCCTGGTGTTCTGGGGCACCGACGTCGGATTCAGGTTCTCCGGATGATCGGCCCGCCCGTCGATCACTCCGGCCGTGGCCTCAGCACCGGCCGACATGCGGTGTGGGGTCTCGCGATGGTCGCGATCGTCGCGATCGTGACCATCCCGATCGCGCTGTATGCGCAGCGCGCGTTCGACGATGACGTCGAGATCACCCTCACCTCAGCGAAAGTGGCCGACAGTCTCACGGCCGGGGCCGACGTCAAGTACCGGGGACTGCTGGTGGGGCGTGTCGACGACGTCGAGGTGACCGACGATGGACAGCAGCGCATGACCGTCGCACTCGACGCCGATCAGGCGCGGGGGATCGACGGACAACTCACGGCACGATTTGTGCCCTCGAACATCTTCGGCGTGGTCGGTGTGGAGTTGACGCCGGTCGCTCCGGGGCCGGCCGTGCGCGCCGGTGACGTCGTCGCCGTCGACGCGGATTCCGCTGGGGTGTCGGCGATTGCGGTGCTCCGCGACATCGGTTCCATCACCACGACACTCACGGGCAACGACGTGAATGCGATGATCAACCGCCTCGATCAGGTGGTGGACCAGTTGTCTCCCTTGATATCCGGCGGCTTCGAACTGTTCGTTCTGGCCAAACAACATCAGCGGATGCCGTTCGCCGATGTGCTGCGTATCTCCGCGGACACCCTGCACGGTGCCGACCGTCTCGCCGAACCTTTCGTCGACCTGTTCACCACGCTCGTGGAGAAGACCGAGATGTATGCCGATCCGGTTCAAACCGCCAAGGTGACCGGTGCGCTCACCGGCCTGGTGCAGACCTTCATCACCCTCGGGCAGGTAGTCGGGCACAACCCGCGTGAACTCGCCACCGTCCTCGACGCGTCGTTGACTCTCGGTGCGCCCCTGGGCTACACCCTCTCCACCGTGCCGGCGTCGGCCGCCGACATTCACGAGCTGATCGGCCGGCTCGAGCGCGCGTTCCCCAAGGACAGCGGAGCGGTTCGTCTCCGGGTCTGGGCCACGCTCGCATCGCTCCCGCAGATCACCTCCGTGCTCGCCGGAATGGGCGGTACCCGATGAATCGAGTGAGTGCCTGGGCAACAGCGGGTTTCGTGGTCTTCGTGGTTGCCATGCTGGTGGCCGGGTGGGTGATCGTCGAGGCCCTGAACCCATCGGTGTCCGGTGACCAGCAGACCTACACAGCGCAGTTCACCGACGTCTCCGGACTTTCCGTCGGCAACGACGTGCGCGAACGGGGTGTGCGGGTCGGCAAGGTCGAGTCCATCGAACTGACCGGCACCGACGGTCGCAGTAGTGGGGGAATGACTGCGCAGGTACGATTCTCGGTGACGACGACCAGTCATGTGTACGCCAACACCCAGGTTGCCATTCGCTACCTCAACCTGGTCGGGCAACGCTACATCGACCTGACCACCGACGGCGCCGGACAGGGGACGACGCCACCGTCGGAGGTCATCCCCGTCGCGCGCACGGTCGGTTCGTTCGACATCACCGAGATGTTCAACGGTCTGCGACCGCTGTTCGGCACGCTTCAACCCGAACAGCTGAACTCGTTGATGACCAACATCCTTGCCGTCGTCGAAGGCCGCGGTCCCGACGTCGGGTCCGTTCTCGAACAGCTGCGACAACTCACCGGCGTGGTCGCCGACCGCTCCGCCATGATCGCGACCATCATCACCCAGCTCGGCCGCGTGGCCGCCGAGATCCGGTACAAGTCACCGAGGTTGAACGATCTGATCGCGCGGATGGGTGACGCCTTCGGGGTGTTGGCGGCGTCCGCGGACAAGACGCAGGTTTCGATGCGGCTCGCGGCTCGCAGCCTGGGTCCGGTGCGACAGTTACTCGGCCAACTCGAGGGCGCCTACTACGGCAACTATGCCGACGTCGACCGTCTGCTGCGCGCGTGGGTACCGGGGGTCAACTCGGCGACCGCGTTGCTCGCGCAGGTGCCGTCACTCATCGACGCGCTCGACGGGTCACTGCGCGTCGCAGCGCAGAAGAAGCTGACGTGCTCACAGGGCGAGGCGATTCCGTCGCCGATGACCAAGGTGCTGTTGGCCGGCGTGCCGGTGGTGATGTGCCGATGACCCAGCAGGTGCGACGCGACGAACGATCGGTCGAGCGCAGACAGGTGCGGATCGGTCTCATCGGGATAGTGGTGGCCATCGCGCTGGCCGTGGTCTGCGGGGTGATCTATCTGGATCCTTTCGGGCATCGCGAGATTGCGGTGCGACTGGAGACCAGCGGCGGACTGCGCATCGGCGACGAGGTGCGGATCGCCGGTGTGACCGTGGGCGAGGTGTCAAAGGTGACGCTGCATCCCGACCGAGTTGACGTCACGATGCGCATCGACGACGACCTCGCGATCGGCGACCAGAGTGCCGCCGACGTCCGACTGCTCACCGCCATCGGCGGCCACTATGTGGCCCTGCGCCCGGCGGGTCGTAACCCGCTGGGCAGCAATCCGATACCGGTAGATCGGACAACCGTTCCCTACACCCTTGCCGACGTCATCGCCGACTCCGGACAGGTCGTCGACCGCGTGGACGGGGTGACCATCTCGCAGACCCTGGACAAGGTGACCGCGGCGCTCGACGGTCAGCCCAGCGCGATCCGCGAGATCATCGCCGACATGCGGAAGCTGACGACCTCGATCGGCGATCGGGGCCGCGACCTCGACGCCGCCGTCGCCCTGACGGACGAGTACATGGCCGGGCTCAACAGCGGGCGGGCGCGCCTGGTCGAGATGTTGCGCCTCATCGGCTTCGTCGGAGCCAAGGCGTACCAGGTGAAAGCCGAAGGCGTGGAGACGGTCCGATCGATCGGCGCCCTGTTCGCGTTCATCGGAAAGCCGGTCGATGCATTCACCGGAACCATCGAGCCGCCGCTGCAACAGGTGCTCGGGATGGTGCGGACGCTGCAGCAGCAGCCGGGCCGAATCGACGAGCTGCTGGCCAAGTTGAAGACCGTGGTCTCCGATGTCGCTGTCGCACTCGGCCTTCCGGGACGCGCAGCAGGCGTGGACATGTCGGCGGTGGTGGTCGAGGTGCCCGGCGTCACGGTGACGCCGCAAAGCCTGGCCCGTGGCGGACTCTGCGTCCCCAGCGCGGGACGGAGGTGCTGAGGAAGTGACACGACTCTTACGGCCGAGGATCCTGTTGAGCGCACTCGTGGCGATCGCACTCGTGGTGTCGGTGACGGCGATGTTCCTCGGCGACGAAACCGACGGTCGCAGCGGCTGCGCCCAGATGGCCGATGCCATCGGGCTGTATCCCGGCAACGACGTGACCATGCGCGGCGTTCGGGTGGGCGAGGTCACGTCGATCGCACCGTCGCAGGGCCATGTCGAAGTGCGATTCGATCTCGACGACGGTGTCGAGCTGCCCGCCGACGTGTCCGCGGTGACGACGTCGGACTCCATTGTCACCGACCGGCATCTGGAATTTCCGTCGGGTCGCGTCACCGGTCCGGCGTGGGATCTGAGCCAGTGCATCCCCCTGGATCGGACGCACACACCGAAGAGCGTCAGCGAGGCGTACGCCGCCTTCGACAAACTGTCTCGGGAGGTGACCGCGGCCGCGTCGACGTCGGGGCGCGGGCGTGACATCGTGCGTGACGCGATGAACCGGGTGAACGAGTCGCTGCGCGGGACCGGTCCGGACTTCAACAATGCCGTCCGGGGACTTGCTGCGGCGCTGGGTGATCCGGCACTGCGCGACGCACAACTCCGGTCCCTGCTGACCAACGTCGGCGAACTCACCGGATTCTTCGTCGAGCGTTGGCCTGCTTTGCAACTGGGACTGACCAAGCTCGGCGAGTTCGCAGTGACCTTCGACGAATGGTTCTCCGTGCTGAACCCGGCGGTGGTCGACACAACCAAGCTGACACCGTCACTGCTGCGTCTCATTCGCACCTACTCGCCAGACGTGTTCAAGGTGCTCGACGTGCTCGTCCCGTTGCTCGACCGCGTACCGGTCGAGACCATCGTGGGCATCCTGCGCAAGCTGCCGCCGGTGTCGGCAGGGTTGCAGCGCATTCTCGCTCAGGGTGCCAAGGCCGGTGGCGTGACGGTCGCGCCCCCGCGGGTTCGGGTTGCCGCGTCGTCGCCCGTGGTGTGCCGCACGGTCAATGCCGCGATGCCGGGAGCGTGTCGTCCGGTCGCCGGACGCACCGACACCGTCGATCTCGCGCTCGTCGCAATGGTGCTCGGTACGGCGCGGGGAGGGCGGTGAAGATGAACGTTCGGAATCGACGACTCGTGCTCACTCTGATTGCGGCAGTGGTGGTGATGGTGTCCGGCTGCTCGATGCAGCCGACCGATCTGCCGCTGCCCGGAACGCGGGTGGACGGCGCGAGCCGAACCCTGTCGGTCGAATTCGCCTCTGTCCTCAATCTTCCGGCGCGCAGCAAGGTTCTGCTGAACGGCACTCGGGTGGGCGTGCTCCGCGAGGTGCGGTTGGGGACACGCGACGGACGTCGTGTCGCCATCGCCATGCTCGACGTCGAGGAGGCCGTTGCGATCCCAGTCGGGAGCACCGCCGAGTTGCGGCAGGCCACTCTGCTCGGTGACTTCTACATCGCGCTGACTCCGCCGCAATCACGTGCGGGTTCCGACCTGCCCGACGGCGGCGTGATCGATCTCGCGCACAGTTCGGTCGCGCCCCAGGTCGAGGAATTGCTCGGCGGCGTCGCCGCGCTCGCCAACGGCGGGACGGTCGCCACACTGCAACGATTGATCACCAACGCCAACAACGCATTCCCGGCCGATGTGACCGACCGCGACACCGGAATCGAGGTGCTGCGCGCACTTATCGCGCGCAGCACATCAGAGAGCGCGTCGATCCGGCAGATCATCGCGTCGGTGGCCGAGATCTCGCGCACTCTCGACGCCAACGCCGCTGCCCTCGGATTCTCCTTCGAATTCGGGCCGCGCCGCGTGAGTGGCGCGGTGTCGGCCTTCCTCGGACTGTCCAATGTCTTGAATGCCCTGGGCCCCAACGTGGTCCCGATCGGCGACCTGGTGGTGCCGCGATACGCAACGCTGCAAGGCCTGATAGCTGTGGTCAATCCGTTGGTGGACACCGCGGTACGCCTCGATTCGGGTGCGCCGTCGGACATCGCACGGGTCGACGCCCTGCTGCGGGATCGGATCGTTCCCTGGCTGCGAAGTCCGTCGGTCGACGTCGTCGACGTGACCACCGCCGACGGTCGGGGAACCGGTCCGTCGACCGTGGACACCTCGACCGTCGCGGCGGTGTTGCGGATGATCGGAGCCGTAAAATGAAGCAGTCTCGCGCCATTGGTGGCCTCGTGCTGCTTGTCATTGTGTCGATCCTGCTGACGATCTATCTCTCGGTCGGTGTGCTGCGGGTGAACCCGCTGGCGGAGAAGGATTCTGTGATCGTCGAGCTCGCGCAGTCCGGTGGGCTGCAGACGAATTCGGCGGTTCTGTACAACGGGATCGAGGTCGGCAAGGTGACGTCGATCGACACCGATGGCACCCGTCTGCGCGCCCACCTGAGCATCGACGCAAATGCCGACATCCCGGCCGGCGCATCCATTCGGGTGGCGAACCTGTCGATGGTCGGCGAACAGTACGTCGAGTTCTCGTCGACCGATGCGGACGGACCTTACATCTCGGACGGAGATGTGCTGAGCGACAACGTCGATCCCGGTATCGGGGTGGCCGACATGCTGGCACACATGCGGGGTCTGACCGGGCAGTTCGACCCGGAGACGCTGGAAGAGCTGGCCCGCACCATCACGTCGGGGTGGCAGGGCCGGGATGCCGACCTGGCCCGCATCGGCGACTTCGCCGAGCGCACCGCCCGCACCGTCACCACCTATCGGACCGAGTTCTCCGGGGTGTTCGACCATGTGCAACAACTTCTCTTGCGCTCACGGGCCGATCGGATCGGGCCGGTGTTGCGCGAGACCGCGCCGAAGCTTGCGCACATGAACGTGCCGTTCGCGACGCTGTGGAGCCTGCTGCCGGGTCTGGCGACCGCCACCGAGGGCGCGGTGGGCTGGTATGACGTGATCATCCCGTTCACCAAGAAGATCGGCGAGTACCTCGCGGCCACCATGCCCGACGCGGCCGCCATCATCGGCGTCCTGCAACCCACCCTGACGGCGGTCGCGCCCGCGGCGCGCGTGAATCTGGCGGCGGTTGCCGCAGCGGGCCTGCAGGTGGTCGACGAGAACGGCGTGCTCCGGATACGGGTGGTGCCGCCACGATGAACCCCGATCGCACCGAAGACACAAGCTCATCAAGAGAATCCTCCGACCCGGGAGAACCCATGAAAGACAACGACACCGAAGTGACGCAGGACAACGACCCCGGCGCCGTCGAGGTAGCCGACAGCGACACTGCCATCCCCGACGCCGTTGAAACCGAGACCGAAGCAGCCGCTACCGAAGCGCCCGTAACCGAAGCGGCGGTGTCCAAGGCGAAGTCGAAGCCGTCCGATGCCGGCACCACGGGCAGCTCGAGTGTTGTCAGCACCCTGCGGTCGCCACGTGTCATCCGGTGGGCCGCGGCCGTGGTGATCGTCGGGCTGCTGGTCGTCACCGGAGTATCGCTCTGGCAGATGCGATCGCTGCAAACCCAGCTCGATGCCGAACGATCGCAGAATGCCGACGCACTGCATGCTCAGCAGGTGGCCGCGGACTATGCGGTGGCTGCCGCTCACATCGATTACCGCAACTTCGACCCCTGGTTCGCCAGCCTGCGCCGCGGCGTCAACGACCGCCTCGCCGGGCAGTTCTCGAGCAGCGAACCGGCGTTGCGCGACCTGCTCGGACAGTTGCAGTGGACGTCGACGGGGTCGCTCGTGGGCAGCGACATCACCGCGCAGCACGACGGCAAGTACGAGGTTCAGGTGTTCGTGGACGTCACGACGAGCAACGTACAGTCGCCTCAAGGGGTCAAGACCACCGCGCTGTACCCGATCACCATCGAGAAGAACGGCTGGCGGATCAGCGACATCAGCGGGGGAGTGGCACCGATACCGGGCAAGTGAGCAGGAGAAGCGATGCCGGACAACAGCGGAGGGCAGAGTATCGGGCTGCGAGACATGGTGTGCGGGATCGCCTCGTTGTGCGGCGACATCCCGACGATGCTGCGAGCGCTGCCGTCGGCGATTCCGCAACTGCCGACGGCAAAGATGTCCATCGGCAAGCGATTCGCGCAGAACGCCCACAAGTTCGCCGACCGCGACTTCCTTCGTTTCGAAGGCAGATCGATCGCCTACCGGGAAGCCAACGAGCACGCCAACAGAATCGCTGATCTCCTCACACGCCAGGGGATCTCGCGCGGCGACGTGGTCGCCGTGCTCTCCCGCAACCATCCCGACGTCGTCATCACGATGCTGGCCATCGTCAAGATCGGCGCGATCGCCGGAATGCTGAACTTCCATCAGCGCGGCCAGGTGCTCGAACACAGTCTCGGGCTCATCGACGCGAAGATTGTTGTCTACCAGGATGATCTGTTCGAAGCGCTGGAGTCGGTGTCCAATACCGCGCGGCCGCCGATCGAGATGGAATTCGCCGATCTGCATCGTCGGGCCACAGGCTGCTCGTCGAAGAATCCGGCGGTGACCGACACGATATCGGCCGACGACACCGCCTTCTACATCTTCACCTCCGGGACCACCGGATATCCCAAGGCCAGCAAGATGAGTCACTATCGTTGGCTCGCCGCGATGGGTGGCATCGGCGGATTCGGCATCCGGCTTCGATCAGATGACGTCATGTACACGGCGCTGCCGTTCTATCACAACAACGCGCTGACGGTCTCGGTGTCCTCAGTCCTGGTGGCGGGTGCCTGTCTGGCGGTCGGCCGAGAATTCTCGGCGTCGCGATTCTTCGACGAGATGATCGAGAACGATGCGACCGCGTTCTGCTACATCGGCGAACTCTGTCGATACCTTCTTGCGCAGCCACCGAGACCGACCGATCGCGCGCATCGGGTGCGCCTGGCGGTCGGCAACGGGTTGCGCCCCGACATCTGGGACGAGTTCACCGAGCGCTTCGGCATCGACCGGGTCGTGGAGTTCTACTCGGCGAGCGAAGCCAACATCGGTTTCATCAACATCTTCGGACTGTCCAGGACGGCCGGCTTCTCGCCGATGAAGTACGCGATCGTCGAGTACGACGAGGAGACCGGCGAACCGCTGCGCGGCCCGGACGGACGGGTGATCCCGGTGGGACGGCACGGTACCGGCCTGCTGATCGCGGAGATCAACAAACTCATCCCGTTCGACGGCTACACCGATCCGGACGCGTCGCGCAGAAAGGTGATCACCGATGCGCGCAAGAAGGGTGACAGCTGGTTCAACAGCGGGGATATCGTTCGCGACCAAGGCTTTTGGCACATCGAGTTCATCGACCGGATCGGTGACACCTTTCGGTGGAAGGGGGAGAACGTGGCGACGACCGAGGTGGAAGCCGTCATCGATGCTCAGCCGGAGGTCGACGAGGCGGTTGTCTTCGGGGTGCCGATACCCGATGCCGACGGCAAGGCCGGCATGGTTGCCGTCAGCCTCAAGGCCGACGCAGAATTCGATCCCGACGGTTTCGCCGAGCGCGTGCGCGCGAACTTGCCCGGCTACGCGGTGCCGCTGTTCGTCCGGATCGTCGACCATCTCGAACACACGTCGACGTTCAAGCGCACACGGACCGAGCTACGTCGCGAGGCGTACTCCGAAGTCGAGGACGATCCGCTGTACGTGCTGCGGGGCGATACCTACGTCGAATTCGACGGTGTGGTGCAAGCGCGACAAAGCGTTCAGCCACGTTGATCCGACAGTGCCTGCCGGACGAACGCGAGAGCGGCGCCCTGCCACAACAGGATGTGGTCGAGCATCGAGTGGCCCCCACCGGGCACGGGGACGAACTCGGCGCGAAATCCCTGCGCCCGCAGTTCCTCGATGCCCTTGCGGGTGCGGCGTGCGAACGTGCGCTCGTCGGCGTCGCCGTGCACGGCGACCACGCGGGCACCCGGGTTGATGAACCGCCAATCGGCGTACTGCCACCACGGGGCCAGTCCGAGCACCCCGACGACGCGTCGATCCTCGGCAAGACCGGCGGCGACGCGGCCGCCCATCGAATGGCCGATCACGACCACCGGCACTCCGGGGTGTTGACGGCACATGTCCTCGAGCGCCGCCCGGGCGTAGAGCATCGGACTGGCCTGGTCGCCGTTCCAGCCGTAGACGCGGTAGCGCAGCTGGCGGACTGCGACGGCCCGGCCGAAGCGCGCACGGATCGACCAGGTGAACGGGTACATCCGCAGGGCCGAACTCTGCCATGGGCTGAATGGGCGGTAGCTGCGATCGGTCCCACCCGGTGCCACCAGGACGATCAGCCGGGGATTGCTCGGCGACTTCATCAACACGATCAACACGCTATCGTTGCTGCGCGCAGGCGTGTCATGGTGGCAGAATTCGAACCATGGCACATCCTCGCGCTGGTACGTTGGCCCTGCCCGAAGACCTCATCGATGTAGCGGCCGTGGAACGGGCCTACTACGACAACGTGCCGGACCCGGGTGATCCGCTTCAGCAAGTGGTGTTCGGAACCTCCGGGCACCGAGGTTCGAGCCTGGACACCGCATTCAACGAAGCCCACATCCTGGCCACCACGCAGGCGATCGTCGAGTATCGGCGTGGCGCGGGCATCACCGGCCCACTGTTCATCGGCTTCGACACGCACGCGTTGTCGATTCCCGCGTGGCGCAGTGCTCTCGAGGTGCTGGCTGCCAACGAGGTCACCACGCTCACCGCCGAAAGTGACTCGTTCACACCGACTCCCGCGGTGAGCCGGGCCATCCTGACGTTCAACCGAGACAATCCGGGCGTGCTGTCCGACGGGATTGTCGTCACGCCGTCGCACAATCCGCCGCGCGACGGCGGCTTCAAATACAACCCGCCCAGCGGCGGACCTGCGGACACGACGATCACCTCGGTGGTCGCCGCGCGTGCCAACGAGATCCTGGCGAACAAATTGGCCGATGTGAAGCGAATCCCGTTCGAACAGGCCCGATCCGGGGAGTTCGTCAAAGAGTTCTCGTTCCTGATCAACTACTGCGACGGGCTCAAAGACGTCGTGAATCTCGAGGCGATCCGCGAAGCCGGGGTGCACATCGGCGCCGATCCCCTCGGTGGTGCATCCGTCGGCTACTGGGCAGGCATCGGATTTCGGTACAACCTGCAACACCTGACGGTGGTGAACCCGACGGTCGACCCGACCTTCTCGTTCATGACCCTCGACACCGACGGCAAGATTCGCATGGACTGTTCATCGCCGAATGCGATGGCGTCACTCATCTCTGCGCGGGACTCCTACGACATCGCCACCGGCAACGACGCCGACTCCGACCGGCACGGCATCGTCACGCCCGACGGCGGACTCATGAACCCGAATCATTACCTGGCGGTCGCCATCGACTATCTCTTCACCCACCGACCGGGGTGGGCCGAGAGTGCGGCGGTCGGCAAGACGCTGGTGAGTTCGTCGTTGATCGATCGGGTGGTCAACGGCATCGGCAGGCCGCTGCTCGAGGTGCCGGTGGGATTCAAGTGGTTCGTAGACGGATTGCTCAGCGGCAGTATTGCTTTCGGCGGCGAGGAAAGCGCAGGTGCGTCGTTCCTGATGTTCGACGGCAGTCCCTGGTCCACCGACAAGGACGGGATCATCATGGCGTTGCTGGCGTCGGAGATCCTCGCGGTGACCGGCAAGACGCCGTCGCAGCGGTACCGCGAGTTGGCCGACGAGTACGGCGAAAGTGCGTACGCACGCGTTGATGCCCCCGCGTCGCGGGAGCAGAAGGCGGTGCTCGCCAAGCTGTCGGCGTCGCAGGTGAGTGCGACCGAACTCGCGGGCGAACCCATCACGGCGATCATGACCGAGGCGCCCGGAAACGGCGCGCCCATCGGCGGACTCAAGGTCACCACCGAGAACGCGTGGTTCGCGGCGCGGCCGTCGGGCACCGAGGACGTCTACAAGATCTACGCCGAATCCTTCAAGGGGGCAGAGCATCTCGCGCAAGTGCAGACCGAGGCGCAACAGGTCGTCGACGCAGCGCTGCAGGGATGAGCTGGGTCAGCCGGCGCCCGGCACCCCGATGAGCCAGCCGACGAGATAGGTTGCGCCCGCGGCTATGGCGCCAAAGGCCAACTGTCGCAGGGCGCCTCGCAACATGGGATGTCGGGTCACGTAGGCGGCGAGGCCGCCCGCCACGAGGAGTCCGGCAGCGCCGACGAGCAGACCGGCGGTCAACGACGAGAAGCCCAGCAGGTAGGGGATCAGCGGGATCACCGCGCCGATCGAGAACATCAGGAACGACGAGACCGCGGCTACCCATGGGGACGGCTGTTCGACGGGATCGACGCCGAGCTCCTGGGTGATGTGGAAGTCGACCGCCCGCTCGGTGTCCTGATGGATCTCGGTGGCGGCGGCCGTCGCGGTCTCCTCGGTCATGCCCATTCCGACGAACTCGTCGATCAGTTCGTCGAGCTCTGCTTTGGGGTGGCGGGTGAACTCGTCACGTTCGACGCGCACTTCGGCGTCGACCTGCTCGTTCTGCGTCGACACCGAGGTGAATTCGCCGAGCGCCATGGAAAACGCGCCGGCGACGAGCCCAGCGACGCCGGAGAGCACGATGGTGTGCGCGTCGGCGCCGGCTCCACCGACACCGGCGACCAGACTGATGTTGGTGACCAGGCCGTCCATCGCGCCGAAGGTGGCTGCGCGCACCCGACCGCCGGCCACGTTGGCGTGGACGTGGCCGACCTCTTCGGGGCCGGACTCCTCGGCAGGCGGGTCACTCACGGTGTGATCGTAATCAACCAGCCGATTCTTATCTTTGGACCGATAGAGTCGAGTGCAGGAAATCCGAGAGAAAGAAGCGTCGTGAACGACAAGCGCAAGTCCGGGGCGTCGGTGCCGAAGACCACGAAGTCGAAGTATCAGCCGAGTGCGAACTCCAGCCGCATGACCTACATCCTCGGCGGGTTGGCCATTCTGGTGGTGGCTGCGCTGGTGATCGGCGGGATCTTCTGGAGCCAGCGCGACAAGGGCAGCGCCGACGACTCGGCACTCAGCGCGAACGCGACCATGATCGCCGGGCCGGGCACCGCGCCGACGATCGACCTCTTCGAAGACCCGCTGTGCCCGATCTGCGGGCAGTTCGAGAAGCAGTACGGCCAGCAGATCAACGCCGCGATCACCGGCAACAAGATCCGGGTGCGGTTCCACACGCTCGACTTCCTGAACCAGAAGTCGGCCTCGGGTGACTACTCGGTGCGTGCCGCGGGCGCCCTGACCTGCGTCGCCGCCGAGGGCAACACGGACGTGTACCTCAAGTTCCATTCGGCGCTGTTCAGCAACCAACCCCAGGAGGGCGGCAGCTCCGACCTGACCAACGCCGATCTCGCCCGCATCGCCGGTGAACAGGGCGCATCACCCGCGACCACCAAGTGCATCGCCGATGGCGCCAAGGTCGGCGAAGCGGGCGACAAGGCGACCGCGTCGTTCGAGGAACTGCAGAAGGTCCTCGGCGACCAAGCGGGCACCCCGACGGTCCTGCACAACGGCGAGGCCGTCGACATCAGCAACACCAACTGGCTCAACGACATCATCGGATCGGACAACAGCTGATCCTCCCCTCCCTGCGTCACCGATCCTGAGTTGAGCCACCACCACCGATCCCTGAGGTGCGAGGAGCGCCAGCGATGAGCCTTCCTGCCGATCCCTGAGGTGCGAGGAGCGCTAGCGACGAGCCTTCCTGCCGATCCCTGAGGTGCGAGGAGCGCTAGCGACGAGCCTCGAAGGGCTGGCGAGACAACAATGTCCTCTCACCAGCGGCTTCGAGGCTCGCAGGATCGCACCCCAGCCGGTGGTAGTGGTCCATCCCGGTGCTCGGGAGACTAGCGTGGAGTCATGAGCGATCCGGTCGAGCAGATCAACGCCGACGTCCAACCGAGTGGGCCGGGCTGTCAGGAATGTGAGCAGTCCGGAGGGTGGTGGGTCCATCTTCGACGCTGCGCCGCCTGCGGCCACGTCGGTTGCTGCGACACCTCGCCGTCGCAGCACGCGACCGCACACGTCGAGAGCACCGGCCATCAGATCGTCCAGAGTTACGAACCCGGTGAGGACTGGTTCTACGACTACGGAAGCGGCGACTTCGCCCTCGGACCCAATCTCGCAGCCCCCACCGAACATCCCGCGGACCAGACCGTCCCGGGTCCACGCGACCGGGTGCCAGCGAATTGGGACCAGCTGATCCACCGCTGACCGCGGTACCGGCCGCACATCGGGGATTTGGTCGCCCACGCCCCGATGGTGTAATTTCGCCAGTGCCCTTCTTGAGGGCAGAGCACCGGTTGCGGCCGGTCTCGACAACCGCATACGGGGCTATGGCGCAGCTGGTAGCGCACCACACTGGCAGTGTGGGGGTCAGGGGTTCGAGTCCCCTTAGCTCCACTCGAAAGGCCAGGTCAGAGTGTTTCTGATCTGGCCTTCATCGTTTTCGGGCCCGGGCTGCACGTGAGCAGGCGTCTTCAACACGCTGCCGAACCTCCGGGCTCGGCAGCGTGGCTCCGGCTCCATCGCGGTCCAACTGGATGCACAACCTAAGCTCTGTCAGGAGTGCGGGTCATGGTGGTCCCGTGTAGAAGCTGAAGGGCCATTGATGATGCGCAGCGGAGTGTCGCCGACCTTGACGACTCGCCTCAAGAGTCTCGGGATCAGCGCGTGGTCGGCACTCGGGGTCATCGCATTGGTGGTCGTGATCGCGCTCGCCGTTGGTGCGGTGAGTGGCATCTTGGTGCCGTTGGTGATCGCAGTCATCCTCGGTGTGGTGCTCGAGCCGTTGGTTGATCGGCTCGAGAAATGGCGAGTGCCGCCGGTGCCGGCGGCCGTCGTGACGTTGCTGCTCGCCGTCGCCGTGCTGGCGGGCACCATCGCGATCGTGGTGGTGGGTTTCATCGATCAATGGTCAGAGATCGCTCGCCAGCTCACCGCGGGCTGGAATTCGCTGGTCAGTTGGGTGCAGTCGCTAGACATCAACGATGAGTGGCTGGAGCCGATCCGCTCAGCGATCGAAGACGCGGCCCAGAACGTCGGACAGGGTGTCTTCGGCGCGGTGTCGAGTACGTTCTACGGGGCGATCTCACTGGTCATGGGCACCTTCTTCAGCTTCTTCTTTCTGTTCTTCGTGCTGCGCGACGGCCATCGGTTCGCCGCGTGGTTGGCCCGTAACACGCGGTTGGAGGCCGACTCCGTCGCCGAAGTCGTCGAGATCTCTCGTGAATCGATTCGCGGATACTTCCGGGGCACTGCGATTACGGCGCTACTGACCGCGCCGATCTTTCTGATTCCGCTGTTCATACTCCGGATTCCGCTGGTCATTCCGATCCTGATCCTCTATTTCCTCCTGTCGTTTGTTCCGTTCGTCGGCGCGTGGATCACGGGTGCGTTCGTCGTCTTGATCGCGTTCGGAACCGGCGGGGCCTCGGCGGCCGCGATCATGGCAGTCACCTTCCTGATCTCCAATGGGACGATTCAGAGCGCAGTCAGTTCTTGGGCGCTCGGCTCGTCGCTGCGGCTACACCCGATCTGGGTGTTGCTGGCGACCATGATCGGCGGCACCATTGCCGGTCTCATCGGAATGGTGCTGGGAGCGCCGATGCTGGCGGTGGTGCTGAAATCGATTGAGGCAATGCGGCGCCGACGGACGGAGGATGGTCAATCGGCTGCTGAATCGGACCAGGGTCCCGCACTCGCCAACAAGAGTTGCTGAGGGGTCGCCGGTCACGCCGTCGTTGTGTCGACAGATGAGCGCGCGACGAGGCGGACACGGTGGGCTTGGCGGATTGCGTCGACGCTGAGCAGCAGCAGTGCCACCCACACGATCCCGAAGCCGACCCATCGGCCCGGGCTGAGGTGCTCACCGAGGATGGCGACGCCACAGATGAGCTGCAGGATTGGGGTGATGAACTGCAGGAGACCCACTGATACCAACGGGATTCGGCTGGCGGCCGCGGCGAAGAGGAGCAGCGGGATGGCTGTCACCACGCCGGCGCTCATCAACAGCGCGGTGTGTCCCCAGCCCTCGGTGGTGAAGGTGTCCTCACCCTGCATCGCGAGCACGAGCAGCATCACCGCCGCGGGTGGAGTGAGGAACAGGGTCTCAGTCGTCAGGCTCTGCAACGCCGTCAGCTTGCCGCCGATCCGGTTCTTGATCAACCCGTAGGTTCCAAAGCTCAGGGCGAGACTCACAGCGATCCACGGAATCTGGCCATCGTCGATGGCGAGGTACACGCATGCGATTCCGCCGACCCCGACGGCGGTCGTCTGCAGCGGTCGCAATCGCTCCCGCAGCACGAGCACCCCGAGAGCGACGGTGAACAGCGGGTTCAGAAAGTAGCCGAGGGACGCCTGGGTGACGTGACCGGTGACAACGGCCTGCACATAGATGACCCAGTTGGCGGCGATGGCGACGCCGGCCGCCGCGGTCGCCGCCATGCGTCGAGGATGGTGGAGCAGGTCACGCACGAATCCGAACTGACGAAGCACCGCGAGCAGCACCAGGCAACAGACCAGGGTCCACACAATCCGATTGCCCAGAATCTCCCAGGCGCCGGCCGGTATCAGCAGGTGAAAGTACAGCGGGAACAATCCCCAGATCGTGTAAGCGCCGACCCCGTAGACGGTGCCCTGTGTCGCCTGCGGATACGGGTTGGGCATCACCGCATGAGCTTAGTGGGTGTTGTCCTGCACAAGTGGTGCTCATGGTTCCGTCCACTGTCGGCTCGTTCGCCCGGGTGCGACGATGGTCTGCATGACCGCAACCCTCGTCGCCAAGAATGTCTCCGGCGGCTACGCGCACCGTGTGCTGTTCGACCACCTCGATCTGACAGTTGCGCCCGGCGATGTCGTCGGTGTGGTCGGGGCCAACGGGGCGGGGAAGTCGACACTGCTGCGAGTGCTGGCGGGCGAACTCGCCCCGTTGGAGGGGTCGGTCACGCGGTCCCCGGCAGATGGGTTCGTCGGTTGGTTGCCGCAAGAACATGAACGCGTGCCCGGCGAGACCGTCGGCCAGTACGTCGCGCGGCGGACAGGTTGTGCGGCAGCGACTTCGGCGATGGATGCCGCGGCGGCGGCACTCGCCGAAGACCCCGCGCCGGGTGGCGAGGATCCTGCCGACGTCTACGCTGCGGCACTCGACCACTGGATGGCGACCGGCGCCGCCGACCTCGAGGACAGGCTGCCGGGAGTGCTCGCGGACCTGGGGCTCGACGTCGGGTCGGTGGCGCCTGAGTCGGCTCTGATGTCCGGTCTGTCGGGCGGGCAGGCCGCCCGCGTCGGCCTCGCCGCGCTGCTGTGTTCGCGGTTCGACATCGTCTTGCTCGACGAGCCGACCAACGATCTCGACCTCGACGGGCTGACGCGTCTGGAGGACCTGGTGCGCGGCATGCGCGGCGGCGTGGTGCTCGTCAGCCATGATCGAGAGTTCTTGGCGCGCAGCGTGACCCGGATCATCGAACTCGACCTGGCGCAACACACCAACACCGTGTTCGGCGGCGGATACGAGAGCTACCTCGAAGAGCGTGAGGTCGCGCGTCGGCATCGTCGCGAAGAATACGAGGAGTTCGCCGAACGGAAAGCGGATTTGGTGGCGAGGGCGCGGACTCAACGTGAGTGGTCGAGCCAGGGGGTGCGCAACGCCATGCGCAAGGCCCCGGACAACGACAGGATCCGACGCCGCGCCGCGACCGAGTCGAGTGAGAAGCAGGCGCAGAAGGTTCGCCAGATGGAAAGTCGGATCTCACGACTCGAGGAAGTTGCCGAACCCCGCAAGGAATGGGTTCTCGAATTCACCATCGGTGCCGCACCCCGCTCGAGCTCGGTGGTCGCCACGCTCAACAATGCTGTTGTGCGACAGGGAGATTTCACTTTGGGTCCGGTGTCGTTGCAGGTCGACGCGGGTGACCGGATCGGGATCACGGGTCCCAACGGTGCTGGGAAGTCGACGCTGCTCAAGCTGCTTCTCGGACGACTCTCGCCGGACGAGGGGACCGCGCAACTCGGTGCCAACGTCGCGATTGGCGAGATCGACCAGGCGCGTGGACAATTCACCGGATCTGCACCGCTGACCGAACGGTTCGGCGCGCTGGTTCCGGACTTCACGCCCGCCGAGGTTCGCACGCTGCTGGCGAAGTTCGGGTTGCGTGCCGACCACGTGGAGCGTCCGGTCGGGGAGTTGTCTCCGGGCGAGCGGACGCGGGCGGCGCTTGCGCTGTTGCAGGCCCGGGGTACCAACGTCCTCGTCCTCGACGAGCCGACCAATCACCTCGATCTCCCCGCCATCGAGCAACTCGAATCCGCGTTGGATTCCTACGACGGCATCCTCCTGTTGGTCACCCATGATCGGCGGATGCTGGCCAAGGTGCGGACCAACCGCGCGTGGCAGATCGACAATGGTCGCGTAGTCGAGCACTGAGCGCGACAGCGGCCATCGCCAACTCGGCCTCGGGGTCAACCCCTACTTCGGCGGTCAGGTATTGGGGGAGGTTCTCAGACTTCCACCCGATGTGTCCGGGGTGCCGGGCGCGACACGATCGAAGCCATGATCACAGTCGAGAACCTCACCAAACGATATGGCGATTATGTCGCGGTCGACGACGTCTCGTTCGAGTGCAAGCCGGGCGTCGTGACCGCCTTCCTCGGACCCAACGGCGCCGGCAAATCCACCACGATGCGCATCATGGTCGGCCTCACGCCGCCGACGTCGGGCTCGGTCCGTATCGGCGACCGTCCGTACCGCGAGATCCCGAATCCCGCGACCCAGGTCGGGGTGCTGCTCGACGCGTCGGCGCAGCACGCCGGTCGCACGGGCCGGGAGATCCTGCGGCTGACCGCCATGACGCTGGGGATGCCCGACAGCCGCGTCGGCGAGATGCTCGACCTCGTCAGCCTGACCCCCGACGAGGCGAACCGGCGCGTCCGCAACTACTCACTCGGCATGCGTCAGCGACTTGGCATCGCCAACGCGCTGATCGGTGACCCGCATATTCTCATCCTCGACGAGCCGGCCAACGGCCTCGACCCCGCGGGTATCCACTGGATGCGAAGTCTATTGCGCGACTATGCGAATCGCGGCGGAACGGTGCTGCTGTCATCCCATCTGCTGCACGAGATCGAGATCGTCGCGGACGAGATCCTGGTTGTCGGACAGGGGCGCATCGTGGCTCAGGGCACGAAAGACGAGCTCCTCGCCGGCACGGGGACACGCGTGCGCTCGCTCGACGACGATGCCCTGGGGCGCGCGTTGTCGCTGTCCGGGATCGCCGCGCGTCCGGTGTCCGACGGTGGCTTCACCGCCGACGCCGCACCTGAGGACATCGGCAGAATTGCCCTGCAGCAACAGATTCCGCTCGTCGAGCTGCGCGTCGGCGACGGGGCGCGGTTGGAAGAGATGTTCCTCCAACTGACCCAGCAAACTCAACGAGAATCCGTTCCGGCGTTCGGTGCCGGCGCACTGCAAGGAGCACACTCATGACCATCACTCTGCTGCGACCGTCGGTAACGACCAACGAACGCGACGACGCACCGATCCCGCTGCACCGACTGACCCGCGTCGAACTCCGCAAACTGGTCGACACTCGAGCCGGCTTCTGGCTGGCCGCCTCCGTCGGGGTCATCTCGGCCATCGTGGTGATCGCGATGCTGATCGCCAACCGCAGCAATCTCGGTCAGCTGAATTTCTTGGAGTTCTTCGCCATGATGAACATCCCCATTTCGACCATCCTGCCGGTGATGGCGATCCTGCTCGTCACCAGTGAGTGGAGTCAGCGAAACGCGTTGAGCACCTTCACCATGGAGCCTCGACGCGAACGAATCGTGCTGGCGAAACTGGGAGTGGCGCTCGTGGCCGGTGTCGCTGCGGTCGGACTGTCGCTGCTTTTCGCCGCGGTCGCCAACGTCGTCGCCGGCCTGATCTACGGCGACCCGGCAGGCTCGTGGGAGTTCACCGCCGCCGCACTGGTCAACTCGTTCACGATGCAGATGATCTGGCTGCTCGTCGGATTCGGCTTCGCCGCATTGATCCTCAACACGCCCGGTGCAATCGTTGCCTACTTCGCACTGCCGACCGTGCTGTCGTTGCTCTCGGAACTGGTGCCGTGGTTCAAGACTCACCTGGCCGGGTGGATCGACCTGACCACCACGACTGTGCCGCTCCAATCCGGTGACTGGGGCACCGGGGAACAGTGGACGAGGCTGATTGTCTCGACAGCCATCTGGATCACCATCCCCTTGGTACTGGGGGTTATCCGGGTGCTGCGCACCGAGGTCAAGTAGCGGTCGTCGGTGGTGCCGGCCGCCCGCCGCGGTCACGCGGGCCTTGTCTGCAGTCCCCTATGTAAGTAAGGTCACCCTTACTAGTCGAGGGAGGATCTCATGCCGGTGATGTCAGGGATCGAGCGCCGATTCTGCGCGAGCGCGGCGTGGCAGTACGCCGGGAAAGCGGTCGATTCACTGCTCGACCGGGGAACGCTTCGCCGAAGCGGTGCCGGGCGTCGTCGTCGGCAGGCCCATCGAGGGGTTGCGCGTCGATCGTCTTGCAGGTTCGAGCGGCACACCGGTCGGCTTCAACGATGCACTGGAGATGATCAGGCAGCAGGCCGAGCGTTGACCCGCGGCCGTTGCCCCGGGGCGCCGGCGGGTCAGCCATCCCGGTCCGCGCGCCAGAGCCGGATCAGTCCGGAAGTCGTTCCGGCGTAAGGCGATACACCAGACCTGCCTCGTCATCGGTCACATAGACCGACCCGTCGGGGCCGGGAATCGCCGTGACGGCACGGCCCCATCGCGAACCGTTGTCTTCCTGGAATCCGGTGACGAGTTCGACTGCCGGTCCGAGCGTCCGGGTGGCGGTATCCCACTGCGCGTACGCGACATAAGGCGGCCGCGGCGGACGACGGTTCCACGATCCGTGCGCGGTGATGATCGCCCCGGAACCCAATACCGCTTGCACGGGGGTGTTTGCGGTGAAAGCCAGGCCGAGCGGGGCGCTGTGAGCGGGTAGCCCGAGCATCGTGTTCGGGAGGGCGGCGCAGTTCAGTTCCCGGCCGTCCGTATTGTTCACCGGGTCGGCAACGTAAGGCAGATCGCGCTTGTCGGCGCGTCCCCGAGTATCCGGAACGCAGTGCGGCCACCCGAGATCGGCGCCCTCGGAGATGCGGGTGACTTGTTCTACCGGATTCTCGTTGACGTACTCGCGCACCGTCTGCCCGTAGTCGTCCGAGTCGTCCCGATACGGATATGGCTGATTGTCGGCATGGTTGACGGCCACGAACAACGTGTCGTCCGGCGCGAAATCAAGTCCGAAACCGTTGCGGACACCGGACGCGAACACCGTGTTGCCGGTGCCGCCGAGCGAGATCCGGGCGATGACACCCCGTTGCGGCGTAGCGGTGCGGTCGGCCGGATCTCGGTTCTGGCTCGAGCCGAGGCTGTAGTAGACCATTCCGTTGCGGATTGCCACGGCTTTGCTTCCGTGGCCGGACGAAGGCAGATCGTCGATGATGACCCGACGGTTCGACACCGCGCCGCCGGTGTAGTCCCAGGCAACGATTCGGGTCTCTTCGCCGACGACGAGGATCTGTCGACCCTGGTACTCGGTGAACGCGATGCCCTGCGGGTCACTGAGACCTTCCAACAAGGGGGTCCGCGTCGGAGCGCGCCCAGCGGTGGTCGGTGTCAGTGAATACAGCGCACCGCGGTCGCCGGTCGAGACGACGAGACGGCCGTCCGGTGCCCATGCGGCCAGCCGCGCCTCGGAAACGTCGGCCCATACTTCTGCAGACCAGCCCTCGGGCAGAGTCAGAGACCGTCCTTCGGCGTCTCCAGCATCCGCGCCTGCCGCGACCGTCAACTGCACCGATGACCGTGGTCCGGTCGCATCGCCGTTCGGCAGGCCCGGCGCGGTGCCCGAGGACACGGCGGCGGATGAGGCCGCTGGCAGTCCGGTGTCGGCACGCTCGGAGCTGTTCGAACAACCGCTCGCGGAGAGGACCATCGCCGTTGCGATGACGAACGTTCCGAGACTGGGCAGCGTGTTTCGCAGGGTGAGTGCACTCGGTGGTTGCATGACCATCACGGTATGTCCGATTTCGGGTGCCCTGACAGGGTGTGCCATTACCCCTCAGCAGGGCCATTTGGTGTACCTACGGGTACTGTCGATAACCCGCAGGCACCGGGATTCCGGAGTACGGCACAGTGGTGAAACATGGGTCCATCCACCACCGGGTCGTTCACTGTCGCCACCTTCAACGTGAACGGCATCCGCGCGGCGCGTCGTCGCGGATTCGACCGCTGGTTGGCAATGCGGTCGGCAGACGTGATCGCGCTGCAGGAGCTCCGATGTCCCGCGTCCGAAGTCGGGGAGTTCCCGGGCTACGCTTCCGCAGTGGACGTCGGATCAGTCGCCGGCCGCAACGGCGTTGCTGTGCTGACCAGAACGCCGGTGACCGCCATGCGTACGTGGGTGACCCATCCGCCGCGCGCACGTGGGCTCGCCGAGTTCGCCGCGCAGGGCCGCTACCTCGAGGTCGACCTCGCCGACCGCCCCGTGACGGTGGGTTGTGTCTATCTTCCGAAGGGCGGACTGCCTGCGCACCGTCAGCGCCCGGGGTCGATGCGTGAGGAGCCCGACGGTGGGGCGAAATACGAGCGCAAGCGGCGTTTCCTCGCCGCGTTTGCACGCGAGTTGAACCGGAGTCGTCTCGCCGCACTGCGCGAAGGCCGCGAGTTCCTTCTCGTCGGCGATCTCAACATCGCACACACGCAGCACGACGTGACCAACTGGCGCGCCGCCCGCACCATGGACGGATTTCTTCCCGAGGACCGCGAGTGGTTCGACTCGGTTCTCGGCCGACGTCGGCTCGTCGACGTGGTGCGACAGGTACACGGCGACCGGCCCGGTCCGCTCGCCTGGTGGAGTTGGGCGGGCCAATCGTTCGCCAAGAACGTGGGCTGGCGAGTGGACCATCAACTCGCGACTCCTGGCCTCGCCCGCACGGCATCGCATGTCGTCGTG
>NZ_JAKWBF010000032.1 GCF_022513585.1 Gordonia gummivorans
TTTCACTGGGATTCCTTGGTAGTGGGTGGGCAGGAGGGGTGGCTGGGTCAGGTGGTGTGTAGGGCGGTCCAGAGGGTGGTGAAGGCGTGTTGCCAGGGCCAGTGTCGGGGTAGGTGCAGGACCGCTGTTCGTGCTGGTCGGGCCAGTCGGGCAGGGACCGCTACGAGGGTGCGGCGCAGGGTAGCGCCCCGCGCGGCGCGCAGGGCGGGGGTGGTGAGCGCGGCCAGGGTGCGCATCAGGTTGTGGCTGATGGCGGTCAGGGCCAGCCAGGCGGCGTTGGCGCCGAACTTGCCAGAGGGCAGATGGGCCAGGGGTCCGTCGATGAGGTCGGCGAACACGGTCTCGATGATGGCGTGGCGGCGGTGGTTGATGTCGGCGGTGACGGTGTCGTCGGTGGTGTTGGTGAAGAACGGGTGATAGCGCCAGGCCGACACCAGGGTGTTGGTGTCGGTGGGGTGGCGGGCTTTGACCCGACGCACGATCAGACGGGCGGTGACCGGGTGGCGGGAGTTCGGTCGCACGGTGTAGGTGGCTTCGGCGACCTCGGCATCGGAGATCAGTTCGCCGGTGTCGGGGTCGGTGACCGCACCGGGGTAATGCACTGGGGTCCAGGCGTGTTCGTCGATCTCGGTGATGGCCCGGTTGATCGCGGTGTTCTTTCGCAGGACCAGTGAGAACCTGGCGTCCAGGCGTTGGCAGGTGCGCATCACTGCTGCGGCCCCATAGGCCGAGTCGCCGCGCACGACGATCTCCCCGCTGGCCCCGCACGCCCGTGCGGTGGTGAGGGTTTCCGCGATCATCCGCGCCGCCCCGGCACCAGAAGCAGCACTCCCGGCGCGTAGCCAAGCGTTGGCGATCACCGGTGGATGCCCGGGCGTGGACAGCGTCGCAACCAACGGGGAGAGGCCTTTGCGTTTGAGTTCACGCCCAGCGATCTTGGTGTGCCCGTAGGAGGCGCTTTGTTTCTGGTAGCCATAGACTGGGCGCAGCAACGAATCGATGTCGATATACGCCCGGGCATCGGCATCGGGCAGCAGATTCGCGCGGGCACACATCGCCGGCAAGGTCCGGGTCAACACAGCGGTGAGTTGACGGGCATGCCCGGCGGTGAACTCGCGCAACGTCTGCCCCACCGTGACCGGGGCGTATACCCGATCGAACACGCGGGCGTGCCCACCAGCACGCACCACCCCCAGATCATCGATACTGTCAGCGCCGCAACAGAATCCGGCGATCACGGTCATCAATTTCGCGTCGAGATTGGCGGCGGCCGAGGCGACGCGGGTGGTTTTGAGTTCGACCCGCTCGGCGAGCACCGTCGTCAACCCGATCGACTCGGCCAACTCCATCACCGGCACCAACCCGGCGTGCGACACCAAATTGTCGTCGTCAAAGACCGCGGCTTCGGCAGAGAACGTGTGTGATACTTTCACTGAAAGTGCCTTCTGAGCTGGGATGTTTTGTGTTTCAACACCACTAATCATCCCAGCTCAGAGGGCATTTCTACGTCACCGACACCCAAAAACCTCCACGGATCCAGGCTGAGGTGCGAGCCTGCGAGCCTCGAAGGGTCGTGGTGAGCCGACAATGTCCTCTCACCAGGGGCTTCGAGGCTCTCGGCTGGCGCCTCGAGCACCTCAGCCGGCGGGGAGGGGGTTCCTCAGCCGGCGCCGGGAGATGGTGGGCGGCAGGGATCAGTGCAGGGTCAGCGCGTATCCGATGGCGAACGCGACGCAGGCGACGCCGATGATGATGGCCAGCAGGTTGAGGGTCTGAGCGAGCCTTGCGGCCGGTGGGAGACCGCCCGACAACCGGCGCCACCGTCCGGCGAGGTGCAAACCCAGCACACCCACCGGAACGCCGATGCCCGCGACGACGCTGAGCGGGATCGCGAGGATGCCGCACGCCAGTGCCTTGGTGGCGGCCGACGCGTCGGGCTGGAATCCGGTCGGGGGAGCCACGACGTGCGGTGTCGCGTGCCGGATGGTGGGGTCGTCGTAGTGCGGGGTGTGCCGGTCGAACGATGCCCGCATCGTCGACTCGTAGGAGGGTGGCGGCGGTGTCACGGGGGGCGGCGCCGGACGGAATCCGGCACTGCGGGTGGTCCGCGGTTGGTGGCCGGGATGCGGTTGCGGCGGTCGGGTCGGTGCTGGTGCCGCTGCGCGGATGCGGAGGGTGTCGGGCACTGGGACCCGCGCGGTGCTCGCGGTCCGGACGGCACAGGCAGCGCGGAATTCGGCTGCGAACGCGCCGGCGGTGGCTGGGCGGTCGGCGGGATTCTTGGCCAGGCCGTGCTGGACGGCGTCGTCGATGGCCGGGTCGAGGTCGGGGCGACGATCGGTGATCGGTGGTGGGCGTTCGTTGAGGTGATGGTGGATGAACACGGCCGGGCTGCGTGCCATGAATGGCGGTGTCCCGGCGAGCAGTTCGTAGACGGTGCAGGCCAGTGAGTACACGTCGCTGCGGCGGTCGAGCGCCTCGCCCGACAGTTGCTCGGGTGACGAGTACGGGTACGACCCGATCACGGCATTCGCCGACGTGAGAGCGGTTCCGACGTCGTTTTGGCGGGCTATTCCGAAGTCCGCCAACCGGATTCGTCGTTCAGCTGGCTCGTCGTCGACGCTGCTGACGAGGATGTTGGCCGGCTTCACATCGCGGTGCAGCAGACCGTGCCGGTGAGCGTGGTCGAGGGCGCCGCCGATCGCGTCGGCCACCGAGGCCACATTCTCCACGCCGAGTCCGTTCGGCGACCGTTCGACGAGCGCGGCCGCGTCGGTGCCGGGCACGTACTGCATGGCGATCCAGAGCCGGCCGTCGGATTCGCCGCGGTCGTAGACGTTGACGATCGACGGGTGGTCGAGTCGCGCGGCGAGCTCGGCCTCCCGGACGAAGCGCGCACGGAACATCGCGTCGTCGGTGAAGTGCTCGCTGAGGACCTTGATCACGTCGCGTCGGGGGAGCCGGGGATGCTGCGCGAGGTAGACCTCACCCATGCCACCCGCACCGATCTTGCGCACGATCGTGTACCCGGCGAACTCTGTGCCCTGGGTGAGGCTCATGGGGACCTCCACGATGGTGCGCACCGACGGCGCGAACCTCAGAGTACGCCGGTTTTGCGCAGGTCACGAGGCCTGCCGATCGGTCGAACGACCCCCTGGACCGGTGTCTGACGACACTTGCGCGGTGAGCCGCGTCACAGGAAATGGCCACGGCGGCACGCCAGCACCTACCCTTGGACTGCAACGTCTGGTACCCGCGCCTACTGCCGGGACTGGAACGAACTTTTTGGAGGACAGCGGTGACCTCACCGAGCGGTGATATGCCCATGCCGTCGGGGCCCATGTCGTCGGGCCGGCGACCCGGCAGCCGTGCGTCCGCAGATCTTCCTGGCGTTTCCAACCTCCCCGCCCCCGCTCGGCTGACCGTCGGCATAGTGTCCGCGGGTCGTGTCGGCACCGCACTCGGCGAGGCGTTGGAGAAGGCCGGTCACATCGTCGGCGGGGTGGTCGCGCGCTCGGCTGATTCTCGCGCCCGCGCGCGTCGTAGGCTTCCCGAGTCCGAGATCCTCGATCTCGCCGCCGTCGTCGCCCGATCGGAGTTCTTGCTGATCAGCGTGCCCGACGCGGCTCTGACCCGGGTCATCGACGACATCGCCGCCACTGGTGCACTGCGCCCTGGCACGCTGGTCGCGCACACCGCCGGGGCGCATGGCGTCATCATCCTCGAACCACTCACCGCCCTCGGAGCGGTGCCGATGGCACTGCATCCGGCGATGACCTTCGTCGGTACCGAGGAGGACACCACTCGTCTGGCGCATGCCTGCTTCGGGGTGACAGCTGCCGACGAGGTCGGCGCGGCAATCGTCAGCTCGCTGGTGCTCGAGATGGGCGGTGAACCCGTCCGGATCGCCGAAGACGACCGCACGCTGTATCACGCGGCACTCGCGCACGGGGCCAATCATCTGGTCGCGCTCATCTCCGACGCCGTCGCGATCCTCAACGCCGCCATCGACAAATCCGGGCGCGAGACCGCGACCATCGACGGCAACGCGGTGCTGCTGGCCGAACGCATCCTCGGGCCGCTGGTCACCGCGTCGTTGCAGAACGTCCTCGAACTCGGACCGTCGGCGCTCACCGGCCCGGTCGCGCGCGGTGACGCGCACGCCGTCGCCGGCCATCTCGACGCCGTCCGCGCGATCTCCGGCGGATCCGGTCGTGATGGTCTGGCGGAGGCGTACCGCACCCTGGCGCGCCGCGCGGCGACATACACCGACGCACCGTCGGATCTGCTCGACGTCCTGGAGGAGGCACGATGACGGGCTACACGCCGGGACAGCTCACCGTGCACCGCGATCCGGCCGAATTACGACGCGTCACACGGGCGCTGCGCTCGGCGGGCAAGCGAGTCGTGCTGGTGCCCACCATGGGCGCCCTCCATGCCGGACATCTGCAGTTGGTGCGTGCCGCCAAGGCCAAAGGCAATGCGGTGGTGGTGGTGTCGATCTTCGTCAACCCGCTGCAATTCGGGGTCAACGAAGATCTGGACGCCTATCCACGCACCTTCGACGCCGACCGCGCACTCCTCGAGCCGCTCGGCGTCGAGCTCGTGTTCGCTCCGACTGCCGCCGCGATGTACCCCAACGGTCAGCGCACCATGGTGCGTCCCGGGCCGGTTGGCGAAGTCCTGGACGGGATCTCGCGCCCCACCCATTTCGCCGGGATGCTCACCGTGGTGCTCAAGCTGCTCAACATCGTCGGCCCGCACGCCGCCTACTTCGGCGAAAAGGATTACCAGCAGCTGGTTCTCATCACCCAGATGGCCGCCGACCTGAACCTTGACGTCGAGATCGTGGGCGTCCCGACGGTGCGCGAGTCCGACGGCCTGGCCATGTCGTCACGCAACCGCTACCTCGACCCCGCACAGCGCGAGCTGGCCACCACGCTCTCCGCCGCTCTCGTCGCCGGCGCCCATGCCGCGCCCGGTGGCCAGGACGCGATTCTGGCTGCCGCACAATCGGTTCTGGACACCGCGCCGGACATCGCCGTCGAGTACCTCGCGCTGCGCGGACGTCAGCTCGAAGAACCGCCGAGTGCCGGGCAGGGCCGACTCCTCGTCGCCGCACGGCTCGGGCCGGCACGCCTGATCGACAACGTGGGCGTCATGATCGGCGGCTACCCCGAAACAGACCCCACCCCAACAGCTCCAGCCACAACAGAGGGACACTGACGATGCTTCGCACCATGATGACGTCGAAAATCCACCGGGCCATCGTGACCCAGGCCGACCTGCACTACGTGGGGTCGGTGACCATCGACGCCGACCTGCTCGACGCGGCCGACCTGCTCGAAGGCGAGCAGGTGACCATCGTCGACATCACCAACGGTGCCCGGCTCGAAACCTACGCGATCGCCGGTGAGCGCGGTTCCGGTGTCATCGGGATCAACGGTGCCGCAGCGCATCTGGTCCACCCGGGCGACCTGGTGATCATCATCGCCTACGGCATTCTCAACGAGCAGGAAGTGCGCGAGTACGCGCCGCACGTCGTGTTCGTCGACGATCACAACCGCGTCCAGGAGTCCGGCACCGATCCGGCGCGCGCCCCCGAGGGGTCGGGTCTGCTCGACCCCCGGCACGCCGACAACCACGCCTTCGTCGACGCCTGATCGCCGGCCGTCACATGCTGCTGACCGTCGACGTCGGGAACACCAACATCCACCTCGGCGTCTTCGCGGGCGTCGGTGACCACGCGAAACTCGTGCGGGACTGGCGAATCCACACCGACCCCCACTACACCGCCGACGAACTCGCCTGGGCGTTCCGGGGAATGCTCGGCCCCGACATCGAGCAGGTGACCGGTGTTGCGGCACTGTCCACCGTGCCGTCACTGCTGCGGGAACTGCGCGTGATGGTGCCCCGCTACTTCGGATCCGGGCCGCACGTCCTGCTCGAACCGGGTGTCCGCACCGGTGTGCCCCTACTCGTGGACAATCCCAAGGAGGTCGGCACCGACCGTGTCGCCAACTGCCTTGCCGCGCACCATGAGTTCGGTGGTCCGTGCATCGTGGTCGCTTTTGGTACCGCGACCGTCGTCGACGCCGTGTCGGAGAAGGGCGAGTTCCTTGGCGGAGCCATCGCGCCGGGTGTGAACCTCGCGGTCGAGGCGCTCTCCGAGCACACCGTGACCGTGCGCAAGGTGGAGCTGATGCCACCCCGCAGTGTGCTCGGCAAGAACACCGTCGAGGCACTCCAGTCGGGCATCCTGTACGGGTTCGCCGGCCAGGTCGACGGCCTGGTCGAACGCGTGCGGGACACCGTCGACGGTTTCGGCGACGACGACGTCCCGGTGGTTGCCACCGGCTATCTCGCGCCACTGATGTTCGACGAATGCCGCTCGCTCACCGACCACCACACCCACCTCACCCTCGAAGGGCTGCGGCTGGTCCACGAACGCTCGAAGGCCGGACCGCGCCGCGCTCGCTGACCAACGTCGCTGCCAGTCGCTCCCTGTGGCGCCCCCGCTGGCGAGCACCCCTCCGCTCGCTGAGGTGCTCGAGGCGCGATGACGAGCCTCGAAGGGCAGGCGAGACAACAGCATTGGTGACAGCGAGGACTACGGCGATCAGCGATCCGCCCGCCGACGGCGTCGGCGATCGTGGAGGGGGAAGGTGGGTCGGGCCGGTGGCCAGGATCGGGCCCCTGAGGGTGGTCCTCCGGGTATGTCCCGGAAGCGGACGCTGACGGGCCCGATCTCAGTCACCGATTGTCGGTCGTCGCGTTCCGCCGACGGCGACGCCAGGAACATGCGCCCACAAAAAGTCGGGGAAGAAACTTCGTCCCCGACCCTTGGTGTCTTCCCCCAGAAATTTGTAGGGGACGACTGTGAACCTCGGGGAAGAAACTTCTTCCCCTAGATTTTGCGGGCACGACGCTCGCGCATTTCCCAGCTCAGCGGGGTCGATCACCGAACTCGTCAACCAGCAGGCGGGACCCCTGGCCATCCCGGGGCATCTGTGGCACAATTCCTGCCGTGATCAAGAGCTGTCAGGAGTGTTGTCAGGGCTGAGTCCGCATCTGCGGCCGCCCTCCTTCGCGCTCCCCGCTCAATTTCAGATCACTTCGAGGATTCCTCACCATGACCGCTTCGGTTGTCGATACCCCCATTCCTGTCAGTGTCGTTCCAGTCCGGGTCGCCGCCCCGACCGACTCCGTTCCGCTGTCGCTGCAGGTCAGCGACTACGCTGCCGCTGTCGCAGGTGGCGCAACCCCCGTTGACGTGCGCGGACACCGCCGCCGCCAGGCCGACGGTGCTCTGTTCGGCGCGCTCGCCATCGAGGCCGTCGAGGTGCTCGAACGCCTCACGCCCGGTGCATCCGGCGCATTGCGATCGGCGACCGCCGATGCCCGCTGGATTCTGGTCAGCGAGGATGGCCACGAGGCCGAATGGCTGGCGTGGCATCTGCAGGCCCGCGGCGTGCACGGTGCCGTCTTCGTGGTCGGCGGTCATCGTCGTCTGCGTCGGGCGGGCGTGAACGGCCGCATCCGTGCCGACGAACTCGCCGTCATCTCATCGCACGACAACTGAGCCCCGCTGATACGAGTTTGGGAGTCGGTGACCGGCCCCGATAGTGTGCACAGCGTGAGTGACAGCGCGACCAGCACCGACGACCAGACCCCGGAACAGCTGCGAATCCGCCGCGAGAAGCGGGAACGGATTCTCGCCGACGGCCGTGAGGCGTACCCGGTGTCGATCGCGCGCACGCATGCGCTGTCGGAGATCCGCGCCAACTACCCCGATCTCGAGGCCGGTACCGAGACCGGCGAGATCGTCGGGGTGGCCGGGCGCATCATCTTTCTACGCAACAAGGGCAAGCTCTGTTTCGCAACCTTGCAGGAGGGCGACGGCACGCAACTGCAGGCGATGATCTCGTTCAACGGCGTCGGGGAGGAGTCGTTGGCGCGGTGGAAGGCCGAGACCGACCTGGGCGACATCGTCTTCGTGCACGGCGAGGTGATCAGTTCGCGCACCGGCGAGCTGTCGGTGATGGCCGACAGCTGGGAGATGGCGTCGAAGTCGCTGCGGCCGTTGCCGGTCGCGCACAAGGACATGAACGAGGAGACCCGCGTCCGCCAGCGCTACGTCGACCTCATCATGCGCCCCGAGGCGCGACAGATGGCGCGCACCCGCATCTCGGTGATCGCCGAACTCCGCAAGGCACTCGACGCGCGAGGGTTTCTCGAGGTCGAGACGCCGATGCTGCAAACCCTGCACGGTGGCGCAGCGGCACGCCCATTCGTGACGCACTCCAACGCCTTTGACATGGATCTGTTCCTGCGGATCGCGCCGGAGCTGTTTCTCAAGCGATGCGTCGTCGGTGGTATCGAGCGCGTCTTCGAGATCAACCGCAACTTCCGCAACGAGGGTGCCGACTCCACGCACTCGCCCGAATTCGCGATGCTCGAGACCTACCAGGCCTACGGCACCTACGACGACGCCGCGGTGATGACTCGGGAACTCGTCCAAGAGGTTTGCCAGGGCGCGCTCGGCACACTGACCCCGACCATGCCCGACGGGTCCACCTACGACCTGTCCGGCGAGTGGACATCGCTCTCGATGTATCCGTCGCTGTCGGAGGCGTTGGGCCAGGAGATCATTCCCCTGAGTGACAGCGGCGGCACGACCGTCGACGAGTTGCTGGCCATCGCTTCCCGTGTGGGACTGGAGATCCCGAAGGACAAGGGCTACGGCCACGGCAAGCTGGTCGAGGAACTCTGGGAGCACATGGTCGGGGACAAGCTCGACGCCCCGGTGTTCGTGCGGGACTTCCCGGTCGAGACCTCGCCGCTGGTCCGGGCGCACCGCACCATCCCGGGCGTCGTCGAGAAGTGGGACCTGTACGTCCGCGGCTTCGAGTTGGCCACCGGCTATTCGGAACTCGTCGACCCGGTCATCCAGCGTGAGCGCTTCGTCGACCAGGCCCGTCTGGCTGCCGCGGGCGACGACGAGGCCATGGTGCTCGACGAAGAATTCCTCGCCGCCATGGAACATGGCATGCCGCCGACCGCCGGCACCGGCATGGGCATCGACCGCCTGCTGATGGCGCTGACCGGCCTCGGTATCCGCGAAACCATCCTGTTCCCGCTGGTCAAGCCCATCCGCGACTGAGTAGCTGCCGAACCCGTTGGGCGGCAGCGTCATCCGCTACGACGCGAGACCACCGTTCATCGGGCTTCTCCAACGTCTGAGTCTGCCGTCGGGCGACGTCGGCGTTCGCGTCCGACGCATCCGGCCGACGGTGCTCGATGCGTGAGATACGTTCCTGCTCATCGATTTCCAGCCAGATTCCGGCGAAGTCGACACTGATGTCCGCGATCGTCGTCGATTGGGTTCGCCGACCGAACACCGCGTCGGCGATGACGCTCATGCCACCTCGCAGGCCGGCTTCGGCGAGCCGGTACAACTCGGTGTAGACCTTCGCGCGTGCCTCGTCGGTGTAGGCCGAGCGGGGGAGCGGTGCGGTCATCGCCACTCCGGCGAGTCGTTTGCGCAGGACATCGGTGCGCAGGATGCGTGCGCCGGGAGCGGGCGCCAAGTCGCCGCCGACGGCTCGTGCGATGGTCGACTTCCCGGTGCCCGATCCGCCCCCGATGGCCACCAGCCTCGGCGGCTCGGGCTCGGTGAAACCGATTGCGAGAGAGAGGTAATGATGCGCACGCTCGAGCGCACCCTCGGCCGCCGCGACATGCGCTCGGACGGTGGCGCGGATGCCGAGGATGAGCGGCAGGAGCGCGTAGCCGTCCTCGTCGGCGGGGGAGAGGTCGAGGTAGGCGTTGATCATTACGTTCGCCTCGTGGTGGAGCCCGCGCGCCCACAGGTCCATGACGAGAAAGCCGATGTCGTAGAGCACGTCTGTGGTGGCCAGCTCGGCGTCGAACTCCAGGCAGTCGAACGGGATCGGCTCACCGTCGACGACGGCGATGTTGCCCAGGTGCAGGTCACCGTGTCCGCGTCGCACCCGGCTCGCAGTGGCGCGGGCGTCGAGGAGGTCGGCGTGCGAGGCGATCATCTCCGTCAGCCGGTCGGTGAGACGCTGGGCCTGATCCGGCTCGATGATGTCCGGAAAGGCAGCCATGCTCGCCAGATTGCCGTCGACCACGTTCTGGAGCCGCGCCGCGCCGTGCGGGTCGTCGCACACCTCGGCACCGTCGTGCAGGTCGACGACCCGTTCGGCCAGACGTTGCAACAATGCGTCGTCGAGCCCGCCGTTCTCGGCCTTACAGACGAGGAGTGCGTCGTCGGCGAAGCGGGTCATCTCGAGTACCCAGTCGACGGTGTCGCCTTCTCCGTCTAGGGAAACCGATCCGTCGTCGGTCCGCCGGATAGCGTGCAGTCCACGGTAGATGCCGGGCGCGGTGCGTCGGTTGAGCTCCAGTTCGGCGGCGAGCGCATCGTGACGACGATCGGGGGTGGAGAAGTCGAAGTAGCGCAAGCGAACCGGCCGCTTGAGTTTCCACGCCCGGTCGCCGTTGAGCAGGACGGTCGCGCCGTGGGTGTCGATGCGGGTGGTGTCGGCGTCCGGGTCAAGCATGCCGGCAGCAGTCAGCAGTTCGACGGCGTCGTCTGCGGCAGTTCGTGTCACCCGAACAGCACACCACAGGTGGCGGTGGCTGTCCTGATCGAGTGTCGTCTATAGACTCCGGGGATGCCCGCGACACCGCAGCAGCAGAACGGCGCCGGACGCAACCTCGTCGTCTGCCTCGACGGCACCAAGAATGAGCCCGAGCAGGGCAGCACCAACGTCGCCCGACTCTTCGACGTCTGCGTGAAGAACGACGCGCAGCTGGCCTATTACGACCCGGGAGTCGGAACGATGGGCGCACGTGGCGCGGTCACCAAGGTGGGCAAGGCGCTCACGCGGGGATGGGGACTCGTCGCCGGCTACGGCGTCAAGGACAACCTCGAAGAGGCCTACAACTTCCTCGCCAACAACTACCGAAAAGGTGACCGCATCTTCGTGTTCGGGTTCTCCCGCGGCGCGTACACCGCGCGGGCGCTCACCGGGATGCTGAATACGATCGGTTTGCTCCGACCAGGTGCCGAGAACCTCACGCCCTATGCCGTCAAGCTGTATGCGCAGAACAGTGGCAACGCCGGAACCGAGGAATACTTCAAGCCGCGCAACAAGTTCCGAAACAGGTTCGGGAACCCGGACTTTCCGAGCACCTTCGACACGTCAACCAAGCAAGTGCATTTCCTCGGTGTCTGGGACACGGTCAAATCCGTTGGTGCGTTGAATGTCCGGGCAGGATTCGAAGAGGCGCGCTGGCCGTACACCGCGAAGATCGCCAACGTCAACATCGCCCGTCATGCCATGGCGCTCGACGAACGTCGACGCCCGTACGGCTGCTACCGGTTCGACGCGACGACAGTCAAAGAGTCTGACGGCCGGCACCTCGAGGTCTGGTTCCCTGGCGTGCACAGCGATGTCGGCGGCCAGTACGACGACGACCACCACGCGTCCGACGTCGCCTTCGACTGGATGCTGCGCGAGGCACACGAGGCAGGTTTGGCCCTCAGCAAGCAGAAATACTCGTCACTACTGTCGGTGCCGTTTTCCACCGGGCTGCCGGCCGGGCATGCCACCGAAGGTTGGCTGCACCCCAACGGGCGCACATGGATCCTGGCCGGCGGGTGGCGATCTCGTCGTCCGCTACCCGGCGACCTCGTCCATCCGACCGTGGATGAATGGATCGACCACGGCAACGCGGGCAAGCCCTACCGACCGGACCGTGCGCCGGATCTGCAGCGGCTTACGTAAGCTCCCGCTTGAGGATCTTGCCGGCCGCGTTGCGCGGGAACGCCTCGACGAACACCACCGATCGCGGCACCTTGAAGTTCGCCAGATGCTCACGCGCATAGGCGATCACGGCGTCCTCGTCGAGTCCGGCGTCGTTGCGGATGGTGAGGTAGGCGCGCCCGACCTCGCCGAGCCGCTCGTCGGGCACCCCGACGACGGCCGATTCGGTGACACCGTCGAGCCGCGCGAGGGTCTGCTCGATCTCGGCGGGGTAGACGTTGAAGCCGCCGCAGATGTACATGTCTTTCAGCCGGTCGGTGATCTTGAGATTGCCGCCGGCGTCGATGGTTCCGATGTCGCCGGTGTGCAGCCAGCCGTCGGCGTCTATCGTCTCCGCGGTGGCCTCCTCGTTGTCGAGGTAGCCGACCATGACCATGTCGCCGCGGGCGAGCACCTCGCCCTGCTCGGAGAGCATGATCTCCATACCCGCGAACGCGCGTCCGCAGGTGTTGGCGACGGTCTCGTCATCGTCGTCGGGCGTGCAGGTCGACACGAAGCCGCTGCATTCGGTGAGGCCGTAGGCGGTGACGACGGTGTCGACGCCGAGATCGCGCTGGATGCGTTCGATGAGCACCACCGGCACGATCGCGGCACCGGTGACAACGAGTCGCAGGGTCGACAGGTTGAAGCCATCGCGGTCAACGGCGTCGAGGATGGTCTGGAAGATGGTGGGAGCGCCGGGGAAGATGGTGGCGCGCTCGTCGTCGACCAGTTTCATCGCGGCGGTGGGTGAGTACACCGCGAGCGGCAGCATCGTCACACCGAACAGGACGCACGGCAGGATGCCGGCCTTGTAGCCGAAGGTGTGGAAGTAGGGGTTCACCATCAGGTAGCGATCGCCGGGATGCAGGCTGCCATTGGCGCCCCACGCATGCGACCCGGCCAGCGTCTGACGATGGGTTGCCATGACGCCCTTGGACTTTCCGGTGGTTCCGGAGGTGAACAGGATGTCGGAGAGATCGTCGGGGCACACCGCGTCGGCCCGACGATCGGCCTCGGTGAGCGACTCCGCAGTGCCACGTTCGAGGAAGTCGTGCCACGACGTGGCCGGCTCGGGTGGCACGGCCTTGGGCGCGAGCGGTACCTGGATGATCACGTCGGGCATCGCATCGGCATGATCGGCCAGCAGTTCGGCGAGATGGTCGGAGCCGAGGAATTCGCCCGACACGATCACCGCGCGAGCGGCCGACCGCTCGATGATCTCGATGGCCTCCCCGACGGTGTAGCGCGTGTTGAGCGGCACCAGGGTGGCGCCCGCGTAGTGCGAGCCGAGCGCGGCGATCGGCCAGTGGAAGCTGTTGGGCGCCCAGATCGCCACCCGGTCACCGGGCTCGATGCCGGACGCAACCAGGGAACCGGCGAATGCGCGGACGACGCCGTGGAATTGCGCCCACGTCAATTCCAGGTGTGGATGTGTCGAGGGATGCCACTGGCCGTCGATGATGGCGATACGGTCGGGCCAGGTGGCGGCGGCGCGATGCAGCGCGGCCGGTGTGGTCTGCGGGTAGCTCGCGGCGGGCGTCGACGAGGGCTGCTCCATGGTCCTTAACCTAGCACCAGCCCCAACCTAGCACTTGCTTGGTGGGCTATGCTGACGGTCATGACCTCGATCAACCTCGCGGATCGGGCCGTCGACCTCGGCGAATGGGCCCGGAGTCGGTCGGCAGAGTCGACGCCCCGTGCCGCCGACGAGTTCGCCGCAGCCGTGCGTGCGTGGCTCGACGAGAATCTCGCCGGTGAGTTCGAGTACCTCAGGGGTCGCGGCGGCCCGGGTAGCGAGCACGAGTTCTTCGACGGCCGGCTGGCCTGGGATCGACATCTCGCCGCTTCTGGTTGGACCTGCCTGGGCTGGCCCGCCCGGTACGGCGGACGCGGTGCGACGCTGGAACAGCGCATCATCTTTCACCGCGAATACGCCCGCGCCAACGCACCCGCTCGCGTCAACCACCTCGGCGAAGAACTTCTCGGACCCACACTGATCGAGTTCGGGACCGAGGAGCAGAAGCAGCGTTTCCTGCCCGGTATCGTCGACGTCACCGAGCTGTGGGCGCAGGGCTATTCCGAACCCGGCGCCGGGTCGGATCTGGCGGGTGTGTCGACCACCGCTCGGCTCGACGACGGACGCTGGATCGTCAACGGACAGAAGATCTGGACCTCCCTCGCCCATGTGGCCCAATGGGTGTTCGTACTGTGCCGCACCGAGCCTGGCTCCACGCGGCACAGTGGACTCAGCTTCTTGCTGGTGCCGATCGACCAGCCCGGCGTCACCGTCCGGCCGATTCAACAACTCACCGGCACATCGGAATTCAACGAGGTGTTCTTCGACGACGCCGTCGCCGACGCCGACCTCATCGTGGGTGAACCCGGCGACGGCTGGAAGGTCGCGATGGGGCTCTTGCAGTTCGAGCGTGGCGTGTCCACGCTCGGGCAGCAGGTGGGATTTGCCCGCGAACTCGACAACCTCGTCGACACCGCGAAAAGCAATGGCGCCATCGATGATCCGGAGATCGCGAGCCGGCTGGCGCGGGCATCGATCGGCCTGAAGGTGATGGGTGCGCACGCTCAGCGCACCCTCGATGGGGACGTAACGAATCAGGCTGGGGCCGCCTCGGTGTCGAAGTTGTTGTGGGCCAACTGGCATCGGGATCTCGGTGAGCTTGCAATGGACGTGGTCGGTGCGCCGTCGTTGATCGCTCCCGCGGCCACCGTCGAAGGTGTGGTCAACGACATCACCGATCCCGAGAACGTCGAACTCGACGACTGGCAACGACTGTTCCTGTTCACCCGCGCCGACACCATTTATGGCGGTTCGAATGAGGTGCAGCGCAACATCATCGCCGAGCGCGTGCTCGGCCTACCCCGAGAGGCCCGGCAGTCATGACCCAGACCCCAGTGCGCTCACCGCTCGCGGCTGTCCCCACCGAGATCCCCGGGCACGGTTTGCTGCTCGGCAAGAAGGTGGTGGTCACCGCGGCCGCGGGCACCGGCATCGGTTTTGCGAGCGCGCGCCGTGCCCTGCTCGAGGGCGCCGACGTCCTCGTCAGCGACTGGCACGAACGCCGACTCGGCGAGGCGGCCCGGAAACTCGCCGATGAGTTCCCCGAGCGCGCCGTGTCGCAGGTTCCCTGCAACGTGCAGGAGACCGCGCAGGTCGACGCGCTGATCGACAGTGCCGCAACCGAACTGGGCCGCATCGACGTGCTGGTCAACAACGCCGGCCTGGGCGGGGAGACGCCGGTCGCCGAGATGTCCGACGAGGAGTGGGACCGCGTTGTCGACATCACCCTCACCGGTACCTTCCGTGCAACGCGCGCTGCGCTGCGCTACTTCGGCGGCGTCGAACACAATGGGGTGATCGTCAACAACGCGTCGGTGCTCGGCTGGCGTGCGCAACGCGGTCAGGCGCACTATGCGGCGGCCAAGGCTGGTGTCATGGCGCTGACCCGTTGTGCCGCAGTGGAAGCCGCCGACGTGGGGGTGCGCATCAACGCGGTCGCACCATCGATCGCCAAACACCCCTTCCTGGCCAAGGTGACCAGCGACGACCTGCTCGACGAACTCGCGTCCCGGGAGGCCTACGGCCGAGCCGCGGAGGTGTGGGAGGTTGCCGCGACGATCGCCATGCTGGCCAGCGACTACACCACGTACCTGACCGGCGAGGTGGTCTCCATCTCCAGCCAACGAGCTTGACCGACAACAACAACCACCAGGAGCAACCATGTCCACTCCGCAGGCCTACATCGTCGACGCGATCCGCACCCCGGTCGGCAAACGCAATGGCTCACTCGCCAAGACCCATCCCGCCGATCTCGGCGCCCACATCATCTCCGCACTCGTCGAGCGCACCGGGATCGACCCGGCCGCCGTCGACGACGTGGTGTTCGGCTGCCTCGACACCATCGGCGGGCAGGCGGGCAACGTGGCCCGGACCGCATGGCTCGCCGCCGGTATGCCGCTGGAAGTGCCTGGGACAACAGTGGATCGGCAGTGCGGGTCGTCGCAGCAGGCCATCCATTTCGCCGCGCAGGGCGTCATGAGCGGCACCCAGGACATCGTCGTCGCGGGTGGACTGCAGAACATGAGTGCCATCCCGATCTCGCAGGCGATGATCGCGGGCAAGGAGTTCGGCTACAGCACGCCGACCGCGGAGTCGGTGGGCTGGCAGGAGCGATTCGGCGACGCGCAGATCTCGCAGTTCGTCGGCGCCGACATGATGGCCCAGCGCTGGGATCTGTCCCGGGAAGATCTCGAGCGGTGGGCGCTGCAGTCGCATGAACGCGCCCGCGCGGCCATCGCGGCCGGCCGCTTCGACAACGAGAACGTCCCGCTCGGCGACTGCGTCGTCGACGAATGCCCACGGGAGACGTCGATGGAGAAGATGGCCGGTCTCGCGCCGCTCGCCGAGGGGTCGGTGCTGACCGCGGCGGTCGCGTCGCAGATCGCGGACGGTTCGTCGGCCGCGCTCGTCGTGTCCGAGAAGGCACTCAAGGAGCACGGTCTGACGCCGCGTGCGCGCATCCATCACCTGTCGGTGCGCGGCGACGACCCGGTGATGATGCTGTCCGCACCCATCCCCGCGACCAAGTACGCGCTCGAGAAGACCGGTCTGAGCATCGACGACATCGACGTCGTGGAGATCAACGAGGCCTTCGCGCCCGTCGTATTGGCATGGTTGAAGGAGACCGGCGCCGATCCCGCGAAGGTCAATCCGAATGGTGGCGCCATCGCGCTCGGCCACCCGCTCGGCGCCACCGGCGCGAAACTGTTCGCGACCCTGCTGGGCGAACTCGAACGCACCGGGGGCCGCTACGGCCTGCAGACGATGTGCGAGGGCGGTGGCACGGCCAACGTGACGATCATCGAGCGCCTGGGCTGAGCCGGGCCGGTCTCAGCCGGTGACGATGGCCTGATCTGTGGCCGTCGTGTCCCGATCCTTCTGACAACAGGCGTAGCCACATGCCTGTGATCTGGCGCATACTATGGTGTGGAACGGGCGGACATATTCGTTTCAACCGCCACATCACGACCAAATCGGAGGATCTCGATGACCAAGCCTGCTGAGACCGGCGCCGGGGTGACAAACGCGGATCGCCGCGAGTCATCTGAAGAACACACGATGGCAGAGCTGGTCGAGATCCAGCGGGCCGCGTTCTTGCGCGACGGCATCCCGAGCGCGGACGTTCGCATCGACCGCATCACTCGACTGTCGGCGCTGCTGCTCGACAACGCCGAGGAGATCGCGGAAGCGCTCGCCGAGGACTTCGGTTCGCGACCGCGCGAGCTGTCGCTGGCCACCGACGTCGCCGGCTGCATGATCGACCTCGCCCACCAGCGCCGGGGCGTCAAGGAGTGGATGGCCGAGACCAACACCGCCAAGCTGCAGGGAATGCTCGGCTTCAAGCAGCGGGTGCGCCACGACCCGCTCGGCGTCGTCGGAATCATGGGCCCGTGGAACTTCCCACTGCAGCTGACCTTCGTGCCGGCGGGTTCGGCCTTCGCGGCGGGTAACCGCGTCGTCATGCGTCCGTCGTCGATCACCGCACGCTGCACCGAGGTGGTCGCCAAGCATGCGCCCAAGTACTTCTCGATCGAAGAGTTGGCGGTCATAACACCCAAGCACGGTTCGGGGTCGGACTTCGCCAAGCTCAAGGTCGACCACATGTTCTTCACCGGGTCGCCCGACGTCGGCGCGTCGGTGGCGCAGGAGGCCGCGAAGAACCTCGTGCCGGTGACGCTCGAGCTGGGCGGCAAGAACCCGGCCGTCGTCGACGTCGATGCCGACATCGACAAGGCCGCCAACATGCTGGCCGACGCCCGCATGGTCAACGGTGGCCAGGTGTGCCTGTGCCCCGACTACGTGTTCGTTCCCGAATCGAAGCTGGGTGAGTTCACCGACAAGGTGGTCGCACGCTGGACCAAGAACTTCCCGACGATCTACGACAACGAGCAGTTCACGTCGACGATCAACCAGAAGAACTACGACCGCATCGTCGGACTGATCGAGGATGCCGAGTCGCTGGGAGCGGCAAAGCGTCAGGTGATCCCGGGTGGCGAGCCGCTGCCGGACGCCGAGCGCCGCAAGATCCCGCCGACGCTGCTGACCGGGGTCAAGGCCGGCATGAAGATCGAGGAGGACGAGGTCTTCGGTCCGGTCCTCACCGTGTACCCCTACCGCGAGTTCGGTGAGGTGATCAGCCACATCACGTCGCATCCGCATCCGCTGACCATGTACTGGTGCGGCGACGACAACGACCGTTTCGCCGCGCTCGCCGACGGCACGCGCAGCGGTTCGATCAACGGCAACGACTTCGCCGCACACATGTTCGGCGCCGACCTGCCGTTCGGTGGCGTCGGTCGCTCGGGCATGGGTGGCTACCACGGCAAGACCGGTTTCGAGACGTTCAGCCACGCACGTGCGATCGCCTTCTCGACGCTGCCGGTGTCGATCGCCGAGATGATGTCGCCGCCGTTCCTGCCCAAGGACACGAAGCTGACGAACAACCAGATGAAGATGTGGAACTTCTTCAACAAGCGTGCGATGAAGAAGGTGCGCAAGCGCCTGCGCTGACCTGTTCTGCTGATGTGACACCCCCTTGGCCGGGGCCGTTGTGAGACGGTCCCGGCCAAGCGCTTGCTAGGGTGGGTCAGACCCTCAGGAGGTGTGGTGTCACCACGCAATAGCACGCAGACGTCGCGTCGCGACGAGTTGCTGGCCACGGCCGGGCGGATGTTCGCCGAGCAGGGTCTGCGATCCACCACGGTGCGTGACATCGCCGACGCCGCCGGGATTCTGTCGGGCAGCCTCTATCACCATTTCGACTCCAAGGAGTCGATGGTCGACGAGATCTTGCGTGGCTTCCTCGACGACCTCTTCGACCGCTACCGCGCGATCGCCGCTGCCGGTCTCACGGCCACCGAGACGTTGCGCCAGTTGGTGATTGCGTCCTTCGAGTCGATCGACGCCCAGCGCAACGCCGTCGCGATCTACCAAGACGAAGCCAAACGCCTTGCCGGACAAGCACGTTTCGCCTACATCGGCGAACTCAACACCGAGTTCCGGCAACTCTGGCAGTCGGTGCTGCAACGCGGCGTCGACGACGGCGAGTTCCGGGCCGACCTCGACGTCGAACTCGTCTACCGCTTCATGCGCGACACCGTGTGGGTCGCCGTGCGCTGGTACCGCCCAGGTGGAACCCTCACCGTCGAGGCGATCGCCGATCAGTACCTGTCCGTCGTCCTCGACGGCATCCTCCCGCGGTAGCGGCGCGCACCGGGCGCCACAAAAGTAGGGGAAGAAACTCTTCCCCTAACCGTGGAGTCCTCCCCGCGAATTGTCTGGGGGACGACTCCGAACCTCGCGGAAGAAACTTCCTCCCCTACTTTCGGTGGGACGGCCGCCACGAAGCCTCCGCATACCCCTCAGTTCAGGAGGCCGAAAGCAGCACTCTTGCCGATCAGTTCGGAACCGCCGCCGACCACCGGATCGGCGGACCCGGCGTCGCGGTGAGGACACCGCGCTCACCGAGGACGATGAGGTGGGCGTTGGTTTCACGTAACGCCATGTAGGCCAGGCCTTCCGAGAGTTCGGAGAACGGTCGGGACCAGGTGACCGATCGGGTGATCTCCCAGGGCGTGGACTCCGGATCCTTGCGCACGGCGGCGGTGATCTCGTCGAGCCGTTGCTCGTGATGGCCCAACAGGTCGGTGACGCGATCGGCGAGCCCACGGAACCGGTACTCGTGCGACGGCAATGCTTCGAGATCGCCGACGTTCTCGGTATTCGCCAGCGACACGAGGTATTCGGCGAGCGGATCGGGCGAACTGAAAATACTCGTCGACACGTTCGGGCTGATGCGCGGAAGCAGATGATCGCCGGTGAACATCACGCCGGCGTCGTCGTCGGCGAAACACATGTGTCCGGCGGTGTGGCCGGGGGTCCACATCGCGCGGACGTTCCAGCCCGGAAGGTCGAGCGGCTCATCGTGTTCGAGTTCGACGTCGACCTTGCGTCCGTCGGGCAGTCGGACGAACACGTTGAGGCCACTACGAGACGGATCGATGCGCGGGCCGCCGAGCGTCTCGGATTCGGCGATCTCGGCGTCGATCTCGGCGGCCACCTCGGCATCGGTGTGATACCGCAGGTGCCGTGCGTCGTTGCGGTGCATCGCCAGCACCGGATCGGCGTGTTCGAGGAGGCGCGGGACCAGGCCGAAATGGTCGGGATGTAGGTGTGTGATCGACACATGCCGCACGTCGGCGATGTCGTGACCGGTGGCATGGATGCCGTTCACGAGCGCCTGCCACGACTCGTCGGCATTCCAGCCGGTGTCGATCAGAGCAAGTCCGTCGGGAAGTGCGAGCGCGTAGACGAGGATGTAGCGCAGTGGATTGCCGGGCATCGGCACCGGGATCGACCACAGGCCCGGTCGGACTTCCTCGACCCGCGGCATCTGTTTGGCGGCCCACGCCTCGCGCTGGTGGTGACCGGTGACCTCGATCGTATGCATCAAACCTCCTGAAGGCCGACACGCGTCAGGGCTGACGACGGCCTCAAATCCATACGATCACAGCACTTGGTTGCGCTCAACAACAAGTTGCTACTGTGACGTGAGTAACACGGACGAAGGGGTTCACGCATGGTCGGTCAGTTCACGCCCCAGACCGATGCGGCAATTCAGGTCGCACGGCAGCAAACCCTGTCTGACCTGCTTCGACGCACCGCCGCGCGACTACCGGACAAGGTCGCGATCATCAACGGGTCGCGCGAGTTGACCTTCGCCGAGTTCGACGCGGCGGTCAATCGATGTGCCAACGCTCTTGTCGCGCGCGGGCTCGACAAGGGGCAACGACTGGCCCTCGTCAGCCACAACAACTGGCAGTTCGCGGTCCTCCACTACGCGACCGCCCGGCTCGGCGTCATCCTCGTGCCGGTGAACTTCGGGTTGGGTGCCGCCGAGATCGCCTACATTCTCGAACACTCAGGGGCGTCGGCCGTGGTGGCCGAGGACGCTCTGGCGCCGGTCGTCACCGACGCTGTGCAGCAGGCCGGTGTCGACGTGGTCGGAGGATTCATCACCACCGGTCCCGACCGTCCCGACACCGAGTGGGAGGACGTCGACGCGTGGATGCTCGACGGTGATGCGACGCCACCGCAGGTGTCCGTCGCTGACGACGATCCGCTGCGGCTGATGTACACCTCGGGCACCGAATCGCGGCCCAAGGGTGTGCTGCTGTCCTCGAAATCGCTGATCAATCAGTATGTTTCGTGTGTCATCGACGGCGGGATGAGCGCCGACGACATCGAAATCCATTCGCTCCCACTGTTTCACTGCGCCCAGCTGGACTGTTTCCTGTCGGTCGACGTGTACCTGGGCGCGACCAGCATCATCCTGCCGGGACCCGATCCGGCGACGGTCCTCGAGACGATCGAATCGCGCGGCGTCACCAAACTGTTCTGCCCACCGACCGTGTGGATCTCGTTGCTGCGTCACCCCGATTTCGACCGTCGCGACCTGTCGTCGTTGCGCAAGGGCTACTACGGAGCGTCGGCTATGCCGGTCGAGGTGTTGCGTGAGATGGCACAACGCCTTCCGCAGGTGTCGCTGTGGAACTTCTACGGCCAGACCGAGATGTCGCCGCTCGCCACGATCCTGTTGCCGCACGAACAGATCGAGCACGCAGGCTCGGCGGGTCGGGCTGCGCTCAACGTAGAGACCAGGGTGGTCGACGACGAGGACAACCCGGTGCCCACCGGTGAGGTCGGCGAGATCGTGCACCGCAGCCCGCACGCGTGCCTCGGCTACTACAACGATGAGGAGAAAACCGCGGCGGCCTTCCGCAACGGGTGGTTCCATTCCGGCGATCTGGGTGTCATCGACGCCGACGGCTACCTGGCAGTGGTCGACCGCAAGAAGGACATGATCAAGACCGGCGGCGAGAACGTCGCCTCACGCGAGGTCGAGGAGGCGATCTACCGCCTCGACGGCGTGGCCGAGGTCGCGGTGTTCGGTGTGCCGCATCCCAAATGGATCGAGGCGGTCACCGCCGTCGTTGTCCCCAAGGAGGGGGCAACGATCACCGAAGACGATGTCGAAAAACATCTTTCGGACATTCTCGCCGGCTACAAACGACCCAAGTACGTGGTGTTCGCCGACGCGCTACCGAAGAACCCGAGCGGCAAGATCCTCAAGAAAGACCTACGCACCGAGCATGCCGGCATCGCCACGTGACGGTCGCCGGGCTCACCCCAACGAGCCGAGTGCCTTCAGTCGTTCATGCGCTTGCGTCATGATCGATTGAATGAGTTCGTCGCAGCTGGGCAGGTCGTCGATCATGCCGACCACCTGGCCCGACGCCAGCACACCCGCACGGGTGTCGCCCTCAACCAGCCCGGCTTTGAGCAGCATGGGGGTGTTGCCGGCCATGATGATCTGTTGCCAGGTGCGCTCACCGGATTTGCGCATCGACCGTCCGTCGCGCAGCATCGTGGTCCACCGCATCCCGGTCATCTGCTTGAACTCGTTGGCATTTCGTGCCGCCGCGTACAGTGCCTTGACCCGGCTGCCGCCTTCGAGTGCTTCGACGAGCGGGGTGCGCAGCACCCGATGCGGCATGCCGTCAACCTTCACCGACACCACGGTGTCACCGAGACCTCGTTGCAAGTATTCCTGCTTGACGGTGTCGGGGACGGCGCTGTCGGAGGTGAGCAGAAAGCGCGTGCCCATCGCGACACCTTCGGCCCCGTAGGCCAGCGCGGCGGCCAGTCCTCGCCCGTCGAAGAAGCCGCCGGCGGCGACCACCGGCATGTCGATACCCTTGGCCGACAACGCATCCAGCACCGACGGCAGCAGCAGGGTGGTGGCCACCGGTCCGGTGTGGCCGCCGCCTTCGCCGCCCTGCACGATGACCGCGTCGGCGCCCCAGGAAGCAACCTTCACCGCATGCTTGGCGGCGCCGATGGACGGGATGACCACCACACCATGTTCTTTGAGCTTGGCGATGAGTTCTTGCTTGGGTGCCAGCGCGAACGACGCGACCTTGACACCCTCGCGGATCAGCAGATCGATCCGCTGCCCGGCATCGGTGGCGTCGGCACGGATGTTGACGCCGAAGGGCTTGTCGGTCAACGACTTCGTCTTGGCGACTGCGGCCTCGAGCTCGGGGTAGGTCATGGTCGCCGACGCGAGGATGCCCAATCCGCCGGCATTCGACGTGGCCGACGTGAGTGCCGGGCCCGAGACCCAGCCCATCCCGGTCTGCACCACCGGATACTCGACGCCGACCAACTCGGTGAACTTCGTGGGCAGCGAGGCGGCCCGCGCCGATGCCGTCATCGAACTTCTCGATTCCGAACACCCTTGGGATCAAGTACGTCCCGGATGAGTCCGAGTTCCTCATCGGTGGGGCGACGAGTCTCGGGGGCGTCGGTAAGCCCCGCGATCTCGAAGCTCGTGTTCTCGGCCACCTCGTCGGCCGTGACGCCGGGATGCAACGACAGCGCGCGCATGGTGTGGTCGGGCCCGCCGAAGTCGAAGACACCGAGGTTGGTCACCACACGGTGGATGTCGAGGTCGTCGAAGGCCGGGTTGGATGGGTCGGCCTTGTCGTAGCCGACGCCGCAGACGATGTCGACCGTGTCGACAAACACGCGTGCCGAGTGCCGGGCCACCCAATAGCTCGTCGGGTGATTGATGGTGTTGCCGGGAGCGCCACGCGCACCGAACATCTGGCGCGTCGGATGCTGAAGCGGCCCGAAGGCCGACAGATTCTGGTTGCCGAATCGGTCGATCTGGTTGGCTCCCATCACCACATGGCGACGGCCCGACGCGACGACGTCGAACACCTTGCGGAATGGCAGCCAGCCCTCGATGGGACCCGAGCGTCCGATGGCCGGGGTGTCGGCGAAGATCAGCGCCTCGCCGTCGGTGATGAGCAGGTCCGGTTCGGTGGTGAGCCGAGCCAGTCGCGCGCCGAGAAGGGGGGTGGGTGCCATCGGCGACGCCAGGATCTCGCCTGCACCGGAAAAGATCTCGGCGCAAGCGATCACGCAGTACTCGGCCCGAGTGACCGCAGTCTCGGTGGTCTCGGTGGTCGTCACTTGCCGTCCTCCTTTGTCTCGGCCCGCTCTGCCTGCCAGGCTGCGACTTCGCGCTGATAGGTTGCCTCGTCGACGCGAAGGAAGCGCTCCGAGAACGCTTCCCAGGTCTCGGGTTCCTTGGCGGATTCGACGTAGAACTGCTGGAAGCTCTCATCCCTGCCGTAATCTCCGGCGAACGTGAAGTGTGCACCGTTGAGGGTGTGCACAACGCGATCGACGTTCATGCGGTTCAGCAGAAGGCGCTGTTGCGGAACGGATTTCACCAGCACTTCGGTGGACACCAGCTGGTCGGTCTCCAGATAGCGGCGATCGGCTGCGGCGCAGTACAGGTCGTCGAAGTACGGGTCGATACCGGTGTAGGCGGCGTTGCCGTAGCTGTCGGCGAGGTCGAGGTGGACGAAGGCCGCGTCGAGTCGCAATGCCGGCATGGCGATCAGCGTCTGGGTTCGCCCGTCGGGGTCGGCGTACGGCGACTCGACCGTCTTCAATTCGCCCTCCCAGAACCGCAGGACGTCCGAGCCCAGACCCGCGCGAATCGGCAGGAAGGGCAGGCGCGCAGCTGCTGCCTCGAGCCCGCACTTCACCATGCCCTCGTCCATCTCGCGCACCTCGATCGCGCCGGTCGTGCGCGCCTTGGCGAACCAGGGGTCGTAGAACGGCGCCGAGTCCAGGGACACGAACCCGTAGTACGCGCGCCGGACTTTGCCTGCGGCGCACAGCAAACCGAGATCTGGCCCGCCGTAGGTGACCACCGTGAGGTCCTTGACGTCGGACCGGGCGATGGCCCGCACCAGGGCCATCGGTTTGCGTCGCGAACCCCAGCCGCCGATGCCGATGGTCATCCCATCGCGCAGCTCGGCCACCACGTCGTCGAGCGTGCTGGTCTTGTCGGTCGTCATGTCAGGCCGGTCCTCCGTTGGCGTGAGCTGCAGCGCTGGTTTTGGGCTTTCCGGTGGCGACGAAGGCATCGCGGTGTTCGTCGGCGACGCCGGCGAGGTTGAGTTCGAAGGTGAAGCCCTGCTCCAGCCGGTAACTCGACTTCACGTCCACCGGGTCGATGTGGTTGATCGCTTCCTTCGCCGCCCGGATCACGCGGGTGTCCTTGGCGGCGATCATCTCGGCGACTTCCAGTGCGGTGTCGAGCAATTGCTCGCGCGGCACGACGCGATACACCGAGCCGAAGTGCTCGAGTTGCTGTGCCGTCACATTCTGGGCCGTGTAGTACAGCGTGCGCATCATGTGCTGCGGAACGAGGCGCGCCAGATGCGTGGCCGCGCCGAGTGCGCCGCGATCCACCTCGGGCAACCCGAAGACCGCATCGTCGGAGGCCACGATGACGTCGGCGTTGCCGACGAGGCCGACGCCGCCACCGACGCAGAACCCGTTGACCGCCACGATCACCGGGACCGCGCAGTCGTAGACGGCGGAGAAGGCCGCGGCGCAACCGCGATTGGCGCCGATGAGAGCGTCGAAGCCGTCGGTGGCCTGCATCTCCTTGATGTCGACGCCCGCGTTGAACCCACGGCCCTCGGCGCGCAGCACCACGACATGGGTGTCGGGGTCGTCTCCGGCTGCGGTGATCGCGTCGGCCAATTCGAACCAGGCAGCCGAGGGCAGTGCGTTGACCGGGGGATAGTCGACGGTCACCGTCACGATCCCGGATGCGGTGGTGTCGGTGGTGATCGGCACTCGTGCTCCTCTCGTCGAGCATCGAACATCAGAGAAATCGAACCAAGCAAGTGCTTGGTTGTTTGGTAGGGTAGCACCCATGGAGACGCAGTCACAGGTCGATCTGGGCCTGACAGGCACGGTCGTCCTGGTGACCGGCGGTGCTCGAGGGGTTGGCGCGGGAATCACCAGGACGCTCGTCGGGCTCGGCGCGGTGCCGGTGATCTGCGGCCGCAGCCCCGACAACGTGGTCGCCGACCTGCGCGACGTCGAGTTCGTGGCCTGCGACGTGCGCGACGACGCGGCGGTCGAGGCGATGATCCGGCAGATCGCCGACGAGCACGGCCGGATCGACGGGGTGGTCAACAACGCGGGCGGGTCGCCGTTTGTACCGGCGGCCGACGCGTCGGCCCGGTTTACCGGCAAGATCGTCGAACTCAACCTGCTGGCGCCGATGATCGTCGCGCGCCACGCCAACGCCGTCATGCAGACCCAGGCGGACGGCGGCGCGATCGTCAACGTGTCGAGCGTCAGTGGGCACCGGCCATCGCCGGGGACATCGGCCTACGGTGCCGCGAAGGCGGGACTCGACAACCTGATGTCGTCGCTGGCGGTCGAATGGGCGCCGCGCGTGCGGGTCAACTCCGTCGTGGCCGGGCCGGTCGAGACCGAACAGTCGCACCTGCACTACGGCGATGCGGACGGGGTCGCTGCGGTCGGCGCGACCATCCCGATGGGTCGGATGGCCACTCCCGCCGACATCGGAAATGCGGTGTCATTCCTGCTGTCCCCGTTGGCCGGATACGTCACCGGGTCGACGCTGACGGTGCACGGCGGCGGCGAGAAGCCGGCCTTCCTGGATGCGGCCACAGTGAACAACGAGACGGTTGGAACAGCAAGCTGAGAGGGAAAAGTCTTGGGTGACAGGGTGAACGAGGGTCGGGTCGCGATCGTGACCGGCGCCGGGCAGGGTATCGGACGGGCGCATGCGCTGGCCTTCGCGGCCGACGGCGCGCGGGTCGTGGTCAACGACTATGCGGCCGACGCGGCAGCGGCCGTGGCCGACGAGATCCGCGCCGCCGGTGGGGAAGCTGTGGCCTCGGTCGGCGACGTCGCCGATTGGGATTACGGTGCCGCGCTGGTGGACACGGCGGTGAGCGAGTTCGGTCGTCTCGACATCCTGGTCAACAATGCCGGATTCGTCCGCGACCGCATGCTGGTGTCGCTGTCGGAGGACGAATGGGATGCCGTGGTGCGGGTTCATCTGAAGGGGCACTTCGTCACCCTGCGGAGCGCCAGCGCGTACTGGCGGGCCGAGTCCAAGGCGGGACGGCAGCCGGCCGGACGCATCATCAACACGAGTTCCGGTGCGGGACTGTTCGGTTCGGTCGGCCAGGGCAACTACGTGGCGGCCAAGGCCGGCATCCTCGGTCTCACCATCCAGGCAGCGGCGGAACTGGGCGGCTACGGAGTCACCGCCAACGCGATCGCCCCCGCGGCTCGCACGCAGATGACGATGGGCGCCGGCGACGACATGGCCGCACAGATGGCGGCACCGGCCGACGGCTCGTTCGATGTGATGGACCCGGCCAACATCTCCCCACTCGTGGTCTGGCTGGGGTCACCCGAATCGGCGTCGGTCACCGGCCGCGTCTTCGAGGTCGAAGGCGGGCGGATCACCGCGCTCGACGGGTGGCAGCGCAGCGTCGAACGTGACAAGGGATCCCGTTGGGAACCTGCCGAACTCGGTCCCGTCGTCGAAGAGCTACTGGCCAAGACACCCGAACCCGTGCCCGTGTACGGCGCACGGTGAGCGAGCGCGACGCGGCACGCATCGCGGCCGCCAAGGCCTACGTCGATGCGTTGGTGAGCCACGACGCGTCGGCCGTCTCTCTCCATCCCGATTGCACGCGAGTGGAATTCGGGGTGAAGACCGGACGCAACGGCCCACACATCGCGCGCAGTCTCGCGCGGGGCCCGCAGTTCCGTCTGATCCACCGCATCAGCGATTTCGAGGCGGAGGTCGACGGACACAGCGTGTCAACCCGGTACTACGTCCACGTCGCGCCAAAGTTTCTCGGGCTGGCGGCCAAGGTGTCGGAGACCTTCGTCGTCGACGAGGGCGATCAGATCCGGGCCATCGTCGCACGGTTCGGGGTGCCGCGGCGCGTCAAGGGCTGAGCCCTCACGCGCCCGGCGCGCGCACCACCATCGGCACGCCGGGGAAGTAGGCGGCCATCTCCGAGCGCGACTTGCGCAGGGCCGCGGTTCCGTAGCCGTGCTTGCGGTGCTCGGGGTGGATCCAGATGCGGACGTCGACCTCGCCGTCGGTGAGTTCACCGAAGACGAACCCGACCTTGTCGGCGCCCTCGACCGCGACGAGCCAGACGGCTTCCTCGTTGTCGACGCGGCCGGTGGCCTTGCTGATCTCGTCGTCAAGGTTGCCCGCAGGTGCGCCCGAACCGTCGCCCGCGACACCGAGTTCGTCGGTGCGCACCGCGAACAGGTCGGCGTCGCCGTCGGCGGAGAACGGTCGGAGGTCGAGGGTGTCGCCGCTGCTGGCGGGACGCTCGGCCAGCGTGAAGGTCAGTGCGTTGTTGAGATCGGAGAGTTCGGCCTGATTCTTGCGACGCTGATCCTTGGTCAGGCCGTCGAGCTTCATGTCGAGGATCGCCTGCGCACCCAACTGCGACTTGCCCAGCAGGCTCGCGATCGCGTCGACGGCCTCGTCGTGGTTCTCGGCGTCGACGATCGCGTCGAGAACCTCGTGCCGACGCTCGAGCGCGGTGAGCAGGGCGTCGGTGATGTCGCGGCGGGCGGTGGCCAGGTCAAGATCAGTCATGACAGTGATCCTAGGCCACAGCCGGTGCGCACGCCCGACTGCGTCACAACCTCTGCAACGCACACCGTGTGGCTGAAGTGAAACAGGTTCTACTTTCATTGAATTTCGCATATGTGCATGTGAAACCGGATATCGAGCGGATGTGCTTCCCTCAAGTTGCAACACGTCCTAGTGTGGACCCATGACCGACGTTCAGCAGACCTCCGACTTCGACCATCTCCGCGGCGGCACCCACATGGGCGACCTGATGGTCGCTGCGCTTCGCCGCCACGCCGACCGCAAGGTACTCGTCCTCGGCGACACCGAGATGACCGGCGGCGAGATGGCCGCCGCGGTCAGCCGCTACATCCAGGCGTTCGAGGCGCTCGGCGCGGGCACCGGCACCGCCGTCGGTCTCCTCGCCCTCAACCGGCCGGAGGTGCTGTTCGTCATCGGGGCCGGCCAGACACAGGGCTGGCGACGAACCGCGCTGCATCCGCTCGGCTCGCTCGACGACCACGCCTACGTCCTCTCCGACGCCGGCGTCACCACTCTGGTCATCGACCCGGTGCCGACGTTCGTGGAGCGGGCCGTCGCCTTGCTCGAGCGCGTCGACGGCCTCAAGCAGATCCTGACCCTGGGTCCGGTGCCCGAGGCGCTCGCCGGCCAGGGCCGCGACGTGATCGCCGAGGCCGACACCTATCAGCCCAAGCCGCTGGTGTCCGCGCCGCTGCCGCCCGAACATGTCGTGTCGATCACCTACACCGGCGGAACCACCGGAAAACCCAAGGGCGTCATCGGAACTGCCCGCGCGATGGCCACCATGACGCAGATCCAACTGGCCGAATGGGAATGGCCCGAACACCCCCGATTCCTGCTGTGCACCCCGCTCTCACACGCGGGCGCAGCCTTCTTCATCCCCACCCTGATGAAGGGCGGGTCGATGGTGGTGCTGTCGAAGTTCGATCCCGCCGAGGTGCTGCGCACCATCGAAGAACAGAAGATCACCGCGACGATGCTGGTGCCGTCGATGCTGTACGCGCTGATGGATCATCCCGACTCGCGCACGCGGGATCTGTCGTCGCTGGAGACCGTGTATTATGGTGCGTCGCCGATCAATCCGGTCCGGTTGGCCGAGGCGATCGAGCGGTTCGGGCCGATCTTCGCCCAGTACTACGGGCAGTCCGAGGCGCCCATGGTGATCAGCTATCTGCCCAAGGACGCCCATCCCCGCAAGGGCCAGGATCAGCGCCGGCTCAGCAGTTGCGGTCGTCCGTCGGCCTTCCTGCGCACGGCCCTTCTGGGGCCCGACGACAAGCCGGTCGCGCAGGGTGAACCCGGCGAGATCTGCGTCGCGGGACCGCTGTTGGCCGGCGGATATCTCGGTCTGCCCGAACAGACCGCCGACACCTTCCGCGACGGCTGGCTGCGCACCGGCGACGTCGCTCGCGAAGACACGGACGGCTACTGGTACATCGTCGACCGCACCAAGGACATGATCGTCACCGGTGGCTTCAACGTGTTCCCGCGTGAGGTGGAAGACGTTGTCGCCGAACATCCTTCGGTGGGTCAGGTGGGAGTGATCGGGGTGCCCGACGAGAAGTGGGGCGAGGCCGTCACAGCGGTCGTCGTGCTGCGGGCCGACGCGGAGTCCGACGACGCGGCCAAGGCTCGCGTCACCGAGCAGATCCAGGCCGCGGTCAAGGAACGCAAGGGCGCGGTGCAGTCACCCAAGCAGGTCATCTTCGCCGACGCACTGCCGCTGACCGCACTGGGCAAGCCCGACAAGAAGGCGCTGCGCGCCCAGTACTGGGCCGGTAACGACCGCGGCGTCGGATGAGTTGAGTTCATGCCCACTATCGAACTAGAGTTCGATAGTGGGCATGAAGGCGATCGGTGGTGACAACGGCCAGCGGCACGGTCAGGTCTACTACCCGGTGGGCCACCGGGCCGTTCTCATCGACCTGTCTGCGCTGTTCCCGACGCCACCGCACTTCGTGGGGCGCTACCAGCCCGACGGCCTGCAGATCCGCGCCGTGCAGACCGCCGTTCTCACCGCTTGGATGCGGGATGAGTGGGGCTACTTCTTCGGCCGGGTCTCCTACACCGTCAAGGCCAAGGGGCGCGAGGAGAGGGTGACGCACTGGGTGCCGGCGTGGGCGCTGAAGCCGGCGGCCTGAGTCCCCTCCCGCCGGCCTCAGGCGACCGGGCAGCCGTAGCGGACGTCGAGTTCCTTGACGCCGTTGAGCCACCCCGAGCGCACGCGACGCATGTCGCCGATGCGCGAGATGTCGGGGAGTGTGTCGGCAATCGCGTCGAAGATCAGCCGCAACTCGAGGCGGGCGAGGTTGGCGCCGATGCAGAAGTGTGCGCCGTTTCCACCGAAAGCCAGGTGCGGGTTGGGATCTCGGGAGATGTTGAAGGTGAACGGATCGTCGAAGACGTCCTCGTCGTAGTTGGCGGAGCTGTAGAACAGGCCGACCCGTTGGCCTTCGGCGATCTCCACGCCACCGACTGTGGTGTCGGACAGGGCGGTTCGCTGGAAGGCGTGCACCGGGGTGGCCCACCGGAGGATCTCGTCGACGGTGGTCGCGGGCCGTTCGCGTTTGAACAGTTCCCATTGGTCGGGGTGATCGAAGAAGGCGTTCATCCCGTGGGTGGTGGCGTTGCGAGTGGTCTCGTTGCCCGCGGTGATGAGCAGGATGACGAAGAAGCCGAACTCCAACTCGTTCAAGGCTTCACCGTCGATGTCGGCCTGCACGAGGGTCGTGACGATGTCGTCGGTCGGGTTCTTGCGACGTTCTTCGGCCATGTTGTAGGCGTAGCCGAGCAACTCGGCGTTCGCGGTGGCCGGGTCGATGGACTGATCCGGATCGTCGCTGTTGATGATCGCGTCGACGAGCAGGTGAATCCGCGCGCGGTCGGGTTCGGGGACGCCGATCAAGTCCAGGATCGCCTGCAGGGGCAGGTGGATCGCGACGTCGTCGACGAAGTTGCCGTCGGCCTTCGCGGCGGCGTCGGTCACGATGCGCGCCGCCGACTCCTTCAGTCGTTCATGAAGGGCGCCAACTGCTTTGGGGGTGAAGATCCGCGACACGATCTTGCGCAGCCGAGTGTGCTCGGGCGGATCGTGATTGATCAGGAGCGCTTTGGTGAACTCGATCTGGTCCGAGGTGACGTACTCCGGTAGCCGGATGATCGCGCCGTTGGCGTTGGTCGACCACACCTGGCTGTTCTTCGAGATCTCGCGCACGTGAGCGTGTTTGGAGATGACCCAGTACCCACCGTCGTGGAAACCGCCGCCGGTTCCGGGCAACTGCTCGTTCCACCACACGGGTTCGGTGCGGCGCAGTTGGGCGAACTCGGCGATGGGCATCCCGTGCTCGATCAGGTCGGGGTCGGTGAAGTCGAATCCCTTGCGGAACGGACACACCTCGGTCGGTGCGGTCATATGGCTTCCTTCGAGGTCGGAACGCGCGCGTCGTCGTGCTGTGCGCGTTGTCACACCACCATACACCAAGCCTCAATGCGTATGGTCGATCGGACCGCGATGTCTACCGGAGAGTAGGTGTCGTGGTGACGTAGGGTCGTCTGGTGCGTACGCATGGATGGGGCGGCCGTGTTCCCGTCAACGACGAGGAGGCGGTGGCGCGGATCCTGGCCGCCACCCGCCTGACAATCGACCGGCGTGGGGCCGCGACGAGTCTGGCCGACGTTGCCCGTGAACTCGGTGTCACACGTCAGACCGTGTACCGCTACTTCGGCGGGACCGACGAACTTCTCGCGGCCACGGCGGTCGACGCCGTCGAGGGACTGCTCGAACGCATGACGGCCCGCCTGCGCGGGATCTCCGAGCCCGACACCGCGATCGTCGAGGGCATCGCCGGGGTGCTCGAGGAACTCGTCACCGACAACTATGTCGGCCTGCTCCTACGGGCCGACAGGTTGAGCATCCCCGTCGTGGGTGAGTTCACCTCCGACCTCGCTCGTCAGTTCGCGGGTTCGGTGGTGGGGCGGTTCGACGTCGACTGGGCGAGCGCGGGCTATGGCGCGGACGAGCTGGACATCATCACCGAGATCGTGCTGCGCACGCTGCAGTCGATGGTTCTCGATCCGGGAGCTCCGCCCCGATCCGGTCCGGAGTTGCGGACGTTCCTGGATTCCTGGGCGGGCGCCGCGGTCCGGGAGCTGTCCCGCAACCGGCGCTGAGAGCGGTCAGCGCGGTTCGCAGATCACCACCGGGATGATGCGTTTGGTGGGTGCCTGATCGGTCCACGCGGCGTACGTGTCGTAGTCGGCATAGACATTCACCAGTTCGGGCCACAACTCGGCACGTTCGGTGTCGGAGGCGACGCGGGCGCGCAGATCGAACGTCTTCTTGCCCACTTGAATCGAAACATCGGGATTGTCACGCAGATTCAGATACCACGCCGGGTGGGTGGCGCTGCCGCCCTGCGAGGCGACAACCACGAACGCGTCGCCGCGTCGTAGGTAGATCAGCGGTGCGGTGCGCGGCTTGCCACTCTTGCGGCCGATGGTCGTCAGCAGGCAGACCGGTGCCGGTTTGTGCAGTCCGGCGCCCACCCGCCACGTGCCGCCGAGCCGTCCGCCGGTCGCCTTGTACATCGCCGTGTTGGCCCGCGAGCCCAGCTTGATCAGACGTGAGACAAACGGCGAGTCAAGCTGTTTGGGCCGGCTGTCGGGGTCGAAGGCCGACTTCGCCATGCTCAGATCCGCTCGAGGATGGTGCCGGTTGCCAGTGCGCCGCCCGCGCACATGGTGACCAGGGCGGTCTGCGAGTCGCTGCGTTCGAGCTCGTGCAGGGCCGTGGTGATGAGGCGAGATCCGGTGCTGCCCACCGGATGTCCGAGTGCGATGGCACCGCCGTTGACGTTGACCTTGTCCATGTCAGCGCCGTGGACGCGCGCCCAGCTGAGCACCACGGATGCGAACGCCTCGTTGATCTCGACGATGTCGATGTCGGACAACGACATTCCCGACTTCGCCAGTACCCGCTCGGTGGCCTGCACCGGGCCGTCGAGGTGATAATGCGGTTCGGCGCCGACCAGTGCCTGGGCCTTGATCCGGGCGCGCGGAGTGAGTCCCAGGGCCCGTGCCTTGGCCTCGTCCATGATGAGGACTGCGGCCGCGCCGTCGGAGATCTGCGACGACGTCCCGGCCGTGTGGATGCCGCCTTCGATCACCGGCTTCAGCGCCGCAAGGGATTCCGGCGTCGTGTCGCGGAGTCCCTGGTCGCGGTTGACGTCGATGATGTTGCCGGTGAGTTCGCCCTCGCGGGTGCGTTCGGGCGCCTTGAAGGTGAGCACTTCGCGGTCGAATCGTCCTTCGTCCCATGCGCGACGCGCGCGCTGCTGGCTCCGAACGCCGAGTTCGTCGACGTCGGCGCGGGTGATGCCGCGGCGCTGCGCGATCCGCTCGGCGGCGGTGAACTGGTCGGGCATGTCGACCTGCCAGGATTCGGCGTGATACGGCCCGGCCTGGGTTCCGACGTTGGCGCCGAGTGCGGCCTGCGACATCATCTCGATCCCGCAGGCAATGCCGACATCGATCGCGTCTGTCGCGATGAGTCCGGCGATCAGGTGATTGGCCTGCTGCGCCGATCCGCACTGGCAGTCGATGGTGGTGGCGCCCGTCGTTTCGGGAAGGCCCGCCGAGAGCCAGCCCTTGCGGGTGACGTTCCCGGCCTGCGCGCCCGCTTGGGTCACACACCCCCCAATGACCTGTTCGACAAGTGCAGGGTCGATGCCGGCCTTCTCGATGAGCCCGCGTTGCGTGATTCCCAACAGCTCTTCGGCGTGTAGGCCGGACAACCAGCCCGCACGTTTGCCGATCGGCGTCCTGGCAGCTTCGACGATCACCGGTACACCCATGCCCAACACCCCTTTGGCTTATTCCACGTGGATACCTAGAAAGTAGAACATGTTCTCGTTCTCGTCCATGGGCCAGGGTCGGAGATGATGGGCGGACCTACTGGAAGCACGTGAGATCAGTTTCAGTTAGAGTGACGGGGACCATAGACCCAGGTCACATTGACAAAACTAGAACAAGTTCTCATTCGTGTTCGCGCGACGGGAATCTATGTGCTTCAATGAGATTTGTAACAGGTTCTAGTCTCAACGAGATCTCACAGCGAGGTGGTGTGACGTGACCCAGGCCCAGAGCGCCCCGATCGGTAGCGAATCGGTGACCGCGGGTGCGAGTGCTTCGGACAGTGTCGCGAAGTGCCCGTTCATGGAGCAGGAGGGGTGGGATTTCACGAATCCGGACCTGCTCGAAAAGGGTATTCCGGTGCAGGAGTTCGCGCAGCTGCGCAAGACCGCGCCGGTCTGGTGGAATGCGCAGGCGCAAGGCAAGGGCGGCGGCTTCCACGACGGTGGCTACTGGGTGATCTCCAAGCACCAGCACATCCGGGAGATCTCCAAGAACAACGCGGATTGGGCGACCGCCACCAACGGCGTCATCATGCGGTTCGACGACGAGATGACCCAGGATCAGCTCGACGTCACCAAGGCGCTGCTGATCAACCACGATCCGCCGGACCACACCCGTCTGCGCAAGCTGGTGTCCAAGGCGTTCACCCCTCGGGCAGTCCACTCGCTCGAAGAGAAGCTCGACGATGCTGCCCGCACCATCGTGAAGGCCGCCGCGGACAAGGGGACCGGTGACTTCGTCCACGACGTGGCCGTCGACCTGCCGCTCCTGGCCATCGCGGACCTGCTCGGTGTGCCCGAGGAGGATCGGACCAAGCTGTTCGACTGGTCGAACAACATGATGAACTACGACGACCCGGAGTTCGGCGTCGATCCGCAGATGGCGTCGGCCGAGATCTTGGGCTACGGCTACAACATGGCCGAGGAACGCCGGAAGAACCCGGTGGAGGATATCGTCAGTGTCCTCGTCAACGCCGACATCGACGGACAGTCGCTCGACGAGGCGGAGTTCGGCTTCTTCTTCATCCTGCTGACCGTGGCAGGCAACGAGACCACGCGAAATGCCATCAGCCACGGCATGAACGCCTTCCTCGACCACCCCGACCAGTGGGAACTGTTCAAGAAGGAACGCCCCGCGACCGCGGTGGACGAGATCGTCCGCTGGGCGACGCCGGTCAACTGCTTCCAGCGCACCGCCAAGAACGACACCCAGGTCGGCGGCGTCGACATCAAGGCCGGTGAACGCGTCGGAATGTTCTACGGCTCAGCCAATTACGACGAGGACGTGTTCGACGACCCGTTCAGCTTCAACGTCTTGCGCGACCCGAACCCGCACGTCGGATTCGGCGGCAACGGCGCACACTTCTGCGTCGGCGCCAACCTGGCCCGCATGGAGATCAACCTGATGTTCAACGCTCTCGCCGATCTGGTGCCCGACATCACCAAGCTCGAGGCGCCGCGTCGTCTGCGTCACGGCTGGATCAACGGCGTCAAGGAACTCCAGGTCGATTACGGGACCAAGTGAGGATGACGGCAACCAGTGATACTCCCGCATACCTGAACATCGATCGTCAGAACCACCCGGCCGTGGTGGCCGGACGACGCTCGCGCGAGTTTGTCGCCACCCGCGACAAGCAGGCGTGGGTGGAGAACTTCGCCGCCGAGGGGTCGGTGGAGGATCCGGTCGGACCGTCGATGTTCGATCCGGAGGGCAAGGGGTTTCACGGTCACGCCGAGATCGCCGACTTCTGGGACAAGTCGATAGCCACCACGGAGAGCATCGACTTCGTCTTCGACGAGGAGATCATCTGCGGCAACGAGGTCGCCTACATCGGGAAGATCGTCACGCACATCGCCGGCCACGTCTCGCAAGCCCGCGGAGTGTTCACCTACCGTGCTGATGACAACGGCAAACTCGTTGCGCTACGCGCATTTTGGGAGGTTGAGGCGACGATCAACTCGGTTCGCCGCGCCTGAGAGGTCCGGGCACGCTGCTACGGTGGAGTGATGCGTGCACTGGATCGGACTCGTGGCTATGTGAAGGCGTTCAGGTCGGCTCGCCGACACCGGGGTGACCTGGTGGGGTGGCTCGGACGCCGGCCGCAGCTGTTGGTCGGCACCGGTGTCTACGAGTCGGCGCTGTTGTTGAGCAACGCGCTGGACCCCAAGCTCAAGGAGCTCGCCGAGCTCAAGACGGCAGGCCTGGTGAGTTGCGAGTTCTGTCTCGACATCGGCTCTGCTCTCGCGCGCAGTTCAGGCGTCACCGAGCGTCAGATCCGGGACCTACCGGTCTTCCGCGACAGCGACGCCTACTCTGCCGTCGAGAAGCTGGTGCTCGCCTACGCCGAGGCCATGACGATCACACCCGCCGTCGGCGATGATCTCGCCGAGGTGCGTCGCGAACTGTCGCAACATCTTTCGGACAAACAGTTGGCGGAGCTGGCTGCCACGATCGCGTGGGAGAACCAGCGCGCGCGGCTCAACCAGGGGCTCGGCGTCCGTCCGACGGGTATGTCCGACGGGGCTGCGTGCGCACTTCCGGAGGCCCGAAAGAAGTAGGGGAAGAAGTTCTTCCCCTAGTCTTGGTGTCCTCCCCGCCAATTTCGCGCGGACGACTCCAACTCCCGCGGACGAATCTCGGGGAAGAAGGTCAAGCCGGTTGTGCACACCTGTGGATAAGCGTCGCTGGACGGCGCGATTGTGGCGCACGATCGGGCGATGACCAACCCCGAAGAGTTCGACTTCCGCACCACACCCACCGACAACCCACTCGTCTTCCGCCGCGACATCGTTCCCAAGGGGACATCCGACTGGGAGATCCGACAAGCTCTGCGCGACAAGACCATCGAGCGTGTCTGGTGGGGAACTTACGTCCGCGTCACCGAGTCCGACGACGAGGATACGATCACCCGTCGCGAGGAGCGGTACCTCGACATGATCCGCGCGGCACTCCGGACCGGCAGGCCGAACAGGTTTCTCAGCCACCAGTCCGCGGCCGCGATGCTCAAGATTCCGTTGCTCCAACCGGATTTGTCGACTGTACATTTCGTCTCTCGACGCTCAGGTCGCACGTCGCCGAACCTGGCAATTCACCAAACCGATGTTCCGGACGAGCATTTGGTCACGATCGACGGTACGACGATGACATCCATCGGTCGCACGGTGTGCGATGTCGCGATGACCGGCACTCCCCGTCAAGCCTTGTGCGCCTTGGACTCCGGCCTCTATCAGGCGAGCCGACGCAATGAGCACATCGATCTCGACGCGATCGCCTCGACGCTGCGTCGCCAACACGGGATCGCCACGCTGCGTGCGGCACTTCCCTTCGCATCGAAAGGGTCCGAGAGCATCGGTGAATCGTTGAGCAAGTGCGTCATCTGCGAGAACCCCAGCATCCCGGAGCCCGAGCTCCAGGTCGAGGTGACCGTTGCCGACGGGTCGGTGAAGCGCTGCGACTTCGGATGGCGCGACGCCGAGGGCCGCGTGCTCGTCGTCGGCGAGTTCGACGGGAAGTTCAAGTACCACCGCGAGTCGGCGGCAAGTGGGCACCGGCTGTCCGAGGAGGTCATCTACGCCGAAAAGCTCCGCGAGGACGCGATTCGGGACTGCGGCATCATCGTTGTCCGGTGGACCTGGGCCGACCTCAGGGACCCGGTCAAGTTCGCCAAGAAGATCATGCAAGCGCTGCAGCGCGCCGGCCTCGTCGCGTGAGCGGCGTCGCCCGGGATTCATCCCCGAGATTCGTCCGTGGGAGTTGGAGCCCTCCCCGCGGAAATAAGCAGGGAGGACACCAAGGGTAGGGGAGGAACTTCTTCCCCTACTTTCAGTGCAGCGGCTTGTCCGCACCCACGAGCCACATCGAGAAGTATTGAGACCCACCGCCGTACGCGTGCCCGAGGGCTTTCCTCGCGTCGGCGACCTGATGATCGCCCGCTTTGCCCATCACCTGGATCGCGGCCTCGGCGAAGCGGATCATGCCCGACGCGCCGATCGGATTCGACGACAGCACACCGCCGGACGGGTTGAAGGGGATCCGACCGCCGATCTCGGTTTCGCCGGCCTCGGTGAGCTTCCAGCCCTCGCCCTCGGGGGTGAAGCCCAGGTTCTCCAGCCACATCGGCTCGAACCACGAGAACGGCACGTACACTTCGGCGGCGTCGATCTCGTCGAGGGGGTTGCTGATGCCGCCGGCCTTCCAGAGTGCCGCTGCCGCATCGCGACCCGCCTGCGGGCTGACGACGTTGCGGTGGGCGTAGGACAGCGGTTCGGTGCGCATCGCGGTGGCGTGAACCCACGCGACCGGATCGCCCGCGGCGACGGCATCGTCGGCGGCCTGCTCGTCACCGATGACCACTGCGCACGCACCGTCCGACGACGGGCAGGTCTCGTCGTAGCGGATCGGATCCCACAGCATCTGTGAGCTCATCACCTTCTCGACGGTCTGATCCGGCTGATGCAGGTGGGCGAGGGGGTTCAACGCGCCGTTACGGCGATCCTTGGCGGCGACCATCGCGCCGACGTGCTCGGGCGCACCCGACTGGCGGATGTAGGAGCGCACGTGTGGGGCGAAGAAGCCGCCCGCACCGGCACCCACCGGCTTGGTGAAGGGAACGGGAATCGACAACGCCCACATGGCATTCGACTCGGACTGCTTCTCCCAGGCGACGGCCAGCACGCGGCGGTGTACGCCGGCGAACACCAGCGACGCGGCGACATTGGCCGTCGACCCGCCGACCGAGCCTGCCGTATGTACACGGATCAGCCGCTTGCCGACCGCGCCGATCGCCTCGGCCATGGCGAGTTCGGGCATCATGGCGCCCTCGAAAAGGTCGGGGGCCTTGCCGATCACGATGGCGTCGATGTCGTCGATGGAGACCTTGGCGTCGGCGAGCGCGGCGTCGATGGCCTCACGGCACATGCCGGCCATCGTGACGTCGTGGCGTTTGGCGACGTATTTGGTCTGCCCGGTCCCGAGTACCGCTGCGCGATTGTTGTGTGCCATCAGTTTTCGTCTCCTGCGGTCTCGGCAGCGAGGGTGACCACCATGTTCTGTTGCAGCAGCGGGCCGCTCGACGCGTGGGCGAGCGCGGTCTGCGCGTTGCCGGTGAGGATCTCGTGTGCCGCGTAGCCGACGCGCTGCAAGCCGGCCGAGAAGAGCGAGTTGCCGGCCAGCGATCCGCCGGATGGGTTGATACGCACGGTCTCCGGCAATTCGAGCGCGTTGCGCACGATCAGCTCCTGATGCGTGTAGGACGCATTGATCTCGGCCACGTCAACGGCTCGGCTCCGGCCGGCAAACGCCGTGTCGCCGGCCAGCTTGGTCGACGGCGACACGGTGAGGTCGCGTGCGCCGAAGTTGGGTGTGTCGATGCGATGGTCCCAACCGGTCACGAAGGCCGGGTTGGCGACGAGCTCGCGGGCCCGACGTTCGCTGGCGATGACGACCGCCGCCGCGGCGTCGGTGTATGGCGCGATGTCGTGGGCGCGCAACGGATTCGCTACGTAGTCGGACGCGAGAAGCTCGTCGACGGAGGCTCCGGTGGTGCGTGCCGCAACGGCGGCCATGTCGGCCTCGGTCCAGACGCCGGCATCGATCCCGGCGCGGGCCTGCAGGGCGCCGAGCGCGCGGGCATCGGGCCACAGTGGCGCGACGGTGTACGGGTCGGTCTGCAGTGCCAAGGTCTGATCCATGTTGCCCGCGGTCGCCTTGCCGAATCCGTAGGCGAGCGCGAGGTCGACCTCGCCGGTGGCGATCTTCACCCACGCCTCGTAGAGCGCCCAGGCGCCGTCCATCTCCACGTGGGACTCGTTGATCGGCGGCATGGCGCCGATCGAGTCGATCGCCGAGATGAACGAGAAGGCACGTCCGGCAAGGTAATCCGACGAGCCGCTGCACCAGAACTCGATGTCGGTGCGGGCGATGCCGAGTTCGGCGTAGAGCTTGTCGAAGCAGGGGATCAGCATTTCGACGCCGTTGGTGGTGCCATGGGTGCCGGCGACGTTGGGGCTGTGCGCGAAGCCGACGATCGCGATGCGGGGCAGGGTCATCAGAGGTGGTCCCTTATCAGAGGTGGTCACGGTAGGTTTCGTAGTCGGCGTCGTCCTCGCCGGTGGGTGCGAAGTGGCTGATGTTGCCGATCGAGTACTCCCACTCCTCTTCGGGCGCCCACACGGCCTTGACGCGCATGCCCATTCGGACGTCGGACGCCTCGCAGTCGAGGATGAGGTGCAGGAAGGGGATGTCGGAGCCGTCGAGCAAGACGTAGGCGGCGACGTAGGGCGGCTTGATCCGCTGGCCCTGGAACGGCACGTTGACGATGCAGAACGTGGTGACGATGCCGGTGTCGGCGAGTTCGACCCGTTCGACGCTGCGCGCGCCGTCGGCGGGACTGACCCCGCGCGGCGGGAAGTAGACGCGGCCCGCGTCGACGCCGGAACCGATCCGGCTGCCGATCAGCTTGCCCGCCTTGAGTCCTTCGAGGTAGACCGACTCTTCTTCGTTGGCGGAGTGGATGATCTCGGTGGTGATCGGCGTCGTGATGACCACGTTGGTGTCGCCCGAGTCCAACGCCCCGTCGCTGCGCTCGCCCGAGTCCAACGCCCCGTCGCTGCGCTCGCCCGAGTCCAACGCCCCGTCGCTGCGCTCGCCCGAGTCCTCTTCGGTGTTGGCCGGCGCCGTTTCGGTGGCATCGCCGGCAGCGAAGTGTGCGATGTCGTCGATGCGGCCGGTTCGGGCGGAACGCCACACCGCGTGTACCCGCATGCCGGTGGACATCTCGTCGGCGGAGTCGACGGCCACGGCGTGCAGCAGTCCGGTGTCGGCGCCGTCGAGCTTGATCAGGGCCCACGCGAAGGGACGATCGAGGGGCTGGGCGGCGGTGGGTTCCGATTGCCACGTCCACGTGGTCACCGTGCCGACGCTTGCCACATCGACGAGCTCCGACGTCCGCGATCCGGTGGTGGGGTCGAACTCGACGGGCGGTACCGACACGGTGCCGTCGCTGTTCGCCGACCCGACGATCCGCCCGTCCCGCAGGGCCAGCGCGAACTGGCTCAAGACCGGACCGAGGGAACGGGTGTACCCGAAGGAATTCGACAGCGGAGCCGTCAGGATCGGCGATTTCGGTTCTTCGACAACGGCCACAGGCGACGCATGGCCAGGCGAGGTGGTTGCGCTGATGCTCACACCAACGAGTAGAACACGTTCTAGTATTGGGCACAAGGTGCACGTCACGGACTCGCCCCGCGGTGTCGGCGAGCAGGATGAACTGGAGAACTGTGAAGCTCGGACTACAGCTCGGATACTGGGGCGCCGACCCCATTCCCAACGCCCCGGAGCTCATCGCGGCCGCCGAACAGAGCGGCTTCGAGGCCGTGTTCACGGCCGAATCGTGGGGCTCGGACGCCTACACCCCGTTGGCGTGGTGGGGTGCCGCGACAACGCGGGTGCGCCTCGGCACGGCGGTGGCCCAGCTGTCCGCACGTCCGCCCACGTCCCTCGCGATGGCCGCGTTGACGCTCGACCATCTGTCCGGCGGCCGCCACATCATCGGGCTGGGCGTGTCGGGTCCGCAGGTGGTCGAAGGCTGGTACGGCCAGCCGTTCGGCAAGCCGTTGGCCCGGACTCGCGACTACGTCCAGGTGGTTCGCGACGTCCTCGCCCGCGAGCAGCGAGTGACCAATCCGGGCGACCACTATCCGTTGCCCTATCCGCCCGATGCGCCCGGATCGACCGGACTGGGCAAGCCGCTCAAGCCGATCACCCACCCGTTGCGCGCCGACATCCCGATCTGGCTGGGCGCCGAAGGGCCGAAGAACGTCGCGCAGACCGCGGAGATCGCCGACGGGTGGCTGGCCATCTTCTTCAGCCTCGGCCTCGCCGATCAATACAACGCCTGGCTCGACGAGGGTTTCGCGCGACCGGGGGCCCGACGCAGCCGGCAGGACTTCGAGGTGGCGGCCACCGCACAGGTCGTCGTCACCGACGACGTCGGATCGGTACTCGACGCCTACCGTCCGTCCACTGCGCTGTATGTGGGCGGAATGGGCGCGAAGGAGAAGAACTTTCACGCCGAACTGTATCGGCGGATGGGGTATGGCGATCAGGTCGACGAGATCGTCGAGCTGTTCCTGGCGGGCCGCAAGGCGGAGGCCATCGCCGCGGTACCCGACGAGATGGTGCGCGAGACGATGATCGTGGGCACCGAAGACGAAGTGCGCCACCAGATCAAGCAGTGGGAGGCTGCGGGCGTCACGATGCTCATGGTCACCGCACGCGACCCCGCGATGATTCGTCAGTTGGCGACGTTGGTGTGAGTTTGAACCTGACACCTCCGTTCGCTCCCTGGGGTCCACCACTGCCGACTTCCGCTGCCTGAGGTGCCTCCGCACCTGGGCTACCCCCGCTGCCTGAGGTGCGACGAGCGCTAGCGAGGAGCCTCGAAGGCCCGGTGAGACAAGGAAAGTCGGCGACCAAGAGGTGAGGTCACCAGGCCTTCGAGGCTCTCGGCTAGCGCCTCGAGCACCTCAGGCAGCGGAGGTGGGCAGCGGGGTAATCCAGGCAGCGGAGGTGGGCAGCGGGGTAATCCAGGCAGCGGAGGTGGGCGGCGGGGTAATCCAGGCCGCGGAGGTGGGCAGTGGAAGGCGGGTCGGGCAGCGGAAGGGCGCCTCGGGAGCGGTCGGCTATCCGGAATGGGTTGCGTGGCTGTGTGATTCGACAGGCTGTGTGGTTGCGCGGCGTCGACGGAGGGTCACAAAGAAGCTTCTGGGCACCATGGTGAGTCGTTCGGTGACGTCGAGTTCGTAGTCGGCGTCGGGGGTGAGGTCGTACCGGTGTACGAGTCGGGCGAGGACGAGAACCGACTCGTGGAGCGCGAATTGCCGTCCGATGCAGGCGCGCATGCCGGTGCCGAAGGGTTTGTAGCTGTGCGCCGGCCGCTTCTTGATCTCTTCGGGAAGGAAGCGGTCGGGGTCGAAGCGTTCGGGTTCGTCCCACACCGCGGGATCGCGGTGTACCTGCCCGAGCATGATCAGTGCCCAGTCGTCGGTGCGCATGGGGTACCGTCCGCCGAGTACGGTGTCGGACAACGGGGTTCGGGAGAACGCCGGCACCGTCGGCCAGATGCGCAGCGACTCGTCGAGGCACCGCCGGATATGACGGAACTTCGACACCTGATCGAAGGTCGGTTCCGCGTCGGGGTCGTCGCCGAGGATCGCGTCGGCTTCCTCCTGTGCGCGGCGAAGGCAGTCCGGGTTGGTGGCCAGGAAGTAGAGGGTGAACGACAGTGCGCCCGAGGTCGTCTCGTGGCCGGCGACGAGAAAGGTCAGGATCTGGTAGCGAATGTTGATCGGGGACAGCCGTTCCCCGGTCTCCGGATGGGCGACGTTGAGCATGATGCCCAACAGATCGTGTTGGGATCGGTCATCGGCCCGGGCGGCGATCAGGTCGTCGAGCAGTTCGTCGGCCCATTCCTGGTCCTTGGCCATCTTGTGACTGAGGAACTTCCCGGCCAGTTTCCCGCCGGGTGCGGTGCGGATACCGCCTTTGCGTCGCGCGGTGGCCAGACCGCGGATCATTGCGCCGACGAACGGATGGGGAGTCGGGCTGGTGAACGACCCGAAATCACGGCTGAAGGCCGACCGGCTGAGGGTTTCCATGGTCAGCTTCGTCATGTCGCGCGTGACGTCGACACGCGAGGTCGGCAGTCCGTCCCAGTACTCGAACAGTTCGCGAGTCACCGCCAGCATGATCTCGTGATACGACCGCATCGACGCCTTGGTGAACGCGGGCATCAAGAGGTCGTGGGCCAGCTGCCAGTTCGGCTCGTCGTTGTACGCCGTGAACAGACCGTCTCCGCCGAACTCGCGTAGCGCGTCGATCGCGGGCGGCAAGGTCTTCTGGAATCGGGTCTCGTCGCACAGTTCGGCGACGAGTTCCGCGGTGGCGACGAAGACGAACTTCTGCCGGAAGATCTTCAGTTCATAGATCTCGCCGAGTTCCTTGCCCAGCGTGAGGACGCTGAGGATCGGGTTGCGCGGATCGGAAACCTCAAGGTCACCGACGATCGGCCGGCGCTTGCCCGGATGGGGGAACTCTTGACCGGACCAGCTGTTACGAAGCCAGTGTGTCCGCGCGGCCTGCGCCAACCTACCTGCCACCGTCGCGCCCCCGTGTCGTCCGCGGCCCCGATACCTTGTCGAGACCGGGCCCTATTATGCCGGGCGTTTGCCCCACTTGTATCCGCTGGTGGCGGACAGATTAGCCGTGAAACGAGGCGCTGACCTCGGCGAGGCACTCGTCGGCCATCGGGAACGGTTGATAGAGGGCCACCCGATCGGCGATTCCTGCAGCTCGCGCGGCGATGGTCGCGGCGACCTCGGCGGGCGTTCCGCGAGTGACGATGGTGTCCAGCAGGCCGTCGTCGACGAGGTCGGCCATCTCGGCCCACCGGCCCTGCTTCGACAACAGGTTGAGCTCGGGCTGCAGGTCGCCGTAGCCGTGCAGGTCGAGGACGGGGCGGTAGGCCGGCGTCGAACCGTAGAAGGAGAGTAGTCGGCGTGCCGCGGCGACGGCCACGTCGTACTCGGCCTCGTCGCGGCCGGTTGCGACGATGATCTCGGGGATCACCGTGAACTCGGATCGCGTCCGCCCGGACGCCGCGAGGCCGGCGGCGACGAGGGGCATGACGGACTCTCGGACAAATCGATCGCTGGTGAACGGCATGATCAGCAGTCCGTCGCAGTGCGTGGCGACCGCCCGGGTCAGTCGCGGCCCGAGCGCGCCGACGTAGATCGGTGGCGGGCCGTACGGATTGGGGCCCGGGTTGAACGCCGGGGTCATCAGGCGGTGCCGGTAGAAACGACCATCGACGTCGAGGCGGGTACCGGAACTCCAGCAGTCGAAGATGGCCCGCAACGCTGCGACGAACTCGACCATCCGGTCGACGGGGTGGTCGAACTCGGCGCCGAACCGCTTCTCGATCTGCGGGCGAATCTGGGTGCCGAGACCCAGCGTGAAGCGCCCGCCGGAGATGAGTTGCAGGTCGTTGGCCTGGTGCGCGACGTGAATCGGGTTGCGCGGGAATGCGATCGCCACATTGGTGAGAAGGCTGACCGGTGCCGCGCCGGCGGCCAGGATCAAGGGCGTGAAGACGTCGTGCGGTCCTTCGAACGTGAACACGCCGTCGATGCCTGCACTATGGAGTGCGGCGGTGCGTTCGGCGGCGTTCTGCGGGCCGAAGAGCGCCGTGAGGAGTCGCACGACCCGGTGCTCACTCGCCGGTGAAGACCGGCTTTTCCTTGTTGGCGAAGGCGCGCGGCCCCACCTTGGCGTCCTTGCTCTTGAACACCGCGATGCCGAGCTTGGATTCGATCTCGAAGGCGTCGAGCTCGTGGAGACCCTCGGTGTCGCGCATGGTCTTGAGGATGGCCTGGACCGCCAGCGGCCCGTTGCCCGCGATGGTCTCCGCGATGTCGAGTGCGGTGTCGAGGGCGGTCCCGTCGGGGACGACGTAGCCGATGAGGCCGTACTCCTTGGCCTCGGCCGCGGTGATGTGGCGTCCGGTGAGCAACAGGTCGGCGGCGATGGTGTACGGGATCTGCCGAGGGAGCCGAACGGCGCTGCCGCCCAACGGGAACAGGCCCCATCGTGCCTCCGCGACACCGAATTTCGCGGTCTCGCCGGCGACGCGGATGTCGGTGCCCTGCAGGATCTCGGTACCACCGGCGATGGCGGGGCCCTCGACCGCCGCGATCAACGGCTTGGTGAGCCGACGACCCTTGAGCAGGGCCGGCAGCGCTGCCGGATTCCAGGTGCCCTGATCGACGGTGTCACCTGGCGCGTTCTTCGACATGGCCTTCAGGTCCATGCCCGCGCAGAAAGCGCCGCCGGCTCCGGTGAGGATCGCGACCCGGATGTCCGGGTCGTTGTCGACGCGATCCCAGGCCTCCACCATGATGCTCATCATCTCGGCCGACAGCGCGTTGCGCGCTTCCGGCCGGTTCATGGTGACGATCAGTACGTGGCCGCGCTTCTCGACCAGGCAGTGCGGGGCGTGGTCGGTGTCGGCGGTGGAGTCGGTGAGTGCGGTCATCGTCGTCTCCTGGAAATCGCGTGAAACAGCAGCTTGCCGAAAACGATAACACGTTCTAATTTTGTTGCCATGGCCTATACGATTGCCGATCTCATCGAGCATGCCGTCGACCTGATGCCCGAGCGCGTCGCACTGGAATCCGACGGTACGTCGCGTACCTACTCCGAACTTGAGCAACGATCCAACGCGCTCGCGCACAAACTCCGCGAACTGGGGGTGAAACCCGGCGACCGAGTGGGTCTGTACAGCCGAAACACCATCGAATCGGTCGAGGCGATGGTCGCCATTTTCAAAGCTCGTGCGGTGATGGTGAACGTCAACTACCGCTACGTGGAGTCCGAACTCGAGCACATCTTCACCGACTCGGGGATGTCGGTGCTCATCCACGAGCGGCAGTACTGCGAACGCGTCTGCAACACGTTGCCGAAAGCGCCCGATCTGCGGCACCGGATCGTCATAGACGACGGCACCGAGACCGATCTGCGGTGCGCGGGGTACTCGGATGCGATTCGGTTCGAGGACGCCATCGCCGAATCGCCGGGCGAGCGTGACTTCGAGGAACGCTCCTCCGACGACCTCTATATGCTCTACACCGGCGGCACCACGGGACGGCCCAAGGGTGTGGTGTGGCGCCAGGAGGACATCTGGCGCGTGCTCGGCGGGGGTATCGACTGGTTCAACAGCGAGCCGGTGACCGACGAGTGGAAGCTGGCCCGCGACGGTGCCGACGGCGGTCAGTTGGTGCGGTTCCCGATTCCTCCGTTCATCCACGGCGGGTCGCAATGGGCGATCTTCCAGTCGCTGTTCGGCGGCGGCAAAGCGGTCGTCTATCCCGAGTTCAGTGGTTCTGCTGCGTGGGAGATCGTCGCCCGCCATGGCGTCAACGTCATCTTCATCACCGGAGATGCCATGGGGCGCCCGATGATCGAGGCCCTCGCGGAGAATCCCGACCTCGACCTCAGTTCGGTGGTGACGGTCGCGTCGTCGGCCGCACTGTTCTCGCCGAGCGTGAAAGAGCAGTTCCTGGACCGCTTCCCGAATGCGATCGTCATCGACGCGATCGGGTCGTCGGAGACCGGCTTCGGCGGACTCGGGGTTGTCGCGAAGGGCGCGCCGCACACTGGTGGCCCACGGGTCAAGGCCGACAGCGAAACTCACGTCCTGCGCGAGGACGGCACTCGGATCGAACCGGGCAGCGGTGAGGTCGGCGTGCTGGCGCGGACGGGCCACATTCCGCTGCGCTACCACAACGATCCGGAGAAGTCGGCGAAGACATTCAAGGAGTTCGACGGCGTACGGTATTCGCTACCAGGCGATTTCGCGCAGCTCGAGGCCGACGGCACCATCACGATGCTCGGCCGTGGTTCGGTGTCGATCAACACCGGTGGCGAGAAGGTATTCCCCGAAGAGGTCGAGGGAGCACTCAAGGCGCATCCGGATGTCTTCGACACCGTGGTCGTCGGGATCGCCGACGATCGATGGGGACAACGGGTGGCCGCAGTCATCGCGACTCGTGACGGCGCACGCCCAACGCTCGACGAACTCAACGACGTCGTCCGCAAGGAACTCGCCGGCTACAAGTGCCCGCGCAGTGTGTGGTTCGTCGACGAGATCAAGAGATCACCGGCCGGGAAACCCGACTATCGGTGGGGCGCATCGATCACCGCGGAACGGCCCGCCGACGAGGCGCACGCTCCATCCGGAAGGCACTGACATGCGTACAGAATTGGCCGACCGGTTCGGCATCGACTACCCGATCTTCGGCTTCACCCCGAGCCAGCACGTCGCCGCGGCGATCAGCCGTGCCGGTGGCCTGGGCGTCCTCGGCTGCGTGCGGTTCAACGAGGCCGACGAGCTCGACGAGGTTCTCGAGTGGATGCACGAGAACACCGACGGCAAACCGTTCGGCGTCGACATCGTCATGCCGGCCAAGATTCCCACGGAGGGAAGCAAGGTCGACCTCGATTCGATGATCCCGCCCGAGCATCGGGCCTTCGTCGAACGGACGCTCGACGACCTCGGTGTGCCGCCACTGCCGGGTGGCGATCGGGTCGACGCCGGGGTGCTGGGCTGGTTGCACTCGGTGGCCCGCTCCCACGTCGACGTCGCGATGGAGCATGCGCGTAAGTACGGCCAGATCAAGCTCATTGCCAATGCGCTGGGATCGCCGCCGGCCGACGTCATCCAGACATCGCATGACCACGGTGTGCTCGTCGCCGCTCTCGCGGGCGCGAAAGATCACGCGCTGCATCATGTTGAGGCGGGTGTGGACATCGTCATCGCCCAAGGTTACGAAGGTGGCGGCCACACCGGTGAGGTCACGTCGATGATCCTGTGGCCCGAACTCGTGGACGCCGTGGGTGATTCGGCGCCCGTGCTGGCCGCCGGGGGTGTCGGCAGCGGTCGTCAGATCGCCGCCGCGATCGCGCTTGGCGCACAAGGGGTGTGGATGGGTACCTATTGGCTCACCGCCGCCGAATACCGGTTGGGCATAGCCGAAGGGGCCGAGGGGCCGTCGACGGTGCAGAAGGCGCTCCTGTCGGCGACCTCCCGCGACACCGTGCGTCGTCGCATCTATTCCGGCAAACCCGCGCGGCTGCTCAAGACCAAGTGGACCGACGCCTGGGATGCGTCCGGCGCACCCGAGCCGCTGCCGATGCCGCTGCAGAATCTGCTCGTCGCCGAGGCGCATGCACGTATCTCGCAGGCAGACGATCCGGAAGTCGTCGCGATGCCGGCCGGCCAGATCGTCGGACGCTGCAACGACATCGTGCCGGTCGCCGACATGATCGCCGGGATGGTCGCCGAATACGACGAGGCGGTCAAGCGGTTGGATTCGACGCTGGGTTAGCCCGCGGCTCCGTTCCGCACTCGGGACGCCATCCCGCTCGCTGAGGGGCCCACCGCTACCTGAGCCCTCTCCGCTCCTGAGTTCTGTTCCGCTCCCTGAGGTGCGAGGAGCGCAAGCGACGAGCCTCGAAGGGCCTGGTGAGCTGACGTCACCAGGCCTTCGAGGCTCCTCGCAAGGGCTCGTCGCACCTCAGGCAGCGTAGGTTGGCTCCGTTCCACGGATTCATGCTCAGGCAGTGGTTGGAGCGGATCGGGCCTCTTCGAATCGGGCAGCGGTAACGGATTGTGCTGGTCGCTGCTCAACCAGCAGTGGGGGCGTGATACGTCCGGCCGGTGCGCACCCAAGTCGGCGGTGTGCGCTCGGCGGCGAGTTCGCGTTTGAGGGTCTTGAACGTCGCGGTGGTCGGTAGTGCGTCGACCACCCGAACGCGATGCGGCCACTGCTTGGGGCCGAGATCGGTTTGTGCGGACAGGAATTGGCCGAACTCAGCGGGGTCGAGGTCGTGGGCAACCAGGACGGCCTCGATCTCGTCGCCGATCTCCACGGGCACGCCGTACACCGCGACCTGGGCGATCCGCGGGTGACGCAACAGGATTCGTTCGATCGGTCCGGTGCCGAGGTTCTCGCCGTCGACGCGCATCCAATCACCGAGGCGGCCCGCGAAGTGGAGATAGCCGGCGTCGTCGACCCAGGCGAGGTCGCCGGTGTGGTAGATCCCGCCGCGCATCCGGTCGGCGGTCGCCTTCTCGTCGCGGTAGTACCCCGAGAAGAGGCCCGAACCAGCGGAGTTCACGATCTCGCCGACCTCCCCGACGGCCACCGGGAGACCCGAGTCGGGATCGACGACGGCGGTCGGCGCGCGGAGCGGACCGAGGGCGTCGGCCGGGGTGTCGGGTGTTCGCGTGATGGCGACCCCGCCCTCGGTGGACCCGAAGCCGTCGACCACTCGGCAACCAAATCGGGTGGCGAAGCGGTCGCGATCGGATGCGGTGGCCTCGTTGCCGTACATGATCCGCAACGTGTTGTCGGCATCGTCGGGCGCTTCGGGCGTGCTGAGGATGTAATGCAGCGGCTTGCCGACGTAGTTGGCGAAGGTGACGCCGTATCGGCGCACATCGGGCAGGAACCCCGATGCGGAGAATCGTTGGCGGACAGCGACACCCGCACCGCCGGACAGTGCGACCGACCATCCGGCGATCACCGCGTTGGAGTGGAACATCGGCATCGACAGGTAGACCACGTCGTCGGCGCCGATGTCGAAACGTTCGGCGAGCATCTGCCCGCTCACGGCGAACGTGCGTTGGGTGCAGCGGACGGCCTTGGGATCGCCGGTTGTCCCGGAGGTGAAGATCAGCATCATCAGATCGTCTGGAGTCACGACGCCGAAGTCGGAGGAAACGCTCGAACCGACCAACGTCTGCCACTCCGGCTCGTCGACGTCGATCACCCGAACTGCGTCCAACGCAAGATCATCGAGCAGGTGACGGGTAGCGGCGTGGACGAGCACGATCTGACAGTCCGCGCGGGCGATGTCGGCGGCGAGCGCTTCGCCGCGTCGTGTCGTGTTCAGCCCGACCAGGACGAACGCACCGAGTCCGGCCGCGCCGAGCAGCAGGCTGAATTCGACGGAGTTCTCCATCAGAACCCCGACGTGCGGTGGCCGATCCGGGCTCAACACACGGCGCAGCGCGGCTCCCCGGGTACGGGAGGCACCGAGATGCTCTCGCCACGAGATGAACTGATCGCCACAGCGAACGCCCCTGTTGTCGACGTCGCCGATCCCGTGCAGGAGTCCTGCGATTGTGTCCACTCAGACGGGAGCGGCCGCGAGTGCGGTGCCGATGGTGCGCAGCGAGGCCGGCAGGTTGCCGGCGGTGAATTCGTTCTGCTTGGCGCGCAGGAAGTATCGATGCACGGGATGGCTGGTGTCGAGGCCGACGCCGCCGTGGACGTGGACCGTGGTGTGCGCCACCCGATGCCCGGTCTCGGCGGCCCAGAATTTGGCGGTGGCGATCGCCGTGCGCAGGTCGGCGTCGGACACTCCGTGGGTGTCGTCGTCGGCGTTGGCCAACAGCCATGCCGCCTGCGTGGTGGTCAGTGACAGACCCTGAACGTCGATGTAGCCGTCGGCGAGTCGCTGTGCGACGGCTTGGAAGGAGCCGATCGCCCGGCCGAACTGCTCGCGCTCGCGTGCGTACTCGGCGGTGAGTTCGAGTGCGCGCGAAACGATTCCGGTTTGCTCGGCGCACACAGCCAGTGCCAGACGATTCGCGATGTTGGTGACCGCGTCGACCCCGCCGGCCAGCACGGCATCGGAAGTGACTGCGACGTCGGCGAACTCGACCTCCGCGATCGGGAGCAGTCCGGTGGAGACGGCCGTGGTGACGCGGACACCGGGATCGTCGGCGGGAACCGCCACCGCGACAGCGCCGTCGGGTCCGATCGCATTGACCACGAAGAGATCGGCGGCCTCGGCGTAGGGGACGTTGACCTTGACCCCGCTCAGCCGTCCGTCGGCCGACAGGGTCGCGGTCGGCGTGGTGGCGTCGGGCCCGAGGTCCTCTTCGAACGCCACGGTCAGCACGGTGGTGCCGGCAGCTGCGGCGGCCAGAATGCGTTCGCGCAACGACTCATCGGCCCGGGCGGCGAGCACGGGCAGCGCGGCAATGGCGTGCGGACCGAACGGTACCCGCGCCAGCGTCCGGCCGAGTTCCTCAGCGGCAACACAGTTCTCGACGGCGGACAGGTCGCCGCCCGACTCGCCGACGAGCGTCGACGGGATCTCGAGACCGAGCAAGCCTGCCGTCCCGAGTTCGCGCCAGAGGTCGGCGTCGATGGGTGCGGCTGCGGCCTCGAGTTCGGCGGCGCGCTCCGGTGTGCTCAGGGTGGTGGCGATGTCGCGCACCAGTCCCTGCACATCGGTGGCGGACTCGGGGAGCGTGAAATCCATGGGTGATCCTTCGACTCAGATGGGGTCAGCGGCGCTGGTGCGGGAGGCCGAGGGCGAGCATGGCGATGATGTCGCGCTGGATCTCGTTGGTGCCGCCACCGAAGGTGAGAATGAGCGACGTCCGCGCGAACCGCTCCAGCCGACCGTGCAGGTGCGCGCCGGGACTGTTCGCGCGCAGGGTGGCGGACGGCCCGACGACCTCCATGAGCAAGCGGTAGGCCTCGGTGGCGAACTCGGTGCCGAACACCTTTGTCGCGGAGGCGTCGGCGGGACTGGGTGCCTCGCCGGATGCCGCGATCGACGCGATCTTCCAGTTGATCAGTTTGAGGAACTCCACCTTGGCGTGCACGCGGGCGAGGTTGGTCTGCACCCACGGTGCGTCGATGACCCGCTGGCCGTCGCCGGTCTTGGTGTGCTGTGCCCATTCGATGGTCTCGCGAAGAGCGGTCTGGATGGGTGCGGCGCTGCACAGTGCCACCCGTTCGTTGTTGAGCTGGTTGGTGACCAGTGCCCACCCGCGGCCTTCCTCGCCGACGAGTGCCGATGCCGGGACGCGGACGTCCTGGTAGTAGGTGGCGCTGGTGTCGACGCCCGACATCGTGTGGACGGGCGTGTAGCCGAACCCTTCCGACGTGGTCGGCACGATGAGCACCGAGATCCCACGGTGCTTCTTGGCGCCGGGTTCCAGGGTCGACGGATCGGTCCGGCAGGCGAGCCAGATGTAGTCGGCGTAGGCGACCAGCGACGTCCACATCTTCTGGCCGTTGACCACGTAGTCGTCACCGTCGCGCACGGCCGTCGTGCGCAGGGCGGCGAGGTCGGTGCCCGCTCCGGGCTCCGAGTAGCCGATCGAGAAGTGCAGTTCGCCTGCCGCGATCTTGGGCAGGAAGAACGCCTTCTGCTCGTCGGTGCCGTAGTTCATGATCGTCGGCGCCACCGAGTTGATCGTCAGGAACGGGACCGGGGCGCCGGCGATCGCGGCCTCGTCGGTGAAGATCAGCTGATCCATCATCGAGCGGTTCTGCCCGCCGAACTCGGTGGGCCAGCCGAGCGCCAGCCATCCGTCGCGCCCCATCTGGCGGACGACGTCACGGTAGGCGTCACCCTGGCCGAGTTCGCCATCACCGCTCGTCAGCGCCGCGCGACGCTCGTCGGTCATCAGCGCGGAGAAGTACGTTCGGAGCTCACGGCGGAGTTCGGCTTGCTGTTCGGTGTAGGCGATGCGCATCGGTACTCCGTCAGTAGACATTTGTTGATCTGGTGGGCCGCAACCCGGCCCGGTATCGTCAACTTCTGAAACACGTTCTAACCTGTTGAGCTACAGCCCGTCAACCGGTCGTGAGTCGATGAGGAGATGGTTGCCATGCGTATCAAGGCTGATTTTGACCTATGCGAGTCCAATGCGATCTGTGTCGGGATGGCACCCGACATCTTTGACCTCGACGACGACGATTACCTGGTGATTCTCAAAGACGAAGTCCCCGAGGGGCGCGAAGAGGAACTGCGTCAGGTGGTCGCCAACTGTCCCAAGTCTGCGTTGTCGATCGAGGAGGACTGAACCTGGGACATTTGTCCATTCGGTTCCATCTCGGGAGCGAACATGCTAGAACAGGTTCTAGTTTTCAGCTCAGGGAGGAACAGCGGTGGGACAAACACTCCAGGGACGGGTCGCGGTCGTGACCGGTGCGGGTGCGGGCCTTGGCCGAGCCGAGGCCATCGGCCTCGCCGGCGAGGGAGCGTCGGTTGTCGTCAACGACCTGCCCGCCGCGCTCGAGAGCAGTGATGTGCTCGACGAGATCAGCGCGGCCGGCGGTCGGGCGATCGCGGTCGGCGGCGACATCGGCGACTCGGCGACCGCGACCGCCATCATGGCCGCGGCCACCGAACAGCTCGGCGGGCTCGACATCGTCGTCAACAATGCGGGCGTCGTCCGCGACAAGATGCTGTTCAACATGACCGACGACGACTGGGATCTCGTGATCCATGTCCATCTGCGCGGTCACTTCCTGCTGAACCGCAACGCGGCCGCGTACTGGCGGTCGGCGTCCAAGCAGGCGGGTGGCCCGGTCTACGGGCGGCTGATCAACACCTCGTCGGAGGCCGGCCTGCTCGGACCTGCCGGGCAGGCGAACTACGGTGCCGCCAAAGCGGGAATTACCGCGCTGACGATCTCGGCGTCGCGTGCGCTGCAGTCCTACGGGGTGCGCGCCAACGCCATCTGTCCGCGCGCGCGGACCGCGATGACCGCAGCGACCTTTGGCGACGCGCCCGACGAGGGCGTCGATCCGCTCGCGCCGGAACACGTGGTGCGGTTGGTCAACTATCTGGCCGGGCCGGATTCGGATGGCGTGACCGGACAGGTGTTTGTGGTCTACGGTCCTCAGGTGACGCTGATGGCTGCACCGACCGTCGACGAGGTCTTTGCCGCCGACGGTGACGCGTGGGATGCCGATGATCTGTCGAAAACGCTGACCAGCTACTTCGCGGGCCGTGACCCGGGGCGCGGCTTCTCGGCCAGCGCCTTGGTCAACTGACCAAACCGGCGGGTATCTGCGTGATATTTTCGCGGTGGTCGTCTGGGCGAGCGAAGCGACGGGGTACTTGCAACGAGCGAGCGAAGCGACGGGGCGGTTCCTACGGCGACGGTGAGGAGTGCTGGTGTTAGGGAAGCTGGCGACGCCACTCGGGGGGATCGGAGATTTCGTTGCTCTCGGTGTCGAGTCGGCCCGTGAGCTCTTCCATCGCCCCTTCCAGTGGCGCGAGACGGTGGAGCAGTCGTGGGCGATCGCCCGGGTGTCGATGGTGCCGACCCTGCTCGTCGCGATTCCGTTCACCGTGCTGGTGAGCTTCACCCTCAACATCCTTCTTCGTGAGATCGGCGCACAGGATCTCTCGGGAGCGGGTGCGGCGCTCGGCACCATCACCCAGATCGGACCGATCGTCACGGTGCTGATCGTCGCGGGTGCCGGCGCGACCGCGATCTGCGCAGACCTCGGTGCACGCACCATTCGCGAGGAGATCGACGCGATGAAGGTGCTCGGTATCAATCCGATCCACCGCCTGGTGGTCCCGCGGATCATCGCCTCCACCGGGGTGGCCCTCCTGCTGAACAGCCTCGTCTGCACCATCGGCATCGGCGGCGGCTTCGTCTTCTCGGTGTACTTGCAGGACGTCAACCCCGGCGCGTTCGTCGCCAACCTGACCTTGCTGACGGGGTTCGGTGAGCTGATGATCTCGATGGTCAAGGCCGCGCTGTTCGGGCTCTTCGCCGGGATGGTCGGCTGCTATCAGGGACTGAACGTGAAGGGCGGCGCGAAGGGCGTCGGCGACGCCGTGAACGAGACGGTGGTCTACTCCTTCATGGCGCTGTTCGTGGTCAATGTGGTCGTGACCGCCGTTGGTCTGAAGGCGACGGCGGGCTGAGATGGTCCTTCCCTTCACCACCCGATTCCACACGGCCCGTGTGGCCATCAAACGTGCCGGCGAGGACTGGGATCAGATCGGCGATCAGGCGCTGTTCTACTGGGACAGCATCGTCGCGATCCCGCGTGCGCTGCGCCTCTACAAGAAGGAGACGCTGCGGCTGATCGCGGAGATCTCCATGGGCACCGGCGCGCTGGCGATGATCGGCGGCACCGTGGTGGTCGTCGGCTTCCTCACCCTGTTCACCGGCGGAACCATCGCGGTCCAGGGCTACAGCTCGCTGGCCAACATCGGTGTCGAAGCGCTCACCGGATTCTTCTCCGCGTTCATCAACGTGCGCATCGCCGTGCCGGTGATCTCCGGTATCGCGCTTGCCGCGACGATCGGCGCAGGTGCGACCGCCCAGTTGGGTGCCATGCGGGTGAGCGAGGAGATCGACGCGCTCGAGACGATGGCGATCTCGTCGATCCCGTACCTGGTCAGCACCCGGATCGTGGCCGGTCTCGTGGCGATCATCCCGCTCTACGCGCTGGCGTCACTCGCCTCGTTCCTGGCCAGCCGCTTCGCGACCGTCTTCATCTACGGCCAGTCGCCGGGCGTCTACGACCACTACTTCGACACCTTCCTCATACCGTCGGACATCCTGTGGTCGTTCGTGCAGGCGATCTGCATGGCGGTCGCGGTGATGCTGATCCACACGTACTACGGCTACAACGCCTCGGGCGGCCCGGTGGGCGTCGGTGTGGCGGTCGGGAACGCGGTGCGGGCATCGCTCGTTGTTGTGGTCGTGATCACACTTTTGACCTCGCTCGCCATCTACGGCGCCGACGGCAAGTTCAACCTGGCGGGGTAGGGGATGACACGTAGGCAGGAGCGCTCCCGCGGGGTGCGGCGGACGGCAGCAGTGGTGATGGTCGGTGTGATCGTCGCCCTGGTGGTCGGTGCGACGGCGCAGTTCCTCGGATGGTTCTCGGGCACCCAGCAGGTCACTCTGGTGGCGCCGCGTGCCGGTTTGGTGATGAATCCCGACGCCAAGGTGAAGCTGCGCGGCGTCGAGGTGGGACGTGTCGACACCATCACCGAGACCGATGGCCAGGCGGTCCTCACCCTGAACATCGACGACTCGCAGATGGCCCACATCCCCGGCAACGTCACCGCGGACATCAAGTCCAACACGATCTTCGGTGCCAAGGCGGTGAACCTCAGCATCCCGCCGGAAGGGGCGCAGGGGCATCTGACCGCCGGGGCCGAGATCTCCGCCGATCGGGTCGTCGTCGAACTCAACACCGTCTACCAGCAGCTCGTCGCGGTACTCGCGGACCTGCAGCCGGAGAAGCTCAACGCCACGCTCGGCGCCATCAACACCGCGCTCGCCGGCCAGGGGGCCGAGATCGGGGTCGCGCTCGATCAGCTGTCGGGTCTGCTCGGCAAGACCAATCCGCATCTGCCCGAACTGAATCGGCTGTTCCGCGAGGGCGCCACCGTGACCAACGTGTACGCCGACAGCATGCCGAACCTGCTGCGTACCGTCGACAACTTCACCTCGATCGGCAACAACCTCGTCGACAACAGCAGCAACCTCGACGCGCTGCTGATCAACACCACCGGAATGGCCAACACGATCGACGGGGTCGTCGCACCCACCAAACCCACGCTGATCTCGGCGCTCACCGACATCGGTCCGGTGGCCCGGCTGCTCGGCTACAACGCACCCGGCATCAAGTGCTTCATCACGTCGACGGCGTCGGCCGCACAGATCGCCGCGCCGTACATGGGCGGAAAGAACGGCAACCTGATGCTCGACGCCAGTATCCTGCCCGGCAAGGACCCCTACCAGTACCCGTACGACTTGCCGCAGGTGCGCGGCGCGGGCCCCCCGACGTGCGAGACCGGGCTGAGCAACCCGTCGTCTACCGAGCACACGAAGTTCTACGTCACCGACAACGCCAACTACCCCTATCAGCCGAGGACCACGCCAAAGGTGAACTCCCAGAAGCTGTTCCAACTCATCTTCGGCGAGCCGGCCCGTGGATAACCGTGCCCGCGCGTTTCGCGCGACCGTCATCAAACTCGGGGCGTTCACCATCGTGATGGTGCTGGTCTTCGTCGCTCTCGTCGTCGTGTTCAGCCGGTACCGGTCGGGGTCGTCCAACGACTACACCGCCGTGTTCACCAGCGCGTCGGCCATCAAGGCGGGCAGCAAGGTGAAGATTGCCGGCGTCGAGGTGGGGTCGGTGGGAGACGTCTCGCTCAACCGCGACAACCAGGCGGAGATCGAGTTCACCGTCGACCAGAAGTACCCGGTGCCCAAGTCGGTGCGGGTGCTGGTCCGCTACGAGAACCTGACCGGCGACCGCTACCTCGAACTGCAGCAGGGCACCGGCAACGTCAACGAGTTCCTCGACGACGGTGCGGTGATCCCGGTCGCCCAGACCGAGCCCGCGCTCGACCTCGACAAGCTCGTCGGCGGGTTCAAACCGCTGTTCCGGACGCTCAACCCCGACGAGGCCAACGACCTCACCGCGTCGATCATCAAGGTGTTCCAGGGCGACGACCAAGGCCTCGCGCTGACCCAGTTGCTGACCAACACGAATCAGTTCACCAATGCGATCGCAGACCGCGACAAGCTCATCGGGCAGGTCATCGACAACCTGAACACCACCCTGGGCACCATCGACGGCGACCGCCAGGGCCTCGACACCAGTCTCGATCTCCTGCAGCAACTCGTCACCGGACTCAACGAACAGCGCGGCACGATCGGTGCCGCGATCACCCAGACATCGCAGGTCACAACCGGACTTGCCAGTCTTCTGGGTTCCACGCGCACCGACCTGACCCGCACGATCGCAGCGACCGGCAAGACCTCCGACGAACTACTCGTCGCCGAACCGTATATCCGAGCGCTGATCTCGCGGTTGCCCGACGACTACAAGAAGCTGTCCAACCTGGGTAGTTACGGAGCATGGCTACAGATCTACTTCTGCCGCATTCGGATTCTGCTGGGCGGACCGGGTGGTCAGCAGGTGTTCTTCACGTCGAATGACGTGATGGGCAACACGACCCGCGCCGGGGGGAGGTGTGCGCAGCAATGAGTCTGCCGTTCGGCGGCATGTTCTCCAGCCGCAGAAGCGCCTCCGACGAGGCCGACGTCGCCCGTGAGAAGAAGCGGGGTGGTCGTGGCCGCGTCCAGATCGGCGTGATCGGTCTGGTCGTCACCGCGCTGGTCGTGATCACCGCGATGCAGATGGACAAGCTGCCGTTCCTCTCGCCGATCAGCACCTACAGCGCCTACTTCGACGACGCCGGCGGGCTCGTGAAGGGCGACATCGTCTCGGTGTCGGGCGTGCAGGTGGGTACGGTCGAGTCGATCGCGCTCGCCAAGACCGATCAGGGCACCAAGGTGCGGGTGTCGTTCCGCATGAACGACACCGTCGAACTCGGTGACACCTCACAGGCGGCCATCAAGACCGAAACGGTGTTGGGCCGACGCAACCTCACGGTGATCCCGCATCCGGGTGATCGGATCAAGCCGGGCGGCTCGATCCCGGTGACGCAGACGATCTCCCCGTACTCGCTGCAGGATGCGCTGGAGGGCGCCACCTCGACCCTGTCGGAGACCGATACCGACCAGCTGAACCTGGCGTTGCGGACCCTGACGGTGACCTTCCAGAACACGCCACCGCAGGTGCAGGGCGCGGTCAACGGCGTCGCACGCCTGTCGACGACCATCGCCGAACGGGACAACGCGCTGCGCGCACTTCTGTCCAAGGCCAACCAGGTCAGCAGGGTCCTCGGCGATCGCAACCAGCAGATCAATCAGCTTCTGGTGGACGCCAATTCGCTGCTCGGTGAGGTGCAGACGCGCCGCTGGGCGCTCGGTCAGCTCATCGTCGGACTCCGGGATGTGACGCGACAACTGAACGCCTTCATCGCGGAGAACAATCAGCAGCTCAAGCCGTCGCTGGACAAGCTCAACCGGGTGATGAAGATTCTCACCGACAAGGAAGCCGACCTGAAGAAGACCATCGACCGCCTCGGGCCGTATGCCAACACATTGGGCGAGGCCGTGGCGTCCGGACCGAACTTCGATTCGCTGGTCGGCGTCAGCACGTTCGGTGACTACACCGCGGCGTTCATGTCGGCGCTGCGTGGGAAGTATCCGCAGCTGTGGAAGGCGATCATGTACTCCGGCTTCCCGTTGCTGCCCAACGCGTGGAGCGCAGCGCCGCCCGCCGGCACCGACCCGCCGCGGCCACCGGCACCGAAACCGACCTATCCGACGCTCACTCCGACACCGAGACCAGGGGGCTGACCATGACCATGGGACGTCGCGTGATCCTGGCCGGGCTGGCGGCACTGCTGGCCGTCGCCGTGGTAGTGGTCGGATTCACCGTGTTCACCCGCGCCACCACCAACACCTTCACGGCCTATTTCCGGTCGGTGACCAGCCTCTACAACGGCGACCCGGTGCGTGTGCTCGGCGTCAACGTCGGCAAGGTCACCGAGATCACCCCGCGGCGGGGTGACGTCAAGGTTGTCCTGCAGGTCGACAAGAACGTCGACATCCCGAACGACGCCAAAGCGGTGATCGTCGCGCAAAGCCTGGTGTCGGGACGGTTCGTGCAGCTGACGCCGGTCTACTCCCAGGGCGCCGCGATGTCCGATGGCGCGACCATTCCGATGGAGCGCACCGCGGTGCCGATGGAATGGGACGACATCAAGAAGCAGCTGACCCGACTCACCGAGGCGGTCGGCCCGGAGGCCGACAACAACGGCACGGCGGCCGACGCCATCAACACCTTCGAGGCCAACCTCAACGGCAACGGTGCGGCGATCAACACGTCGATCACCCAGATGTCGGAGGTGATGGGGACGCTCGCGGCCGGCCGCGGCGACCTGTTCGCGACCATCAAGAACCTGCAGAAGCTCACGGACGCGCTGTCGCAGAGTCATGAGCAGCTCGTGCAATTCAATGGCCGGATCGCCTCGGTCAGTTCGGTTCTTGCGGAGAACACCACCGAACTGAATGGCGCACTCCACGGCCTGTCCACGGCGATGACCGAGGTGAAGACCTTCATCGACCGCAACGGCGCTTCGATCACCGCGTCGTCGCAGGGGTTGGCGAACTCGCTGCGGATCGTCGCCGACAAGGACGAACAGCTGCGTGGTCTGCTGCACTCGGCACCCAACCAGCTCGCGAACTTCTTCAACATCTACAACCCGTTGTCCGGCGCATTGTCGGGCGTGTTCGGCCTCGGGATGGGCACCAACCTGATCACGCTGCTGTGCGGGACGATGGACGCGAACAACCGGCCCGGATTCTCCGGCGCCGACGTCGACCATTGCGTCGAAGTGCTCGCCCCGATTCTCACCACGATTTCGATGAACTATCCGCCGTTCCTCGCGAACCCGGTGTCGGGCAAGAACGCCAACCGCGATCAGATCACCTACCAGAACGCGAGTGTGCGGGCGCGTGCACAACAGAACGAGCAACGCATCGACAACGAGACCCGGCGCGACAACCAGAAGTCCGGACTTCGAGGGCTGTTGATTCCATGGGAGACCGGACGATGAGGGGCGGGGCGTCGGGGCGCCGCTGGCTGGTCGTGATGTCGGTCGTGGTCGCGACGATTCTTGCGGGATGCTCCTTCGACGGCCCGAACTCGCTGCCCGTGCCGGGTGCACAGGGCACCGGCGACGGTGACTACGAGATCACCGCGGTCATCCCGACCGCCGCCGGGCTGGTCAACAACGCGCCGATCCTGATGGACGACGCGACCGTCGGCAGCGTCGGCGACATCGAGGTCAAGAACTGGAACGCTCAGGTCACGATGCGCTTGAGCAAGGGCACGATGGTGCCTGTCGGTTCGCACGTGATGGTCGGGATGACCAGCGCGCTCGGGTCGATGCATCTGCAGATCGTGCAGCCGGAGAAGCCGACCGGGGCGATGATGCAGGCCGGCGACGAGATCCCGCTCACCAAATGCCCGGAGCAGTCGAACATCGTCACCGACCCGAATGTGCCCGCGGTCCCGGACGTGAACTCCGCTCAGCAGGTCGCACTGTGCACCTACCCGACCACCGAGCAGGTGCTGAGTTCGCTGTCGGTGGTGCTCAACGGCGGTGGCCTGAGCCAGTTCGGCGACATCGTGCACGAGATGGATCAGGTGTTCTCCGGTCACCAGGACGCCATCCGGGCGCTGATCCCACGCCTCAACACGCTCGTCGGGGACCTGAATGTTCAGAAGGCCAACATCATCAAGGCCACCGAGGGACTCGACCGACTCTCGGCGACGATGAACCAGCAGAGCCCGACGATCGAGAAGGCGCTGGCCGACGGCCCACGTATCCTCCGGTTGCTCGTCGACCAGCGGGTGCATCTCACCGACATGCTGGCCGCCGTGACGAAGGTGTCGCGGACGACCAACGACGTCCTGAAGGCCAATACCGACGACATCCAGACCTTTGTCCGAGGACTGCGTCCGGCCCTGGAGCAGTTGGCGGCCACCGGTCCGGCCCTGTCGCAGTCGTTGAACATCCTGCTGACCTTCCCGTTCTACGAACCCATGATCCCGACGATCGTGAAGGGCGACTACGTCAACTCCGACCTCGTCCTTGACCTGACCCCAGCCCGGTTGAGCAAGAGCATGTTCGCCAGCATCGGACTCACGGGTCCGGAGGGCGTGCTGGGGCGTCGGGCGGGGGCCGCGGCGCGTGGCCTCAATCCGTTCACCGGTCCGCTGCAACCCGGCGGTGAGCGGCCGCGCGACACCAATGAGCCGGTGCCCGCGCCCGGAATGGTGCCGCCCGGAGGTGGTCATCGATGAAGATCAGCAAGTTCGTCCGCATCCAGCTGATCATCTTCGCGGTCGTGACCGTGGTCGCGATGGTGGCGGTGGGCGTTTACTACATCCGAGTGCCGTCGATGTTCGGGGTGGGCAGCTATCGCGTCGACCTCAACCTGCCGAGCAGCGGTGGGCTCTATGAGAATGCCAATGTCAGCTTCCGGGGCGTCAACGTCGGCAAGGTGGAGGCGGTGCGGCTCACCGACAACGGGGTCACCGCCGAGCTGACCATCCACAACGGTGCCGAGATCCCCGCGTCGTCGCAGGCGTCGGTGCGCAGCGTGTCGGCGATCGGTGAGCAGTACGTGGAGTTCACCCCGCCGCCGAATCCATCCGGCGACAACCTGTCCGAGGGTTCGCAGGTGTCGAGTACCGATGTGCCGGTGGAGATCTCGACGATGCTCGACCAGGCCGACGCACTCTTGCAGAAGGTCGGCGACACCAAGTTGCGGTCGCTGATGGACGAGGCGTTCGTTGCGTTCAACGGCACCGGCGAAGCGCTGCAACGACTTCTGGACTCGATGGCGTTGTTCGTCGACGAGGCCAACAAGAACACCGACACCACGATCTCGCTGGTCGATCAGGGGGGTGCGCTGCTCGCCACCCAGTCGCGGACCGCCGACGACATCCGGTCCTGGACGCGGGACGTCACCACCTTCACCGACCAGTTGCGGGCCAACCGGCCGGAGATCACCGACATCCTCACCAAGGGGCCGTCGACGGTGTCGACGAGCGAAGATCTGTTCGCGTCGATGAACCAGTCGTGGCCGCTGCTGGTCTCCAACCTCGGCGTGGTGGCCAAGACACAGGCCGTCTACTTGCCGAACATGCGGCAGATCCTGGTCATCTACCCGCGGCTGATCGCGGCGCTGATCACCGCGCTGAACACGGGCAGCGTCCGGTATGGACCGAACGTGAACTTCTCGCTCGGTTTCCAGGACCGCCCACCGTGCAACATCGGCTTCCTCCCGAAGGAGCAGTGGCGCTTCCCGTCGGAGCAGACCGCACGCGAACTGCCGGCCGGCATGCTGTGCCGGGTGCCGCAGAACTCGAACCTCGCGGTGCGCGGTGCGCGCAACTACCCGTGCGTCGAGTACCCGGGGCGACGTGCGCCGACGCCCGCGGAATGCCGGACCGGCTACAAGCCGAAGCCGGGAACCGTGGATCCATTCCAACGGGGGCTGCCGTTCGGGCTGAAATGGGAGGCGCAGCGGTCCGGTAACGTGACGCCGGGCACCCCGTCGAGCTACAACCCGGCCCCGGCGGTGTACGCAACCACATACGATCCGGCTTCCGGCGACTTCATCGGCCCGGACGGCAAGACCTACAACGCCGGTACCGGAAACAATGCGCAAGGCGGTACATGGCAGTCCCTGATCACGAAGACGGTGGGCAAATGACACCCGAATCCGACGTACACGAGAAGACCCCGACGACCCGACGCACACGACCCGTTCGCACGTCGCCGATGGGGCGGGCGAAGAAGAAGCCGAAGCCGGCGCCGGTCGAGACAACAGCCTCACCCGACGAGGCGACCTCCCCGCTGATCGAGCCGGCACCGAGCCGCAAGGCGAGGAGCCGTGTCGAGATCACTGCCGACTCCACCACCGAAATCGAACGCGATCCGAGTGAAATCGAGCGCACCGTCAGCTATCGGGAGCGACGGCAGGCGCGGATGTCGTCGGGTACCGACCGCAGCACCGTGCCGAAGGTCCGCTACCGCGGTTCGTCGTCGGGCTCGCGTCGAGACCTCGCGCTCGCGATCGTCGCCGGGGTTCTCATCCTCGCTTTCGTGGCCGCGTCTGTGGTCTTCGCCGTGGGAATCAACCGGCAGAAGGATCTCGACGCGTTGCGCGCCGAGTACTCGTCGTTCGCGTCGCAGTTCATCATCAACCTGACCAGCATGAATCCGTCGAACGTCGACCAGGTCCTCAAGACGGTGCAGGAAGACTCGAGCGGCAAGGTGAAGCAGCAGCTGCAGGATTCGTCGCAGCAGGCGGTCGGGCTGGTCCGCGACACCAATGTGGAGACCAAGACGACGATCCTCAGCGAGGCGGTCACCAAGGCCGAACCCGACGAGGGGTCGGTGATCATGGTGTTCGGCTGGCAGCAGCGTTCGCTGGACGGCAAGCTGCCGATGCAGGTGCAGACGTTCCGGTGGCGGGTCGACATGACGCGCATCAACGGCGACCTGAAGGTCACCAACTATGAGTGGGTGGCGTGATGAAGATCAGCCGGAAGCAACTGGTCGGGGCGGTGCTGGCAGTGCTGCTGGTGGCGTCCGCTACCGCCGCGGTGTTCCTGGGGATGCGCTTCTGGGACGGACGCGCGACGGAGAAATCTCGCGAGACGTCACTCGAGGCGGCCAAGCAGTACGCGGTGACGATGTTCGGCTACAACGCCGGCAACATCACCGACCACATCGATCAGTCGATGTCGATCCTGACCGGTGGGGCGAAGCCGGAATACGTCAAGACCATCACCGAGGCGAGTCTGGCAGCCGAGGTGCGCAAGCAGGATGTGGTCTCCGAGGTCACCATCCAGGATGCGGGTGTGGTGACGAACACCCGCGACACCTCGACCGTCCTTCTCTTCATCAACCAGTCGGTCACCCGCAAGGGCAACAAGGAACTGGTCAGCATCAACCCGAGCCGCCTGACGTACACGATGCAGAAAGACAGCGACCGCTGGCTGGTGAACGCGATCGACGTGATCACCGACGACTCGTTCCGCGGCAAGGTCGACGTCGTGTCGTCCGTCCCGCCCGGCGCGAAGCCGGTCCCCGGTCTCAAACCCCCGGTGTCGGCGCCGCCGAGCGGTGCGCCGTCGACCACCGTGCCGGGTGCGATTCCGGTGCCGACGCCGTAGCAGTCACCCGCTCCCTGGCTCGACGAGTTAGGTGACCGACCGCGATGACCTGCGGAAATGCGCCAGCGTCGTGCCCGCAAAATTTAGGGGAAGAGTTTCTTCCCCGGGGTTCGTAGTCGTCCGCGAGAAATTCTGGGGGAGGACACCAAGGGTCGGGGAAGAAAACTCCTCCCCTATTTCTTGTGGGCGCAGGTGCCTGGCATCGCGTTCGGCGGAGTGCGACGCCCGACGACTGGTGACTGAGCTCGGGCCCGTCAGCGTCCGCTTCCGGGACATACCCGAAAGACCACCGCCAGGGGCTCGATCCTGGCCACCGGCCCCGACGCACCTTCCCGACTCAACTCGAGTTCTCGAGGATGCCCGAAAAACCCTTTGCGGCACCGCGAAAGCGGGCGTAGGTTCGCGTGTACACAAGGAAGGAGGTGGTCTGGAATTGATTGACATACGGACACGTGAGGTGACCATCCGCTAGCGCTGACCGTGTGGCATTCGTATGTCGCACGAGGCGAATCCGTCTCGGCGCCGGCGAATACCCGATGGTCACCCGGCCCCCGCACCCCGACCCGTCCGGTCGGATACGCCCGTACTCGGGTGGTGCGGGGGCCGCTTCGTGTCGCC
>NZ_JAKWBF010000033.1 GCF_022513585.1 Gordonia gummivorans
CCGTAGCCGGCTGGGCTGGTGCGGGTTGGGGGTTGATGGGTTTGATGACCGCGTCGGGGCGCTGGGCGAGTTCGCGGGCATGCTCGGCCGAGATCACCCCGTACCCATTCATATGCGCCGGGGTGGTGTTCGACTCGTCGGTCAGCGTGGTTTCCTCACACACCACATGCAACACGATCCGCGCCTGGGCCGGCGGCAGGGTTCCGGGCTCAGGGATCTCGGCATCACACTCGGCACGCCCACACTGGCACTCAAACCGGGTGCCCGACAACAGGGCGAACGCCGCATCGGAGTTGCGGGCCCGTTTCCCCCGACCATCCTTCGAGCACACGGTGCTCGCCAACGCCTGGACCGCGGCGACCGCGATACGCGCGTTCTCCGCGGTCATCGACGCCGCCAGAGTGGCCATCCCATCGCCGAAGTCCTCGACCCACACCGCACGCTGCCCTTTGGCATGCTTACGGCGTTCCCGCACCGCTTCGGGGTCGTGGCGGAACACGATCCGGTCAGCCAGATCCCGGATCGCTTGGGGCGACCACCGGCCGCGGCGTTTACGAAGTTCCTTGGTGATCGCGGCATCCACCTCGCCAATGTGGTCACCATCCACCAGATCGGTGCGGCCGACGATCGCGACGGTCTGCGCCTTGGTGAGCACACCGTCACGCAAACAGGCCGACACCAGCGGCAGCCGATCCCGCAAAGCGAGCGCCTCGCCCAACAAACACTCGGCCGTCAACTGAGAGATCGCCAACGACGCCGCGATCCGCATCGCGCACTGCGCGCGTTGATCGATCCAGTCGGTGTCGTCATCCATCGTCGGCTCCACCAGCCGGGTATGTAGTTCGGCGGCAACCTGATACGAGCGCCACGCCAAGAACGACGTGCCGTGTGCGGCCTGCTCGAACGAAGCGACCAACTCGTTGATCGACACCGCCTCCTCGTCGTCGATCACCGCGAGATCAGGTAGACCCAACACGGCAGCGTCGATCTGCGGCCACTGCACCGTTGCTGCGGTGTCGGCCGACTCTTGATCCTCGGACGCCGATTCTTGATCCTCTGACAAAGCAGTCACCCCCTTCCCCGATTCACTGGATTCAGACTAGAACACGACACCGACAATTCCGTTCGGCCAGACTCTGATCGGTAGAGGTACATTCGAAATGGTCGACTGTGCAGCACGTTTCCGGATAAACGTCGTACATCTGAATCCCTCCCCCAATTGCTGAGTACAGGGTAGAACACAGCACCGACAATTCTGTTCGGCCGCGACTTGTTCGTTGACTGTGCACTCGAAATCGTCGACTGTGCGGCACTTCCCGACCGAACGTCGTACATCGAAATCCCTCCCCGACCGACTTAGTACAGGGTAGAAGAAGGCACCGACAAGAACGTCACGCGTCGAGTGACGTTGATACACAGCGCGTGTTGGACTTGGTAGGAGAGCTCGCGGCCCTTCGAGGCTCCTCGCTAGCGCTCGTCGCACCTCAGGGAGCGGTAGGAGCGTCGGCATAGCGCCTCGAGCACCTCAGGGAGCGGTAGGAGCGTCGGCATAGCGCCGCGAGCACCTCAGGGAGCGGTAGAAGGGTCGGCTAGCGCCTCGAGCACCTCGGGGAGCGGTAGAAGGGTCGGCTTGGCGCCTCGAGCACCGCAGGGAGCGGATGGAGAGACCAACCTGCGGGAATCTGTACGCATCAGCCGAGTGAAGTGGATAGTGCACTTACACAAGCTGACTCGTACAGATTCCCCACATGAACCGGTGTGGCTCACCAACGATCGCGGTCGAGGGGCTCCCCGGCTGCACCGGCATCGGCGGCGCAGCCGAAGCCGACCACCCAACGGCCGTCGGACAATTCGACCTGCCCGAGCATCATCGGCGAGGGAAGGTCGGCGAGGAATGAACCCAGCGCCGACGGTGACAGAGTCCAGATCTCACCCTGGATCGCACGTCCGTCGGACGGATCGCGGATCAGACCCGGCTTGGGTGGCGTGGTGGACAGGGCAACGAGACGGTACGACGGCGCGGTGGTCACCTCACCGACCCAGCGAGCGCCGCGGTCGGAGAGCTCGTGAGTCAGCGGACCGCCACTCATGTGCGCACCGAACACAGCAAGTTCGACGGTGGGGGCGACGGATTCGGGCCAGGAGGCGGCGGGCGATGCCGCGCCCAGACGCTGGGCCAGATCGACGAGCACCGCGTCCTCGTGTGCCTTCGCCAGCAGGGTGATGCCGAACTGCGCTTGACTGCCATCGGTTTCGTCGACGATGCCCGACGGGATGGCGAGGCCACACAGGTCGAAGAGGTTGCAGAAGTTGGTGTAGGTGCCCATCCGGGAATTGACGCCCACCGGGTCGGCATCAACGTCGGCGAGGGTCGGATGCATGGGTGCGGTCGGGACGATGAGCGCGGTAGCGTCGCCCCATTCGGTCATCGCCAACTCTCGCAGCTCGTCCAGCTTGCGGTGTGCGCGAAGCAGATCGACAGCCCCGAATCGATTCGCGGAACGGATGATTCCCGCAACGGTGGGGTCCAGATCCGAGCCGCCGCCGTCGATGTACTCGCCCACGGCGTCGTAGCGCTCCGCGACCAGCGCGTCGTCGTACAAGAGCTTGGCAGCGGCCAGGAATGGCGACAGGTCGATGGTCTTGATCACCAGGCCGGCAGACTCTGCGCGCGACACCGCGTCGGCGAAGGCAGCACGCCAGTTGTCATCCAACGACGGCAATTCGGCTGGCACAGCAACAACCGGGCGCTCCGGCGCGGCCAGAAGAGTCGGCGTACCGAACGGTCGCGGGCCACGCGCACCGGCCATCGCGGCCATCGCGGCGTCGGCGAGATCGAGGGTCGCGGCGAAGATCGTCACCGTGTCATAGCTGGCGCACGCCGGGACCACACCGTCGGTGGAGATCGCACCGACGGTCGGCTTGATCCCGACAATCCCCTGCAATCCCGCGGGAACCCGACCCGAACCTGCGGTGTCGGTACCGATCGCAATGTCAGCGAACCCGAGCGCGACAGCCACCGCAGAGCCGGAGCTCGAACCACCGGAGATACGGTCGGGACGACGCGAGTCACGTGCCGCGCCATAGGGACTGCGTGTTCCGACGAGGCCGGTGGCGAACTGGTCAAGGTTGGTCTTGCCGATCACCACCGCCCCCGCCGCCTTCAACGCAGCGACCGCGGGTGCGTCGACATCAGGTGTGTAGGCGTACCCGGGACACGCAGCCGTGGTGGGTAACCCGGCCACGTCGACATTGTCCTTGACCGCCAACACCATTCCGGCGAGCGGGCCGCCACCCGCGACGGACTGCGCGAAATCTGCGGAAACCTCATCGCGAGAACGCAACGTGATGAACACCTCGGGGCGATCGGCGGCAGCGATTCGGCCGAAGATGTCGTCGATCTTGCTCATGCCACTTTCCCTTTCGCAAACTCGCCCTGCAACGACCAGCGTTGACGCTCCTCGGCCCGCGCAACCTCCATTGTCTCCCGTTTTGCCGAGATGTCGACGGCCTGCGAATCGAGGAAACGCTGATGCTCGGCCAGCGAGAACACTCCGTCGGTGATCCGGGTGCTGTCGCCACGACCGGCGGCGACGTCGGCCCGCATGTCGATCAGCTCCTCGGCACTCACGGGATACCAGCGGATCTGGTCGAAGAAGCGCAGCAGCCACGGGTGCTCGGGGTCGAATCCCGGTGCAGGCAACGGATGCCGATGATTCCACACCTGCGTCGTGCGGCCGACGAACTGATATCCGCCGGGTCCCTCCATGCCGTAGATGCACAGATACGCGCCACCGATGCCGACGGCATTCTCCGGCGTCCACGTCCGGGCCGGGTTGTACTTGGTGGTCACGAGACGATGCCGAGGATCGAGCGGAACAGCAACCGGCGCACCGAGATACACGTCACCGAGGCCGAGCACCAGATAGCTGGCGTCGAAGACGGTCCGGTAGACGTCGTCGACCGAGTCGAGCCCGTTCATGCGACGGATGAACTCGATGTTCCACGGACACCACGGCGCATCCGACCGCACGCCCAGCATGTAGCGTTCGATGGCCTCGCGGGTGGCGGGATCGTCCCACGACAACGGCAGGTGCACAGTACGACTCGGCACGACGAGATCCTCAGCCGCCGGGAGCTGGCTTTCACACTCGGTGAGCCACTCCAGCATCGACGCCTGCGACCACACATCCGGGTCGGCCTTCACCTGCAACGACCGAATCCCCGGGGTGAGATCGATCAGACCCCTGGGCTTTTCGGCCGCGATACGCTCACTCAGCGCGTGCACCCGGGCACGCAGCGCGAGATCGAGCCGCATGTCGCCATATTCGACGAGGATGTTGTCGTCGCCGCTACGCCGATAGGTGACGGCCGTCGACCCGTCCGCGGTCGACGTGGTGCCCAGAATGCCGTTGTCCGTGTCGCCACCGGCCGACAGCACAGGCACGAACGACGCGCGACGCCCCAACCCCAACTCGGTGGCCGACGCCGTCGCATCGCTGCGGACCGCCACGAAACGCACCGTGTCGCCGGGCTTGAGCTGCCCCAGCTTCCACCGTTCCGCGCTGGTGACCGTCACCGGACACACGAACCCGCCGAGGCTCGGACCATCCGGCCCGAGAAGAATCGGAGTGTCACCCGTGAAGTCGAGCGCACCAACGGAGTACGCGTTGTCGTGGATGTTCGACGGATGCAGACCCGCCTCTCCCCCATCGGTCCGCGCCCACCGCGGCTTGGGGCCGACGAGCCGGACACCGGTGCGATCGGAGTTGAAGTGCACCTCGTAGTCGGTGGCGAACAGATCGTCGATGTCGTCGGGCGTGAAGAACTCCGGCGCCCCATGCGGGCCGACTGTCACACCGAGCTGCCACGCGTTGGTCATCGCGGGTTGCTCGTCGAAGAGGATGCGACGAGCCCTTCGAGGCTCGCAAGCTCGCACCTCAGGGATCGGGGACGGCTCGCACACCGGACTCGACAGCTCGTCACCATCGTTCAGGCGCCGACCGTCCTTGCCGCCGAACCGGCCCATCGTGAAGGTCGAGCGGCTACCCAGGTAGTCCTCGGCGTCGAGACCACCCGAGATCGCCACGTAGACGCGCATTCCCAGGTCGCCGACCGCTCCCACGTCGAGCGTCGACCCCGCGGCGATGCGCAGCGGAACCCACTGCGGCACAACCTTTCCGTCGACCCGAACGATCACCGGGGCACCCGTCACCGCGACCACCGCCGGCTCGTCGAACCGCAGCGCCGGCCCGGCCAGGGTGACCTCGAGACCGGCTGCGGTCTCGGCATTTCCGACCGCGACGTTGGCCAGCCGGAACGACAGATCGTCCATCGGGCCGGACGGCGGGACGCCGACCTTCCAGTACCCGACGCGGCCGGGCCAATCCTGGATGGTGGTCAGCGGACCCGCGCGTAAGACGGTGATTGCCATGGTGGAACAGAGCTCCTGTGGGAAACGAACGAGAAAGGTCAGGACGGCCGGGTCACGATGACGCGGACCGCGGTCGGGTCGAAACCGTTGCAGGGGTTGTTGATCTGCGGGCAGTTGGAGATCAGGACGAGCGTGTCGACGTCGGCACGCAACGCCAGACGCTTGCCCGGCGCCGACAAGCCGTCGACGATGCCGAGCGAACCGTCCGCATCGACCGGCACGTTCATGAAGAAGTTGATGTTGCCGACCATGTCGGCCTTCCCCAGCCCGTGCCGACTGCCCTCGATGAGGAAGTTCTCCACGCACGCATGCTGATGCTTGGTGTGGTGTCCGTAGCGCAGTGTGTTGGATTCCTGCGAGCAAGCGCCACCGACGGTGTCGTGATTGCCGACCTCGTCGGCGACGATGGTCATCAGCGGGTTGGCTTCCTGATCACGGATCACACTGCCCGTGGTCAGAAAGATGTTGCCCTGCACGGCGATCGTGGCCTGCGCCGAGTAGCGGATCGAGTGGTCGTGCGCGCCGAAGAACAGCGTGTCGACCGCCTGGTTGCCGTACAGATCGACGATGGTCAGCACATCGCCGGCAGCGACGACGCCGGACCAGGGCCCGCGGTCGCCGACCTCACCGTCGTAGACGACGGTGCCGGGCACCAGGGCAAGTTCCTCGGCAGGAGCAGAAGCGAAATCGGTGGTTGTAGTCATCGTGGTGTTGGTAGTCACAGTGCATTCCAGACATCTTCGGAGTTGGCCACGGCGCGTTGGTATTCGGGATCGGTGTTCTCGACGTCGGCGAGCAGAGACGTCAGGTCGTCGGGTGCCTTCCACGCCAACAGTTCGAGCGGTCCGGTGTCGAAGGTGGGCGACGGATCGAGCGGGTGTGCGGTGTTGACGATCGCCACCACACACGGGAGGTGCAGGATCAGGTCGACCGACTTGTCGAGCCCCGCCGAACCCTTCGACGTCAACGTTCCGTCGGCCTCGACCACGACACCGTGGAAGAACGACAGCGACGGCGCGACGTCGGTCGGCGTGAGCCCGTGCTTGGCCGCAGCCAGCGTGAACATCTCCCGGCCCGCCGGTGACGCGGAATGCACATGACCGTCACCGTATTTGGCGGTGTTGCCGACGAGGGTCGAGGTACCGCACAGCGCGTCGTGGTGAGCCGACTCGTCGGCGACGATCGTCGCCAGCGCACGCCCCTGATCGCTCAGCAGCGGATGCCCGGTCGACAGGTACGCCTGCCACGGCACCTTCACTGTGTCGGCGACGTTGAGGCGCTCCCACGGGGCGTCGGCGCGCCACAGCAGGATGTGCGCGCACGCAGATCCGGCGATGTCACGCAACCGGATTCGCGTGCCACGCGCCAGCACCTTGCTGGTGTAGCGACCGCCGGGAATGGTCTCGGCCCAGGTGAGGGTGGACGGGTCGACGTCGACGGGAGGGTTGGGCCACTTACTGGCCGGAACCACCGGCATCGAGTCGGTGATCGCACCGGCCTGCGACCGCGCATGCTCGCGGGCGCCGGCAGTGGTACCGGTATCGGTGATGGTGCTCATGGGTGTTACTCCTTGGGTGTAGCAGGTTTTCGAGTTGTGGGTCGCCGGCCCTTCGAGGCTCGTCGCTAGCGCTCCTCGCACCTCAGGGACCGGAGGGCGAGTGTCAGGCGCCGACGGTGACCGGCTTCGGGTGCTCTTTGCCGCGGGGGTAGCAGGCGATGCCGACCAGGACGGTCGCGACGATGCAGATGGGGCCGGCCCAGCGCAGGATGGGCATCTCACCGCTCGGGTCAAAGACCTCGGTGCGCGGCCAGGCCAGGTTGATCACCATCAGCGTCCCGTAGGCGACCGCCAGGATGTTGACGATGATGCCGAAGCGGCCGAGCCCGAACAGCTTCTTGCCTTCCGCGTCGACCGCGACACCGCCGTTGGGCCAGCCCTGGAAGCGGCGGTAGAGCATCGGCGCCGTGACCGCGAGGTAGGCCAGGTAGATCAGGATGATGCAGACGCTGGCGAGGGTCGCGAAGATCGCCGAGTTGCCGACGTTCACCAACAGGATGCCGATGCACAACAGACCGATCAGGATGGCCGGGAGGATCGGGGTGCCGGTGCGGCTGTTCACGTGAGACAGCTGCTTGGAGAACGGGAGTCGGCCGTCACGAGCCATCGAGAACATGAGGCGCGAGCACGCGGTCTGGATGGCCAGGGTGCAGATGAAGATCGCCACGGCGACGTCGCACAGCAGCACCTTGCCCCAGAAGTTGCCGAGCACCGAGTCGAGCACGTACGGCAGGCCGCCGGTCGCAAGCTCCTCACCCAGGGTCGGTGCCGCCATGAGGGCACCGAGCAGCATCAGTCCGCCGCCGATCGCGGAAACGGTCAGCGCCATCCGGATGGTGCGCGGGGCGACGCGACGCGGGTTCTTGGTCTCCTCGGCGAGCTCACCGGCCGAACCGAAACCGACCATGACGTAGGCGGCCATCAGACCGGACACGATGAAGGCCCAGATGTAGCCCGGCTGCGTTCCGGGAACTCCGGTGTCGAACACCACGCTCGGTCCGCGCTGAGCGTGGGTGAACAGTGCGAGGATCACGGCGACCACACCGACGAGCTCACAGGTGACGCCGATGTTGTTGACGCGGCTCATCCAGGTGACGCCGACGCAGTTGATGGCGGTGACGATGACCAGCAGGATCGAGCCGAGGAGCACCGCGTTCGCCGCACCGCTCGAGCTGGTGAGGTCGGGATCGTCGCCGATGATCTGGAAGCCCGACCACACCGTCGGCAGCACCACCTGCAGCGCGATCGCTGCCGCCGACGCGGTGACGATCTGGGCGATCATCATGAACCAGCCGCCGAACCAGCCGATCACCTCCCCGCCCATGCGTCGGGACCACTGATAGATGGCGCCGGAGATCGGGTAGCGGGCCGCGATCTCGGCGAAGCAGAGCGCGACGAGGAACTGGCCTGCGTAGACGATCGGCCAGGTCCAGAAGAAGGCCGGACCGCCGAAACCGAAGCCGAGGCCGAAGAGCTGGAAGATCGTGGTCAGGATGGACACGAACGAGAAGCCCGCGGCAAACGATGCGAACTTGCCGAGGGAGCGGTGTAGCTGCTGGTCGTAGCCGAATTCCGACAGGTCGTCGGCGTCCATGCCCGTGGTGGGAGACACGGGCTGCGACGTTACGCCGGTAGATGCGGTAGAGGTCATCGTGTGTGGTCTTTCTCTGCGGTTTCTCTCTGGGGGGAGCTCACCGTTGAGCGGTTTAACTGTCAGTTGATAGATAAGCGTGTCGCTATTTCTATCACATGACAGAAATGTTGCAAGCCGGGAAACTCGCGCAACGAATGCGTTACGCGCCGCAGGTCAGCGGGCCGGGTGGCCGCACGGGCTACACTCAAGGCTCGGAATCCACCCGAAATCCCCACTCAGATGCTCCGCCGCACAGAAGGGCCGGGACATGACCCCACGGTCGGCGTCGCGCCGCACGGTGGCCGGTCCGGGCCGACCCCGACTCGTCGAACCCAAACGCCGCGGCGAGACCGCTCGTGAGGAAATCCTCGACGCCGCAGCCGAACTCTTCACCAGCCGTGGATACACCGGCACGTCGACGCGCATGATCGCTGACGCCGTCGGCATCCGCCAGGCGTCGATGTACCACTATTTTGCCACCAAGGACGACATCCTCGCCGCGCTGCTCGAGACCACCGTCCTCACCCCGCTAGACCATGCGCGTCGGCTGCTCACCGAGGAACGGCCCGCGCTCGAACGACTCCTCGATCTCGCCCGCTACGACGTCACACAACTGGCGTCGTCACGCTGGAATCTCGGCGCGCTGTACCTCCTGCCCGAGGTCCGCGACGAGCGGTTCACCGAATTCCGGGCCGCCCGACGCGAACTCGCCGACATCTACGCCAGACTTGCGACCGAGGCGCTCGGCGCCGCGTCGGACAAGCGAAACCTGTTGCCGTTCAGGCTGGTCGAGTCCGTCATCATGATGCGGGGCGACGAAGCGCGCGGAGAGTTGGGCGAGCACACCGCCGCCGGCCTCGTCGACACCATCGTCGGCGCGATCAAGATGCTGCTGGAGCACGACCCGGCGCGTTGACCCCGGAAGCGGCCATCCGTTGCGCCGCCGTCCTCGATCCCGCCGCGATGGGCCGACGCCCGACCGCCTTGCTCAGACCCCACGGTGGCATCCCGCTGTTGATGGTCTCGTGCCGGTCGATCTCGTAGGTCTCGTGCCAGATGCCGACCGCGTTCTGGTCGGCGAAGTGCTTGTTGAACCACTGCCACGCCGGCCGATGTGGTGCCGCGGAGTCGGCGGCGAAGGCCTGGATGTCCGCGGCTGATCGCCAGTAGGTCACCACCAGCGGCGACGGAACGAGATACAGGTGATACGAGAGCAGCCCGGCCTCGCGATGGCGTTCGAGATGCTTGAGCATCCTCGGCATCGCGAAGAACGTGTAGGTCCACGCGCGGATGCGCCACGGTTTCGTCACTTTCATGCCGATGAGGAACAGCGTCGTGCCGTCGGGTGGCGTCAGGTTGGTCATTCTCGCGGCGTCGGGCTTGGACATGGCGAGCCTCCTGGTTTCAAAACGATGTTATGAAACAACGTTATGGAATAATCGGCCTCGTGGCAAGACCCAGAATTCATACGAATGACCTGCGCGACCAACTGCTCGACGAAGCCGTTGCGATCGTCGCGGCTCATGGCATCGGCGCGCTGTCGTTGCGGGACGTCGCGCGGGCCGCCGGCACGTCGACGACCGCGGTGTACTCCCTGTTCGGCAGTAAGGAAGCCCTGGCCAGAGCCGTTCAGGTGCGGGCACTGGAATCGTTCACGGCCGCCGAGCATGCAGTCGCGCAGGCCCCCGACGCCGCCGGCGACATCGCGAACCTGGGCACCGCCTACGTCGGCTGGGCACTGGCAAACCCGAAGCTCTACGCGTTGATGTTCGGCGACGCGCTGACCGGTATCGCGCCGACCGACGAGTCCACCGCGGCGGCCGAACGCGCGATCCAACCACTGCGCGACGGCGTCGCACGAGCCATCGAGTCCGGGGTGTTTCGGAAAGCCGACGTCGCGACCGTCGCCGCATCGCTGTGGGCGCAGGTGCACGGCATGGCACTGCTGCTCCTGTCCGGCCACTACCCCGCCGACGCCGATCCGGTCGTCGCGGGTGGGGCCATCGTCCAAGGTTGGCTGGCACAACCCGATTAGGCTGTCCCCCATGGCAGGCCGCAGCATGAGTTTCGACCCGATCGCACAGGCACAGGCGAACTGGACCCAGGCCGGGTGGGGCGACGTGGCCGACGGGATGGTCGCGGTCACGTCGGTGATGCGCGCCCACCAGATCCTGCTCGCCCGCGTGGAGGCATCGCTGCGCCCCTACGACCTCACCTTCTCGCGCTTCGAACTTCTTCGGCTGCTTGCTTTTTCACGCCAGGGAGCGTTGCCCATCACCAAGGCGTCAGACCGCCTGCAGGTGCACGTCACCAGCGTCACGCATGCGATCCGCCGGCTCGAGGAGAACGGACTCGTCCAGCGTGTCCCCCACCCCACCGACGGTCGCACCACCCTCGTCCAGATCACCGAACTCGGACGCTCGACGGTCGAGGACGCGACCAAGACCCTCAACGCCGAGGTGTTCGCCGACGTCGGCATGAGCGACGACGAGATCGGCGGACTGGTGTCGGCGATCCAGTCACTCCGACACCACAACGGGGATTTCTGAACAGGGGCGACTTCCCAGCCTGCTCCACTCGGATCGCCGGCCACCATAGAATCCCCGAGTATGACGATCGCCTACTGGATCGCGGCCGTACTCCTCGGTGCGTTCTTCGCCTATGCGGGCGCGCTCGAACTCCTGCGTACGCGGAAGCAACTCGGCCCGGGCGCTGTCCGAAGTGACACCGCCGGGCATCGGCATGCAGATATACGCATCTGAGGACTCAACGGTGTCATCTGGGACGGCCGTCGTGTGGTCATCGACATCGGCAGCACGATCCGCCTCAAAAAGAAAGTAGGGGAAGAAGATTCCGCCCCTACCCTTGGTGTCCTCCCCGAGAAATTTCTAGCGGAAGACCATGAACCCCGGGGAAGAAGTTCTTCCCCTAGATTTTGCGACCTGGCGATCAGGCATTTCCCCAGGTCAGCGCGGATCGAGCCCGAAGGGTAGGCCACGCTCGCGGACCCACGCGGTGTGCGCCTTGGCGAGATCGCTTGTTGGTTCGCCGATGCCGTCGAGCGCGTCGGACTGTTCGCGGGTGTCGAAGGTCGCGCCGAGTCCGCTGAGTACCGCGTTGACCCCGAGGCTGATCCGGGCGAGCATGACGTAGTCGCTGGGCACGCTCATGCGGCGGAAGGCCACGCTTGCCGGACCGTCGCCGATGAAGGATCGCAGCGCGTCGCCGCTGTCGTCGGCGACAAAGGAATGCGGCTGCTCGCCGAGCGATGCCCTACTCATCATCGCCCACCACTCGAAGACCTGGTCGGCGGTCAGATCGGCGTCGGTGTCGAGGAATCCATGCCGGTTCGCGAGGCGAAAGACCTCGTCGCGATCTCCCGCGAGAGTCGCCCGATACGTGTGCACGATGCCGGTCCGCACCCACTCGGGAAACTGTTTGACACAACCGAAGTCGACGAAGCCGACACTCCCGTCGTCGCCGAAGCGGTAGTTGCCCGGGTGTGGGTCCGCGTTGAACAGACTGCCGTGGCGGTAGGCGCCGAACGCGAAGTAGCCGATCACCTCGCCCCAGTGGTTGCGCAGGTCCTGATCGGCGGTGAGGGCCTCGGACCACCCGACGCCGTCGACGTAGCTCATCGTCAACACCCGGTTGGTCGAACGGTTCGCGACCACCTCGGGTATCCGGATGAACGGATGTCCGCGGTACAGGTCGGCAAACCGGCCGATGCTTCGCGCCTCATGCCGATAGTCGAGTTCCTCGGCGATGCGCTCGGACAGTTCGGCGGCGGCCGCGCGTTGATCGGTGCGAAATGCCCTGGGGGTCAGCGACATACTGAGTTTGAAGAAGGTCGCCAGCAGTTCGGTGTTGGCCAGGTCGTGACGAATCGCCTGCGCCACACCGGGATACTGCACCTTGACCGCCACCCGGCGCCCATCGGGCAGCCACGCCACATGCACCTGACCGATGGAGGCAGCCGCCATCGGCTCGGGCGAAAAGCCCGCGAACAACTTCTCGATCGGCTTCCCCAGTTCGGCTTCGACGATCTCGCGTGCGGTGTCGGCGTCCATCGGTGGCGCGTCGGCCTGCAGGCGACGCAACGCCTGCTGGTAGATCGCCAGCGGCCCGTCTGTGGGCCCTGAACCGTCGAAGGTCGACATGAGTTGCCCGGCCTTCATCAGGACACCTTTGGAATGCCCGAGCAGATCGGCATAGCGATCGGCGGTGCGACGATGGAAATCGTCCACGGCCCCTTCGTTTCCCGCCCGCTGGCGCAATCCGGCCACCACACGACCGCCCGCCGACCGGGCCGCGAATCCCACCACGGGAATGGTGCGACGCACACGGCCCGCGCGCACCTCGCCGAAGCGGTCGGGAGCCTGGGGCGCTTCGTCGGTCATGATCGGGATCCTTTCAGGAATCTCATCGGCAGGGAATGCAGCCCGCGGAGCAGGCGCGAGTCGCGCAGCACCGGCGGGCCGTCGAGCACTGGCTCACGACCGATCAGCATCCGCAGCGCCACAGTCACCTCCAGACGCGCCAGCGCCGCGCCGAGGCAACGATGGGGACCGTGTCCGAACGCCAGGTTCGGTTGTCTCCCATCGCGATCGAGACGGAACTGGTCGGGGTTGTCAAAGACATCCGGGTCGCGGTTGGCGGAACCGAGGACCACGATGGCCCGGTCACCGGCCCCGATGGTGTGCCCGCCCAACTGCTGCGTGAACGTCGCCACCCGGAAGACGGCCTGGGCGGGACCGTCGAGCCGCAGCATCTCGTCGAGCACGGCGGGGTCGTCGGCGTCGATCCGATCGATCGGTCGCCGACCGACCGGCCCGGTCAGCAGTCGGGCGATCCCGCCACCGAGCAGGTTCGCGGTGGTCTCGTGCCCGGCGACCGCCAGCAGGATCGCGTTCATCACCACCTCGTCCAGATCGAGACGCGGATCGGTCGCCAGCAGACTCAGCAGGTCGTCGCTCGGTTCGGTTCGACGCTGTGCGGCCAACGGCAGGAACTCGGCGACCAGCGCGGCGAGCGCACCGGCCGCTGCGGGGGCCGCCTCGGCATCGAGGATGCCGTCGAGCGCCGGGGCGATGGCGGCCGCCTCGGTCCACAGCGTCTGCGCCGCAGGCAGATCCAGACCCAGCCACTCGGCGATCACCGCAATCGGAAACGGCTGGGCGATCTCGGTCATGAAGTCGAAGGGGGTGCGCGTTCCGATCGGCGCGATGATGTCGTCGGCGATGGCCACGACGCCGTCGGAGAGCTGCGCGATGTACCGGGGCGTGAACACGTCGCGGACCGAATCACGTTGGCGCGCATGATCATCGCCGTCCAGAAGAAGCATCGTGCGGGAGAGCGGCGGCTCGGCGATGCCCAGGGCATCGAGTCCCTGACGATTCACCTCGGACGCCATCGGATCGCTCGTCCACCCGCGCCCGGTCAACACCGACCGCGCGGCCTCGTATCCGAGGATCAGCCACGCCCCCGACGCGTCGTCGTGGCCGACGGGTCCGTGCAGCGCGCGCAGACGTGCGTAGTCGGCCGGCGCCCGGTCCGATGACCAGGGAAGTTGAGCAGGCCCGAGTGCGGTACTCATTCCGGACTCCTTCCCAAGTGCTCACTTAGGTGGTTACACTTGGACAGACTAAGTGAGCACTTGGGAGGTGTCAATGGACGCTTTGTCGACGCGCGACCGATTGATCGACGAGGCAATGCGCCTCTTCGGCGAACAGGGTTACCGCGCAACGAGCGTCGCCCAGATCGAGGCAGCCGCCGGCCTCGCGCCGGGATCCGGCGGGCTCTACCACCACTTCCGATCCAAGGAGTTGCTGCTCGAAGCCGGGATCGATCGTCAACTCGACCGGATGAGCGCTCTCGCCGACATCCGGCAGATCTTCGAGGGACTGACCGACATGCGGTCCGAACTCACCGTCCTGTGCCGATACACGCTGAGCGTCATCGACGAAGAAGCCACCCTGCTACGCATCGTGTCCTCCGAATTGCGAGACCGCCCACGCAAACTCGCCGACGCCTTCGGATCACTGGTGGCCGACTCCTACACCGGCATGACCGCCTGGGTCGCGCGGGCCGCTCCGCACATCGACACGCAGGCCGCCGAGGCGATCGCCGCCGTTGCACTGGACGCCCTGTTCGCACACCGCACCATGCGGCAATTCCTTGGCGTCGAACCCCTCGCCATCGACGACGAACGATTCGTCGCCGAATGGGTCGCGATGGTCGCGGGGCGGATCGAGAGCGTCTGACGCGGGCTCGTCAGTGCAGGCTGTTGATGATGGCGCTGAAGTCCTGGTCGGCGTGCTGTTCGGCGAACGCGCGGTAGAGCTGCGCCGCGTGCGTGCCCAGCGGGGCGCGGGAACCGGTGCTGGCGACCGCGTCCATCGCCAGGCCGAGATCCTTGTTCATCAGCGCGGTCGCGAAACCCGGCTTGAAGTCGTTGTTCGCCGGTGACGTCGGCACCGGACCCGGGACCGGGCAGTTGGTCTGCACGGCCCAGCAGTTGCCCGTCGCACCGGTGATCACGTCGTACAGCGCCTGATCGGCGAGACCCAGCTTCTTGGCGAGCACGAAAGCCTCCCCCACCGCGATCTGCTGGACGGCGAGCACCATGTTGTTGCACACCTTGGCGGCCTGGCCGGCACCGGCCGTGCCGCAGTGAATGATCTTGCCCGCCATGGGTTCCAGCGTCGGGCGGGCCGCGGAGAACGACTCCTCCTCACCGCCGACCATGAACGCGAGCGTGCCGGCCGTCGCACCCTTGACACCACCCGAGACCGGGGCGTCGATCTGCGCGAACCCATGGTCGAGCGCCTGCGCGTGGATCTCCCGCGCGTCGTCGACCGAGATGGTGGAGCTGTCGATGAACAGCGCGCCGGTCGGCGTGGCCGGCAGGATATCGGAGTAGCACTTCTTCACGATGGCACCGCTGGGCAGCATGGTGATCACCACCTCCGCGGCGGCCACCGCCTCCACCGCCGACGGAAACGTGCCGATCCCGTTGGCTTCCGCGGTCTTGACCGCCTCCGGGACGGGATCGAACCCGTGCACGGTGTGGCCGGCCTTCACCAGGTTCGCGGCCATCGGGCCGCCCATGTTGCCCAGTCCCAGAAACGCGATCGTCGTCATTGTCGATTCTCCTGTTGATGTGTGGTTGTGGTTGACGCGCCCTTCGAGGCTCGTCGCTTGCGCTCCTCGCACCTCAGGGAGCGGATGGGGGCCACTTGGGTGGAGACTCTGGGGTCACGGAGCGGAGTGAAACCGCGACGCGATCGACCTGCCGAGAACCACCCGCATGATCTCGTTGGTGCCTTCCAGGATGCGATGAACGCGGAGATCCCGGACGATTTTCTCGATTCCGTACTCGGACAGATATCCGTAGCCGCCGTGAAGTTGCAGTGCCGCATCGGCGATGGTGAAGCAGGTGTCGGTGACATAGCGTTTGGCCATCGCACACTGCTCCACCTTGTCGGGGGCGTTGGCGTCGAGCGCCGACGCCGCATGCTCGAGCATCAGCCTGCTGGTCTGCAATCCGGTCGCCATGTCGGCCAGCGTGAAGCGAATGGTCGACTCGTCGAGCAGAGCCTTCCCGAACGCCTTGCGCGTGGCGACATAGGAGGCGGCCTTGTCGTAGGCGGCCTGGGCACCACCGAGCGACGACGCCGCGATGTTGAGCCGACCACCGTTGAGGCCGTTCATCGCGATGCCGAAACCGATGCCCTCGGTGGCGCCGAGCAGCCGGTCGGCCGGAACCCGCACCTCGTCGAGGATCACCTGCGCGGTGGGCTGCGCATGCCAGCCCATCTTGTGTTCCTGCGCACCGAAACTCAGTCCCGGCGTGTCCTTGTCGACGAGGAACGTCGAGATGCCCTTGGGTCCGGCGTCACCGGTGCGCGCCATGATCACGTACAGATCCGACGACCCGGCACCCGAGATGAACTGTTTGACACCGGTGAGCACGTACTCGTCACCGGATGCAATTGCCTTGGTGGACAACGCCGCCGCGTCCGAACCGGCGCCTGGTTCGGTGAGGCAGTAGCTGGCCACGGTCTCCATCGTCGCCAGCTTCGGCACCCACTCGGCGCGCTGCTCGTCGGTGCCGTAGTGATCGACCATCCACGTGCACATGTTGTGGATCGACAGGAACGCGGCCACCGCCGGGTCGGCGTAGGCGAGTTCGGCGAAGATCCGAACCCCGTCGAGACGACGCAGTCCACTGCCGCCGACGTCGTCGGAGCAGTAGATCGCGCCCATGCCCAATTCGGCCGCCTCGCGCAGTTCATCGAGCGGGAAATGATTGTTCGCATCCCATTCGAGCGCGAAGGGCGCGAGCTTCTTGGCCGCGAAACCGGCGGCGGTCTCGACGATCACACGATCGTCACTGTCGAGACCGGCGCCGGGACCGGCGTCGGTGAACAACGACATCTGCGGTCAGTCCATCGTCGGGATGACGAACTCGGCGCCATCCTTGATGCCCGACGGCCAGCGCGACGTGATGGTCTTGGTCTTGGTGTAGAACTGGATCGACGCCGGGCCGTGCTGGTTGAGGTCGCCGAAGCCGGAGCGCTTCCAGCCACCAAAGGTGTAGTACGCCACCGGAACCGGGATCGGCACGTTGACGCCGACCATGCCCACCTCGACACGAGCCGTGAAGTCACGGGCAGCGTCGCCGTCCTGGGTGAAGATCGCAACACCGTTGCCGTACTGGTGATCCGTCGCCAGCGCGAGTGCTTCCTCGTAGTCGTGGGCGCGCACGATCTGCAGCACCGGACCGAAGATCTCGTCCTCATAGGACGTCATGCCCTTGGTGACATGGTCGAACAGCGTGGGGCCGATGAAGAATCCGTTCGAGATGTCCTCGTCGCCGAAAGTCTGTTCGTCGCTGGTGCGTTCGCGGCCGTCGATGACGAGCTCGGCACCCTCTTCCACACCCTTGGCGATGTAACCCTTGACGCGCTCGAGCGCGGCCGCGGTGACCAGCGGACCGTAATCCGCCTTGGGGTCGAGGCTGTGGCCGACGCGCAGCGCGTTGACCTTGTCGATCAGCTTGGCGCGCAACCGGTCCGCGGTCTGCTCGCCCACCGGAACGGCGACGCTGATGGCCATGCAACGCTCGCCGGCGCTGCCGTAGCCGGCACCGATGAGGGCATCGACGGCCTGGTCGAGATTGGCGTCGGGCATGATGATCATGTGGTTCTTGGCACCGCCGAAGCACTGTGAGCGCTTGCCGTGGGCGGCCGACGTCTCGTAGATGTACTGCGCGATGTCGGAGCTGCCGACGAAGCCGAGTGCCTTGACGTCGGGGTGGGTCAGCAGCGCGTCGACCGCCTCCTTGTCGCCGTGGACAACCTGGAAGACACCGTCGGGAAGCCCTGCCTCGGTGAACAATTCGGCCAGCCGGACCGGGACCGACGGGTCGCGCTCGCTCGGCTTGAGGATGAAGGCGTTGCCGCAGGCGAGCGCGGGTCCGGCCTTCCACAGCGGGATCATCGCGGGGAAGTTGAACGGCGTGATGCCGGCGACGACGCCGAGAGGCTGGCGCACCGAGTGAACGTCGATACCCGAACCGGCGCCCTCGGTGAACTCACCCTTGATCAGATGCGGGATGCCGATGGCGAACTCGATCACCTCGATGCCGCGCTGGATGTCGCCGCGCGCGTCGGCGTGGGTCTTGCCGTGTTCGAGCGAGAGCGTGGTGGCCAGGTCGTCGGCGTTCTGGTTGACCAGGTCGACGAAGCGCATCAGCACGCGGGCGCGGCGCTGCGGGTTCCAGGCGGCCCACTCCTTCTGCGCGGCCTTCGCGGTCTCGACCGCGGCGGCCACCTGCTCGGTGCTCGCCAGCGGGACCTGCGCGGCAACCGCTCCGGTGCTGGGGTTGAACACGTCGGCAAAGCGGCCGGCACCGGCGTCGGCGGTCACCCGCTTGCCGTCGAGGTAGTGCGGAATCGAAGTGGTGGCAGTCACGGCGAGGATCACCTGAATTTCGGATCGGGGAAGTCTTGACGCCCCCAATAGTAGGACATCCAAGTAAATTCGCAAGGACTTTCTCCTCTGGCGCAGATTTCGGCGATGAGGGATCGTTAGGGTACCCTCGCTCGTGACCTCGGCCTTTTGGGTCGAGAACCGGGCCTCACCATGCTCTTCTCGAAAGGAGCCCACCTTGTCGGTCGTCATCCTGTACGGAACGGAAACGGGAAACTCCGAGCTCGTCGCTGATGCGATCGCCGATGTGCTCGCCACCGACCACGACGCGTCGGTCTACGACATGAGCGACTACGCCGTCGAAGATCTCGATCCGGCCGATTTCGTCGTCATCGTCTGCGCCACCTACGGCGAAGGCGAACTGCCGACCGGCGCCGAGCCGTTTGCCGAGGAACTCGACAGCGTGGACCCCGACCTCACCGACCTGCGCTTCGCGGTCTTCGGCCTCGGCGACACCATCTACGGCGAGACCTTCAACCGTGGCGGCGAGATCATCGCCGAGATGCTGACCAAGCGCGGCGCGATCCAGGTGGGCGAGCACTCGCGCCACGACAACTCGTCCGCGATCAAGCCCACCAAGCAGGCCGAGGAATGGGCGGCGACCATCTCGCCGATCATCGACCCGGTCACTGCGGTTTAAGCAGCCGAACGTTCGTCGGTCGCCGAGGGTGCCTCGGCGGCCTCGACCGCCTCTTCCCAACCTCGCACCGCAGACAGTTTCGCCAGTTCGATGACCGCGCGGACCATGACCGCCAGGATGATGCCGAGGAACAGTGCCGTCGGCACCGACACCTTGAGGTTCTCGCCGAGCAGTAGTACGCCGAGGACCATCGCGACTGCCGGTTCCATCACCGTCATCGATGGGAACGACGTCTGCAGGTCGCCCGCGCCGAACCCCTTCTGCTGGGCGATCACGGCGCAGATCACCACCGTGCCGAACAGATAGATCTCGGGCTGGGTGAAAGTCCGCGGCAGATCGTGGGTGATCTGGTAGACGACGGCCTTGATGAGCAGTGCCGACACCCCGAAGAGCGTTCCGGCCACCAGACCGTAGAACAGCGCCTTGTAGTGCGGGCTCGACCGTTCGGCACACCACACACAGCTGAACACCACGGCCACCACTGCGCCGACCGTCGCCCACATGACGATCTCGTCGGGGCGTCGCATCGACGGTTCGGGACGCGCGACCGCCAGGAAGGTCGCCACGCAGGCGACCAGAACGCCACCCCACGCCCACTCGACCCGATGGGGATGACGGTGATCGGCCCAGGCCTCGAACGGCAGCGCGAACAGCACCGCGAGCACCACCAGCGGCTGCACCAGCAGGATCGACCCCAAACCCAGGGCCGACGCCTGCAAAATGAAGCCGCAGAGCGCGATTCCCGCGCCAGCCCACCAGCCTGCGGTGATCGCGCCACTGGCCCGCGACGCGCGTTGCCGCAACACTGTGCCACCAGCGATCAGCAGCGCCGCGAACACGGCGAGCAGAGCGGGGACCCAGGTATGCACGCCCACAAGGCTAGGGCATCGAGGATGCGGCTCGCACCCGCCGGACAGGCCCGCAAGGCAGTGTCGGTGCCTCCGGATGGCCTCGCCGACACGTACATTTCAACCATGCGGTACCGGCCTGATCTGGAGCGACTCGCGACCCTTGACGCGACCCACCCCCGGACCCTCGTCCTGATGCGGCATGGGAAATCGGGCTATCCACCCGGTGTCGGCGACCACGGCCGGCCGCTCGCCGATCGTGGCCGACGCGAGGCCGCGCTCGCCGGACGCTGGATGGCCGACGAAGGACTCGTCGTCGACGCCGTGTTGTGTTCGTCGTCCACCCGAACCCGCGAGACGCTCGAACGGACCGGCATCACCGCACCGACCACGTACCTCGACGACATCTACGGCGGATCGCCCTTCGACGTCCTCGAGGCGATCCGGGTCTTCGCGCCCGCGGACGCACGCACGTTGCTCGTCGTCGGACATGAGCCCGGGATGCCCACGACGGCGCTCACCCTCGACCCCGACGCTGACATCGAGCGCTTCCCCACCTCCGCGTATGCCGTCGTCACCGTCGGCGATCCGTGGTCGGAGTTGGGGAACGCGGCGGTCGCCGACGCGCACCTGGTGGGCGTGCGCATCCCACGGGACTGACGGACGTCCGGCGTCGTTCTTCACCAGCTCGTGCGGCCGGGCTGACGCCACCACCGCTCCCTGAGGTGCGAGCTTGCGAGCCTCGAAGGGCGTGGTGAGACAACAACGTTCGTCTCACCAGGCCTTCGAGGCTCGTCGCTAGCGCTCCTCACACCTCAGGCAGCGGGAGGGGACAGCTCAGCGGGAGGAACCGCACGGCCGGCGGGAGGGTTCAGGGTGAGCGGGAGGAACCGCACTCGCGGCGGAGGGGACAGCTCAGCGGGAAGGGCCGCACGGCCGGCGGGAGGGTTCAGGGTGAGCGGGAGGAACCGCACTCGCGGCGGAGGGGACAGCTCAGCGGGAAGGGCCGCACGGCCGGCGGGAGGGGTTCAGGGTGAGCGACCCGACATTGAGCGCTTCGGCAACCGTGGGTTACGATCGGTCAGCAATTGAGGTTTTGTTCAATCCGTAAATCCATGGAGCCACCATGCCGCACACCTCCCACGACGACGACCGCCCGCTCTACGAGATCAAGGCGAACCTGTTCAAGGCACTCGCCCATCCCGCGCGCATCCGGGTGCTGGAGGTGCTGAGCGCCAACGGAGAACCGACACCGGTGAGTGAATTGCTGACGATCACCGAGATCGAGCCGACGCTGCTGTCCCAACACCTCGCCGTCCTGAAGCGCCATCAGGTGGTCCGCAGCGAACGCAAGGGCAACGCCGTCTTCTACGAACTCGCCCACCCGAAGATCTCCGAACTGCTGGTCATCGCCCGCACGTTCCTCGCGGACACCCTCGGAGCCCGCCGGGATCAGCTGCGCGCGCTGTCATCGCTGCCGCCGGTGGTGAAGAAGTGACCTTCTCGACCGCGGTCCGCCACGCACGCGTGCGCGTCACCCGACTACTGCCTGAACGCGCCGACTACGCCGACCTGCGCTCGTCGTGGAAGACCGACGTCCTCGCGGGCATCACGGTCGGCGTGGTCGCGCTTCCGCTGGCGCTCGCGTTCGGCATCAGCTCCGGCGTCGGCGCCGCCGCCGGGCTCATCACCGCCGTCGTCGCCGGTCTCATAGCGGCGATCTTCGGCGGCTCGCACGTGCAGGTGTCGGGTCCGACCGGTGCGATGGCGGTGATCCTCGCGCCCATCGTCGCCGAACACGGACTCGGCAGCGTCGCGCTCGTCACGGTGCTGGCCGGGCTGATCGTGCTGGTGGCGGGGGTCGTCGGGCTCGGTCGCGCGGTCACCTTCATCCCCTGGCCGGTGATCGAGGGATTCACCCTGGGCATCGCGGTCATCATCTTCTTGCAGCAGGTTCCCGCGGCCTTCGGCACCACCGCGCCGGCGGGTCAACGCACCCTCCCCGCAGCACTGGACGTGGTGATCCATGCGGACTGGACGGTCGCGGTCAAGACGCTCGGAGTGGTCGCGCTGGTCGCGGTCCTGATGGTCGGACTCCCCCGCATCCACCGCGGAATCCCCGAGTCGCTCACCGCAGTGGTGGTCGCGACCATCGCGGTGATCGTGCTGCACGTCGACGTCGCGCGGATCGGCGAACTGCCGTCGCATCTGCCCGCACCGGTCCTGCCCGACGTGGACCCTGCCGCACTCAAACCCCTGTTCGGCGCCGCGCTGGCCATCGCGGCTCTCGCAGCGATCGAATCGTTGCTGTCGGCGCGCGTCGCTGCGACGATGTCGCCGACCGGACCCTACGATCCCGACCGCGAACTGACCGGTCAGGGACTCGCGTCCGTCGCGTCCGGCCTGTTCGGTGGCATGCCCGCGACCGGTGCGATCGCGCGGACCGCCGTCAACGTCCGATCGGGTGCTCGCACGCGGGTGTCGGCGATAGTGCACGCTCTGTTCCTGCTCGGCGTCGTCTACCTCGCGACCGGGCCGGTGTCCGAGATCCCACTCGCCGCGCTGTCCGGTGTTCTCATGGTCACGTGCTTCCGGATGATCTCGGCGACCACCGTGCGCAAGATCCTGCGTTCCACACGATCCGACGCGATCATCTTCGTCGTCACCGCCGTCATCACCGTGTGCTTCGACCTCATCGAGGCCGTCCAGATCGGCATCGTGGTGGCCGCGTTCTTCGCGTTGCGGCAAGTGGCCAAGCGGTCGAGCGTCACCCGCGAGGAGTTGCCCGGCCCAGAGCACGACGGCGACGACCAGATCGCCCTCCTGCGGCTCGACGGCGCGATGTTCTTCGGTGCGGCCGAACGCATTTCGTCGACCATCGCCGAGGGCGCCGGCCCGGCCGGGGTGACGGTCGTGATCATCCGGATGTCGCATCTGGGCATGCTCGACGCCACCGGCGCGCACACCCTCGCCGAGATCGTCGCCGACCTCGAGGCACGCGGGATCACCGTGATCATCAAGGGAGTTCAGCCCGAACATCGTCGGCTGCTGGACGGGGTCGGGGTGTTCGACTCACTGCGCCACGAGAATCACCTGATGGACACGCTCGACGACGCGATCGAGCACGCGCGCGATCATGTCGCGCGGGTCGAACACTAGCGCTGCACCCCCGGCTACGCTGACGTTGTGTCTGTCCATGCCAACGGGTTTGTCCGCGTCGCCGGCGCGGTACCCGTCGTCGCCCTAGCCGACCCAGCGACCAACACCGCCCGCACCATCGAGCTGATGCGCCGCGCCGCCGACGACGGCGCCGGTCTAGTCGTCTTCCCCGAACTCGGGTTGAGCGGATACAGCATCGACGACCTCGTGCAGCAGGACGCGCTGCTGCACGCCTGTCTCGTGGGTCTGGACGAGATCGTCGAGGCGAGCGCCGGACTGCGGCCGGTGGTCGCCGTGGGATTGCCGATGGTCGTCGGCGACGGCCTCTTCAACTGCGCCGCCATCGTCCACGACGGCAGGGTTCTGGGCGTCGTACCGAAGGCGTATCTGCCCAATTACCGTGAGTTCTACGAACAGCGGTATTTTTCCGCCGCCCGGGACGCGGTGACGACGACGGTCACCGTCAGCGGCGCCGAGGTTCCGTTCGGCACCGACCTCATCTTCGAGGCCGCCGATCTGCCCGGGTTCGCCCTGCACGTCGAGATCTGCGAAGACGGCTGGGTGGCGGTGCCGCCGAGTACCTGGGCCGCGCTCGGCGGCGCGACGGTGCTGGCCAACCTGTCGGGCAGTCCGGTGACCGTCGGCAAGGAGTCGTACCGGAAGTCTTTGTGTACCAGCCATTCCGCGCGATTGGTGGCAGCCCACCTCTACGTCGCGGCCGGATACGGCGAGTCCACCACCGACCTCGCCTGGGACGGCGACGCACTCATCTCCGAGAACGGCACCCTGCTCGCCCGCAGCGACCTGTTCGCGATGTCCAGCCAGATCATCTCCGCGGACATCGATCTGGACCGCCTACGACAAGAGCGACGCCGCATGATCAGCCTGCGCGATCAGGCCGGCGACTACGCCGACGACCTGAAAGCGTTACGCCGCATCAGTTTCGACCTCGGAACGATCAACGACGACGACGTGGTGCGCCGCGTCATCCCGCGATTCCCGTTCGTGCCGGCGGATTCCGCCGACCGTGACGAACGGTGCCGGGAAGTCCGCAACATCCAGGTGCAGGGCCTGGCGGCGCGATTGCGTGCGACGGGGATCGAGAAGATCGTCATCGGGGTGTCCGGCGGACTGGACTCCACCCTGGCGCTACTCGTCGCGGTCGACACCTTCGATCGACTCGGGTTGCCGCGCAGCAACATTCTCGCCTACACCATGCCGGGGTTCGCCACCGGCGACGCCACCCTGCGGCGGGCACACACCCTGATGGATTCCCTCGGCGTCAGCGGCACCGAACTCGACATCCGACCGTCGTGTCTGCAGATGCTCGCCGACCTCGATCACCCGTTCAGCCGCGGCGAGCAGGTGTTCGACGTGACCTTCGAGAACGTCCAGGCGGGCGAACGCACGTCGCACCTGTTCCGGCTGGCCAACCACCACGGCGGAATCGTGCTGGGCACCGGCGATCTCTCCGAACTGGCCCTCGGCTGGTGCACGTATGGCGTCGGCGACCAGATGTCGCATTACAACGTCAACGGGTCGGTGCCGAAAACCCTTATCCAGCATCTGATCCGGTGGATGATCGCCACCGGGGAGTACTCCGGGGACACCACCAGCGCCCTCACCGAGATCCTGGCCGACGTCATCTCCCCCGAGCTGGTGCCACCCGGAGCCGACGGCGCCATCCAGAGCACCGAGGACACCGTCGGACCGTACGAGCTGCACGACTTCTTCCTCTACCACCACACGCGATTCGGCTATCGGCCGGCCAAGATCGCCTACCTCGCGCAGCAGGCGTGGGGTGACCGCGATCGCGGCCCGTGGTCGGACATGATCGCACCCGAGCGGCGCAACGAGTACGACGCTGCCACCATCGAACGCTGGCTCGGCGTCTTCCTCAAGCGGTTCATGAACAATCAGTTCAAACGCACCGCGATGCCCAACGGACCCAAGATCGGTTCGGGCGGATCGCTGTCCCCGCGCGGCGACTGGCGCTCGCCGTCCGACGCGTCGGCCCGCGTGTGGCTCGACGACCTCGGAGGTCGGTGATCAGTCGCAGGCGGCGAGCAGCTGTTTGAGCTGGTCGTCGAAGGCACTGGCGATCGACTCGGGGTCGGGGGTCTGGTCGGTGCACGACACGATGCCGATGTTGAGGTGCCCGTCGGCGGAGAACACGGTGATGTTGAGGCCGAGACCCTGGAAGATCGGGCCCAGCGGGTACACACCGGTCACCTTGGCGCCGAGGAAGTACAGCGGGAAGTCGGGCCCGGCGACATTGGAGACGAGCACGTTGAAGATCGGCGGATGGGCCGACGCCAGCTTGCGGTCTCCGTAGAACTTCATCAGGTTGGCCATCGTGACACCGGGCGCGAACTGCGCCCAGCCGCGCAGGATGTTGCCGTCGATGGTCTGGTGATGGTCCTTGCTGGTCCGGCTGTATTCGGCGGCCGCTTCCACCCGCTGCACCGGGTCGTCGATGTCGGTGGGCAGCAGGGTGAACATGCCGGTCACCTTGTTGGTGCCCTCGACCACCAGGTCTTTCTCGTTGGCGTCGTGCACCGACACCGGGACCATGCCGACCAACGGCTGGTCGGGCAGTTCGTCGTGATCGGTCAGGTAGGTGCGCATCGCGCCGCCGACCATGGCGAGCACCACATCGTTGATCTTGACGCCGAACCGGTTCTTCACGCGCTTGACGTCCTCGAGCGAGAGCTGGCTCAGCGCGATACTGCGGTGGGGTGTGATCGGCGCGTTGAATCGCGTGCGCGGCGCCCGGAACGGGGCGGGCATCGCGCTGTCCGAACGCGAACGACGCAGCCAGTCGAAGGGCACCCCGAGCGTGCCCGGGAGCAGCTTGGCCATCGCCACCGGACGACCGAGGAAGAAGTTCATCGCGCCGGTCACCGCGATGGTCGTCCGCGACGACGGCCCGGCGGTTTCGAGGAGTTTGTCCGGATCGAGATCGGGCGCTTCGGGCGTGAGAGTGCAGAGCTGCGACAGCATTTCGGCGCTCGTGACACCGTCGGTGCTCGCGTGATGGACACGCAGCATGGCCGTGATCCGACCGTTCGCCATCCCCTCGATGATCCAGAGTTCCCACAGCGGCTTGCCACGGTCGAGTGTCTGCCCGGCGAGATGTCCCACCAGTTCGGCGAGTTCGCCCGCATCACCGGGACCAGGAACCGCCACCCGGTGGACGTGACGTTCGATGTCGAAGTCGTCGTCCTCGATCCAGACCGGATGGTCGATGTTGAGCATCGAATTGTCCAGCTTGCGACGGAAAGTCGGCATCGCCGAGACGCGCCGTTCGAGTTCGCTGCGCATCTTGGTGAAGGAATAACCGCCGGGCACCGTGCTCGGGTCGACCTCCACCAGACCGATCACGTGCATCAACTGCGACCTGGTCTCCAGGTACAGGAATGACGCGTCGAGCCCGCTCAGCCGTTCCATACACTCATCCGCATCTCGTCCTCCCTGCCGTGCGCACGCAGGATGTCCCCATCCTTCTCACCCACAGAATGTCCTCATCCTTCTTATATGATGCCGCAGGAAGTGGGCAGCAGGGACCGGTTCCGCGAGTACGTTTGCCCCATGCACATTCGTCCCACCGATCGTGAGAACTACCGCGACATCCCGGTCGAGGCCAACCCCGTGTTCTGCCGGCCCGGCGAAGCGACGGCATTCTCCCGCTACGAAATGCCCGCCGACCCCTCCCTCCCTGAGACCGCCTATCAGATCGTGCACGACGAGGCGATGCTCGACGGCAACGCGCGACTGAATCTCGCGACCTTCGTCGGAACCTGGATGGACGACCACGCCAACCGGATCTATCTCGAGTCGGCCGACAAGAACATGATCGACAAGGACGAGTACCCGCAGACCGCGGCCATCGAAACCCGTTGCTGGACAATCCTTGCCGACTTGTGGAACGCCCCCGATCCGGGAAAGAGTATCGGCACGTCGACCATCGGGTCGTCGGAGGCGGCGATGCTCGGCGGTCTCGCACTCAAGCGCCGGTGGCAGGAAGCGCGCAAGGCCAAGGGCCTCGAGGGCGGCACCCCGAACTTGATCATGTCCTCGGCGGTGCAGGTGTGCTGGGAGAAGTTCTGCAACTACTTCGAGGTCGAGGCGCGTTACGTCCCGGTCACCGACGAACACCCGACCCTCGACGGTCACGACCTGGCCGACTACGTCGACGAGTACACCATCGGCGTCGTCGCCATCATGGGCGTCACCTACACCGGCGCCTACGAACCGGTCACCGCGATCTCCGACGCCCTCGACGAGATCCAGAAGAACACCGGACTCGACATCCCGATCCACATCGACGGCGCGTCCGGAGCGGCGGTCGCCCCGTTCCTGCAACCGAACCTGCCGTGGGACTTCCGCGTCGAGCGCGTCCACTCGATCAACATGTCCGGCCACAAGTACGGATTGGTCTACCCCGGCATCGGCTGGGTGGTGTGGCGCGATCGCTCACTCCTGCCGGACAGCCTGGTGTTCGACGTGACCTATCTCGGCGGCCACATGCCGACCTTTGCCCTGAACTTCTCCCGGCCCGGCTCCCAGGTGCTGCTGCAGTACTACCAGTTCCTCCGCCTCGGCTTCTCCGGATACCGTGCGGTGCAACAGAATTGCCAGGATGTGGCCACCTACCTGTCGGCGGCGATCGGTTCGATGGACCAGTTCGAGCTGATCAGCGAGGGCACCGACATCCCAGTGTTCGCCTGGCAACTCGCCAAGGGAACCTCCGAGAACTGGGATCTGCACAGCCTGTCGTCGCAGCTGCGGCAGCGCGGCTGGCTGGTCCCGGCATACCCGATGCCCGACAACCTGTCCGACCGCACCGTGCAACGCATCGTCGTCCGCAACGGCCTCTCCCGCGACCTCGCGACCAATCTGCTGCAGGACATCAAGGAGTCCGTCGTCTACCTCGACAACTTGGACGCCCCGATGCCGACACCGTCGACGACGAGCAACTTCCATCACTGACTAGATCGGCAGCGAGTTGGCGAAGTCGAGGATCTGCTGTTCGGTCAGTTTGATGGCGCCGGCGATGATCACGGTCGAGAGTTCCTGGGCCGGGTCGTCGGAGATCTTGAACATGCCGCGGCCCTTCACCGGGTCGATCGTGGCCGTGCCATGCTTCCAGCTCACCGGGTGACCGGTCTCGGCCTCCTTCGAGAAGGCGGCATTGCGCGCGTCCTGGTTCACGTACCAGGTCAAGGCGAAGTTGCGTTCGAGTCCCTGTGTCGCACAGCGGATACGGGCGACGGTGCGCTGATTTCCGTTGCCGTTCTCGGCCGGGCCTCGCTCGTCGAGGGACGGCACGATCATCCAGACACACCGAGTGCCCTCGAACGAGGACGCGATATCGGGGGCCTGCGGCACCAGGTCGGGGAACTGGCCGACGAGCGGCGCGTACAACCCCCAGCCGGCACCAGCCGCGATCGACTCGGATTCGCTTGCCGCAGAATCCCTGTCGTCCTTGATGGCGAAAACCCGGTAAGAATGCTCACCTTTGGTCACGGTGATGTCGGTCGCGGTGGTGTGGGGTCCGCTGTACACGACGACGTCGTCACGGACGAGCCGATATCCGCTCGCACCATCGACCGACTGCCACGTCGCCTTGACCCGTCCCGGTTCCTTGGTGAGCTCCAGTCCGGTCGGGGCATCGGGTGCGCTCGGGGTGTCCAGGGCACGGACGCCCAGGTACGCACCGACGAGTGCGACGACGGAAAGCACTGCGATCACCGCGACGCCCAACCAGCGTCGGGGCTTGCGTGGCACAACGGGACTGGCGGACACCGGCGTCGGGTAACTGATCTGCGGACCGGGGTGTGTCATCAGATCGGCAGCTTCCGCATGAGGTCGGCCGCCTGCTTCGGCGTGCCGTCCGGGTAGAAGACCTGCACGTAGGTTCGCGCGCGCGGGCCCGAACTGAAGGCGAGCGTGGCCGAGCCTCCGTTGAATCTGTCGGCTCCGACGTACAACGTCCCGATGTTGCCCTGGGTGGTCGTGAACGGCTGCGGCGAAAACCGGTAGGTTCCGATCTTCACATCCGTCGACGTCGCCTCCGGGCTGTCGAAGGCGAATATCGAGATCTGGTAGATCTTGGTGGTGTCGTCGGCCTCGTACTTGTTGCAGTCGATCGTCTTCTGGGTGTTCTCCGGGAACGCGAGACTGCCGCCACCACCGGAGCAGGTGATCTCGTCAAACGTGTTGGTGCTCAACGGAGTCACCGGAATCAGATCCGGGTACAGGTCGGCCACCCACTGCAGTTCACCCCACGTCATGTAGACCGTCACCTCGTCGGAGGCGAGGGAGAACTCCGATCCGGGGGCCGAATCACTGCGCGCGGCAACGGTGTACGTGTACTTACCGGGAAGCGGCAGCGGCGCCGCATAAGTCGTGCCGGGGCCGGTGTAGATCTCCTGATCGTTCTGCTTCACCACATAGGACGACGCCCCGCCGACACTGTTCCAGGTCAGCTCCACCGCCCGGGTGGTGACCTTGGCGTCGGGCCGGCCGGGCGTCTCCAATCGTCCTGCGTCGGGCATCAACAGCGCGACCAGAGCCCCGACCAAGGCCGCGGCCAGCACGATCGCCGTGCCGATCAGCGCGAGTCGGCGTGGCTTGCGAGGCGGCGCCGATGGCGGCGACACCGGCCCAGAGTTCCAGACGCCCACCGGTTGGACGGTCGGCGACGACGGATATTGCGGGGCGGTCGGCCATGCACCGGGCGTGGCCTGGGCAGGTGCAGGTGCTGGTGCTGGTGTTGGTGGCGGCATCGTCGGCGTGGGCCCGACCAGCGTCTTGCGCGTGTCGAAGGCGTCACCGAGCGCGGTCGCGAAATCTCGGGCGCTCTGGAATCGGTGGTCGGGGTTCTTGGCGACCGAACGCTGCAGCACCGGGTCGACGCCCGGCGGCAGGGTGCGGTTGCGTTCGGTCGCCCGAGGCGGTTCGGCGAACATGTGGGCGCTCATCAGCCCGTGCAGCGATGGCGCCTCGAACGGCGGTGCGCCGGTCAGCAATTCGTACGCGGTGGCGCCGAGCGAATAGATGTCGCTGCGGAGATCGACCCGGTGCCCGCCGATCTGCTCGGGCGACGAGTAGCGCATCGTGCCGACCGTGGTGCCCGTGCCGGTCAGCGACGTCACCTCGTCGAGGGCCTGCGCGATCCCGAAGTCGGTGAGTTTCACCGCATCCGGGACCATCGCATCCTCGCCGGGAGTGACCAGGATGTTGGCCGGTTTGATGTCCCGGTGGGTGATGCCGCGGCGGTGCGCGGCGTCGAGACCCGCCGCGGCGCCGTTGACGATGGCCATGGCCAAGCGCGGGTCCAACGGTCCGAGGGTGTCGACCAGGTGCCCCGCGTCGGTTCCCGGCACCAATTCCATGGCGATCCAGAGCCGGCCGTCGTAGATGCCGCGGTCGTACACGGCGACGATGTTGGGGTGATTGAGCGGGGCGACCAGATCCGCCTCGCGCTCGAAGCGCGCGCGGAACACCGGATCGGTGGCGTGCGCCGACCGCAGCACCTTGATCGCGTCGGCACGTGGCAACCGCGGATGGGCGGCCTTGTACACCTCACCCATGCCGCCGTGACCGAGTACCTCCAGCACCCGGTACCCGGCGATCAGATCCCCAACCTGGTACATGCCCTACTCGACCGATCCTGCCTTCATACCCTGCCCGGGCGACGGCCGACGTCGGCAATCAAACCCGGTGAGGTGCACAATCTTGCCCCATCGCGCACCGAATCCCCAACCCGCGAACCAATAGCCGGCGTCCCGCAGTGTATAGAATGAGATACATGCCGGCTCGCAATCCCGAGATCCCGCCCACCACCGAAAAGGTGCTGGCCACCATCGGTGGCGCGCTACGTGCGCGACGCCTGGATCTCGGCATAAGCGCAGTGACCACCGCCGAAGCCGCCGGAATGTCACGCGTCACCTTGCATCGGATCGAGTCAGGCGCGCCGTCTGTGACGATCGGTGCGTACCTGAATGCGGCCACCGCTCTGGGCTTGCAATTGGCAGTCGTCGAGCCGGGCGACCATTCGGCGTCGCCAACCCCGTCGAACGCGAGCGGAGAGGAAGCGACCGCCCGCATCGGCGACTACGAGCAACTATCGGCGATCGCATGGCAACTACATGCCGACACCGAGATCAGCGAGTTGGACGCTCTCCGGCTGTACGAACGCAACTGGCGACACGTCGACCAGTCCGCGATGAGCGATGAGGAGCGCGCGTTTGTGCAGCGTCTTGCCGACGCGTACAGCGGAGGAGTTCTGCTTGTTTGAGCGCCCGCACCACACCCGGATCGCCGCTGTCCTCGAGGCGCTCGACGCCGATCTGCTCGCGGCGTCGAAGTGCTACTTCGGGGGCGGCACCGCAATCGCCCTGCGCCATGGCGAGTTCCGTGAGTCCCGAGAGATCGACTTGATGGTCTCCGACAAATCTGGCTATTTCGACCTCCGCGAGCGAGTTCGCGGGGCAGATGGCTTGAATGCGCTGACCAGGCTGCCCTTGAAAACCCTTCGCCCGGTCATCACCGACCAGTACGGCATCAGGACCGTGGTCGACATCGAGGAAGAGCCGATCAAGTTCGAAATCGTCTTCGAGAACCGGATTCCCCTCGATGAACCCGAGGCCGACGATGTCTTCTGCGGGGTCACGACGCTGACAGCGATGGACATGGCCACCACAAAGCTCCTGGCGAACTCTGACAGATGGGCAGACCGGTCGGTTTACAGCCGGGACCTCATCGACCTTGCGATGATGCAACCGACCCACGACCTGATGCGCCATGCGACAGCGAAGGCCCAAACGGCCTACCGGTCGGCGGTGGTGAAGGACTTGAACAAGGCGATCGACGACCTGCGGGGCAATCCCCACCGGTTGGACGACTGCATGCGTGCATTGCACATGACCCGGACGCCGAAAGCCGTCTTGTGGGAACGGATCATCAATTTGGCGGCGTGAGGTGATCGCGCCCGAGATCAACCGACCGGCCCCGTCGAACTAGAACACGTTCTAGTATCACCGCCATGACAGCAGTGTTCGACGCCGACGAACTCGACCGCGCCTTCCTCGACTTCCAGCGCACCGTCGCCGAGATCGCGGTCAGCCGGGATTGGGATCGCTTCGCCGACATGTTCACCGAAGACGCGCACTACATCGAGCATGCACTCGGCACGATGCGCGGCCGCGAGGAGATCCGCGCCTGGATCTGGAAGACGATGACGGCGTTCCCCGGCAGCCACATGACCGGCTTCCCGGCGTTGTGGCACGTGGTCGACGCGCCGACGGGTCGGGTGATCTGCGAGGTCGACAACCCGATGCGAGATCCGGGCGACGGAACCCACATGACCGCGACCAACATCACCATCCTCACCTACGCCGGCGACGGACTGTGGTCGATCGAGGAGGACGTCTACAACCCCCTCGAATTCGGTATCGCCGCGATGCGGTGGTGCGAAAAGGCGCGCGACCTGGGCACTCTCGACGACGCCGCGCGCACCTGGATGGAGACGACCGGCGAGATGTTCGCACGATCGGCCGGACGCGCGTAGAGTCGGCCGAGTTAGGGTGACCTAACACACGTTCGGTTCTGCGCGACGAGGCGTAACGTCGGGGACTCAAGCTACGACACCGTAAGCATCGACTTGGGCGTGTCCGATCGGTGCCGTAGGCTTGACCTTTGATCAGCGGTGCCCGGAGTTCGACGGGGGAGCATCCTGGCACCGGATGGTCGGCCCGACGTCCAGGCCGGCAACACGAGCAGTCGAGACACGCGAAACCACCCGGAGGAATATCAATGGCACGCGACCTCACCCAACTCGAACTCCTCCAAGAGCTCGAGACGGTGGCCGAGGACAACGTCAATCGGCACCTCAAGACCGCCAGGGACTGGAATCCGCACGATTACGTGCCGTGGGACGAGGGCAAGAACTACGCCGCGCTCGGCGGCGCGGACTACGACCCCGAGAATTCACAGCTCGACGAGGTGGCCAAGGCGGCCATGATCACCAACCTCTTGACCGAGGACAATCTGCCCTCCTACCACCGCGTCATCGCCGACAACTTCTCCATGGACTCCGCCTGGGGCCACTGGGTCGGCCGCTGGACCGCGGAGGAGAACCGCCACGGCATCGTCATGCGCGACTACCTCGTCGTCACCCGCGGGGTCGACCCGGTCGCCCTCGAAGAGGCGCGCATGATCCACATGACCAACGGCTACGACCCGATGCTCGCCGCCGCCGGCCGCACCGAAGAGCTCGAGGAGTACGCCGACGAACTCGGCATCCTGCACTCGGTTGCGTACGTGACCTTCCAGGAGCTGGCCACCCGCGTCAGCCACCGCAACACCGGCAAGGCCTGCAACGACCCGATCGCCGACAAGATGCTGCAGCGCATCGCGGCCGACGAGAACCTGCACATGATCTTCTACCGCAACATCTGCGGCGCGGGCATGGACATCTCGCCCGACCAGACGCTGCGCGCCGTCACCGACATCGTGACCAACTTCCAGATGCCCGGCGCCGGCATGCCCAACTTCCGTCGCCACGGCGTGCTCATGGCCAAGCACGGCATCTACGACCTGCGTCAGCACCTCGAAGAGGTCATCCAGCCGGTCCTGCGCAAGTGGAAGGTCTTCGAGCGTGAAGACTTCACCAGCGAAGGCGAGAAGACCCGCGAGGAGCTCGCCGCCTTCCTCGAGCAGCTGGAGAAGGACACCGTCCGCTTCGAGGAGATGCGCGACCGCGCACTCGCCCGCGAGGCCAAGAAGCGGGAGCAGCAGGCGTCCTGAGCACCGCTGTAACAACAACCGTCACCGACGCAGCACCCCCGCTGCCTGAGGTGCGAGCCTGCGAGCCTCGAAGGCCTGGCGACTGTGCGTCACCAAGCCCTTCGAGGCTCGTCGCTAGCGCTCCTCGCACCTCAGGGAGCGGTGAAGGCACCTCAGGGAGCGGGAAGTTGCGCATCGGATCGATCGAACTGGCGAGTCCGGTGGTGCTCGCTCCGATGGCCGGCGTCACCAACGTCGCGTTCCGCACCCTGTGCCGCGAGCTCGAGATCGCGCGCGCCGGCACGGTGTCGGGCCTCTACGTCTGCGAGATGGTGACGGCGCGGGCGCTGGTCGAACGGCATCCGGTGACGATGCACATGACGACCTTCGCGCCGGAGGAGTCGCCGCGGTCGATGCAGCTCTACACCGTCGACCCCGAATACACCTATGCGGCCGCGAAGATGATCGTCGACGAGAATCTCGCCGACCACATCGACATGAACTTCGGCTGCCCGGTACCGAAGGTGACCCGCAAGGGCGGCGGCTCGGCGATCCCCTACAAGCGCACGCTGTTCCGCAAGATCGTCGCGGCCGCGGTCCGTGCCACCGAGGGCACCGACATCCCGGTCACGGTGAAGTTCCGCATCGGCATCGACGACGACCACCGCACCCACCTCGACGCCGGCCGGATCGCCGCCGAGGAAGGCGCGAAAGCCGTTGCGCTGCATGCCCGTACCGCGTCACAGCGGTATTCCGGCCAGGCCGACTGGGACGAGATCGCCCGGCTCAAGGAGCACGTGACCGACGTTCCGGTCCTCGGCAACGGCGACATCTTCGAGCCGGCGGATGCCGTGGCGATGATGGCGCAGACCGGCTGCGACGGCGTCGTGATCGGCCGCGGCTGCCTGGGCCGGCCCTGGTTGTTCGCCGAATTGGCCGCAGAACTGGGCGGATTCGCCGCGCCGGAACCGCCGACCCTCGGCGAGGTCGCCGACATCATCGTCCGGCACTGCGAACTCCTCGTCGCCCATCACGGAGAGATGAAGGGCTGCCGCGAGATTCGCAAGCACGTCGCCTGGTACCTGCGCGGGTTCCCCGCCGGCTCCGACATCCGACGCCGCATGGCGCTGGTGGAAACGGTCGATCAGCTCCGCGAACTCGTCGGGTCGCTGCCCGCCGACGCGCCGTTCCCCACCGACGGTCACGGCCCGCGCGGACGACAGGGCTCGCCCGCGAAGGTCGCGCTGCCCGACGGCTGGCTCGACGATCCGTACGAAGACGTCGTCCCCGCCGGCGCCGAGATCATGCACTCTGGCGGCTGACGCCTTTACCAGCGCAAACACTGGTTGCGATCGTTGTCACACACCGCTGTGGCTGAGATGGCTTCTCAGGTGCGATCAGTACTATGACCCGAAAGGTCCCGGCCGACGGGACCATGTAATGGTGCGCGCCGCAGCGTAAGACCCCAGTAGAGCGGCGGCGCGCATTCCACGTTCGGGGTCGCGAGGAAGCCACGTGAGTCGTTGGACATCAGGACCCGACGGTCCGGAGCCGGATGCCGGGGGCAGACGCCCCCGTCGCAGCCGTCGCGCCGGACGCGACCGGGACGCCAACGACTTCCGCGAGAAGTTCGGCGACAAGACACCGACCAGCGATCCGACCTCCCCGAACACGACGCCGCCACCGGCATCGGCCGCCCATCCGAGCCTCCGGGAACCCCGCGGATCAGACCGTTACGTGCGAGGACGCACGCGGCTGACCGTTCGCGAGCTCATGGAGCAGATGAATGCCGAGGAGCCGCCGCGACCGGCGGCGCCCACCCCGGCCCCTGCACCACCACCTGCACCGCGACAGCCCGCCCCGGACGAGAACTTGACGGCGGCTCATCGGTTCGACAACGACGCGACCCAGAAGATTCCGACGGTCACCGGCGACGCAGGCGTCGACCTGTCCGATCGCACCACCGCCAAGCGCGCCATCGCCGAGTCGCGTGCCCAGGAGACGCACGCCGCTCCCCTGCAGCCCACCCCGGACCTCAGCGCGCAGCTCCCCACCCGGTCCACACCCAAGCGCCACCCAGAGGACCCCGAGCGGCGCGGATCGGTCGCGCGGCGCGCCACCATCACCGGACGTGTGCTGGTGGCCCTGGCCTGCGTGTGCGCCTTGGTCGGCACCGGCTTCGCCTGGGGCTACCTCAAGCATTGGAACGGCAGCTGGCGAACCATCGCCGCGATCGACCCCGACGACAAGAACATCCGCAACAAAGACGCGCAGTACGGCGACGAGACCTACCTGATCGTCGGCACCGACACGCGCGGCGGCAAGAACTCCAAGGTCGGTGCCGGTGACGACACCGAGATCCAGGGCGCCCGCTCCGACACTGTCATCCTGGTGAACATCCCGGCCAATCGTGAACGCGTGGTGGCTGTTTCGTTCCCACGAGACCTCGCGGTCGACCGGCCCGAGTGCCAGCAGTGGGACAACTCCAACCAGTCCTACGGCGACACGCTCTATGCGGCGTCCGGCGTCAAACTGAACAGCGTCTACGCCGAGGGCGGCCCGTCCTGTCTGGTGCGCACGCTGACCGCGATGAGCGGCCTCAACATCAACCACTTCATCGCGATGGACTTCTACGGATTCGAGAAGGTCGTCACCGCCGTCGGTGGTGTCGAGGTGTGCTCGACCACCTCGCTCTACGACTACGAACTCGGCGACATCCTCAAGCGACCCGGAAAGCAGAAACTCAAGGGACGCAAGGCCCTCAACTATGTGCGGGCCCGGACGATCGCGTCGGAGGGCAACGGCGACTACGGCCGCATCAAGCGCCAGCAGCTGTTCATGTCGTCGCTGCTGCGCTCGACGCTGTCCGGCGACGTGCTGTCCAATCCGAGCAAACTCAACAAGATCATCAACACGTTCATCGACTACAGCCTCGTGCAGAACGTGAACACCGAGTCGTTGCTGGACCTCGCCGAATCGATGCAGGGCATCGAAGCCGGCAAGGTCTCCTTCATCACCATCCCGACGACGGGCACCGCCACCGACGGCAGCAACAACGAACTGCCGAACACCGAGGGCATCAACGCGATCTTCAACGCGATCATCGACGACCAGGCACTCCCGCGGGAGACCGGGCGTAAGTCGGCGCCGAAGAAGAGCACGACCACCACCGACAACACCGCCGGAAGCACCACCACGCCCGACACACCGAGCCGGGTCACCGCGACCGCGCAGAGCCCGGCCAACGTCGGCGTGCGGGTGCTCAACGGCAGCGGCCAGACCGGTCTGGCGGCCGGGGTCTCCGAACAACTCGCCGCACAGGGGTTCGACGTCCGCGGTGTCGCCGACGCGTCGGAGAGCCGCGCGGACACCGTGGTCCGTTACGGACCCGGTCAGCAGGACGCGGCGGCAACGCTGGCCGCGACGATTCCGGGTGCCACCATTCAGTCCGACCGCACGGTCCGGTCGGGTGTGGAGGTCATCTTGGGAAGTGGCTTCACGGGAAGCGTGGGTAGCGCACCGGAAGCCGGGAGCACGCTGACGGTGAACCAGTTGCCGCCGTCGGTGCGGGTCAACAACCTGCCCAACGACCTGGCCATCACCAACGCCGGCGACACCACCTGCGCGTAGCCGGACGAATACTGCCGAACAGACTCGTACGCCCCCGTTCACGGTGTGTTCATTGCGCCGGCTCGGGGAATACCAGCCAGAACACGTAAACTTGGCCTATGCGTACCGCCTACCATGAGCAGCTCGAGGCGCTCAACAGCATCCTCGGAGAGATGTGTGAACTCGCCGGCGCGGCGATGGCCCGGGCCACCCAGGCTCTCCTGCAGGCCGACCTCGCCGTCGCCGAAGAGGTCATCACCGACAACGACCGCATGAGCGAGCTGTCGGCGCGGGCCGAGGAGCAGGCGTTTGCCCTGCTCGCACTGCAGGCCCCGGTCGCGGGCGACCTGCGTGGGATCGTCAGTGGCTTCCAGATCGTCGCCGATGTCGACCGCATGGGCGCGCTCGCCCTGCACGTCGCCAAGATCGCCCGACGACGCCACCCCGCCAAGGCCCTTCCCGAAGAGGTCAACGGCTACTTCGCCGAGATGGGCCGGCTGGCCGTGAAGCTGGCACACAACGCTCGCGAGGTGCTCAACACCCAGGACCCCGAGGCCGCGGTGCGACTGCAGGAAGACGACGACGCGATGGACGACCTGCATCGTCACCTGTTCACCGTGCTGATGGACCGGGAATGGAGCCACGGCGTCGCCGCCGCCGTCGACGTGACCCTGCTCGGCCGCTTCTACGAGCGCTTCGCCGACCACGCCGTCCTCATCGGGCGTCGCGTCGTCTTCCAGGCCACCGGCCAGACCCCCGAGCAGTACCAAGAGGTTTCCTGACGCCGGTGCGGTGTGCTCGTCGACACGGGGCCGTTCACACTGTGAGCGGCCCCGCTTCGATTTCACCTGCGGACTCACCCGGCGTTAAGGTGGCCGAATGGGTCTCCACTATCCAACCGAGCCCGACTTCAACGCGGTGTCCGAGCACGACGCGGAAGCTGCCGCGCACCGGCGCCAGATCATGACCTACCTGGGCGTGACCGCCTCACTGGTCGCGCTTCTGGTGATCTTGCTGCTGAGTATGTAGTTCCCTACCGCTCCCTGAGGTGCGAGCGAAAGCCCCACCGCTCCCTGAGGTGCGAGCGAAGCGAGCCTCGAAGGGTCCTGGTGAGACAAGAAATGTCATCTCACCAGGGGCCTTCGAGGCTCGTCGCTAGCGCTCCTCGCACCTCAGCCGGCGGGAGGGGTCACCCCAGCCGGCGGGTGGGTCTGCTCAGCCGAAGCGACCGGAGATGTAGTCCTCGGTCTCCCGCTTGAGCGGGTTGGAGAACATCGTCTCGGTGTCGTTGATCTCCACGAGCTGCCCCGGCTGCCCGATGCCCTCGAGGTTGAAGAACGCGGTCTGGTCACTCACACGCGCAGCCTGCTGCATGTTGTGGGTGACGATGACGATCGTGTACTCCTTCTTCAGCTCGCCCATCAGATCCTCGATGGCCAGCGTCGAGATCGGGTCGAGGGCGGAGCAGGGCTCGTCCATGAGCAGCACGTCCGGCGACACCGCGATGGCACGCGCGATGCACAGACGCTGCTGCTGACCGCCCGAGAGACCACCGCCCGGCTTGTCGAGGCGATCCTTGACCTCTTCCCACAGGTTGGCGCCGCGCAGGCTGCGCTCGGCGACCTCGTCGAGCTCCGACTTGCCACGGACTCCCTGCAGTTTGAGGCCGGCCACGACGTTGTCGCGGATCGACATCGTCGGGAACGGGTTGGGGCGCTGGAACACCATGCCGATGGTGGAGCGGACGCTGACCGGGTCGACGCCCTTGCCGTAGATGTCCTCACCGTCGAGCAGGACGCTGCCGGTCGCGTGGGCGCCGGGCGTCACCTCGTGCATGCGGTTCAGGGTCCGAAGCACCGTCGACTTGCCGCAACCGGACGGCCCGATGAAGGCGGTGATGCAGCGCGGCGGCACGTCGAGGGTGACGTCCTTGACCGCGTGGAAGCTGCCGTAGTAGATGTTCAGGTCTTTGATGTCGAGCCGCTTGGCCATTGCTGTGTTCCGATCTGTGTGAGCCGCTCCCTGAGGTGTGAGCGGAGCGAGCCTCGAAGGGTCAGGAGGTCTTGGGGGCGAAGATCTTGGCCACCCACTTGGCGCTGAAGTAGACGAGGGCGACCAGGATGACGAGGGTCAGGGCCGCACCCCACACCAGGTCCAGGGCACCGGGCCCGTTGTTGTACTGCTGCACCATCATCAGCGGCAGCGATTCCTGGTTGCCGTCGAAGGGATTCCAGTTCATCGCCCGCGTCGACCCGACGAGGATCAGCACCGGCGCGGATTCACCCATGACGCGGGCGATGGCGAGCATGACGCCGGTGATGATGCCCGACATCGCGGTCGGCAGGACGACCCGCAGGATCGTCTTCCACTTCGGAATGCCGAGGGCGTAGGCTGCCTCGCGCAGGTCCTGCGGGACGATCTTGAGCATCTCCTCGGTGGCACGGACCACCAGCGGCACCATCAGCAGCACCAGCGCGATGGCGACCACGAAACCCGATCGCGGCAGCCCGAGCGTCGTGCGCCACACCGCGTACACGAACAGTGCGGCGACGATGGACGGCACACCCGAGAGGATGTCGACCATGAAGGTCGTGGTGCGGGCCAGGACCGACTTACCCGTGCTGTATTCGACCAGGTAGATCGCGACGAAGATGCCGAGCGGGATCGAGATGACCGCCGCGATCGCCGTCTGGATGAGCGTGCCGACGATGGCGTTGGCGGCGCCGCCCTTCAGCTCGGGCTTGGTCCACCATTCCGGGTCGAGGATGGGTTCGATGCCATTGGCGACCAACGTCACGACCAGCCAGACCAGCGGGACCAGCGCGACGCCGAGCGACGCGATGACCAGGATCTTGACCGAACTGTCGGCGAACCGTCGACGCGCGGACAGCGGCGTGAAACCGGACGGACGCTTCTTGACCGGATCGGTCGACGTCTCGGTGGTGACGCTCATATCACTTCTTCTTTCCGGTGATGACGGCGCGAGCTGCCGCGTTGACGATGAAGGTCAAGACGAACAGCGTCAAACCCGCGGAGATGTAGGCGCCGGTCTTGGCCGGCGAGTCGAACTCCGCCGCGTTGTTGGCGATCTTGGTCGCGAACGTCTCGCCGCTCTCCATCAGGTTGAAGTCCATCGGGCCGACGGTCGAGATGATCAGCAGCAGGGCCATCGTCTCGCCGAGGGCGCGACCGAGGCCGAGCATCGAACCGCTGATGTAACCGGAGAAACCGAACGGCATGACGGCGAGCTTGACGACCTCGAACTTGGTCGCGCCCAACGCAAGTGCCGCTTCGCGATGCCCCTTGGGGGTCTGCATGAAGACCTCGCGGGTCACCGCGGTGATGATCGGCAGGATCATCACCGCCAGGACGATGCCGGCGGTGAGCAGCGTGCCGCCGGTCGACATGTTGGCCACCTGGGTGGGCTCCTGGAAGAACGGCAGGAACCCGAGATTGGCGACCAGCCAGTTGTTGACCGGAACCAGCGCGGGCCCGAGCACCAGAATGCCCCAGAGGCCGTAGACGATCGACGGGACGGCCGCGAGGAGGTCGACGGTGTAGGTGACCGGTCCGATCAGACGCTTGGGCGCGTACTCGGTGAGGAAGATCGAGATCGCCAGGGCGACCGGCATCGCGATCAGCAGCGCGATGATCGACACGACCATCGTGGCGTAGAAGAGCTGCGGGATACCGAAGGCGAGTTCGCTGCCCGAGGTGACCCACGGGCCGGAGTAGGTGAAGAAGTTCTCGGAGTTCTTGGCAAGCGACGGGGCCGCTTGTGCGATGAGGAATATCGCGATCAACCCGATGACGATCGACACCACGAAACCGGAGCCGACCGCCAGGGAGCGGAAGATCTGGTCGGCGAGCCGGTGGTGTGCTGCGGCGTGCAGGCCGCCGGGCTGTTTGTCGTCGGGCGTGGGCACCGGTGAATCGGAGCCGTCACCCGGGGGTGGCAGGGCGCCCTCTTCTTTACTGATGGAGGTCATGCGTCCTTCTGAATCGGCTTTGGTCATCGAGCCACTCTCCGGCGTCGCGCGGACACGCTGGGAGTCCGCATCAGTCTCTCAACGACGTGCGCGGGACCGCAACGCGAAGCGGCCCCGCGCACATCATCGTCGGTATCTTCGGTTATGCGTTGCCGCCGGCAGGAGCAAGCGCGTCAACCGTGCCCTGCAGAGTGGCCTTGTACTGCGCAGGCAGCGGGACGTAGCCGAGATCCGGCAGGGCCGCCTGACCGTCGTTGAGGATCTTGGTGAAGGCATCCTTCAGCGTGGTGCTGGTGGCGGAGTCGCTGTAGCCGGTCGAGCACACGATCTCGTAGGTGGTCAGCAGCAGCGGGTAGGTGCCCGGAGCCTTCGACGCGAACAGCGCGGCGGTGTCGACCTCGAGGTCCTTGCTGCCCGGCTTCTTGAAGGTGACGTTGTTCAGCGCAGCAGCCGTGGTGTCGGCGTTCAGCGGAACGGCGCCCGAACCGAAGTCGATCTGGGCGACACCGAGCTTGTTCTCGGTGGCGAAGCCCCACTCGACGTAGGTGATGGAGCCCGGGGTCGCCTTGACGGTGTTGCCGACGCCGGTCGACTTGGCCGCGGCCGAACCACCCTTGCCCTTGAACTCCTTGCCGTGGCCGTAGGTCCAGGCCTGCGGGGCCGACGACGAGAGGAAGTACTGGAAGTTGTCGGTGGTGCCCGAGCTGTCGGAGCGGTGCACCGGCACGATCTTGGTGGATGGCAGCGCGACGCCGGGGTTGAGGGCCGCGATCTGCGGGTCGTTCCACGTGGCGATCTTGGAGTCGAAGATGCCGGCGAGGACCGTCGGGTTCAGGTTCAGCTTGTCGACGCCGGGGAGGTTGTAGGCCAGCGCCACCGGGCCGACGACCAGCGGGATGTGCCAGGCGGGGTTGTTGCCACAGCGGGCGGTGGCCTTTGCCACCTCGTCGTCCTTGAGGGCCGAGTCGGAGCCGGCGAAGTCGACGTCGCCTGCGATGAACTTCTTGATGCCGTCGCCCGAGCCGCTGCCGGTGTAGTCGAGAACGATGTTGCTGTTCTCGGCCAGCATGTTGCTGAAGCTCTCCATGGCCTTCTGCTGGGCAGTCGATCCCTCACCACTGATGGTCTGGGTCTCGTCGCTGCTGCACGCCGTCATGGCAAGGGTGAGAGCCGCGAGGGTCGAGACCGCAGCCAGGGCGGGATTCCGCTTGATCTTCACTGCTGGTGTTGCCTTTCGTTCAGGTGCGCCGGCACACGCATTGGGGGGCGTGCCGGTGGGCCCGGAGTGTCCGAATTGAAGCTATGGGTGAGCGGTGGACCAGTGGCCTACGGGAGGTGAACGGAAGATGAATTGGGCACGCCAACTCGCCGCTGTCGCGAGAAATTCCGCAATGCGGGCATAGGGTGCATGCACCTATTGCTGGGCGCAGGCGCGAGAGCTCACCAGATCATCGGCGCGATGAATTTGGCAGCGTAACTGCGCACCGACTCGGCGTCGTCGATATCGAGGGCTCGCGTCGGGGTCAAGGCAAGCGAAGTGAGCATCCGGAACACCAGTTCGGCTGCATGCCTCAGGTCCTCCTCGGGCATCGATGCACCGGCGCTCCTCAGGTTTGCGGCGATGCCTTGACTGAACGCCTCGACGAGATCCTCGACCTGGGCCGTATCGAATCCGACGAACATGCCCAAGGCGTCGGGAGTGTCGGCGACGATCTTTCTCACCAGGTCGTCTGTGCGAATGCCGAGCACTCCGATCACGAATGTCTCGACAACGGCGTCTCGGGGGTTTTTCCCGGCGGTCGACATGACGACCTGCCGGGCATAGCCGCGTCGTAGACGTTCCACGACCGCGCCGAGCAGATCTTCCTTCTTCGGAAATCGGCGGTACAGGGTGCTGCGGCTGACTCCGGCGTCAGCAGCGATGCGCTCGAGGTTGGCGCCGCGCACTCCGGAGCGCCGAATCTCGTCGGCGGCCGCATCGGCGATGGCGTCGGCCTGCGCGCTTTCGATCGTCACGCGCCGATCAGCGCGTGTCCGATGCTTGGTGGCGACGCTCACACTTCTGAACGTACACGACGCGTTCTTCTCATGGATGTACACACCGCAGGACCCGGTCAGATCGAATATCGCACCCAGAGGCATCCGCCCGAGCAGCCATATCCCCTTGTGAAGCGTCATTTCGTGATGGGGGTGTGACACGGGACACCTCTTTGTGTGATACTCGCTCAAGCTCACAATCTGAAACAAGGGGTTCGTGGGCGTTTCAAAACCAAGCAAGTGCTTGACCGAGGAATGGGGGCGCCGGTGCCACTCGCCACCAGTGCGCAGAGCTTCGGCCGCACGGTCCGGCTCGGTGCCCGGACTCCGCTCATTGCGGCCATGGACATGGCCGGTGGACGCTTCCCGGTGCGTGAGACCGTGGTCCAGGCCTGGTTTCTGCTGAGCATCACCGTGTTGCCGGCGCTGCTGATGTCGGTCCCGTTCGGTGTGATCATCGCGGTGCAGATCGGCGGTCTGACCAGCAACCTCGGCGCCACCTCGATGGCCGGCGCGGTCGGTGGCATGGGAGTCATCCAGCAGGGGGCACCCATGGCGGCCGCACTTCTGCTCGGCGGTGCGGGCGCCTCGGCCATCACCGCGGACCTCGGGGCCCGGACCGTTCGCGAGGAGATCGATGCGATGCGGGTACTCGGAATCGACCCCACCCGACGCCTCGTCGCGCCGCGGATGGTGGCGATGGTGATCGTGGCTCCGGTGCTGTCGATCCTGATCATCGTGATCGCGGTGGCTGCGAGCTTCATCGTCGCCATCACCGGGCAGGGTGTGGTCGCCGGCTCGTACTGGCAGTCCTTCGGCAGTTATGCCTCGACCACCGACCTGTGGATCTGTCTGGGTAAATCGGTGGTCTTCGGATTCGTGGTGGTCGTCATCGCAGCTCGTCGTGGCCTCGAGGCCGCCGGCGGTGCGCGAGGTGTGGCCGACGCCGTCAACGCGGCAGTCGTCCTGGGGATCGTCGCGTCGATGGTGATCAACGTGATCATCACGCAGGTGACGACCCTGTTCATTCCGGTGCAGGTGATCTGATGGCGCCGACACCCACCCTGATACCCAGCGCGCGGGGCATGAGACTGCGCCGTGCCGCAGACGCGACCGGGCAGCCGTTCGAGCACATCGGACGGCAGACGAGTTTCGTCCTCGACGTGATCGCGGGGTTGCCACATACTCTGCGCGCCTACCGTAAACAGACCCTCGCAGCGTTTGCCGAGGTCACCTGGGGCAACGGTTCGTTCATGGTGGGCGGCGGTATCGCGAGCGTTCTCGCCATCCTCGGCCTGTCGGTCGGCGGCATGATCGGCATCCTGGGTGTCACGAGTCTGTCGTCGCTCAATCTCTCGCCGATGGCCGGCCTCATCACCGGATACGCCGCCACCCGCGAGATGGCGCCCATCATCGCCGCGGTCGGGTTCGCCGCGCAGGCCGGATGCCGCATGACCGCCGAGATCGGCTCGATGCGCATCTCTGAGGAGATCGACGCGCTCGAGGCACAGGCCATCCGGCCCATCCCGTTCGTCGTCGGCACCCGGGTGGTGGCCGGCGTCCTCGCGATCGTGCCGTTCTATCTGGTCTCGCTGTGTTTGGCATACCTGTCGTCGCGAATCGTCGTCAGTGTCTTCTACGGACAGTCGGCCGGCGCATACGACCGTTACGTCGAGGCGTTCGTGAGTCCGGTCGACGTCGTGTACTCGACATTGAAGGTGGTGGTCTTCGCGATCGTCGTGATCATCGCGCACACCTACTACGGCTTCTTCGCGCACGGCGGACCGGAAGGGGTCGGCATCGCCTCGGGCCGGGCGATTCGCGCGAGCCTCGTGCTCATCGTCACCACCGACATGGCGATGTCGCTGATGTTCTGGGGGCTGAACTCGGGATTGAACTTCGCATGAGCGCTGCACGTGGGCGCTCGGCGCGAACACTGCGACTGCGTGGCATCGTCACCGTCGCGGTGCTGGCGGCGATCGTGACATTGGTTGTCGTCAAACCCTTCTCGGGTGACGACGGAATGGTGGAGTTCGACGTCCTGGCGCCGGCCGTGCCCGACGGCATCCAGATCGGGGTGCCGGTCGACGTCCGCGGCGAGACGATCGGTTCCGTCTGCGGGCTCGACACGTCGCAGCCGTATTCGACGCGACTGACGATCTGTGCCGAACGTTCGGAGATCGGCGAGCTGACCAACGATTCGGCGGTCAGTTTTGTCTCCCGCAACCTGTTCGGGTCCGATGCCGTGCGCTTGGGGCCGGCGACCACCGGCGTCCCGGTCCGCTCGGGCAGCGTCATCGAGCTGCAACAGGCGCCGGCCGACAACACGATGACCGCGATCATGCGCAGTGCCGGCAGGCTCACCCTGCCGGTCCTCACCCCCGAACTCACCGTGCTGCTGCGGAATCTCAGTGACACGACCACGAGGCTCGCACCCTTCATGACAGCGACGACCGTCGCCCTTCAGACGTTGCAACGCGGTCAGACGGCGCGCATCAAGACACTCTTGCCCGTTGCGACAGACGCTTTCAACGGTCTGGCGGTGGCCGGGGCATCGGCGATCAGCGGGCTGGAGATCACCCTGACCACCCCGCTCCTCGCTGACAAGCCCTACACCGAGAGCGTGACGAGCATGATCGGGGACATCGGCGACCTGTTCTCCGGTCTCGGCGCCCTCTTCAACGGTATGAGCGGTTTTGGTGCGGTTCTCGATCTGGCCAACGCGTATGCGACGCCGCTGGGTACCGCGCTGCGTGGGGTGACCCCATCACAGCTCGCACAAGCAATTCACCGATTTGGCAACGCCTTTCACACGGATCCGCGAACCGGCAGGACGACGCTGTCGACCGAGGTGAACCTCGAGTTGGTCCCCGGATTCTCCACACCGGTCAATCAGCTGCTGGCCGGGCTGCGAGGTAAACCATGAGAAGCGCCCGATCTGCACTCATGCGCCTGCTGCTGGTCGCCAGCGTGGTGATCCTTGCCGTGTATGCCATTGTCACGGCCATCAACCGTCCGGTCGGCGGCGACACCGAAACCTACCGAGCCGAATTCAGCGATGTGTTCGGGCTACACAAGAACGCCGACGTCCGTATCCGAGGGGTCGCGGTCGGGAAGGTACTCGACATCGACCTGCAGCCCTCGGGCGTCGCGCAGGTCGAGTTGTCGGTGCGCACCGACAACCGGCTCACCGACAAAGACCAGCTCGCGATTCGCTTTCAGAACCTCGTCGGGCAGCGATACATCGCGATCACCCGGCCCGACGCAGCATCGGGCGAGGGTCAGGCGATCGATCCCGACCACACCATTCCGGTGTCGAGGACGATCGGCTCCTTCGACATCACCAAGCTGTTCAACGGACTTCGACCGATCCTCACCGGCGCAGACCCAGCGGTCTTCAACACCTTCGCCACCAATCTGCTGCACCTCATCCAGGGCGAGGACGGGGTCGGAATAGGCACGGTCCTCGGTGACATCGACCGACTTGCCCAGTTCGCCACCAACAAACGCGCGATGATCACCGTGATCTTGGCGAACCTGGCGACGGTATCCGCACAGCTGCAAGGCAAGTCGTCGATGATCAACGCCTTGATGACGAACATGGGCATGCTCTTCGACACCCTGGAGAACCGGCTGGATCTGTTGAAGGCGGCATTCGGAACCGGCTCGCAGGTGTTTCCGCCGATCGTCGATCTGATGAAGAGCAGCTTCGACGTCGGACTGGGCGGCCACGACCAGATCTCTCGGAGAATCCTGGAGTTGGTCCCGGACACCACGAAATTGACCGAGGTTCTCGGCTTGGTGCCGACCATGTTGTCGACGGTGAACGCGACCATGGGCCAGTACGGATTTGATGCCAATTGCTCACACGGCGAGGTGGCATTGCCGGCGATGGGCACCATCCTGCTCGGGGGCGGGAAGGTGACGCTGTGCCGGAAATGAGCAAACGGGTTCCCGTCCTCTCGAGGCTGGAGGACTTCGCCGTGCGCGACGAGATCGGCCGCCGCGGCGAACTGGCGTGGGCATTCGGACTCGTGGTGGCCGTCGCGATCCTGGTGGCGGTGACGTCGTTCTTCTATCTCAAACCCCCTGGGCGCGTGCAGTATCACGCGGTGATGAGCGAGAGCGGCGGAATCACCAGCGGCACAGAGGTTCGCGTCGCCGGAATCCCGGTCGGCAAGGTCAGCGACGTGACGCTCGGCGACGGTCACGTCGATGTCACGCTCGACGTCGAATCCTCCGTCTTCGTCGGCGATCAGACGTCCATGCAAGTGCGGATGCTGACCGTCGTGGGCGGAACCTACGTCGCGCTGCTGCCTTCTGGCGGAACACCACTCGGTGACACCCCCATTCCCGCGCAGCGGGTTTCGATCCCCTACTCGACCGGCGAGGTGCTGGACTCGGCGGCCTCCACGGTGGGTCGCATCGACGCGCTGACGCTACGCGGAACCGCCGTGGCCACCACCCGCAGTCTCGACGCCGCGCCAGGGGCGGTGCGTGGGATCCTCACCAATGCGGCCGACATCACTGCCCTGTTGGACGAGCAGCAACGTCAGATTCAGAGCATCGCCGATCTCGGTGGGGAGTACACCACCGCCCTCGTCGCCCAGCGCGACACGTTGATCGAGATGATCCGCCGAATCCGGTCCGTGCTGCCCCTGATCATCGGCTACAAGGATCGGGGCATCCTGACCTACGACGCTCTCGCGGAAATGGTTCTCTACGTGGGCGACATCTTCGGTGACCCGTACCAGAAGCGGATCAAGCCGCCGCTGCACAAGCTCGCCGCGATGGCCGGACAGACCAACGAGATGTCGCGACGGATGGCCGAGGCCATTCGCCAGCTGCGGACCATGGCCGACCAACTGTCCAGGATCGTGACACCCCATGGCGTCTCGCTCGACTTCGGCGACAGCGTCGTCGACGACTCCGTCATCTGCATCCCGATCGCCGGCAGGACCTGCTGATGGCCAACAAGTTCGGCATGCCCGAGATCCGTGGAAGGCAGCGCGCGCTGGTGGCGGCGATCGTCGCGGTGGCCGTGGTGGTCGGTGCGGTCACGATCTACTCGCGGCTGACCGCCGACGACACACGTCCGGTGTGCGCACAGCTCCCCGACGCGGCCGGGCTCTACGTCGGCAACGCGGTGAACGTTCGCGGTGTCCGGGTCGGCAAGGTGACCGCAATCTCCGCGCACGACAACACCATCACCGTCGACATGAGGATCGACCGCTCGATCAGCGCCAAGACAAGTCTTGTCGCAGTGAACAACTCGGTCCTCGCCGACCGTCGGATCGAGCTCGTCGACAGCGAAGCGCGTGGCGGTCAGACACTGGCCACAGATCAGTGCATACCGCTGAACAGATCCCATACACCCATCTCGGTGAGTACCGCGTTCCAGTCCTTCACCACCATGTTCAACGAAGTCGGCGGCAAAGGAACCGATTCCGGCGCGCCGGTGGGCGCGCTGCTCACCGCCGCCGACCGTCAGCTCGACGGCACCGGCAAGGACATCAACGCGACGGTCACCAATCTCTCGCGGCTGATGGCCGACCCGGATCGCTTCCTCGGGCAGATGCGCACCGTCTTCGACAACTTGGCCGTGCTGACCAACGTGGCGAACCAGAACTGGGACGGTATTCGCGAGATCGGGATCAATGCGGCAACTCTCACCCATTTCATGGCGCGGTTGTTCGAGGACTTCGTGTACATCTTCGACGGGCTGGGCCGGTCGGGCCCGGGCCTCGATGACCTGCTGGGCAACGTGCTGCCGCCGGTTCTCGACATGGGCGACGTCGCAACACCTTTCATCGACGTCGCGATCGCCCACACCGACGACCTCAAGACGATCCTCGAGAAGACCCCCGGTATCGCAACGAGTCTGGCGACGACCGTCAACCGCAATGCGGCAGCCTTCCACCTCTCCTACCGCGGTCCCCGGGTGGCCGTACGAACACCGAACAGCGCAACGCTGTGTGCGCTCGTCAACCGGGCCGACCCGGGAGGATGCAATCCGAGGACGGCGTCGGTCTCCGATGTGGACCTGGCCGAACTCGTCGCACGCGCGGTGCAGGGAGGTGCCAGGTGAGCGGTCGGGCAGGCGGAAATGTCCGTCACACAATCAAGATGGCGATGTGCGTGCTGGCGGTGGTGGCCGCTCTGGTCATCGTCGTCGTCGGCCGAAGCACGAGTCCCGCATCGCTGTTGCCGCGCGTGACGTCGTCGGCCGACGGCGCGGTCCTCTACGTCGACTTCGCCTCGGTGGTCAACCTGCCACTGGGCGCCCGCGTCCTCGCGCGGGGCACCCAGATCGGCACGCTGGAGTCCATCGACCTGGTACCCAACGCTGCCCGGTTGCGGCTGGGGCTGCAATCTCAGGCGCACATCCCGTCCGGAACCCGCGCCGAGCTGCGCCAGTCGACCCTGCTCGGCGACATCTACGTCGCCCTGATCCCGCCGCCGGCAGCGAGCGGCGGCGAATCGACGATGCTCGACGACGGCGCTGTCATCCCGTTGGCGGACACCGATCCTGGTCCGCAGGTGGAGGACATCATCGTCAACCTTGCCGACTTCATGTCGGGCGGTTCGATTCTGCGAGTGCAGGAATCGATCCGGAAGGTGAACCAGTCGATCGACGTCCCCGGGGCCGACCTCGCCGCCGCGTCGCGTGTCGGTGCCGAGGACATCGCCGACCTCGCGCAGGGCACCCGTCAGCTGAACTCGATGATCACCTCCCTGCAGGCCGCCGCCGCCGAGATGGCCGCCAACCCCGACGCCCTGGCGTATTCGTTCAGTGGTGCAGGACAATTCGGCCTCCGGGCCGTCTTCAATTCTGTCACCGAGGGTTTCAAACTGGTCGCCGGGTCGAGTGCCTTGGCGGCCGGTCTGAGCTGGCTGACCCCTCGACTCGCCCAACTGAATCCGTTCTTGGACAAGCTCGTTCCGCTGCTGCGCAGCTACTCGGCTCGGTCAACGCAGTTCAACGGCAATCTCGGCGCGATGATCGACGTCGGACAGAGGTCGGTGGTGCCGTTCGTCAAGAACGGTGCGATCTCCGTCGACAAGTTGTCGGTCGACGACAAGGACGTGACGACCGCGGTGTCGTCGGTGTTGCGGATGATCGGGGCGCTGCGATGACGATCCGGTACTTCGTCTCCATCCTGGCAACGCTCGCCGTGTTCGTTGCATCGGCTGCGTACCTGTCCTTCGGAGTTCTTGCGCAGCAACCCTTCACCCACAAGACGACCGTGTGGTTGACGGTGCCCGCCTCCAACGGGCTGCACACCGGATCTGCGGTCCTGCTGCGGGGTGTGCCGATCGGCGAGGTCACCTCGGTCGCCTACGCCGGGAAGACCGTCGAGGTCTCGATCGCCTACGACTCCCGCTACGAGATCCCGGTCGACAGCCAGATCGAGATCGCGGCCCAGTCGATGCTCGGTGAGTCGAGCGTGTCGGTCGTGCCGCCGCTGTACGGCGGCGACGATGTCATCGCGGATGGTCAGACGTTGGCGGCCAACGTCGTCGACGTGCCCGCCTCGGTGCCCGAATTGCTCGGCTCCACCCAGCAGTTGCTCGACCAGGTCGATCCCGGGTTGGTCGATCGGCTTGTCACCACGCTCTCGACAGCGCTGGAAGGGACTCAGGATGCCGTCGCCCGGCTGACGCCGGCCGCTCAGGTGCTGGCCGCGACGATGATCTATTCGCAGCCCGCTTTGGTGACCATCATCGGCAACGCGACCTCGATGTTGCAGCGCGGCCAGTGGATTGGGCCGGCTCTGCGGCCTACCCGACCTGAGTTGCTGTACGCGGGCGAGAGCCTGCGACGCGTGATCAACAGCGTCAAACCCTTCGCGGACTTCACCCGTGGCGGAGAGTTGATCGGCGAGCGGTGGAAGCCGGTCCTGAACAGGTCGGCACCCCTCGTGGCCAAGATCGCGCCGCCGATCGGAACGTTGGCGTCCACATTGCTTCCCGCGGCGCAACGTTCGGGTGCCACGCTCGCCAATCTCGACATCGCAACGCTCCTCGACCGGGTCATGCAGATGATGCCGGGCAACGGTCTGCGACTCAACGTGACCATACCCAAGTGAGATGAGGAACAGCCCATGAGCATCGACGTCCACCAGGCCCTCGCCGAGTTGCAGGACACCGATCCCGAGCCGGATTCTGACGTCGGCAAGACCGAAGTGGTTGCTGCTGAAACCAAGACCACAGCCAAGGTTGCCGAACCGGCCAAACCCTCGGTGACCAAACCCTCGGTGCGCGAACAACTGAGCGAGAACCTCAACCCCCGTCGGCACCCGGTGATCGTCGGGATGACGGTGCTGTGTCTGGCCGCGCTGGTGGCTGCGGCCGTCTTCGGCGTTCTCGCATACCGGAGTTCCAAAGACCTGACGGCTGCCGAGAACCTCACCGCGGACAAACAGTCGGCCGAGCGCGTAGCCGGCGACTACGCGGTCGGAGCCGCGACCTTCGACTTCAAGGACCTGGCTCCGTGGTCGGCGGCCCTGAAGAAGGGAACGGCACCCGAACTGGCCTCCCGCTTCGACGTTGCCGTCAAGACCCTGACCCCGTTGATCCAACAGGTTCAGTGGAGCCAGACCGCCAAGCTGATCGCCGCGAAGACCATCGACGTCCGAGCCGATCGACAATTCGTGGTGCAGGTGTTCGTCTCCACGCACATGACCAGCACCCAGAACCCCAACGGTCTGAACACGGTGACTCCCTACACCATCACCCTCGATCGAGACGACAACTGGCTCATCACCGACGTCGCGGGGATCGCGGGCGTGGCACAGGACGGTTCCAACGGTGCGGGGACACCAAACCTTGCCCCCAACGACGCTGCCTCCTCGAACAACTCACCGACAGCAACGACGCCTGCGACGCCGACTCCGTGAAGTCGCGACGCACCGATCGCGAGTTCTGTTGGTCGGTGACACTGTTCGCGCTCAGCGCGGCCGCGGTAGTCGCCGTGTTCATGCCGTGGGTGCGCGGTCGGGGTGCTCCGATTCCTCAGGCCGCGCAGTTGTCGTCGGCGCAGATCCAACAGCCGGGAGCCACACAGAGTCTCCAGTGCACTGGAATCAGTACGACAACCGGCGCAGTGCTGTTGGCCGCCGCGTGCGTGCTGGCCGTGGTCGCACTGTGGCGAACGAGCCCGTCCTACCATTCGTCGGCAGCGGCCTACCTCGCGATCGTGGTGTCCGCCATCGGTATCGCCGCGGTCTTGTGGTTCATCGTCGATGATGCCCTCCGCATCGACGCGATCGGACGGTCGGTGGACCTCGATGCCGATTCGGTGGCGATCACGTGGTGGCCGTGGGCCGCCCTGGCGCTGTTCGCGTCGAGCCTGGTCGTCGGAGTCATGCTCATGCCTGCGCGTTCGGAAGCCGGCATGGAAGAAGGCCATTCGGTCGGGAATCAGCGAATGGAGAACTCATGCCTCTGCGGGTGATTCAGTGGACGACAGGGAATGTCGCGAAGGAGGCGGTCCGGGCGGTTGCCCAACGGCCCGACCTCGAGTTGGTCGGGGCATTTGCGTACTCGCCGGCAAAGGTAGGTGTGGATCTCGGCGAGCTCTGCGGACTCGGGAGCGAGCTGGGAGTTCTCGCGACCGACGACGTCGACTCGCTGCTCGCTCTCGATCCGGACTGCGCCGTCTACAGTCCGCTTCGTTTCGACGTCAACGAAGTCGCATTGCTGCTGAGGGCCGGAATCAATGTCGTCACCAGCGCCGAGTTCGTCACCGGGTCGAATCTGTCGCCGTCGGACCGCGCATCGTTGGAAGCGGCAGCCGCCGCCGGAGGAGCCTCGCTTTTCGGCAGCGGCATGAACCCCGGCTTCGCACAGCTGGCGGCAGCAGTGGCCGGTGGCCTGTCCACCAGTGTCAGCCACGTGTCGATGACGGAATCGGTGGACGTCTCACAGTTCGTGGGCGACGCGAACTTCGCCGGCGTCGGATGGGGCCGCCCCAAGGGGGACCCGAACCACACTCGAAGTCGTGGCCGTGAACCAGAGATGGGTGGCGACCACCGCCTTGGAACCGGCATGGACCGTCGAACACGGCTACCTTCTCGACGTCGTCGGCGATCCCGCCGTGCATGTGCGTATCGGCCTCATCCCGACAGCAGCAGACCTGGCCGATCTCACCCCGGCACGGATGCGGGGGATCGGACTCCGCATCACCGCCGCGCCGCTCGTCAACGCCATACCGGCGGTGTGCGCGGCCCAGCCTGGCATTGTCACCTATGCCGACCTACGTACAGTGGCACCGCGGCTCATTCCACCAGCCCGGTGATGCGCTGCCGTCACGGCCGGACCGTGGCAACCACACCTCGATGGTCCGAACCGGGCAGGTCGACCGCCTCGAACCCGGTGGGAACGGGTCCGCCACGGGTCAGCACACGATCGAGGGCAAGCATCGGCGGGAACGCCCGATTCGCCGGGTAGGTCGCGACGATCCCCGCGCCCAGGTGGTCCGCCGCGTCGGTGAGACCGGGCGAGTACGGCGCATCCGATCCGGCGAGCAGGTCACGGAACGGGCGATGGTCGTAGGTGGAGTTGACGTCGGTCCCGATGATCAAGGGCAACGGCTCAGCACGCAGTTGCTCGCCGAGGCGTCGCAGTTCGAGTTGCCACTTCCAGGCGGGTTCGGGATAGGGCGGAATCGGGTGCAGCGCATAGAGCGCGCGGCGTCCGACCCCCGGAATGGTCACGACCGCACGGAGATTGGCGTGCGTCAGACCGGTGAGCTCTCGAGTGTCGGAGAGCGGGTAGCGCGAATAGATCCCCGAACCACTGCCGCCCTCACGAGGATCGAGGTAGGCGAAGGGCAGTCGCGCCCGCAGACTCGTCGTTTCGATGCGTCGGGCCGCGTCGGGCGTCAGCTCCACCACGGTGAGGACATCGATGTCGCGGTCGTCGGCCAGCCGTGCCAGAGCCGTCGTATCGGCTTGTCCGAGATAGATATTGGCCTGCATGACCCGCAGGTCCGACTCTGCGACGTGCTCGTCGGCGCCGACGAACAGCGGCACCTGAGTCGGCAGTCCGACAACGACGACAACGAGCGCCACCACCGCCGACCAGACGAACCGCGCAAGCCCGAGCAGGATCAGCCCGACCACCGCGCCGAGGATCATCAGCGGCGTGAACGCCGCCGCCCGGGCCCACACGGTGTTCGCCCATCCCGAGAAGTGCGCGATCACCCCGGCCACGCCGAGGGCGACCAGCAGCCAGCCGGTCACCGCAGCAATGTAACGCAACACTCCACCCCCCGATGGTGTTGTCGGACACGTTCTTTCTTCTCGGTTCAGTTCCCGTAAGCGACGTCGATCGCGTAGCGGTCGAATCCCAACCGATGGTACGTGTGCAGCGCGGCGGTGTTGTCGCCCTCCACGTACAGATTCACCTCACGCATTCCCACCTCGGCCAGGTGATGCAGTCCGGCCAGGGTCAGCAGCCGACCGAGCCCGCGCCCTTGGGCGGCCGGATCGACGCCGACGATGTAGACCTCACCGAGCTCCGCGTCGTGCTGCTTGGTCCAGTGGAATCCGAGCAGGGTGTCCGGCGCTGCCGCGTCGAATGCCAGGAACAGTCCCTGCGGGTCGAACCACGGCGCCGACGTGCGTTCGGTGATCTGCGCCAGGCTCCAGCCGCCCTGCTCGGGATGCCAGTCGAAGGCCGCATTGTTGACACGCAAGATCTCGGCGTCATCGGATTCGCCTGCGTAGGTGCGCAATACGATCGAGTCGTCGACGACGAGGTCGGGCAGCTGCGGGCCCGAGACCAACGACCTGCGCAGTTGCAGGAGCTCCCGGCGACGCTGCAGACCCATCGCGGCGGCCAACGCCACCGCCTCCGGCAGGTCACCGTGTGCCCAGACGCGCGGCGCCGGGTCGGACTCCGATCGCAGATCCGCGGCGGCCTCGAATGCCTTGTCCAGCAACGCCCGACCATGCCCGCGGCGTCGGAGCGCGGGGTCGACGACCGCCTCGATCATCGCGGACTCCCCCGGCCGTCCGGCAATGATGTTGGCGTAGCCGGCCGTCGAGAGCACGTGCACAGCGGCACCGTCGGCGGTCTCGATGGCCGCGACCGCCTGCTCCGACAACGGCGAAACTCCGTCTGCCGCAGTCGCTTCCCGTACAAATGCGAGCGCCCGCGCAGCCTCGTCGTCGTCGAGACGCGTGCGGACCGCGATACCGTCAATTGCCATTGGCGCTGGTGCGCAATTCCTCGTCGAACGGATCCTCGCCACCGAGCGGGGCGTCGTCGAGGTCGAGGTCGTCGGAGTCGACTTCCGCCTGTGAACCGTCCAGTGCCGCATCCGAACCCGACGAACGACCCCGGCTCGGGCGAACCGCCTTGTACCCGACGTTGCGCACCGTGCCGATGAGCGATTCGTGTTCGCTGCCGAGTTTGGCCCGCAGACGCCGCACGTGGACGTCGACCGTCCGCGTGCCGCCGAAGAAGTCGTAGCCCCAGACCTCTTGGAGTAGTTGCGCTCTGGTGAACACCCGGCCGGCGTTCTGCGCGAGGTACTTCAGGAGTTCGAACTCCTTGTAGGTGAGATCGAGCGGACGGCCGCGCAACCGCGCGGTGTAGGTGCCCTCGTCGATGATCAGTTCACCCAAAGTCACCTTGCCCGACGCCTCTTCGGAGGTCACCCCGCGCGTACGGACCACCAGCAGCCGCAGTCGGGCGTCGAGTTCCGCGGGTCCCGTTCCGGGCAGCAGGAACTCGTCGATACCCCAATCGGCGTTCACCGCCACGAGCCCGCCCTCGGTGAGCACCGCGGCCACCGGGACGGCCGATCCCGTGCTGCCGAGCAGGCGGCACAGTCCACGGGCCGCTGCGAGGTCGGTCCGGGCGTCGACGATGGCGACGTCGGAGTTACCTGCCTCCATCAGCGACGAGACCTCGGTGGGCGCCACCCGAACGGTGTGCGCCAGCAGCGACAGCGACGGCAGAACCGCCTCGGGGTTGGGGTCGGCGGTCAACAGCAGGAGATCCATCGACACTCCGATCTTCCTTGTGAATGCGCCGCCGGGCGTACGGCCCCTCTACGCGCCGCACCTGGCCATTGTTTACTCTGCCTTACCAACGTGTGCGCGATAGGTGACAGAATAGCGCCAATGGCGCGATTCGCTGTTAACAAGGCAGGCCAGGGGTGAGCGAACCCGATCGACGGGGCGATCATGGCACGGGTTCCGATCGGCGGGTTCCCGGCCGTCGGTACGTCGCCATCGCCCTCATTGTGATCGTGGTCACAGGACTGCTGGCGGTTCTCGCCGACGTCGGCCTGGCGATCCGCACGGAGTATCAGATGTCCCGGGCGATCGCCGCCTCACCGCGGGTGTCCTTCGACCCCGAAGTGACGCTGAGCGGATTCCCTTTCCTCACGCACGTGCGTGCAGGCCGGTTCGACGGTGCCGTCATCGCAGCGCGTGACGTCACCCTGCCCGGCTGCGAGGGTCGAGGCGGCTGTCGCGGTGAACTCGGCGCGACGCTGGGGCTGTGGCACATCGATGACGCGTGGGACATCACGGCCGATGACGTTGTACGCACGGAGTCCGTCTCTGCCCACACCAAGCTCGATGCCGTCACCATGGCCCGTTACCTGGGGATCGTCGATCTGACGGTGAGCACCCCCGCACCCGACGGCAAGGTGGGCGGCGGCGGACCGCAGGACGGCGCCCCCAGCAGGCAGTCGGGCGTTGTCCTCACCGGCACCGTCGCCCTTCCCCCGTCCGCGGGCGACGACCCCGACAACCCGCCGTCGGCGTCGACGTTCGACGGACCCAAGGTGAGGGTCAGCGTCTCGGTGGACCTGAGCGTGCAGGATGGGCGTCTGGCGATCCGGGCGACCGACTATTACACGGGGCCCGAACGCCACGTCGATGCCGACGTCCCCGAGGCCATGCGGGCAGCCGTCCTCGATCGGTTCACCACGATTCTGCCGTTGATTCCGCTGCCCTGGGGCCTCACACCGCAGTGGGCGGCCAGCCTGGGCGGCGACATCCTGCTGCATGCGGACAGTGGCCCCGCGGACCTGCGCCTCGACGCGTTCTGAAGACCACCCCCGCGTTTTCTGGCTGCCCGATGCCCTGTTGTACCCTCGTGGGCATGCAACAGCGCCGTGAGTTCTTGCTCACCCGACGCCGGGCGATCGACTTCTGTCGAGTCGCCAACTGTTGCTGTCGCCCGCAGCACTGACGGTCATCGAGGCTCTAATTCCTGCCTCGGCCCGTCCACCCGTCGATGACGACCGGTTCGTCGTGCGCCTGACGACTCCTGTGCCGACGTCTTGGTCGTTGCCCCTGTCAGAACACACCCCTGTCACAACCCCATCCACACATCTCTGGGAAGGACCCCAACCATGGCACGTTCCGATGTCCTGGTCAGCGCCGAATGGGCTGAGCAGAATCTCAACACCGACGGCATCGTCTTCGTCGAGGTCGACGAGGACACCTCGGCCTACGACGGCGGCCACATCGAAGGCGCCGTCAAGCTCGACTGGAAGACCGATCTGCAGGATCCGGTCCGTCGCGACTTCGTCGACGCCGACCAGTTCTCCAAGCTGCTCTCCGAGCGCGGTATCGCCAACGACGACACCGTGGTCCTCTACGGCGGCAACAACAACTGGTTCGCGGCCTACGCCTACTGGTACTTCAAGCTGTACGGCCACAACGACGTCAAGCTCCTCGACGGCGGCCGCAAGAAGTGGGAACTCGACGGCCGTCCGCTGTCGACCGACGCCGTGAGCCGTCCGGCCACCACCTACAAGGCCGGCGAGCCCGACAACACCATCCGCGCGTTCCGCGACGAGGTCGTCGCCGACATCGGCGTCAAGAACCTGGTCGACGTGCGCAGCCCCGACGAGTTCTCCGGCAAGATCCTTGCGCCGGCTCACCTCCCGCAGGAGCAGAGCCAGCGTCCCGGCCACATCCCCGGCGCCATCAACGTGCCGTGGAGCAAGGCCGCCAACGAGGACGGCACCTTCAAGAGCGACGAGGACCTCAAGGAGCTCTACGGTGAGGCCGGCCTCGACGGCTCGAAGGACACCATCGCCTACTGCCGCATCGGCGAGCGGTCGAGCCACACCTGGTTCGTCCTCAAGGAACTCCTCGGCCAGCAGAACGTCAAGAACTACGACGGCAGCTGGACCGAGTACGGCTCGCTGATCGGCGTCCCGATCGAACTCGGAGAAGGAAAGTAAGAAATCATGTGTGCTGCACCCAAACAGGGACAGAAACTGCCCGCAGGCGTCGACGTGGAGAAGGAGACCGTCCTGACCGGACAGGTCACCGACGCCTCGGGTAGTGCCGTGGCAGGCGCGTTCGTCCGTCTGCTCGACTCGACCGGTGAGTTCACCGCCGAGGTCGTCGCGAGCCCGACCGGTGACTTCCGGTTCTTCGCCGCTCCCGGCACCTGGACGATTCGTGCGCTGTCGTCGGTCGGCAACGGCGAGCAGACGATCAACCCCGACGGCCCGGGCGTGCACGAGCACGACATCACCGTCAGCAAGTGATCGCGTAGTCCCCAACGACGCGGCCCGGTCACCTCTTCGGAGGTGACCGGGCCGTTCGCGTTTCTCGCGGTCCCGTTCCTCCGAACGGACGAAATGTTGGCGCCGAACGCATTTCGGTACGTCCGTGCAATCGGACACATGATATTTCTGACGCATGTCCACGACGGTCACGCAGTCTGGCTGCGCATCACGACGCCGCCCATCCCTCCGCCTCCGATTGGCCATCACGATGCTGGCCCTGTTCGGAGCCGCATCGGCACATGTCGTCGCGCCCGCGCACGCGGCACCGTCATTCGAGCAGTTCGCACGATCCAACGTCCTGGTCGGGACGTTCTTCTCGGGTGACGGCGACCTGACCGACACGATGTACTACTCGTCCAACGGCAAGACGTTCAAGTACCTGTCGACGCCGTACCGTCGTGGCCAGAATCCGTTCAGCGATCCGTCGGTCATCTACCACAACGGATACTTCTGGATGCTGTCGAACTGGCCACGCAAGAACGGGCGGTTCTGGCCGATGATCGGCGTGTCCCGAGACGGCAAGAACTGGTCGAGACCGGAAGGGCGACAGTTCAACAACGGGGCCTACGCAGGCATCTCGCTGAATCCGGCGCCGCGCGGCAGCGACATCGTCGCCCCCGATTGGTACAAGGCCGCCGACGGCAGCATCTGGATCGTTCTGACCGCGGGCTACTTCGGACATCACCGCGGCCAGGTCGGAGCAGACCGGATGACGCCGTACATGGTGCGGGTCAACCAGCTCGACATCACCGCGGCCGGACGCGGTCGTGCGGTCCCGAGCGGACGAAGCATCATCTTCAACGCCGGACCCGCCAATCGCATCAATCTGAACCCCGGCGCCCGCGACCGTATCGACGCTTCGCTGTTCCAGCAGGGCAACACCAAGTACCTGAACATCAAGCGCGACGGCAACTGCAACGAGGTCTGGCGGTCGGGGTCGTTCAACGGACCGTGGCAGCGCACCGTGAACTGCGCGGCGCGCGTGCAGGAGGGGCCGAGCATGACGCGCGTCGGCGGCACCTACTTCCTGTACACCGACAAGATCTACGGCGACCGCAAGATCTACTACTCGACGGCACCCTCCCCCAATGGCCCGTGGTCGGGTCCCACACCGATCACCACCATCGGCGGACCCGGCCGCACCCGGCACGGCACCGTCATCCGCCTCGACGATCGCAACGCCAAGTGCGCGGTCTACCGCATGCTGTACGGCCCCGGCTGCACACTGAGCTCGGGCCCCGCCGGTCCCGACTTCGGCAGCCTCGGCGGCCTGTTCGGTAGCTGACCGAGAGCGCGCCAACCCCGGAAGGTAGAATCGACCCGTGGTCATCTTCTTCGAGATTCTCCTGGTGCTCGCGGCATTGCTGATCACCTGGTTCGCCGTCTACGTGCTCTACCGACTGGTCACCGACGAGTCGTGAGCACCGACGCTTCCGGTGGCGACCCGCGTCGCTCCGGCGACGAGGCGATCAACCAAGCGGAAGCACGTGCCGTCGAATCGGGTAGCCGTGAACGCAACGTCCCCACCTGGGACGACCTCCCGCTGCCCGCCGACACCGCCAACCTCCGGCTCGGCGCCGACCTGCACCCCGGGTTGCTCGCGCTGCTGCCGATGGTCGGGGTGTGGCGCGGCGAGGGCGAGGGGCACAATCCGCACACCGGCGAGGACTACCACTTCGCCCAGCAGATCGTCGTCTCCCATGATGGTCAGAACTTCCTGAGCTGGGAGTCACGCTCCTGGGTGATCGACGAGGACGCGAACTTCGTCCGGCCCGATCTTCGCGAATCCGGGTTCTGGCGCATCACCGAAGACGACAGCATCGAGTTCCTCCTGGCGCATGCGGAGGGCTGGATCGAGCTGTTCTACGGCCGTCCACTCAATCAGACCTCGTGGAACCTGACCACCGACGTGGTGATCCGATCCGAGACCGGAAGTCACGCCGGTGGCGCCAAACGTCTCTACGGCCTCGTCGAGGACGGTGACTTCGCCTACGTCGAGGAACGCGTCGACGCCGACGGCGACCTCACCCCCCGGTTGTCGGCGAAACTACGACGCCACGTCGGCTGAGCGCGGTCACTCACGCCTGGCGTCGACTCCGGCACCCGTGCCGCAGCCTGCGGCGATCCGACCAGGCCAGGTACAGATTCCGCTTCGGCAAGGCGCTGTAGACCACCGCGCCCAGCATGATCACCACCGACCCGTAATTCGTGGCCGTCCCCGGCCGGCCGGGCCAGCCCGGGTGGATCGTGCCCGACGCCGACATGTACGGCGCACGACCGGCGCCACCACCGACGCGCCGACCGACCACGGAGAAGACCTGCCCGGCCTTCGCCTCGGGGTCCACCGGGAAGGTCGCCATCGCGCCCGGCGGGATCTCGGTCACCGCACGGACATGACCCCCGTTGTGCAGCACCGCCATCCACTTCTCGCCGGTGTTGCGCACGGTGATCGACGACCCACCGGTGCGGTACTGGAACGAGAGCCCGTCACCCTCGGCATCGAGATGGTCCTGATGGGTGTAGCCACCGTTCCAGTCGGCGCTCCACGGGGTCAGGTAATGCTGATCGAGAAACTCACGTCGAGTGGGGATCGGCAGCGTGCTACCCATCACCCGGCCACCCTGCGTCCACAGCGCACCGAACAGTCGGGGCCTGCCGTCGGTGCGGGTCCCCTGCACGTAACAGAGCAGATCCTGTGCCGGCAGCGGCGTCACCTCACCGGGAGACAGGACCACCCGTTCGAGCAGTCCGTCGACGCCGAGCACCAACACACCGACAACTTCGTCGCCGCGGTTGTGGATGCTGGTGACCCCATCCTCGAGATGGTGGAAGATACCGGCCGCGTGCGGGTCGTCGAAGACGAAATCCGGTGTGTCCGAACATCCGAAGTCCACATCACCCGGACCCCAGAACCGGCCCGCGAAACCCGTTGCCGCACCGCCGATCGACGACACGTCGCGGGGGGCGTGGGCCGCTTGCGTCGCTGTGGTGGTCATCGCTGTCTCCTCGATAGATCGGGCTGACAGTGCTAATTCCACCCGGTTCCGGCGTCGGACTCACGAGTAGTCCACTACGCGAATATGCCCGCGCCCCGACACGAAGCGGCCCCCGCACCACCCGAGTACGGGCGTATCCGACCGGACGGGTCGGGGTGCGGGGGCGA
>NZ_JAKWBF010000034.1 GCF_022513585.1 Gordonia gummivorans
ACGCCCTCGGCCGAATCCGGTGGCGCCCCGCCGACACCCGCACCCGACCGCGGGTCATCTTCGACGGCACCGGCGAACTCCCCAAGAAACGACGCCGACCCCGCACCGTCGACAAACACCTCCGCCGACAACGCGAACGCCTGCGCAACCGACTCCGCATCGAAGCCGAACCCCCACCACCCTTCTGATCAGGGATCAGATCCGTACCGTGGAACCATGCGATTGAGAACCTTGCTGTCCACGGGAGCCGCAACCGCGGCCGCAGCCGTCGTCGGGAGTTCCGCTTCGAGATCCGCCGTCGACACTTGGTATCCGACGCTGCGCAAACCACCTTTCACGCCTCCTCCGGTGGTGTTTCCGGTGGCATGGACGACGCTCTACGCCGACATCGCCGTCACGTCCGCCGCCGCGCTCGACCGCCTCGAAGACGAGCACCGCGACGACGAGCGCCTGCGCTACGCGGCGGCACTCGGCACCAACCTGGCGCTCAACGCCGGCTGGAGCTGGTTGTTCTTCGGAGCCCACCGACTGGGTCCGGCCGCCGTCGCCGCCGGCCTCCTGACAGCCAGCAGCGCCGACCTGACCCGACGCACCGCACAGGTCGACGCGCGCGCCTGCACTGCAGTGGCGGCATACCCGGCATGGTGTGCTTTCGCCACACTGCTGTCGACCGAGATCTGGCGCCGCAACCGCCGCTGATCACGGTCACGGCAACGCCGACAACTCACCCATTCTCAACAGACCCGGCCCCGCCCACTCGGCAAGTCGCGCGGAGGCCGACGCGACGGCTGGGTCCTCGCGTGCGTCCGGACCGATGCGCGCCGGATTCAGCGCACAACCATTGGCCCACGCGGCGATGTCGTCCTCGGCCATGAAGCTGCGCGTGGCCATCGAACCGCGCAACTGCATACGAATCCAGTCAATAGGGCTGTCGGCCAATGCGTTCGGGGGGCAAAGACGATTCCGATCACGATCGTCGTCGCGCGTCGCCTCGACGTAGCCGGCAAGCGCGGCACCGAAACACGGGAAACCCGCGCGGATCGTCTGCAACCGAATCTTCTCACCCCACAGCGGCACCAGCGGCGGGTACTTCAAACCCGCTGCAGCACAATGCACCACCACAGAGTCGGGCGGCAGCGGAACCGCGCCGCCGTCGAGCACCACCTCGCGTGCCGATATCCCCCGGACATGCCCCAGTCGAACGACATTCTCGACCGAACGCAACAAGTCGAGTTCCCACTCCCCCAGAGTCGGCGCCTTGGCCATTGTCGGTAGCAAACCGCGGTCGATGCGCATCATGACGCCGGCCGCTTCCAGACGCAGGAAAAAGTCATCGACACTATCCGCGCGGGCAGCAGCCTCCATCGTATCTGCGGACAGCTTCAGCGACACCAAGGGATCTGGCTGCACCACAGCACGATTCAGCATCCATGGCTCACGCGGGCGCACCCACGTGATCCGATTTGATGCAACGCCATGACCGAGCAGCCAGACGATCGCGTCGGTCGCGGTCTTCCCGGCACCGACGATCACGAAGTTACGAGGTGTCATCGCGCCGCGAGCGAAGCGAGCGGGCGAAATCGGCTCCGACAGGTCGGCGATTCGGTTGACCGCGACCACTGGCACATCGTCTGCGACTGCGAAGGGTGGCGGCGTCGACGCCGGAATCGACGGCGACAGATAGGTGGCGTCCACGACGCGCCGACGTACTTCGACGGACACGGTCTCCCCCGACACCCGCGACGTCACCAGATGGGCGTCACCGTCGGTGCGGTACTCACTGGCCGACAGGAAGGTCACCCGGCCCGACCCGACGAAGCGGCGACGCATGATGTCGTCGAAGTACGCTTCGATCGCGGGCTTGCGCGCCCGCTCACCGAGCCCCTTTTCGGGTCCGCTCAGCTGGACCGAACCGTCCCCGAGCAGCGTCGACGCCACCCCATAGAACGACGACGCCTGATGCAGATGCACGAACGGATACGCGTCGAGCCAATGTCCGCCGGCAGCATGTCGGCGGTCGACGATCGTGACGTGTACGTCAGCGTGGTCGATCAGCGCATCGGTGAATGCCATACCCATCGCACCGGCACCGACCACGAGGTAGTCGGTCGTCAGCGTCGTGGCCGTCATCGCTCACCTCCTCATACGCCCTGGACTGAACGTAGCCCCTCCACCATCCACATCGTCATCCGGTCGATGCACAACCACATTCCGACTGCCGCGTACAGCCAGAACTCGGGTTACGCTCACGGCTCACCTCGCAACGGGGGTTTGCGAGTGAGTTGGGGAATGAATGCAGACCATCACCTTGTCGCGCAGCGATGCCAAGAACTACGCCGACCTCGTCTTCGGCGAATGGCCTGCCCATCGCCGGTTCGGTCACCAGGCCGGGTCGATGCCCGAATGGCAACAGATGGCACTCATCAAGGAGATACGCGACGGCACCACGATCACCAACCTCCAGATCTTTCACGACGGCGCGTGGGCGCACCCTCCTCGTGACCTGCCGTTCGCCTTGGACGAGGCCATCGACGACGTCGCCCAACAAGCACGGGCGCACGCACAAGAGCTGAGCGTCATCTTCACCGTCGAACGTGCCACCCGCACAATGCAATTACGACTGGTCACCGGCAACGAGGCGCTGCCATGGTTCCTGTGGCGCCAGGTTCCCGAACGCCTCGACGCACTCTTCGGCCGCACCCGCGACCTGACGGCAGGTGCACGTCCGATATCCCTGGAGGACAACCACTTACGTGGCACAACCGTCTGCCTCGCGTCCAACACGACCACACCGTTCACCGTCATCTCGTCGGCACCGTCGGTCACACGGGAACTGACGATCGTTTCCGACCACCGGCCCGACGACGAGATCCGCGTCCCCTACGACCAACTGCTCATCCGGGACAAGTTCCTGCCCGAGCACCACGCGGGCGAATTCACCCAGGACCTGGTGGGTGTGTGGCGCATGCACTCGGCGCACCAATCGGGAGACGAACCACAACCGATCGAGGCTCCGATCGAACTCACCATTCGGGCGGATGGCTCCTTCTACGAACTGTCCGACGGCGTCGACCCGGCGATCTACTTCTTCGATTCGGAGGGTGCTGGCGGCCACCTCGGACGCCCCTTCCACGGATACCTTGCTACTGCAGACGGCCGCGATTACGTCATGGGTCACAACGGCACACCGAATGGAATTGCTCGCGTGGCAGACGATCTCGACATCGTCGAAGAACTCGTCCGAGATGGCGACCAGCTCTGCCGAACACAAAACGTCGTGGTCGACGGAATCCACCGGTACCGGACCACCATGCTGTATCGGCGCGTCGAGTAACGCCACTTTGGCGCAGTGAACACGAAACCCGGTCCGGAACGCGCCCAACTGCAATGCTCATCAGATGTCAGTCAGTCGTAGGCAGGTGCTCTCGGGTGGGGCGGTCGCCGGACTCGCCGCCGCCACCTCCGGCATCGGACGCACCGAAGCACGTCCTCGACGTCGACCCAACTTCCTCGTCCTGGTCAGTGAGGACTGCGGAGCCCAGCATCTCGGCGTCTACGGTGGACGCGCCCACACACCGACCATCGACCGGCTTGCCGCCACCGGCATCCGGTGGACACATGCGTTCTCGGCCGCCCCCGTCTGCGCACCGTCCCGGTTTGCGATGATCACCGGCGTCGCACCCGAGAGCTGCGCACCGGCCAACCAGATGCGAGCGGCCGGCGCGCTGCCGACCGAACTCAACGGCGCGGGCTGGACCCAATTCCTGCGCGACGCCGGCTACTACTGCACCAACAACGCCAAAGAGGATTACAACGCAGCAGGACTCGACCTGCGACGCACCTGGGATGAGTCGTCACCACAAGCACACTGGCGCAAAAGTCCTCCCGGTGCGCCGTTCTACGCGGTCTTCAACCCGACGATGACACACGAGTTGGCCATGGCCTTTGCCGTACCCGCGTCCGCACCGCCCGGAGTGTCGACGCCCTACCTGCACGAGCTGGCCCGGATTCACGCGGTCGCACCGACCCCGATCGTCGGCGGACCGACGCGGCCCGAGGACGTCCGCATCCCGCCCTACTACCCGGACACACCCACCACCCGCAACGATGCCGCGACCTACTTGAACCAGATCAACCAGATGGACTCCGAACTCGCGTTCCGACTACGCGAACTCGAAAAAGCCGGCCTCGCCGACGACACCATCGTCCTGTACCTCAGCGACCACGGTGGTGTGCTCCCGCGGTCCAAGCGATTCTGCTACGACAGCGGGCTCAAGATCCCGCTCATCGCGCGCTTCGGCCGCGCGGTGCCGCACCTCGCCCCTGACTCCCCCGGGTCGACCATCGACCACACCGTTTGTGTCAGCACCGATCTCGCACCGACGGTGCTGTCGACGGCCGGGCTACGGGTCCCACAATGTATGCACGGCAACCGATTCGCGGGCAACGAGCAGACATCGTCAGAGTACGCATTCGGCATGCGCAACCGGATGGACGAGCGCTACGACTTCGTCCGAACCGCACGGTCCAAGCGGTTCCGCTACATCCGCAACTACATGCCCGACGTTCCCAACGGCCAGCACGTGCAGTTCATGTGGCTGCAGGCCGGCTATCGCGAGTGGGCGGTGCGCAACCAGCGCGGCGCGCTGCCCGATGCACAGGCACGATTCTGGCGACCGCGGCCCGCCGAGGAACTCTACGACGTCTCCGCAGATCCTGACGAGACATCGAATCTTGTTGCACGAAAGGAGTTCACAGACGTCCTCAGTCGCCTGCGAACCGCCTTGGACACCCACCTGATCGCAGTCAACGACAACGGATTCATCCCGGAGAGCGATCCGGCCGAAGGCTACGTCGAGAGCCGCTCAGCACGCGCGTATCCTCTCGAAGAGATCATGCGGATCGCATCGCTCGCCATCAAGCGTGACGTTGCGAACCTCCCGACGTTCCGTCGCGAACTCCATCACCCCAACGCAGTGATGCGCTACTGGGCCGCAAGTGGGCTGCGCTTGCTCGGCGCCGCTGCACACGAGAACCGTTCGCTACGAGCCGTACTCGCCGCCGAGCCGTCCGCCCACGTGAAGCTCATGCTCGCCGAGGTACTCGCACTTGCCGGTGACCGAAGCGGCGTCGACCACCTCGCCTGGGCGATGGCTTCCCACCCCGACGGCTGGGTGCGCCTGCAGGCCGCCAACGCCCTGGACCGGCTCGGGCAGCGCGCCCGGCCAGCACTCCCGACCCTTCGCCGGGTGTCCCTGGGCGTCGGCGGGTCCGAGCCGATGCCACTGACCCAGACCGCCGCGACACATACGCTTGGCGCACTCGAAGGATGGTCGGCCGCCATCCCGTGAACCTCGTCGACTCAATCCTCCGGCAGCGCCGCGAAATCCTTCTGGGCCTTGCGATACCACTTCAACCCCGACACCGGACGGCGCCACCGCCCCTTCATCTCGTCGGCCGCAGGCCGATGGGAGTCGTCCCCTGCCGCGACAGCGTCCTTGAGATGCTTATCCTGCGCGTGGATGACCTCGTTCGCATCCTCGCCGCGGTGCGCGGTGTCGCACGGTCCACCGAGTTCACGGCACGTCATCGTCTTCATGATTCTTCCTCTCACCGGGATCGACGGCCCGTTCGGCCATCGCATGATGTGAGCGTAGGACTGTCGCGACTACGGTCGCTTCTCGATTCCTGATCGATCACGAGCACAACAGAACGGACGATATCCATGACCAGCACCGCCGTCGTCGTCGGCAATCCCAAACCGGCCAGTCGCACCCTCGCCGCCGCGACCCATCTTGCCCGCGAGCTGACCGGAGCGGACCCCGACCTGGTGGTTGACCTGGCAACACTCGGCGCCGCGATCCTCGACTGGGCCGACGCCGACGTCGCCGAACTGGTCACGCAGGTGGGCAACAGCGACCTTGTGATCTTCGCAAGCCCCACCTACAAGGCCGCCTACACGGGCCTGCTGAAGCTGTTCCTCGACCGGTTCGCCGGCGGGACGGGACTGTCGGGCGTCGCCGTTCCGCTCATGCTGGGCGGTAGTCCCGCACACTCACTGGCACCGGAGCTGACGCTTCGTCCGGTCCTCACCGAGATCGGCGGCACCGTGCCCGGTCGCGGGCTCTACGTGGTCGACGCCGCCCACGACGACCCGAGGGCATACGAACCGTGGCTGGCAGCGACGCGGCCCACCGTCACCGCGCTGCTGCAAGCCCGGGTCACCTCGTGAGTCGCGTGGTCACGCTTCGGGAATGTCGAGTCCGAACGTCTCGCGGGTGATCACCTCGGGTTCGGGTCCGCCTCGCACCCCGGTGTCCAGTGCGTCGATCGCGGACAGTTCTTCTGGGGCTAGCTCGAAGTCGAACACGTCGAAGTTCTCCGCGATCCGCTCGGGAGTCACCGACTTGGGGATCACCTGCCGGCCCTGCTGAATGTGCCACCGCAACATCACCTGCGCCGGCGTCTTGCCGTGGTCGACGCCGATCTTGCCGAGAACCGGGTCGTCGAGCGTCGACCCGTGCGACCCGTCGCGGTAGAACGTGATGCCACCGATGGGCGACCACGCCTGCGACACGATCCCGTGGTCGGAGTTCACCGTCAGCAGTTCGGACTGCCGGAAGTACGGATGAACCTCGATCTGATTGATCGCCGGCACGATCGACGTTGCAGCCAACAGATTTTCGACGTGTGACGGCATGAAGTTGCTGACGCCGATCGCGCGGACCTTTCCGTCGGCGAGCAGTGTCTCGAGCGCCTTGTACGCACCAATCGTCAGATCGAACTCGCCCGGCAACGCCTGATGCAGGATGAGCAGGTCGATCTGTTCGACACCCAGTTTGCCCGCGCCCTTGTCGAAGGCGTGCAAAGTCGCGTCGTAACCGTAATCGGTGATCCACACCTTGGTCTCGATGAACACCTCGGACCGGTCGATCCCGGAGCGTCGAATCGCCTTCCCGACCTCGCGCTCGTTCAGATAGGCAGCGGCGGTGTCGATATGGCGATATCCGGTCTCCAGAGCGGCGCCCACCGCATCGACGGTATCCTCCGGTGCCGACTGGTAGACGCCGAAACCGATTGCAGGAATCGATACTTGGTTGTTGAGTGCAATGTTCGGAACGGTCATGGTGCCACGCTACGCTTTTGATTTCGAATGGACAGGAACAGTGCGACGACGAGTGCCAACGCCAGCAGACAGGTACCGCCGAGCAAGGCGACCTCGGTGCGCTCGAACACCGCGTCGCCGGCACCCGCCGAGATGGTCACGAGCAACCCGAGCCCGAAGGCCATGCCGATCTGGTGAAAGGTGTTGAGCAGCCCCGACGCGGCTCCCGCATCTGCGGACGACACCCCGGCGATGCCCGCATTGGTCAGCGGCGCAAACGCCAGTCCCTGACCGATCCCGATGAGCACCATCGGCGCCGCGACCGCAGTCCAGTACCCTGCGTCGGCCCCGACCCGGCTGAGCCAGAACATGCCGCCCAGCGTCACCAGCACTCCGACAACCAGCACAGCGGCATTGTCGAAGCGGCGCAGCAGCTTCGGAACCATCAGCGCCACCGCGAAGTTGACCAGCGTCATGGGTAAGAACGCAAGGCCGGCCTGTAGTGCGGTGAATCCGAACCCGTCCTGCAGAAGTGCGGTGGTGAAGTAGAAGAACCCGATCATCGCACCGAGATACAGGACCCGAATGGCGTAGGCGCCACTGCGTTCCGCATTCGCGAACAGGCGCAGCGGCATGATCGGTTGAGGGACGCGGGATTCGTTGACGATCAACGCGATCAACAGGATCAGTCCGATCGCCAACGAGGTGACAACCGTTGGACTCGACCATCCCGACTCCGCGGACTCGATGACCGCGAACACGATCGCACCCACACCAAGGGTTGCCGCAATCGCACCGACCGCGTCGAACCGTCCGGGCCGACGCGCCGTCTCCGACAGCACCACGCGGCTACTGATCATCATCGCGACGGCGATGGGGACATTGATCAAGAAGGCAGCTCGCCACGAAACCCATTGGGTGAGAGCACCTCCGATCAGAAGTCCGAGGCTGGCCCCGATGCCTGCGGTCGCCGCGTACCACGCGACTGCCTTCTTCCGTTCCTCGCCGCCGAAGTACTCGGTGATCAGGGCCAGCGAGGTGGGCGCGACGATCGCAGCCCCCACACCCTGCACGGCGCGTGCGGCGATCATCCACCACCCGGCCGGCGATAGACCGATCATCAGCGACGCGAACCCGAACACCGCGAGCCCACCGATGAACAGCCGACGCCGACCCAGCAGGTCGCCGGCTCGTGCGCCGAGGAGCAGCAGTCCGCCGAAGACCAGCGTGTAGGCGTCCTGCACCCAGGACAGCGCCGTCGGGGACATCTCCAGGCCGTCGCGGATACTGGGCAGGCCGGTGAAGATCACCGAATTGTCCAGCAGCACCATGAAATAGCTGATCAGGATGATGGCCAGGATCGCGGTCGGCGCCTTCGTCGGTGCCGACGTGGGCGCCGCTGCTGTCGTCACCTCGGTCACGGCCGGACCATCACCTTCAGTGCCTCCCGGGCATCCATGGCCGCATACGCTGAGGGTGTCTCATCGAGTGCGACGGTCCGGTCGAACACCCTGCCGGGCACCACGGTTCCGTCGAGCACGGCCGGGAGCAGTCGGTCGATGTAGGCGCGCACCGGAGCCGGGCCGCCCGTGAGAGTGACGTTGGGGCCGAACAGGCTGCCGAACCCGACCGGCGCCTCGTCGTACTGCGGCACCCCGACCCGGCTGATGACGCCACCGGGGCGCACCACGCCGACCGCCTGGTCGTAGGCGGGGCGATGCCCCACCGCCTCGAGCACGATCTCGCTGCCCAACCCGCCGGTCAGCTCCCGTACCTTGTCGATGCCGTCCTCGCCACGCTCGGCCACCACGTCGGTGGCGCCGAACTCTCGGCCCAGATCGGTGCGCACCTCGTGCCGCCCCATCAGCACGATCTGCTCCGCACCGAGTTGGCGGGCCGACAGCACGGCCAGCAGCCCGACCGCGCCGTCGCCGATCACGGTCACCGAGCTGCCCCGGGTGACGCCGCCGCGCACGGCTGCATGCCAGCCGGTGCCGTACACGTCGGACAGCGTGAGCAGCGACGCGAGCAGGTCGTCGGGCGCATTCTCGTCCACGGGAACCTTCACGAGAGTCCCGTCGGCGAGCGGCACCCGCACTGCTTGCGCTTGACCGCCGGCCGCACCGAGTTCAGCGTCGTTCCAGAATCCGCCCCGCAGGCAGGACGTCTGCAGGCCGGCGCGGCAGAAAACACATTCGCCGCAGGAGATGGCGAAGGGTGCGATCACGAAATCACCGACGGCCACCGACGTCACGTCGGCGCCGACCTCCTCGACCACACCGATGAACTCGTGCCCCATCGTGGAGCCCGCGGGATCTGACGCCATCGAATGGTAGGGATGCAGATCGCTGCCGCACACGCACGAGCGGACGACGCGCACCAGCGCATCGCCGGGGAGTTCGAGCTTCGGGTCGGGGACATCGATGACGCGGACGTCGCCCGCGCCGTACATCAGGGTTGCTTTCATGGACTCAAGTACACCGCGGACCGAACATCTGCGGGAGTGCCGGATGTTCCGGGTACCGCCAGTACCTCCCTGGACGGCGCGTCGGTGCCTACCCTGAGGTCATGGGCACCACCGACCTCCGCACCCAGATCCGCGAGTTCCTCAGCTCGCGGCGTGCTCGCATCACCCCTGATCAGGCGGGCCTTCCCGCGTACGGGGGCAATCGTCGGGTCAAGGGTCTGCGACGCGAAGAGGTCGCGATGCTCGCCGGGGTGTCGGTCGACTATTACGTCCGGATGGAACGCGGGAATCTGTCCGGTGCATCCGACAGCGTTCTCGCGTCGCTGGCCGGAGCGCTGCATCTCGACGAGGCCGAACAGGACCACCTCTTTGCGCTGGCGCGCCAATCACAGGCGTCGAGCGCGACGCGACGCCGGCGCAGCGAACCGGCCACCGTGCGGCCGGTACTCCAGCAGATACTCGACGCGATCACCGACGCCCCTGCCTGGATTCGCAACGGCCGCCACGACGTCCTGGCAATGAATCAGCTTGCCCGAGCACTGTATTCACCCGTCCTCGCCGATGCCCGACGCCCCGCCAATACCACCCGCTTCGTGTATCTCAATCCCGTTGCCGCCCAAGAGCTCTTCGTCGACTACGACCAGATCGCTCGCGACGCGGCGGCGATGCTCCGGTTGGAAGCCGGACAGAATCCGCACGACAAGGCGCTCATCGAACTCGTCGGCGAACTGTGCACCCAGAGCGAATTGTTCCGGCAGCGGTGGGCATCACAAGATGTCCGATTCCATCGCAGCGGCCGAAAGCGGCTGCGGCACCCGGCCGTCGGCCAGCTCGACCTGGACTACGAGAGCCTCGAGCTGCCCTCGGAGCCCGGACTTCGGCTCAACATCTACACCGCCCAACCCGGTACCCCCGCCGCAGACGGGCTCAAACTGCTCGCATCCTGGGCGGCAAGTCAAGAAGACCTCGCAACCGAACTGCGCGTGCGGTGACCGGTCGCGTCACTCGTCCCGCCGCTCATCCACGACGAACAGCACGAGCGTGACGGCCAGGAATGCCGCGGGCACCCAGGCGGCGTGACCGCCCCACGCCTCCGTGGCGAACGCGCCGATGACCGCACCGCCGGCGAAGATGCCCACCACGCCCAGGTAGACCTGAAATGCGTGACGCGACTCCGATTTTCGTTCGACCAGCGTGCCGTAACCCGCCTCCACCAGACGCATCAGGTTGCCCGTCGTCGCCACCGACACATAGTTCAGATCACCTATGCTGCGGAACAATTCGATCTGCATCGCCGCCAGGAAACTGATCGGAATGGTCGCGATCCAGTGCGGAGCAGAGGTCGGGATGAAGCCGACGACGAGCAAGATAATCGCCAGCAAACCGATCGTCATGCGGATCGGATAGGCCAGCACACCGTCGAGCCGGCCCTGCTTCACATGCACCGCGAACGCGACACCGACCACGAACGCGAGGATCGGCCACAGGTGCCCGAGCGCCTGATGCCAATGTTGCTGCGCGAGATTCAGACCGAGAAAGATCACGTTGCCGGTCTGCGCGTTGGCGAACACACCACCGCGCGCAAGAAACGTATAGCTGTCCAAGAATCCACTGGCGCACGTGAGTAGCAGCGCGAAACGCAGCGACGTGGAGGTCGTCATGTTGCACATACTGCAGCATCGACACTGCTCGCATGCGCCACTGTGCGAGAGTGAGGAACGTGGCACCTCCAGAGGACATCTACACCCATGGGCACAGCGCCGTCGTCGTGAGCAGCCACGCGGCCCGCACCGCGGCCAACTCCGCCGCATACCTCTTGCCGTTCCTGCGCCCAGGACTCGACCTGCTCGACGTCGGCTGCGGGCCCGGCAGTATCACGATCGACCTGGCTGCCCTCGTCGCGCCCGGCCGGGTACGTGGTGTCGACGTCACCGACGACCCGCTGCCACAGGCCCGTGCGGCTGCCGCCGACCGCGGACTGGACATCGACTTCGGGGTCGACGACGCCTACGCGCTGTCCGACGCCGACGACAGCTACGACGTCACGCATGCACATCAGGTGCTGCAACACTTGTCCGATCCGGTTGGCGCACTACGGGAGATGCGGCGCGTGACCCGGCCGGGCGGCGTCGTCGCCGTCCGCGACGCCGACTACGACGCGTTCACGTGGTGGCCCGGCGATGAGCGGCTCGATCGTTGGCTCGAGATCTACCGCGCGGTGGCCAAGGGCAACGACGCCGAACCGGATGCAGGGCGACGCCTGCTCGGTTGGGCGCATGAGGCCGGCTTTACCGAGGTCACACCGTCGGCCTCGGTGTGGTGCCATGCGACCCCCGACGACCGCGCGTCGTGGGGTGGCATGTGGGCCAAGCGAATTCACTCCGCGATCGGACGAATGGCGATGGAGCGGGGCCTGGCAGATCAATCCGACCTGGCCGCCATCGCCCAGGGTTGGCTGGATTGGGCCGCCCACCCCGACGGCTGGATCGTCATCCCGCACGGCGAGATCGTCGCGCACGCGTGAATCACCCGTGTAGCGTCGCGAGCGTCGAATCATGTCGGGTGAAGTGGGGGCGAGAATGGCGAAGATCGTGTTGTTCGGGGCGACCGGATACACCGGGCGGCTCACCGCCGCCGCATTGAAGGCACGCGGTGCGCAAACCGTGCTCGCGGCGCGCAACAAGGCCACGCTCGCCGCGCTGGCCGATGAACTCGGGGGCGCCGAGACCGCCGTCGCAGATGTCTCCGACCCGGCATCGGTGCGTGCACTGCTGAGTCGCGGCGATGTCCTCATCAGCACCGTCGGACCGTTCCTGCGGTACGGACAACCGGCGCTCGACGCAGCACTCGACGCGGGCGCGCACTACCTCGACTCGACCGGTGAGGGGCCGTTCATCCGCGGGGTCTTCGATCGTGACGAGCAGGCCCGTGACGCTGGCGTCGGGCTGCTCAGCGCCTTCGGCTTCGACTTCGTGCCCGGCAACCTGGCGGCGGGCCTCGCGCTCGACAACGCACCCGACGCGGTCCGCGCGGAAGTCTGCTACGGCGTCGTCAACCCCGGGACCAGCGGCGGAACCCAGGCGTCGATTGCGGGCATGCTGTTCGAAGGAGGCTTCGCCCTGCGCGACGGGCACCTGCGCCCGGCCAACCTCGGGGCTCGTGTCCGCAACTTCGAGATCGACGGCAAGTCGCGCACCGCGGCATCGCTGCCGGGGTCGGAGCATCTGACGCTGGTGCGGTCGTACCCGCAGCTCCGTGACGTCGACGTCTACATGAGCGCCGCACCCAACGCCGCCCGAGGACTCCAGTTCGGCGCACGACTCACGGGGCTCGCCGGGAAGGTCGGCGTGCTGAAGAAGGCCGGCAACGCAGTGGTGTCGCGGGCGGTCCGCGGATCGACCGGCGGACCCAGCCCCGAACAACGAGCCCGGGCATCGAGCTGGGTGGTCGCCGAGGCCGTCGACGCCGGCGGGAATGTGGTCGCCACCAGCACACTCTCCGGCGTCGACCCCTACGACTTCACCGCCGCAATGCTCGCCTGGGGAGCCGACACCACACTGGCGGGCGGCCTGAGAACCACGGGTGCGCTGGGACCAGTTGAGGCGTTCGGGCTGCCGGAACTCACCGCCGGTGCGGCCGAGGCGGGTCTCAAGCAGGCCTGACCCACGTACTACCGTGTGTGGGTATCACTCGACTGGGAGGTTTCACTGTGCAGAAGATCGGCGTCATCGGCGGAGGCACGATGGGGGCGGGTATCGCGGAGGTGTGCGCCAAGGCCGGTAGCGATGTCGTGATCCTCGAGGTCAAGCAGGAGTACGCCGACGCAGCGCGCCAGCGGGTGGAGAAGTCCCTGGCCAAGGCGGTCGCCAAGAACAAGCTCAGCCAGGACGACGCCGACGCCACGCTCGGCCGACTGCGGGTGACCACCGACTACGCCGACCTCGGCGACCGCGAACTGGTCATCGAGGCGGCGCCGGAGATCGAGTCGCTCAAGCAGGAGATCTTCACCCAGCTCGACGCCGTCGTCGGCGACGACACCATCCTGGCCACCAACACGTCGTCGATCCCGGTCATCAAGGTCGCCACCGCGACCAAGCGGCCCGAGCGCGTGGTCGGCGTCCACTTCTTCAACCCCGTCCCGGTGATGCCACTGGTCGAGATCATCTCCACGCTGGTCACCAACGACGAGACCGCCGACGCCGTCACCTCCTACGTTCGGGACACCCTCGGCAAGACCGCGGTGCGGGCGGGCGACCGGTCCGGCTTCATCGTCAACGCCCTGCTCATCCCCTACCTGTGTCAGGCCATCCGCATGCTCGATTCCGGCTACGCGTCGGCCGAGGACATCGACGCCGCGATGAAGGGCGGCTGCGGCTACCCGATGGGCCCGCTCACCCTGATCGACACGATCGGCCTCGATATCACCCTCGCCGCCGCCGAATCCCTGTACGCAGAGTTCGCCGAACCGCACCTCGCCCCGCCCGCCCTCTTGCGCCGCATGGTCGACGCCGGACAACTCGGCCGCAAGAGCGGGCGGGGTTTCTACAGCTACTGAGACCTGGCCACCTACTGGGCGGCGCGCACCGGCGCGTTCTTCAACTCACGCAACGCGGTTCGGAGCCCGCGCCGCTTGCCGGTCGCCGGGTCGACGCCGAAGTGGGTCTGCACACCCTCGCGCACCGCGAACCGCAACTCGGACGCGGTCTCGGGGGCGTCGTCGGAACTGGCCTTCAGCAATGCGTTGGGCAGAGCCAGCTTCAGGATCGTCCGGAACGACTGGAAGTACTGGTGCACAATCGAACCCGTGGTGTAGGGGAGATCGTACTTGTCGCACAACTCGCGCACACGCACGCCGATCTCCTCGTACCGGTTGCTCGGCAGGTCCGGGAACAGGTGGTGTTCGATCTGGTGACTGAGGTTGCCGCTCATGAATCGCATGAGCAGGCCGGCCCGAAAGTTGGCCGATCCCAACATCTGTCGTAGGTACCAGCGCGCCTGATCCTCGTGGTCGTACTCCTCGACGGTGAACTTCTCCGCGCCGTCGGGGAAATGCCCGCAGAAGATGACCATGTACGCCCAGTAGTTGCGCACGATGTTCGCGGTGAAGTTCGCCGCGATCGTGCTCTTCCAGTTGGGCCCCGACAGCGCCGGGAAGATGAGGTAGTCCTTGGCCGCCTGCTTGCCGACCTTCTGCCCGATGATCCGCAGATCCTTGGCGGCCTGCCGGTAGGTCTTCTCCTTGTTGCGCAGCTTCTCCGTCTCCAGATGGTGCAGTGCCACACCGTATTCGAAGAACGTACCCAGGGTCAGGTTGTAGATCGGATTCCCGATGTTCCACCACTCCCACGGCTGATCGCGGGTCACGCGCAGGATGCCGTAGCCCACGTCGTCGTCCATCCCCACGACATTGGTGTATTTGTGGTGCACGAAATTGTGGGAGTGCTTCCACTGCACGCTCGGGCACGTGGTGTCCCACTCCCAGGACGACGAGTGGATCTCGGGATCGTTCATCCAGTCCCACTGGCCATGCATCACATTGTGGCCGAGTTCCATGTTCTCGATGATCTTCGCGAGCGAGAGCATCGCGGTTCCCAAGAGCCATGCGGGTTTTCGGTTGCTGAACAGCAACGCCACCCGTCCGCCGGCCGCGAGGCCGCGCTGTATCGAAATGGCGCGCCGGATGTAACGCGCGTCGGCCTCGCCTCTGGATTCCTCGATGTCGCGTCGAATCGCATCGAGTTCGGCGCCCAGCGCCTCGACGTCGGCGTCGGTCAGATGGGCGTACTGGTCGATGTCGGTGATGGCCATCGAACCCCCTACAGATCGATCGTGCATTCTCCGGACACGGCGCTGATGCATGTCTGGATTCGGTCACCCTCGCGGTGCTCGTTACCGTTGCGCAGGTCGCGCACATAACCGGTGGCGAGCGGCACCACGCAGGTCTGGCATATCCCCATCCGGCATCCGAAGGGCATGGTGATGCCGAGCTCCTCGCCTGCTTCAAGGAGCGTTGTGGCGCCATCGATCTCGGCGCTCTTACCAGTCTTGGCGAACGTCACCGTCCCGCCCTCGCCACCGTGATCGGTGCGGGCGATGGCGAACCGTTCGATGTGGAGTGCCTCTCGGCGGTCGGCCTTCTCGAAATGGTCCTCGATCGCGTCGAGCATGGCAACCGGACCGCACGCCCAGCAGGCCCGCTCGCGCCAGTCCGGGACTTCCGCGTCGAGTGCGGCGACGTCGAACTTCCCTTCTTCGCGGGTCAACCGGAACTGCACACTGTACGTCGGCATCTCGTCGTGCAGCTTCTCGAGTTCGTCGCGAAAGATGACGTCGTCGCGGGTCGGTGCGGAGTGGATGTGCACGATGTCGGCGCGTTGGCCGTGCGTACGGATCGATCGAAGCATGGCCATCACCGGCGTGATACCACTGCCCGCGGTGAGGAACAGAATCGAGTCGGGCAGCGGCTCCGGCAGGTGGAAGTCACCCTTCGGCGCGGCCAGCCGGATGATCGTGCCCGGCGAGACACCCTCGACGAGGTGGCTCGACAGGAAACCGTCCGGGTTGGCCTTCACCGTGATGGTGATCATCTTGTCGACGTCGCTGCCGATCGACGTCAGCGAGTACGACCGCCAATGCCACCGACCCTCTACCTGCAGGCCGATGCCGACGTACTGCCCCGGCTTATACGAATCCGGGAATCCCCAGCCGGTGCGAATACTCACCGTCGCCGTGTCCTCGGTCTCCCGCACCACCTCGACGACCCGTCCGCGCAGCTCTCGCGCCGACCACAGTGGGTTGATCAGGTGCAGGTAGTCGTCGGGCAACAGCGGTGTCGTCGCCCGCGCGATCAACCCCCGCACAATATTCACTTCGGGGGACTTGGCCTCGACATCGGCTGCCGGGCGCTTACTCCATCTGAGTAGATCCATCAGGTCTCCTCCCGCCCTTCAGTGAACAACTGTACACACAGTATGTGGGCGCCGTCACATCGAGTCGATCTGCCTGTGTTATACCCCCGTGACCATCGGTCGCGATCCCGTTTCAATCGGATTCGCAGACTGCCGCCGTGCCCGGCCCCGCTCTTAGCGTCGAAACATGCGAGTAATGGTCACCGGTGCCACCGGATATGTGGGCTCACGCCTGGTCTGCGAACTCATCGACGCGGGTCACGAGGTCGTCGCGGTCAGCCGCAGCCGACGATCCCTGCGTCGCTTCTGCTGGGCCGACGACGTCACTGGCGTGGAGATGGACGCCACCGATGCCGAGTCGGTACGCGATGCCTTCACCGACGCCGGATCGGTCGACGCCGTCTACTACCTCGTCCACGGTATCGGCGGACAGGGTTTCGACGACGTCGACGTACGGTCCGCCGGTCATGTCGCCGACGCCGCACGTGATCATGGGGTGCCGCGCATCGTGTATCTCGGCGGGTTCGTACCGCCGGGCGAACGGGACGCCCTGTCGTCGCACCTGCGCAGCCGAGCCGAAGTCGGTGAAACTCTAGATGTTCTGGGTGGACCGGAACTCGTCTGGCTGCGCGCGGCGGTGATCCTCGGTGCCGGTTCGACATCGTTCGAGATCATCCGGTACGTCGCCGACCGACTCGCGGTGATCCCGGAGCCGGAATGGGTCAACAACGCCATGGACCCGATCTCGGTGCGCGACGTGCTGCACTATCTCGTGGCATCGCTCGCACCCGACGTGCCACCCGGCATCTACGACATCAGCGGCCCCGACGTCGGTTTACGTTATCGTTCGGTCCTCAGCGCCTACCTCGCCGAGATCAAGCAACCACGCCTGCGAGTTCGCCTGCCACACATCAATACTCGACTCGCCGGCATGGTCACCGCGCGGATCGTGCCCGTTCCGACCGGCCTGACCGCCGACCTGGTCACCTCCCTGAGCCAACCCATGGCCGCCGGTGAACGGCACATCCGGGATCTGGTGCCCGATCCACCAAACGGCCTGACCTCCATGAAGGACGCGGTGGCCGCGTCGGTGCACACGCCCTATCCGCGGCCCATCTGCGATCTCACCGATCCGCACCACCTGGCCGACTCCGACCCCGATTGGGCCGGCGGAGATCTGATGCGAGCACGACGCCGCGTGGGCTCGATCGTCGACTCGGCGACACACCGAGTCCGAAACGTGGTATCCCTGCTGACAGGATGACTTCTTCGCGCACACTGCTCAACCGGCTCGGCTCCCCCGCACCGGGCACGGTCGTCGACGGCCCGGACGCTCTGCGGCGTCGACGACTCGTGGTCGCGGTGTTCCTGGTCGTCGGCGCCATTGTCTTGGGCTTCTCGCTGACGTCCGAGCCGGGGGATGCCTCTTTCTACCCGCTGACCGCCGTGCTCGCCGCCACCTGGATTGTCGGCGGATTCTCGTCTGGCCCGATTCGTCTGGGGCGCTTCGCTTTCAGTGACCCGCGATCCGTCGGCGCTGCCGCCGTCCTGGGCACAGCCGCCGGGTTGCTGGTGGGTTCGGCGTTTCTGGTGGGTGCCCTCATCACCCGCGAGATCCCCGCGCTGGCCGATCTGGTGTCACAGGTCCTCGCGTTGCGCGACGAGGGCAGCATCATCGTCATCACCGTCATCACACTTGGCAACGGACTGGCCGAGGAGATCTTCTTCCGTGGCGCCGTGTATTCGGCTGCAGAGCAGCATCATCCGGTGGTCGTGTCGACGGTCCTCTACGTCATCGCCACCCTTGCCAGCGGAAATCCGATGCTCGGCTTCGCCGCCATCATCCTCGGCGCCGTGTGCGCGGTCCTGCGCAGGTGCACCGACGGTGTCCTGGCGCCGATCTGCTGCCACGTGGTGTGGGGTGCGATCGTGCTGTTCGGTCTCCCTCCCCTGTTCTGAAAGCGCTCACGAACCGCGCAGTTCCCGCCGAAGCATCTTGCCGGTTGCCGTCTTCGGGATCTCCGCAAGCACCACCACCTCGCGTGGCGCCTTGTACGCCGCCAGCCGCTCGCGCGCGAACTCGATCAGTTCCGGTCCGGTGGCCGACGAACCCGGCCGCAACGACACGAACGCCTTCACCGTCTCGCCCCGATAGGCGTCGGGCACTCCGATGACGGCCGCCTCACGAACCGAAGGATGTTCGTAGAGCACATCTTCCACCTCGCGCGGCCACACCTTGAAGCCACTCGCGTTGATCTGGTCCTTCTTTCGGTCGACGATGTAGAACCAGCCGTCGCCATCCCGGTACCCGACGTCGCCGGTGTGCAGCGCGCCATTCGGGAGGGCCGACGCGGTGGCCTCCGGCTTGCGCCAATAGCCGGAAACCACCTGTGGTCCTTCGATCACCAGCTCGCCGACCTCACCGGTCGGCACCTCGGAACCGGCCTCGCTACATACCCGAACAACCGTGTCGTACACCGGAACACCCACCGACAGCGCCCCGGACTCGTGATCCACGGGGGCGCTCGCGCCGAACGGCACCGCAAGTGCAGGTGAGGTGGTCTCGGTCAGGCCGTAGATGTTGTGGATGACCGAGCCGAACCTGTCCAAGAACTCCTCGACGATACTCGGCGGGATCGGCGCCCCACCGGAGTAGATCTTGGTCAGCGAACCGAGAGCGTCCCTGGATGCGTTGGGTGCGTTCATGATCGCGATGAACACCGTGATCGACCCGACCGTGAACGTCGCCCGGTGACGCTCGATGGCCGCCACCGCACCCTCGGGATCGAACCGACACATCAGCACCAACGGGGCACCGGTCAGCAACGCGACACCCACGTGCCCGACGATGCCGGTGATGTGGAACAGGGGTGCGACACCCAGGATGACGTCGGCGCTGTCGAGTCCGACCCAGTCCCGGTAGGTCTGGGCGTTGAACACCAGGTTCCGGTGCGTGGTCATCGCACCCTTCGGCGGACCGGTGGTACCCGAGGTATAGGTGAGCAACGCGGTGTCCTCGGGGCGCGGACGATGGGCCGGAGGGCGTCGACCTCCGTTGTCTCGCAACAGGGCGGCCATACTCTTCGTCGGCGATTCGGCGCACACCGCTGTTGTTTCCGCCGTCCGGAACTCGGTGTCCGAAGTCGTGATCACCAGCATCACCGGCACGTTCTCGAGTACCCGCGCAGCAACGTCGTCATAGAGCGAGTCGAGCGCGATCAGTACGCGCGCACCGGAATCGAGCAGGATCTCCTCGAGTTCGCGCGCCTTGTACATGGGATTGGCCGAGACCGCTATGCCGCCGGCCTTCCAGATGCCGAGTTGAGCGATGACGAACTGCGGAACGTTCTGCATGTACACGACGGCCCGATCCCCGTGCTCGAAACCGGCGTCGAGCAGACCCACCGCGAACGCGTCGCTGAGTTCGTCGACCTCCCGGACCCTCAACGAGGCATCGAAGTACCGAATGAGGTCGTCCTCCGGACTCCTCGCGACGGTGGCCTCGAACATGTCAAGGGCACTGTCGAATTCGATCCGGCGACCCGGTATTGCGGTCACATTCTCAACTGTCACTATCTGTTACCTCCGCGAGACTAGACTTCATCGGGTGTTACCCACCCGGACCGACGACAACGGCGTCAGCGTGCTCGACGGGCTGCCCGAACGTCACGTCCGCGCCATCCTGCACGTTCTTGAACGCTGTGCGGGCATCGCCGAATCCGCGGCCTTCCGGACGGCGGTGGTCGAGTCGATCATGTCCTCGTTCGGGATCCGCGACGTGACCTTCTTCTCCGGGACCTCGTTCGACGCGGCGTTCGACGACCCCGATCCACTGCTCACCGGCGCCACCGCAGGTCTGCTGGACGAATACCAGGCGCGGTGGCACGACAAGGACATCTTCGCCAGGGCCGACGCGCGACGCGCGCTGACCCGCGACGGCTTCGTCCAACTCGACGACTTCGCGACACTGCCTGCGCCGCAACACTCCTACGTCGTCGACTACCTTCTGCCCCACGGGATGACGGTCGCGTCGGCGATGCACCTCAAGACGCGCAGCGGCGACGCGCTGGTCGGGATGTTCGACTCCGAACGCATCCTCGACGCCGACGACGTGGTGGCCGTCCGGTTCCTCGGCCGGCAATTGCAGGCGCACGCCTCCGGTATCGATTTCACTGCGACCGGCGACACCATCGCAGATCTGCTCTCGCCGCGCCAGTTCGAAGCCGCTCTGCTCATCGCCGAGGGCCTGAGCAACGCCGAGATCGCACAGGTCATGTCGGTGACCGAACAGTCCGTCAAGAAGTACACCAGCCGGATATTCGCCGCGACCGGCTGCACCAATCGCGCCGGCCTCACCGCACGGCTCCTGCGCGAGATGCGCGCCTGACGCCGCTATCGCCCCGATCACGACTGCAGCGAGTGAAACCCGGAGCGGTAGAACACCAGTGGTGATCGCTCGTCACCCACCGACAGCCCCACCACCTGGCCCACCACCAGGTCGTGGTCGCCGAGACGCTGCACCGAATGGATCTCGCAGTCGATGAGGGCCGCAACGTCTTTGACCCAGGGCGTCCCGAATTCGCTGACCGTCCAGTCGATGTCGCCGAACTTGTCGCCACCCGACCGCGCGAAGGCGCGGCAGGCGTCGACCTGGTGATGGCCGAGGACGTTCGCGCAGAACCTGCCGGTGGCGGCGATCTGCGGGAAGGTCGACGAGGTGTGCGCCACGAATGCCGCCACCAGCGGCGGGTTGAGCGACACCGAGGTGAAGGATCCGACGGCGAGTCCGAGCGGTGCGTCGTCGTCGGACATCGAGGTGAGAACTGCGACGCCGGTGCAGAAGCGGCTCAACACCTCTCGGTACTGACGGCCGTCGATCATCGCGGTGTCCTCCGGTGTGGTTGTAATCATGAGGCACCCTTTCCGGCGAGTTCCGCCTGGTACTTGTTGGTCATGTGCTCGACGGCTTTGCGATGCTCGGCGGCCTGCCCTTCCCGCACCGCTTCGGCCCGCTGCGCTGCGTCGATCATCGGCTGCGCCTGGCCCTGGAAGAACGGCATCACGTCGAGGGCGAACAGCTCGTAGGACCGCAGTGTCGCAGCGGGATTCGCCCAGTCGTGTCCCTGGATCAGCAACGTGCCGAAGCCGCCGGACTGATCGACGAGTCGCTGCACCTGCTCACGCGCTTGCTCGGCCGTGCCGATGACACCGATCCCGGACGTGTTGATGAAGTCGATCATCTCGGTCTTGTCGGTGCCGCGCACATCCATCTGCGGGAAGGCTGCGACGTGCTGCAAGTAGTTGAACCAGTGCTCGATTCCGTGCTCCACGTCGCGATAGGCCTGCTCCACCGTCTCGGCGATGTGGAACGGCCCCACGAGACGCCACTGCGAACGGTCGACCTCGTCGCTGCGGCCGGCCTGCGCGGCGAACTCCTCGAGCATGCCCCAATGATGTTGCAGTGCACTGAATCCGTCGGCCGTCAAGGTCGCCGCGATCGACAGTAGACCGACGCCGTTGCGGCCGGCGAGCCGGGCACCGGTCGGCGACGCGATCGCCGCGACGGCAACGTCGAACAACGGGTCCGAGTACGGCGCCATCTGGATGCGTGCGTCGTAGAGCTCGTGCGTGCGCGTCTTGGCGCTGACGGTCTCACCACGCAGCAATCTCATGATGATGTCGGTGTTCTCCGCCAGCAGTTCACGCGTGTCGATCTGCGAGAGCCCCAACATCGCTGCGTCGGTCGGCAACGATCCCGGGCCGAGCCCGAACATGACTCGGCCGCGAGTCAGGTGATCCAGCATCACCATCCGCTCCGCCGCCCACAGCGGGTTGTGGTACGACACCGAGGTCACGCCCGTCCCCAACTTGATGCGTGAGGTCCGCTCGCCGGCCGCAGCGATCATGATCTCCGGCGAGGCATAGATCTCCGAGCCCGCCGAATGGTGCTCACCGAACCACGCCTCGTCGTACCCGAGTTCCTCGAGGCGGGTCACCATCTCGAGGTCACGCTGCAGAAGCAGGGTCGGATTCTGTCCGGGCTTGTGGATCGGCGCCAGGAACGTACCGAACTTCAGCCTGCCGGTCCCCGATGCCCTTGTTGTCGATGCCACCATGTCGTTCTCCTTCTCGAGTGGCGCGAGTGGTCTCCGCGCCTGTCGAGCCCCACGCTATGGCGCAGGTCACATCGGCAATAGTCCTCGAAAGTGGTCAGTTTGTCGCCGGCCAACGGCACCCGTTCTCGCGGATCACGTAGTGGACCACGTAGCCCTCCCGCTGTGTGCGCTGCGACAACGGCGCAGTGTGACTCACGTCATATCGGATGCCGACCCCGTGGACGGGCGGCCGAGAAGAGACGAGCAGGCATGACCATCACGACCGCCGACAACCCCGTCGACACCCTCCGCGGTGTCGACTACCTCGAACGGGCACGGACCGTCGCCGCGCTCATCGAGGAGCAGGCCGACGAGATCGAGCGCACCACCACCATCACCCGACCGGTGGTGGATGCGCTCGCCGACGCCGGCCTGTTCTGGATTCTGGTACCGCAGGAGTACGGCGGTGCGGGACTCGACATCGTCAGTGCTTTCAAGGCGATTCAGGAGATCTCCCGCGCAGACGGTTCCACCGGATGGGCGTTCATGGCCAACTCGTGCAGCACCGGGGTGGCCGTCGGATTCATGAATCCCGTTGGTGCACAGCGAATCTTCGGCGGACCCGACAAGGGCATCACCGCCGGGATGATCGTGCCGGCGGCTACCGGTGTGCGGGTCGACGGCGGGTTCCGGGTGAGCGGCCGATTCCAGTTCGCCAGCGGGTCCGCCCACGCATCGTGGGTGGGTGCGGGTTTCGTCGTCCACGACGACGCGGGCAACCCGATCATCGGAGCCGACGGACAACCCGACTGCCGGATCACCTGGCTGCCTCGTGACGAGGTCGAGTTCCTCGGCAACTGGGACGTGATGGGCATGGTCGGCACCGGCTCCTACGACTACCGGGTCGACGATCGCTTTGTGCCCGACGACGTCACCTTCGAGACGTTCTCGACAACACCGGTCCGCGATGAGCCGGTGTACGAGCTGGGCCTGCTCGGCATCGGGGTCGGCGGACATGCTCCGGTCGCATTGGGTCTCGCGCAACGAGCCCTCGAGGAGATCGCCGGGATCGTAGCCACCAAGATGCGGCCGGGTTATGACGGTGCCGTTGGCGATTCGGATCTGTTCCGACACGACTTCGCCCGCCACGACGCCCTCTTCCGCGCCGCGCAGGCCTACGTCTACGAGGTGTACGGCGACGCGGAGGCCACCGCGGCCGCCGGATTGACCATCAGCGACGAGCAGCGCGCCCGCATGCGCCAAGCGGCCACCTGGGCACAGGAGGTGGCCGCCGACGTGGTGATGTTCGCGCACCGCTGGGCCGGCAGCGCCACCGTTCGCAACCCCAGCGCACTCGGCCGCTGCGTCCGCGACGCCGCCGTCGCCACCCAGCACGCACTCGTCGACCGGATGACGCTCGTCGAGGCCGCCGCCGCCATCCTGCCCGCCTACCAGCAATCCTGAACCGACAGAAGGGAACATCACCATGGGACAACTCGACGGCAAGGTGGCACTGGTCACCGGCGCAGCCCGCGGACAGGGCCGGTCGCACGCGATCCGGCTCGCCGAGGAGGGCGCCGACATCATCGCCATCGACATCTGCGACACGCTCGACACCACCGACTACCGCGGTGCCACACCACAGGACCTCGACGAGACAGCGCGCCACGTCGAGAAGTTCGACCGGCGCGTGTTCACCGCAATCGCCGACGTACGCGACCTGCCGGCGCTGCATGCAGCGGTATCCGAGGGAATCGCCACGCTGGGCCGCCTCGACACCGTCGTCGCCAATGCGGGCATCTTCTCGTCGGCGCCGCTGCACGAACTCACCGAGCAGCAGTGGGACGAGATGATCGGCGTCAACCTCAGCGGTGTGTGGAAGACGTTGCGTGCCACCGTGCCCTACCTGATCGACCAGGGTGACGGCGGTTCGATCATCCTCATCTCCTCGACGGGCGGCCTGCAGGGGTTCCCGAACTTCGCGCACTACGTCGCCGCGAAGCACGGTGTCACCGGACTGGCGCGGACCGCGTCGAATGAGTTGGGCGCACACAATATTCGCTGCAACTCGATCCACCCGACATCGGTTCTCACCGACATGATCGACCACGAGGCCATGTACAAACTGTTCCGGCCCGACCTCGAACATCCCACGCACGAGGACTTCCGGGAGGCGTGCCAGAGCGGCATGAACGTGCTGCCCACCCCGTGGCTGGAGCCGGTGGACATCTCCAACGCGGTCGTGTGGCTGGCCTCCGACGCGGCCCGATACGTGACCGGGATCGCGCTGCCGATCGACGCCGGAGCCCTGTCCAAGGTGTGAGCGGGCGTGCTGTTCACCCGGCCGCGTGGTCGACCAGGGCTTCGGCAACCTCGGCACGACGACGCAGGCACAGCTTGTGTAGGACGTGCTCGACATGCCCTTCCACGGTCCGGGTGGACAGCACCAGTTTCTCCGCGATCTCCCGATTGCTCAGCCCGGACGCGACGAGATCGGCGACCTCACGCTCGCGTGGTGACAACGACGCGCTCGGGTCGTCGGCGGCCTCGTGCGCGTCGTGGGCGGCGGGGGTGCCGAACACGTAGTCGTAGAGTTCTGCGGTCGACATCGCTGCGCCACGCGCCCAGGCGTTGTCGAACTCGGCGTCGGGAACCTGCGCGTGCAGAGTGTCGACTGCTTTACTGCGCAACGAGTTCCAGTGCTCCGAACCGTACAGTTGCTGTCCGAACGACCCCCACATCGACGACGCCGCACCCAACACCACCACGGCGCGCAGACCGCCGCGCTGTTCGGCGAGCGCCCAGCCGAGCAGGTCGCACATGAGGGTGGTGCCGACCGGATCGGCGAAGGCCCGGTGCGCACGCAGCGCGTCGTCGGCCAGATCCACCGCCCGGTCGACGTCGCCGGTCAGCAACGCGACCAGACCCAGCCCGTAGGTGGCATAGGAGTGGAACCACCATTCGTCGACCGTCTCGGTCTGGGCGAACACCGCGCCGAATACCTCGGCGGCAGCGTCGGTGTCGGGCAGCGACGACAGCAGCATCCCGCGGTGAATGGCGAGGGTGGCGAGCAGCTCGGACGGGCCCGAGTTGTCGGTGTAGCCCCGCGCGGCGGCGTCCAGATTGACTCTCGCGGAATCGAAGTCGCCGGCGAAGTAGTCACGCAGTCCGCTGGTGTGGGTGACAAAGGCCCGATTCATCACGTCGTGCTCACGCTCGGCGATGACGCCCGCCCGGTGCAGGGTGAATCCGGCGGCGTCGCGGTCGCCCTGGAGGGTCTGTACCAACCCGAGGACACCGAGGATGCGTCCCTTGATGATCGACGGTACGTCGGGCAGTTCGAGTGCTTGAGTGAGCCACAACCGGTGTTCGCGCACCGAGATTCCGCACGCCCAGAGGAAGCGCCCGGCGCCGAGCGCCTCCGCCGCTGCACGTCCCCGCCCGTCGTCGGGGTCGTCGAGCGCCGAATGCAGTGCAGCCCTGATATTCCCGCGGTTCTCCTGGACCCGGGCGGCCTTGGCGAGCTGGTCGGGCCCATACCAGTGTTCGGCGCAGTCGATGATGAGTCGCGCACACCAGTCCAGCAGACGCGTGCTCATCGCCAGGCGCTCGGCGGCAGTGAGTTTGCCCCAACCGAACTCGCGGATCGACTCCAGCATGCGAAAGCGCACGTGCCGACCGTCGCCGTCGCGCAGCAGGACGGACTTCGCCACCAGGGCAGCAAGGGAATCGAGAACGACCGACGCGGGCAGCGCGTCGTCCGAGCAGACGTCGACCACCATGTCGAGGTCGAAGCCGTCGGCAAAAGAGGCCACGCGGTTCCACAGCAGTTTCTCTGTGCTGCTACAGAGTTCGTAGCTCCACTCGATGGTGGCCTGCAGGCTCCGATGCCGGGGCGTGCGGTCTCGAGAGCCCACCGACAGCACCGACAGCCGGCGGTCGAGAAGATCACCCAGATCGTCGACGGACAGCACCGTCAGTCGTGTGCACGCCAGTTCGATCGCAAGGGGCAGACCGTCGAGCCGTTCGCAGATGCGGCGTACCGCGTCGACGTTGCCGTCATCGAGCACAAAGCCCGACAGGACGGCCTCCGCTCGCCGCGAAAACAGTTCCATCGCATCCGATCCCACGCCGTCGTCGGTCTTCAGCGGCGCGAGATGAAAGACATACTCGCCAGGTATCGCCAGATTCTCCCGCGACGTGACCAGGACCCGCACACCCGCGGCCTCCACCATCAGTCGGGAGACGAGATCGGCCGCCCCGTCGATGACGTGTTCACAATTGTCGAAGACCAGCAGCATGCGGCGGTTCCGGAGATGCGCGAGGGCGGCATCTTCGGCGGACCTGTCGTGCGTGTCTCGATTCTCGAGTGCCAGACAGTCACACAGTGCCTGTGCGAGCAGCCCTTCATTGCGGACCGCGGCGAACTCGACGAACCGCACACCGTCCGGAAATGCACGTCGAAACTCCGTGGCGGCCTGCACCGACAACCGCGTCTTGCCGATCCCGCCAGGCCCCACCACCGAGACCAGCCGGTGGTCACCGAACAGTCGTCGGAGCTCCCGCAGTTCGTTACGGCGTCCGACAAAGCTTGTCGTCGGTTGGGGCAGGCCGGTGGGTACCGTGTCGCTGCGCGCGCTGGGCGACGGGAGTTCTGCTCGGACCGCGTTCACCTTGCGGGACAGCAACGTGCGCGACCGTTCCCACTGCAGCGCCCGGGAGATCTCGGCGATGGAGATGCCCGGGTTCTCGAGCAGGATCTCGCGGATACGACGATCGGCGTCGTCGGACACCGAACCCTTGCAGCGGCGGTGATCGTCGGGCGCAGCAGCCAGCGACAACGCCCTCCGGACGGTGTTGCGCGACATCCCCAGGCGCGCGGCAATGCCCTTGATCGACTCCCCGTCGTCGTGACAGCGGTGGATCTGGGCCCATTCGTCGGCGTTCATCACCCTCCTGCTCCGCGATGAGACGCAGATCACTCTGCTTGGTTGCGATCCGGACCGCAACCAGGGGGGTCAACTTGTGTCACACCGATCCGTCACCCCACGCCAGCTGCCCGCCCCCTCGCACCGAAGATCGACTCTGAACTGGGAAAATAGGAGCACAGCACGGCAAGCGGCGAGTCCGTACGGGATCACGTAATCGGACGGTTATCCTCTGCCGCCGAGCACGACAAAGTGAGGTGGACCACATCGAAAGACACCCCACCGAGGGGACCGCTCATGTCCCAGAAGAACGCCGACGCACTCAAGAATGCCTTCGCCGCCGCCGACCAGGGTGACCCGGTGCCGCTCGTCGAGCTCTACGACGACGCCATGACGTGGGCCGGATTCACCCTCGACGGCAGCCAGCGGATCTACACCAAAGCCGAGTTTCTCGAAGCCTTCGGTGTGCTCGCCAAACTCGACGAGTCCCGCAACGAGGTGATCAGCTGCGACGTCATCGGCGACGAACTCGTGACCGCGAACGTGCGCGCCTACCGCCGGCTCGGCGACCAGGAACTCGACATCACGATGGTCATGACCCACCGCTTCGTCGATGGCAAGGTGACCCGCGGAACCGACATCGTGCCGTCGTCCTTCGAGCGCTTCTGGTCCGACACCGCGATCACGGTCTGAGGCCCTCCGATGAGCACCGCCTTCGCCCCAGCCCCATCCGCGACCGAGAACGCACTCCTGGCGATGCAGGCACTCGACCGGGGCGAGCCCGTGATCACAGTCGACGACCTCGGCGGTGGCGGATGCGAGATGATCGTTCTCGCATCCGCGGCCCGAGTGGCAGTGGTGGCCGCCATGATCTCTGAGGGTTCCGGATTCGTTTGCGTCACAGTCGATCACGTCCGAGCGGTCCGCCTGGGACTACCACCGATGACGTGGGAGAGCCCGACGCCGACCTACGGCGGACGCATGTGTGTGTCCATCGACGCGGCTGCGGGCACCACCACCGGCATCTCCGCCCGCGACCGCACCACCACACTGCGGACCCTGGCCGACGCCGATTCCGGACCCGACGCATTCACTCGCCCCGGACACGTCATCCCCGTCCTCGCCGACGTGGCCGCCACCGACCGCGCTGGTCTCATCGCCCGCACCGGACACCGCGCCGGACACGACACCCCGGTGGCCTACGTGTCACTGGTGTCGCGACGCGACCCGCGTCGGATCGCCGACGCGGACGAGGCCGCTGACTGGGGACTGCCGATGCTGCGCTATTCGGAGCTGGGTTACTCGGATCTCACGCACGCGCTGTGACGTAAATGTCCGATTCATCGATGATCACGATCAATCGTGGCCCGGGACAGGACTAGGCGTTTGCCCGGTGTGATCGCACCCACATTCGCGGACTGTTGATAGGCACCCCACAGCCGTCAACAAGGAGCGCACCCCCATGAGCCCGACTTCCGTGACCTCGCCGCCCGACGCCAGATACTCCAGGACGGTGACCTGGACGATCGCCATCGCGACGCTGGCCATCCTCTTCGACGGATACGACCTGGTGGTCTACGGAACCATCCTCCCGATCCTGATGGACGACTCGTCTCAACTCGGCAGCATCTCCGCCGGTCAAGCGGGCATGCTCGGCTCCTACGCGTTGATCGGGGTCATGGTCGGCGCGCTCGTCAACGGCGCCGTCGGCGACTACCTGGGCCGACGCAGGCTGATGCTGGTCAACATCGTCTGGTTCTCCGCCGGGATGGGACTCGCCGCCATGTCGACGTCGGTCGAGATGTTCGCGGCGATGCGGTTCTTCACCGGTATCGGCATCGGCGGCCTGCTCGCCACCACCGCGGCGCTCGTCGCCGAGTGTGTCCCGGCAGCGAAAAAGAACCTGTACAACGCCATCGTCTACAGCGGCGTCCCGGCCGGCGGCATCCTGGCGTCGGTCCTCGCCATCGCGTTCCGCGACGCGATCGGTTGGCGTGGGCTGTTCTGGATCGGCGCACTGCCGGTCGTCATCCTCCTGCCGCTGGCGCTCGTCAAACTGCCGGAATCGCCACGATGGCTGGTGTCGCGCGGACGCCTCGACGACGCCGCACGCGTCCACGCCACAACGGGTATGCCCATGCCGACCGAGGCCGACCTGGCCCACGAACGCCAGATCGAGAAGGTCGGCTTTGCGGCGCTGGCCACCCGTCGGTACGCACCGGGCACTGCCCTGCTCGGCATCATGAGCTTCGTCGGGCTGATGCTCACCTACGGACTCACCACCTGGCTGCCGAAGATCATGCAGGACGCCGGCTACAACGCGAAGGGTTCCCTGCTGTTCCTCGTCGTCCTGAACGGTGGCGCGGTGCTGGGCACACTCATCGCCTCCCGATTCGCCGATCGCCGTGGACCGCAGCGCGTCGTCGCCACCACCTTCGGCCTGGCAGCCATCGCGTTGATCCTGTTCACCATGGGATTCCCCATCGCCGTGCTGCTCGCGCTGGTCGCGGTTGCCGGAACCGGCACGATAGGAACCCAGGTGCTGATCTACGGTTTCGTCTCGAACTACTACGCGACCAGCGCGCGGGCCGCCGGAGTTGCCTGGTGTGCCGGATTCGGCCGGCTCGGCGGCATCTTCGGGCCGATCATCGGCGGTGCGATCGTATCGGCTGGACTCAGCAATTCGATCACCTTCTACATCTTCGCGGGAGTCGCCGTCCTCGGGGCGGCAGTCACTCTGTTTGTGCCGCAAGCGCGTAGCCGCGATCGAGGTGCGGCCACCGCTGGAGCCCCGATGATGGGAGTGCCGGCAACTGCCTGATCTCGTTGACAGTCAGCCAAGTGCGTCACGCAAAATGCGTGGCGCACTTCGCTATCGTCGGGATATGACGTCCGAAAGCGTGGCCGACGCACCGTCGTTCCCGGCACGGGAACGGGCGTCCATCGTGGTGTCGGACGTGTCGGTCATCTTCGGCGCGACCGAGGTCCTCCACGGCGTCGACATGACCGTCAGTCCTGGCTCTCGGGTCGCGATCGTCGGCGAGAACGGACGGGGCAAATCGACGCTCCTGCATGTGCTCGCGGGCACCTTGACGCCGAATTCGGGTTCGGTGACCAGAATCGGCACCATCGGTCTGGCCGAACAGGAGATGACCACCGAGTACAACCGCACCGTCGGCGACGCCGTTGCCGAGGCCATCGCTGATTCGCTCAGAACCCTGCACGACCTCGACGACGCGTCTGTCGCCCTCGCCGGTGACCTCGACGGTGCAGCGGACGACTACGCGGATGCCTTGCACCGCGCGGAGATTCTCGACGCGTGGGATGCGGAACGGCGCGTCTCGATCGCGCTGGCCGCCCTCGACGCCGAACACGACTGGGATCTTCCATTGGCCGGACTGTCGGTCGGGCAACGCTATCGCGTCCGATTGGCATGTCTGCTCGGCGGTGACGCCGACTTCCTCCTGCTCGACGAGCCGACCAATCATCTCGACCGCAGCGGTCTCGAGTTCCTCACCGAACGCATCGGCGCTTGGGCGGGCGGTGTCGTGATCGTCAGCCACGACCGCGCATTGCTGTCCGACGTGGCGGAGACGATCATCGACCTCGATCCGTCCTATGACGGGCGGCCCCGCGTCTACGGCGGCGGCTATGCGGGCTTCGTCGGCGGCCACCATGCCGAACGCGCCCGGTGGACACAACGATTCGCACACGAGGAGGCCGAGCGGGCAAGGCTCGAAGACGACCTCACCGCAGCGCAGGACCGGCTGGAAACCGGGTGGCGTCCCGACAAGGGCACGGGCAAGCACCAACGGGCCACCCGCGGACCCGCGTTGGTGCGCAACATCCACCGTCGTCAGGAAGCTCTCGACGAACACGCCGTCCTGACACCGGAACCACCACTGGCCCTGACTTTTCCGGAACTGGCAGTACCCGAGGACGAACTACTGCTCAGCGCCGACGAGATCACCGTGTACCAACGACTCACCACGCCCGTCACTGTGCGACTGTCCGGCGGAACACGACTGGTGGTCGTCGGCCCCAATGGCGTCGGCAAGTCGACACTGTTCTCCGTACTTGCCGGCGAAATACCCAACTCCACCGGCCTTCTCGATGTGAGCGACCTGGCTCGCGTCGGGTATCTACATCAAGAATCGACACTGCCGCAACATCTTCGAGCAGCAGACGCCTATCGCGAGCACGTCGACCGGTTGGGGTTGTACGGAGTGATCCGCAACGACGACGCCATCGACCTGTCCTCACTGGGACTGCTGCGCACCGACGAGGAAGAACAGTTGGTCGGAGACCTCTCGATGGGGCAGCAGCGTCGACTCGAACTCGCCATGACACTCGCCGCGCGCCCCAACATCCTGCTGCTCGACGAACCCACCAACCACCTGTCGATCCCGCTCGTCGACGAACTCACCGAGGCGTTGCAAGCGACTCCCGCGGCCGTCGTCGTGTCGACGCACGACCGCCAGTTGCTCCGGGACGTCGCCGAGTGGCCGCACCTCGCGTTGTCGTCAACTGAGGGTTGAGGTGCTCGAGCCGAACAACTCGCACCGCCTCACCTCCGATGCGGCCCGGAGCCTCCGCGCGGGCCCAACAACGCACACCGCCTCACCTCCGCTCCCTGAGGCGTCGCCCTGAGGAGCGAGCTTGCGAGCGTCTCGAAGGGTGCTCGAGGCGCTAGCCGAGAGCCTCGAAGGGCTGGTGAGACAGAGCAATTCGTCGACCAAGTAGCGACGGTCACCAGGCCTTCGAGGCTCCTCGCTAGCGCTCGTCGCACCTCAGGCAGCGGATGGGACTCTTCGAATGAGGCTGCGCTCGACAGATGTCGGCAGCGATTTCACCCGTTCGGACCAGCGCGCCCGCCCTCCTGTACCGACTCGACCCCCAAACGCTCCCCGAGCAACCGGCCGAAGGTCAGTGCAGGAGTGACGAGCATGCCGGAGCAGAAACTGTTGCCGCACGTCGCGCCGGCGCCGATCACCTCGCCGACGGCGAACAGACCGGGAATCGCCGCGCCCGCCTCGTCGCGGACGGCGACATGACCTGCGACGTCAGCGGCGGACGCAATCGGCCCGTAGATCTGGAACACCGTTCCATTCTGGTCCAGCGTCGTGTTTACCGCTCGTCGACGCCGACGATCATCGTCGACATCACAGCAGAAGCGTCAGTCGAAGTATCGATACACCGCTTCGACGACGGCCGCGGGACGCTCGTTCCCCTCCAACTCGATCACGCCATCGACCACCACTTGGACGCCACCCTTGGGTAGCTTCTCGAGCGACTTCAGGGTCGCCACCAGCCGAATCTTGCCGCCGGCCGGCACCGGGTTGGTGAAACGCACCTTGTTGAGCCCGTAGTTGACGCCCATCTTCAGGTTCTCGACGGTGAGCACCTCGCCGAACATCGGCACGATCAACGACAGCGTCAGGTACCCGTGCGCGATCGGACCGCCGAAGGGGCTTTCCTTGGCGGCGCGCTCGGGATCGATGTGAATCCACTGGTGGTCACCGGTGGCGTCGGCGAAGGTGTTGATCCGCTCCTGACTCACCGTCAGCCACGAGCTGATCCCGAGCTGGGTTCCGAGCAGCGGTTCCAGATCGGCCGTGCCCGCCACCTGAGTCGAACTCGCCTCGGTGCTCGTCATGTTTACCTCCGTCATTTCGTGATTCCCAGGACTCGCAACGCATTCTCGCGGAAGATCAGCGGCGCCACTTCCGGTTTGATGTCGAGGGCGGCGAAGTCCTTGCGCCAGCGGTCGACCTGGATGACCGGGAAGTCGGAGCCGAACAGCACTTTCTCACGCAGCATCGTGTTGGCGGCCTTGACCAGCTGGGGCGGGAAGTACTTGGGCGACCACCCGGAGAGATCGAGATAGGCGTTGGCCTTGTGGGTCGCGATCGAGATCTGCGCGTCCACCCACGGCACCGCGGGATGCGCCATCACGATCGTCAGGAACGGAAAGTCCGCGGCGACGTCGTCGAGCAGCATCGGATCGGAGTACCGCAGCTTGATGCCGTGCCCGCCCGGTAGCCCCGCGCCGATGCCGGTCTGACCGGTGTGGAACAACGCGGGCACGCCGGCCTCTTCGATCGCCGCGTAGATCGGATAGAAACGACGATCGTTCGGCTCGAAGCCCTGCATGCTGGGATGGAACTTGAAGCCCTTCACCCCGAACTCCTCGACGAGGCGATGCACTCGGCGGACCGCCGCCTTGCCCTGCCACGGGTCCACCGACCCGAACGGGATCAGCACATCGTTGAATTCGGCTGCGCGCTCGGCGATCTCCTCGACGTTGTTGGGCGTGTGCCCCGAGGCCGACGCGGCGTCGACGGTGAAAACGACTGCGGCCATGTTGCGTTCGCGGTAGTGGTCGGCGATGGACTCGATTGTCGGGGTGCGCTCCTCACCCGAGCGAAAGTACTTCTCCGACGCGGCCATCAGTTCGTCGTCCATCGACCGGTGCCCACATCCGTCGATCTCGACGTGAGTGTGGAAGTCGATCGCCTCGATCGCGTCGAAGTCGATGCCGAATTCGTATCGCGCACTCATCACTTGGCTCCCGTCAGCTGGGCTGGGAATTCCTCGCCCACGGATTCGAGCTCGCCGGCGAAGGTCAGCGGCCACTGGGCCGCCACCGCGTCGGCGTCGAACCCGCCGTCGCGGTACGCCGTGGCGGTCAGTTGCGGATGCGACCACAGCGCGAGCCGGTCACCGCCGACGGAGATGGCCTGCCCGGTCACGTCGGCGGACGCGTCGGAGGCGAGGAAGGCGATGACTCCGGCGACATCGTCGGGCGTACCCATCCCGACATCACGACGGATGATCTCGGGCAGTGGCTCGCCCTTGCGCATGCCCTCGATGTAGGGCGCGAGAAACGGGATGGTCTCGGTCATCGCGGTCGCTGCGACGGGGCAGACCGCATTGGCGGTGATCCCTGCCTTGCGCAACTCCATCGCCCAGGTCCGGACCATCCCCACGATCGCCGCCTTGGCGCCCGAGTAGTTGGTCTGGCCGAAATTGCCGCGCTGACCCGCAGGCGACCCGATACAGATGATCCGACCGCCTTCGCCCTGCTCACGGAACTGAAGAACGGCCTCGCGAACACAAGTGAAGGTGCCGCGGACGTGTACGTTGTGGACCGCGTCGAAGTCGTCGTCGGCCATCTTCCACAGCACCTTGTCGCGCAGGATGCCGGCGTTGGTGACGATGACGTCGAGGCGCCCGAATGCATCAACGGCCTTGGCCACCAGGGCCTGAGCGGTCTCGGTGCTGCCGACCGGTGCAACCACGGCCACCGCCCGGCCACCGGCCGCCTCGATCTGGGCAACCGCATTCGCCGCCGTTTCGTCGTGGACGTCGTTGACGACGACCGCGGCCCCGCGTGCGGCCAGCTCGGTGGCGTACGCGAGGCCGAGACCCTGTCCGCTTCCGGTGACGATGGCGACTTTGCCGTTGAGATCCATGGCTTCACTTCCTTTGTGATCGAACCTGGCATCAGTTGTACATCTTAATCATTGTTATTGTCAATGATTAACGATCTGCTATTCTTCGGCCGGAAGGAGGGCCGATGGCCAAGCGACGCATCCTCGAGGAGGACATCGGGTTCCTCATCTCGCGCGCGGGAGCCCAACTGGTCAAGGCAACCAATCGGGAACTCGCCCCCCTCGGGCTCAAGGTTCGCGCCTACAGTGCACTCGCCGCGGTCTGCGACGAACCGGACGGCATCACCCAGCGACGCCTCGCCTCCGACGTCGGTCTCGATCCCAGCCAGATCGTCGCGCTCGTGGACGAACTCGAGAACCGTGAACTGGTGGTTCGCAAAGCCGACCCCGACGACCGCCGCAACAGACTCATCACCGCAACCCCAGCGGGACGTGAGCTATGCACTCGCGCAAGGAAGTCCAGCGCCAAGGTGGCCGCCGACGAACTCTCACACATCGACCCCGCGGTGCGCGAGGCGTTGCGGGCGGCACTCTATCGGTTCACCTTCCCCGAACGCGCAACGCCCGACGACTAGGCGTACATGGCGCGCAGACGGTCCTTGCGGATCTTTCCCTTTGCGTTGCGGGGGATCTCGTCTACCAAGATCAGCGACTTCGGGATCTTGTAGCGCGCCAGGCGATCCGCGAGGTAGGTCTGCAACTCCTCGACGGTGAGTGCCGCTCCCTCCTCGAGAGTGACTGCAGCACAGCCGACCTCACCCCACTTGTCGTCCGGGATGCCGAAGACGCCGCAGCCCTCGACGCCGGGGTACGAGAGGATCACCGCCTCGATCTCCGCCGGATAGATGTTCTCCCCGCCGGAGATGATCATGTCCTTGAGCCGGTCGACAATCTGGACGTAGCCGTCGTCGTCGCGCACCCCGACATCCCCGGACCGGAACCAATCACCCTCGGTGAACGACGCGTCGGTGGCGTCTGGTCGATTCCAGTACTCCCGCATCACATTCGGCCCCTGGATCAGGATCTCGCCGCGCTCGCCCGGCTTGGCCTCCTCACCGTAGGAGTTCACCACCCGGACATCGGTGAAGAAGTGCGGCATCCCGGCCGTCCCGAGTTTCTGCGCCACGTGCGCTGGTTTGAGCACCAGGGCGCCGGGACCGGTCTCGGTGAGACCGTAGGCCTGGCACAGCGCCACCCCACGCTCGGCGAAAGTGTGCAAGGTGCGCGGCGGCACCGGTGCGGCGGCGACGATCCAGCGTCGGATCGACGTCAGATCGGTCTGCTGCCACGACGGATGCGCACTCATCGCGTCGAGCATGGTGGGCACGCCGAACGAATAGGTCACGCGACGATCCTCGATCACGCGCAGCACTCGCGCGGCGTCGAAACCCTCTTCGATGATCACCGTTGCGCCCTTGAGGATCGTGGGCAGCGAGACGTAATTGAGTGCGGCGGTGTGGAATAGCGGCGCGGCCACCAGCGACACCTCATCGCTGCACAGGTCGAGGTCGACGATCGGGTTCATCACCGCGAAGGTCACGCCACCATGCGTGAGGACCACGCCCTTGGGGCTTCCGGTGGTTCCGGAGGTGTACATGATGAAGCACGGATCGTCGTGCGTGACCGGGATGTCGATGCGTTCAGAGCTCGCCGCCGCGATGATGTCCTCGTAGGCAAGCGCATCTCCGTCGGGCCGACCGTCCACCACCACACGATGCTCGGTGCCCACTTCGCTCGCGGCCCTCGTGGCGACCTCGGCCAGGCCGGCGGAATGGATGAGGACGCGCGCACCCGAGTCACTCAGCGCATAGGCCACCTCCGCCCCCGTGAGCCGCGCATTGAGCGGCACCAGAATCGCGCCGAGCAGGCCGGCGGCGAACAGACCCTCCAGGTACGACGGATGGTTCGCACTCAGCAGCGCCACCCGATCACCGCGGCCGACGCCGATCCCGGCCAGCGCATGGGCCAACCGCGTCACCCGATCGTCGAGGTCCCGGTAGCTGGTTTCGACGTCACGAAAGACGATCGCGGTCGCCTCCGGAGCGTGCCGTGACGCGCGATGGGGCCAGGTTCCGACGCCTTGATTCTTCACGGTGACTCCTCCGCCGATGTGGGTGCAATCACTGTACTTTGCAATCATTGAGATTGTCAACGAAAACCCCTCGGAACAATTCGAGGTTTCACCCGGTTGCACCTCGCATGAGCGTGACCGTCGACATCTGGACTGACATCAACTGCCCCTTCTGCTATCTCGGTAAGAAGCGTTTCCTCGACGCCCTGTCGGAGTTCCCCGGGCGCGACGACGTGGCTGTGGTGCATCGGTCCTTCGAACTCGACCCGACGCTGGATCCCGGAACCTCCGGCTCCGTCGAAGATCACCTCGCGACCAAGTACGGGATCAGCCTCGACCAGGCGCGGGCCAACGAGGCACGCGTCGGTGCACAGGCCGCCGAACTCGGCCTGCCCTATCAGACGAGCGGTCGGGATTTCGGCAGCAGCTTCGACATGCATCGGCTTCTGCATCACGCACTCGCCGTCGGCAAGCAGGAAGACCTGCTCGACGCGCTGTACGCCGCCAACTTCGGCGAGACAGAACCCCTGTTCGGTGATCGGGCGCGACTCGTCGCAGTTGCCGTCGGAGCCGGGTTGGACGAACTGCAGGTGTGCGCGGTCCTGAATGATCCCGAGGCCTACGCCGACGACGTCCGGCAGGACGAACAAGAGGCCGCGGCACTGGGCGTCACCGGAGTTCCGTTCTTCGTCATCGACGGCAAATACGCCGTCTCGGGTGCCCAGCCCACCGAGGTCTTCGAGCGTGCGCTGACCATGGCTGCCGCCGATCGTCCCGTCGTCGTCGGGGCGTCGGCCGACGCCGAATGCGGGCCCGACGGATGCGCGGTGCCGCAGAGCTGACCCACGGAGTCGGCAGCGTCAGGCACCCGTCTCGACCGGCCGGTCCGGGTCCGACGACCACTGCGAGAACGACCCCGGGAAGAGTCGCGCCGGGTAGCCGGCGATCTCCAACGCCGCGATCGCGTGTGCGGCGTTGACGCCGGAGCCGCAATACACCACGACGTCGGATTCCGCGTCGATCCCCAACTCGGCGAACATTATTCGGAGATCATCAGCCTCCCGGAATCGGCCGTCGGAGTCCAGGTTGGCGACCGTCGGCGCGTTGCGCGCACCGGGAATGTGGCCCGCGCGCGGATCGACCGGTTCGACCTCACCGCGGTAACGTTCGCCGGCACGGACGTCGAGAAGGATGCCTGCGGTGCTCGCCACCTCGTCGATGGTGACAGTCGGCAGCGCACCTGCCTGCAGGGTCACGTTTCCGGCTCGCGGAGTCCCGCCATCACCACGCGACGTCTGCAGCCCCGCCGTTTGCCACGCACCCAGACCACCGTCGAGCATGCGCACGTCGGCGATGCCCGCCCAACGCAGCAGCCACCAGGCGCGCGCGGCGGCAAGGTTCCCGTTGTCGTCGTAGACCACCACCGGAACGCCGTCGTCGATTCCCCATCGTCGTGCCGCGGCTTGCAGGTCATCGATATTCGGCAGTGGGTGCCGACCCCCCACCGGGCCGCTCGGCGGGGCAGCGAGTTCGGTGTCGAGGTCAACATAGATCGCACCGGGAATGTGGCCGTCGAGGTAGTGGTCGTGGCCATTGCTGTCACCGAGCTGCCACCGCACGTCGAGCACCACCGGTGGGGTCGGCGACAGCATCGTCTCGGCCAGGTCGGGTGCGTTCACCAGCAGGTCTGCCATGGGTGAAGACTAGACATATATCGTCGACGGGGTGATGGCGGCATTCTCGGCAGTGGTGCTCGCGCTGATCACGTTCTGGCTGCACCGGCGCCTGGTGCGCGCAACGCGCATGCCCGCGCCGTGGTCGTCGGTCACCGACGTCGCACTCCTGCTGCTGTGGGTGCTCGCGGTGGTCGGGGCGGCCTCCGGGTCACTGCTCGATCCGCGCTGGGTCCGTGCCCCCGCATTCGTGGGGATGACGTGGCTCGCGGTGATCTTCTACCTCTTCCTCGGGTTGTCGGTCATCGGCCTCGTCTCGTTCGCGGTGCGTATTGTCCGACGGTTGGGCAGAGCCGAACCGAACGAGAGTTTCGACCGGCGCCGACTGACGGCGATGCGCATCGCGACCGCGCTTGTGGTCGTCGTGTCTCTGGGCACGGTGGCGTACGGGCTTGTCGAAGCGGCTCGCCCGCGCGTGGTCGACGTAGACATCACGCTGCCGCGGCTGCCATCACAGTTCGACGGCATGCGCATCGCCGTCATCTCCGATCTCCATGTCGGCCCGTCCCGGGGTGCAGCGTTCACGCAACGCGTCGTCGATCAGGTCAACGCCCAACGCCCCGATCTCATCGTGATCGCCGGGGACCTGCTCGACGGAACCATCCACTACGTTGCCGACGATCTCAAGCCACTCGCCGACCTGTCCGCGCCGCTCGGGGTCTTCGGCATCAGCGGCAACCACGAGTTCTACGCCGACGACGGAGGTCGGTGGCTCGACGTGTGGGACCGCCTCGGCATCCACACGCTCCGAAATCAGCGGGTGACCATCGAAAGGGGCGGGGCCGCGATCGATCTCGCCGGAATCCAGGACTACACGGCACCCGATCCGTACGAACCCGACCTGCCCGCAGCACTGGCCGGACGAGACCCGAACCGCTTTGTGCTGCTGCTCGCCCATCAACCGCGCCAGGCCATCGAGGCATCGGATCTCGGTGTGGATCTCCAGATCTCGGGTCACACCCACGGCGGACAGATGTGGCCGATCCGCAATCTCGTCACCCTCCAACAACCTTCGTTGCAGGGACTCGACCGAGTCGGAAACACCGTGCTGTACACGACGCGCGGCGCGGGGGCGTGGGGACCACCGGTTCGGGTCGCGGCCCCGCCCGAGATCACATTGATAAAGACCATGTCTGGATGAGACCGAATTCAGTCCTGGTATCCGCAAACACAGGTCGATAGCCTGGAAGAATGCTCGTCGCTCCCACCGCACTGGTCGCCGCCACCTCGTCGGACGATCTCGCTGCGGTCCGACGGCAGGCGCAATCGTGGCGTTCACCCGAAATCGGCATCGCGGACAGCGATCTCACCGACGCGGCACTCGCCGATCTGATCGCGACGTCCGAGCCACACGACGACTCGTTCGCGCGTGCCGTGACCGCGATCGTCTCGGCACGCGCCGGGCACTTCCCGGTGGTGCCTCACATCGACGCCGCGGGCGAGATCTTCCGCAGCTTTCTGCTGCACGACCTGATCGACGGATGGCTGTACGTCCGCGAGTCCGACGGCTATCTGCACCCGTACCTCATCATGGACATCACCGCCGAACACGGCGACCGCACACACGGCCCGCGGATCAAGTTCACCATGGAGGCCGACAACGCCACCGTGAAACGCCCGTCGCGCAAACCACGGGTGCTGTACTTCGAGGAAACCGAGATCGTCGGCAAGACGCCGGGAGACATCCTGCTTGCCGCCGGCGCCTACAAGGAGACCCCAGAACTCAAGGCCGAGTATCAGTCTCGCCGCGACGTCTATCAGAAGATCATCGACGACGGCTTCGGCCAGCAATACCGATTCACCGGCTGCATCATCCGTGCCGACGACTACCGCTCGCCGAACAAGCGGGACAACCGAAAAGTCGTCCACGACGTCGCGCCCGGGGAGATCGCGGCCCTACGCATGGTCGCTCCCTCGACCCTGTTCGACGGCACCGACGGCAACGAGTACGGTCCCGTACCGGTGATCACCGCGGTGCGAGTGTTCGACCTTGGCGCACAAGACTTTCTGGACGTCAACACCGGCGACCTCACGCCGTACGACTACGATGCCCACCTCCAGGACAAACTCGTCCTGCCCGACGAGCAGCGCGAACTCCTCAACATCCTCACCACCGACATCTCGGTGTTCACCGGCGACATCATCGACGGCAAGTCCGCGGGCAACGTCATCCTCGCCAAAGGCCGCCCCGGCGTGGGCAAGACGCTCACCGCCGAGGTGTACGCGGAGGTCACCGGCCGCCCCCTGTACTCGATTCACTCCGGATCACTGGGAATCACAGCCGAATTGGTGCGCAAGAACCTCGAAGTCATCTTCGATCGCGCAAAGCGCTGGGATGCGGTTCTGCTCCTCGACGAGGCCGACGTGTTCGTGATGGAACGCGGACTCGACCTCGGCCAGAACGCCATCGTCGCCGAATTCCTGCGCACCCTCGAGTATTTCGACGGCCTGCTGTTCCTCACCACCAACCGCATCGACGGAGTGGACGAGGCCATCCTCGCGCGGTGCGCTGCGGTCATCGAGTACCAGCCGCCCGGCCCCAAGGACGCCCGACAGGTGTGGCAGATCCTTGCCGCGGGCAACGACGTGGTCCTCGACGAAGACCTCCTCGACGACCTGGTCGGCGGCTTCCCCGGCATCACCCCGCGCGACATCAAGATGCTACTGCGCTTGTCACTCCGAATGGCGCGCCACCGCGGTACCGAACTCGACGCGTCGGTGTTCGCCAGCAGTGCCGCCTTCCGTGGGCTGCACTACCTTCCGCCGTCGCAGCGCTGAACGATCTTGCTGGCCAAGTAGCGACTAACAAGCCTGCGCCCAGCCATCTGCTGGTTGAGTAGCGACGTGCGAGCTTGCGCCCTTCGATACGCTCGCAAGCTCGCTACTCAGGAACCGCCCGACGCGTATCGAAACCCGGCGAGTCAACGATGTCAGCAACCAAAGTCGTTACGGACATCGTCATCTCACCGGGTTTCGATACGCCCTACGCTAGCGCTCCGGGCTACTCAACCAGCAGAACGTGCGCTCCGGGCTACTCAACCAGCAGAACGTGCGCTCAGGGCTACTTGACCAGCAGAATCCTCAGGCCTCGGGGTCGAGGACGAAATCGTAGACGGTGACAAAGCCTTCACCGTTCGGGTTGTCTCTCACGTCCAGCATGAGTTCCGGCTTCACGGCCGACGCGATGTCGTCGTCGTTGTGCGGATCGCCCGGGAAGTAGAGCTGCGAGGTGATCAGCTGGTGGCCCGGCGCACTCACCTTGAAGTGCAGGTGGGCCGGACGCCAGGCGTGCCAGCCGGCGGCCTCGATGAGCTGGCCGCAGGCACCGTCGGTGGGGATCATGTAGGGCGCCGGACGCAGGGTGTGGATCTCGAAGTTGCCGTCCTCGTTGGCAATCCAGGTTCCGCGCAGGTTCCACTCGGGCAGGCCCGGGGCGAACTGCGAGTAGAAGCCGAGGTCGTCGGCGTGCCACAGCTCGATCTTCGCGCCGGCGAGCGGTGTGCCGTCGACAGCACGCACCTGACCGGAGAACACCAGCGGGTCACCGGGCTCGTCGTCGCGCATCGGAATGGTGCCGTTCCAGTCCAATTCGGGTGAGCCACCGATGTAGTACGGCCCCTCGATGGTGCCCTTGCTGCCCTCGCGATGCTCGTTGGCCACTTCTTCGACCGAGTGCTCGATCCACACGTCGAGGAACAGCGGCCACTCGCCGTCGGTGCCGACCTTGATCAGCCACGCCTTGAGTGCGTTGTACTCCTCGTAGCTGACCTTGTCCTCGAGGACGATGTCGTTGATGCCCTTGATCACCTTGGACGCAAGGTAATTGACGCGCTGGGTGTCGACGACACCGGGGCGCGCGCCGGCCGCGGCCATGCGCTCGGCGAACTGGGCCGATGCATTGGCTCCCGACTCGGCGGCCTTGGCGGTCACCTCGGAATCGAAGCTGGTGCTCATGATGGGTACTCCTTTATCTTCTAGGCCAGGGGGCTGACACTGCGGGTGAGGGCCTGCTCAGCCCGCAGCGATATCCGATGGGTGGGTGGCCAGGGGGGTCACCCGGATTGTCATGTAGGCGAAAAGTGGTAATCCGGAGAGGATTTGATGCAATTCGTTGTTGTCCTCCACATCGAAGATGGAGAAGTTCGAGTACTCGCCGACGATCCGCCAGATGTGCGGCCATTTGCCGGCCCGCTGGAGTTCCTGCGAGTACGCCTTTTCCCGTGCGACGGTGTCCGCGCGGACCTCGGCGTCGAGGTCGTGAGGAATGTTGACGTCCATCCGTACGTGAAACAGCATGTCCTCAGCTCCTGCCTTCGTCGATGCGGTAGTGGGCCAGTTTGTCCGGATCGATCGCGATACCGATTCCGTTGCCCGGCAGGCGGTGCAGATGGCCGTCGCGTATCTGCAGTGGCTCGGCCAGGAGATCGTCGCTCATATCCAGGAAGTTGGAAAGCTCTGCGGCGTAACGAGATGTCGATGCGAAAGCGGACCCGAACGCCAGGGTGCAGGCAGAGCCGATCTGACCGTCGATCTGATTGCCCATCACCACCTCGATCCCGAGTCCCTCGGCGAGATGGTGGACGCGCCGCGACGTGGTGAACCCGGTGCGAGCGGTCTTGATGTTGATCGCGGTGGCCGAACCACCCAGGATCTCGCGCGTGACATCGGCGGGGGTCGGAGCCGACTCGTCGGCGATGAACGGGACGTCGGTCTTCTCGACCAGCCAGCGACGGCCGACCACGTCGTCGGCCGGGCAGAGTTCCTCAGCGAACAGCAGGTCGAGATCGGCCATCTCGCGCATCGCACGTGCCGACTCGGCGGCGGTCCAGCCGCGATTGCCGTCGACATACAGTTCGACGGTGTTGCCGAAGTGCGCGCGCAGCGCCCGCACCACCGCGGTGTCCAGCGTCACCGGCTTGCGGCCGACCTTCACCTTGAATGTGCTGATGCCGTAGGTGTCTCGCATACGTTGCGCCTCGGCCACCATCACCGACGGCTCGTCGAAGCCGAGCATGTGGCTGACCTTCAACCGATCGGTGAACCCGCCCAGCAGGTCGGTCACCGACAGATTCAGGGTGTGCCCCAGCGCATCCCACATCGCCATGTCGATGGCCGCTTTGGCGGTCGGATTGCCGATGGTGCGCGCCAGCCGTTCATGTGCCTCCTCGCGCTCGAGGAGGGTCAGACCCACCAGCTGCGGAGCGAAAACGTCCTCGATGACCGCGATGATCCCCCGCTGCGTCTCGCCGTAGGTGAACGGGCGGGGCGGTGCCTCGGCGACTCCGACGATGCCGTCGTCGGTGTGCACACGCACCAGCACGTGACTTGCCGTGCGTACTTCGCCCGAGGCGAATTTCAACGGTTTGCGATACGGGATGGCGAACGGTATCGCCTCGATTCTCGTGATCTTCACAGCAGATCTCCTGATACTGAGACGAATTCGGCCTCGATGATCTCGATGACCGCGTCAACGACGGGATTGTCTTCGGAGGCGCGGCGGGCAAGGGCGAGCTCGATGGTCCCGGCGTCCGCGAGGTCGCGGATGACGATGCCGTCGATGGGGAGCGCGCGTACCGACGCCGGGACCACGGCGACACCCAGGCCGGCGGCGACCAACGCGAGCAGGACCGCCGTACCCGGGGCCTCGTGGTCGCGGCGCGGCACGAAATCGGCGGCGCGACAACTGCGCAGCACCGCTTCGTTGACCGCGGAATCGCGACTGCCGTACATGACGAACGACTCGTTGCGCAGATCCGAAAGCGACACAACCGGTTCGACGGCGAGCCGGTGGTCGGCGGAGATCGCGAGGACCAGACGTTCGGCCTCCAGGGTGCGCACCTCGATGTCGTCGCCCACCGACGGCGGCCGGAGCAGCCCCAGGTTGATGGCACCGCTGCGAAGCGCGTCGCACTGTGCCGGGGTCAGCATGTCGGCCTGGATGGCGACACCCACGTCGGGAAGTTCACGGTTCACCGCGCGCACGATGCGCGGCAGATGCGAGAAGGCTGCGGTACCGGTCAGACCGAGCCGGACCAGACCACTGCGACCCGCAGCGATTCGCCGGACGCCGCGCACCGCGTCGTCGACACCGGCGAGGATGCGCTGAACCTCGTCGTAGAGGAACTCGCCGGCGGCTGTCGGGGTCACGCGACGCGTGGTGCGGGTGAACAGCGCGACATCCAGTTCGGCCTCGAGCTGGCGAATCGCATACGACAACGCCGGCTGCGCGACGTGGAGTTGCGCAGCCGCCTGCCCGAAATGGCAGGTCTCGGCCACCGCTGCGAAGTAGCGGAGATGACGCAGTTCCATGTGATCCGGCTTCCGATGGGGGCTGTGGCTGCCGTCGCACCACCTAGTGTGACGCGCGACACGTGCTTTCACGGTAAGACCGCGATACATAACGCACAAGGACTTGTTTTCGCGTTATTGATCGATTGTGACGATCAATAGGACTCGTGTCCGGGACTAGGTATTTACCTAGTGTGATCGGCAGCACAAAGTGTCAGTGTGCAAGAGACAGCCCATAGGAGGACTCTGCACATGACCACTTCCTTGCCCCGCCCGACGCAGGCCCACACCCCCCTGCCGGCCCATCTCGGCCACGTCTCGTCTGTTCTGTCGGATGCGGTGATCGACGACCGCGACGCCGGCGTGTACCGCGCCAACCGCCGGATCTTCACCGACGACGAGATCTTCGAACTGGAGATGAAGCACATCTTCGAGGGCAACTGGCTCTACCTCGCGCATGAGAGCCAGGTCGCCGAACCCGGCGACTACTTCACCACCTACATCGGCCGTCAGCCCGTGGTGATCACCCGCGGCAAGGACGGCGAGCTGCACTGCCTGATCAACGCGTGTGCCCACCGCGGCGCCATGATCTGCCGTCGCAAGACCGACAACCGCACCACGCTCACCTGCCCGTTCCATGGTTGGACGTTCCGCAACGACGGCACCCTGCTGAAGGTCAAGGATCCCGACGACGCCGGATACCCGGAGACGTTCAACGTCAACGGGTCACACAACATGACCAAGGTGCCCCGCTTCGACAGCTATCGGGGCTTCCTGTTCGGCAGCATCAACCCCGACGTCGTAGAACTCAGTGACCATCTGGGCGACACCACCAAGATCATCGATATGCTCGTCGACCAGTCCCCCGACGGGCTCGAGGTGCTACGCGGATCGTCGACCTACACCTACGACGGCAACTGGAAGGTGCAGGCGGAGAACGGCGCCGACGGCTACCACGTCACCGCGACGCACTGGAACTACGCCGCCACCACGTCGCGGCGCAACACCGGTGAATCCAAGAACGACACCAAGGCGCTCGACGCCGGCAGCTGGGGCAAGTCCGGTGGTGGCTACTGGTCCTATCCCAACGGCCACCTGTGCCTGTGGACGATGGCCGCCAACCCCGAAGACCGCCCGCTGTGGGACAAGATGGATCTTCTCAAGGAGAAGTTCGGGGATGCCAAGGGCGAGTTCATGGTCAAGGGGTCACGCAACCTCTGCCTCTACCCCAACGTGTATCTGATGGACCAGTTCTCCACGCAGATCCGGCATTTCCGGCCGATCGCGCCGGACAAGACCGAGGTCACCATCTACTGCATCGCACCCAAGGGTGAGAGCGATGCGGCTCGTGCACATCGCATCCGGCAGTACGAGGACTTCTTCAACGCCTCCGGTATGGCCACCCCCGACGATCTCGAAGAGTTCCGGTCCTGCCAGCTGACCTTCCGTGCGCAGGCCGCACCCTGGAACGACATGAGCCGCGGCGCCGAGCACTGGCTGACCGGTCCCGACAAGGTCGCCGAATCCCTGGACATGTCCGGTGTCATCTCGTCCGGCGTCAAGAACGAGGACGAGGGCCTGTACCCGATCCAGCACGGCTACTGGCTCACCACCATGCAGGCCGCCCTGGAAGCCGAAGAAGCGGCAACCGATCAGTGTGGCGCAGAGGGGAACTGACCTCCGATGACTACTACCCAGCCCACCCCCACCGCCACCGGATCGAACAAGCTGATCACGCAGAACGCGATCGAGCAGTTCCTCTACCGCGAGGCCCGCTACCTCGACGACCGCGAGTTCGAGAAGTGGCTGGAATGCTACGCCGACGACGTCGTCTACTGGATGCCGTCGTGGGACGATCGCGACCGGCTCGTCGAGAACCCGCAACGCGAGATCTCGCTCATCTACTACCCCAACAAGGGTGGCCTGGAAGACCGGGTCTTCCGCATCCGTACCGAACGTTCTTCGGCCACATCGCTTCCCGAGCCTCGGACCAGCCACAACATCAGCAACGTTGAGGTCATCGAGCGGCGCGGCGACCTCGTCGACGTCCGATTCAACTGGCACACCATGTATTTCCGGTACAACACGGTGGATCCGTATTACGGTACGTCGTTCTACACGATCGACTTCTCCGGCGACCAGCCCCTGATCCGACGCAAGACCGTGGTCCTGAAGAACGACTACATCCACCACGTGGTGGACATCTACCACTTCTGAGGTATGTCATGACAGTCACGACCGATCGGTCGGCCGGTTCGGGAGCTCCGTTGCCGGTCGACGCGACGACACACCAAGTCGCGCTGAGTTTCGAGGACGGCGTCACCCGGTTCATCACCTGCCGCGACGATCAGACCGTCGCCGACGCGTCCTACCGGCAGCGGATCAACATCCCGCTCGACTGCCGCGACGGTGCGTGCGGAACCTGCAAGGCGTTCTGCGAGTCCGGTGAGTACGACGGCGGAACCTACATCGAGGACGCGCTGAGCGAGTCGGAGTCGGCCGACGGCTACGCGCTGCCCTGCTGCATGAAGCCGAAATCCGATCTGGTGCTGCAGATCGCCGCCACCTCCGACATCGCCAAGACCCAGGCCGCCACGTTCGACGGCAAACTCGTCGACCTCGAACGCCTGTCGGAGTCGACGGTGCGTGTCAGCGTCGACATCGAGAATCGCGGCGCCCTAGCGTTCCTGCCCGGACAGTACGTCAACTTCGCCGTCCCGGGAACCGATGACGGCGAAGGCAATCCGCTGACGCGCTCGTACTCCTTTGCCAACGGTCCACACGAGGAACGGCTGACGTTCCTGGTGAAGCTGACCCCGGGCGGGGTGATGTCGACCTATCTCACCGAACGGGCACGGGTCGGTGACGCGATCAGCTTCACCGGACCCCACGGGTCGTTCTTCCTCCGCGAATCCTCACGTCCGGTATTGCTTCTCGCCGGTGGAACCGGTCTGGCCCCGATTCTGTCGATGCTGCGCAAACTGCACGACGACAACAGTCCGCGCAAGGCGCATCTCATCTACGGCGTCTCCACCGACACCGACCTGGTGGCCATCGACGAGATCGAATACTTCGCCTCCGAGCTGCCCGGACTCACCTGGGACCACTGCGTCTCGGACCCGAACACCAAGGCGCCCAACCAGGGTTACGTGATGAGTTTGATCCGCGACGAACATCTCTACGACGGAGATGTCGCCGTCTATCTGTGCGGGCCGCCGCCGATGGTCGAGTCGGTGCGCACGCACATCGCCGACGCCGGGATCGAGCCCACCGGTTTCTACTACGAGAAATTCGCCCTCGCCGATGCACCTAAGGATGCGCCCGTCGACGATGCTGCACCGGTTACGGCCGAACCCACCGCCACCGAGACTGTTGTCGAGGAACTCCTCACCTCACCGGATGCTCGCGCGATCGCCGGCCAGATGACCCTGCCGAGCGCCGAGATCGACCCGCTGGCGGCATCGGTCTCGACCACGCTAGACGGGGATTCGTTGTTGCGCATAGCCGGTCAGCAGGTCTGGACGGCCGACGCGACCGCGGGAACTCTCGACGCCGACGACGGAACACTGCTGCCGCATCCGGCCCGGGCAATCGCCGGGCAGGAAGTGTTCACCCCGACCGACACCGAACCGCTCGCGGCGCCGGAACCGCCCGTCGCACCTGCGGTGACCGAACCGATTGCCGCAGCAGCCCCTACGACGGTAGGTTCGCAGGGCTACCAGATCGGTGAAGAGCACCCCGGCGTGCACGAATCCGACGCGCTGTTCGAGGCACGAGCAGCGTTGGAACTCGGCGCCCTCGAACTCACCTTCGGCCGCCTGACCACCGGACAGCTCACCGGATACCGGCTCCTCGCCGAGGCGACGATGCCGTTCGTCGCCGGCGACCGGTTTGTCGACGCGGCCGAATACACCGAGACCAATGCCAACTTCCACGATTACCTGTTCACGCTGACCGGCAACAGTCATCTGCTCGAGGCGTATTCGGCGCTCGGAGTCAAAGGCCGGATGGGCGAGGTGCTGCGCAACGCCACCTGGTGTCATCCACTCTGCGCCCAGGACCATGTCGACATCGTCGAGGCCTTCGCATCCGGCGACCGCGACAAGGCGCGGGCACTGATCACCGCACACGCCGACCGCTCCAAGCAGACCATGCGCCGGGCAATGGCAGACGAACTCGCCTCACGCCGACCACGATTCGTGACACCCGGCCGATTCGCCGGGAAGGTCGTCGTGGTCACCGGCGCCGCTCAGGGCATCGGCGCCCAGACCGCGCGTCGCATCGCCGCCGAGGGCGGAACCCTGGTCCTCGCCGACCGCTCCGATCTGGTCTCCGAGCTCGCCGACGAACTCCGTTCCGACACCGCGACTCTCGCGGTCAATGCTGATCTCGAGCACTACTCCGGTGCCACCTCGATCGTCGAGCAGGCATTGGCGGCCTACGGTCGCGTCGACGTGCTCATCAACAATGTCGGCGGCGCAATCAATTTCAAACCGTTCACCGAGTTCACCGACGACGAGATCCGCGCCGAGGTCGATCGCTCGCTGATGACGACCTTGTACATGTGCCGCGCGGTCCTGCCGGGCATGGTGGAACGCAGCGACGGCGTCATCGTCAACGTGTCGTCGGCCGCCACCCGCGGCATCAACCGCATTCCGTACTCGGCCGCGAAGGGCGGCATCAATGCGATCACCGCGTCGCTGGCCGTCGAGTACGCCGAGCACGGCATACGGGTGACGGCGACGGCGCCCGGCGGCACCGAAGCGCCGCCACGCCGGATCTCGCGGGGAACTCCGGAACCGCGCAACGAGATCGAATCGCGGTGGTTCCAGGCCCACATCGACCAGACCATCGACTCGTCACTGCTCAAGCGGTACGGGACACTGGACGAACAGGCGGCCGCGATCTGCTTCCTGGCCTCCGACGAGGCGTCCTACATCACCGGGACTGTCCTGCCGGTCGCGGGCGGCGATCTCGGATAAGTCGACACCCGCCGCAATAGTGTCGTGTGTCAGAAATTCGCTGCTGGGTCCGGCGAACCAGTTGGATGCATCGCAAGGCGGCGGAGGAGTCAGGTACTGGTTGTACCTGCGACGACGCCAACGAAGCGAGGCGCCAGCTGGGCGGCGGAACCGGCAACGAATTTCTGATTCACGGCACTAGCATGGGACGGGTGAGCAGGGCACGGTGTGTGGGTCGTGACGCCGAACTCGGCGCCATCGCCGACGAACTCGTGCGCGCCCGATCCGGTGTCCGGTGGGTGTCGGTGACCGGTGACCCGGGAATCGGGACGAGCACCCTCTTGCGGGAAGTCGCCCACGCCACCGACGCAACCGTCTTCGCCGCCACCGCACTGGAAGCCGAGCAGGGCATGGCCGGAGCCGCGCTCGCCCAGTTACTCCAGCAGGAACCCACTGCTGTCCCGGCGATGGCCGAGGCACTCCTCGCACGTGTGTCCAGCGAGGCGGTGTCGCTCGTCGTCATCGACGACGCGCATCTGGCCGACGACGAATCGTGGGAGACACTCACCGGCATCCTGGCCCGGCATCGCGATCTGCGGGTCCTCGTGGTGGCCGGAGCGACGGCCCGGTTTGCATCCGACATTCTCAAGAATCGGTTCTTCGACAACGAGCTACGTCTGGGCGGGCTCGACGCCGAGGCCGTGTCCGAGATCGTGCATGATCGCGGCATCATCCTGCACCCGTCCATGCGTGAGGATCTGTGGCGCCACACCATGGGCAATCCACGCGATCTGATCGGACTTCTCGACGAGTCGCCCCGCGCGCTGTGGTCGCAGCCCGGCGGGGATCTGCCTGCACCCGAGCATGTTCGAGCCGACATCCGGGCGCGGCTCGACGCCTGCCCTGACGACGGCCGACGTCTCATCGAGGCCTTCGCCGTCCTCGACGACGGTCAATCACTCACCGTCGCAGCAGCCTTGGCGGAGGCTGAGGATACCTTCGCCGCGGCCGATCATGCGCTGGCGACCGGTTTGCTCACGCGCTCCGCCGATCTCGCCCCTGCCCAGGTCGGACTCGCGCTGCGCAGCCCGCTCGTGCGGGCCGCGGTCATCGACGCGATGGGCTTGCAGGCGACCGCCGACGCACATCGACGTGCAGCCGAGATCGTCCCGGATCCTGTTGCTCGACTGCACCATCGGGTCGCGGCAACCCCGGACGCAGACCCGGCGCTGGCCGACGAGCTCGACGAACTGGCCCGCGCACGCGCCGCAGAGGGCGCCTGGCGCGAGGCCGCCACCCTGCTCCGCCAGTCAAGCCGCATCACACAGGAAGGACTCAAGAGCGACGAACGCGTCACCCGTTCCGTCGATGCCCTGCTCTCGGCAGGCGATTGTTCGGCTGCTGCCACACTCATCCCGTCGGTGGAGTCGCTGCGCGAAACGCCGCTCCGCAATGCCACACTCGCCTACCTCGCCATTCTGCGTGGGCGCGCCACCGAAGCCGAGGTGCGTCTCGACCGAGCCTGGGCCATCGTCAATCCCGAACGCGAGCCCGACATCGCCGCACTGATCGCAGGACGCCGGGTACTGCACGCCCTCATCCGCGGGCAGGGTACCGAACTCATCGACTGGGTGGATCGGGCCGTCGCCCTCACCGGACCGGACTCGCCGGCGGGCGTCGAAGCCACCGTCATCAGGGGTCTCGGCGAAGCCTGGGCCGGACGCCCCACCGAAGGTGTGACGACGTATGCGCAACTGTCCGAGGTCATCCGGCATGGCGCCCAGGCACAGAGGGCCGTCATGGGGCGGGGTTGGCTCGAGTACGGGATCGACGATCTCGACGTCGCGCGTGCCAGCCTGGAGACCGCGGTGTCGATGGCCCGACTCGGTGGATCGGACCGGATCACGCTGTGGTCGCTTGCCTGGCTCGCGCGGGTCCGATTCATCATCGGCGACTGGGACGCCGCCTTCCACACCGCAACCCAGGGACGCGATCTGGCCACCACGAGCGGCATCACCATCGCCACTCCACTTCTCGAATGGACTGTCGCGCAGATTCATTCGCTGCTTGGCCGCTGGGACGACGCCCATGCGGCGGTGCGTCGCGCCGAAGCCGTCGGCACCGACTACCCCAGCATGGAGATCCCCGCGCGGCTCGCGCGCGCCCAGGTGGCCGAGGCCGCTGCCGACTATGCGACCGTGATCCACGAGTTGGGACCACTGCCTCGTCTGGCCCGCAGCGTCCCAGCGCTGGTCGAGCCCGGCTTCTGGCCGTGGGTCGACACCTTGGCGAATGCCCTTGTCCTGGAGGGACGTCTCGACGACGCCGACGCACTGCTCACTCCACATGAGAAGCGCGCCGACGAACGCAAACACCCGTCGGCCTCCGCGCGCCTCGGATACGCGCGTGGCCGGCTGCTCGGCGCGAGCGGTGACATCAACGGTGCGCGACACGTCTTCGAGCGGGCCGTCGAACTACTGCTGCCCGGACCCAACCGCTACGATCTGGCCCGGGTCAACTTCGCTTACGGCCAGACGCTGCGCCGAGCAGGCAAACGACGAGATGCCGACCGCGTCATGTCCATCGCGCGCGAGACGTATCTCGGACTCGGCGCCCAGACCTATGTCGACCGATGCGATCGCGAACTGAAGGCCGGTGGCCTGCACACCTCCCCCGTGACCCGTCACGACGTGAGCCTTACACCTCAGGAAGAGTCTGTCACAGCCCTTGTCGCGCAGGGCCTTTCCAACAAGGAAGTGGCTGCCGAGTTATTCATCTCCACCAAGACCGTCCAGTACCACCTCACCCGAATCTACGCCAAACTCGGATTGCGTTCCCGCGCAGAGCTTGTCGCGAGTCATCACTGACTGACCGCCACCCCGTGCCCCCCACTGCTGGTTGAGCAGACCCGGAGCGCCAGCGGAGGGCCGTCGTCGAAACCCGGCGAGACGACAATATCGGCACCCTGTGGACAACGAGCGGCGACTCTCGCGAGCACCCACTGCTGGTTGAGTAGCGACGAGCGAGCCTGCGAGCCCGCCGCGTATCGAAACCCGGTGAGACGAGAATGTCCCCAGCAACAACCTAATCAGAACGCGCCTAATCGAATCCCGGTTTTCGCGCCAGACGCCGAATCAAGTCGAAATCACCGTCGATCAGCGCCTGACGCTTGGCTCGCGACCATCCCTGCACTCGCTTCTCCATCGCGTAGGCCTCGTCGATCGATCCGAACTCGCAGGAGTACACGAGCCGAACTGGCTGTCGACGCCTGGTGTACGCGGCCCCATGGCCGCTGCAGTGTTGCGCGACGCGCAGTTCCAGATTGCGAGTGCTTCCGACATAGAAGCTACCGTCGCCGCATTCGAGGATGTACAGGTAGGCTGCCATGCGTCGACTATCTCGCACATGCGTACATCTCAGGCGATTTCATCCACAGGGTGCGGGTAGTGGTTGCGGACATCCGTGTCTCACCGGGTTTCGATACGCGTCGGGCTCGCAAGCTCGCACGTCGCTACTCGACCAGCAGTGGGTCAGCAGGTGGGGGGTGCGCTCGCTCGTTTGTCAGTCAGCCAGCGGTGGCAGGCGCCGAGATCGGCGCGTCGGTCTTGGCCTCGACATCGGACAACTCGACGCCGGGGGCCAGCTCGACGACGTCGAAACCCGCACCGTTGACATCGAATACACCGAGATCGGTGATCACCCGCGACACCACGGACCGACCGGTGAGCGGCAGTGAACACTGGGCCACCAGCTTGGCTCCGCCCTTCTTGGTGACGTGTTCCATCAAAACGATGACCTTGCCTGCGCCATTCACCAGGTCCATGGCGCCACCGATGCCCTTGACCATGGCGCCGGGAACCATCCAGTTGGCGAGGTCTCCGTTGCCGGCGACCTGCATGCCGCCGAGGACCGCGACGTCGACGTGTCCGCCGCGGATCATCGAGAAGCTGGTGGCGGAATCGAAGTACGACGCGCCCGGCAGCACCGTCACGGTCTGCTTGCCGGCGTTGATGAGGTCGGGGTCGACCTGCTCCTCGTAGGGGTACGGCCCGACGCCCAGAATCCCGTTCTCGGCGTGCAGGGTGATTCCCGAGTCGCCGGGCAGGTAATCAGGAATCAGTGTGGGCAGCCCGATTCCGAGGTTGACGTACTCGCCGGTGTTGAGTTCACGTGCCGCCCGTGCGGCCATCTCGTTGCGTGTCCAGCTCATGATGATCTCCTCACCGTGTCCGCACGGTACGTTGTTCGATTTCCTTGCGAGCGGCCTGTTCCGGCGTCAGCTCGACGATGCTCTTGACGAAGATGCCCGGCAGGTGGACATCGTCGGGAGCGATCTCGCCCACCTCGACCACCTTCTCGGCCTCGACGATCGTGTACCGGCCCGCCATCGCTGCCGGCGGATTGAAATTCCTCGCTGCAGCATGGAATCGGCAGTTTCCCGCGCGGTCGACGACGGCCGCGCGGATCAGCGCGAAATCGGTGACGATCGACTCCTCGAGAACCATCGGCTGTCCACCGAACTCGCGAACCTCCTTGGGCGGCGAGGACTCCGCGACAGTACCGTCGGAGTTGTAGCGCCACGGCAGGCCCCCCTCGGCAACCAGGGTGCCGACTCCGGTGGGCGTGAAGAACGCACCCACACCGCTTCCGCCGGCCCGCATGCGTTCGGCGAGAGTGCCCTGCGGCGTCAGCTCCACGGTCACCTCACCGGCCAGGAACTGGCGGCCGAATTCTTTGTTCTCACCGATGTAAGAAGCGATCACCTTACGAATCTTGCGGGCTTCCAACAGGAGTCCCAGTCCTGCGCCGTCCACGCCGCAGTTGTTGGAGACGATGGTCAGATCCCCGGCGCCCTGGTCGAGCAACGCCTCGATGAGGAACCACGGGATACCGGCCAGGCCGAAGCCACCCACAGCGATGCTGGCGCCGTCGGGAATGTCGGCGACCGCTGCCTGCGGGCCGGCTACGACTTTGTCGAGGGTCATGACTGCTCCAGATGTTCGATGATGGCGGGTGTGATGATCTGTGGCTGTTGGGCATTGGCGAGATGTGCCGAATCGGGGACGACGAGGAGCCGACCGTGTTGCACGTTGTCGGCGATCTCGGCTAGTTTCGGCGGCGGTGTCGCCGGGTCGTCGGCACCGGCAATCGCGAGTGTCGGTGCGGCGATCGTCGGCAGATCGGCTCGCTGATCCATGGCCGCGATCACCTCACAGCATGATGCGTAACCTTCGGCCGGCGTCTCGGCAACCATCGCCTCGTAGTACTTGCGTGAGTCCTCGTTGGCAGCAAGGTAGTCCCGGGTGAACCACCGCGCGACGACGGCTTCGGCGACGGCCTGGCTTCCGTTGGCGCGCACGGTCGCAGCGCGGTCGGTCCAGGCCGACGACGGGGTCAGCTGGGCGCCCGTGCACAACAGCGCGAGCCGCGCGACGCGGTCGGGGTTGCGTGCGGCCACGCGCATGGCCGTCATACCGCCCAACGACAGGCCGACGAGATGCGCCGCGGCGATGTCGAGCCGATCGAGCAGCGCGATCACATCGTCGGCGAGGTCGTCAATGGTGTAGGGCCCCTGCGGAACCGGTGATTCACCGTGGCCACGGGTGTCGTAACGCACCACCCGGAAGCGCTCCTCGAGGGCAGGGAGCTGCGCATCCCACATCCGATGCGTCGAGCCGAGCGAGTTGGACAGCACCACGGCCGGCGCATCGTCGCGGCCGGTGACGACGGCGTGAACCTCGACGGCATTCATCTCAGCGGCGCTCATCGGGTCGCCTCGAAGATCGCGGCGAGGCCCTGTCCGCCGCCGATGCACATGGTTTCCAGCACGTAGCGCGCGTCGCGCCGTCGGGCCTCATAGGCGGCGGTTGCCAGGATGCGGCCGCCGGTCGCGCCGATGGGATGTCCCAACGAGATTCCCGACCCGTTGGGATTGAGCCGTTCGTCGTCGGCGTCGACCTTCCACTCGGCGAGCACGCCGAGGACCTGCGCGGCGAAGGCCTCGTTCAGTTCGATGAGGTCGAGATCGGCCAGGGTCAGATCGGCACGGTCGAGTGCCGCGGCGGTCGCCGACACCGGACCGAGGCCCATGGTCTCCGGCTCGCACCCCGTCACCGCCCAGGAACGCAGCGCGAGCATCGGGTCGAGTCCACGACGATCTGCTTCGGCCCGCGTGGTCACCACGCACATGGCGGCTCCGTCGTTCTGGCCAGACGCGTTGCCCGCGGTCACCGTCGCATCGGGGTCGACCTTGAGTCGCACGGGGCGCAGCTTGGCCAGGCTCTCCGCGCTCACGTCGGCGCGCGGGTGTTCGTCACGGTCGACCACGACGTCGGGCCTGCCGCGCTTGCCCGGCACGGTCACCGAGACCAGCTCGTCGGCGAACCGACCGCCCTTGTGGGCCGCGATCGCGCGCTGATGCGAGCGCAGCGCAAGTTCGTCCTGCTCCTCGCGTCCGATTCGGTAGCGGGCGCGAACGTTCTCGGCGGTCTCGATCATGCCGCCGGCGACGGGATGCGAGTTTCCACCGGCGGTGGCACGGCCACGATCCAGGCGATCCATCAGGTCGATACCGCCCTGCCGAACACCGGTCCGCAGTCCGAGTGCGTAATGCTCGACATTCGACATCGACTCGGCGCCGCCGGCCACGACCAGCCGCGCACCCCCGGTGGCAACTGCGGACGCGCCATTCAGGATCGCCTGCAGACCCGATCCGCATCGGCGGTCGACCTGCATGCCGGGGACGCCGATGCCCAGCCCGGCGTCGAGCGCGGCGATGCGTCCGATCGCGGGCGACTCCCCGTTCGAGTAGCCCTGCCCCAGGATCACGTCGTCGACGTCACCCTCACCGAGGCCGGTGCGGCTCGACAACTCACGCAGCAGTCCGGTCGCCAGGTCCGTGACGGTGAGCGGTGCGAGCGCGCCACCCATCCGGCCCACCGGTGTGCGGAGGGGCGAGCAGATCACGATGTCGGTCGAAGAAGCCATGTTCTCACCGTATCGACCTGCGACGATAGGCGGAAGTATTCATATTCTCAACATTGATACTCACGACATATCAAATGGTATTGTGTACACATGGAGCTGCGACATCTTCGCTACTTTCGTGCCGTCGCCGAGGAACTCCACTTCGGCCGGGCTGCACAACGTCTGCACATCGCGCAGCCGCCGTTGTCTCAGCAGATCAAGCAACTCGAGGACGAGTTGGGGGTTGCATTGCTGACCCGGTCCACCCGACGCGTCGAACTCACGCCGGCGGGTGCGGACTATCTGCGTCGCACGATCGCGATCCTGGATTCCGTCGACGCGGCCGGACGTCGGGCACAGCGCATCGCCGACGGACGATTCGGCCAGCTGTCCATCGGATGCGTCGGCTCGGCCACCTACTCGCTGCTGCCGCAGCTGGTTCGCGCGCTCGGCGACGAACTGCCCGATGTGGAGGTGAGCGTGCGCGGCGAGATGCTGGCGCCCGATCAGATCGCGGCCCTCGGCTCCCACGACATCGACCTCGCGCTGCTGCGCCCACCCGTTGACACCGACGACATCCACGTCGAGATCATCCGAGACGACAGACTGATCGTCGCCCTGCCGAAGAATCACCCGCTCGCGACGAACGACCTCGACACGGAAGTCGATGTGGCACTGTTGGCCGCCGAGGACTTCATCGCACACGCCGGCGGCGGCAAATCGGTGATGAGCGGGGTCCTCGCAACCACCTGCGCCCGAGCCGGTTTCGTGCCGCACATTCGGCACGAGGTGGAAGAGACGTCCACACTCATCACGCTGGTCGCCGCCGGGCTCGGCGTCGCGATAGTGCCGGAACCGACATCTGCCCTCGGTGTGGCCGATGTCGTCTACCGTCGGCTCGCCGAGCCGGCCGGCACCGTTGAGCTTGCGGTGGCACTCGTGGAGTCCCGTCGAACACCGCTGATCGACCGCGTTCTCGAGGTCCTGCGCACGATCTCATGAAGGTCCGGCGCAAGTGTGTCACCGTTGACCCATGAGCTCTCCAGAGTTCGACGCGAACAAGCTCTTTCCCGGCAAGTTCTTCATCAGTACGGTCCTCGACGTCCTCGAGTCCAAGAAGAAGATGACGGGCCACATGCGCCGCCGATACCTCCAGCGAGCGGCGATGGCAGGCATCATCATCGCGATCTTCTACGTCATCGACTACACGATGGTCGGTGCCTTCGACAGCATCGGCGACGACGAACAACTCCACGTCGTCGGGAAACTCCTCGGCTCACTCACCTTCGGCTGGGCGCTGGTGTTCATCTACTACTCGAAGTCAGAGTTGTTGACGTCGAACATGATGATGGTGGCGATCGGCACCTACTACCGACGCATCTCGCTGGTCCTCGTGCTGCGAATCCTTCTGCTGTGCTACCTCGGCAACATCATCGGCGGGCTGCTGATCGCCGTGATGCTCAAGGGCACCACCCTCATCGAGGGTCCGGTGCTCGACGCGATGAACCACTCGGTCGACGTGAAAACGGGCTACCTCGGCGAGGGCTGGTCGGGGTGGCTCGACCTGTTCATCCGCGCGGTCTTGTGCAACTTCATGATCAATCTCGCGATGCTGCTCGTCTACAACGGCTACCTCCACGAGGACATGGCCAAGATCATGGCGATGATCGTCGCGGTGTTCGTGTTCGCCTTCCTCGACTTCGAGCACTCGGTGGCCAACACGGTGCTGTTCATGATCGTCGGACTCCAGGACGGGATACCGGTCGGCGCAGCCTTCGGAAACCTGGGCATAGTGCTGCTCGGCAATCTGACAGGTGGCGGGATACTCATCGGCTTCTACTACGCATGGGTCAACGACGAACGCGACACGCATCTCCCACATCTCCGACGCTCGCATACTCGCCACTGAGACATCACACGAACGACGCGCGCCAGCCGATTTTCGCTGTCCAGGTGCGACGAGCGGCACCCCCGCCGCCTGAGCTGAGGTGCGACGAGCGACACCCGCACCCGCTGCCTGAGGTGCGACGAGCGCTAGCGAGGAGCCTCGAAGGCCTGGTGACAGTTGCTACCTGGTCGCCCAATCACTTTGTCTCACCA
>NZ_JAKWBF010000035.1 GCF_022513585.1 Gordonia gummivorans
CTGGTGAGAGGGCATTGTCGTCTCACCAGGCCTTCGAGGTTCGTCGCTAGCGCTCCTCACACCTCAGGCAGCGGTGGTGGTTCTCCGAGCACCCAGGTAGCGGCGTACCGCGTCAGCAGTGCGTGACCGGCCGTCCGGCTCCGAGGGCGTTGAGGGAGTCGACCGCGCCTTGCAGGGAGTCGACCTTCACCAACTCGAGGCCGTCCGGTTTGTCGGAGGCGGCTTCGGAACAGTTGCTGCCGGGCACCAGGAAGACGGTCGCCCCGGCGTCTCGGGCGGCGCGGGTCTTGTGGGTGATGCCGCCGATCGGCCCGACCACTCCGGTGTCGGTGATCGTGCCGGTGCCGGCGATGAACTTTCCGTGAGTGAGTTCGCCGGGGCTGAGCTTGTCGATGACGGCCAGCGACAGCATCATTCCGGCCGACGGTCCGCCGATGTCGCCGACGGAGTAGGTGATCTTGAGCCCGGGGTCGGCGTTGACGACCGCCCCGTCGGCCCCGATGTTCGCCTTGCTGGGTTCGCGCGCGTCGGATCGCGGAATCACCGAGACTGCCGACGGAACGTTGTTGCGCACGATGTCGAGCGTGAGGGGCTTGCCGACGGGAGCCTTCTCCACCGCGTTGTCGAAGTCCTCGGCGGTCACGACAGGAGTGCCGCCGACGCGATTCACCTGGTCACCGAGTTTCAGGACGGTCGATGACGGTCCGCCGGACACGATCGTGCCGATCACCAGCTTGGTCGGCCGGTTGAGGAACCGCAGCGCCGCTGCGGTCGCGTCGTCCTCCGACCCGGTCATCTGCTGGGCGTTTTCCTCACGCACCTGGTCGGTGGTCTTGTCCGGGTCGTAGATGCGGTCGCGTGGCTGCAGTGCGTACTCGCCGGACAGCCATTTGCCCATCGCTTCGAAGAGACTCAAACCGTCGGTCACCGACACGGTGGTCAGGTTCAGGTTTCCGGTCGTCGGGTCGAGCTGGGCACCCTGGATGTCGACGATCGGGAGCGTCTGAACCTTGCCGTCCTGCCCCTTCACCTGCGCGGTCCCGAGCGTGTTCAGCGTCGGCCCGGGCCCGAGCGCGACGTAGGGCACGAGCACCTGGGTGCCGAGCACGAGAAGTACGACGAGTACCAGCGTGGTCACCGCGACCGTGGCGATCCGGCGGTACTGGGCCTGCAGCGTCATTCCGCTCACGTTAGCGATTCCACCGGCACCCCCGCATGTCTTGAGCGCACTACGCTCAACGCGAACACCTCACCCCCGATCTGGCGGTATTCGAGCGGTACCGTGGATGGCATGAGTGACCTGCCCTTCGGCTTCTCGTCGTCCGGTGACGACGACGACCGCCGCAAAGAATCCGACGGACCGGCCGGATTCGACCCGTCGTCGATGGATCCGGCTGCGCTGGGTCAGATGTTCTCCCAACTGGGCAGCATGCTCAGCGGCATGGGCGCCGGCATGACCGGCGGCGGCCAGGGACCGGTGAACTACCAGGTCGCGACCAACTTGGCTCGTCAGCAGATCGGTTCGTTCACACCCGTTCTCGCCAAGGAGACCGGCGCCGTCGCCGACGCCGTGCGTCTTGCCGACGTCTGGCTCGACGACGCGACCACCCTGCCCAGCGGAGTGTCGCAGTCGGTGGCGTGGACCCCCGTGCAGTGGCTCGAAGAGACGCTGCCCACATGGAAGGGCCTGTGCAATCCGGTCGCCGAGCAGCTCGCCCGGACGTGGCAGGACAACCTGCCCGCGGAGGCCGCACAGTTCGCCGGGCCGATGATGGGCATGCTCACCCAGATGAGCGGCATGGCCTTCGGTACCCAACTCGGGCAGGGTCTCGGACAGCTCGCCAAGGAGGTGCTCACCTCCACCGACATCGGCCTCCCGTTGGCAGCCGAGGGTGTGGCGGTACTCCTCCCCGAGGCGATCGCGAAGTTCGCCGAAGGTCTCGAGCAGCCCGCGCAAGAGATCATCGTGTTCCTCGCCGCGCGCGAGGCCGCCCACGTCCGTTTGTTCACGCACGTTCCGTGGCTCCGCCAACGACTGCTGTCCACCGTGGAGGAATACGCCCGCGGGATCAGTGTCGACTTCAGCGGAATCGCTGACGCGACGTCGAGCATCGACCCCACCGAACTGTTCTCCAACCCCGGCAAACTCGAGGAGCTGATCGGGTCGTCGGCGTCGTTCGAGCCGACCACGACACCCGAGCAGAAGGCCGCACTCAACCGGCTCGAGACCTTGCTCGCACTCATCGAAGGGTGGGTCGAATCGGTCGTCGGTCAGGCACTCGGTGACCGGATCCCGAGTACCGGCGCGCTCACCGAGACCATGCGTCGGCGTCGGGCGTCGGGCGGACCCGCCGAGCAGACCTTCGCGACCCTGGTGGGACTGGAACTGCGCCCACGAAAGGTGCGTGAGGCGTCGGATCTGTGGCGCAAGCTGCTCGATGCCTCCGACATCGCGACCCGCGACGGCGTCTGGGCACATCCCGACCTCATGCCCGACGGCGAAGATCTCGACCAACCGGCCGCATTCATCGACCGGGTCATCGGTGGTGACACCGGAGCCCTCGACGACCCGATCGCCGAACTCGAGCGGACGTTGGCGGCCGAACGCGACGACGACACCTCGGGCGAGTCCGACGACCCGCCGAAGACTCCATAGTCGTCGACGCGGGAGCCATGCCTGTGGATAACTCGCCGCCACACTGATTCGACGCGCCGCAGCCTGGCAGAGTCTGGTCATGGAGACCCGACCGGCCACGCTTCCGATGATCCAGCCCGGAACACCGATTCTCGTGCGCCCGGCCAATCGGGTACACATCGGCACCGATCCGGCCGACAGTCTCGTCATCGACGTCGACGCCCAAGTGCAGGCATCCGCGGTGGCGGACCTGCTGCGTTCCATGCAGCAGCCCTGCCGCCCGGAGGACGTCGCCATGCGTATCCGGGCCGCGGGTCTCAACACCGCCGACGTCGACGAGATCCTGTCGCGCCTGGTGTCCGCCGGAAAAGCGCGCGTGCCGGCGGCCGCGTCCGCCGAACCCGCACTGCGCGTACGTATTCACGGGCAAGGGCCACTGGCCGATCTGATCGGTTCGCTGCTGTCGGAGACGGGGATCTCCGCACGCCACACCGCAAGACGCCCCGGCGCCGGAGCCATCGAGACCTGGGACACGAATCTTGTTGTCCTGACCGACTTCCTGGTGCACGATCCGAGCTTGACGAGCGCCCTGGCACGACTACGCATTCCCCACCTCCAGGTCCGGGTTCGTGATGGCGTCGGTGTTGTCGGCCCGCTCGTTCTCCCCGGCATGTCCAGTTGCCTGCGGTGCGCCGACCACCACCGCACCACGATGGAACCCGACTGGCCGTTGCTCGCCGCGCAACTCGTCCGGCAGCCCGGCTACGCGAGTTCGGCAACTATCCGCACCACCGCAGCACTCGCGCATGTCCAGATCGAGCAACTCTGCACAGCCCTGCAGAACCCGGGCCGTGTCCGTCCGGCGTCGGACGGTTCGCGACCGCTACTGTTCGACAGGGTCCTCGAGTTCCGGCCGGACACGGCACGCATCGAGTTCACGCAGTGGCCGCCGCACCCGCTGTGCGAATGTCGCCCCCGCGCCGAACATGAGGGTCCGTCATCTATTCTTGACGGGGAAAGGATGCTATGACCGACATCACCAGGGGGCAGGGTCGGCGCAACGCGAAGCTGGCGTCTCTCCCCATCGGAATGGCCGGCCGCGCGGCCGCAGGCTTCGGCAAGCGCATGGTCGGCAAGGACAAAGACCAAGTCAATCAGGAGTTGCTGGAGAAGTCCGCCGAGCAATTGTTCTCGGTTCTCGGCGAACTCAAGGGCGGGGCCATGAAGGTGGGCCAGGCGCTCTCCATCATGGAGGCCGCCATTCCCGACGAGTTCGGGGAGCCATTCCGCGAGGCACTCACCAAGCTGCAGGCCGACGCACCGCCGATGTCGGCGGACAAGGTCCACAAGGTCCTCGACCAACAGCTGGGCACCCGCTGGCGCGAACGCTTCGAGGAGTTCTCCGACACCCCGGCCGCTTCGGCGAGTATCGGGCAGGTCCACAAGGGCGTGTGGTCCGACGGGCGCACCGTCGCAGTGAAGGTGCAGTACCCGGGCGCCGACCACGCCTTGAAGGCCGACCTCAAGACCCTGTCGCGCATGTCGGGTCTGCTGCAGAAACTCTCGCCCGGCACCGACGTCAAGGCGATGATGGACGAGCTCATCGACCGGACCGAGGCCGAACTGGACTATCTCGGTGAGGCCGACAACCAGCGTGCTTTCGCCAAAGAGTTCGACGGCGACGAGCAGTTCCTCATCCCCAAGGTCGTGGCGAGCGCGCCCAAGGTGGTCGTCTCCGAATGGGTCGAAGGCACTGCGCTGTCGAAGATCATCACCACCGGCGACCAGGCGACGCGCGATGCCGCCGCCGCACGGATGGCCGAGTTCGAGGTGAGCTCACCATTCCGGTTGGGTCTGCTCCACGGCGACCCGCATCCCGGCAACTTCTTCATCGCCGACGACGGCCGCTTCGGTGTGCTCGACTTCGGCGCGGTCGGCCACTACCCCGGCGGACTGCCGCCGGAGACCGGACCGATCCTGCGACTGGCCCGCGACAAGAAGTACGCCGAACTCAAAGAGCTGATGGTGGAGTCGGACTTCATTCTGGCGTCCCGCGCCGACAAGGTGGAGGCCGCCGACATCGAGGCCTACCTGAAGCCCTACGTCGATCCGCTGTACACCGAGTCGTTCCACTTCACCCGCAAGTGGATGCAGCGCGCGGCGGGCAAGGCCACCGACGTCCGGGGTGACGTGTACAAGACATCGCGAAATCTCAACGTGCCCAAGCGTTTCGTCATGGTTTTCCGGGTACTCGGCGGCTGCGTGGGCATCGCATCACAGCTCGAGGCAAACGCACCGTACCGCGCCATCATGGAAAAGTGGGTTCCGGGCCTGGCCTGACGTCGCCCGAACCTCGACGAATAGCAATCGGTTGCCATGGCGCTCGCTTTCCGAGCGCCATGGCAACCGATTCTTCACTTCTCACGCGACCGTCTTACGCGGGCGGCCACGCGGCCGCTTGCGCGCGATGACGGTGCCGCGCTCGAAGATCTCCCCGCCCCAGACACCCCAGGGCTCGGCCCGATCCATCGCAGCCTGCAAGCACTGCGTCCGCAACGGGCACTCGGCGCACAGTTCCTTTGCGCGCTCGAGGTCGCGCGGGTCCTCGGCGAACCACAGGTCTGCATCGGCCACCTGGCAGGGCAGGTCCAATCGGCCAACCGACACGCGGTTCGCCGAAAGACAGGATTCGAGAACGCATTCGACAGTCATTCTGCTCTCCACATCTGCTCGTGATACTTGGGTGTTCTCCGACCCGAGTCCTCAATGTGGGAGAGCCGCTTCGCTTCTCATCGTGAGATGAGAACCGTGTGGGGCTTCACAAAAAGGGCCACGGGTTCGCTTCTGCGATTCGCCCGTGGCCCGAATGTCGTGGAGTCAACTACTCCATGAACTTCGATGCTGCACGGGGAACCGCTCTAGCGCTCGTGCTTCGGCGGCCGGTGCTCCGGCGAACGCTGCATGCGTTGCCGCCAGATGGAGGGCCATCGAACGCGGTACTGCGACCGCCCAGGAGCGGTCGCGACGAATCCGGGTATCGACAGCCGCAACACCGCTGATGGGTGCCGCACACGGCTTGGCCACAGGCAGGCAGCTACCGCCGGCCAGATACATATTGATTCCGTTCACTTGTCCGCTCCTTTCCTTCTCGATGGCTTCCACGTGAGCTCCTGCGATGCGATGGACACGCACCTGTCACCCCGTGCTGACTCAACCAGGGTAGGTGGTGTCCGCAGGATCGCACAACCTATTTTTGACCTGCGGTTTTCACCAAATCCAAGATCTCCTCGCCGTACTCGGAGAGCTTCTGCGCACCAATCCCGGAGATCGACACCAGCGCGGCGGTGTCGGTGGGACGTTGCTCGGCGATGGCGGTCAGCGTCTTGTCGGAGAACACCACATAGGCCGGCACCTTCTTCGTCTGCGCCCGATCGCGGCGCCACTCCTTGAGCGCCACCAGCAGACCCTCGTCGAGGTCGGACGGACAGTCCGCGCATCGGCCCAGCAGCGTCGCGGTGGAATCCATCAACCGAGTCCCGCACACGCGGCACACCGGGCCTCGCCGTGACTTACGCTCCGGCGCAACACGGGAGGCCGGAGAGTCGTCGGGCACCAGGTCGGCGAGAAAACGCGAACGGCGTCGCGGGCGGCCGCCCTCGTTACGGGCCAGTGCCCACGACAGGTGCAGATGCTCGCGCGCCCGGGTCACCCCGACGTAGAACAGGCGCCGCTCCTCTTCGATCTCGTCGGCCGAGGCCTTGATCGCCTGGCTGATCGGCAGCGAACCGTCGGTCAGTCCCACCAGGAACACCGCATCCCATTCGAGTCCCTTGGCCGCATGCAACGACGACAAGGTGACGCCCTGGACGGTCGGCGGCTGCCGCGCCTGCGCACGCACCGACAGTTCGGCGACGAGTTCAGGCAGCGTGAGGTCGGAATTCTCCGTGACCATGTCGGCGGTCAGCATCTCCAAGGCGCGCAACGACTGCCACCGGCTACGTGCCTGCGCACCGGCCGGTTCTTCGTCGGACAAACCGAGCTCGGCGAGAACCGCGCGCACGACGGTGGCAACCTCGGCGTCGGCCGGCAGTTCACGTCCGGCCATCACGGTGAGCTGCCGCATCGCCTGCCGGATCTCGGTCCGGGTGAAGAACGCCTCCCCGCCGCGCACCTGATACGGAATCCCCGCCTCGGTCAGCGCCTCTTCATAACTCTCCGACTGGGCGTTGACGCGGTAGAGGATTGCGATCTCGGCGGGTGACACCCCCGAATCCACCAGGCGCGCGATCTCAGCGGTCACCGCCGATGCGGCGGCCGGTTCGTCGTCGTACTCAGCGAATTGCGGCTCGGGGCCCGCCTGCCGCTGCCCGACCAGCTTGAGCCGTGTACCGGCGATCCGCCCGCGCGCAGCCCCGATCACCTGGTTGGCGAGATCGACGACCTGCGGCGTCGACCGGTAGTCGCGTTCCAGGCGGACCACCGTCGCATCCGGGAACCGACGGCCGAAATCCAGCAGGTACGACGGCGTCGCGCCGGTGAACGTGTAGATCGTCTGGTTGGCGTCGCCGACGACGGTCAGGTCGTCCCGGTCGCCCAGCCATGCGTTGAGCAAACCCTGCTGTACCGGGGTCACGTCCTGGTACTCATCGACGACGAAACACCGGTAGCGTGACCGGAACTCTTCTGCCACACCAGGATCGGCGGCCAGGATCTGCGTCATGTAGATCAGCAGATCGTCGAAGTCGAGCATCCGGTCACCGTCCGCCGACACCTTGGCATCCTCGTAATGCCCGTACACCGCAGCCACCTGGGAGGGCGGTGCCGGGGTGTCGCGGCCGACGCGCAACGCCGCCTCCGCATAGTGCTCGGGATCGATCAGCGACGCCTTGGCCCACTCGATCTCCGACGCGAGGTCGCGCACGGTGTCTGTCGAGGTGTCGAGTCGGGCGCGTCGCGCCGACCGTGAGACGACCGGAAACTTGTTGTCGAGCAGTTCCCACCGCGCGCTGCCGAACGCTCGCGGCCAGAAGTAACGCAGTTGGCGCATCGCTGCGGCGTGAAAGGTCTGGGCGGCAACGCTGTCGGTGCCGCGCGGGCCACCCACTCCGAGCGAGCGGAGCCGCGTCCGCATCTCACCCGCGGCGCGAGCAGTGAACGTCACCGCGAGTACCTGGCCCGGATTGACCTGGCCGCTCTCGATCAGATGCGCGATCCGCCGGGTGATCGTACGCGTCTTGCCGGTTCCGGCACCGGCCAGAACACACACCGGACCGCGAGGCGCGAGGACCGCAGCACTCTGCTCGGGATCGAGGCCTGCGGCCTGCGTTGGCGCATTGCGAAGACGACTCGGATCGGACACGCCGTCCACTATCTCACCCACCACCGACGTCTTACCCGCCATGCTGCTTCCACCGTTCTTCCGCCGGCGAAGGCGCGAGGCGCCCCTACCGCTGGCTAGGTGCGAGCCTGCGAGCCTCGAAGCCCATGGCGAGGTGGAGTTGTTGTCTCACCAGGCCCTTCGAGGCTCTCGCCCAGCGCCTCGAGCACCTCAGGGAGCGGTGGGTTGAGGGAGAAGGTCGGGACGATCAGACGCCCAGTTTGGCCTTGACCTCGGCGATCGACGGGTTGGTGGCGGTGGTGCCGTCTGCGTAGAGGACGGTCGGGACCACGTGGTTGCCGCCGTTGACGCTGCCCACGAACTCGGCCGCGTCGGGGTTGAGCTCGATGTCGATCTCCTGCCAGTGGATGCCGCTGCTGCGCAGGCCGGTCTTCAGTCGCGCACAGAAGCCGCACCACGAGGTGGTGTACATGGTCAGTTCACCAGTGTCCGAGGTCCGCGCGCCGGCCTCGTCGTCGATCACATTGCTCATGTGGTCAATAACACCACGCGGTGCCGCACTGTTCCCACCTCAACCCGCGGCCCAGGACTCGATCATCGCCCGCGCGATCGAGATGGAACCGGGCAGCCGGAGCCGATGGGTGTCAGTTGCAGGTGTCTCGGCGCCGGCCTCGGGTCGCACCCAATCGTCGCCGCGGGCGAGCGCCGCGCGGACCTCGTCGCGGTGGAACCACTGCGCGTGCCCGATCTCGCCGTCGAGGTAGTGCAGTTCGTGCTCGGGGTCGCCGATCGCGGCGAAACCCAGCATCAGCGATCGCGGGAACGGCCACGGCTGGCTGCCGAGGTAGCGCGGTTCGGTGACGGTGATGCCCACTTCCTCGTGGACCTCGCGAATCACGCACTGCTCCAACGACTCTCCCGGCTCGACGAATCCGGCGAGCGTCGAATACCAACCCTCGGGCCACACCGCTTGCCGGCCGAGCAGCACGCGATCTCCTCCGTCGTGCACGACGGTGATGATCGCCGGGTCGGTGCGCGGGAATTCGTCGCGTCCGGAGTCGACACCGCGGCGTACCCAGCCGCCACGCGCCGGCGCCGTCGCTGCCCCATCGACCGGCGAATAGCTCGCCGTCGCATGCCAATTCAGGATGCCGAGAGCAGTTGCAAGCAGCCCCGCCTCGTCCGCGGACAGCCGCACCGCCCCGCGTCGGGCGTCGTCGGTCGGCCCGTCGATGTGGTCGACGCGGCGCGCCCACAGGTCGCCGCCGGCCACGCCCAGCAGAATCGCGTCGCCCGGTGGCGCGTCCGCAAGGTCAGCGGCGGGGATCCAGTGCAGTCCCCCGCTGTCGTTGACCGGGTAGCGTCCATCCGCGTCGATCAGCAGAACGCGGGCGTTCGGCCAACCGGCGGACATCCGCGCCGGATCGTCGCGGATCTCGTCGGCCCGATCGAAACCCGCGCGCGAGAGCAGCGGCGGCTGACGAAGGCTGAACTCGGCGCCACTCATCGTCGACTCACTCCGCCGACCCCTTGCGCACATAGAGCAGTCGGTCGCCGACCTCGATCTGTTCGACCTCGGCGTCGTCGACCCGATGCAGTGTGCCGTTGCGGACGACACCGAGCACGATGTCGCGGGTGTGCGAGGGCGATCCACCGGATTCCGACGGTTCGACCTCACGTTCGGCGATCGCGTATCCGGCATCCGGAGTCAGGAGATCCTCGATCACCTCGACCACCGACGGGGTCATCGTCGCGATCCCGAGCAACCGTCCGGCGGTCTCCGACGACACCACCACCGAGTTGGCGCCCGATTGGCGCATCAGATGGGTGTTCTCGGATTCCCGAATCGACGCGACGATCTTGGCGCGCGGATTGATCTCGCGGGCGGTGAGCGTGGCGAGCACAGCGGTGTCGTCGCGATTGGCGGCGACGACGATGCTCGACGCGTGGGCGACACCGGCCAGACGCAGGACATCGGACTTGGTGGCATCGCCGCGCACGGTGACCAGGCCGTCGGCAGCGGCCGCTTCGAGTACGTCCGGGTTGGCGTCCACGACCACGATCTCGGCGGGCTTGATCCCGTCCCCGACCATGGCGTCGACCGCGGTGCGGCCCTTGGTGCCGTAGCCGATGACGACGGTGTGATTGCGCACGTTGTTCCTCCAACGCTGGATCTTGAGGGCTTGCCGCGATCGCTCGGTGAGCACTTCCAGTGTCGTACCGATCAAGACGATCAGGAACAGGACGCGCAGCGGGGTGATGATCAGCAGGTTGATGAGCCGGGCCTCGGGTGTATATGGCGTGATGTCGCCATAGCCGGTGGTCGAGAGCGTGACCGCCGAATAGTACATGGCGTCCAGGAAGGACAGCGGCGAGTCCTGGACGTCGCGGTAGCCGTCGCGGTCGAGGTAGACCAGGCCTGCGGTGAAGAACAGCGCGACGATGGCGAACACCACCCGCTTGCCGATGGCACGGCCAGGGCTCTGCTGCAGCTCCGGGATGCGGACGACCCCGACCAGGTCGTAATCGGGCCGATCGGCGAGTTGTTCGCCGGCGAATCGTCGGCGCAGGCGGTTACGCATGGCCGCATCGGTGCTCGAACGGTTCGCTCACACTGAGGAATCTAACGCATCGAGCTCATGGTGCGAGCTTCGCCGCGAGAGCGGTTTCGTCGGGCAGGTGGTCGGCTTGCAGGGTATGACCCGAACGGACATAGTGGAACGCCGCCTGCACGCGATCGATCGGCACCCCGGCCAACTGCGCCCACGCGATGCGATACGCCGCGAGCTGGACGAACAACGATTCGCGTCGGGCCGGTTCCGGAACCGCTCCCGTCTTCCAGTCGATCACCGTCCAGCCGCCGTCGGGCTCGGCGAACACGGCGTCGATCCGTCCCCGGACGACGATCCCGCCGATCACTGTCTCGAACGGCACCTCCACCTCGCTCGGGCTGCGCGACGCCCACGGCGAGGCGAGGAACGCCTCACGCAGGGCCTCGAGGTCGGTGTCGGGGGCGGCAGCGGCGTCCGCGGCTCCGGGCAGTTCGTCGATGTCGAGGAGTCGGGTGGCGCCGAACCATCGCTCCACCCAGGCGTGGAAAGCGGTGCCGCGCCGTGCGGTCGGGTTGGGCCGGAAGGGGGTCGGACGCCGCAACCGGCGCGCGAACTCATCGGAATCGATGTCGAGTTCGACGAGCTGACTGACCGACAGATGGGTCGGCAACTCGACCTCCACGAGTGCCTGATTCCCGGCCCGGTGTTCGGCCAGCAACGCCGACACCTCGGCCTCCCACGCCGCCACCTCGTCATCGTCGGTCTGTGCCCCGCTCTCGGCCGACGGTGCGTCGTCGAACAGCGTGGGCAGATCGCGGCCGGCGATCTCGGCGAGCACGAGGTCGGCGGCCGTCTGCACCGAATCCCGGTGTCCGATCAGTGGATCCGCCGGCCACGGCGCGGCCACCACATGCTCCGCGAGCGGATTGGCTGCGCCGTCCTCCGGGTCGGGTGCGATGGTGTCGACCGTGAGGCCGTCGGAGTTCGCCGTGGGGTCGGCGATGGTCGAGGAGATCTCGGCGAGCAACTCGGCGAAGAAGTCCGATCCGCCGCGCGGCTTGTCCCCGGTCTCCGACCACTGGTGCGCCGAGATGTACACGTCGTGGCGCGCTCGGGTCAGCGCCACATAGAGGAGTCGGCGGTCTTCCTCGAGCCGCCGCTGCGCGATTGCCTCCTTGTGCTCGGTCAGCTTGTCCTCGAGTTCTTTTCGGTCACCGACCGTGTGCAGATCGAGCGTCGGAAAGCCTTCGGGATGATCGTTGCCCTGTTCCGCGGCGACCGCCAGATCTCCGCGCAGCTTGGCCGGGAGTTCCCGCGCGCTGCCCAGCCACGTCGAATCAGCCTTGCCGCCCGGGAAGATTCCCTTGCACAGATGCGGAATCGCCACGACATCCCATTCGAGGCCCTTGGCGGCGTGCACCGTGAGGATCTGGACCCGCTGGGCCGCCACCTCGATCCGGCCCGGTTCCAAACCTTTCTCGATGGCCTCGGCCGCTTGCAGAAAGGCAAGCAGGCCAGGCAGATTGGCTCCGGGACGGTCGGCGTAGTGAGTGACGTACTCGGCGAAGGCGTCCAGGTGCTCGCGACCGGTGATCGCGCCACGCATCCGCCGCGCCCGGATCTGCGCCTCGACCCCGACGCCGATCACGTTTTCGACGTCGGCGACCAGTTCCGGCAGAGGCGCACCGATGCGGCGTCGCAGCGACTCCAACTGCGCACCGAAGGCACGGATGCGGGCATATCCGTCGGGGCTGTAGCGGGTCGGCTCGCCGGGATCGATGACGGCGTCGGCGATCCCGGCGCGATCGACCACCTCGGTGGGCAGAACCGCGTCCAGTGCGGCGTCGAGTTGTTCGCGGCTGGTGACGGTGCCGCCGGCCGCTGCGATCTCTTCGGCGGCCAGCTCGGTGGCGCGCCGCCACAGGGCGGCGAGATCGGCCGCGCCCAGCCGCCATCGGGCGCCGGTGAGCAGTCGCATCGCGGCGGTGCCGGCCATCGGATCTGCCATCACCCGCAGCGTCGCCACGATGTCCTCGATCTCCGGCACGTGCAACAGCCCACCGATACCCACCACCTCGGCCGGAATTCCCCGCGCCTCCAGCTCGGCGGCCAGAGGTGCCGAATCCTCGTTGCGGCGCACCAGAATTGCGGCGGTCGGTGGCGCCTCCCCGGAATCCTCGGCGGCGCGGTAGTGCGCCTCGATCGCGTCGGCAACCCAGGCGCGTTCGTCGAGCACGGTCTGCGTCAGCGTGATCGACGCGGTGCCCGACGGGGCGTCGGGCCGAGGGCGCAGGACGCTCACCGGAATGCCCCGGCGGCGTAGTTCCTCGGAGATGTGGTTGGCCAGGCGAAGCCCGTTCACCGAGTTGCGCCAACTCGTCAGCAGTTCACGACGTTCCGCCGGCCTGCCGTCGGGACGGGGAAAGTCCGCGGCGAAGCGCGGCAGATTGGCGGCCGACGCCCCACGCCAGCCGTAGATGGACTGGATCGGATCGCCGACCGCGGTCACCGCGACCGGATGCGCGCGGGCCCCACGGGCGCCGAACAGCGTCGACAGCAGCACCCGCTGCGAGTGTCCGGTGTCCTGATACTCGTCGAGCAGCACCGCGCGGAACGACGTGCGTTCGGCGGCAACCACTTCCGGATTGGCCACGACGAGCCGCGCGGCCATCGACATCTGGCTGCCGAAGTCGAGCGCTGCCTGTTCGCGCATCGTGTCGGCGAGCGCGACCACCATCGGGATCAGCTCCCGCCGTTCGTCGATCACCTCCCGCACCCGCAACAGCGACTGATTGGGCCCGCCGCGCTGGCGCGGCCCCTTCGGCAGCGTCATCACCATGTCGTACAGATCCGACCCCGCGCGCCGCAGGTCGTCGACGTCGACGAGGTGTTCGGCCATCTCGCCGTAGAGCTTGAGCACCATCTCGGTGACGGTCGCGGGTGTCTTGGTGGTGTGCAGTTCGCCCGGCCAGTTGGCGACCACCGAGAAGGCCAGTTGCCACAGCTCGGTCTCGCTGAGCAGCGTCGAATGCGGCTCGACGGGCAGCAGGAGACCGTAATCGCCGATGAGCCGGCCGGCATACGCGTGGTAGGTGCTGACTTCGGGGTCGGCGCCCCGCAGCCGGGCCGTCAGCGAACCGTCCGGATCCCACGACCGGAGCGCAGGCGATCCGGACAGCATCGACAGCCGACGCCGGATGCGCGCGCCGAGTTCGCTGGCCGCCTTGCGGGTGAAGGTGAGTCCCAGGATCTCGTCGGGGCCGACGATCTGATTGGCGACGAGCCACACCACCCGGGAGGCCATCGTCTCCGTCTTGCCGGCACCGGCGCCGGCGACCACGAGCATCGGTTCCACCGGGCCCTCGATCACCGCGACCTGTTCCGGCGTGGGATTGGGCAGACCCAGCGCGGCGGCCAGCGAACTCGCGCTAATCATCGGTGACCGCCTTGCCCTGGATCTGGGCCGGGCAACTCGTCGTCAGACGACAGTGCACGCACCCCGGATTGGGGGTTGCCGCGTATTCCGGACCGACACTGGCCCGGGCCGCGCGGCGCACGACGCCGATCCACTCGTCGAGCAGTTCCGGCGACAGCGGCGGCTGGGTGCGTTCCGCCGCGCCCGTGCTGCGATGCGGAGAGGACACGTACACCAGTCGTGCTCCGCCCGGTTCGGTGCGGCCGAGAGCGGCGACACCGCCGTTGGCGATCGCCACCTGGTAGGCCGCCATCTGGGCATGGCCTTCCGCGTCGGCCTTCGTGATGGCCGACTTGGTCGTCTTCACGTCGACGACGACCGGCCTTCCGGCGGAATCGGTTTCGAGCCGGTCGACGCGGCCGCGCAGACGCACGTCGAGGTCGGAACCGGGCCGGTCGGGATCGGGCGGCCCGGGGTCGGCGGGCACCGTCGCATCCACCGGCAACTCCACACCGGCCTCGGTGAGGTCGGCGCGCGAGATGCGCAGCCAGTCCCGGAAATGCACCAGCATCGACTCCGCACGTTCGAGTTCACGCGCGGAGAACCAGGCGGCGCCGGTGTCGATGCGGTCCCAGATGCCGCGCAGCGCCGCGGTCACCTCGTCGGGGTCGAGGTCGCCGGCCACCGCCTGCACGAGCGTATGGACCAGGCTTCCGGTGACCGCGGGTGCGGCGTCGCCGTCGCGGCCGCCGCTGCGTTCCAGCAACCAACGCAGCGAACACTTGCTCAGTGCGTCGACGTTGGATGGGGAGAGAACTACCGGCCCCTTCTCCGGAGTCCACAGGGGATGATCCGTGCTCGACGGGGCCAACCCGAACCAGTCGCGTGGATGCGCGCCGGGAATGTCGGAGTCGGCCAGCTGCGCAAGCAGCCGCACGGCCGCCCGCGTGCGCTCGTCGGGTTCGGCTCCACCCGCGACGACGACGGATCGCAGGGTGGCAACCAGCGAAGGAAGCGAAAGCACCCGTTGCACACCGGGATCGAGTGGTGTGCCCTCCTCACCGGGGTCGTGTGCCGGCCCGTCGGATCTGGTCACCGCATCGGCGAGTTCACCGACGAAACGCGATGGCGAGGCGTCACCGCTCCCGTCCTCGACCGCCGTGACGAGCAGCCGCCGCCGTGCCCGCGTGCACGCGACGAGCAACAGCCGCCGTTCGTCGGCGAGCGCGGCGACCGGGCGTGCGAGCTTGTCGAGCGCATCGGGATCCACCCCGTCGAGCAGGTCGACCAGCGCCCCGGTGCCGAGTACGCTTCCACGACTGCGCAGCGACGGCCACAGACCGTCCAGCACGCCGGCGACGGCCACCACATCCCACTCGCGACCCACCGCCGCATGCGCCGAGCACACCGTCACCGAGTCGGTCATCGCGGCGGCGGCCCGGCTGTCCCGCGGGATCTGCAACTGTCCCAGGTAGTGGACGAACCCTCCCGGCCCGGCCGCGGGCAGGTTGTCGGCGAAACTCCCCGCCGCCTCGAACATCGCCATCACCGCGTCGAGGTCACGGTCGGCCTGTTCGCCCGCCGGTCCGCCGCGCATCGCGGCCGACGCCCAGCGTCGTTCCAGACCGGTCCGCTGCCATGCGGCCCATAGCGTTTCCTCGATCCCCCGGCCAGTCGAATGTGCCGCGTATGCCGATTCGACGACGTCGAGCACCCGTCGCAACGGCGCACGTTCGGCCTCGGTGAGGCGTTCGCAGTAATGGGACCCGACGGCATCGTCGACGATCGCGTCACGCAACGCGGTCAACGAATCCCGTTGATCCGCATCGCCATTCGTATTCTTCTCGTCGATGCGCCGAATCCCACGGCGCAACCTGCGCAGCGAGCCCGGGTCGGCGGCGCCGACGGGCCCCGACAACAGGGCCGCTGCATCTTCGACGGTGAACAACTCATCTGCGTCGTCGGGGGTGGCCGCACGCGCCGCAACCGCACGCAGCGCGAGCATCAGCGCCGCCACCGCACGCTGGCGGTGCAGCGGCAGCCCGCTCGCCGGGGTGGTGAGCGGTACCCCCGCCGACCGGAACGCCCGACGCAGCGCGGGCAGCGCCAGCGAGACCGACCGCACCACCACCGCCATCCGCGACCACGCGATCCCGTCGAAAAGGTGGGCGCGGCGGAGCAGATCGGCAACAGCGGTGGCCTCCTTGGCCGCCGAGCCGAACACCTTGACATCGACCGCGCCCGGAATGTCGGGACCGGACGCGCTGGGATAGGGATGCGGGCGCGCACCGGGCAGCCGCGACGCGAGCACCTTCCCCACCCGCTCGATCTCCGGATTGCTGCGAAAGTTCTCTTCCAGCACGACATCTCGATCCGAACCGGACTCGGCGAGGTCGTCGGCGAAACGCGGGCTGGCTCCCCGGAACCCGAAGACCGACTGGTCGGTGTCGGCCGCGATGATGGTCGATGCGGTACCTGTCCCGACCAACCGGACCAGTTGTGCGGCTTGCGGATCCAGATGCTGCGCGTCGTCGACGAGCAGGTGTCGGATGCGGGAACGTTGCGCGGTCAACAGATCCGGGTCGGTCGCGAAGGCCGACAAAGCCGACCCGACGAGTTCGGCGGCATCCACCGCGGGTGCCGACGCGCCGGGCGTCTCGAGTCCGACGGCGCCGCGCAGCAGCATGTTCTGTTCGTACTGCGCATACGCCCGTGCCGCGGCCACCCACTCCGGCCGGCGGTGCTTGCGCCCGAGTGCCGCGAGTTCCTCGGGTCCGGCGCCGCGCTCGGCCGCCCGCATCATCAGATCGCGGAGCGCCTGGGCGAATCCGTCGGTACCGAGCGCGGGCCGCAGATGCGCCGGCCAATACCCGGCACCGTCCTCGATGTCGCCGGCGAGCAGCTCTCGCAACACCACGTCCTGCTCGGAACCGGTGATCAGTCGTGGCGGCGGATTGCCGTGTGCGGACGCCTGCAGCCGCAGGATCGCGAAGGCATAGGAGTGCACCGTGCGGACCAATGGCTCGCGCAGCGCACCACCCAACGCCCGCTGGTTTTCGGAATCGGCGGAGAGTACTCGCCTCGTGATCTCCTCGCGCAGCGTCGCCGCCGCCTGCCGGCTCGATGCCAGCACAAGAACCGACTCCGGATCGACGTCGGGTGCCAGCAACCGCGCGACCGCCGCGTCGACGATCAGCGCGGTCTTCCCGCTACCCGGCCCGCCGTGCACGCGGAACGGCCGCCACGCGCCGTCCTGCGGTCCAGCCGTATCGACACCGTGGGTGATCACCCGATCGACATGCGGCGGCCAGGCACGCTTCGCGTCGGCCACCTCGGGTGCCGCGACAAGCCGCGTGCGCAACGCGGAGCGCGCTGCGTGTTCACCGGGTCTCGTGGCCATGGGCTCCATCGAATCACGCGCCGCCGACACTCTCTGCGCCCCTACGGCAGGATGATGGGCGTGCCCGCGCTCAACACCTATGTCTTCGGTCCGACCGAGACCACCACTCCCACCGTCCTCGCGATCCACGGACTCACCGGCCACGGACGACGCTGGGCAGCGCTGAGCGCAGGCTTTCTCCCGGATGTCCGCATCGTCGCCCCAGACCTCATCGGCCATGGGCGGTCGCCGTGGCGTCCGCCATGGAGTATCGAGCATCACGTGCGCGCGTTGTCGGAGGTGATCGACACCCACATCCCGTCGGCCGCACAGCCGATCGTCGTCGTCGGCCACTCCTTCGGCGGTGGGCTCGCGCTCCACCTGGCCGGCTTCCGCCCGGACGTCGTCAAGGGACTGGTACTTCTCGACCCCGCGCAGGGTCTCGACCCCGAGTTCGCGCTCGAAGTCGCCACCGCGAGCCTCGATCACTGGGACTACGCCGACGCCGATGCTGCGCGTGCGGCCAAACGCGCCGAGGGTTGGGCAGACGTGCCCGACGAGATCCTCGAGGCGGAGATCGCCGAACATCTGGTGGGTCGGCCACACGGACGCGTCGGGTGGCGGGTCAGTGCGCCCGCCGCTGCCGCGTCGTGGGGCGAACTGGTGCGTCCGGCAGTCCTTCCGCCGCCGGGTATCCCCACCCACGTCGTGGTCGCCGACCGCGTCGATCCACCGTTCGTGCGTCCGGCGTTTCTCGAGGCCTGCGCCGCTGCGCGCCCGGACACGGTGACGGTCCACGGCTCCCCATGCGAGCACATGGTGCCGTTCCTGCAGCCCGAGTTGAGTGCGTCGCTGATCCGGTCCGTGCTCTGATGGCTGCGGAGTTCTGATGGCTGCGGTCAGCGACGAGCAGGTGGAGGACGTGCGCGGACTGGTTGCCGCGATCCCGCTGGGTCAGGTGAGTACCTACGGGGATCTCGCTGCCGCAGCGGGACTTTCGTCGCCGCGCATCGTCGGCTGGATCATGCGCACCGACACCGTCGACCTGCCGTGGCATCGCGTCGTCCCGGCGTCGGGGAAGCCCGCCCAACACCTCGCCCGTCGCCAACTCGAGCGACTCCGGGCCGAGGGTGTACCGATCGTCGACGGTCGAATTCGATTGCGGGAGTGCCGATGGGACATCCCCTCCCGTTGACCGTGCAGCGAAAACCGTTGACCGTGCGTCGCATATCGTTGACTGTGCAGCGAATGCCAGGGATCAGCGACCCACCCGCCGGCCACCAAGAAAATAGGGGAAGAAACTCGTCCCCTACCCTTGGTGTCCTCCCTGCGAGTTTTCTGGGGGACGACTCCGAACCTCGCGGAAGAAAGTTCCTCCCCTAGGTTTTTGCTGCACCGCGCAGACGCATTTCCCCAGTTCAGAGACTTGGTCACGTCATTCTTCGGATCAGTCAGACCGACTCGACGGCGTCCGGTTTTGGGGCGCACGGTCAACGGAGGTGGACGGCGGCCGTTCGACGGTAGGGACTGATGGCAGCACGCATACGGGTGACGATCAGGTCGATGATGCGGGGGTCGGCGCCCAAGGGTGCCGAAACTGCGTCGGCACCATAGGTTTCCAGTCGCTGATGAAACAGGCCGGGTGCGAGCAGATGGCTGGCGACAACCACCCGCCGACCGCTGCGCCGAGCCCGGGCGATCGCCTCGGGCACCGTGGGCGTCGCGGTGGCGATGAAGCCGACCTCGATGCGGCCACCGATCAGCGACTCGAGCTGTCGCGCCGCGAGATAGACCTGACCGCACGCACTTTGATCGGAACTTCCGGCGGCGGCGAGCACCACGGCGTCGCCCGGCTGCCAACCGGCCTCGACGAGTCGCAGTCGTGCGACCGCCGCGATCGCCGGGTCCGGGCCGAGCGCGCGGGTGACGATCGTGTCCCGACGACCGGCCGCCGCGACGTGCTCGGGGATGTCCTTGCGGACGTGATAGCCCGACGCCAGGAAGGCCGGCACCAGCAGAGCGGGACGTTCGACGTCGGCGATGACCTCGGCCGGTGTCGGGCCGAGCACATCCACGAACGCGGTGCGGGTGGTTCCGATCCGACGACTCACCAATGCGGCGATGTCGGCGATCACGTTGACCCCGTGTGGGTTTCGGGTTCCGTGCGCCACCAGCACCGGACTGACGTCACGCAGCCGGTCACCGAAGGGCAGCACCACACCACCGTCGTGATTCGTCATTCGTCCCCCTCGCTGTCGTATTCGAGGTCCACTGCGAGGCGATAGCCCCGCTTGACCACGGTCTGGATCATCTTGGGATCGCCGAGCGCCGCACGCAGACGCCCCACCGCCACCTCGACCGCGTGCGTATCGGAACTGTCGCCCGGCAGCCCACCGAGCAACTCCTGCCGCGACACCACCCGTCCGGGCACTCCGGCGGCGAGGATCTTCAGCAGGATCATGCTGGTCGACGAGAGGTCGCGCACCTGGCCGTCGACGAGTACCGCCTGACCGTGGATCGAGGCGTCGTGGCCGGCGACCCGCAAGGTGTGCGTGCGTCGCGGCAACTCGTCGGTGATCATTCGGGCCAGCGCGCCGAGCCGGAAGCGTCGCGGGTAGGTTGTCGGGATCTGTAGGGCCTCAAGGGGACTCGCGGTCACCGAGCCGACGCACATCACCGGCACCGCGGTGCGCAGCGCGTGCACGAACTGCTGCAGCTTGCCCAGTTCCTTTGCCCGCGTGAGGATCGACGCGGCGGCCGGTGCACTGGTGAAGGTGATCGCGTCCAGGTCGGCGCGCAACACCGACCAGATCATCTTGTCGATGGCGTCGACGTCGGGATGCATGTTCCAGCGGTAGACCGGGATCGCGACCACCTCGGCACCTGCCGCGCGCAGCACAGTGCAGAAGTCCGGCAACGGTTCCCACTCACTGGTCGCCCCATGCAGTTGCACGGCGATCCGCACGCCGTCGACACCCTCGTCGAGGAGCCGGTCGAGCACCTCCGAGGACGACTCGCTCTCTGGCGACCACTCCTCGCGGAGGCCGGCTGCGCGGATCGCGCCCTTCGCCTTGGGTCCGCGGGCGATCAGGCGGCTCTTGCCGAGCGCCTCGAGGACATCTTCGGCATTGCCCCAACCCTCCGCGGCCTCCACCCACCCACGAAAGCCGATGCCGGTCGTGGCGACCATGATGTCGGCCGGATGGGCGATGAGCTCGGCGGTGACCCGTTCGAGTTCGGTGTCGTCGGCCAGCGGCAGGATTCGGATGGTCGGCGCATGGATCACACGTGCGCCTCTGCGGGTCAGCAGCGCGGCGAATTCTTCGGCCCGACGAGCCGCCGTCACGCCGATGGTGAAACCGGCCAGCGGAAGCGGACCGTCACCGTCACTCGATGATCCCGCCGGCCCCGACACTGAAGATGTGGTGTTCACGCTGGAAAGAACACCTCGACCACTCGTTCCACCACACGCACGGCGTAGCTGGGCACCGACATCGCGTCGTCGTCGAGGCAGAGCCCGGTGCGCAAGGCGAAGACCTGCTTGCCGAGCGGGCTCGCCACCGTCGGTTCGCCCGCGCGATCGCCGGTGAGGCCGCGCGACAGCACCGCGGCACGACCGTAGGGATCGATGTTGCCGATCGCATACAAGCGGGTCCGGCCGGGCGCGGCCTCCCGATCGGTCTCGGCCGCCGGAATGCGGAACAGCGCAGCCTGGACGGCGTCGGGCCCCAGCACGGCCGCGCCACGACCGACGATCAGGTCGTCGATGGCGCACGCCCGCACCCACACACCCGGTACGGCTGCCTCGGGGACACTCTCGGTCACCGGCGTCGAATCGCCGGTGGCGGCGACACTCATGTCGGCACTCCTTCTCTCTGATCTGAAGCGATCTGGTCGCCGCCTGCCCGGTCGGGCATGGCGGGCATGTCAAGCAGGACCGGAACCTTGCGATCACCGTCACCGTCGAACTTGATGGTGGGGTCCACCACATCGGGTGCGTTCACGAACGACACGAACCGCTTGAGCTTGTCCTCGTCGGCCAGCACCGCGGCCCACTCGTCGGTGTAACCGGCCACATGCTGGTCCATCGCGGCCTCCAGTTCGGCGGCCAGACCCAGGCTGTCGTCGCAGACCACCGATCTCAGATGCTCGAGTCCGCCTTCGAGCGATTCCAGCCACGGGGCTGTGCGCTGCAACCGGTCAGCGGTACGGACGTAGAACATCAGGTACCGATCAATGTAGGCGACGAGCGTGTCGTCATCCACCCCGCCGGCGAGCAGCTGGGCGTGCTTGGGACTCTGTCCGCCGTTGCCGGCGACGTACAGATTCCAGCCGTGCTCGGTGGCGATGACGCCGACGTCCTTGCCGCGCGCCTCGGCGCATTCGCGGGCACACCCGGACACCCCGAACTTCAGCTTGTGCGGCGACCGCAGCCCTCGATAGCGCTTCTCCAGGAACACCGCCATGCCCACCGAGTCCTGCACACCGTAGCGGCACCACGTCGAGCCGACGCAGCTCTTCACGGTGCGCAGGCTCTTGCCGTAGGCGTGCCCGGATTCCATCCCGGCGTCGACGAGGCGGCGCCAGATCTCGGGCAGCTGATCAACCCGCGCACCGAACAGATCGATGCGCTGACCACCGGTGATCTTGGTGTACAGGCCGAAATCGCGGGCGATCTCGCCGATGACGATGAGCTGTTCGGGTGTGACCTCACCGCCCGGCATGCGGGGCACCACCGAATACGACCCGTTCTTCTGCATGTTCGCCAAGAAGTGGTCGTTGGTGTCCTGCAGGGCGGCCTGCTCACCCGACAGGATGTGATCGCTGGAGGTCGACGCCAGAATCGACGCGACGGTCGGCTTGCAGATTTCACACCCTTGACCGGTGCCGTACCGGTCGATGAGCTCGGAGAACGTGCGGATACCGGTCACCGCCACGACCTCGAAGAGTTCGGCCCGCGACTGCGCGAAATGCTCACACAGCGACTTGCTGAGCTCGACGCCCGACGATTCGAGTAGGGCCTTGATGCTCGGCACGCAGCCGCCGCAGGTGGTGCCCGCCGACGTGCAGCCTTTCACCGCCGCGATGTCGCAGGCTCCGTCGGCGATCGCCGAACAGATCGTGCCCTTGGACACGCCGTTGCACGAACAGATCTCGGCGTCGTCGGGCAGTGCGTCGAGACCGACGCCGCCGCCACCGCCCTCCGGCGCGATGAGCGCCGCCGGATCGCCCGGGATCTCCCGGCCGACCATCGGTTTGAGCATCGCGTACGCCGACGCGTCACCGACCAGGATGCCGCCGAGCAGCGTCGTGGCGTCGTCGGAGACCACGACCTTGGCGTACTTGCCGGCCACCGGGTCGTGATAGACGATCTCCAGCGAGTTCTCGGTGGCGCCCATCGCATCACCGAAGCTCGCGACGTCGACTCCGAGCAGTTTCAGTTTGGTCGACATGTCGGCACCCGGGAACGTCCCGGCGCCACCGAGCAGCCGATCGGCGACGACCTCTGCAGTGCTGTAACCCGGCGCGACCAGGCCGTAGCAACGACCCTCGACCGCGGCCACCTCACCGATGGCGTAGATCGCCTCGTCATCGGTGACGCAGCCGGAGTCCACCAGGACACCGCCCCGCTCCCCGACCGCCAGCCCGGCGTCGCGCGCCAGCTGATCACGGGGGCGGACCCCCGCAGAGAACACCACCAGCGACGCGTCGATCTGCGAGTCGTCGCTCAGCGTGATTCGCAGGCCACCGTCGTCGCCGTCGGCGATCCCGGCGGTGCCGACCCCGGTGTGCACGATCAGCCCGAGTTCGGTGACGAGCTTCTTGAGGACGGCACCGCCACCGTCGTCGACCTGCATCGGCATCAGCCGTGGAGCGAATTCCACGACGTGCGGGACCATCCCCATCAGCTTCAGGGCGTTGGCGGCCTCGAGTCCGAGCAGCCCGCCACCGACGACGACGCCGTGCGCGCCGGGACCGGCCGCCTCGGCAGCCGACCGGATCCCATCGAGATCGTCGAGAGTCCGGTAGACGAAACACTTCTCGTGATCGTGTCCGGGCACCGGCGGCACGAAGGGATACGATCCGGTCGCGAGAACCAGTGCGTCGTAATCGATCTGCTGCCCGCCACTGGTCGTGACCCGTCGTCCCGAACGGTCGATCGCGGTGACGGTGTCGCCCAGGTGTGTCACCACCGAAGCGTCGCCGTCGTAGGTGTTGCCGGCCAGTGCCAGCGAATCACGCGTCCACGCACCGACATACGAGGACAATCCCACCCGGTCGTAGGCCGGGTCCGCTTCCTCGGACACGATCTCGACACGCCACTGATTGTCGGTGTCGCGGTCGCGTAGTGCTTGGACAAAACGGTGTCCCACCATGCCGTGTCCGGCCACGACCACTGTCTTGACTTCGCTGGTCACTGGGTGCTCCTTGCTCGATCTCGGGGCTCAATATCGGCGGATTGCCGGCCCGATCAGGCCATCGCCTTGTCGGTGGTCCCGGCGTCGCTCTTGGCGGCCGGGGCATCGGCCACGGTCAGATCCGTGGTCTCACCGATCACCATCGGACGGCGTGCATAGAACCACCAGGTGACGAGCGCGGCCACCACGTAGAAGCTCGTGAACACCCAGAACGCCATCGTCGCAGACTGATTCGACTTGTAGCTGGCTCGCAGGACCAGGTTGATCCCGACACCGCCGAGACCGCCGGCAGCTCCCGCGATACCGATCAGCGCGCCCGCCATGCTGCGCGACCACTTGACCTTGCCCAGCGCGGTGAGCCCGGACATGTTCGCCACCTTGTGTTCCCAGATCGTCGGGATGATCTTGTACACCGAACCGTTGGCCAGACCCGAGAGCAGGAACAGCAGGATGAACCCGACGATGAACGCGGCCAGCACTCCGCCGGTGATCTTCTTGTCGTTGTGGTCGGCGATGGTTCCGGCAACCACCAGGATCGACGCCGAGAAGATCATGGCGATGAAGGTGTAGAGGGTGACCTTGCCGCCGCCGACGCGGTCGGCCAGCTTGCCGCCATACGGGCGGCTGATCGAACCGAGCAGCGGGCCGATCCAGGCGATCTGGGCGGCCGCGAGCGCGGGCTTGGCGGCACCGGCCGCGGTGAAGCTGATGTTGAGGACCTGGCTGAAGGCGAAACCGAAGCCGATGAACGAACCGAAGGTGCCGATGTAGAGCAGGCAGATCAGCCAGGTGTCGCGGTAGCGGAGGCAGTCGATCATGGCACGCCCACTGGCGGTCTGGTGATCGAGGTTGTCCATGTAGATCGCAGCGCCGACGCCGGCCACGGCAAGCGCGACAAGGTAGACGGCACAGACGATTTCGGGCTTGTCCGACGCGAGCCAGATCACCAGCAGACCGATGAGCTGGACGACCGGCACGCCGATGTTGCCGCCGCCGGCGTTGAGGCCGAGCGCCCATCCCTTGAGCCGCTGCGGGTAGAAGGCGTTGATGTTGGTCATCGACGACGCGAAGTTGCCGCCGCCGAAACCGGTGATCGCGGCCACGGCCAAGAACCAGCCGAACCCGAACTCACCGGGGTTCATCATCAGCATCATGGTGAGCCCGGTCGGGATCAGCAGCACGATCGCGGAGAACACCGCCCAGTTACGACCGCCGAAGATCGCGGTGGCCTGGGTGTAGGGAATGCGCAGGCAGGAGCCCACGAAGGTCGCGGTGGCCGCGATGACGAACTTCTGGTCGAGGCTGATCCCGTAGGCCGGACCCATGAACAGGGCCATCACCGAGAACAGCGACCACACCGAGAAGCCCACATGCTCGCAGAAGACCGACCAGAAGAGATTGCGCTTGGCGATCTCCGCGTTGCCGTTCTCCCACGCCTGCCGATCCTCGGGATCCCAATCCCGGATCGTGTGATCGCGTTTGAGGTTCTCCCTCACTGAAGAAAATGCCATGTGTCTACCCCGGTCCAATGCTGTGGATACCGCGCGTCGGCGGTGGTGGTCGATTTACGACACCGCAGACAGCGTCGTCGTGCGATTGAGACCAAAGGTAAAGAGCGCGTGTTGCGCGGATTTTCGTTCAGATGACCCGACCGTCACGTTGTGCTCACATCGTCACACTGGCGCTGTGAGAACTCCAGATTCGACGTATAGGGCCCTGAGCTGCAGTTATACCATCAGGCGCACTTGATCGACCACTCGTTGCAGACCGGGCAGTGCGCCCGAGGTGGACCGTGGGTGCAGGGCGTGGACCGCGAGACGGAACATCGTCGCCCGCAGCATCATCTGCGGCCACTCCGGTTGGTCGGACCAGCGGTCGATCAGTTCGTCGTCGGCGCCACCCCAGGCGAGGGAGTCGACCACCACCACCGCCGCGGCCCACGGCGCGGGTCGCCAGTACGGGACGATGTCGGTGATGCCAGGTGCTGCAGCGCCCGCGAACAGCACCGTCCCGAACAGGTCGCCGTGCACCACCTGCGACGGCAGGTCCACGTTCTTACGAAGTGTCGCAAGGGTTTTGAGCATCTCGACGCTGCGGACGCCATCCGGTGAGGTCGGTTCGCCCATCCCGGCGGCTCGCGCCGCACGCAAGGGAACGTCCTCCCATGCCGCCCGATCGGCCGCGGTGAACACGTCCACATCGGTGTGTGGCGGCGCCGGCGGCTGCAGCAGGAAACGCGGACGTTCGAGGCCCGCAATGGCCTCGTGCAGGCGGTCGGCGACCGACACCACCTCGTCGTGCCGCGGTTCCGGGGAACCGGCGATGTAGGTGTCCGCACGCCAACCGGACACCACGTAACGGCCGTCGGTGGCCCGGAAGGGACGCGCGATACGCAGCCCTTCGACGTAGAGGGACTCCCGGACTGTCGCCGACCAGGCCGCTCGGGCGTGGTCGGGCACCAGCGACAGCACCACCTCGCCCACGCGCCACCCACCGATCCACGAGTCACCCATCGGGATGGGCGGCTGGGCGGTGAGCCCGAACGTGTTCAGGACATGTTCGGGCGGCTCGACGCTGTTCACGTCTGCAGAGGTTACCGAGCCGCAGCCCCCGATCCGGTGAGCCACGCGGTCAGAGGCCCTAGTAGACCGGCAACTCCTTGTCGACCTGGTTCGCCCATGCGGTGACACCGCCCTGCAGATGCTTGGCGTCGGCGAACCCGGCGCGTTTGAGAGCTGCCAGTGCCTCGGCGGACCGGATGCCGGTCTTGCAGTAGAGGACCGTCGGCCGGTCCTGCGGGATTTGTGCCAGACCCACGCCGGAGAGGATGTCGCCCTTGGGGATGAGCGTCGCACCGTCGATGTGCACGATCTCCCACTCGACGGGCTCGCGCACGTCGATCAGCGCGACCTTGTCGCCCGAATCGAGCTTCTGCTTGAGCTCGACGGCCGTCAGGGTCGAATCGGCGGCCGCGGCTGCTGCCTCGTCGGACACCACGCCACAGAACTCGTCGTAGTCGATGAGACCGGTGATCCGCTCACCCTCCGGATCCTTGCGGATCTTGATGGTGCGGTAGGTCATGTCCAGTGCGTCGTACACCATCAGCCGGCCGAGCAGCGGCTCGCCGATACCGCAGATCAGCTTGATCGCCTCGGTGCCCATGATCGATCCGATCGATGCGCACAGAATCCCGAGCACGCCTCCCTCGGCGCACGACGGCACCATCCCCGGTGGCGGCGCCTGCGGATAGAGGTCGCGGTAGTTGATGCCCCGGCCGTCGGGTGCGTCCTCCCAGAACACCGACGCCTGGCCCTCGAAGCGATAGATCGACCCCCACACGTAGGGCTTGTGCGCGAGGACCGCCGCGTCGTTGACGAGGTAGCGGGTGGCGAAGTTGTCGGTGCCGTCGAGGATCAGGTCGTAGGTCGAGAACAACTCGATCGCACCTTCGGGTTCGAGGCGCTGGTCGTGGATGTTCACCGTGACATACGGGTTGATCTCGAGGATGGAATCGCGCGCACTCTCGGCCTTGGGACGCCCGACGTCGGACTGCCCGTGGATGACCTGACGCTGCAGATTCGACTCGTCGACGACGTCGAATTCGACAATGCCGATGGTGCCGACACCGGCGGCCGCCAGATACAGGAGTGTCGGAGAACCCAGGCCGCCCGCGCCGATCACCAGGACGCGTGCGTTCTTCAGACGCTTCTGACCGTCCATCCCGACGTCCGGGATGATGAGATGCCGGCTGTAGCGCGCGACCTCGTCGTTGCTCAGTTCCGCTGCCGGTTCCACCAGCGGGGGAAGTGACCCCTGCGGTGCTGAACCCCTGTTGGACACGTCCGCCTCCATACGTTTGTTCTCGGGCTGTACGCGAATCAACGACAGGTCGCCGCGGGGCATTCCCGGATCAGCGCTTGGGGAACGGCCAGGGATTGGGACGGCACACGTAGGTCGGGTTGGCCTCCATGCCCGGGTCGAGCGCCATGATCTGCTTGTTCGCGACACCGAAGGACTGCTGCATCATCACCGGCGCCAGCGCACCGTCCTGCTTGCACGGTTCGTGTGCCTCGTAACCGATGCCGTGGCCGGTCTCGTGGTTGATCAGGTACTGCCGGTAGCCGAGTCCGTCACCTTCGTAGGACAGGGCCCCGCGCACCCACCGAGCCTCGTTGAGGATCACCCGCTTGTTCGGCGGGTAGAAGCACGACGTCTCCAATTTGATCTGATACCCGCAGAGTTCCTTTGCCGTGCCCGGCGAGGTCAGAGAGATCCGCAGATCGGGTTCACCGCTGTCGATCCGGCGGAACGACACCTTGCCGTCGCCGATCCAGCTGCGCGGATTGGCCAGCGTGGTGTCGACCATCCGCGCGAACATCTGGTCGCCGCCGTAGTCCGAGGGCCGCAGACCGTTCTCGACCTGGACCATGTAGGTGTACTCCTGCCCACCGGTTCCCACCCGCTGGCCGGTGCCACGCACCGTGCGGAACGTCTCCCGCCCCTTCTGCGTGTAGGGTCCGCCGTCGGGCAGGGTGCCCGCGGGCAGCGGTGCGGTGATGTCCCCGACCGGGGCGCCGATGGGACGGGTCTCCTTGCTCACGTCGGTGTTGCGCGACGCGGCGGGACTCACCCCTTGTTGATCGGACATCGCCTCGGACCGGCTGTCGCGCACCGTCACCACGATCAGCACGACGGTCAGCACCAGGAGGACGGGAATGGCATAGGCCCGCCAACCGTAGGTCGACACGAAGCGGCCCAGCGCGGACTGCTTCTTGCGTTCCGGCTGACCGTCGCGGTCGACGCGTGGGCGTCCGCTGTCGTCGGTCGGATCCCAACGCGCACGCAGCGGCTGATCCGGTTTGGGACGCCCCGACGACCTCGGGCCCACATCCTTGGCACGAACCCGACTACTCATAGCGTCAGGCGCGCCGTCCTCTGTGCGGCTCACCAGACAACTTTCTCACAGCACACCGCAGATACCGGGTAACGAGCGCCCACGAGTACGCTCTCATTCATGTCGACCGCCGCAAATGCGTCTGCCGTGCCCGGGCGTAACACCCGTCTGCCACGCAGCGCACGACGCATGCAGCTTCTCGACGCCGCCAGCGAGATCTTTGTCGAACGTGGTTATCACTCCGCCGGAATGGACGAGATCGCAGTGCACGCCGGGGTCAGCAAACCCGTGCTCTACCAGCACTTTCCTTCCAAACTGGATCTGTACATCGCGGTCGTCGACTCGCATGCGGAGAAACTCGTCAGCGACGTCAACACCGCGCTGCGCACCACCACGGACAACCGTCAGCGTGTGCGCGCCGCCGTGGAGGCGTTCTTCAACTTCATCGATGAGGACAACTCCGGCTACCGGCTGATCTTCTCCTCCGACGCGATGGATCCAGCGGTTATCCGCCGCATCGAGGGCGCCACCGAGGCGTGCGTCGACGCCGTGTACGGGCTGGTGATGCATGATTCCGGCCTCGATCCCTATCGGTCGCGCATGCTCGCCGCCGGTCTCGTCGGCGCGAGCCAGGTCAACGCACGCTACTGGCTGGAGGCGAAACGCCCGGTCGACAAGGCAACCGCCGTAGACACCACCGTCGCCCTGCTGTGGGGCGGACTGTCGCACGTCCCACTGCAGGGCGACGGGGAAACCCAGCCCGAGGCTGAGGTCTAACCGGGTCGAACCGGTCTAGCTACCGAAACCCACTCGGCGGTTCTCTGCCGCACCGACCTCGATGTAGGCGATCTTGGTCACCGGGATCAAGAAGCGCGCACCCTTCTCGTCGGTCAGGCTGAGCAGCTGCTCTTTACCGCCGAGCGCCGCCTCGACTGCCGCATACGCCTTGTCGCTGGTCAGCGCCGACAAGACGGTCAGCTCCCGTGGGCTGTCGGTGATGCCGATCTTCACTTCAACGGCCATGGCCACCCTTCTCCGTTCTCCTCAAACGCTTGCCGCACCAGGCTAGTTCAGTGCTCGACGGGACCGACAGGCACTCCGCTCAGAGCGAAAACCCCCGACGGATCGCGTCAGCCCAACCCGAGGTCGGCCATCCGTTGCGCGTGCTTCTCGGCGACCGAATCGAAGAAGTTCGCCACCCCCTGCAGCGAGGTCGCCCCTTCGAACAGCAGGTCGGTGACCTCCTCTTCGGCTGCGAGCACCCATTGGGCGTGGGTGATCGCCTCACCGAGGAGTCGTCGCCCCCACAACGTCAGCGGTGAGGCGAGGTTGGGGTCGGCGTCGACGGCCGCGCGGACCTGCTCGCGAGCAAACTGCGAGTTGGCCGTCTCTGCCATCACATCTGCGACCAGGTCACGGGCCTGCGGCGGCAGTACCCCGGCGAGCTCGTTGTAGAAGTCGGCGGCCAACCCATCCCCCACATACGCCTTGACCAGCGCCTCCAGCCATGTCTTGGGTGTGGTCACGCGGTGATACTGGTCGAACACCGACCGGTATCGGCGAACCGCGGCAGCCGCATCGATGCCGGCGGCACCCACCCGTTCGGCGAGCTGATCGAAGTGGCCGATCTCCGACGCAGCCATCCTGGCGATCGCGATACGGCTCTCGACGTCGGGTGCCATCGCCGACTCGTCGATCAATCGGTAGAAGGCCGCGAACTCGCCGGCAAGGAGGACGGCGAACAGTTTGGTGAGCGCCGGATGATCCGGATCGATGTCGCTGATCGACACCGCATTCGACGATGGTGGCTGGGACGATTGGGAGTGGGAGGAGGGGGCTCCGGGCGTCATGAGGCGATCGTAGGCGCGCCCACGGAACCAGACCAACCACCGGGTGTTGCTGATCACCAAGTACACTGGTCGTCGGTGTACCGGTGCGGGAGTCCACGATTTCCCCGGTCACCTGACATTGCGCGCGCACTTTCGACCCGTCTCGTTTCGTGCAGACACCTTGGTGCGTGCAGGAACAGACAGCCAGAAAGGCACAACCGCACATGACCGATTCCGACGTGCAGACAACCATCGTCGACGACACCCACACCTCCCCGACCTTCGCCGAGCTCGGCGTGGACGACCGCATCGTGGCCGCGCTGGCCGACGACGGCAAGACCCACACCTTCGCGATCCAGGAGCTGACACTCCCGCTCGCACTCAGTGGCGACGACCTGATCGGCCAGGCCCGCACCGGCATGGGCAAGACATTCGGCTTCGGTGTCCCGCTGCTGCATCGTCTCGCGCACGCCGAGGAGTCGGGCCTGCGTGCCCTCGACAACACGCCGCGCGCACTGATCATCGTGCCGACGCGCGAACTGTGTCTGCAGGTCACCGGCGACTTCGAGGTCGCCGCCAAGAAGCTCACCGACGTCACCCTGAGTGACGGCACCGTACGTCCGCTGAAGATCACGTCGATCTACGGTGGACGCCCGTACGAGTCGCAGATCGCCGAACTGCGCAGCGGCGTCGACGTCGTCGTCGGCACCCCGGGCCGACTGCTCGACCTCGCGCAGCAGGGCCACCTCATCCTCGGCAAGGTCGCCATCCTGGTGCTCGACGAGGCCGACGAAATGCTCGACCTCGGCTTCCTGCCCGACATCGAACGCATCATGAGCGCGCTGCCCACGCCGCGCCAGACGATGCTGTTCTCGGCGACCATGCCCGGGCCGATCGTCACCCTGGCCCGCACCTTCCTGAATCGGCCCACGCACATCCGCGCCGAGCACGCCAACGATTCGGCCGTGCACGAGCGCACCACACAGTTCGTCTACCGCGCGCACGCACTGGACAAGGCCGAGTTGGTGGCCCGCATCCTGCAGGCCGACGGTCGCGGCGCCACGATGGTCTTCACCCGCACCAAGCGGACCGCGCAGAAGGTTGCCGATGATCTCGGCGAACGCGGGTTCAAGGTCGGCGCAGTGCACGGCGACCTCGGTCAGGTGGCCCGCGAGAAGGCACTCAAGAAGTTCAGGTCCGGCGAGATCGACGTCCTGGTCGCGACCGACGTCGCGGCCCGCGGCATCGACATCGACGACGTCACCCACGTGATCAACTACCAGATCCCCGAAGACGACAAGAATTATGTGCACCGCATCGGTCGCACCGGTCGGGCCGGGCGCACCGGCATCGCGGTGACCCTCGTCGACTGGGATGAGCTGCACCGCTGGGAACTGATCGACAAGGCACTCGGCCTCGACATCCCGGAGCCCGCCGAAACCTACTCAACCTCAGAGCATCTGCGTTCCGACCTGTCGATCCCGGAGTCGGCGACCGGCCGTATCTCGGCTCCGCGACGCGAGCCTGCCGAGCGTGAACGGACCGAACGCACCGAACGCAAGCCGCGCGAACGCACCGCCAACCGCAGCCGTCGACGCACTCGGGGCGGCAAGCCGGTCGGTGACGCACCGGCCGAGTCGTCCACCAGCACGACCTCCACCACCGCGAAGACAGACGCCCCGAAGGCCTCCGCAACCACGAAGACCGCCACCGCAAAGACCTCCGGCGACACGACGGCCGACGGCAACACGAAAACCGACGGGGGTGACGGCTCCGATGGGCCGCGCCGCCGGCGTCGTCGCCGTGGTGGGCGCGGACGCGGCGGAGCCTCGAACGGTTCGCCCGCCTCGGCCGCGTCGGCTACCTCGGCTCCCGCCGAATAGCCGGCCGGTCCACTGCAGCGACGACACAGCGACGACACGACACGTGGCCCGACTCAGACCTGAACGCCGCACACCGATCGATTTTGTCGTCACCGCGGTCATCGTGGTGGTCGTGGTGGCGCTCGGGGTCATCGCCTGGGCGGTGAGCCCGGTCCGGCACACCGAGAGCGACGCTGCCGAGAAGGCGGCTCCGACGGTCCCCGCGGCCACCGCGATCCCCGACCGCCTCGTCGCCGGCTGGCACGCTCGCTCATCCGCCACGCGAATCCCCGCGCTCGGCGACGCCGTGGTGGTCACCGGTGACGGGGGCGACGTCGTCGCGCACGATCCGTTCACCGGCCACGAGGTGTGGTCGTATCGACGCGACCTCGCGCTCTGCACCACCGACGCCGTGTGGCCGGGCAGCAGCGATTCGGTACTCGCGGTGTACCGCAACTCGCGGGGCTGCTCCGAGGTCACCGCTCTCGACGGCAAGACCGGGCGTCGCACGGCCGCCCGGTCAAGCGACGCCGACAACACCCTGCACCTCGTCAGCGACTCGGGTTACGTTGTCGCACAAGGCCCTACCCGCCTGGAGACCTGGGGCTCCAACCTGGTCCGCGGAATCGAGTACGGCCGCGTCGACGCCCCGGTGAACCCCGACGTCCAGCCCGGCCGGGCGAACTGCCGGCTCTTCTCCTCTGCCATCTCCGGTGATCGGGTCGCGGTCATCGAGCACTGTGGCGAGGAACCGGGCTATCGGCTCACCGTTCTCGGCGCGTTGCTGAACTCGGAGGAGAAGGTCACCGAGTACGGTTCGTCGCTGCTCACCATCGACACCCTGCAGGCACCGCCGGTCCTCGTCGCGATGAACTCCTCGACCATCTCCATCTACGACGCCGGCAGCACCAATCCCGGCTCGCCGACGCCGCCCCGCATCCGGCTGTTCAATCAGGACGGCGTCCCCGGCTCGACCCACGACGTCAAGGGCGAGCGCACCCCACGAGCCGACAGCGTGCCGATCGACGACGACCCGGTGGTCACCTACTGGACCGGGCAGGCGACCGTCGTGCTCGACGCCGGCACCGGCCGGCCGAAGTACCAGGTCCCCGGCACACTGGGCCCGGGAGCACTGATGGACCGACAACTCCTGTTGCCGAGCCCGTCGGGGATCAGTGTCCGCGACGTCGAGACCGGACGCGAGATCCGCACCATCGCGCTGACCCGCACAGACTTCCGCGGTGGCACCGTGAGCCTGCGGGTGATCGGGCAGGTCGTCGTCGAGCAACGTGGTGACATGATCGAGGCCTTCGTCCCGGCTCCCTGAGCCCGTTGCGAGTCTCCTCCCGATCGCCGCCGAGCAAGCAACCCCTCCCGATGGCTGAGGCGCCGCCCTGAGGAGCGGTGCGTCGGGAGCGGTCGTGACTCAGGGGCCCGGTGGTGGGTCAGACCAAGTCGAAGGTCTGGACTTGCTGGCCGGCGTCCCAGTACTTCCAGAGGTTCTCGGCCAGTTCGCGATATGCGGTGGCGCCCTTGTTCTTTCGTCCGCGCATCACCGACGTTCCGGAGGCCGACGCCTCGGCGAAGCGCACGGTCCGCGGGATCGGCGGGGACAGCACCGCGAGGTCGTACCGATCGGACACATCGGAGAGCACATCGCGACTGTGGGTGGTGCGCGCGTCGAAGAGCGTCGCGACCGCACCGAGCATGGTGAGCGACGGATTGGTGATCTGCTGTACCTCGGACACCGTACGCAACAGTTGCCCGACGCCACGGTGGGCCAGCGTCTCGCATTGCAGCGGCACGATCACCTCGTCGGCCGCTGTGAGTCCGTTGAGCGTGAGCACCCCCAGCGACGGCGGGCAGTCGACGAGGATGACGTCGAAGTCCTCCGACACCTCGGCCAGTGCGCGCTTGAGCGCATACTCCCGACCCGGTCGCATGAGCAGCAGCGCCTCGGCGCCGGCCAGGTCGATGGTGGCCGGGAGCAGCGTCACGTTGTCCTCGGTGTCGAGCAGGACGTCGGTGATCTCCGCGTCGCCGAGCAGCACGTCGTGGACCGAGGTCTCGAGTTGATCCGGGTCGTGGCCCAGCGAGAACGTAAGGCACCCTTGTGGATCGAGATCCACCACCAGAACCGAGACATCCAGGTCGGCGAGAGCGGCCCCGAGTGACTCCACCGTAGTGGTCTTGGCCACCCCGCCCTTCTGGTTGGCAATCGCGAGGATGCGCGTCATGCAACTACTGTACGGCCACGGCGCCGAGAGGGCCCGCATTGGCCGCCAGTCGGGGCCTAATCGTCCGACTCGGTTCCCCCGAGCTCACCGGCCAGCCATCGCACCGACGCCGGACTGAACAAGAATCCGAGGACCACGAGGGCGGCCAGCCCCAACGGCACCGCGAAGGTCGGCTGATGGCTGGTGAACAGGTAATAGGCGACCGGCAGCAGCAGGATCTGCGCGACCATCGCGATGGCCCGCCCCCACCGGCGCCCGGTCAGCAGTGCGACCCCACCGAGGAGGACGCCACCGCCGATGATCCCGAACCACGCGGCCGTGCCGTAGCCGCTGATCGCGACCTCCTCATGGCCGGCCAGACCCCGGATCACCAACACCGCGGCGACGATCACGGCGATCGCGCCCTCGAGTGCCGTCACCACCCCCGCCACCCGAATGGCTGTCGGTGGACGGTCGCCTGGATCGGCGACGACCGGCTGCTCTTGCTCCCTGCTCACGCGTCCAGCCTAGGGATCGATTACGCACGGCCTGGCGCTACCCCATATCCTCGGATGTCGTGCGCGTCATGCTCATCGTCAACCCGTTCGCCACCGCCACCAGTCCGGCGGGTCGCGATGCGCTGGTCCATACCCTGAGCGCCCACTTTCACCTCGACGTCGAGCACACCACACACCGCGGCCACGCCGGGGAGCTGGCACAGCGTGCGCTGGCCGAGGAGTTCGACGTCGTGATCGTGCACGGCGGCGACGGCTCGGTGAACGAGGCGGCCAACGGCCTGCTGGATCCCCCGAATGCGTCCGACCCCACCCGCCGTCGTCCTGCTCTGGCCGTCATCCCCGGTGGCAGCGCCAACGTGTTCGCGCGGACGCTCGGGATCGACGCCGACCCCCTGGCCGCGACCCGCCAGATCATCGGCCTCATCGATTCCGGGCAGTGCCGGCGCATCGGGCTCGGCCACGCCGCCGACCGCTGGTTCCTGTTCAACTGCGGAATGGGTATGGATGCGGTGGTGGTCCACGCGATGGAGGACAAGCGCCACGCCGGTAAGGCGGCGACGCCGATGCGGTATCTGTGGACGACGGTCAGCAGCTTCCTGCGCAACGCGGGCAGTTCGGCGACCTTCGACGTGGAGATCCCCGGCCGGGACCCGATCACCGGCGCCCGGTTCGGCTTCGTGTCGAACACCAGCCCGTGGACCTATCTCGGCAAACGCGAGATCCGCACCAATCCCAACACCGGCTTCGACAGCCGGCTCGGTGTCTTTGTCGCGACGTCGTCGGGCGCCCTGCGCAACATCCCGCTTGCCGTCCGACTGCTGGCCCAGGCCGACCCCAAGGCCAGGCATCTGTTCCGGGACGACGATGTCGAGGCGGTGCGTTTTGTCGCCGCCGAACCCATCGACGTGCAGATGGACGGCGACTACATCGGCGCGTTCACCGACATCCGGTTCGGTCACCGACGCGCCGCCCTCGACGTGGTCGCTCCCCTGGCGACGAGCACCACCGACACCACCAAGTAAGGCACCGCGGCGACCGCGAACAGCGTCGCCGGACCCCACCACTGCGAGCCGAGCGCCCAACTGCCGAACGCGAGGATCGCCACCATTTCCTCCCCGACGCCGGCCACCGAGGTGACCGTGGCGCGCGAGGCCGAGGACAACCGATCCTGCAGCGCCGCGTCGGCGATCACGAGCGCCCACCCGAACACGCCGAACGCCACGGCCACCGCGACGATGCCCGCCGGGTGTCCCGACCATGCGCCGACGATGAGCGCCGCGGCCGCGACGGCGAGCGGAGCGCCCAGCTTGCCGACCGCCACCCGATGGGCGGCGGCGAGTCCACCGACGATGTCGCCGACCGACACCACCAGCATCATCAGGGCGATCGTCGACGGCGAATCATCTTGTCCCAAAAGAGATTCCGCAAGCAATGGCAGATACTCGTCGAGCGCGGCGACCCACGTCAGCACGATCACCAGCCCGAGCAGCCGACGCACCGCCCGCTGCGCAGACACGTACCGACGGGCATCGCGGATCACTGTCCGCCAGCTTGTCTCATCATCTTCGTCGTCGGGAACCTCAGCCCGGCGAGACACCTCCGGTAAGGCGGCGGCCGCACCGGCCGCCACGACGCAGGCGCCGACGCTTGCCCACCCCGCGGCCGCGTAGCCGCCCAGCGCGAGCAGCGGCGCTGCCAACGCGGTACCGGCCACGACACCGACCGCCTCGGCCGCCCGCACGCGGCCGGCCACCCGCGCGTAGCTGCGTTCCTCGCCCAGTACCGCGAGTTCGTCGTAGAGCAGCGCCTGCGCGGTCCCCGACCGCAACGAGCCACCCACGCCCCAGAGTACGAATCCCGCAGCGAAGGCCAGAAACGACGGCGCGACGGTCCACAGCGCGAAGCCGCAACCGGTCACCAGGGGTGACGCGATCAGCAGACGGCGACGAGAGAAGCGGTCGGCGAGCACCCCGCTGGGAATCTCGGCCACAAACGAGGTGGCGGACCAGATGATGAACAGCGCGGAAAGCTGCGCACCCGACAGCCCAGCTCCGGTCACCGACCGGTCGGTGAACATCACCGCGTACACCGGGTACAGCGGGATGAGATCGGTGCACAACGCCGCGGTGACCGCGGCGATTTTCAGGCGTCGTGAGGAGGATCAACATCGATGGCGCATATAAGGATGGTAACCACCATCGGCGACCTGCGGAAACCCTTAACGTAAGTAACCAAAGAAGCGTAGACTAGTACATCGGCGAGTGACCATGTGCAAGTCCCCCCCACTTGACCGCACAACTGGAGATGCTAGGTCGGTGACGTGATATTGCACACGTGTTAACGCAACACCATTGACTTCGGCTGGATTCGTGAAAGTATTCACAAGCAACAGCGCGGAAACATTTGGTGTGCCCGCGTGAACCAGGGGTTACAGCCAACACAAGCATTCATCAAGTATCGAGTGGTGCGCAAAAACGGCGCGCCTGAAGGAGAAGGAATGGACTGGCGTCACAAGGCCATCTGTCGCGACGAGGATCCGGAGCTGTTCTTCCCAGTGGGAACCAGTGGACCGGCCATCGCACAGATCGCTGATGCGAAGCTCGTCTGCGCGCGGTGCCCCGTCACCGCCGAATGCCTGTCGTGGGCGCTGGAGTCCGGGCAGGATGCCGGTGTCTGGGGCGGGATGAGCGAAGACGAGCGACGCGCACTGAAGCGGCGTACCGCACGCACGCGTACCCGGAGCAGCGTCTAGCGCTCGGCGGCCCCGAGCGCTGACGAGTCAGCCCGGCGGCCATGAGAGACCCGGCCACCGGCCGGGTTTTTTCATGCCCCGCGCAAGGGGATCACGATGACGACCTCGGTGCCCCGACCCTCCGGGTTGGGCCCGACACCGAGTTCGCCACTCAACTCGATCGACACCAAGGTCTGCACGATCTGCAGTCCGAGGTGTTCCGAGGTGGCCAGATCGAACCCGTCGGGTAGCCCGGAGCCGTTGTCGCGGACGGCGATTCGCAGATTTCGTACATCCCGGTCGACCACGATGTCGATCAGGGCGTCTTCCTGCGAACCGTCGAATCCGTGCTCGATCGCGTTCTGGATGAGTTCGGTGAGCACCATCACCAACGGCATCGCCGACTCGGCCGCGAGGACACCGAGCCGGTGTCGATGCTGCACCCGGACGGCACCGTCACCTGAGGCAACGTCCACCAGGATCGGCACCAACCGGTCGACGGCCTCGTCGAGGTCGACCTCCTCGTCGACACTGCCGGACAGCAGTTCGTGCACCAGCGCGATCGACGCCACTCGTCGTACCGCCTCGGTGAGTGCCAACCGGGCATCCTCGTTGGCGGTCCGGCGAGCTTGCAGCCGAAGCAGCGCCGACACCGATTGCAGGTTGTTCTTGACGCGGTGATGGATCTCCCGGATCGTCGCGTCCTTGCTGATCAACGCCCGATCTCGCCGCTTCACCTCGGTGACGTCGCGGATCAGCACCACCGCGCCGGCCACCTCGCCCCGCGGTCGTAGCGGCACCGCTCGGATGAGGACGGTCGCCCGTCGCGCGTCGGCCTCCACCCGCATCCCGATATCGCGGTAGGGCACCGTCGGTGGGAGCGCAGCGCCGGCGGCGACGTCGATCATCGACGCCACATCGGCCGCCTCGAACGCGTCGGTGAGCAGTTCGGTGACCACTTCCGAGAGCCGCGCGTGGTGAAGTTCGGCTGTCCACCCCATCCGATGGAAGGCCGACAACGCATTCGGGCTGGTGTAGGTGACCAGGCCGCTCTCGTCGAGCCGGATGAACCCGTCGCCCGCGCGGGGTGTCGACAATCCGCGCGGATTGCCCTCCTCTACCGGAAAGGTGCCGTCGGCCACCATCTGACAGAGATCGTTGGCGCAATCCTGGTACGCCAGTTCCAGCGGCGACGGCAACCGAGGGTGGGTCAGGTCGACGGCCCGGGTGAGCACGGCGATGACCGATCCGTCGAACTCCACCGGGACCGCCTCGCGACGAATTGCCATGGCACCGAACCAGGCTGGGTCCTCGTCGCGCAGTATCCGTGCCTCGACGAAGGCGCGCGGAACCTGCGGGTTGACCGACGGGTCGATGACGCGGCCCACTTCGTCGCTCGGAAACACGGTCGACGCCGTGTTGGGGCGGCACTGGGCGACGGTGACGATGTCACCCGATTCGGTGCGCACCGACAGTAGGAAGTCGGCGAAGGAGAGGTCGGCGAGCAACTGCCACTCGGCCACCAGCCGCTGCAGGTGTGCGGCAGCGGTGTCGGCGAGGGTGGTGTGCTCGGCGAGCAGATCGGCAAGTGTCGACATCTGGCGCCGGCGAACTGAGGTGGGTTACGACTGTTCGTAGACGGCGATGATGTCGCCCGCCTGGATCACGTCGCCCACCTTGACCTTGACGTCGGCCAGGGTTCCGGCTTCCTCGGCGAGGACCGGGATCTCCATCTTCATCGACTCCAGCAGGATCAATTCGTCGCCGACGTCGATCTGCTGGCCGGGCACGGCCTTGACCTCGAGCACGGTCGCGACGATCTCTGCAACGACGTCTTCTGCCATGCACTCAAACTAGCCCACACGCAGACCGATTGGGGTCGGCGCCCACCGTCGTGAAACAATGGTGTGCCCGCTATTCAGTACTGAAGGAGATGCGTCATGGGAAAGCGCGGACGCAAGAAGCGCGCTCGTAAGAAGAGCGCCGCCAACCACGGCAAGCGCCCCAACTCCTGAGTCTCTCCCCTTGTGTGGGGGCTCAGCGAGTCAGGACCCGCCCGGGACCGGTCACAACGCCAGCACGGCGTCGGCCACCCGGGCGTTGTCGTGTCAGTACTGGGTCAGCGGTCGGCGTCGCCGAGTTCGTCGGTCCGCACGGTGGTCTCGTGCACGATGACGGTCTTACGGATCTCCACGCGGAGTCGTTCGCGGAGTCCCGAGGGTGCCTGTTCGCCACCGCATTTGCGGTTGATGAGCGCCTTGAGCTGCTGTTCGATGCCGTAGTGCGCCAGGCAGGCCGGGCAGGCATCGAGATGATCCTGAAGCCGAGCGCGTGCGCCGGGGTCGCATTCGTTGTCCAGCAACAGCCACACGTCGGCGATCACCGCCGAGCAGTCGAGGTCGACGAATTCGGCGTCGGCCGCGTCGCGGATCTGCTGAGGATCACGGTCGCCGCTCATCGCGCCACCCCCGCATCCGATACCTCGGTCGATTCGCCACTGCGACTCGACCGGTTGAAACCGCGTTCACGCGCAACGTCGCCGAGCAGTTCACGCAGCTGACGACGCCCACGGTGCAGACGCGACATCACGGTGCCGATGGGTGTGTCCATGATCTCGGCGATCTCCTTGTACGGCAGACCTTCCACGTCCGCGTAGTAGACCGCCATCCGGAATTCCTCCGGAAGTTCTTGCAGCGCGGCCTTGATCTCGTCGTCGGGCAGCGCGTCGAGTGCTTCTATCTCTGCCGAACGCAAACCCGTCGAGGTGTGCTCCGCTGTCGCGGCCAGCTGCCAGTCGGTGATCTCGTCGGTCGGATACTGCGCAGGTTGACGCTGCTTCTTGCGGTAACCGTTGATGTAGGTGTTGGTGAGGATCCGGTAGAGCCACGCCTTCAGATTGGTGCCCTCACGGAACGACGCGAACGCGGTGAACGCCTTCACGTAGGTCTCCTGAACGAGGTCCTCGGCGTCGGCCGGATTGCGCGTCATGCGCAGAGCTGCGCCGTACATCTGGTCGAGCAGCGGCAGCGCGTCGCGCTCGAAGCGCTCGGTGAGCTGCTCGGGTGTCTCGTTGGGGTCGGCGCGCCGCGGCGCCGCGCTTGTTTCAGCACGATCGGTCGACTGGGACTCGGCCACTACGATCCCTTCGGTGATGGAATGCAGGGGGACACGCTCGGCCCAGTTTACCGGTGTGGATTCCACCCGGTGTCGCGTCGGGTCCACAGGCGCATCCAGCGCACGAATCACCACGGGTGGGATCGATGTCCCGACCGCCGGATCGTTCATCACCGATGCTGTCATCGTCGGATCACCCTCCTTCGCCACTTGCGTCGTCGCTCTTGCACAACATCGCGAATCGGGCAATTGTTCCGTCATGGCGTCCACTCCCGCGATCACCGCACTCACCCGGGCCGGCATCGACCACACCGTCCATCGCTACGCGCACGATCCACGCACCGACGCCTACGGCGCCGAGGCGGTGTCGGCGCTGGCCGAGTTGGTCGGCGTCGACGCCGAGCAGATTCTGAAGACACTGGTCATCGAGGTGTCGGGCAGCGGTGCCCGCAATCACCTGGCCGTGGCGGTCATCCCCGTCCCACGGCGCCTGTCGCTCAAGGCCGCGGCCGCCGCGCTCGGCGGCGCCAAAGCGGCGATGGCCACCGAACGCGACGTGACCAGGACCACGGGGTATGTCCTGGGTGGGGTGTCGCCGGTCGGGCAGCGCAGCGCGTTGCCCACCGTGATCGACATCTCGGCACTGGATCACTCGCGCGTGCTGTGCAGCGCGGGCAAACGCGGCCTCGAGATCGAACTCGCACCCGCCGACCTGGTGACGATCACCGGCGCGGTGACGGCCGACGTCGTGTCCTGAGTTTGTCGGAGCGTTCAGGCAGCATAGATGGCATGTGCGGACGTTATGCGGTGACCACCGACCCGGCGAAGCTGGCTGCGGAGATCGATGCGGTCAACGAGGTCGAGTCTCCCGACACCACCGACCTCGACACCGCGCCACGGTCCCCCGGCCCAAACTACAACGTCGCGCCGACGACGACGGTGATGACCGTGGTCAAACGCCACGACCATGACGAACCCGAGGACGACGCGAAACTGCGGGTGCGGGCCATGCGGTGGGGACTTGTACCGCCGTGGGCCAAGGAGGTCGGCAAGGGGCCGCTGCTGTTCAACGCGCGAGCCGAGACCGCGGGTGAGAAGAGCTCGTTCCGCTCGTCGGTACGGTCCAAACGCTGCCTGGTTCCGATGGACGGTTGGTACGAGTGGAAGAAGGAACCGGCCGACGACAAGGGCAAGCCGACCAAGATCCCGTACTTCATGTCACCGACCGACGGAACCAGGTTGTTCATGGCCGGACTGTGGTCGGTGTGGCACCCCAAGGACGACGCCGAGGACTCGTCACCACTCCTGAGCTGCTCCATTCTCACCACCGACGCGGTGGGCAAGCTGACCGACGTGCACGATCGGATGCCGCTGATCATGCCTTTCGAACAGTGGGACGCCTGGCTCGATCCGGATCACCGGGCCCCGTCGGAACTGTTCGCGCCGCCCGCGGCCGACATCGCGGCGGCCATCGAGATCCGCGAGGTCGCACCGCTCGTGAACCGGGTTGCCAACAACGGACCCGAACTGCTCGAGCCCGTGTGATGCACACACAGAACTACCATCTACACAGGGGATCCCGTGTGTAGATGGTAGTTCTGTGTGTCAGTCGAACACCACGACATCGAAAGGCTCCCATGGGCAGCAGACAGATCGCCGATACCGTCGTCGAATTCCCGGCTTCGGCTGCCGCGACCTTCGACTACCTGACCGACCCGGTCCGACGCCCCGAATGGCAATCCAGTCTGCGTCGGATCACCGACCTCCGATCGGTGGGCGACCGGCCCGGAGACGTCGGCACCAGCTGGGTCGACGTGACGACGGTGCCCGGTATCGCTCCGCGGCTCGAGGTGATCGACTGTGTGCCCCAACAGTATTGGGTCGAAATCGGGAACTGGCATGTCGTCGATGCCCGACTCCGCCTGGATGTCGGGCCCCACGACGACGGATGCCAGGTGCGGGCCCGGGCCACGCTCACCGTTCCCCGACTCTTCACACCCGTGCTGATCGGCCTGAACGCGTTGGCCCCCACCGTGCTGCGGGCCGACCTGCAGCGGGCAGCGGGCTTGCTGGCTGCACGTTGACGATCAGTCGGGCACCAGCACCGCTGCGCCGTCGAACGCCCCGGCCTTGAGGTCGATCAGCGCCTGCAGGGCCGAACTCATCGGATACGGATGCGTCGTCGCCCGGACGCCGTGTCGGGCGGCGAGCACCAGAAATTCCGTGCCGTCGTGGCGCGTGTTCGCAGTCACCGACCGTATTTCCTTCTCGTAGAACAACTCCCGCTCGTAGTTCAGCGTCGGGATATCGCTCAGATGAATGCCCGCGATGGAGAGGACGCCACCCCTGTCGAGGCCACGCATGGCGGTCGGCACGATCTCGCCGACCGGCGCGAACGTGATCGCGGCGTCCAACGGAGTGGGTGGATCGTCGTAGGTCTCCCCCACCGATGCCGCCCCGAGGTCGCGGGCGAGTTGCTGCGACTTGTCGCCGCGCGTGAACACATGCACCTCGATCCCCAGTGCGATCGCGAGTTGCGCACACAGATGGGCGCTGCCACCGAAGCCGTACATCCCCAGCCGGCGCACTGCCCGATCGGCATTTCCGTCGTCGAGCAGCCCGGTCCGCAGCAACGCGCGATACCCGATGATGCCCGCGCACAGCAGCGGCGCGATCTCCACGTCGTCGATGTCGTCGGGCAGTCGGTAGGCGAATTCCGCCGGCACGGTGGCGAGTTCAGCATAACCGCCATCCGTGTCCCACCCGGTGTATCGCGAAGCGGGACAGAGATTCTCGGACCCGCGTCGGCAATAGGCGCACACACCGTCAGTGCTGTGCAGCCAGGCCACGCCCACTCGTTCACCGATCCGGAAATCCGTCACGCCGTCGCCGAGACCGACCACCTCGCCGACGATCTCGTGACCGGGCGTCACCGATGGACGGTGCACCGGCAGGTCGCCCTCGGTGACGTGCAGATCTGTCCGGCAGACGCCGCATGCGCGCACGCGGACCAGCAGCTCGCCTTCCCGTGCGATCGGATCCGGTTTCTCACGCAACTCGATCGGTCCGGTCTCGATCGGACCCGGTGTGGTGACCGCCCATGCGCGCATGAACCAGATTCTACCGATACTCGTAGGCGCTCAGCGGGAATCGCTCCATGTCGCGCAGGGTGCGCAGAGTCGAGGTGGGCCGAAGCAGCGTCGCCTCGCCGTGCTGGTTGAAGTAGTAGCTGCGTGAGGTCGCGCAGTTCCCGCTGTAGAACACCGACGACTGCAGGTTGTCGGTCATCGCGTCGAGGAATTCGGTGTTGGCAGCTTCGGTGACCTCGAAGGTGTCCGTGCCACGACGCCGCAGTTCACCGAAGAGCCGCTTGATGTGGCGCATCTGCCCTTCGATGGTGGTGAAGTACGAGAGCCCGCTGTAGGAGTAGGGACTGTTGAGGGACAAGAAGTTCGGGAACTTCGGTACGGTGATGCCCTCGTAGGCCTGAAAGCGGTTGTCCCGCCACCACTGTCCCAGATTGCGGTCCTCACGCCCGACTATCTCGAAAGCGGGGAAGTTGACGTCCCAGAGGTTGAATCCGGTCGCGAGCACCAGGGTGTCGATCGTGGTCTTCTTGCCTTCGGCGGTGACGATGCCGTCGGGCTCGACGCGGACGATCGACTCGGTCTGCAATGCCACGTTCGGCTTGTTGAACGACGCGAAGTAGGTGTTGGAGAACGTCGGTCGCTTGCAACCGAAGTCGTAGTCGGGGGTGAGCCTTCGTCGTAGGTCCGGGTCGCGCACCTGCGCGCGAAGGTGCGCCTTGCCGAGCAGTGCGGCGAATCTGTTTCCGAGCTTGGCCTGCTTGAAATGCAGCACACCGAACACCATCAGCGCCTCCAACAGGGAGGTGTTGACCATGCGAGCCGTCTTCTGCGTCAACGGTATCCGACGGAACAGGGAGCGAACGGCGGGTGGGATCGCGAAGTCGACCTTGGGTACCACCCAGATCGGCGTACGCTGGAAGACGGTGAGTTCGGTTGCCGTTCGGGCGATCTCGGGGATCAGCTGGACGGCCGTCGCACCAGTGCCGATGACCGCGGCACGTTCGCCGGTGAAGTCGTGGCCGTCCTCCCACGCGGTGGTGTGGATGATGCGTCCGGCGAAGCTGCCGATTCCCGGGAAGTCGGGGGTGTAGGGCTGGGACAGGAACCCGGTCGCGGTCACGAGATAGCGGGCGGTACGCGTCGGACCACTGTCGGTCGAGACCCGCCACAGGTGTTCGGCGTCGTCCCAGTGTGCGGTGGTCACCGTGGTGCCGAATTCCATGTGCCGCTTGAGGTCGTACTTGTCGGCGACGTGGTGGGCGTACTGCTTGAGCTCGGCGCCGGGAGCGAACAGGCGCGACCAGTCCGGGTTCGGTTCGAAGGAGAACGAGTACGTCACCGACGCGATGTCGACGGCCAGTCCGGGGTAGTGATTGACGTGCCACGTTCCACCCAGATCGTCCTCGCGCTCGAGGATCGCCAGGTTGTCGAGACCCTCGCGTTTGAGCGCTATGCCCGCGCCGATTCCGCCGAAACCGGCGCCGACGATGATCGCGTCATGATCCGGCTGGCCAGGCATCGCAGTCCTCCTGATCGACTATCCGTTACTCGACGACACAGTAACCCATGTCACGGATTCGGACCAGAGGGCACCTCGGCCACCCCGTCGGTCACGGGATCGGCGAACCGTCCCACAGCACGTCGAAGAACTGTGTGGCGACGAGTTCTTCGCGCTTGTTGCGGTCGATGCCCAACACCTTGCGATAGGCGAGGATGTGCTGCAACGACAACGCGGAATAGATCAGCGGCATATGGTCCTTGGCCTGGTCGTACACGCCGCTCGCGCCCTTGGCGGCGGCCAGGTTTCGTCGTAGATGCGAAGGGTGTTTGAGGGCGTCACGCAGGACCGCGGCCTTGATCATCTTCTTCCGCCCGGCGGGCACCACGACCAGGCCGCTGGGTGCGAACAGCGCGGTGTCGAACTCCTCGGATGTCGCCAGCGTGCAGCCCGCCGTCGGACGCGGATTGCACTCGACCATGTGGTGGACGCCGTCGTCGGTGACGAGGTAGTCGAAGCTGAGCTGGCCGTGCCAGTTCAGCTCGCGGGCGATTGTCTGCGCTGCGGCGAGCGATTCCGGCGAGTCGACGGACTCGAAGACGATGCCGCCGCGGTCATCGATGGTCAGCGGGTGTTCGTAGCAGGAATGCAAGACCACTTCGCCGTGGTGCACAACGCTCCAACTGCAGCGGTCGACGCCCTCCAGGTACTCCTGCACCAGCCATGGCTCGTCGGGCGTGGGTGTGACCTCGTCGATCGACGACTCACCCGCCAGCGGTCCGGTGTTGGTGAGCACGTCGAGGCCGCCGCGGCCGTAAGCCGCCCGCGCGAACCAGTGCGGCCACATCTGGGTGGCGGCGCGCAGTTCGTCACGCGTCGTCGCCGTCGCGGATTCGGCCGCCGACAACCCCAACTCCCGGCAGAACCGGGTGAACGCCACCTTGTCGTGCACCTTGGCCAAGGTGTCGAAGTCGGGGAAGAACAGTTCGAGGTGCTCGCCGCCCGCGTCGCGCAGCAGGTCACGATGCCGCGCGAGGTAGAACACCTCCTCGAACATCGGCAGCAGCCACGTGATGCGTTCGCGTCGGATCACCTCCATGACCGCCGCGATGAACTCCGCGGTCCGCTGGGTGGGCGCCGGGACCACCACATGTCGGCTCGCACCGCGCGAGTGGCTGCCCGGGGACGCAGCGAAGGTGTCGGCCGCGGTGACGTCCCGACCTGTCTCGCCGAGCTTGTGAATCTCGTCGACGGCGAACGGCATTCGCGACGTGGTCGCCAGGACCCTCGGGGCGGTGTCGGTCATAAGCCCCGACGATATCGGACATCCGGAATACGACGAGGCCTGGAATACAACATGGCGTCCGGGGCTTGGACATGAGCATGCACACCTCCGGAGGGCTGGCCTTCTTCTCCGCGGTCTACGCGTTCGCGGTGGTCATGCTCGGCACCACCCTGCCGACCCCGCTGTACGCGATCTACGCCGGCGAGATGGGTTTCGGCGTCACCACCACGACGGTCATCTTCGCGGTCTACGCCGCCGGAGTCATCGCCGCGCTCATCGGATTCGGACGGTGGTCCGACGTCGTCGGACGTCGGCCGCTGCTCATCGCCGGCGCCCTGCTGTCCGCGGCAAGTGCGGTGGTCTTCCTGACCGCCGGACCGGAGTGGCAGTTGATCCTCGGGCGGGTGCTGTCGGGCCTGTCGGCCGGCATCTTCACCGGCACCGCGACCGCAGCAGTCATCGAACTCGCCCCGCCGTCGTGGCAGCAACGAGCGCCCGCGGTTGCGACCGCGGCCAATATCGGTGGCCTCGGGCTGGGTCCGGTGGTGGCCGGCGTGCTCGCCGAATGGGGTCCGGCGCCGCTGCGGACGCCGTTCCTGCTCGATCTGGCGCTGCTTGCGGTCGCCTTCGTCGGAGTGTGGTTCATCCCCGAACCGGTCGTCGTGCGCCCGGGTGCTCGGCTGTCGGTGCAACGGTTGTCGGTCCCAGCAGAGGTCCGCACGGTGTTCACCCGCGCGGCGATCGCGGCCTTCGCCGGTTTCGCGGTCATGGGCACCTTCACCGGTGTGACGCCCTCGTTCATCTCGCACATCATCGGCATCGACAGTCACGCGGTGGCCGGCGGTGTGGTCGCGCTGTTGTTCTTGTCGTCGGCGCTCACCCAGATCGTCGGACGCGGCATCCCCACCGAGTCGGCGCTCGTCGCCGGGTGCGCGACGCTGGTGGTCGGCATGGGAGTCATGGTCGGCGGTCTCCTCGCCGCGTCGATGACACTGCTCGTCCTCGGCGCGATCGTGTGTGGCATCGGGCAGGGGTTGTCGTTCAGCAAGGGTCTGGCCGCGGTGGTCGCCGCGAGCCCGGTCCATCGTCGGGCCGAGGTGACGTCCACGTACTTCGTTGTCGCCTATGTCGCCATCTCGATCCCCATCGTCGGCCAGGGCATCGCCGCCGCCCACTGGGGTCTGCGCAGCGTCGGCGTGGTGTTCAACATCGGTGTCGCGGTTCTCGCACTCGTCGCGCTGGCTTTGACCGTCGTCGAGTTCCGGCGCCGGTAACGACGCACCGTCAGCGTCCGACGCCGGCCTTCTCCAAAGCGGTCACCAACGAACGGAACCGCGAATTGCTGATGAGGTCTTCCACCAGGACAACCTTGCCCTCGTCGTCGGCGAGCGGAATGCACCAGTTGGGGTACTGCGTGGCATCGGTACCCGGTTGATTCTGAATCCGTCTCTCCCCCACGGCATCCACCAGTGCGACCGACAACAGCACCGACGGGCTCGCGGCAATCAGCGCGTAGAGCGCATTGATGGTTGCCGGATCGGTGACGGGAACTGCCGGATCGAGCAACCCGCGCGCACGCGCCAGCTCGAGAATCGCAGTGCGGTCACGCTCGTCCCGCACGCGTTCGGATTCCTCGTCCGTCTCCAGAAGGCCCAGCCGAGAACGTAATTCGATGTGATCGCCGGCGAGATAACCCGCCGTGGGCGGGAGGTCGTGAGTGGTGACCGACGTCAGGCACAGTTCCCGGTACTCCTCCGGCGGAATCGGGGCGTACGGCCCGTGCTCGAACCACAGGATCGATGTGCCCAGGACGCCCCGCTCGGCCAGCGTCTCCTGCACCGAACGCTCGAACACGCCGAGGTCCTCACCGATGACGACGGCGTCGGCACGCTGCGCCTCGAGCGCGAGGATGCCGATCAGTGCGTCGTGGTCGTAGTGCACATAGGTGCCCGCCGACGGCCGATCACCGTCGGGAATCCACCACAGCCGGAACAGGCCCAAGATGTGGTCGACGCGCAGTCCGCCGGCATGGCGCAACACGGTCCGCAGCATGTCTCGATACGGTTCGTAGCCCGCCTCGGCGAGCCGCCGCGGATGCCACGGCGGCTGATCCCACCCCTGGCCCTGCTGATTGAATCCGTCGGGCGGAGCCCCGACCGTCGCGCCAGTGGCCAGCACGTCGCCGAGCATCCAGGCGTCGGCGCTGTGGCGTGCGACCCCGACGGCGAGGTCGGCGACCACCCCGATACTCATCCCCGACGAGATCGCGGCGTGTTGCGCGGCCGCGAGCTGGTCGTCGCAGATCCACTGCAGCCACATGTAGAAATCAATGCGGCGCTTGAGCTTTTCGCGCTTCGCCTTCACATATTCCTTGTCGCGCAACTGTTTGCGCCACCGAGGATTGTCCTCGGGATAGCGCTCGGCAAACGCGCACCAAGTAGCGAACCGCTTGAGCCCCTTGCCCTCCCGTTCCCGGAACGCGCGGAACGCGGCCCGCCTGCGCCCGCCGAGCGGCACTGCGTAGATGAGTTCGAGCGCTTCCATCTTGGCGCGGTAGGACTTGTCGCGTTTGATCTTGTCGGCCGAGAGATCCTCGGCGAAGAACGCCCGTTCGAGCTCCGCGATCCACCTCCGATGCTTCTTCCGGAGCCCCGCGATCTCCGGGATGTCGGTGACGCGGATGTAGAGCGGATTGACGAACCGGCGAGTGGTCGGCAGGTACGGCGAGTTCTCCAGCGGCGGCTGCGGCTGCGCGGCATGCAATGGGTTGACCTGAACGAAGTCGGCACCGTAGCTGCTGGCCGCGACCTCGCAGATGCCGGCGAGATCGGCGAAGTCTCCGACACCCCACGAACTCGCCGACCGCACCGAGTACAGCTGCACCGCGAGACCCCATCGCTGATGGCCGAGCAGTCGGTCGGCGGTGGCGAGGCGGCGCGGCGTCACGATGAGCGAGCAGCTCGCAGCCTCGGTGCTGCTCGGATTGAGTGCCTTGATCCGGTGATATCCCGGCTCGAGATCGCCGGGCACCGCAAAGGTCGCGCGGCCGACGAGTGCGCCGTCGATCTCGCGGGGATTCACCCAGATGTCGAGTTGCTCGGGAACTCGTTGCTCACCGGACTCGGTGGTGACGTGTACCTGGACCGGATCCCCATGCGGCACATGCACACAGAACGTGCCGCCGCCCTCGACGACCACGACGACCGGCGGCAGGAACTCCCGCCACTCCCGCTCATCGATCGCCACCAGCGCGGCCTCGATCGCCGTTGGGCTTTCGGCGTCGACGCCGAGAGCACGAAGCGTCGACACCAGGGTCCGCTCGCTGACGTCATGCGTCTGCTCGTCCCAGCCGACGTATTCGGTGGCAATGCCCCAACGATGGGCCAGTTCGATCAGCCGCTCATCCACGTCAGCATCGTCTCAGGATTTCGGTGGATCCGCGCGACTTGCCATCGAGTCGAGATATCTGGGTCACACTGGATTCATGGCCGATTCACTGACGCTCAATCCCGCGACCACCGCCCTGGTCCTCATCGAATACCAGAACGAATTCACCAGCGACGGCGGCGTTCTGCACGACGCGGTCGCCGAGGTGATGGACAAGACCGGCATGCTCGCCAACACCGTTTCCCTCGTGGACAGGGCCCGGTCGGCGGGTGTCACGATCATGCACGTTCCGATCACCTTTGCCCCCGGCTATGGCGAACTGACGCGCCATCCGTACGGAATCCTCAAGGGCGTCGTCGACGGCAACGCTTTCGTGAAGGGCACCTGGGGAGCCGCGATCGTCGACGATCTCACACCCGCGGACGGCGACATCCTCGTCGAGGGCAAGCGCGGCCTCGACACCTTCGCCAGCACCAATCTGGACTTCATCCTGCGCAGCAAGGGCATCGACACCATCATCCTGGGCGGATTCCTCACCAACTGCTGTGTCGAATCGACGATGCGCACCGGCTACGAGAACGGCTACCGCGTGCTCACGCTGACCGATTGCACGGCGGCGACATCGGTGGCCGAGCACGACAACGCGATCAGCTTCGACTACCCGATGTTCTCCGAACCGGTCGAATCGGCGCAGGTGGCCGATGCCCTCGGACGCACACCGGTGGTCACTCACCAGTGACCGACGCCGACCGCGCGACGCGTCGGGCACGCCTGGTCGCCAGGTAGCAGCGCCAGAGGAACCAGGGACTGGGCGGAACCCAGCCGAGTTGCATCGCCATTCCCTGGTCATCTCGAACAGCCCAGTGCTCGACGACGAGACCGTCGACGACGCGCTGGAAGTGAGCCTGCCGCACGGTGAATGACGCACCGGTCGGCGCGAAGGCGCGTTCGACAGTGCCCTCCGGTGTCCAGACGACGAAGTCCCCGGTCTGCCGCCCGGACATGGTGCCGTGGATGACGACGAGATCGCCCTCGACGACCGAGTTCTCGGTGGTCCACGCGAGATCGCTGAATCCTGCGCGCAGCCACTCCCCGGTTGCGAAGAACGCAACCGGGCCGGTCCCTCGGGTCGCCGGCGGTTCCGCGATCGCCTCGCGATTGACGGCGTCGGGGTGGTTGATCTCGGCGAGGTCGGCGATCGAACCCCAGAGTACGGCGTGGATCGCACGTTCGGCGAGATGCGCGAGATCGGCATGAGTCAGGGTGGCGGACATGATGAAACCTTTCGATACAGTGAACTGGATTTAATTACTACAGTAAACTGTATCCAAATCTCGCACAACCCTTTGACGAGGAGAACATGTGGCCTACGACAACAGCTCGCGAACCGAAGCGGCTCGCGCAACACGCGCACGCGTGCTCACCGCCGCCCGAACGTCGTTCCTCGACAACGGGTTCGGCGGCACCACGATCCGGCACGTCGCACACGAAGCCCAGGTGTCGCAGGAGACGATCTACAAATCCTTCGCCGGCAAGGCCGGACTACTCAAGGCGGTCTACGACACCGCACTCGTGGGCGACGACGAGGACGTGCCGCTCGCACAACGACCCGAGGCCCTCGCCGTCTTCAACGCGACGAGTCCCGACGAGATGGTCCTCGCCTACGCAAAGCTCGCGCAAAGCATCGGAACTCGCATCGACCCCCTCCTCCGCGTCGTCCTGAGCGCACGCGACACCGACGCCGCGCTCTCCTCATTTGCCCACACTATCGATCAGGAACGGCGCAACGGTAGCGCGATGTGGGTGCAGACGTTGCACGAGAAGGGTTGGCTACGAGCCGATCTCGACGTCGAGAAGGCCACCGACATCCTGTGGGTGCTGAATTCCAACGAGCCGCGCTGGCTACTGCGTGATCGAGGCTGGACCGCCGATGACATCGCCACCTGGCTGGCCGACATGCTGTGTCATGCGCTGTTGCCCTGAACCACACATGCGGCCGGTGCCCCTACTACCGGCCGACGTGAGCCTCGAAGCCCCACCGGCTCAGGGAGCGGGCGGCGGCGACGCATTGGTGCCGGTCGGACACCAAAAGTAGGGGAAGAACTTCTTCCCCTACCCTTGGAGTCCTCCCCACGAGTTTTCGCGGGGACGACTTGGAATTTGGGGGAAGAAGTTCTTCCCCTAGATT
>NZ_JAKWBF010000036.1 GCF_022513585.1 Gordonia gummivorans
TAGCAGGTCGGAGGGCGTTTTCGCCCTCCGACCTTCTGCTTTCGCCCACCAATCACGATCTGGGCCGACCGTCGCCGCGGGCGTATATTCACACCATGGCCACCGGCCAGAATCACACCCGATCACCGACGCCGACCTCGCGGAACTCATCGCCCGCGTGGACGAGGCCGCTGGCGCCTTCATTCGCGGCGATTTCCGCACGTACCTGGCCCTGCTCGAGCACTCCGACGACTACACGTTGATGCCGCCGGGTGGCGGTCCGACCATTCACGGCTTCGACGGCACACCGGAAGACATCGACGCGACCAGCGCCTTCTTCGGAGGCCCGGGCGAAGCAACCTGGGTCACGGAAGCCACGTACGTGTCGGGCGACATGGTCGTGCTGGTCGGCGTGGAACGCCAAAGCGGAGTGATCGACGGTCGTGAGCGGCAAGACTGGTCGCTGCGCCTCACGCTGGTGTCCGACGTCACGCCGACGGCTGGCAGATCATCCACCGCCACGCAGACGCTCTCGTGCACCCAATACCGTTCGACCACGTCGCAGAACTCGCCCGCGGCCTCGACAGCTGATCTCCGCAGCCGAAACTGACTGTCACACAGATGCTTCCGCGACCGCGGCCAAGCGGTCCAAAGACGCGCTCAACTTCTCCGACGTGGTCGCCCGTGCACGCGGAAGCCTCTTCTCATCGGTGAGCCGAGTCCAGTCGTAGGTGTGGGTCACCAGCACCTGATCGTTGGCGGGTTCGAGTTCCCATCGCCACAGATGTCCGGGAGGCGGACCGCCCGGCTCCGACGGACGCCACGCAATCAGACGGCCCTCGTCGAATTCCTCGACGTGATTCTCCCGGACGGCACCCGTGGTGAGGGTCATCGCGAACACGTCACCCACCGCGCGCACCCGTTGTTCAGGAGCCGCCGTGGCGAGATTGTCATTGCCGTCCCATTCGGGTTGCCGCGCCGGATCGGCGATCAACTCGAAAATCACCGCCGCGGGTGCATGGATGACACGTTGCGCACTCACGATCCGATCGATCATGCTCCGATCCAATCACCCGAGCCGGCCCTGCCGATGGTGAAGCCGACATAGTGCCTGGTAGTGGACCTGTGTATCGCCTGAAGCAATCTCCCCCACAACCACATCCCCGACGGCCACGCGATCACCCGAGCGCACCACCACACCGTCGGCCACGCGGGCATTGTGCGTGGCCGGGCGACCACACCAGCACAGCACGATCGCCTGCATGCGGTGCACCTCGTCGGCGACTTCGATGAGCCGTGCCGACCCCGGGAACAGCCGCGCCTGAAAGTCCGTGAGCAGACCGAACGCGAGCACATCCACCCCCGCCTCGTCGACGAGACGCACCAGGGCCTCCACCTGTGACGGCGTCAGGAACTGCGCCTCGTCGCACACCACGTAGTCGAGTTCGCCTGCCGATCCGTCGTCCATGGCAGCGGCGAACACGTCATCGCCCGGCCCGACGATGACTGCGGTGGCAGTCAGACCGATCCGGCTCGTCACCATTGGCGCACCCGACCGGTCCAGAGTGCTGACCAGAACGCCACGGCGCCCCTGCCGACTCTGGTTGAAGTGCGTCTGCAGGGCAAAGGTCGACTTGCCCGCACCCATCGGGCCATGAAAGAAGACGAGCCGCGCGATCATCGCACGTCACCACACCACGAACTCATCGTCCGATGATGCCGCACCGCGGCAGCGCTTGCGCATGACGCCGAACCGCGCATCGTGGATCTCCCGGACGAGTAGCCTCTGGCGAAAGTGTCGTCGGTCACAACTTGGGGGGTCATGCGATGGTGGCGCGTCGGAGAAGTGTCGTGGTGGCCATGGTGTTGTCGACAGCGTTGGCGCTGACGTGGACCGGCGCACCGACGTCGGAGGCCGCGCCCGCTCGATCGGAGACCACCTACGCCTCCACGTCCGCGGTGTCGTCGGTCGTCGCGACCGTCGTTCGGGTACGCATACCGTTGCCGCCGACCGCCGGAAGGCACCCCGAGGCGTGTGACTGGTTGTCGTACTTGCGTTTCCGATCCTCCGCCGGCCCAGGACGGTCGGCCGACGCCGATCGCATCGTGGTGGCTCAACCGGGGATCTTCGAGGGCGCAGGCGCATTCGAAAGCGTTGCGCGCAACACGGTGGCCGCCGCTGCGCGGGCCGGATCGTCGATCGAGTTCTGGGCCCTCGACCGTCGGTCCAACTGCATGGAAGACCACACCGGCATCGACGCCGCGCTGAAGTCTGGCTCCTTCGAGACCGCAGCCGGCTACTACGTGTCCGGGAAGACCGTCAATGGTCGCCGATTCGCTGGATTCCCCGACTTCCCGGCGAACGGCCCGCAGTACGCGTGGTTGCGGCACCAGGGTGTCGAGCAGACCCTCCGCGACGAATACGACCTTCTCCGCGCCGAACTCCCCGACCAGCGACTCCGCAAGCAGAAGGTGATCTGCGGCGGCCATTCGCTCGGCGGCTTCATCACCGGCTTCTTCGCCGAATGGGACTTCGACGGCGATCGACGGACCACGCAGGACGCCGGGTTCAATCAGTGCGCGGGATACGTCGCGCTCGACACCGGTATCACCTCCGACCTCACCGCACTCACCGGTGGGCTGAATCTTCCCACCAGCGTTCGCATTCCGGACATCCCCGCACCGGTGGGCACCGTGCTCGACGCCGCACTCGGAATCGTCGACACCGCACTGCCGGTGCTGGCGCTGCCCGCGGTCATCAATCCGGAGACGATGAACCTGCTCGCCCTCACCGGCCTCGCCGCCCGACTCGACCCCGACGGCGTCGACGACGTCATCACCCACTTGCCCAAGAACCTCAACGTCGACATGACGCTGCGCACGCTGCTGGCCAAGGACTACCCGATGTTCCTCACCGGCCAACCCGACATCCACACCCTGCACGCCACCAACACCGCTGTCCTCGGCGCCATCCTCGACGACAACTCACAACCCTTCGGCTTCCTGCAGACCAGTGTCGGGTTCATCGGCTCCGGTCCGGTCGTCCCCAAGTCATTCCCCTTGCCGGACGCCGTGGCGAAGCGGATTCCCCTGTCGCTCACTTCTTTCGGCGACGCACCGAAGTATGCACCGAGCGGGTTCGCGCCCGACATCGTCTATACCTGGCGCGACTACGACCAGATCGATCCATCCCTGTACCGATACACGACGCCCAGCAACGAGGTCACCTCGATCCACGAACTCGCGCGTAACCTGTCCGAACCGCCGCTCGACTTCACCGAGTGGTACTTCCCCACCGCGCTGCCTGCCGAACTGTCGAACCGCAACGGCGGCGCGGCGGCTCGTCACCGGTTCTATCCCGGCGCCGCCAATCGCGCACCGATGGTGACGTTCATCGCCGCGGGCGGTGTGCAACCCACCCCGGCGGCCAATCCGCGTGGCATCGTCGTCCGCTTGCCCGGCTACAACCACATCGACGTCCTGACCGCTGCCGCGCGCCAGAACAACGGCCGCCCGGAACAGGTGTCGACGCGGCTGGCCGCCTTCGCGATCAACGTGCGCTGAGTCAGTTGCCGCGCGCCATCGCGATCATGCCCTTCAGGTCGAGGCCCGCCTTGGTGCCGCCATCCACCAGGATGTCGGTGCCGGTGAGATACCCGGGTTTCGTGCTCGCCACGAAGGCGAGGATCTCCGCGACCTCGTCGGGTTTACCGAATCGCTTGAGCGCCGCGTAGTCGAGGAGCTTGGCCGACCCGCTCTTCTCTTCCAGCCTGCCCATCGCGGTGTCGAAGCTGCCCGGCGACACCGACACGATGCGTGCACCTTTCGCACCGAAGTCGGCGGCCATCTCGCGGGTGTACCAGATCACGAAGGCCTTGCTGGTGCTGTACGCGGCACCAGCGCGCGCGGAGGCAGGCAAGACTCGGGTGCTACCCACCAACTTGCGTTCCATCGCGCCAACGTCCTTGCGTGCCAACCGGAATGCGCGGGTGGGCTGGAGAAGCCGCGGACTCATATGGCCGGCGATCGACGCGACGTTCACGATCGCGTCGCCTTCGCCCGCGACCCGAAGATAGGACTCGACGACGTTGACCGTACCCACCGCGTTGATTCGCGCGATGAACCTGGCGTCGCCCATCTGTGGACTCACCCCCGCGGTGTGGATCAATGCGCGGACGTGACCACCCCGCTCGGCATCGTCGATCAGCGCATCGACCGAGGCACGGTCGGTGATGTCGCACACTGTGCCCGACGCCTCGATACCGGCAGCGGTCAACTCGTCCACGGCGCGATCGAGTCGGCCGCCGTCGACGTCGGCGAGCACGATCCGGTGATCGACGCCGATGATCCTTGCGGTCGCCAATCCCATGCCGCCGGTTCCCCCGGTGATGATCGCCGTCTGCTGCATGCTCGCTCCGTTTCACTCGATCAGATACCCGCCGCCACCGTCATCCTGCCCGACTGTGCGGCTCTGGTCTTCCCCGTTTTCGGCCAATTCGCCCCGCCATCTCGTTACCTTGGCGTAACTTCAGGTCAAATGACCTAAACATGTCGCCGGTAGTTTCGTTTCGTGATCACGACGCAGGGGTGCGTCGACGAACGGGGGTTTCATGAGTAGCAATGTGTCGCGCCGCCAGTTCCTTGCCGGCAGCGCTGCGGTAGCGGGGACCACGGCGGGAGTGCTCGCGCTCGGGCATCACCCGGCCAACGCGGCACCCCGCGACGGCGTGGTCGACGCGATCGTCGTCGGTGCCGGCCTCTCGGGCCTGGCCGCAGCCAAGACACTCAGCGAGGGCGGCGCGTCGGTCGTCGTCCTGGAGGCACGCGATCGGCCGGGCGGCCGCGTCCACAACATCAAGTCGCCTCGACTCGGCGCCACGCTCGACGCAGGTGCGGAATTCATCGGACCGACGCAGAACCACATCGCCGCCCTCGCGCGCGAGTACGACGTCCGCACCCTGCGCACCTACAACGTCGGCGACAGCATCTTCTTCAATGACGGACGCGCACAACGCATGTCCGCAGCGGTGCCGCTTCCCCTCGTTCCGGACATCGGGGAGGCAGGGCCGGCACTCGCGCGGGCGTCGGCCGATGCCCTGGCCGGATTCCCGGTCGGCGAACCGTGGAAACACCCGAACGCCCGCCACCTCGATTCGCTCACCTGGAAGCAGTACACCGACCAGATGGTCAGCACGCAGACCGCTCGCGACCTGATGCAGGTCGCGATGTCGGCGCCGCTGTCCGTCCGTCCCGACGAGGTCTCGGCTCTGTACTTCCTCAACTACATCGCGGCCTCCGGCGACGAGAACAATCCCGGCACCCTGATTCGCCTCCTGAGCACCGATGGCGGCGCGCAGGAGAAACTCTTCGAGGGTGGTGCCGCGCTCATCCCGTTGCGCATGGCCAAGGCACTCGGTCGTCGCATGGTCTACAACGCACCGGTCCGCACGATCGCGACCTCGGGCGGCATCGCGACCGTCACCAGCGACGCGGGCACCTTCCGCGGACGGAAGGTCATCGTCGCGATGTCGCCGGCCATCAGCGACCAGATCGATTACCGCCCAGGTCTTCCCGCGTCCCGCGTGGGATTGACACGCGGCTACCACATGGGTGCGGTGAGCAAGTTCGCGGCGCTGTATCGGCGACCGTTCTGGCGCGAGAAGGGCCTGTCCGGCCAGGTATATGGCGACGGCCGACCGATCGACGTCACGTTCGAGAGCTATGCCGAGGACCGGCACATCCTCATGGGGTTCATCTCCGCGGATGCGATGCGTCGCCTCGACCGTGCACCCGCGCACCAGATCGTACGCGAGTGCATCGGGAACTTCGTCGACTACTTCGGTCCGGAGGCACGCGACTTCATCGACTACGGCATCTTCAAATGGGATCTCGAGCCCTGGTCTCGTGGTGGTCCGGTCGCGGTGAGTTCACCGGGTACCCTCACCCGATTCGGGCCGGCGCTGCGCGCTCCGGTGGGCCCCATCCACTGGGCAGGGACCGAGACCGCCGACTATTGGACCGGATACATGGACGGTGCCGTTCGTTCCGGCAAGCGCGCGGCCCGCGAAGTTCTCGGGGCCCTGTGACCGGAGGACACCAGCAATGAGAATGCCCGTCGAGACCCGACGAGAACTGTTGCTGGACTCTGCCTTTCACGTCATCGCTCGTAACGGCGTCGACGGCGCAACGACGCGTGCAATCTGCGCCGAAGCGGGTGTCACGCTCTCCACCTTCCACTACGTCTTCGACTCGCGCGAGGCATTGCTCGCCGCGCTCGTGCACCGCGGCATCGAGATGGAACTCGAGGCGATGGCATCTGCACTCGGGCAGGGCGCAACCGTCGGGTCGCGTGGGCGACGCGGCGTCGGGCTGATGTTGAGTGGCGCGCTAACGGCCTATATCGACGGTGTGGAAGCCGATCCCGATCGCGAGCAGGCGATGATCGCGCTCAATCAGTACGCGCGCCAGACCGACGGCCTTCGTGCGTTCGGGGCCCAGATGTATCACTCGTACTACGACGCCATCGCGAACGGCCTCGCGGCGGCCGCAGCAATGGCGGGCGTGACGTGGGACCGTCCGGTACGCGAGCTCTCCCCACTGGTGGTTGCCGCCACGGACGGAATCACGCTCGCCTACCTCAACATTCGCGACCGTTCGGTCTGCGACACGATCGCAATGGCGACCACATCACTGTTGATGACACACATCGTCGACGAGGTCGACTCAGGGGGAGATCTACATGGACATCAGCCGTAGAAAACTACTTCAGACCACAGCTGCGTCCGCAGTCGGGGGCGGTGTCGCGCTGGCCGTGGGAACCACAGTCAGCGCGACACCGAGCGGGGCCACACCCGCTCGCGAGGACAGCACGAACTATCTGGTCGGGTGCGGAATCGCCGACATGACCGGCGCCATCGCCGGTCAGGGAATGATGGGCTATTCCGACGCCAATCAGGTCGCCGAGGGGCTGCTCCAACGCTGTTGGGCCCGGGCCTACATCGTCGTCGACCAGTCCACCGGCGAACGCATCGTCTTCCTCACCGCCGACATCGCGTGCCTGTTCCAGTCCCATCACATGGGCCTGATGCCCAAGTTGCGCAAGCGATTCGGCGCGCTGTACACCGAACGAAACGTCAACCTCAATGCGACGCACACCCATGCGTCCTGTGGCGGGACGGCCTGGGACTACGCCTACTCGCTGGCCGCCTACGGGTTCAAGAAGAACTCCTACCAAGCCGAACTCGACGGACTGTTCAACGCGATCGTGCGCGCGCACGAGAACCTCGCGCCCGGCTCCATCGGCCTCGGTCGGTCCGAACTGCACAACGCGAGCGCCAACCGGTCCAAGGTCGCCTTCGACCTCAATCCCCGCGCCGACCGTCGCCACTTCCCGCATGCCATCGACCCCGCCGTCACGGTCCTGCGATTCCGCCAGGGCGCCAAGGACGTCGGAGCGATCACCTGGTTCTCCACCCACGGCACGTCACTGACCGACAAGAATCACTTGATCGCCGGCGACAACAAGGGGTATGCCAGTTATCGCTGGGAGCGCGACGAACCCGGCATCGTCGCAGCGTTCCCACAGACCAACTCGGGCGACATGACGCCCAACCTCAAACTGAGAAAGATGCGTCCGAGCGGGCCCACCGACGACAACCGCCTCAACTGCGCGATCATCGGCGAACGCCAGTATCAAGCGGGCCGTGTCGCGTTCGCCGGAGCGCAGGGTATGCGACGCGGCGGCGTCGATTCGGCGGTGCGCTACGTCGACATGTCGGCAGTCAGCATCAATCCGGCATTCACCCCGGAAGGGCGGCCGGCACGCACCACGCCGGCGATGATGGGCGCCGCCGCTGCCGCGACAAGCACCGAGGACAACTACTACTCGCAGCTGGGATTTCTGAAAGAGGGTGTCACCAATCCGCTCGTGACAGCTTTCGGCGGTGACAAGCACCCACCGATCGCCCCGTGGATGCGCGACATGCAGGCACCCAAGCTGACGCTGTTCCCCCTCGGTCTGCTTCCGCCGTCTCCGTGGATTCCACACGTGGTGCCGCTGCAGATCATGCGCATCGGTGAACTCGTCCTGGTCGCGATTCCCGCCGAGGTGACCATCGTCGCCGGTCTGCGACTACGACGAGTCGTCGCCGACGCTCTGCACGTGGACATCGATGACGTTCTGATCCAAGGCTATTCGAATGCCTACACCCAGTACGTGACCACGCCGGAGGAGTACGACGCCCAGCAGTACGAGGGCGGCGAAACCCAGTACGGCCGGTGGACCCTGTCGGCCTACATGCAAGAGTTCGCCCGTCTCGCCGCGGCCATGGCGTCCGGCCGCACCCTGGGCCGCGGACCCGCGCCGCTGGACAAGGCGGGACTGCAGCCCGACCTTCTGCCTGCGGTACCGCCGGATCGTCCGATTCCCGGACACCGCTACGGCGACGTTCTCACGCAGCCCCGAAATCGATACCGGCCAGGCCAATTGGTGTCGGCCGAGTTCGTCGGAGCTCATCCCAACAACGATTTCCGGCATGGCCGAACATATCTCGAGATCCAACGGCGCGACGGTCTGCGCTGGCAGGTCGTCGCCGACGACAACGACTGGTCCACCGAATTCCATTGGTCGAGGCCGGCGGGCTCGTCGGACACCTCCAAGGTGCGTATCACCTGGAAGAGCCCGGCCGAGGTTTCGGGAACCTACCGCGTGCGCTACTTCGGAAACAGCAAAGACGCGCAGGGAAAGATCCACGAATTCAGTGGCGTGTCAAGAGAGTTCCGCGTCGGCTGACCACCGCATCCCGTTGAGCGTGCGTCCCAAATCGTTGACTGGGCATTTCGACGCACGGTCAACGAATTTCGACGCACGGTCAACGAGGTGGAGATCAGTACACGCGCGCCCGCATGAGCGACACGTTGTACTGCGCCCATGTCGACATGGTGAAGTACAGATCGTTGCCGCGCGACCACGGGTGCAGGAATCCGCCGTAGAGCTGGGCGTAGCGCTGGGAATGCACCAGCTCTGTCGGCTCCGACCACAGCCCCTGCGGCGCACGCGCCTTGCGCAGGACTATGGAGCCGCGAAGCGCGTCGAGGTAGCTCAGCTGCCACCGCTGGGTCTCGTCGTCGAAGCGTGCCGACAACTCACCGGCGACACCGAAGAACAGCACCGACGCGACGTTCCCGTTGCGGGCGGGCACCCAGCGGCCGTCGCGCCAATACTGGTATGCGGTCTTGTTCAGAACGTCCGACTTGAGCACCCGCGCGAGACCGACCGATCCGATCCGCGAGTTGGGCGTGCCGAACATGTAGACGTAGTCGCCGTGCGGAACCATCGAGGAGACCTGGAACTGGCTTGTCCCGAAGATGTTGTCCCACCGCGCATATCGATCCTTGACCCAGGTGGACCCGCCATCGTCGGAGTAGGCCAGCCCGCCGTAGTTGGTGAGCCACACCCCGGGAAGCGGTGCCCACCACCGCACCGACATGTAACTCATGTACTGGCGGTCACCGATGGCGAACCCGGACGTGGGGATCGTCGTCATCTCGTAGTAGTTGATGTGGCGCGAATCGAGCACCTGTACGGCATGGCATCGGCTGTCCTGCACCATCGTGTCGATCGACATACCGTCGGCGAGATGGGTGTCGGAGGAGAATCCGAGCACGTTGCTCCGCCAGTCTCCGCCGTTCGCGCCCGGCGGCTTGAAGCCCTTGCCGAACGTGTCGCCGAACACGATCGCGACCTGCCCCGGCTTGGACTCCCACATGATGCCGAGATCGGTGCCCTGGATCTGCCAGCGCTTGTCCGTGCGACTCGTCGAGCCCTTGCCGGTGAGCGTGGAGACGAAATTCACCCGTGTCACCCGCGGCGGGGTCGGTTTCGGGGCCACCGGTCCGGCTTCGAATCCGGGCGCCTTGGCCGGTGGTGGTGGCGGGAAGGTCGGCGGATTCGGGTTGGGTACGGGAATCGGGATGTTGATCGGGCGCGGGTCGAGCGTGATCTTCGGGAACTCGATACTCAGCGCCGGCCCATTGGGCTTGGGCTTCTTCGGATCGGTGATGTCAGGGCACGGATCCGAACACGGATCGTGCGGCGGCAGCTGCGAGGGAATCCGCACCGGCTTCACCTGCGGCGCCGGCTCCGGGACCGGGAGAATCCGCGGGTACGGAAGCGGTATACCGATGCGGTCGGGCAGTTTGGGGATGAGGCTGCGCGGATCGAACGGACCACCCTTGGGCTTGGGCGGCAGATCGTTCTCACATCCGGAGCTCGGTAGTTGCCGTTCGGGTGCGCCCGACGCCTGGCTTGCACCGACCACCGACGCCGTACCCGCGACCAGCATCGCGGCGCAGATCGGCGCAAGACCGCGGTACACCCAATCGCCGGCCATCGGTCCCCTCCTCGTGATCGCGCACCGCACGCGATCACGAGGAATCTATCATCGCAGCCGCTCAGAGCGTGCGAGCGATGATCTCCTTCATGATCTCGTTGGTACCGGCGTAGATCTTCTGCACGCGGCCGTCGGCCCACATGCGAGAGATCGGGTATTCGTTCATGTAGCCGTATCCACCGAACAGCTGAAGACACTCGTCGGCCACCACCATCGCCCGGTCGCTGGTCCACCACTTCGCCATCGCGACGGTCGGGATGTCGAGCTTGCCCTCGAGGTGCTTGGTGATGCAGTCGTCGACGAACACACGTGCAATGCGGGTCTCGGTAGCTGCCTCGGCAAGTTTGAACTTGGTGTTCTGGAACCCGAAGATGGGGCGACCGAACGCGGTGCGCTCCTTGGTGTAGGTGATCGTCTGGGCAACTGCGGTTTCCATGCCGGCGACGGAGGCGACCGCGATGATGAGCCGTTCCTGCGGGAGTTGCTGCATCAGCTGGACGAATCCCTGGCCCTCCTGCCCATCGGCGGACAACAGGTTCGACACCGGCACCCGCACACCGTCGAAGAAGAGTTCCGAGGTGTCCTGCCCGCGCTGCCCCACCTTGTCGAGCACGCGGCCACGCCGGAATCCCTCACGGTCGGCTTCGACGAGGACCAGCGAGATCCCCTTCGCGCCCTCGGCGGTGTCGGTCTTGGCCACGACGATGATGAGGTCGGCCTGTCCCCCGTTGGTGATGAACGTCTTGGAGCCGTCGATCACGTACTCGTCGCCCTGACGGATCGCCTTGGTCTTGACGTTCTGCAGGTCCGACCCGGTGCCGGGCTCGGTCATCGCAATCGCACCGACCACCTCGCCGCTGGCCATCTTCGGCAGCCAGGTCTTCTTCTGCTCTTCGGTGCCGTATGCGAGCAGGTAGTGCGCGATGATCCCGTTGTGCAGGCTTCCGCCCCACGATGAATCGACGATCCGGGCCTGCTCCTCGATCAACACCGCCTCGTGCGCGAAGGTCCCGCCGCCACCGCCGTACTCCTCGGGGATCGACATACAGAGCAGCCCGAGTTCGCCTGCCTTGTTCCACAGGTCCCGGTCGACGTGATGCTGCTCGATGAACTTCTCGATGTTCGGCTTGATCTCCTTCTCGCAGAAGCTGCGGGCAAGATCACGCAGAGCAGTCAGGTCGTCGGTTTCCCAGGAAGAGCGATCAGCCATGGTTGTACACCCTCATCGTCGGCGTTATTGTCAGCCGCGATCGTAACAGTGATGAGTGGCAGAGTTGCACCGGGCGCCGGGAGCGGGCCGACCCACCCGCCGACGACAGAGACCTCACCTGCAGTCACGGACCGTCGGCAATCCCGACGGTCTCTGACCAGAAGTGAGGTCTCTGTGTGGAGAAATCAGCCGTTGGCGTTACCGGCCTTCCATTCGGCCCACTTGATGTTCCAGTCACCCAGGCCATCCGTCCCGGGCAGGGTGCCGCCGGTGGTGTTCTTCACCAGCACCGGATCACCCTTGAGGGTGTTGTTCATGATCCACAGTGCGTTGTCGGGGCTCAGATTGAGGCAGCCGTGGCTGGTGTTGGTATTGCCCTGCGCCCACACCGACCACGGAGCCGAGTGGAAGAAGATGCCGCTGTAGGACATCCGGGTCGCGTAGTCCACGGGCGTGCGATAGCCGTTCGACGAGTTCACCGGCACACCGTAGGTGGACGAATCCATGATGATGTTGTCGTGCTTGTCGGCGACCAGATACCAGCCGTTGTCGGTCTCGTCGCCGGGCTTACCCATCGAGGTGGGCATCGTCTTGACGACCCGACCGTCGCGCCTGACGACGACCTGCTTGTTGTTGTCGTCGGCGGTGATGATCATCGACCGGCCGATGGTGAACTGACGCTTGACGTTCTGCTGCCCGAACAGTCCGTTGCCGAGGTCGATGCCCTCGGTGTTCACCGCGACCGTCACCTTGGTGCCCGGCTTCCAGAAGTGCTGCGGACGCCAGCGAACCTCGGTGTCGCTGATCCAGTAGAACGCGCCGTCGACGGGCGGATTTGCGGTGACCTTGATGGCACGCTGCGCGGCCATCCGGTCCGGGATCGGCTCGTCGAACTTCACGGAGACCGGCTGACCGATGCCGACCACCCGATCCTCTGCGGTCGGCGTCACGTATGCCTGCGTCAGGTTGCTCGGTGCGCTGGTCGTGAAGGACACCTGCTTGGTGCTGGCGCCGCCCACGCCGGTCGCGTTGGCCTGCAGGGTGTAGGTCCGGTTGAAGCCGAGCACCTCGCCACTGACCCACTCGGTGCGATCCGCGCTGAACTCGCCACGCACCGGCTGGCCGTTGGACTTCTTGATGACCACATTCGTCAGCGTGCCCTCGCTGGAGCGAACGGTGATCGGTGCGCCCGGCTGGATGCCCACGGACTTGTCACCGAGCGGCTTGTCGGCAATCCCGCTGAATGCCAGCCCGGGTACGAGCATGTCCCCGAGCAGACTCGAGCTCGACACGTCGTCGGAGTATGAGGCGTCCTTGGTTGTGCATGACGTCAACAGGGCCACCACTGCGAGCAGCACTCCACTGACCACCAGCGACGTCCGCCGGCTTCGACCGATCCCCATCGTTTACCAACCTGTCTCTACCGACCCGGTGCCCACCCGGAGTCGCCCTGCCAACTGACAAAAACGGCCACCAGCGCCGCTCTCGCACCGATTGTACGAGAAACCCCGGACATCCGAATTGTCCGAGTCGGCCATTCGTCCGATGCGCCGTGTGGGGTACGGCACAGACGCGACAAGACGCCCCGAAATCTTGGGGCGTCTTGTCATGGAGTGCGCCATCAGGGACTCGAACCCCGAACCCGCTGATTAAGAGTCAGCTGCTCTGCCAATTGAGCTAATGGCGCGTGCCGTTGCGAGATGGAACCTTACATGCCCGCGTCGCAGAAGTGAAATCGCCTGCTACGACCGGTCAGCTCGCGTTCCCGCGTTTCCACACCGACCACGGGACGTTCCAGTCACCGAGTCCGTCGTCGCCCGGAAGCGGCGGCCCGACAGTGTTTTTCGCGATCACGATGTCACCCCGGAGCGCGTGGTTCAGGAACCATTCGGCGTTGTCGGGACTGACGTTGAGGCATCCGTTGCTGACGTCCGAGTTGCCCTGGTCACCGAGCGACCACGGCGCCGAGTGAACGTAGATGCCGCTGAAGGAGATACGGGTCGCGTCGTAGACCACCTCACGGTAGCCACCCGGCGAACTGACCGGGACACCGTAGGTCGAGGAGTCCATGATCACGCTCGGGTCCCGTTCGGCGACGATGTAGATGCCGTTGTTGGTGGGCGTCGAGTCCTTGCCCATCGAGGTCGGCATCGTCTTGACGACCTTGTTGTTGACGTACACCGTGATGATCTTGGTCTTGTCGTCGGCGATCGCCACAAAGCGCCGGCCTACCTTGAACGAGGTGTTGAGGTCGTTGCTGCCGAACACACCGCCGCCCAGGTCGATTCCCTTGAGCCGTGCCGAGACCCGCACCTTGGTTCCGGGCGCCCAGAAATGCTCCGGCCGCCACCGCAGCATGCTGTCGTTGACCCAGTAGAACGCACCGTCGACAGGTGGGTTGGTGGTCACCGAGATGGCACGCTGCGCGTTGAGTTTGTTGGTCACCGGGGTATCGAAGTTGATCACCACCGGCTGGCCGACGCCGACGTTCTCACCGTCGCCGGTGATCGTGGACACCGATGCGAAGGAATCGGCCGACGCGGTGCTGAATTTCACCTGCCGGGCGCCATCGCCTTCGACGCCTCTGGCAGCCGCGGTCAGCGTGTACCGAGCGCCGTAGTCGAGTGCCTCGTCGGTGACCCAGTCGATGCCGTTGGGCGCGATGCGGCCGTCGACCTTGCCGTTGGGCCCGGAAACCACGACGGAGGTCAGATTGCCGAAGTGTGGCGTGACCGTGATTCGCGCTCCCGGCATCACGCCGACCGCTTCGTCCTTCATCGGACGCTGCCCCCAACCGGTGACCGAGATGGTCGGATGGCCCAAGGTGGACGCGGCCGGCGCATCGGTGATCGCGTCGGAATACGTGGGATCGCTTGAGCATCCAGACAATACGGACACCAGAGCGATGATGGAGGCTGCGGCGGTCGCGCCGCGGACGGAGCGGCGACGACCGGCGCTCAACTGACGACTACCTTGCGGATCACGAGGACGAGCACGAGTGCGCCGACACCGGCGAGCGTGTACTTGACCGCGGGGCGATTGAGAGTGGCCAAGGCGGTGGTCTTGGCGTCGTCGGCCAGCCGCTGAGGACTTGTCCGCTCGGCCAGCGCGTCCAGGGTGCTGGCCAGGTCTTCGCGAGCCTTCGCGATTTCCTGCTCGATACGTTCGGTATCCCCGGCCACGCGGCCCTCCCGGCAGTGTCTCGACGTCCATGACTGTGGCCGTCGGCGCCGGACAACCCGGCCGCACGAACGACAACGCTTAGATGCTACGGCATCGATCGGCGCGTTGCGCTCGCCCGTGCCGTGTAATCCCCCGTCGCTACGCTCGCCCCGTGCAATCCCCCGTCGCTACGCTCGCCCCGTGCAATCCCCCGTCGCTACGCTCGCCCCGTGCAATCCCCCGTCGCTACGCTCGCCCCGTGTGGCGCTGGTCATCGACTAGCCTGGCCTCATGTCTGCTAGCACCCAAACGGGGAACAACCGGCTGGCCGTGGGCGACAAGGCACCGGCATTCACCTTGCCCGACGCGCAAGAGTCGCCGGTCTCCCTCTCCGACTACGCCGGTCGCAAGGTCATCGTGTACTTCTATCCCGCCGCGTCGACGCCGGGGTGCACCAAGCAGGCGTGTGATTTTCGCGACAACCTCGCCGAACTGGAGGGTTCCGGCATCGCCGTCATCGGCATCTCCCCCGACAAGCCAACGAAACTGCAGAAATTCGTCGACGCCGAGGGTCTGACCTTCCCGTTGCTGAGCGACCCGGACAAGAAGGTCCTCGCCGAGTGGGGCGCGTTCGGCGAGAAGAAGATGTACGGCAAGACAGTCACCGGTGTGATCCGTTCGACCTTCCTGGTCGACGAGGACGGCATCATCGCGCTGGCCCAGTACAACGTTCGGGCAACCGGCCACGTCGCAAAACTCCGGCGCGATCTGTCGGTGTAGACGGCCCCGACATGTCCGAGTTGTCCGCCTCCAAGGTCTCTCGCAAGAGGTCTGTTCACCGAGAGTCCGGACTCAGGGAAATGCCGCAGCCACTAACGCCCCGCAAGCGGCCCACGCAGGAACGCAGCAAACGCAAGTTCGAGGCGATGCTGGTGGCCGCCCGAGATCTACTCATCGACGTGGGTTTCGAATCGCTCACCTGCGAGGAGATCGCGACGCGCGCCGAGGTTCCGATCGGCACTCTCTATCAGTACTTCGCGAACAAGTACGTGATCGTGTGCGAGCTCGACCGGCAGGACACCGTCGACGTGCGTGAGGAGCTGACCGCCTTCTCCACCGAAGTGCCCTCACTCGAGTGGCCGAGTCTGCTGGAGAAGTTCCTCGACCACCTCGCCGCCCTCTGGCGGACCGATCCGTCGCGTCGCGCCGTGTGGCTCGCCGTGCAATCCACTCCGGCCACCCGGGCAACCGCCTCGCTGAACGAACGTGTCCTCGCCGAGCAAGTGGCACGCATCATCGCCCCACTCACCCCGTCGCAGCGCGAACGCCGCGAAATGATGTCGCAGGTTCTGGTGCACACCGCCTATTCGCTGCTCAGCTTCTCGGTCCAAGACGGTCACGACCACGACGAGACGGTCGCCGAACTCAAGCGCATGCTCGCCGGCTACCTCTTACTCGAGGAATCCACCAGCGACGCTTGATGTTCGACGCGAAGTAACCCCGTCGGATATCTCTACGCCTCAACCCGACCACGTGCACTGTGCACGTGGCCAGCCTCCCAGGTACAGATTTCCGCAGGTCGCCGCGGTGGTCACCCAGTTCGTCGGATCAGCGATCCACCCGTCGCCCGCGGCGGCGCTCATGGAAGCGGGAAGAACGTGGCCACCCATGCGGCTGGGAGCTTCCGCGTGCCAACACCGCGACAACCGGTGCCGAGTTGGAGAACGCGAGTGCTGCAGCACTCGCGTTCTCCAACTCAACTCGAGTTCTCGCCGCTCGACCACGGGCGTGACCAGACACAAGCCCAAGCCGCACCCGACCCGCTCGGTGATGCGCCCTGGGTGCCCTCAGGCCACACCCTGTGCCGAATCGGCTCACCTGTGTGCTGCAGCACACAGATTCTCCAACAGGACACAGAGTGTCCCGGAGCGCCTCCGCTGCATGCTGCATTCCCCAGTTCAGCGCGGTGGTCACCTAACTCTTCGAGTCAGCGACGCACCCGCCGCCTGCGGCGGCGATCGTGGAGGCGGGAAGAGGGCTATGGAGCGCGACGCGGCGACGATGATCCACGAAAAATAGGGGAAGAAACTCGTCCCCTACCCCTGGAGTCCTCCCCGCGAATTTTCTCGCGGACGACTCAACAAGCAGGGGCAGAAAGTAGGGGAAGAACCTTCCCCTACTTTCAGTGGTCCGGTGGCTCGCTGACGTGGCCCGTTCGCCTGCCCTTCGAGGCATCCCTCGGCCGGCGCCTCGGGCACCTCAGAGAGCGGTGGGGTGGTGCACGCTTACGCGCAGGTCAGAGCGCTAGTCACCGAACTCTTCGGATCAGTTGCCCTCGAGGATCGCCACCGCGGCGGCGGTGTCGCCGTCGTGGGTCAACGACACGTGCACAGTGGCTTCGGCCAACAGTTCGCCGATCTCGCCGCCGAGGCGGATCGCCGGCCGTCCCCAGTTGTCGGTGACCACCTCGATGTCGCTATGCCGGATGAGCGGCAACAGCGGCGAGCGCGAGAAGCGGCTCACCGACCACGCCTTCACGACGGCCTCCTTGGCCGCCCACCGGGCCGCGAGATGGCGTGCATCGTCACCGGTTCCGGCGGAGGAGTCCCGACGCTCACCGACCGTGAACCGGTCGGCGAACGTCGTGCCGGGCTGTTTCAGTTGCTCGCCGAACTCCGGGATCGACACGATGTCGATCCCGACTCCCAACACGCTCACCGGACGTTGCCGTAGGTGTCGGCCGCGTCGAGGCGGACTGCCGGATCGAGCAGCAGGCCGGCCTCGGCGTCGTGCTCGTCGTCAGCCTCGTCGAACCGGCGGTTGGCAGGCCGACGATAAGCCGGCTCTCCCCCACACATCGACTCCAGGAAGCGCTGGTTGCCCAGGCGGAGCCGGTCGGCGGCACGGCGGCGGTACTCGTCGCGGTCGGCCTCGTCGAGGGTGGCGACAAACGCCTCCGGATGCACGACGGCGATGAGACCCGACACGTGACCGAAGCCGAGGCTGGTCAGCAGACCGGCCTTGAGCGGGAACCGCTCACCGAGGTGCAGCGTCTCACGCGCCCACACCAGGTGCGGGTACTCCTGCATCTTGTCGTCGACGCAATCGAGGCTGCGGTTCGGCGGGATGACGCCGTCGCGGAGCACCTGGCACAGGCCGATCAGCTGGAAGGCCGCGGCGCCGCCCTTGGCGTGACCGGTCAGCGACTTCTGCGACACCACGAACAGCGGTGCCCCATCACCCCGACCGATCGCCTCGGCCAGCCGCTCGTGCAGCTCGGACTCGTTGGGATCGTTTGCCCGCGTGGATGTGTCGTGCTTGGACACCACCGCGACGTCGTCGGCGCTGACGCCCAGCGAATTCAGCGCGTTGGCCAAGGGCGAGCTCTGCGCGCCACGAGCGGCACCCAGCGCACCGAGACCCGGTGCCGGGATGGAGGTGTGGACACCGTCGCCGAAGCTCTGGGCCCAGGCCACCACACCGAGGACCGGCAGGCCCATCTGTGCGGCCACGTCGCCACGAGCCAGCAGAATCGTTCCGCCACCGGCGGATTCGACGAAGCCGCCGCGTCGGCGATCGTTGGCCCGGGAGAACCGGCGATCGTCGATCCCGCGCGCCGACATCTTGGCCGACTCCGCGGTTGCGGACATGTCGCCGAATCCGACGATCCCCTCGATGCCGAGATCGTCGAAGCCACCGGCGACCGCGAACAGCGCCTTGCCCAGACGGATCTTGTCGGTGCCCTCCTCGACCGACACCGCCGCGGTCGCACAAGCGGCGACCGGGTGGATCATCGCGCCGTAGCTACCGACATACGACTGGACGACATGCGCCGCAACGATATTCGGCAGGGCTTCCTGCAGGATGTCGTTGGCCTTCGCCTCACCGAGCAAGGTGTTGATGTACAGCTCGCGCATGGAGGTCATGCCGCCCATGCCGGTGCCCTGCGTGTTGGCCACGAGACCGGGGTGCACCCAGCGCATCAGTTCACTCGGCGTGAAGCCCGACGACAGGAAGGCGTCGACCGTCGCCACCAGATTCCACAGCGCGACCCGGTCGATGGATTCCGCCATGTCCGGCGTCACGCCCCAGCGGGTGGGGTCGAAGCCGGTCGGGATCTGACCGCCGACCGTGCGGCTGAGCGCGAACTGACGGGGAACGCGGATCTCGGTGCCGGCCAGGCGGGTGACCTGCCAGTCGCCCGAGTCGGCGTTCTGCGCCACTCGCGTCTTCTCGGGATTCGCCGACGCGAACGCACGCGCCTCGGCCTCCGAGTTCACCGTGAAGGTCAGGTCCTCGTCGAGGAACACCGAGGTCAGCAGCGGCGAGGTGTTGTCGACCATCGCGCCCTCGTCGGCGTAGCGACGGATGCCGCAACGGGCGACGACCTCGTCGTGGTAGCGCTCGGCGATCTCGCTCTCCGGCACCGGGTCACCCGACTCGGTGTCGTACCAACCCGGCTTGGGTGCGGTGTCCCAGTGCACCAGCCCGGTGTTCCAGGCGAGCTCGAGAACGCCTGCCGCCGAGAGCTTCTCGTCGACCTCCATCTCGAAGCGGGTGCGTGCCGAACCGTACGGTCCGAGCTCACCCGCACCGACGATGACAACCAGATCCTCCGGTCGCGCATCCAGCGTCGGCCACTGCGGCCGCATACCCTCTGGCGCACGTGCGGGTGCCGGTAGCGCAGCCACGGTCACGACCTCGTCGGCGTCGGCCTCCTCGTCGGTGTCCGCGGCGTCGGCCGCGACCGCGGCCAGCGCCTTGAGATCGATCGTCGCCGGGTCCAGGCCGCCGGTGAAGTCGGCCAGGATCGCAGCCGACCGCGCCTGCTCCTTCTTCTCCGGAGTGCACAGGCCGAGCAACTCGCCGGCCATCTCCTCGGTGCTCCAGGTGCGCACACCTGCTGCTTCGACTGCGGTGACCATCCCGTCGTTGTGTCCCATCAGACCGGTGCCGCGCACCCACCCGATGAGGGCGTGCGCGAGCGTGGTCTTGGCGCCCCACGACTCTTCGGCCGACCAGCGCTGCACCAGAGCGTCGAGCGCGGCCTTGGACTCGCCGTACGCGCCGTCACCGCCGAACATGCCGCGGTTGGGCGAACCCGGGAGCACGACGTGCAGTCGGGCGGCGATGTCGTGGTCGGAGTGCAGATCGCTCAGTCCGGCGATCATCCGCTCGACCGACCAGAGCAGGACCTTCATCTCCAGTTCGGCCCGGCCACCGGCGTCGGTCAGATCACCGGCGACCCGAGGTGCCGCGAACGGGAAGAGCAGCGTCGGCTTCATCGCCGGCTTCACCACTGCCGTTGTGCCGCCGAGGTTCTCGGTCTGCTCGGCACCGATCCACTCGACGAGGTCGTCGACGTCGGTGTAGGACGCCATGTTCGCCGGGGCGACCCACAGCGCCGCGCCACAGCGAGCGTTCTCCCGGTAGAGCTTCTTGTAGAAGCCGAGCCGGTCAGAGTCCAGCCGCGAGGTGGTGGCGATCACCGTCGCACCACCGGCGAGCAGACCCGCGACCACACCGGCCGCGATCGAGTTCTTGGACGCACCGGTCACCACCGCGAGTTCACCCGCGAAGGCTCCGACGCCCGAGCTCTCGGCGGCCGTGGCGATCGCCTCGAAGGTCCGTGCGTGCACGCCGTTGCCGTTGGCCAGCGCCTTGCCCTGCCACCAGGTGGCATGCTGCGCGACCGTGTGGCCCGCGCCTTCGAACCGATTGACGACTCGCTCGAAATCGACGTCGAGGTCCAGCTCGTCGGTGAGCCAGATCCGAACCAGATCCTCTCGGCTGGTGGCCCAACGATCGTCGACGAGAACAACTTTCGCCTCGTCGAAGGCCGGCGCGACGGTGCGCGCCCAATCCGAGCCGAGCTCTGCGCTGACGCGCTGCGCGACCACCGCGTTCTCGTCCTCGACCGCCTCGGCGGTATCGGTCACCTCGGCCAGCCCCAACTTCTCGAGCACCGTGTAGGCGGCCGACGCGAGAGCCCCCGAACGGCCGGTGATCTGCTCGGTGAACTCACCGAGCGCGGCCGCGTCGACCGTTGCACCGCCACCGCTTTCGGCGGCGGGCAGGCTGACCGAGATGCCCTTGGTGGCACCGACCGCGGCAACCGCCCGGTCGATCAGACCGTCCAGTGCATCCGGGCTCGTCAGCGGACCGTCGAGCAGGTTGCCCAGGTCCTCGCCGCGCACGCTGGCACCGTCACGGGTGCCCAGCGCGAGTGCGACGGTGGTGTGCAAGGCCCAACCGGGCCCGAGCTGCCAGGTGTTGGTGACGCGATCGGTGATGTAGTTCTGCCGCTTGCCCACTGGCCCGAGCACCTTGCGGACCTGGTCGGAGACAGCATCGGTCAGCACCGAACCCAGCGGGCGGTAGCCGCGGGCCAGCGTCGACACCGTGGACGAGAGCGCGACCATGTCGGCCTCGGCAGCGCCGTCGATGGCACCGAGTCCGAGTTCGCCACCGATGTCGAGCAGCAACTGGTTGCGGCGCGACGACACTCCGTCACACAGCGCCTCGATGGTGTCGGCCGAACCGATCTGGTCGACGCGCATCTTGGTCCACAGCGCGATCACCGACTTCACCGCGTCGGCGGGGCCGAAGGTGATGTCGTCGGGGCGAGGTCCGCCGGCGGGTGCGGCCGGAGCGGCGGGTGCGGCCGGAGCCGCGGGGGCCGACTCGACCGGGGCGCTCGCCTCGGCTGCAGGCGCCTCGTCGGCGTCGTCCTCGTCGTCGGGCTCCGACCCGGCGTCCTTGGCCAGGATGACGTCGCTGTCGCGTTCGACGTTGACCACCTCGGTGGTTGCCGCGGCATAGTCGTCGAGCTTGAGCGTGTTCGACGCCAGACCGGCCAGCGTCGGGGCGCCCTTGAGACCGATCTCGACAAAGCGCTGCACCGCGAGGCCGCTGCGCTCGGGACCGGCGAACAGCAGTTCCTGGGTTTCGATCCACCGCACCGGGCTGGCGAACTGCCAGGCCAGGAGCTCGATCAACACCACGCGGACAAGCTGACTCGGCTTGTCGGCCCAGCTGTCCCAGTCGGCGAGAACCGCGTCGAGCGGATCCGAGGGAACCAGGGCGGCGATCTCCTCGATGTAGGAGCGATCCAGATTGAACAGGCGCGGAACCAGGTTCGGGATGTAGCGACCGACCAGGATGTCGGGATCGATGTGCTCGGGCAGGAGACCCTCGAGCTTCGAACGGAACTCCGGCACACCCGCACGCAGCACCGTCGAGTGGAACGGGACGTCGATGCCGGGCACCAGGATGAACGAGCGCTTGCCGCCGAATTCGGCACGGCGACGGTCGATCTCGGCCTCGAGATGTTCGAGACCACGGACCGTGCCGGCGATCGCGTACTGCGAGCCCAGCAGATTCAGGTTCACGACCTCGAGGAATTCGCCGATCTCGGCGCCGATGCCCGCGACGAAGTCGGTGACCTCGTCGTCGGCCAGACCGAACTGGCTCGGGCGGATCGCCGCCATCCGATAGTCGCTGCGTCCCAGCTCATCTCGCGGAACCAGATGGTGCATCGCCTCGCCACGCTGGAACACGACCTCCAGGACGGCCTCCAGCGGGAGCACGCCGGCACATGCCGCCAGCGCGTTGTACTCGCCCACCGAGTGGCCGCAGGTGATCGCACCCTCGACGAAGCCACCGGCCTCCTTGAGTTCGGCGATCTGTGCGACACCCAGGGTCGCCATCGCGACCTGCGTGAACTGGGTCAGGTAGAGCACGCCGTCGGGGTGGTTGTAGGTGGTTCCATTGGCCACCAGGGTGGTCGGGTTGTCGCGGACCACCGCGAGGATCGAGAACCCGAGTGCCTGGCGGGTGTGCTTGTCGGCGCGGTCCCAGATCTTGCGGGCCGCCTTCGAGCGGGACCGGGCGTCGAGGCCCATCCCCTTGCTCTGGATGCCCTGACCCGGGAAGGCGTACACGGTCGTCGGCGCGGCCAGCAGACCGGTCGCACTCATGACCAGGTCGTCGCCCACCTTGCAGCTGACCTCCACGACCTCGCGGCCATGGTCGAGGCCGACGCGATCGACCCGGACGGTGATGACGTCACCGGTGCGGACCATGCCCAGGTAGCGCGCAGTCCAGCCGATCAGCGGCCGCGGCGACGGGATCGGATTCTTGGCGTCGGTCGCGGTGACGACCTGCTGTGCAGCCGCCGACAGCCACATGCCGTGCACGATCGGCTCGCCGAGGCCGGCCAGCTTGGCGGCCGAGGCGTCGGTGTGGATCGGGTTACGGTCGCCCGACACCACGGCAAAGCCGTGCATCCGGGCAGGTGCGGTGATCTTGGCCTGCCGCAACAGCTTCCGCGTCGCCGACTGCTCGTCGGAGAGGGCACCGCCGGCACGCGCGGGATCGGCCAGTTCGTCAGCGCCCAGGCGTCCGCGGATGGCGAAGCGCTCCTCGAGGGTCGCGATCGGACCGGCCGGGCCCGCGACATTCACCGACACCTCGACAACGCGGCCGACCTCGGTGTCGTGCACGGCGCCGGTACGCGCGGTGATCGTCAGTTCGGCCGGTTCGGCCGGGATTGCTCCGATGAGCGCAACGGCGTGGTCGAGGTGCACCAGGTCGAGCAGCCCCTCGACGACGGGGTCGCCGGATTCGGTACGCGCGGCACCGATCACACTGAAGACGCTGGGCCAGGAGGCGCCGACCAGGGTGTCGGGCACAGCGAAGCCGCCGGGCTCGGTGGGGGTGGTCGGGCGGAGGTTCGCCGGCAGCGAGAAGCCGGTGACAGCCGCGTGGTCGGCGACCGAATCCGGCTGCCAGGCAACGGTGGTCACCGACGCGCCATCGGCGACGTCGGCGAGGCCGCCACCCGCGGCGACGGTGAGGATCTCGCGCATCGCACCGGACGCCTCGTCCAGTCCGACGAGCGGGTTGCCGCCGTCGAGCAGTGCCGGCGAGACATGGAGCGGGATGCGGACGGATGCCTGCGAGATCGGCACCACCAAGTCGAATCGGTTCTCGTCGACTCGCTCGAGGACCGAACCGGAGGGTGCGTGCTCGGCACGATCACCGCTCACCACCGACCAGCTGTCGCGATCCCCCAGCAGCACAACAGGGTTCGGCACGATTCGACCGGCCCAGTCGACGTCGTCGGCCTCGATGACGGCGCTCAGGGAACCGGCGGACTCCACGAGTCCGGCGCGCTTGCGCGCATCCACGCCGACCGGCGATACGCCGATGGCACTCAAATCGGCCACGACCTGCGCCTCGAAGCGGTCGAGCAGTTCGCCGACCGGCTCGTCGACCCGGGTGATACCGGCCACCGCGACCGGGCCGGGGATGATGCAGACGGCGTCGGCGCCGTAGCGGGGATCGTGTGCCTGCCACAGGGAGTCGCTGCGCCACCAACGACGAACGTCCTTGTCGATGACGGGAACGAAGTTCACCGGCTTGCCGGGGGTGCGGCACAGTTCGAGGAAGAACGCCACGTCGGCCGGGTGCAGGATGTCGGTGTCGATCGACGGGTACACACTGCCCAGCGCGTCGATCGCTGCATGCGGATCGTCGGAGGAGGAAGGCTCGGCGAACATCGTCGGGATCTCGCCGGTGTCTTGCGGATTCATCCGCGCCTCGGTGCGCTGCAGCATGTCGATGAACCGCTGCTGCCAGGTGATGTCGGCCCAGGGCAGACGGTCGGCAGACGCGTCGCCGACGGCGAGTTGGGCGTAGCGGTCGAGCCATGCGCGGTAGGTCATGTCGGGCACGTCGCCGAAGTAGGGCTTGGCGGTGTCGACCATCGCGGCGATGATCTCGTCACGTCGCTGCGCGACCGCATCGGCGTCCCCGGCGACCTCGTCGAGCAGCCGGCCGCACTGCGAGGCCGTGTTGTCGACCTCGTGGATGTCGGCACCGAGTTGCGAACGGCCCGAAGCCATTCCAGCGTTCGCGCGGCCGGCACCGATCCAGGCGTCGCAGCCCTCGGTGTCGACGAGCAGCTGCTTGACCTCGGGCGTGGTGGTCGCCTCGAGCGTCGCCATGGCCGCGGTTCCGATCAGGATGCCGTCCATCGGCATCGTCGGATACCCGTAGGCCTTCGACCACTCACCGGTCAGGTATTCGCTGGCCCGCTCCGGGGTTCCGATACCGCCGCCGACACAGACGACGACGTTGGGGCGCGCACGAAGTTCGCCGTAAGTGGCGAGCAGCAGGTCGTCGAGGTCCTCCCACGAGTGGTGGCCGCCCGCGCGTCCACCCTCGATCTGCACGATGACCGGGTGGTGCGGAACTTCGGCGGCGATCCGCACGACCGAGCGGATCTGCTCGACGGTGCCGGGCTTGAACGCCACGAAACGCAGTCCCGCCTCGACGAATTCGTCGACGAGCGCCACGGCGTCCTCGAGTTCGGGGATACCGGCAGAGACGATCACACCGTCGATCGGTGCGCCCTGCGCGCGGGCCTTCTGCACCAGACGCTTGCCGCCGAGCTGCAGTTTCCACAGGTACGGGTCGAGGAACAGCGCGTTGAACTGTGCTTCGCGGCCGGGCTCGAGGAGATCGGTCAGCTTGGCGATGTTGCGGCTGAAGATGTCCTCGGTGACCTGGCCACCACCGGCGAGTTCGGCCCAGTGGCCGGCATTGGCCGCTGCGGCGACGATTGCCGGGTCGACCGTGGTCGGCGTCATGCCCGCCAGCAGCATCGGCGAACGGCCGGTGAGTCGGGTGAACGCGGTCTCGACCACCTTGCGGCCGTCGGGCAGCTCGGCGAGGGTCGGCGCGAAGGAGGTCCAGGGCGCGGCGACCTCGGGAACACCGCCGGGGCTGAACAGGTTGCGCTGGCCGACGCGCAGCGCGGCCGGCACCAGGCCGACGCCCTGCCCGCGCACCAGCGCGGAGGTCAACCGAGTCGCGAGGTCACTGGGACCGAAGTCGAGAATCCAGGCGGCACCGTCGGCCACCACACCGTCGACGGTCGACACCCAGTCCACCGGCTCGACGAGAATGCTCGCGGCATGCCGGGTCGCGAGGTCGCGGTCGATGCCGCATTCGACCGCCCAGTCGCCCACCAGCTCAACGGCGTCGGCCATCCCCGGATGGTGGAAGGCCACCGACACCTGAAGGTGATCGAACTTCGGCGCAAACGGTTCGCCGCCGGTCACCTTGCGCTTGCGCTCGTCGGCTTCCTGCGCGGCGATGCGCTCACACAGCGCGGTGAACGCGGCGAGGTGCCGCGGCGCACCGGACAGCACCACCGCGCTGCGGCTGTTGCGAATCGAGACGACGGGCGCCGTGGACTGCTCGGGCGCAGCCAGTCCGGCGCGATACTCGACCAGGATCTCTTCGATCCGGGCCGGCGAGATGTTGGTGATCGCGAGCATCGGGGTGCCCTCGGTGGCAACGCCGAGGCCGCGGCGTCGAGCGATCAGCGAGCCCGCAGCACCGATGAGCTGCGCGACGGCCAGCAGCAGACCCTCACCGGATTCGGCTCCGCGACCGTTCATGGCGACCGCGTCGACCGCGATGGAACCCTGCGAGTGTCCGACGACGGAACGCGGCGCGATGGCCGCGGTGTCCAGACCCTGCTTCTTCAGTGCCTCGATCGCCGCGATCTGGGTCAGCAGCACGCCCGGACCGGACAGGGTGAAGTCCGCAAGCGCCACCTCCGACGGTGTGGCCTCACCCGCGTCGAGCGCGCGCACCCAGGTCAACGGGTGGAAGCCCTCGGAACGCGCGACGGTGATCTGGTCGGCCACCGGCTCGACGAGACGTTCTGCCGCCTCGACGATCTTGGCGACCCGATGCTCGAGGTCGGCGTCGACAACCAGTTCGGCAAGTGTCGGCAGCCACGGACCTCCCTGACCACCGAAGCTGATGGCGTACGGCTCACCGGCGGACAGCCGGTCGATGAGGGTGGTCGAAGGGCGCTCTGCGGAAGCTGCGCCTTTGGTGCCGGTGCGGAATTGGTCGACGGTCACGAGGTCTCCTCTGTGGTCGGCGGTGATGCGGTCGGGGGTCGGTGTGGGGGTGGTCGAGGGGTTTCCCCGGCTGGACCGACCCACCCGGTTTCGGGCATGCCACGGGCCGTAGCTGCGCCTGGGCAGTGGGAGTTGCTGGTTGGTGGACTATGTGGGCAAACGCGCCCAACTCTGGGCACGAAAGTCCGAACACGCCTGTTGTGCAACAACATTGACTCATGACGGCTCGGCATCGAGCCCTCGTCGGCGTGAACGTGGAACCAATGATGACACACGAAAGTGAGGGATTCCTCATGTTTGGAACTGACCCTGCGGTATACCCGCCAGTAACCGCGCGGGTAACTTGGCGGCACGTCGACGGTGGGTCACAGGCACCCAGAATCCACACTGATCAGCCCCCGTTTTTTCGGCAAATCCGCAGGCCGAGCGCCCGCTCGGTGCGTCGTTACAAAATCGTGATGTGATCTGAAGCACCGCGCGCGTCACAGTAGGGTTTGGCCATGAGCAGCTGCATCTTCTGCGACATCGTCGCGGGTACCTCACCAGCCCGAATCGTCTACTCCGACGACGACGTGGTGGGCTTTCTCGACATCCGGCCGGTCACCCGAGGCCACACTCTGCTGGTCCCCCGAGTGCATTCCGTCGGGCTGGCCGATCTCGATCCGGACCGGGGTGCCGCGCTCTTCCACGCTGGCCAGCGGGTCGCCGCTGCGATGCGGTCGGGAACCATCGCCGCCGACGGCGTGAACATCGCGCTCAACGACGGACGCGCCGCGTTCCAGACCGTCTTCCACACGCACCTGCACGTCGTCCCGCGCCACAACGGCGACAAACTCAGTTTCGCCAAGGGCCTCGTGATCCGTCGCGACCCCGCCCCGGACGACACCGCGTCGGCCTTGCGCACCGCGCTGAAGTCGGCGTGAGGTCGACGCGGTGACCGAGTCCGAACCGACTGCGAATCCGCCGGAACCCATCCCCCAAGCCGTCGTCGACCTGGTGCGCGACGCGGAATGGATCACCGTCTTCACCGGCGCCGGCATGTCGGCCGAGAGTGGCATCGCCACGTTCCGCGACGCCGACACCGGACTATGGGAGCGTTTTGACCCCGAGACACTCGCCACTCCGGAGGCCTGGGCCGACGACCCCGCATTGGTTTGGGGCTGGTACTCGTGGCGGGCTCGCCAGGTCCGGGCCGCCGAACCCAATGCGGGCCATCAGGCACTGGCCGACCTGGCCCGCGACCGCGTCGTCATGATCGTCACCCAGAACGTCGACGACCTGCACGAGCGCGCCGGCAGCCAGGTCGTCAGCCATCTGCACGGCAGCCTGTTCGCTCCGCGCTGCTCTCGGTGCGGACGCCCGTATCCCGGCGATACCGATCTCGACAGCGACACCCTCGACGGACGGGTGACGCCGCCTGTGTGCCCCTACTGCGGAGGCGACGTCCGGCCCGGCATCGTCTGGTTCGGCGAGGCACTGCCCACCGAACAGTGGGAACGGGCCGAGCAGGCGATACGCGGCAGCGACCTGGTACTGGTGATCGGCACCAGCGGGATCGTCTACCCCGCGGCGAGTCTTCCCGAACACGCCGCTCGCGCCGGGGTTCCGGTCATCGAGTTCAATCCCGAACCGTCCGCGCTCAGCAGCATCGCCCGCCACCGCGTGCCCGTGACCGCGGCCACGGGACTGCCCGAGCTGGTGCGTGCCCTCGGCGACGGTGACCCTCCCGCAGGCTGAGATCCGCGGTCGCCCGAGCGCGGACTCGTCGCAGAAACCGCACTCGTCGCCAGAACCGCAGATGTGGCCAGAAACCGCCGACGCGCCTCGGGTTCCGACCAGACACGCGGTTTCTGAAACCCGCGACACGCCGACGTCGTCGGCGATCGTGGGCCCGGAAGAGCGGAGCCGCCATGCGGCCCGGAGCCTCCGCACGGCCGGCACCCGCGACAACCGGAGCCGAATTGGAGAACGCGAGTGCTGCAGCACTCGCGTTCTCCAACTCAACTCGAGTTCTCGCAGGACGACGCGGGACATGGCCAGACCGAAGCCGAGGCCGCCCTGGGGTGATGTGCCATGGGTGGCCTCAGACCACACCCCTGTGCCGAGTCGGATCAACCGTGTGCTGCAGCACACAAATTCTCCAACAGGACACAGAGTGTCGTCGTCGAGCGGAGGCGCGATCCGCCACAAAACGTCGGGGAAGAAACTTCTTCCCCGACCCTTGGAGTCCTCCCCCAGAAAATTCTCGCGGACGACTACGAACCTCGGGGAAGAAACTCTTCCCCGAGATTTTGCGAGCACGACTCCGACGTATTTTCCCAGGTCAGCGGGGCGGTCACCTAGCTCTTCGGATCAGAGGCGATAGGACGTCAGTCCCCCGCGGTCAGGTCGATGGGCTCCCAGGCATCCGCTTGCCCCGCGACCGCGATCGAGGACACCGACCCCGGCTTGCAGCCCCGTGCGTCGAGTGCCGCGGTGACGCGCGCGATCACACCGTCCGGGTCGAGTTCGAACTCCGATTCCCGCACGCGGGCGAACTCCCAACCGCAGCGACGCAGTTCGCGTTCTCGCTCCAGGTCCGACCGGGCCTGACGACCCGTGGTGCGGAATTGCGCGCCGTCGCATTCGACGGCCATCCGCGCGTCGGCGCCCATCACCACGAGATCGATGACCCGGTTGTTCACGACCACCTTGGGCGTGACGTGATAGCCGAGCGACGCCAGCCGGTTGAACACCCGCTGCTCGAGCAGATTGTCGAAGGGCTCCACACGCTTGTCATCAGGAACATCGTCGGGCATCGGCGAGATCGTCGGTCCCGCGTTGGCCTCGAGGTAGCCGAGCAGCGAGTAGCGAAGATCGTTGCGGCGCAACTCGTCCAGATCGACCGAGTGGAACAGCCACAGCTGATCCATCGCGCGAGACGCCGCGACGTTGAAGCGACGCTGCGACTCGGCCCGGGTGAGCGCGGTGATCGCGGCCGGGTCCGAGACGACCATCGACAGCAAGATGACGGAACGTTCGTCGCCCTGGAAATCCGGTGGGGATCCCACCCGGATGCGACGATCTCGCCAGTGCTCAGGGTCAATGGTATCGCGAAGCGCACGCTCGAGGACGTCGACCTGCTTGGTGCCCTGCAGCGCGATGATGCCGAAATCGGCTCCGTCGTAGGCGGAATCGGCGAGACATGCGGCGACCGTGTCGGCAATGGCCTGCGCCTCGGCCTCGTTGACCAATGCTGCCCCCTGCCCGGAGGCTGTCGCGTCCACCCGCACCGAGCGCAGCGGGTCGAGCCGGTTGGCGCCGAACTGGCGGACCGGGATGAGCGGTGTTCCCTGGTAGAACTGCTGCGAGGAGTATTCGATGATCTCGGGCATACACCGGAAGTGCTCGCGAAGTGTCACCAGGTGACCAAATCTGCTGCGCAGCAACGAGAACAGGCTCGATCGCGGCGTCAAACCATCTCGCAGATATCCGGGCAGGTCGGGTAGTTCGGCGTCGAGTTTGGCAAATGCGTCGTCGAGCGTGGTGCCGGTGAGACCTGTGGGCGCGCACTGCCGATCGTCGCCGACGACGATGACGCGCGGCGCCAGCCACAACAGGAAGACGCTGGTGATGTCGGCCTGACTCGCCTCGTCGACGATCACGACATCGAACGAATTGGCTTTCGGTGGAAGTGTTTGGGCGACTTGACTTGTCGACATGATCCACGCGGGCACGGCGGCGGCTGCCTCGGCCATCGCGGCGCGCGCCGCGATACGAAAACGGTTGGCGTGCTTGCCCGATCCCTTGCCCAGGTTGATCATGTGGTCACGGTAGGACTGCAGCGCCTGCGTCTGTGCCACCGTCGTCCGCTCGATGGAGTACCGCCACGCTCGTGCGGCCGCCAGACGGGTGGTCACCTGGGCGAGGTCGACCTCGATGCCGTCGAGTTCGGCCTGCAGACGCTCCTGCCGTCCCGGATCGTTGTTCTCCGACACCCACGTGTGTGCTCGGCGCCACGACCACGCCGGCGCGAGATCGCGAACCCGCTCGTCCCACTGTGGGTCGTCGGCGGTTGCGGCCACCTCCGCGTACAGCGCAGGCGCCTTGCCGCGCAGCCTCAGGGTGAGCAGGTCGAGCGCGATCTGATCGTCGCGTTCGGCGCGAGCTGCCACGAAAGCCCGTCGCGCGGAGCGAATCGACTCCGCGTCGGCATTCGCCAGCGCCGACACCAGATCGTCACCCTCGGCCGACGGTCCACGTTCGATCTCGGCCGACAAGGCGTAGGCGCAGTCCGCGAGCTCGTGTTCGGCGAGCACCGCGTCGTTGGTGGCCGCGATCAGTCGTGCCTGCCGCGCGACCGCGGCCACCTCGGCAACGCTGCGCGGCCGCGGACCGCCCGGACTGATCGCCTCGAGTTCACGGACGAGCCGATCCCGTCCGGTCACCAGGTCGGAGATCCAGGCCAGCTGATTATCCAGCCGCACAAGCTGATTGAGCTGCGACGACCGCGACCCCGAGGTGTCGACCGGCACGTGGAGGTCTGCGAGGAGCCGGTGTGCCTGATGCACGGCCTCCACCACCGACAGGTGGTCGGCGACCAGCCGCAACGACCGCTCGTCGGAGGGCACCTGGCCGTCGACCGTGGCCCGCACCGACGACTCTTCGACCGCCCGTTGCTCGGCGGATCGCCGCAGCCTGCCACGCCAATGACCGCCGCCCCTCAGGTGATCGGCCGCCGTGTCGAAGAGGGTGGCGCTCCCCGGCCCGGCACCGTCCACGACGACGACATGCGCGCCGAGTTCGCGATCACGCCGCGCGGCGTCGGCGATGATCGGCGACAGGGTGGTCACGCGCGACCACAGATGTGACGCCTGCCCGGCGAGCAGCCGGTCGGCCATGTCGACGATGGGCGCCGGGAAGGTCTGCACTTCGGTGGAGGCAATCGCGAGGTGTTCGCAGAGTTCCTTGATACGGATCAGGCGGTCACTGTCGACGCCGTCGAGTACCGACAGCAGCGACCCGGTCCCGGTCATCGGTTCGTGCGGCCGCGAGGCAATGCGTGCGCAGATCCGGTCCATCACCGCCGGGTCGGGCAGATGGTCGGCGAGGTCCGGGAAACGCTGCGCGAGACGCGCAGTCGAGCCGCCGGTGGCACGAAGCAAGTCGACAAACCGCCCGAACTCGTCGGTATCGAGCGGCGGTACGCCACCGTCGATGGGTCCGGGCAACCACTCGAATCGATCGGCGTCGGCGAGGACCTGCCGAACCACGTCGGCTGCCGTGCCCCGATAGTCACCGGCCACCCAGTCGTGCACGACGGTTTCCGCGGCACGCAGTTCCCACAGCTCGCGCAGCGTGGTCTCGCGGCGGGACATCACGTGCTCGCGACGCGCGACGAGGTCTTCGATCTCGGCGTCGGCAACCGGGGCCGAATAGGCGGACTTGCGTTCGGCCAAGGCCTCGACGCCGCGCACGACAGCGTCGAAACCGTCCTTGCTGACATCGGCGATCGAGACCGTGAGGTCGCGGATCTCGTCGGGCAGCATGTCGCGCAGCACGTGCAGCGCGTGCGACTTCTCGCTGACCACGAGGACAAGCTGCCCTTTGGCCAGCAGTGCCGACATCACGTTCGCGATTGTGTGCGTCTTGCCGGTGCCGGGCGGTCCTTCGACCACAACGCCACTGTCGACGCCGAGCCGACCGAGAACGTCGCGCTGTTCGACGTTGGACGGCAGGCCGAACAATGCGCCGCGCACCAATTCGTCGGCGCTCATCGCACCCGACTCGACGAGGGCGCTCAACCGTTCGTCGGCCTCGATCGGCCGCACCAGTTGGGTCAGGCCCATCGGCACCGGGATGTCGGGGTTTCGGAGGTCGGTCAGGATTGCGTCGTAGAAGGCGAGTGCCGCACCGGTACCCCGTTGACGCAGCACGATGGCGGGCCGCATGTCGAGCGCCACCGACACCTTCTCGGTGTCGACGTCGATCCGGCTCATCCAATCGGCGACGAGATCGGTGACCTTGTTACCCACCACGGTGGGCTGCTCGGTCAGTGCGCGGCGCGCCTTGACTGCGGCGGACAGATCGATGCCGTCGATCGCGGCCAGGAAGTGGGTGTCGTGCACCATCGGGGCAGAACCGGCACCCGGCGTGACGCGGATCGTGTCGTCGTCATCCCGCTCTGCGAGGACCTCCTGGGTGAGCAGGTGCTCGCGGATCAGCGGCGTGGTGTCGTTCTCGTTCTCGACCACCGTGAGCAGCGCATTGGCCAGCACCAACTCAAGGGTCTCCGGGTTCTCGCGGAGTTCCCCGGTGACTCTGGCCAACTCGTCGTAACCCGACTCACCGGGTGCGACCTGCACAACCACCTGCCCCGGACCGGCAGAGGCTCGAACGCCGACACCCGTTCCGGCCCCGATCCAGACGACGCCAGGGGCGGCCTCGACATCGGAGATCGACTCCGATCGTGATCGAACCAGCTCACGGAGGAACCCCACCAAGCGCGTGACCTGGTCGCGAAGCGGCTCGCTCGTGCCGTCCTCCATGCGTCGTCCTCCTGCGTCTGCCCGGCTACGCTACCAAGCCGCTGGTCAGACGCCGAACGCTCAAGAGAACGAGCCGTCAGGAGCCAGGCGTCGAACGCAGGGCGGAATAGCCGCCGTCGACGTAGCGGACGTTGGTGTAGCCCAGGTCGGCGATCTGCTCGGCGATGCGCGGAGCCTGCGAACGGACGGAGACCACGGCGATCTCGGTGTCGGGGTTGCGCACCACCGGGAAGGTTCCCGACGGGGTCGGCGTGAAGCGTGCCGACACATCGACCGGGTCGACGACCACTGCGCCGGGGAGACTGCCCTGATGCCGCATGACCTGCGGGCGGGCGTCCACCATCACGGCCTCGCCGTGACTGCTGTGATCGATTGCGTCTTCTGCTGAGATCGAATTCACCACTGACACTGGTGACTCACCATTCCTGTAACTCGTGTGTGTTGTCGCGCTGGGGATTACAGCGTTCAGGGGGTATGTCGTTCCCCCACCCCAAAAGGTTACGGAAATATCTCGATCTGACAAGTTCCGTCCCACGCGACCAGAAGGGCTCACACGTCACCACACGGCGAAGTGAGGACCACGCTCAGCCGTTGCGTCGACCCGCGACACGTGGATTGCCCCGCTTGCCCCAGCTGTCGCCGCGTTTTCCATGACCGTCACGTCCGCCGCCGCGAGGCCCCTGAGCACCACGTTTGGCACCACCTCGCGTCCGCGGGGGACCAAAGTCCTTGCGCAGATCGATCGGGTTCTTGCCGATGCGGGTGTCGCGCAGCGCCGACAGCGTCTCGTTGTCGAGGTCGTCAGGCAGCTCGACGAGGCTGAAATCGTCGCGGATGCTGATGTTGCCGAAATCACCCCGAGTGAGTCCGCCTTCGTTGGCGATGGCGCCGACGATGGCGCCCGGCGACACCTTGTGCTTGCGGCCGACGGCGATCCGGTAGGTGGCGAAACTCCCGCCCGATCGTCGCGGCGCACGTTCCTTGCGCGCCGGACGCTCACCTTCGGGCGGATCCGGTGCCATCAGGAAACCGCCGTCGCGGGTCTCGAGTGCCAGCGCAGCTGCGATGTCGGCCATCGCCACGTCGTTGTCCTGCGCATAGTTCTCGATGAGCTTGCGGAACATGTCGAGATTGTCCGACGCCAGGTTCTCGGTGATCGAGTCGGCGAACCTCGCGACGCGCTGCGCGTTCACGTCTTCGACGCTGGGCAAGCCGATCTCGGTGAGCGTCTGGCGGGTGGCCCGCTCGATCGAGCGCAGCAGGTGCCGTTCACGCGGTGAGACGAACAGCAACGCGTTGCCCGACCGCCCCGCCCGGCCGGTGCGGCCGATGCGATGCACGTAGGACTCGGTGTCGTGCGGGATGTCGAAGTTGACCACGTGGGAGATGCGGTCCACGTCGAGTCCACGCGCGGCGACGTCGGTGGCGACGAGGATGTCGATGCCGCCGCTCTTGAGCTGGTTGATCGTGCGTTCACGTTGCGCTTGCGCCATGTCGCCGTTGATCGCGACCGCAGAGAATCCGCGCGAGCGCAGTTTTTCCGCAAGCTCCTCGGTGCCCTGCTTGGTGCGCACGAACACGATCATGGCGTCGAAGGTCTCGACCTCGAGGAACCTGGTGAGCGCATCGAGCTTGCGCTGATGAGACACCTGCAAGTACCGCTGGTTGATGTTCTGCGCGGTCGCGGTCTTGGCCTTGACCGTGATCTCCTGCGGATCGTGCAGATATCGCTGCGCGAGCCGGCGGATCGCACTGGGCATGGTCGCCGAGAACAACGCAACCTGCTTGTCGTCCGGCGTTTCGGCGAGGATGCGTTCGACGTCCTCGGCGAAACCCATCGTGAGCATCTCGTCGGCCTCGTCGAGCACCAGGAAGCGAAGCTCGGAGATGTCGAGGGTGCCGCGGTCGAGGTGATCGATCACCCGGCCCGGCGTACCGACGATGACCTGCGCGCCACGGCGGAGTCCGGACAACTGAACGCCGTAACTCTGGCCGCCGTAGATGGGCAGCACCCGCACCTCGGGCATGTGTGCCGAATACCGGCCGAAGGCCTCCGCCACCTGCAGCGCGAGTTCGCGCGTCGGAGCCAGGACCAGTGCCTGCGGCTTACGCGGGCCCGACCCGTCGCCGGCACCCTCGAGCCGGGACAGAATCGGTATCGCGAATGCGGCAGTCTTGCCGGTGCCGGTCTGGGCGAGTCCGACGACGTCACGGCCGGCCATGAGTGGCGGGATGGTCGCGGCCTGGATGGGCGACGGGGTCTCGTAACCGACGTCGGTGATGGCCGACCGAACCCGTGAATCGATGTCCAGGTCGTCAAAGGTTCCGACGGCGGGTCCGGGTGGGGTGCCGTCGGAGGACGCAGCGTTGTCTGGCGAGGTACTCATGCGCTGGTGGTCTCGTTCATCACGTCAACTCTAATCGGCGCGACCCCGAGAGGTGGCATCGCGCGCAATGTGTCCCGCGATTGGCACAGATTGCCGCCGTGATCAGCGGATTCGGTCATTCCGACCACTGTGTGATCAACCACACGGATACTGGTACTGTCGGTTCCACTCACACGCCGAGGCGGCCGCCGATGCGGGTCGCGCGGTGTCCGTTTTGTCCAGGTTTCCCGTCTCAGGAGCGCCATGCAGCAGCAATACGCCACCCCGTCGGATCTCACCGTCGACGACAAGGCGACGACCGTCGACGCCATCCTCCGGTATCGGGCCGAACGGCCGACGATGCCGTTGTTCAAGCGGCGTTCCAACGGCCAGTGGATCACCGTGACGGCCAAGCACTTCACCGACGAGGTCGACGCCGTCGCCAAGGGCCTCATCGCCTCGGGTGTGGAGCCGGGCGATCGCGTCGCCATCCTGTCGTCCACCCGCTACGAGTGGACCGTGCTGGATTACGCCATCTGGCGTGCGGGCGCGACCACTGTCGCGATCTACGAGACCTCCGCGCCCGACCAGGTCCAGTGGATCCTCGAGGACTCCGCGACCAAACTGCTGTTCGTCGAGAATCATCCGCAGTACACCCGGCACATCCGGGTGATCGACGAGGCGCCCGCCCTCGGCGAGACCCTCGTGATCGACGATCACGCACTCGCGACCATCACCAAGCGCGGTGCGAAACTCGGCGACGAGGAACTCGACAACCGGCACGCCAATGCCCTGTCCTCGGACGCCGCGACACTCATCTACACCTCGGGCACCACCGGCCGCCCCAAGGGTGTCGTCCTCACCCACGCCAACTTCATTGCCGAGTGCGCGGCCACCCGCGATGCGGTGGGCGCCGGGCTCGCCGAGGGTAAATCGACACTGCTGTTCCTGCCGCTGGCCCACGTGTTCGCGCGCGTGGTCGCCGTCGGCTGCGTCGAGAACGGCGTGATCCTGGGGCACACCAACGACATCCCGAATCTCATCGACGACCTCGGAACGTTCAAGCCGAACTACGTGCTGTCGGTGCCGCGCGTGTTCGAGAAGGTGTACAACTCCGCGAAGCAGAAGGCCTACGACGGCGGCAAGGGCAAGATCTTCGACAAGGCTGCCGACACCGCGATCGAGTACAGCAAGGCCATGGAGGCGGGCAGCATCGGGCTCGGCCTCAAACTGCGCCACGCACTGTTCGATCGGCTGGTCTACGGCAAGCTGCGTGCGGCTCTCGGCGGCAACTGCGAGGGCGCCATCTCCGGCGGCGCACCTCTCGGCGCCCGCCTCGGCCACTTCTTCCGCGGCGTCGGCATTCCGGTGTACGAGGGCTACGGCCTCTCGGAGACCACCGCAGCGGTGACCGCCAACAACGAGGACCATCAGCGCGTCGGATCGGTTGGACGTCCAGTTCCCGGCGTCACCGTCGCGATCTCCGACGACGGCGAGGTCCTGCTCAAGGGACCGGTGGTGTTCGGCGGCTATTGGCAGAATGCCGAGGCGACGGCCGACTCCATCAAGGACGGCTGGTTCCACACCGGCGACATCGGCAAGTTGGAGGACGGCTTCCTCTACATCACCGGTCGCAAGAAGGAACTGATCGTCACCGCAGGCGGCAAGAACGTCTCACCCGCGCAACTCGAGGACACGATCCGCGCACACCCGATGATCAGCCAATGCCTCGTTGTCGGCGACAACAAGCCGTTCATCGGTGCGCTGATCACCATCGACCCCGAGGCCGTCCCCGGGTGGCTGGAGCGGCACAACCTACCCGCCGACACGCCGATCTCGGACCTCGTGGACAACGCCGATCTCCGTGCCGAGATCGACACGGCCGTCAAGGACGCCAACGCCAAGGTCTCCAACGCCGAGGCGATCAAGAAGTTCACCATCCTCGATACCGACTTCACCATCGAGTCGGGTGAACTGACCCCGACGATGAAGCTGAAGCGCAATGTGATTCACGACGCCTACAAGACCGCCATCGCGGACCTGTACAGCTGACAAGAATCAGTCGGCCCCGTATCCCCGTGGGGTACGGGGCCGTCCGCATTCTCCGGGCGAAATGCCATATGCTGCGGGGCGATGAAACGGGACCTGGCGATCGACGCCACGCGCGGGCTCGCGATCTGGAGCATGATCGCGGCCCATTTCGCGGGGGCCACCCCGATTGCCGAGCCGACGCACGCCTTCCCCTACGTCGATGGCATGTCGGCGTTCGTGCTGTTGTCCGGGATCGTCCTGGGCATCGTCTACCAACGCTGGATCGACCGCCACACGCTGCGCTACGCCTACGTGCGTCTGGCCAAACGGCTGGCAGTGCTCTACCTCTGCCAGCTGACGATCGCCCTCGTCGCTGTCGGCGCGGCGATGGCCGGGCACCGCTGGCTCACGTGGCTGCTGCCGATCGACAGCTGGGCGCAGGGCATCTGGCTCGCGGTCACCATGCAGTACTTGCCCGCCGGCGGCAACATCCTGCTGCTGTACATGGTGCTGATGGCGTCGGCATTCGCGCTGTTCCCGATGCTCATGCGCGGGTGGTGGATGTGGATCCTTCTCGGTTCCATTGCGCTGTACGCCCTTTCACAAGTCGCGAGTCCCGACCCGTTCTACGTCACGTCCTACATGCCGTCGCCGCGTACCGAGAACTGGGCCGGGTGGCAGATACTCTTCGTGCCCGCCGTCGTCGTCGGCTGGAACTGGGATCGCTGGCGTGTCGCCGAGAGGATCGACCAGTTCCTGTTCCCGCTTCTCGTCGGGGCGGTCGCGCTGGCGGTGGCCATTCACCTCATCGTCGGCTACGACCCGTGGACGCTCCCCGACCCACCGCTCGCCGACAAACGAGACTTCGGGCCGGCCCGCGCGATCTGCGCGTGGATCGCCATTCCCGCGGTCTACGGGTTCTTTCGGCTGCTGCTGCGGTGGTGGCATCGCGACTGGCTGCGTCCGCTGGTGATGACGGGTTCGCGAAGCCTGGATTCCTATGTCATCCAGGCGATTGCGCTTGTCGTGGTGCCCATCCACATCGCTCATCGCCCGTGGGCCTCGATCACCACCTGCTCGGCTGCGTTGCTCGTCTTCGGGGTCTGTTGGGGGTGGGCGGAGTTCCGTAGCTCAGCACGCATCGACAAGCTGCACCGCGCTCCGATGATCCTGCTTTCGCAGCAACCCGACCGACGATCCGAGAAAGTAGGGGCACCGACATGACCGGCGACATGACCGTCAGCGTGCACAGCGGCAACGACACGAGCGGCCCGGCGATCCGCACGCCGATCACCATGGCCAACTCGTATCGCTTGCCCGACGACCCCGCGTCGCTGGATTGGTCGGGCACCGACCAGCTGTTCTACACCCGTAACACCGGCGCGAATCAGATTGCGCTGCAAACAAAACTGGCGACCATGGAACACGCCGAGGACGCCGTCACACTGGCCTCCGGGGTGGCGGCATTGCACGCGGTGTTCTTCACCTTCCTACGGACCGGCGACCACGTCGTCGTATCCGACACGACCTACGAGGCGACCTGGAAGTTGTGGTCGCACCTGCTGCCGCAGAAGCACGGCATCGAGGCGACCTTTGTCGACATCGCCGACGCCGACGCGGTGGCCGCTGCGTTCACACCGCGGACCCGGATGCTGGTCGCCGAGACGATCGCCAATCCGACGACCAAGGTCGCCGACATCGCTGCGTTGGCGGCATTGGCGCATGACGCCGATGCACTGCTGCTCATCGACTCCACATTTACTCCCCCGCCGCTGTATCGGCCGTTGGACGCGGGCGCCGACCTGGTGGTGCATTCGCTCACGAAGTACATCAACGGCCACGGTGACGCGATGGGCGGAGCGGTGCTCGGCAGGTCTGACCTCATCGATCGCATTCGTGCGGAGGCGATGGTCGACGTCGGTGGCGTCATCTCGCCGTTCAACGCGTGGCTGATCGCGCGGGGTGCGATCACGTTGCCACTGCGCCTGCAACAGCACCAGCGCACCGCCGCTCACTTGGCGCAGGTTCTGCACGACGATCCGAGGGTCGCCTTCGTCGCCTACCCCGGGCTGCCGTCGCATCCCCAACACGCGCTTGCGGCAAAGCAATTCGACGGTCGGGGGTTCGGCGCGATGATGGCGTTCGCCGTGCGCGGCGACGCGGCCACCCAGAACCGCTTCGTCTCGTCCCTGAAGATCATCACGTCGGCGGTGTCGCTCGGTCACGACGAATCCCTGATCGTCCACGTCGGCCCCGACGGTCCGCGGGTCGCCGCCTACCCGGAAGACTTCCGCCGCTGGGGACACCTGCGATTCTCGGTGGGACTCGAAGACGCCGACGACCTCGCGACCGATCTCACCTCCGCGCTCGACGCGACGTTCGGCTGACGCGACCTCCGCTCGGTTGCCCCACCACCCGCTCGGTGGCCCACCACCGCGCCGTGAGGGCGCCCTTCTCCCGATGGCTGAGGTGCGAGCCTGCGAGCCTCGAAGCCCCTGGTGAGACGACATTGTTGTCTCACCAGGGGTCTCGACACGACGCCTCGCCTGGGGGCTCGGAGTCGGCTCGACCAGCGAGGGTTCGCACCTAGCCAGCGGCAGGTGCAGCGTTGGAGACCTCGAACAGAATCCCCCGACCAATCGCCTCTCGCACAACCGGGAGCGCAGCAGCGGCCAGCGCGTCGGCGTCGACGTCGTGGAAGTCCGCGAGCAACTCGATCAGTGCCCCCAGCGGAACCTCACCCCGACAACCGGCGAGCAGGGCTCGCGACACCTCGTCGACGCCGAGAACCGCGCCGGGACCGCCGGGTCTGCGGACCGTGGCCGACACCTGCTGCCAGCCTTCCTCACCCGGTAGTGACTGCTCCTCGAGGAAGACCGGTGCGGTCGACAACCGCCGTCGCAGCAACTCCTCGTCGGTGCTGGTGCGCAGATAGGTACGGCGCGCGAGGAAGGCCTGCGCCTCCGGGCCGGTCACCTCTTCACCGGCACCGGCGATCTCCTCGATCACGACGTCGGCGGCACGGTGCTGACCCGACGCGGGCGCGCGCAACGTGATCACACCCATGCCGATCGCGGAGATGCCCGACTCGGCGAACCACTGTAGCCATTCCGCGCCGCGTCGGGCCGCCTCCTCCGGCCGCTCCCCCGCGTCCGACAGCCACAACGAGATGTAGTCGACCGGATCGGCGGCCTCACGTTGCACCACCCACGCGTCGAGTCCGGTGTCGCGCACCCAGCCACCCACCCGCTCACGCCAGTCGGCACCGTCGGCAATCATCCAGTTGGCCAACAACTGCGCCGTGCCACCGGGTTCGAGGTGATCGGGGATCTGGCGGATGAGACTCTCGCACAGCGCATCTCCCGCCATCCCGGAATCCCGATAGATGTAGTCGCGATCGCCGGCCCCGACGACGAACGGCGGATTCGACACGATGAGATCGAAGCGTTCACCCGCAACCGGCTCGAACAGACTGCCCGCACGCAGATCCCAACGCATGCCGTTGATCGCAGCGGTGGCCGCCGCGAGCGCGAGGGCGCGCGGATTGGTGTCGGTGGCAACGATCTCGTCGCAGTGCGCATTCAGATGCAGCGCCTGGATTCCGCATCCCGTGCCGATGTCCAGGGCTCGAGCAACGGGTTCACGAATGATCGCACGCGCCAACGAGATCGACGCGCCACCGATGCCGAGCACGTGGTCGTGGGACACCGGCGCGGCGCGCATGGCCGCGTCCTGATCGGAGATCACCAGGAACTCGTGGGCCTCGTCGCCGTGCGGCCGGATGTCGAGAGCCGCCCGCAGCCGCCCGGTCGCCGTTCGGTCGATCACCCTGTTGACCCACAGCGCATGCCAGCCGTTTGACGGAAATGCCTGCGCCACCGACTCTTCGGCCTCATCGGCACCGAGGATGAACAATCGGACGATGGTCGCAAGACGAGCCTGTGCCGGTGGTGCGGCATCGGCCGCTCGCAGGGCGGGCCACCACACTCCCCGACCAAGAGCAGCATTTGCCTCCTCGCCCAGCAGATCCGCGACACCGTCGGTGGTGTATCCGGCCGACCTGAGGTCGGCGCCGAGCCGTTCGATGACGGCGGTGTCGGACAGTGGCAAGTCGCTGGGTGGCACGGTGACAGCGTATCGAGTGTTATCGCGGTGCCGCGGTGGTGCGGCGCACCATGAGTCCCGGGGCGTGTCGATATATCCGTTGCGGCGCGCTTGGACGCTCCATCCGCTGGATCAGGAACTTCGCGGCCTGGGCACCCACCGTGAAGTTGCCGTTGTCGACCGACGTCAGCGAGATGTGCCGCAGCCGCGCGAGCTGGGTGTCGTCGTAACCGATGAGCGACAGGTCACCGGGCACGGAGAGCCCCCGCTCGTCGGCCGCCGACAACGCGCCGAGTGCGGTCATGTCGTTGAAGGCAAAGATCGCGGTCGGCGGCGTTGGTGAATCCAGCAGTCGCGCAGTTGCCGAATGGCCGCCCTCCTCGGTCATGCCCGCAAACTCGACCACCTGGTCGACCGACGCGCCTTGGGCGGTCCCGAACTCGGCGATCGCGTCCTCGAAGCCCGTACGACGCAAGGTGCCGACCTTGGCCGGACCCTGCAGGTGAGCCAACCGCCGATGACCCAGTTCGAGCAGATGTGTCGTGGCAAGTCGCGAACCGGCCAGGTCATCGTCGACGGAGATGTCGACGGTGGGCAGGTCCGGCTCGAGGGTGCCGGCCAAGACCACCGGGACCGACTCGGCAGCCCGCTCCACCGCGACTCGGGCATCGGTGGTTCCGACCACCACGATCCCGTCGACCTGCCGGGACAGCAGAGTTTCGACGGTGTCGCGGCCGACCCGATGGTCCAATCGCGCGTCGACCAACAGCGGTGCGATGTCGACCGCGTCGAATGAGGTCGCGAGACCTTCGAGCAGGCTGACGTACCAGGGGTTGCGCAGATCGTTGATGATGACGCCCACCGTCCCGCTCCGTGACTGCGAGAGTCCGCGAGCGATCGAGTTGGGCCGATACCCGAGTTCGGCCATCGCCTCGCGCACGCGGGCGCGACGTTCGTCGCTCACGTTGGGCTCGTCGCGCAGAACGCGCGACACCAGCGATTTCGACACCCCGGCGTGCACCGCGACATCTCTGATGGTTGCCGCCCGACGTACCTCGCCGGCGCTGTCGGTGAGTTCACTGTCCGCCACGATCGACCATCCTATTGCTCTTGTGACCCGTACCACGTACGGTGATTGGGACCGGTCCCATTACTGTCCCACACGAGACCGCGCACCACGTCACATTCGGGACACGAAAGGTAGAACCAGATGACCGAGACACCGAGCCCGCGCCTGCGGGCCGGCATGGTCGGCGGCGGTGAAGGCGCCGACATCGGCAAGACACACCGGGCGGGCATGAACCTCGACGGCCGCTACGAGCTCACCGCCGGCGTCTTCGGTCGCGACCACACTGCGTCGTCACGCATGGGTGCCGATCTCGGCGTACCGGCCGACCGCATCTACCGCGATCACGAGGACATGGCCGCGGGCGAGTCCTCTCGGCCCGACGGCATCGACGTGGCCGTGGTGGTCACCCCCAACGACAGCCACTTTGACGTCACGCGGGCATTCCTGTCGCGTGGCATTTCGGTGGTCTGCGAGAAGCCGCTCACCCTCCACGCCGACGACGCCCGCGAACTGGTCCGTATCGCTGCCGACAACGACGCGATACTGGCTGTCCCACACTGCTACTCGGCCTACGCGATGGTGCGCGAGGCCGCTCACCGGGTACGCGGCGGTGAACTCGGTGACATCCGGTTCGTGTCGGTCGAGCACGCGTCGGGCTGGGCGGCACGTCCCCTCGAGCAGGGCGAACACCGGCAGGCGCGCTGGCGCACCGATCCGGACATCGGCGGGTCGGCCAGTGTCGTCGCCGACCTCGGCACCCACGCCCTGCATCTCCTTCGTTTCGTCACCGGGCAGGAACCCACCGCGGTGTCGGCACAGCTGGACACCCTCGTCCCGGATCGGGCGGTCTTCGACAACGCCACCATGCGCGTGGCGCTGACCGGTGGCGCGCAGGCATCGCTCTGGGCGAGCATGGCGGCGACCGGTAATCCCCACGGACTGCGTATCCGGGTCTTCGGGTCACGAGCAGCCCTCGAGTGGGATCACCACGATCCGACCCGCCTGCGTATTCGTGACCACGACGGCGTCGAGACAGTGCTCAACCAGGGGTCACCGCGGCTGTCGATCGAAGCCGGGCGCCTCACCCGGGCCGGACTCGGCCACCCGGAAGGCTTCCTGGAGGCGTTCGCCAACTTCTACGCCGACCTCGCCGATGCACTGACCGCCCACCGCGACGGACTCGACGCACCGGTGCGCGAATTGTCCTTCCCCACCGGACGCGACGGCCTCATCGGCGTCGAATTCGTTGCTGCCGTGCTTGATTCACATGACAGGGCCGGGGCACCGGTCGCCACCACCAACCTCACAGGAGTACCCGCGTGATTCGCATGACCCTCATCGGCGCCGGTTTCATCGGCGCCGTCCACGCCACCAACCTCGCCGCCCACCCAGGCGTCGAGTTCGTGGGTGTCGCCGACATCGACGCCGACCGCGCCCGAGCGCTTGCCGACCGGCACGGAACCCAGGTCCTCGACCTTGCCGACGCCATGAACCCGGCCGACCTCGACGCGGTGCTGATCGCGTCGTCGACCGACACGCACGCGCAGCATCTGCGCACGGCGGCCGCCGCCGGGCTGGCCTGCCTGTGCGAGAAGCCGATCGACCTGGATCTGGCGCACGCCGCCGAGGTCGTCGCCGAGGTCGGTGGTGAGCGTCCGATGATGGTCGACTTCAACCGGCGGTTCGACCGCGACTACGCCGAACTGCACCGACTGGCCACCTCGGGCGAACTCGGCACCGTCGAACTCGTCGGGATGACCACCCGCGGTCCGGCTCTGCCGCCGCTGGACTACATCGCGGTGTCGGGCGGGCAGATGCGCGATCAGACCGTGCACTTCTTCGATCTCGCACGCTGGATCACCGGCGAAGACCCGGAGTCGGTGTACGCCGCGGGTTCGGTGTTCACCGACCCCCGGATGAGCGACCTCGGCGACGTCGACACGTCGGTGGTCACCCTGCGCATGCCCAGCGGCACCCTGGTCCAGATCGACAGCGTCCGCCGCACCGGTTACGGCTACGACGAACGCATCGAGGTGCTCGGCTCCGACGGTATGGCCGAGTCCGACCGGCAGCGCACCGGCGCGGTCACCCGCTATGGCCGCGCAAGCGTGACCCTGGACGGCCTGCACCCAGGTTGGTTCGAACGCGTCGCGCCCACCTACCGCAGCGCCCTGGATCACTTCGTCGCCGCTGTGTCCACCGGAACACCCATCGGCCCAACGCTTTCGGAAGCCCTGAAAGCTCAGGCGATCGCGGAGGCGGCGACACGCTCGCTGTCCACCGGCAACGCCGAGACCATCGTCTACCCCACCCTCACCCCCGCATCCTGAAAGCACGAAAGGCACACATCATGAGCAGCATCATCGTCGGCTCCGCACCCGACTCCTGGGGAGTCTGGTTTCCCGATGACCCACAGCAGACCCCGTACACGCGTTTCCTCGACGAGGTGTCGTCGTCGGGCTACGAGTGGATCGAACTCGGCCCGTACGGCTACCTCCCCACCGATCCGGAGAAGCTGCTCGACGAGCTCGGTACCCGTGGCCTGAAGCTCTCGGCGGGAACGGTTTTCGAACATCTGCATCAAGACGACTCGTGGGATGCGGTGTGGACGCAGATCGAGGACGTCGCCAGGTTGACCGCCGCGGTCGGCGGCAAGCACGTCGTGGTGATCCCGGAGATGTGGCGCGATCCCGCGTCCGGAGCGGTCCTCGAGGATCGCGTGCTCACCGACGAGCAGTGGCGCAAGAAGACCGAGGGCATGAACGAACTTGGCCGGGCGATGTTCGAGAAGTACGGCGTCCGTGCGCAATACCACCCGCACGCGGACAGCCACGTCGACACCGAGGAGAACATCTACCGCTTCCTGGAGAACACCGACAGCGAGTTCGTGAACCTCTGCCTCGACACCGGGCATGTGAGCTATTGCGGCGGAGACAATCTCGCCATCATCACCAAGCACCCGGACCGCATCGGGTACCTGCACCTCAAGCAGGTCGACGAGGAGGTGCGCGCCAAGGTCGCCGCCGACGACCTGCCCTTCGGCGAGGCCGTCAAGCTGGGCGCGATGACCGAACCACCGCGCGGCATCCCCGAGATGCCACCGCTGCTCGACGCGGTGGCCGGACTCGACATCGACATCTTCGCGATCGTCGAACAGGACATGTACCCGTGCTCGGTCGACGCACCTCTGCCGATCGCCCAGCGAACCCGAAAGTATCTGGGCGGCTGTGGCATTCCCGCGGTCCGATTCAGCTGAAGGAGCAATCATGAAGGTCGCACTCGATCCGACCCCCTTCCACCACGACTACTCGCTGCTGGAACTGCCCGGCGTCGTCGCCGAATTGGGATATGAATACCTGCAGTTGACGCCGCACGTCGACATGATCCCGTTCTTCAATCACCCCAAGGCCGACGACGCCCTGGTGGCCAAGTTTCGGAGAGCGTGCGACGACGCCGGCGTCGGCATCGCGTCGGTGCTGCCGGTGTTGCGGTGGTCGGGACCCGACGAGGACGCCCGCGAGGCGGCCGTGCGGTATTGGAAGCGGGCCATCCAGATCACCGTCGACCTCGGGGTGAACGTGATGAACACCGAGTTCTCCGGCCGCCCGGAGAAGGCCGAGGAGTCCGAGCGCGCCTTCTACCGGTCGATGGAGGAGCTGTTGCCGATCATCGAGCGCGAAGGCATCGACGTTCGCATCGATCCGCACCCGGACGACTTCGTCGAAGACGGATTGGCGGCGCTCCGGGTGATCCGCGGGGTCAACTCACGCAATATCGGGATGGTCTTCGTGGCCTGCCACAGCTTTCATATGGCGCCGGGAGCGGAGCGAGCGGGCCAATCGAGTGCCGGCGGGAACATGCGCGAGATCATGACCGCTGCTGGTGACATGCTGCGCCTGGTCCACGTCGCCGACACCATGGATCACCATGCGTCACATGGGCTTCGGTACATCACCAATCCGCCGGGAAATGCTGTGCGCGTGCATCAGCATCTGAAGATCGGCGACGGCGACGTCGACTGGGATGAGTTCTTCTCGACGCTCGGCGAGATCGGCTTCTATGACCGCGACGACTCGGTGATGGTCTCGAGCGTGTTCGCCGAGAACGAGAGCGCTCACGAGGTGTCGAGGTACCAGCTCGCCACGATGAACGAGTACGTGAACAAGTACCGCGGCGGGTGACCCACTGCACACTGACGCGGGACTCACTCAGGCTATGCTAAGTCCGAATTTCGGGGCTGCTCGTCTGACAGGGTGAGTGAGAGCGCGGGGTACACAGAGTGCAGGTGGAACGCCAGGCGGTCGGGCGGCGGCGGAGGTGGTTCGTCCGAGTCACGGCAACAGCAACACTGTGCGCATTCTGTATGGCGACTGCCACGGCCAACGGGTCGGCCGCGGTGGTCACCGGGACGCCGTACTCGGGGCTGACCAGCACCGTCGCGCGCGCCGAGAAGACTCCGGCCCAGCGCAAGGCGGAAACCTACCAGGAGCGTCAGGACCGGATCGCGGAGTCCAAGCGGTCGCTGTTGAAGCCGCTGACCGAGAACGAGGGCAAGGCCACCGTCTGCGTCAGCGGCGAGTTCACCACGCTGGCGGTCGTCTACGACTCGCTGTTCGAGTCGATCTACCCCACCCTCCCGCCCCAGCTCAAGGCCGCGGCCAACGCGCAGCGCGCCCAGGCACATCGGGACATGAAGCGGATCGGGGTGTCGACGCTCGCCGTGTCCGAGGATCCGCAGTCGCTCGGTGCCGACCGGGACGACAAGGCGCTCAAATACCGGGCACCCATCTCGCAGTTGATCATCTCGAACCTGCTGAAGATCCGCGACGGCCGGCAGGGCGAGGCGATCGAACTCGGCGACATCACCGTGAGCCAGGCCGTGGAGACGGCCTTCATCTACCTGTTCGCGACGGTGATCGCTCCCGCCCGCGTCGGCGCGGGTTTGGTGCCGTTCCTGGGCAGCCCACTGACGGGCACTGCGCTCGAGTCGTTCGCGGGCTACATCACCTACAACACCCTCATCAGCATCGTCACGCTGGGCGGTCAGCTCGGAGCGCTCCGGCTCTATCAGGCGATCTCGAGTTCCCTCGTCAATCAGTGCGTCGCGCGGGTGACCGCCGAGCAGCGGGACCAGGCGGGACGACCCAGCAAGAACCTCCGCTTCGACGTTCCGATCGCACCGATCATCCAAGAGACCGCCAATCAGCTCGCCCTCACCGACGAAGAGACCTGCCACCCCATCAGCGATCTCACGTTGAGCCGAATCCTTGCGCGCACCACCGATTACGCACAGCGCATGGTCCGCACCGATGCGGAGCGCAGCGCGATCCGATCGGCCGGCAACCGCATCATGGCGACGATGCGCACGACGCAGATCCCGCTCAACATCATTCCCGCCGATCCGGCCGACTTCAGCGCCGCCGAGGTGATCGTCGACTATATCGGCGCCCTGGTGCCCTACATCGGTGGTGCACCGCTCGAAGTCGTCATCGGCCTCAATCACAACATTGCGCAGGGTGACAATCTCGCCGCGACCGTGCCCCTGGCGGATCTGACCGTCACGAAGTCACTCACCGCGGCGTACTACAGCTACTACCTGTCGTTGTGGCTGTTCAGCACGGTGGGCGGGCTCGTCGAGGGTCAAGTCTTGGGCACCCCGACGGTCGGCTTTCTGTCGCCCACCAAGGTCATCGCCGTCTTCGCCGGACTCCCCCTCACCTACGGCCTGGTGAACTATCACAACGTCGTGCGGTCGATGTGTCTGCGCGAGGACGACGCCACCGGAACCGGTCGTGGCGCCGAGGCCAATCGCGATCGCGCCACCCTGCCCAGCCCGACCATCGCGTCGACGCCGAGTCCGCGCCCATCGCGTGCGCCCGCGCCGCGGCGTTCCGCGGAACGTCGCACCCCCGCGCCGTTGCTTCCGCAGATCCCTGGCCTGACCGTCCCGGCGCGCTGACCCGAAAGTCTCCACCCGCTCCCTGAGATGCGAGGAGCCTCGTATCCGCTCCCTGAGGTGCGAGGAGCCTCCTATCCGCTCCCTGAGGTGCGAGGAGCCTCCTATCCGCTCCCTGAGGTGCGAGGAGCCTCCTATCCGCTCCCTGAGGTGCGAGGAGCGCAAGCGACGAGCCTCGAAGGGCCTGGCGAGACGACAATGTCCTCTCACCAGGTGCTTCGAAGCTCGCCCATCCGTTTGAAGTTGGGGCCGACTTCCGGCCCCAACTTCATACGGATCACGCCCCGCAGAGTCCCGCGTTGTTACCTGCCCGAGTGCACCAGTACACACCCGGCAGTCGGTCGAACTCGAGCACTGTGTAGCCCCGGACCCGCTTGAGCGAGCCGTACCACTTGGTGCCTCGGTGGATACCCGCCCCCACATCGCCGGCGCTCTCGGTGCGTCGGACGAACGTCACGACGATGCCGCGGCCGGCGGGTCGCCAGCGGGCATCCCACTTCTCATAGTTGGAGGCGCCCGACGCGACCGAGACCTTCGCGAAACCGTTGGCGTAGATGTTGATACCGCGGCCGTGCCCACCCCAGGTGCCAACGTACGGCGAGGCAACGTCCTGCCGACCCGGCACATGGCTGAGAATCCCTGCCGAGACAGAACCCTCGTCGACCGGTCGAGGCGCCGCCGTCGCCTGCCCCGGTGCCACGAGCGCGGTCCCGATCCCCGCCCCCAGTAGTAACGCTCCAACTCCGGCTCGAAACGCCGCTCTGCTTGCCCATCTGTTCCAACCCATGTCGGCTCCTGTCGTGTCTGTTGAACTTTGCGGGTGGACTTCCGTCGGAATCGTCACACGTGCGCCGGACATGCAGCGCTGCTTCGCACAGGGTTCTCCCGTTCGACGGACGCCGATCCGCGCTCCCACCGTGACCGATTGATCTACTGTGTGGCCCAACCCCTCTCGCAGAATCGGAGCCGATCATGGCAGCACCCACCCGGCACGGCACCCACGCGACGTCGCTGCTCGACGGCGACCTCGTCGAAGAGTCCGATTTCGGTTCGATCCGACGCATCACCGCCGACGAGTTCCCCATCCTGCGCGGGCTGTCGATCAAGCGCATCGTCATCAATCCCGGCGCGATGCGTACTCCACACTGGCATGCGAACTGCAACGAACTCACCTACTGCGTCTCGGGTACCTCACTCGTGTCGGTTCTCGACGACCACAGTTCGTTCTCCAGTTTCACCGTGACCGCGGGCGAGATGTTCCACATCGATTCCGGCGCACTGCATCACATCGAGAACATCGGCGACGAGCCGGCCGAGTTCGTGCTCGCATTCCGTAGCGAGCGGCCCGAAGACTTTGGGTTGGGTGCCGCGTTCGGCGCGATGACCGACGCGGTACTCGGCAACACCTACGATCTCCCCGCAAGCGACTTCGCAAAGATTCGACGCAGCACCGTCGACCGCAAACTCGCTGCGCGCGTGGGTGATCCGGTCATTCCGTCGAACGCCGGATTCAACGATCCGCACAAGCTGGACCTGGAAGGCCTCGGCGCAGCCGTCGACGCCGGATTCGGCTCGGCACACACCGCACGCAAACAGTTCTGGCCGGCCCTCACGGATCTGTCGATGTACTCACTGCGCATCCGCGAGGATGGCATGCGCGAGCCGCACTGGCATCCGGTCACCGCCGAGATGGGCTACGTCCACTCCGGCTCCGCACGCATGACGATCATGAATCCCGACGGCACCCTCGACACCTGGTATCTCCAGCGCGGCGACGTCTACTTCGTCCCACGCGCCTATCCCCACCACATCGAGGTGGTCGACGCACCCGACCTCCACTTCCTGATCTTCTTCGACCAACCCACGCCGGGCGACATCGGATACCGGGCGTCGATCAGCGCCTACTCCCGCGAAGTGCTGGCCGCGACGTTCGACACCCACATCGACGATCTGCCGGACTTTCCGTTCACCAACCAGGACCCGCTGATCGTGCGTCGCATCAATCCGGTGGACGAGCACGCTGTGGGCGAGGTCTGAGGTCGCGGAGCCAGTCCCCAGATGCAGTGGTGCGCGAGAGGGCTACTTGAACCTCCGTAGTACTGGAACCTAAATCCAGTACACGACCACTGTTAGCGCTCTCGCACACATCCCTGACCTGCGGCGGGGTCAACAGCGGTCACACCGTGTCACGGGGCTTGTGACACCGCCGTGACACCTGTGCACAGCGCTCACCACCTCTTGTTAGCACAGACTCGATATAGCCAATATAAAGGTTACAATTGACATTTCACTGCCGGATTTTCACCTCAGTAATGCACACCAATCACACCTGCCACACGCGCCGATCAAAGATCGATAACGTACTACCACAGAACCTGCTAATTGTTTAACGCTGCAAATAGCGTGGCGATTGCCGCCTACGTACCAATAGAAGCTGTTAAGTTCCCCTGGGGCGACACCCTTCGCACGCTGGGCCCGGGACAACGATGGTTGAGTACGTTGAAGGTCGTCGATGACCAATCTTCCCTACCGCTTACGACTCGCGAACGAGAGGTTGTAGACCTCGTGAAAGCGGGAAAGTCCACAAATGAAATCGCGGACATCTTGACAGTATCGATTCGCACTGTCGAGGGGCATATCTATCGCGCATGCATGAAGCTCGACGTTGTTGACCGCGACGATCTCAAAAACATCGAGTTGGACGACTAGGCAGCCGAGTTTCCATACTCCCTCCAAAGT
>NZ_JAKWBF010000037.1 GCF_022513585.1 Gordonia gummivorans
TGGAGCCGATGACGGGAATCGAACCCGCGTATTCAGCTTGGGAAGCTGTATATAGGGATATGCTTACGGCAGGTGTCCGCGTCAAACATGCTGGTAGACAAACATTTATGATGCTCTGCTGTAGCGTGGCTGACGCACACATAGGAGTAAGCATAGGAGTAAGTGACATACATGGCCGCGAAGAAGCGCAGCAGCCGCCGGCCGAAAGGCACCGGAGGACTTCACCAACGCGCCGACGGCATGTGGATCGCCCAAGTGTGGCTACCCGACGGCACCCGCTACCAACGCGGCCGACGACGCTACGACGACGCCCGCGCCACCCTCAAAGAGATGCAAGACCAACTCGCCGACGGCATCCTCCCCAACGCCGGCACCATCACAGTCGCCCAGTGGCTCGACCACTGGGTCGACACCATCGCCCGCCCGCGCGTACGGCCCCGCACCCTCGCGTCCTACCGCTCGAGCATCAAGCACCAGATCGTGCCGCACGTCGGCACACGGCAGCTCGGGAAGCTCACCCCCGCCGACGTCCGCCGCATGGTCACCGCAGTGTCCGACGACCACACCACCCGCACCGCACAAGCCGCGTTCGCCGTCCTCGCCAAAGCACTCGGCGACGCCGTGAAGGACGGGAAGATCGGCCACAACCCGTGCGACCGCATGGACCGACCCCAAGCGCGATCCGAGGAACGCCGCCCACTCTCGGTCGACCAGGCCCGCACACTGCTACTGCACGTCGCCCGACAGGACGCGGCGACCGCCTCGCGCTGGTCCCTCGCCCTCCTCACCGGAGCGCGCCAAGCCGAAGTCCTCGGACTCACCTGGGATCGCGTCGACCTCGACGCCGCGGTCATCGACATCGCGTGGCAGCTCGCCAGGCTCAAGCTGAAGACCCGCACCCGGCCCGTCGGTGGCGATCCCGTCTACCCGCGCGACGCTTTCGACGTCCCCGCCACCCTCGACTTCATCCCCATACACTGGACCGCCTGCCTCGTGCCGACGAAGACAGTCGGCTCCCGACGACTCGTCCCCTTGCTCCCGCCGGTAGTGGCTGCACTCCGGGCGCTGCACACCGAGCGCGGCCACCCGACGACGGGGCTGGTGTTCCGCCGCGGCGACGGGGCAGCGATCCAGCCACGCGACGACGGTGCCGCGTGGAAAGCCGTGTGCGTGAAGTCGGGGATCGTCGCCACCGAGGATGACGCACCCGACCAGCACACCGCACGCCACACCGTCGCGACACTGCTACAGGCCGCCGGCGTCGAAGAAGCGACCCGGATGGCGATCGTCGGCCATTCCACGACGACGGCTCACCGCGGGTACGCCCACACATCCACCGACCTCACCAGGGCTGCACTCGGCGAGCTGGAGAAGCTACTCGCCTTGTCCGAATTAGTCCGTTCGGACGGTACTGGCGAGTAGCTTTCCTGTGCCCGTAACGGCATGTCCGGGTGGCCCGATATGTTGCACGTCACAACTGTTGGTCGGGGAAACCCCAGAGTGTTGCGTGGTGTGTGCTGTGAGCGTTGCTGCTATGTCCGATTCATTCGCTGATCTGCTGGGTATCGCGTCCCGGACTGGGGTGTCAGTCGGTCGCTTGCTGCTGGTCACGTGTGCGCGTGACTGCCCGCTCGAACTCTGCGAAATCGACGGCGAACGCGGTCAGTAGCCGCCACAGCACAGGGACGGGGATGGCGCGAGATCCGTCCTCGTAGCGTTGCAATGTCCGTACGGGGACGCCGGCGCGTTCGGCCGTTTCGTCGCGTGACCAGCCGATCCGTGCACGTTCGGCGCGTAACTCTGCGCCTACCGCTTGGTTGAGCGCGTCTTCTGACGTGTCCATGCGGTCCATTATTCGGCCCATTCTGGCATTCGGCAAGTGTGTCATCCAAACAGATGATTGCAATGGACATTGGCACGATCATGCCTTGTAATCGGCCCAAACGGGCCGTAATGTAGCCCGCATGGGCCACCTAGACGCAGTGAACTCCGCGGTCGCGGCACGCGTCATGCAAGTCGCGGCCGAGCGAGGTGTCAGTCACACCACGCTCGCCGACGCCGCTGGCATGACGGAACGCACGCTTCATCGCAGGTTCCTCTCCATCACATCGTTCAAGCTACCCGAGTTGGTCGCCATCGCGGGCGCACTTGGCGTCGGATGGTCCGACCTTATGCCTGACGAGGTGGCGGCATGACCACCACCGAGACCCCCGTCATGCACAAGCTGAGGCGGGCTGCCGAGCTGGTGGACGTGTCCGTCGACACCCTCATCCGCGCAGAGTCTCGCGGCGAGATCGCGTTCAAGTCGTTGGGCGGCTACCGGATGGTGCTGCATTCCGAGCTGGTGCGGTGGGCCGAAGGGTTGCCGTCGACAAGGGATGTCGCATGACCCGCCACCCGGTCGACTCCGGCACCCGCTCCTGCTGTGGCGGTATCGGTGGCCACACGCAGGACTGCAACCCCGTCGCCCGCATGACGCCGGGTGGGCAGGCCACCTACCGCAGGCTGACCCGCCACTACGGGCGCGACGGCATCGTCGCGGCACTCGTCTCGTACGGGCCGCAAGACCCGATCGGCGACTTCACTCGCGCGGTCGGATCACTCACCGATCACTCCCGTCCGGGCTGCTGCCCGGTCGAGAGCGCGCACGCAGGGGATTCTGGGAAGCCTGAGATCGCGGCCGCGCAAACCTACTTCGTCATCAAGACCCGCGAAGCCGAGACCCGCCCCGCGATCAACGGCGGCGACATCACCCGCATGGAACTCATCCAGCTCGCGATGAACGCCGAAACCGAACGACTCGCGCTCGAGGCCAAGAACGCCGAGCTGGAACCGAAAGCCGAGGCGTACGACAACTTCCTCGACGCCACCGGGAAGTACAGCGTCGGCGCGGTCGCGAAGATGCTCGGCACCTCGCAGAACAAGCTGTTCCGTGACCTCCGAAACGCCGGCGTCTTCATCCCGAAGGGATCGATGCGGAACACGCCGTATCAGCAGTACATGCACCATTTCGAGGTGAAAGCGCATGAGTACGAGCGTAACTCGGGGGAGTGGGGCTGCTCGTACACCACCTACGTGCAGCCGTCCGGCATCGACTTCATCCGCCGCAAACTCGGCCTCCCGACGATCGACCCCATCCCCGCACTCGCGACCAACCAGGAGACCGACCGATGAACCGTATCCTTGCCCGCGTCCTCGCGCTCGTGATCGCATCCACCGCGATCGCCGCCGCAGCCGGAACAGCCGACGCCACACCCGGCCACTACACCCGCCATGGTGACGTCCTCGTGACCGTCGCCGCCGTCGGAGGATGCGCCACAGTCACATGGCCCAAGGGCTACACCGAGGAACTGTGCGACGACGTCGACCAGGTGACCCACGAAGACATTGTCCCCGGTGACCGGTTCGGCGCGAAGATCACATCGTGGGGAAACGCCGGCGTCTCATGCCGCGTGCTCGACGTCGAGACGGGCGACCTCGTCCACTCCGCGTCGGGTCTCACCACCGCCGACTGCATCCGAAACGCGGTGTGACATGGGTATCGACTCCGACAACCTCACCGACCGCTACCTGATCCACCTGGAAACCCGGTTGCGTGACGCCGTACACGGCACCGCAACCCAGTTCCGGGAGCTGGCAGACCGACTGGACCGTGAAGCGGACCTGGCACCCCTCGACCGGCTGCCGGTGATCGTCGCCCACGAAGTGGCGTGGGGTGTCGCCAACGCGCGCCTCGACCTACCCGCCCAAGCCTACGCAGACCTCGTGGAAGCACAGAAAGCGGTGGACCAATGACGCATGTCGATATCACGGAGTCGCCGTGGATCCCGGTCGACACCAGCCACGGACCCCACTACCTCCACGTCGGAACCCACACCCGGACAGGCGAACCCGTCTACATCCTCGACGGCAACGGCGACGACACCACCGACCTCCACTTCACCCGGCAGCAACTCGAAACCCTCATCGACGCCGCCATCAACCTACTCGCCCACACACCACGGAGAACACCATGAGAGGCACCATCAACGCACTCATCCTCGCCGCCTGGGTGTGGGCCACCGCCATCATCCTCATCCGGTGGACACCACCAACAGCATCCGACGCACTCGTGTTCATCATCATGGACGCCTTCGCCCTCTGCACCCTCCTCGCGTTGATGCTCCCCCAAACCCGCCACGAAGACACCGAACCCGTTCTGCCACACGCACTCCGCGTGCTCGAACCCATCGACGACACCGACCACTACGACAGCGAGCACTAACCAATGACCCTCGCCGCGCTCTACCAGCACCCGACCGCCCCCACCACCGAAACATCCAGCGTCCGTGAGTGCCCCGTCTGCCGCCGCATGATCGCAGTCTCCGCGACATTCTTCACCCACAAAGACAAGGCCCGCCAACGCTGCCCGATGTCCGGTCAGCCCGCACCCACCAAGTGGCGCAACCGGATGCCCGACTACGGGAGGCGACCATGAGCGGATCGTTTGTCGCCGCGTACGCCGGCCGATGCAAGCACCCCGACTGCGGGCGCTGGTTCGCACAAGGCGAGCTGGTCGCGTACCGGCGTCTCGACCCGCGCGATGAGACGCAAGCCATCATGCACGACGACTGCGCCCAGCAGTGGGACGACGCCAAGAACGGGCTGCACGGTTTGAAGGCTGACGACATTCGACTCCGGCGCGGTGAAACTGTGTGCGGTGACTGTCATCTCGTGCATCGGGGTGAGTGCGCATGAGCAACCATCTGCGGGTCGTGACCGAGACGGAAGCGCTCGGTGTTGCGTGGGCCAGGTTGCAGTCCGAGGTCGACAAGCGTGGCGGAATGACCTCCACCGCGTCATGGATCAAACCGGATGGTGTCGCCCACCACCAGGTGACCGTCCACGGCTTCAACGGCCACGACATGAACACCGGCATTCGCGTGGAGGCCGATGATCTCGCCGAAGCGCTCACCGAAGTCCACAACCGACTCACCCACGACGACTGGGACACCTGATGAGACGGTACCGCCAACCGATCCTCACGTGCGTGAAGTGCGGCGAACGTGTGCACCCGTACCCGCCGCACCACTGCGACAAACCCGACACCAGACCCGACCCATGGGCCGAACCGAACACCGAGGACAACGAATGACACTCACCATCCTGCCCGACGTCATCCAAGGATCAGACGAGTGGCACGACCAGAGACGCGGCATAGTCACCGCGTCAGTCGTCGGCAAACTCGTCACCGCCAAGACACTCAAGCCCGCGAGCAACCCCGAATCACGCGGACTCACAGCGCTACTCGTCGCCGAACGCATCACCGGCTGGACCGAAGCGACCTACATATCCGACGACATGCTGAGAGGCATCGAAGACGAACCCCGAGCCCGCGCCAAGTACGCCGAACACCACGCGCCGGTCGAAGAGGTCGGCTTCATGGTCGAAGACCGGTTCGGCTTCAAGATCGGATACAGCCCTGACGGTTTGGTCGGGGATCACGGCCTCATCGAATGCAAGTCCCGCCGACCCAAGAAGCAGCTCGAGACCATCCTCGCCGGCCACCCACCGATCGAGAACATGGCGCAAATGCAGTGCGGCCTACTGGTATCCGGCCGCGAATGGTGCGACTTCGTGTCGTACTGCGGAGGGATGCCGCTGTGGGTCAAGCGCGTTCACCCCGACCCGAAATGGCAAGAGGCGATCGTTGAGGCCGTCCGCGCATTCGAGGCCAACGCCGCCGAGATGACACGCATCTACGGCGAATCCGTGACCGGACTCCCCAGCACCGAACGAATCATCGAACAGGAAATGGTGATCTGACATGGAGAGATGGAAGGCTGTACCGGGATACGAAGGCAGCTATGAGGTTTCCGACGAGGGCCGAGTTCGGTCGCTGACTCGACGGAAGTTTCACGGTCACCGACACAAGGGGCGGATGCTGCGGCAACCAACGATGCCGCGTGGTTACAAGGTTGTCACCCTATGGCGTGACGCGACTCAGAAGACCGCGCTAGTGCATCGGCTTGTACTCCTAGCGTTCGTGGGTGAAGCGCCCACGGGAGCTGAGGCATTGCACGCAGACGGTGACCCGGCGAACAACTCGCTTGAGAACCTTTCGTGGGGAACGCACTCAGACAACCAGTTCGACCAGGTTGCTCACGGAACGCACCACCATTCATCGAAGACCCATTGTGTCCGTGGCCACGAGTTCACCCCGGAGAACACCTACAACTACCCAGGCCGAAACCATCGCGCGTGCCGAAAGTGCCGGAAGGTCTGGTCGGAGAATCACCAGAAGAGGACGGCCGCCGCATGAGCACAGAGGGATTCGACATCACGCAAACAATCGAGGCCGACTCAACTCAGGTCAACGCGGATGAACTCACCGAGACGCCGCGCGTTGTCACTATCACTGGAGTGGGTAAGGGTACCGCAGACCAGCCGGTGAATATCGAGCTGGCAGAGTTTCCTGGCAAGGCATACCGGCCGTGCAAGTCGATGCGCCGGGTGCTCGTGAATGCTTGGGGTGCAGATGCATCCGCTTATGTCGGCCGGCGCATGGCGATCTTCAACGATCGTTCGGTTCGCTGGGGTGGTCAGGCTGTGGGTGGTGTGCGGATCAAGGCGTTGTCGCACATCGACCAGCCGATCACTCTGGCGCTCACGGTGACTCGCGGGAAGCGTGCGCCGTACAGGGTCGAGCCGCTTCCCGATGAGCCTGCTGTGTCGAAGATTCCGGCGTCGTTCGATGCGAAGATCGCGGCGTCGTCGGCTGAGCAGTGTGTCCAGGCGCGCGAGTATCTGGCGAAGTTCGAGTCGTCGGAGCCGGAGCGTGTGGCCGAGTTGTTGAAGCTGGTGGCTGAGCGTGAGGCTGTCCTGTCGGGTGGTGAGACCGCATGAGCAACCCCCATTTTCGGTTGTATTCAGCCCAGGAGGTCGCTGAGTGGCTTCTCGCTGAGCAGGCTCACCGCTACCGGCAGGATCTCGATCGTCTGGGTGATGAGCGTGATGCGCTTGTGGCGCAGCATGATCGGGACGCGGAAACGATCGGGACGTTGAACGGCCAGATCCTCGAAGCGGCAGACGCTCTGACGAAGGCAATCTCGTTCGAGCACCCAACATTGGTGGGCGGCAAGGGGCTGGTGTCGGCGATCTGCGCGCTTGCTTCCGAGCGTGACGGGTATGTCCACACGGTGCAACGCTATGTCCACACGGTGCAACGCCTCGTCGCTGAGCGTGACGAGGCCCGCTCGATGCTCGCGTTGGCTGAGGGTGTGGCGTCGGCACTGCCCGACCCGGACGCACAGAACGCGGAGCACTGTGAGTTCGCGTCGGAACTGTCCGCGCAACTCCCCCCAACCGGGCCGAATGAAGGGTGGGAGTGGACTGTGGCTCACCGTGGTTTGACAGCGCGGCAATGGGCCGAGCGGGCCAGCCAACTCGAAGCTACCCAGTCTGCCGAGGCGCAACGTGACCGCGAGATCGAAGCGGTGGCAAAGGCGTTCGACCAGGCCGTCGAGTCGGACGTCACTGACCGAGACGCCGCAATTGCGGCCATCGACGCCCTCGATGCTGCACGAGCGGAGGCCGGACAATGAGCGCACGAGAAGAGTTACAGCAGTGGGTGGATCGGCACGCACCGCACGAGATCGAGGGCATGGAGATGTCAGCAACAATGCCCGTCCCCCTCGCACGCCGCGTGCTCGCAGAGGTTGACCGTCTGACCGGGATTGCTGATCAGATCGCTGGTGCCAGAGACGAACTCGTCAGGTTGAAATCGGAGCGAGATGCACGGCTCCAGGGCCTTGTTGCCTCACTGCCTCCGGCGAGCGTGACGATCGAATCCGTGGTCGACAGCCTCACTCGCATCATCGGAGATGGAAATGTCTGATCTGACTGACCGCGCCGAACAGTTGCTCGCGGGGATCACGATTGCCGAGTACCCGAACTACAGGGTCTACACAGACGGCACGGTGTGGAGCGTGGGCACCGATTGGCGTGGCTACGGAATGCGGGAAATGAAACAGATTCCCGATATGTACGGGTACCTGAAGGTGCGTCTAACGAACACCGCAGGCCGGAGGAAAATATCAGTCCACCAAATTGTCGCCGAATCGTTTCTCGGGCCAAGACCAACTCCGGGGCATCAGGTTAGGCACCTGAATGGATGTCGATCGGATAACCGTGCGATCAACTTGGCGTGGGGTACCGCAGCAGACAATGCGCGGGATAGGGATCGGCACGGCATGACTGTTCACGGGGTCGCTCACGTAAACGCGAAACTTTCGCCAATGATCGTCCGCGAATCCAGGGCACGTTTTCGTAGCGGCGAATCCATCAAGGCCATCGCCCGTTCATTTGGGGTTTGCGACAAGACGATGGCCGACGCTATTTCCGGAAGGACTTGGGCTCATGTCTGATAGCGCCGTTCAGAAGGCTAGGGAACTTCTTTCAGAAATCACGCCGGGACCATGGTCCACGGTCCATGGTGCGTGGGGCAACGTCTGGCGTTTCGATGACGACGACTACCCGCAAGGTCCGACTGTCGTTGTCCGGCAGGGACAAATGACCGAGGTTAACGCCCGATTCATCGCCGCCGCACCACAACTGGTCGCGGACCTTATCGCCGAGGTGAAGCGGCTGACACCCCGCGAGATACAACACCAGGAGGTGTCTGTCTACGCCGCGCTCCCCATCGGATCGGTAGTGATGGACGCTCGTCGCGATGTCTACGAACGGTGGACCGATGGCTGGGTTGTCACCGATCTCGCCGAGACCGAATACCAGGACGATGGCGACATGGATTTCCCTCTGGCCGTCCTCTACGTCCCCGAGGTGCAGTCATGAGCGCGGAAGACGTGATCGCCAGGTTGCAGCGAGAGCACTGCGCCACAGTCGACCACTACGGCAGGCGGTGTGCGTGCGGCAACATTCCACGAGGCGACTGCCCGTTTGATTCACCAGAGGCAGAGGGCGAGTGGTATGAAATGCACGCTGACCACGTCGCCGCTGTTGTCCTAGATGCTTTGCGCTCCAACGGATTCGAGGTGGTCGAGTTGCCCGAGCCGATCCACCGCTGCCCACGCGACGCCGCATGGATGACCAAGGACGAAGCGTTGCAGGTGGATTCCGATCGCCGCAGCGGAATCGCGTTGAGCTACCTCGATGTCGACATCCCCGTGTATGGGCCGTGGTCTGCGGTCGAAGCACGCGATCTCGCAGCCGCGCTCCTCGCTGCTGCCCGCCACGCAGAGGAAGGGACACCATGACACTCACACTGACCCGTGAGGTCTCCCGTAGCGACGCAGAAATCGAACCACGGCGTCGGTCACGGTCTCGCCACGTTCGGCCGCTTCCCGTTTCGCCGCTTCCCACACGTCAAACGGCCTGCGCTACCTGGCCGCGTACGTCGCCGCCACCGTCGGCATCCCCCTCGAAAAAGTAACCGAGATAGGCGAATCCGCCGTCAACGCCTGCGACTGGGACGACACCGACCGCTACCTCGCGGCGGCAGGACAGATCGGGAGACAACAGTGACCGACTACAGCAACTTCCTCGCAGCGAAGGTCGACTTCGACTCACGCACCGGATTCGACATCGACCTCGACGACATACACCCGGCACTGTTCGAGCATCAACGCCTGATCGTGCAGTGGGCCGTCCGTGGCGGTCGTCGCGCCATCTTCGCCGCGTTCGGACTCGGCAAGTCGCTGATCCAGCTCGAAACGCTGCGGCAGGTCATGGCGCGCGAGGGCGGGAAGGCCCTGGTTGTGTGCCCACTCGGCGTACGTGGCGAGTTCGCTCGTGACGCCCGAATCCTTGGGCTCGACACCAGGTTCATCCGCCGCGACAGCGAGGTCGACGGGCCTGGCCTGTACATCACCAACTACGAGAGCGTCCGCGACGGAAAACTCAACCCGTCACAGTTTGTGGCCGTGTCCCTCGATGAGGCCGCGATCCTCCGCTCGTACGGATCGAAGACCTACCAGACGTTCCTGCCGATGTTCGCTGACGTCCAGTACCGGTACGTCGCCACCGCCACACCCTCGCCGAATCGGTACAAGGAACTCATCCACTACGCCGGCTACCTCGGCATCATGGACACCGGCTCGGCGCTCACCCGATTCTTCAAGCGGGACAGCACCAAAGCGAACAACCTCACCCTGCACCCGCACCACGAGAAGACGTTCTGGCTGTGGTTGAACTCGTGGTCGATCTTCCTGCAATCCCCGGCCGACATCGGGTGTGATGCCACCGGCTACGACCTGCCCGAGCTTGATGTCATCTGGGATGAGGTGGAAGCCGACCACGCGGCGGTGACGTTCGACCGTGATGGCTCGGCGCCACTCTTCAAGGGCACAGCACTGTCGATGGTTGACGCTGCGAGGGAGAAGCGAGACACCCTCGACGCACGTGTGGCGAAAATGGCCAGGCTCGTTGCCCAACACGATGCTGTCACCGATGGCGACCAGATCATCCTGTGGTGCGACCTCAACGCCGAACAGGACGCCATCGAGGCTGCCATGCGCAATCTCGGATTCAGCTACTCATCCATCTACGGCGCCCTCGACCCCGACGAATCGGAGCGACGCCTACAAGAGTGGCGGGACCGAAAAACCAAGGTGCTCATCGGCAAGCCGATCATGCTCGGCGTCGGCGTCAACCTCCAGCAATGCAACACCGCCATCTACGTCGGCATCACCCACAAGTTCCACGACTTCATCCAATCCGTGCATCGGGTGCAGCGATTCGGGCAGACCCGACGCTGCCGCATCACCATCATCTACGCCGACAGCGAGCGCGAAGTGAAGGCTTCCCTGCTCGAAAAGTGGTCACAGCACAAGGAATTGACAACCAACATGACCCGAGTCATCAACGAACACGGCCTATCCAACACGTCGATCGCCGACGCCCTGAAGCGGTCCATTGGGGTCACCAGATCGGAAGTATCCGGTGAGGGCTGGCTACTGGCGAACAACGACTGCATCCCGGAAACCCGGTCTATGGAAACGGGTTCGGTTGACCTGATCGTCACCTCCATCCCGTTCGGAAACCACTACAGCTACAGCAACACAGTCGAAGACCTCGGATACACCGACGACAACCAGCACTTCTGGCAGCAGATGGACTACCTCACACCGGAGCTGCTGCGCATCCTCGCACCCGGCCGCGTCTACGCCTGCCACGTCAAAGACCGCATCCTGTTCGGCAACGTCACCGGCGCTGGAATCCCTACCGTCGCACCGTTTCACGCAGAGGCGATCTTCCACGCACAAAAGCACGGCTTCGACTACATGGGCATGATCACCGTCGTCACCGACGTCGTGCGAGAGAACAACCAGACGTATCGGCTGGGCTGGTCTGAGCAATGCAAAGACGCCACCAAAATGGGCGTCGGGTCACCGGAATATGTTCTGCTGTTCCACAAGCCGCAGACGAACCGCGAGAAAGGCTACGCCGACACCCCGGTCACAAAAACGAAGGACCTGTACACCCGCGCCCGCTGGCAGGTCGACGCACACGCATTCTGGCGCTCGTCGGGCGACCGGCTGCTGACCACAGACGAGTTGGCCGAACTGGGCCCAGAGAAGCTGTCCAAGCTGTTTACCGAACAGACGCTACGGAAGGTATACGACTACGAATCGCACGTGCGCATCGGGGAAGAGCTCGACGGCCGCGGCTCCCTGCCCGCCACGTTCATGTCACTGGCGCCGGCGTCATGGCGTGACGACGTGTGGCACGACGTCAACCGAATGCTCACCCTCAACGGCGAGCAGTCGAAACGCAATGTGGAACAACACATCTGCCCGTTGCAGTACGACATCGTTGACAGACTGATCACCAGGTTCTCCAACCCTGATGAGTTGGTGTTCGACCCGTTCTGCGGACTCGGCACCGTCCCACTCCGAGCGCTCAAGGCCGGTCGCCGCGGCCGGGGCGTCGAGCTGAACGCAGCCTACTGGCTCGACTCGGTGAAGTACCTCGAAGCAGAGGAACGCAGACACGATCTGCCGACACTGTTCGACCTGAGCGACGAGGCCTCATGACCGCCCTCGCTGAGGTTGTGGGCCGGATCGAACCCGAATGCTCCTGCTCCTGCCACGACATCCAGGACGGCTGGTGGTGCGGGCACTGCTGCAACCCCGACCACGGTTGCCCGTGCGTGCGTGGCGGCGAATGCGCGTGGGAATGGAACGGCACCTGATGGCCCTCGGCGACTACCCCTGCACACGATGCGGCCGGCGACTACCCGCCACCACATGGCGGCCCAGACAGTGCATCGACTGCCAGATGAAGGAGAAGTGATGGGCAGCAAACTTGCACTTGCACCCTGCGGCACAGTGAGCGCATACAACCGCCACCTCCGACACAGCGAAACACCATGCGAGCCATGCTTCGCCGCCAACCGCGAATACCAACAGCAACGCCGCGACCGCACCCGACCAACACGGCAGCCGCGCGAAACCGGCACCCACAGCGACGAACACGCGAAACGGGAAATCCGCGTCGGACAGATGGCAGCCGCAGGAATCCCCGCACGCCACATCGCCACCGAACTCGGATGCACCACACGCCAAGTCATCGCCGACCTCGAAGCCATGGGCGTCCGAATCATCCGCCACCGGCAGCCCAAACCACCCAACGGCGCGCTCGGCATCGGCGAACACTGCGGCAAAGAACGCGGCTACCAAGCACACCGACACCGCAAAGAACCCGCCTGCGAACCATGTATGGCCGCACACCGCAAGGTTGAATCCGATCGCGCCTGGATCAAACGTAACAACTGTCCACCATGCGCCGGCAGCGGACACCCACCCGAACGACCGTCTGATCCCGGACCCAAACGCGGCCCCACCGGCATCTGCGTCGAGTGCGGGTCCATCCAACAAGTCCGGCGCGACGGCACCATCCGACGACACATACCAGCGCGAGCACAACAGGAGGGCGCACCGTGGTGAACAAATGGAAGTACTTCTGCGGATGCTGTTGGACACGCATTCGCCAATCCCAGGAACACGCACAGCGGATCGTCTCCAGGTGGGAGGCAGAGGCGTAGTGGCCGCAACCGGGAAAGATCACGCCAGGGTCAACCTCACGATCTGGGGCGACGACGACTGGCTCGACCTCACGCCGCCAGCTCAGCATCTGTACCTCGTTCTCTGGTCGTCCCCAGGATTGTCGTACTGCGGTGCGGGAGAGTGGAAGCCAGCGAGGATCGCTCAGCGCGCGAATGGCTGGGGTCTCGCTGCGATCGAGAGGGCCGCCGCTGAACTGTCCAGCCGGCTGTTTCTGCTCATCGACACAGACACCGAAGAGTTCCTACTCAGGTCGTGGATCAAGCACGACGGCCTGTGGAAGCAGCCGAACATGTCGGTGTCGATGGCGAACGCCCGTGCCGACCTTGCCTCCCGCGTATTGCGTGGGGCGGTCGTGTGGGAGGTGAAGAAGCTACACCGGGAGTGCCCTGACATGTCCGGCTGGAAGCGGGATGCATTGGTGGATCTGCTCGCGCAGAAGGCGGTCGACCCGGCCACCATCCCCACCTTTAACCCCACGACTAACCCCTCGCCTGACCCTCCTGTTAACCCCACGCCTAACCCCTACGGGCAGGTCGACGTTGACCCCCCGGTTAACCCCGGCCCTACTCCAGCTCCTTCTCCTTTCTCCTCTCTCCTTCTCCATGGGGGTTACGTAAGTACGGAAGGTAACGACGCGCGATCCGCCGCCCCCCCACCCCCAAATTGCCCGAATCACCCCGAAGGCACCGACCGTCCATGCGGTGCGTGCAAGACCGCACGACTCGCCCGCGAGAACTGGGACGCCGACCAGACACGCACCGAAGCTGATCACCGCAAAGCCATCCGACAAGCGATCAACGACTGCCCCCTGTGCGACGACATCGGATGGGTCAACGGCGTCGAACCGGTCCGCAAGTGCACCCACCAGGAGACCGCATGAACTACACCATCACCCTCCCCATCCCGAGACCACTACTCACCACCAACCAGGCCCGATCCCAGCACTGGCGCAAAGCCCACCGCGCAAAAGCCGAAACCGAAATGCTCGTCCGCGCTGCTCTCGTCAAAGCATCTGTGAACCCCATTGACCACCCGATCACCGTCACCGTCACCTGGTACGCGCCGGACCTGAAACGCCGCGACAGCGACGCGCTTGATTTCACGAAGAAAGCAATCCTCGACGCGATGGTGAAGGCGGGGACGATCCGCGACGACAACTGGCGGTGGGTTCGATCCTCGACCACTGCGGTGGAACTCGACCGCGACCACCCGCGCATCGAAATACAGATCACGGAGGCCACCCGATGACATCCATGCACGCCCGACCGCAAGGTGCCACACGCGAAGGCATCCTCTGGTGGTACCGCCAGTTCGCGCGTGTCACCGCACGACTACGGCACCAGCCCACCGTGTGCGGTGACGTCACGCGCTGTGACTGTGGCTGGTACACCCACGGCCGGCCCGCCGTTCGGGCACGACGATTCCGGGCACACCTGAAGCGAGTTGGTGCAGCGTGAGCCACTACCCCGGGGTTGCGCAAGGCCTGCCTGACGTCATCACGACGAGCATCTTCCGGTGGATGACCACCAGCCCACGACACCCCGACCTCGGACACCACATCGCACTCGACCTGTGCGACCACTACCGAATCACGTTGAGACACAAGAGCAGGAGAAACGCAGCATGAGCACGACGTACGAAGCGAGACTTGACTATCGGCTCCCTGGCGGCCCATTCGACCTCTGCGGCTGCCACTTCTGCGCCAACGAGTGGCTACGCGCAATGGACGCCATCGACCCCGACGGCTGGCGGTCGCGGATCAACAGCTACGCGATGATTCTGTGCCGCCAGTGTGGGTGCAAGCGCTGCCCGAAGGCGAGCTACCACGGCCACGACTGCACGGCCAGTAACGAGTCGGGACAGCACGGTTCGGTGTATGGCGACTTCGAGATCGACGAGTCCTGGCGCGACGACGATGGGGACGACGAGTGAACCCGTTCCGAATCCTCCACTGGCTCATCGCCCCCGCCATCACCCAAGCCTGGAACAACGGCTACAGCGCCGGCTGGACCGACGCCCACGACCACATGGCCCATCAACTACACGAGACACCCGAGGAGCAGCAGTGAAAACACAACCCATGCCCGTCACCATCATCCACACCACCAACACGAGCACGCCTGAACCTCCACTCGATCAGGCATGGACACCACTGGACAAACTGCGCTGGCACGCCGGAGTCGTCGAAGCCCGGGTCGGCTGTGACCTCGGCATACGCATCACCGAAAACCCCACCGGCACATTCGGCATTTCGGTCGGCAACCTCAACGGCTGTTGGAACAGTGGCATCAACCCACTCACATACGACGAAGCCTGGACGCATCTGATCGCGGTGCAAGACGGCGCCGGAGCCGCCTTCCTCGCAGTTCAACCCGCCATAGTCTCACTGAGGGATGTCCTCGCCTTCTCTGGCCGCGACTGGGGCAATGGACGTGACCTTGCCTGGCTGTGGGGAATCATCCACGGCTGGGACGACGACTCCCCTGAATACTCAGCCATGGACGAGCAAGCCCGCACCCACGGATGGGACGACAGCGAGGTCGCACGACTCCGACACCTACACGGCCTGTTCCGCCAGATTGGGTAGCTCCACTGATGGCAACCCCTCCACCCGCGCCCCATCTCCTCGCCCGCGCAAAACGGCTCCTCGACGACGGATGCTCCTACGCCGAAGCCGAACGCACAGTGGGTGTATCGCGCAAGACGCTCGCCCGTCGCTTCCCCGGAATGGGAATGCCCAAAGGCACCTGGTGGCCCAACCAACTAAGGACGATCCGATGATCCCCACTCAATCCGAACTCGACGACCGATATGACAACGAGGAGGACCAGTGACCGACTACCCGCCCGACAGCGTTCAAAACCACCCCGACGACTGGGCCGAAGACGACGGCACAATGCCCGCCAACGTCGCCGACCTCGCCGCCCATGTGGTCGGCAGACGCATCGTCAAGGCCGAGAAGTGTGATATCCGATCCGACGACTTCACCGCCACCGAGGGCACCTACTACTTCTCCACCTCAACAGCGTTTGTCCTGACCCTCGACGATGGTCGCCGGGTGGCACTCGCTGACACATACGACTGCTGCGCCCACACCACACTCGAGAAGTTCCTACTCCACCCCGAGCGCGTCGACCATGCCATCACCGGGGTCGCCACCACGGACGGATATACCAGGTGGCACATCTTCGCCGACCTGGGGGACATCCTCGAACTCGAAGTCGAATGGTCGCCGGGCAACCCGTTCTACTACGGGTACGGATTCGACATCGCCGTGTCGAGCACGATCGAGGGCACTGTCGTGCCGCGTGAGATCGAACGCGGGAGCAACCAGTGACCACCGCACCCATCGCGTTCATCGACACCGAAACCACTGGCCTCACACCCGACGACGAAATATGGGAATTCGCGTGCATCCGCCGCGACCCCGATGGCACCGAGCAGCGAACCATCCTGCACATCGAGCACGACCAATACTTGATGGTCGACCTGCCCGAACGGTTTGTGGTCGACCACGACAGGCGTTTCGGCGCCGACCACGAAGTGCACAGCCGGGTCGATGCAGCGAAGATCATCCACCGAATCCTCGACGGCACACACCTCGTCGGCGCGAACCCCGCATTCGACGCCGGGATGCTCACACGGCTCCTACGTGTGGCGAACCTCGATCCGTCGTGGCACTACCACCTCATCGACCTCGAAGCCGTGACGCTCGGCTACCTGATCGCGCGAGGTGAAACCGTCAAGCTGCCATGGCGATCCGACAATCTCGCCGCCCGCGTCGGCGCACCCACCGTCGACCCCGAAACCGGACCACTCTACGACCGGCACACCGCAATGGGTGATGTCCTGTGGTGCCGCGACTGGTGGGACGCGATCACGACGGCAGCAGCAGGGGAAGTCGCATGACCCGCCGCATCGTCAACCGCGTCCCCACACTGCGACCGCCATCCCGAATGCGCCACGACATCCGCATCATGGGTGGCATCGACCGCTGGTTCAACGCGCTCGTCACCCTGTACGGCGACTACACCCAAGCCGCCATGGCCATCGCATACGGGCCAGGAGGCAACGGCATCTTCCACGACCGCACCTTGCAAATCCCCGACTGGGAGCAACTCACACTCACCGCCATTGGCGACCCAAACGCTGACATATTCGCCGGCCAGCGCACCGACTGGAGTCTGGCATGAGGATCGTGAACCGCGTCCCCGCACTGCGGAAACCCCGACCACGGTACGCCACTGGCGGCATCATCCCGCGCGGCACAGGACCGCACCCCGACCCCACACTCCACATCACCGAATGCATCATCACCGCAGACGGAAAATGCTGCCGACGAGACGCACCACACCTCATCGAAGTCCGCCGCCACGCATCGTTCGTCGGCGGCGAATCACTCATCCAACGCATCAACAACGAGACGGAGACCCGACGATGACCAGCCCCACACCACTCGACGGCGACCTCCCCACCGCACGCAAACACCTCGGCGACGCCATCCACGCACTCGCCGGCCGAACCCGCACCACCATCAACCGCGACCCCAACCCCGACATCCGCGAAGAACTCGACCACCAACACGCCGCCAACATCGACAGAATCAACAACCACGCAGACACCGCCATCGAACGCCTCAACCGCATCAACGCCGACCCCAACGGCACCATCACCCAAACCATCAACGACGAACGCACCCACAAACTCCACAACGCCCAACAACGCCACGAAGAACAAGTCGTCGCCCTCACCACCCACATCGACTGGAACGACAGCCTCTACACCCAACTCCACACCATGCTCGGCGGCGCCCAAGGCACACAACTCGGCAACACCGCCCGATCCATGCCACCACTCTGGATCGACGCCACCGACCTCCTCAACACCATCGACCGAGGCATCGCCACCATCGACAACGGACCAGGCGACACCACCACCCGACTCCACCGCATCGCCGACCGCACCTGGCGACCCCAAGACGTCACCACCATCGAAACCCTCACAGCACAACTCTGGCGCTGGACCCACGCCATCCAAGAACTCCTCAACCCCACCCCCCGCAAAGCCCTACCCAACCCATGCCCAAACTGCTCCACCAGCGTCGTCTACCGCAAAGACTCAGCAGGCGACACCATCCGCCAACCCGCACTCCAAATCGGCACCCACGGCTGCGAATGCCAGCACTGCCACACCATCTGGGCGCCCGAATACTTCCGCCACCTCGCCAACGTCCTCGGCTACGCACTCCCCGAAGGCGTCCTCGAATGACACGCCAGACCTGCACAGTCGGCGACAACACAGAAAACGCTGGTATCGTCAACCCCACGGGTGACGTGTCTCCAAAACCATCCCCGAACTACTCACCCAGTCCTCTCGCAAGGGCTGGGTCTTTTTTATGCCTCAGCACCGAATGCGAGGACGCGATGGAACGCTGGATGACAGCCAAGGTCGGATGGGTCTGGTTCCTCGGAACCGCCGCCATCATCGACGCACTCTGGCCCAGCGACCAGCTCCTGTCGAAAGGGTTCGACCGGTTCAGGGAACGCCACCCGATCCTCGCCTGGTGGTTTATCCTCGCGACCGCGGCGCATTTTCTTCGCGTTGTTCCGCCCCGCGTGGATGTCTACGGCCTGGTCTACCTACTTCGCCCAGCGCGGCACTGGATCAAACGCCACACCCAAGACCCCGATGACTGGTTCGCCGTCGACCTCGACGAATGCTGACGATGACCACGCCGCGTGAGAACACCGGCGACCTCTGGGCCGACTACGACAGCACGAGCGCCGAAGGCATCGAACCATCAGCCGTGTGGCGCCTCAACTGCAACGGATGGCCAGACCCAGCCATCTGCACCCTGCTCCACTACACACCCAACCAGCTGCGATCCGAGATCCACATCCAAGCCACCGCACTCCGAGACGTCGACCAACGACACTGGGCCGACCCCAAACTCCGATGAGCACCGGACGCAACACCACCATCCGCGACCGCCACCGCAAGCGAATCGCACGAGACCAACCACCCTGCGGCATCTGCGGCAACGACATCGACTACACCATCACCGACCACCTCAACCCAATGGCCTACGTCGTCGACCACATCGTGCCCATCGACCGCGGCGGACCCGACACCATCGACAACAAGCAGGCTGCACACAGATCCTGCAACCGCACGAAGAGCGACACAATGCCCGACGAGGCACCCGCCGCCGCCATCCGCGTGCACGAAACCGCACGCACCTGGTGACCCCCTGGGAGGGTGCCCCCACCCCCCGGCAGGACCCGCCCCCCAAGGCATTGGCGGTATCTCTCTCCGAGGTTTTCCGCCCCACCCTCCGGGGGTAGGATGAATGAACTGAACAGCCCCAGGTCGGTGCTACCAACACCAACCCGGGGCCTAACCCACTCGCTTGCATCACCAAGGAGGGGCTGCTGTGAAGGCTACCCGCGATATTGAGCACGGAACCCGCAAGGGGTATCGGGAACTCGCATGCCGTTGCGATGAATGTCGACAGTGGAACCGCGACACACAGCGTGCGTATGTTGCCAACGTTCTCGATCGCGACGGAGTCACGCCGACGCAGAAATATCGTCCCGGGCAGAATCGACGAGCTCGAGGGGTGTGCTCTGACTGCGGCAAGGTCTTGAGTGGCACAACATCTGAGCGTCCGTTGTGCAAGTCCTGTCGATACCGCACGAAGCGCGGAATATACCTCGCCAAGCCGGATCGGCTGGCGATCTACCAGCGCGACAACTGGGTGTGTGGCATTTGCCAGGAGCGCGTCGACCCCTCCGCAAAAGGGGCTTGGTCCGCGACGATTGACCACATCGTTCCTCGAATCGCGGGCGGGACTGATGAGCACAGCAACCTAAGACTCGCGCACCATTGGTGCAACTCCGCACGCGGAGATGGAACTAACTACTCAGACGACGACTTCAGGGGGTGAGTCCGACATGGCCGCTCGGAAGACCTCCTTGCGGACGGTGAAGCCCGGCGAGACCGCGCCCGCGAAGCCTGTGCAGCCGAAGTCGGTGGCGCAGGCGGCGAAGGCCGGCACTCACCGCGAGTTACTGGTGGCGATGCGTGATCGCGTGGCGGTCGCGGTGACCTCTCCTGATTGCCCTGCGCGCGAGTTGGCGTCGTTGACGAAGCGGTTGGCTGACATCGCGAAGGAGATCGACTCGATCGACGCCCGTGAGGCCGATGATCCGACGGCGCGACTCCGCGAGGTCGAGGCGGCGCTACGCGAGGTTGCACCAGACCATGAGCTTCTGACGGGTGTGCATGTCGTTGACGACCGTTTCGACGCCTCGGCTCTCTGAGGTTGCGCGGCATCTGATCATCCCCGAGGGGATCGTCACGTCGGCGTTCCCGCGGGTGTATCGGCGCCTGACGGACGTCGGGGTGTCGTTCGATCTCTGGCAGCAGGGTTTCGGTCAGGTCGCGCTCGGCTGTCGAGCTGACGGTAAGTATGCGGCGACGATTGGCGGCGTGGTCGCGCCGTGGCCGCGTCAGGTCGGCAAGACGTACACGGTTGGCAATCTGGTGATCGGCGCGTGCCTCGAGTTCCCTGGGTTGCGGGCGATCTGGACGTCGCATCACAATCGGACGACGACGAATACGTTCCGGTCGATGCAGGCGATGGTGCGCCGCAGGCGGGTTGCGCCGCATATCGCCTACAACGGTATTCGGACGGCCAACGGCGAGCAGGAGATCCGGTTCGCGAACGGGTCGATCATCATGTTCGGCGCTCGCGAACAGGGTTTCGGTCGCGGTATGGATGCGATCGACTGGGAGATCTTCGATGAGGCGCAGATCCTTGGGCTGAAGGCGCTCGAGGATATGGTGCCGGCGACGAACGCCGCGAAGCATCAGCACGGCGGCCTCGTGTTCTTTCTCGGGACGCCGCCGCGGCCGGGTGATGACGGCGAGGCGTTCACCACGAAGCGGGCGAAGGCGCTCGCGGGCAAGACGGCCGATCAGGTGTACTGCGAGATTTCGGCGGACCCGAGCACTGACCCCGACGACCAGTCGATGTACCACACGTTCAATCCGTCGTATCCGCACAGGACTCCGCTCGAGTCGATGCTGCGGATGCGCGAGAACATCCCGGACGCCGAGTCGTGGCGCCGCGAAGCGATGGGTATCTGGCCGGCTGATGGTGTCGCGGTCGTCTCCGCTCAGCGTTGGCGTGAGCTCGCCGACCCCGGTCCCTCCGACGGTACTGCGCCGGATTCGTTCGGTGTCGCGGCGCATGACGGTCAGTTCTCGGTGATTGCTTGCTGGGCCGACGACGAGGATCGGTTCGTCGAGGAAGTCTTCGCTCACGCCCGACTCGATCTGGTCGCCGAGTGGATTGTGCCGCGATCTCGACGGCGGATGCCGGTCCTGGTGCCGAATTACGGTGCAGCTGCGCCGCTCCTGCCGATGCTGCAGGCGAAGCGCCGCAACGCCAAGGCGGCGTCTTCCGTTGATGTCGGCCGTGGCTGCGAACTCATCGTTGCCGGGACGGACGCCGGATGGTTAACACACGCCGACCAGAAGCAGCTTGCTGATTCGTTGGCCGGATCACGCAAGAAGTTCGGCCGCGACGGGGCGGCGTGGACCTTCGACCTGAAGACCTCTACCCACAATGCGCCAGCAATGGCTATGGCGCTCTCTCTCGCTGGTGCGGCAGGAGTCCGGAACGCTGGGGCGACGACGAAGACAAAGCGGAAGGCGGTGTTGGCGTGACGATTGCACTGGCATTGCCGACACTGGAGCTCTCCGACGAAGAGCGGAGCCTGCTGGGTCAACTGCGGAACCAGCTTGGGCTGGCCCGCCACGGCAACAAGGAGAAGTTCGCCCGGTACGACGGACTGTATGTCGCGAAGAACCTCGACATCGCGGTGCCGCCGAACCTCGCAGAGATTGGTGTCCGCGTCGACTTCGGCGAGACGGTCGTCAATGTGCTTGCCGAACGAATCGGCTGGGACGGATGGCTATTCACTGGCTCCGGTGGCATCGGTGACGAGCTCGCCCGGGTTTTCACAGACAACGCGCTCGATGTCGAGCAATCGGCGGTCACGCTCGACGCGCTGATTGCTGGCATGGGGTTCGTTGCTGTCGGCACCGGTACTGACGGCGAACCTGACGTGCTAGTGACGGGCGAGTCGCCAGATTCGTGCACTGGTCTGTGGGACCCGCGGGCACGTCGCGATAGGGCGGCGCTTGCTCAAACCTACGACGGCCGTGTGCTGACCGGGGAGTCGCTGTACTTGCCGAACCAGACCATTGTGCTTGAGTACACCTCCGACGGCCGCGCCACGATCGTTGATCGCGATGTCCACAACCTTGGCCGTGTGCCGGTGGTGCGGTTCGCGAACCAAGAACGCACGTCAAAGAAGCGCGGTCGGTCAGAGATTACTCCACCGATTCGTTACTACTGTGATGCCACGGCTCGCACACTGTTGGGCATGGAGATCAACCGCGAGTTCTACACCGCGCCACAGCGGTACGGGCTCGGTGTGGACCCGGAGCAGTTCGGTATCACGCAGGATATGCCGAAGTCGGAGCGGGTCCGTAAAGGCTGGGAAGCGTCGATGGTGCGGATGAACTTTATCCCCTACGACGACGAAAACGATGTGATGCCGCAAGTTGGTCAGTTCACACCGGCACCACCGACTCCATATCTCGAGCAGATCAAGGGGTATGCGCAGCGGATCGCATCGGCTGCGGGTATCCCTCACACCTACATGGGTTTCACCACCGACAACCCACCATCGGGAGACTCGATCCGCATGCTGGAGTCGCGGTTGACGAGGCGTGCCGCGTTCCGCCAGAGGATGTTTGGGCGGTCGTGGCGTGAGGTCGCTCGACTTGTGCTGATGATGCAGTCTGCCGACGGGTCAATCGACGAAGATGCGTTCGCGCGAATCGCGGTGAACTGGCAGGACCCATCGACACCGACGCCGGCAGCCGACGCAGACCGCACAGTGAAACTCGTTGGTGCGAAAGTGCTACCGGCGAACTCCGACGTCACCTACCGTGAGGCCGGTTTCAGCGAGGTCGACATCAAACAACTCGAGCAGGACCGACGGAGCGCCACAGTGCGATCGGTGGTCAGCAACTTGGCCGCCGCAGCGCAGGCAGCGACACAACCAAGCCCGCAGAGCACGGATACTGTCGATGGCCGTCAGCCCTGACGAGCGGAAACTCATCCTCGGCCAGCTGTCCACGGTCGCTGACGTGGATTTGCATCGCCTGTGGAAGGTCGCTGAACAGCTCCCCAGCGGCGAGTTCGCAGCGTTCGTCGTGCAAGGGTTCGGAGAGGTGGTGACGCCGTACTCTGCTGCGGCGAGCATGCTTTCGGCTGACTGGTATGCCGAGTCGGCACCGGGATCGCAGTACGCGGTTGTCGAGGCGCCGCTCACACCGACTCAGGCGTTGCAGTCGTCGGCGCAGTGGGCGCTGCACACGACGGCCGGACCCGATGCGCTCGCGCTGCTCGCGGGCACGTTGCAGCGGGCGGTTTTCAACGGCGCCCGCGACACCACAGCACTCAACGTGGAACGCGAACAGGGTGCACGGTGGGCGCGGCACGCATCGGCGAATGCGTGCGAGTTCTGCAAGATGCTCGCCACCAGGGGAGCGGTGTACGCGTCGGAATCGTCAGCGAGTCGTGTCGGTGGTCGTGGTGTCGAGATGTCGGCAGCCGATCGACGTGACCGGGCCGCTGGTCGTAGCCGCCGATCGGGATCCGGGAAAGGCCAGTTCCTCGCCGGCGGCACGAAAACCCGTGGGACACGCAAGATCGGCGACAAGTACCACGACAACTGCGTGCCCGCTGGAACGCTAGTCTCCGGGCCGCGTACCGAGGCCGCGTATCGAAGGCTGTACGAGGGCGAAGCTATCGTCCTCAACACGGCCTCCGGCCAACAGCTCACCATTACCCCGAATCACCCGGTACTCACCGATGAGGGCTGGGTCCCGGCGGGATTGATCAACGAGGGAGGCAATGTAGTCCGCTCCCTCGGGGGTAATTCGGGAGCCACGGCAGTCCCACATGAACACCAACGTCCAGCCCTCATTGAGGATGTATGGCGTGCGCTCGCGGTGAATGGGTTTGCTGGCATGCCAGGTGCCGCCGAGGACTTCCACGGCGACGGTTCCGATCGCGAAGTCGAGATTGTATGGGCCGACGGCAACCTGAACACGCGGAGTGATAGCGCGATCGCGGAGGAGATTGAGCAGCGTCTCTTCGCCGGACCCCTGGGGCGCACTCCATGGCCGGAGCTGGCGATCGAGGGCGAGCTTGCAGCGCTGATCCCAGGTTCGGGCGGTTCCGCGAACGGCATCATGCGCGGCTTTGGTAAGTCGTTGTCGCTCATCGGGGGATGTCTTGGACATTCTGATGATGCCGGCGGCCTTCGGATCTCGTGGCTCGATGCCCATCTCGGTCAATCGTCGCCGAATTACCGTCCGGGTTGTTCCGAAGTGTTTGGCGCACTGGAGTTCGGAGATCTGGTCATCGACGTAGAGTCGTCGAAGCTCTTCGGTGTTGATCTCGATGCGGTTGGTGCGAGGTTTGATCCCGCGGGATTTGAGTTCCACGAGAAGGGGGTTGGCGGTTATGCCGACCTCGGTCGCCGCCTCATGGCACGACTTTCCGGTCATGTAGAGGTCGACCGCGTGGTCGAGAAGCGCCGGATCGATTTTTCGGGTCACGTGTACAACCTCCAGACGGAAAACGGCTGGTACTCAGCCGATTCCATCATTGTATCGAACTGCCACTGCGTCGCAATCGAGGTCCGTCCGGGCGGACGGTCGTACCAGCCGGCGCCCTACGCGGAGCGGTGGGAGCAGGAATACCAGGACGCACGCCGCGCCGCCGTGAAAGGCGAATTCGGGGCGGTATCAACGAAGAATCTGCTGGCCGCGTGGCGGCAGCTCGAGACTTCCCAGAGCTGATCTGGGTGGCGCGACGGTCTGCGCTCAAGTGACCGGATGCCGACGGGCTTACGGAGGAAACACCATGGCAGAAATGCCGATTCATCCCATGACGGGACTGTCCGCGATCGGGTTCACACGCCGAGGACCGATCTGGCCAGTGATGGGAGGAGCTCCCGACGACGGGGGCAACGACGGCGGAAACGGCGGCTCCGACAACGGAGGAGCTGGCGGAAACGGTGGCGACGGCGGGGACGACAAGAAGTTCACGCAGGCCGACATCGACAGGATCGTGCAGTCCCGGCTCGGTCAGGAGCGCAATCAGGTCGCCCAGAAGTACGGCAACCTCGACGAACTCCTCACCGCGAAGGGCGAACTCGATCAGATCAAGAACAAGGACAAGCCGGAAGTCGACCAGCTTCGCTCGCAACTGACCGCGGTCACCACCCGGGCCGAGCAGGCCGAATCGCGAGCCACAAGCTCCGATGTCGAGCTGCTGAAGTTTCGAGTCGCGGCCGGCGTCGAGGGATTCCCGATCGGCGCGGTGTCGCGGCTGCAGGGCACTACCGAGGACGAGATCAAGGCCGACGCCGAGAAGTTCCTAGCCGACTTCGGGGGAGTGAACAACCAGCAGCAAGGTCCACGTCCGCCGAAACCGAATCTGCAGCAGGGTAATTCGTCCGGCAACGGTGACGGCGACAAGTCGGTGTCTGCGGGTGCCGATCTGTACTCCCGGATGCATCCGAAGAAGTCCACCACAACCCAGTAACAACGTGCAGGTGTTCACCTGCCGAGTCTCAGAAGGGAGACACCCATGGACCTCAGTCTGAGGACCGAAACCATCGGGGCAGGTGACCAGTCCTGGCTCGGATCGTCCCACGGCACCGATGCGTGCCGCACCGTGACGATCAACCGATCGGCGCTCACCAAGGGCACCCACTACCCGGACAACCGGCTCAAGTCGGGTATGCCGCTGGCGCTCGTGTCGGGCAAGTATGTCCCGTACAACGCGGGCGGTTCCGGCGGCACGGAGATCCTCGCAGGGTTCCTGTTCACCGACCAGTCGGTGCGCGACACCGGCGGCGACATCGTCGCCCCGCTGCTCGACCACGGCCGCGTCAAGCTGGCCAAGCTCCCGTTCACGGTCACCGCCTCGGCGACGACCACCGGCCAGTTCATCTGGGTCTGAGAGGAGATCGACCATGGCACTGTGGACAGATGTCATCGACCCCGCCACCCTCACCGGGTATGTGCGCCAGTCGATGGCCGACTACGAAGCATCCAAGGGATCGCTGTCGGTGTTCCTCCCGAACCGGACCGTCCCGGACATCGTCGCGCGGTTCGTCGCCGGCCAGTCGGGACTCCTCGACGCCGCGGAGTACCGGGCCTACGACACCGAGGTGTCGATCGGCGGGCCGCCTGACGCCAAGCGCATCACGCTCGAGTTGCCGCCCCTGGGTCGCAAGATCCGGGTGTCGGAGTACGACCAGCTGCGTTCACGCAACGTCGATTCCGATGAGCTTGTACTCAACTCGATCCTGCGGGTCGCCGCGACCGTCGGCCGGGCGATCTCCGACCGCATCGAGGTCGCTCGCGGCGGTGTCATCGACACCGGTATCGCGACGATCAATGAGAACGGGTTCATCGCTTCGTCGGACTTCTCCCGCGATGCGTCGCTGACGGTCACCGCCGGCACGCTGTGGTCGGTGTCGGCGACGGCGACGCCGCTCACCAACTTCCGCACCTGGTCGGACGTGATGGTGAACCTCAACGGCGAAAAGCCCGGGGCGGCGCTGATGTCGACCCGCGCCTTCAACGCGATGTGCACGTGTGCGGAGTTCCGGGCGCTTGCGGCGACCACCGCCGGCACCCCGAACATCGTGACCCGCGAGTACGTCCAACAGGTGCTGACGTCGTTCGGGCTACCTCCGGTGATCGTGTTCGACCGCAAGGTGAAGGTGGCCGGCACCGTCCAGCGAGTCATCCCCGACAACAAGGTGTACCTGCTGCCGGCGCCCGTCGACCCGAACGACGCCGAAGGTACCGACCTCGGCGGCACCTGGTGGGGCCAGACACTCGAGTCGATGGAACCCGACTATGGTGTCGCCGCGGCGGACCAGCCGGGGGTCGTCGTCGGCGCGTTCAAGACCCAGGATCCGATCGGTGTGTGGGTGCACGGCGCCGCGATCGGCCTGCCCGTCCTCGCCAACGCGAACCTGTCGCTCGCCGCGACGATTCTCTGAACAGGAGGAGTGACATGGCGAAGATTCGCGACGACCTCGAAGGCGTCGTCTGGGTCGATGTCGACGGCACACCAGTCAAACTGGTTGCCGGCGATACCGTCCCGGACGGTGTCGCCGTCGGAGTGCACGTTCTGGCCGACGTCGACACCGCCGACGAGCACGCAGTTGAGGTGCCGGAGGGCGACCCCAACGAGTCGTGGAAGGTCGACGAGCTCAAGGCGTACGCCGCTGAGCACACCATCGACCTTGGCGACGCCACGAAGAAGGCCGACATCCTCGCGGCCATCGAGTTGGCAGGCGAGAACTGATGGCCGAGCCGCTCGCAACAGTCCCCGACCTGACGGAATCCGGAATTGACGCCGGAGACCAAGCGGAGTGGCTGTTGCGGGCGGCATCGGTCGTCGTCCGAGCCGAATACCCCGACATCGACGCACGGCTGGCTGACACATCCGACCCACTCGACAACGACCTCGTCGTGTTCGTGATCGTGTCGATGATCGCGCGGCGACTCCGATCACCCGCCGACGAAAAGTCACAGATGTCCCGCACCGCAGGGCCGTACATGGACACCGCCACTTTTCAGACGACCGGTGGCATGTACCTGACGAAGCGGGAACGTCGTTGGCTGCGGCCCGGCGGTGCGATCCGTGGCGCGTTCTCGGTAGCACTCGATGTCTGAGTTCCCGCTGGCACACACCGTCGGCCACCGCGTGTGGTCTGAAGGTGTCGAAGACGACTGGGGCAACACGACATCAGGGTGGGCCGACCCCGTGGACAAGCTGGTCTATGGGTGGGGTGCTCCGCAGTCGTCGGAGCCGAAGTTGGCCGGCCATGATCGTGATGTGGTCGAGGTCGAACTACTGGTACCGCCAGGATTCGATTGTTCTCCGCGGGATCGGATCGTGCTCGACGGGATCGAGTACGAGGTGATCGGCCAGCCAGAAATGTACTCACACAATCCGTTCGGCTGGAATCCAGGAGGCGTTGTGAACCTGAAGGCTGTGTCGGGATGATCGAGATCGTCACCGGAGTCAACGATGATGGCGCCGTCCTCGACACGTTCGACGGCCCGCAGGTGTCGTTCATGACCGAGCCGTCCGGAGCGCTGGTTGTATTTCGGTCTCCAGGCCGGGTGTGGTCAGCGTATGCGCCAGGTCACTGGCGCAAGGTTCGGGAGGTGTCCGATGCGGATCGTGTGGAATAACGGTGCTCTGCGTGAGATCCGTTCCGACCCGGCGGTTGTCGGGATGGAAGAGGCCGAAGCGCAACGCAGGTGCGACGAACTGAACGCCCGCGGTAAGGGCACCTACATCACCGGGTCGCGACAGGGCGCGTCGAGACCGCAAGGCCGTTGGCGCACCACTGTGGCGACCGGGGATGCCCGCGCCATGGTGGACAACGCCAAGCACAACACTCTGGTGCGCTCGCTCTGATGGGTTCGATCATCTCAGCGGCGAAGGCGATCCTCACCCCCGCGTATCCATCGCCCGTCAAGATCGCCAACCAGACACCGAACCCGCTGCCCGCAAGGCTCATCCGACTCTCGCGAGTCGGCGGGCCGCGAGAGTGGGCCCTGGATCGGGCCACTCTGCTTGTCGAGTGCTTCGCCTCCACCGCAGCCAAGGCGCCCGACGGTCAGCAAGCCGAGCAGGATGTCTACACCGCGGTGGACGCATTGCGGGCGGCCGCATCTGGCGGGCCCTGGGCAGGCATGCATGTCACCGGGTGGCTGCAGAACAACATCGCCGACTTCCCCGATCCCGATCTGACCACCCACGCGCGGTGGCAGTTCACCGGCACCCTGTTCGTGCTGAACACCTGATTTTCCAACTGAATACGGCACCTTTCGCGGCTCCTGGTCACAACGCCTGAAAGGGGCAACCCATCATGGGAAATGTTGCAAACGCGTTCGTCGCACAGTCGATTAACGGCGGCGTCTACTACCGGGCGCCGCTGGGCACCACCCAGCCGACCGATTCCACCACCACGCTCAACGCGGCATTCAAGGATCAGGGCACCTGCGCCGAGGATGGCCTGTCGGTCGGCATCACCCGCACATCGAAGACCATCAAGGACTTCGACGGGGCCGACTACATCGACATCCAGGAAGAGTACAACGGCACCTTCAAAATCAAGCTCCTCGACGTCGATCTGATCGACGCGAAGAAGACCGCGTTCGGCGACGCGAAGGTCACCGAGATCGCGGCCGACGGCTCCCACGGCAAGCGGTATCACGTCGAGCACAGTGCCGACCAGCTCCCGCTGTCGACGCACGTGTTCCAGGTGAAGTCCGGAGCGAAACGTAAGCGCTACGCCATCGAGGTCGGCCGTGTCACCGAACTCGCAGAGATCAAGGACGTTCACAACGACGCCACCTACCTCGAGCTGACGATCAAGGCGTTCCGCAACTCCGACGGCAACTTCGTCGAAGAGTACGGCGACGACGGCAAACCTACCGTCCCGGCCAACTACACCGTGGCTATCACCGGCTCGCCGACCGGCGGCACCTTCACGCTGACCGTGGGTGGACAGACCACCACCGGTCTGGCGAACAACGCCGCCGCATCGGCGGTCCAGGCCGCGCTCGTCGCACTCTCGACCGTCGGCGCAGGCAACGCGACCGTCACCGGTTCGGCCGGCGGCCCCTACTCGGTCACACTCGCCCTCGGCGGTGCGCTGACCGGATCGGGTGCAGGACTCACCGGCGGCAGCAGCCCCGCGGTCGTCGTGTCCTGACACAAGAAACTCGCCCGGCGGGGTGTCTCAACACCCCGATGTTTCGAACTCGGCCTGGCGGAAAAGGTTGTCCTTTTCCCTTGACCAGGAGCCGCGCCTTTTCGCCAGGCCGGGGCAGGCTCCTGATCGCGCCACCACCCATCACGAAAGGTTCCTGGTCACATGCCTGTACCCGAGGGCTACGCTGTCGCCCCCACATCCACCGACCACCTGGTCAAGATTGCCGTCCCGATCCCCGGCCGCGACCCCATCCTCATCGAGGCACCCAAGCTGTCATGGCTGACGCCCGACGAGGTGGAGAAGTACCAGGAGTGGCTGCAGCCCATCCTGGACGCGGAGAAGGAAGTCACCGACTGGCACATCGCGAACGACGACCTGCCGGAGGAAGTGACTCCGGAGATGGTGTCTGCGTGGCATGAGGCCAACGACGATCTCCCCGAGGATCAGCGCGCACCACTCCCGAGGGAGCGCGCACCCTTCCCGGACGAGGCCAAGGCGAAGGCCGATGCGGTGCAGGTCCGTGAGGTCACCCTGCGGTGGATCAAACCGTACGTCTCGGCTGCTGAATACAAGACGCTGGTGACCTCGAAGAAGATCCCCGAACGCACCATCGAGTGGATCAAGGAACAACTCACCTCGCCGGACATCACAGTGGGGGAATCCGAAGCCTCCACCAGCTCCTGAAAGAGCATGGGGAGGCCGTCGAATACGACCTGATCGACCGCGGGCTACGGCTGCGGGATCTCGGGAAGCCGTGGTTGTCGTGGCCGGACCTGCGGGCGATCGTCAGCCGTGCCAGTTCTGATCCGTCGATGCAACTGCATCGGGCGATGAATCCGGATTGGCGTTTCTCTGACCCGGCGGTGTTCCTTCTGTCCGAGATCGCGACGATTGTGTCGTGGCAGCGGTACGTCACGGTGTCGCCGCGGTACGAGCGCCCAGAGGATGTTCCGCCGGTGTTTCTTCCGGCTACGTACGGGCCGCAGCGGGATTCATTTGATCAAACGACAGAGCCGGACCGGTCGGATAGCGATGACAGGGCGCGCGCCGCGGCGGCCGAGGTGCGCGCCGAGATGGCGCGTTAGAACGATCGGCGGGGCTTCTTTGCAGTGAACGCCGGACCTGCAGCGTCGGTCCTCACTGGAACCGAGTTACGGCCTGGCCGCTTGGATGTTCGGCGCAGAGACTTCCCGGCGGGGGCCAGGAGTTCGACCGCAAAACCAGCAAGTCCGACCAGAACTAGCATGCACGCTGGTGCGAGTACGACCAGCCACCACCACGCCTGATAGGCGATCGTCAAGAACGTCAACACGAACACGACCAGGGCGATGATGGCAACACCCACTGCTTCTAGTGCAGCACTGGGCGACTGGTTGCTGGTTGCAGTCGGGCTGTCCGGTGCCGGCGTATACGGCTGAGCGTCGCCCATCTTGTTGTACTCGCCGCACCCCTGACAGTAGAGGCGCTTCTTTGCGGCCAGGATTCCGGCGGCCGCAAGCGGTGTCAGGGCAACGCCAGCGCCGACGCCGATCACCTTAGATCGACGCGTGCGTTTCTCGGAGAAGTTTTTCCCGCCACAGTTCCAGCAGCGGAAATTGCCGTCTGAGTCGAGCTGAATGTCCTTCATCAGGTGATAGTAAGACCAGGCGGCGGGGTTCCGCGATAAGATGAAGCGACCCCGACAGGTGCTACCAACACCAGGCGGGGCCTAACCCACTCACTTGACGCAACAAGGAGGGGCTGCCGTGAAGGCTACCCGCACCCGCCGACCATGTCCCACCTGTGGACAGCCGATCGATCGTGGACCCGGACAATGGGCCTACTGCTCGGACCAGTGCCGACCGACCTGCATACACCCGACATGCGACAAACCCGCACGAGGCGCTGACGACGTTTGCGCTTCACACCAGATGATGCGGTCCAGGCACGGCGAGCTGCGGCCGGACACGTGGACCAAAGACTGGGTCTGCGCTGTCTGCGGCAAGGACGTCGAGAAGGGGTCTGGACGGCGCAAACACTGCTCGACAAACTGTCAGCAGTTGGATTCGACATCTCGCCGCCGCAGCGATGGGTCAGCGCCCAAGCTTAGACTGCGAAGGTCGGCGACTCTGAAAGCGACGGAGTTGGGAAACCGCCCACGATCGGCTTTGTGCAGATTGTGTGGGGATGAGTTCTCTCTTCTTGTGAAGTCTGGCCGCAGGCTGCAGCGGGTGGATACTCAGTGGTGCCCGAAGTGTGGCCGTGAATCTCCCGAAGCCGTCCGATTCCGTCGCTATGGGATCACCCCCGAAGAGTATTCCGCGGCGCTGGATCGCGGGTGCGAGATTTGTGGCGACAGGCCGGACTCGTTACATGTTGACCACGACCATTCCTGTTGCCCTTCTCGGAAATCCACGACGTGCGGAGGGTGCGTCAGGGGGATGATCTGCGGGCCATGCAATCGCGCACTGGGGATGATGCGTGACGATCCCGAAAGATTGCGGCGCGCGATTCTGTATTTGGAACGCGCCAAGTAGGAACTACCACTACCAAAACCAAAGGCGAGGTTGCGAGACGCAACCTCGCCTTTGTCATGCCATGGAGGTGAAACCCCTTGACGGAGTTGGCTACTGCCTACATTTCAATCGTGGCATCCACGGATGGTATTCCTGCTCAGATCCGGCGTGCTTTGGGTCAGGCCGATGGTGAGGGGCGTCGCGCTGGGCAGTCGGCCGGCAGATCGTTTGGGTCGGCATTCACTTCTTCGATGAAGGGGCTTGCCGGGGCTGTTGGTGTCACGGCGGGTGTCGCGGGTGTGGCGGCGGCGATGAAGTCGGCGATCACGTCGGGGATGGATTTCACGTCTGCGTTGAATACGATGCAGGCGGTGTCGGGGGCGACGTCGCAGCAGCTTGCCGCGGTGTCTGCGGAGGCGCGCAAGCTCGGCACTGACAATAGTTTGTCGGCGACGTCGAGTGTGGATGCGGCGAACGCGATGCTTGAGCTGGCCAAGGGTGGGTTCACGGTTGAGCAGTCGATGGCCGCGGCGCGCGGCACACTGCAGCTCGCGGCGGCCGCACAGATTGATGCGGCGCAGGCGGCGACGATCCAGTCACAAGCGTTGCAGGCGTTCGGCAAGAGCGCTGACTACGCGGGTAAGGCTGCCGACATCTTGGCGAACTCGGCAAACGCGTCGTCGGCCGAGATCACCGATGTGGCGTATGCGCTCCAGGCGTCGGGCACGGTGGCCAACCAGTTTGGCCTGACGATGTCCGACACCGCGGCGACGATCTCCCTGCTTGCAAACGCCGGTATCAAGGGCTCCGACGCGGGCACTCTGCTGAAGTCGGCGCTACTGGCGCTCACTGACCAGGGCAAGCCAGCGCAGGCGGCCATCAAGGAACTCGGCCTTACTGTGTACGACGCGAACGGCAAGTTCGTCGGCATGGAGTCGATGTTTGGCCAGTTGCAGGCGGCGTCGAAGCGGATGACGGCTGAGCAGTATCAGGCGGCGACCGCGACTCTGTTCGGGTCGGATGCTATGCGGCTCAGTGGGATCGCGGCGCAGCAGGGCGCAGGCGGGTTCAATGCGATGCGCGCCGCGATGGAGCGAAACGGTTCGGCTGCCGAGGTGGCCGCCGCGAAGATGCAGGGGCTCCCCGGCGCGTGGGAACGGTTGAAGAATGCCGCCCAGGATGCCGGGCTGGCGTTCTATGACGTCGTGAAGGGACCACTCACGACGGCTGCGAATGCGGCGTCGGATGCGATCGGCCAGATGGTGTCGAAGGCGCAGTCGGCCGGGGACCGGATGGGTGAGGCGTTCAATCAGCCCGGACTGCGTGACACGCTGCGAAAGCTGGCAACTGACACAGGAAGCACGTTCTCCGGCCTGCGGGATGCTGCCGTAGGTCTCATCCAGCCCCTCGCGTCGGTCTCGGGGTCGCTGGCGAAAGCGTCTGCCGCGCTCGGGTTCTCGGGCTGGCAGATCATGCTCACTACTCTGCAGGCGGCGACTACCGTCCTGAATGCGTTGAATCCGCTCCTGGCGACGACCGCTGGTCTCATGCAGAGTCATCAGGGGATCGTGACAGCTGCGGTCGCCGGTTGGCTGCTGTTCAAGACGGTACCCGCGCTCATGGGTCGGGTGACCGGTTCGGTCGCCGCGCTCGGAACCACCACCACAACCACCACGTCCCGAATGATGGCACTGGTGACGGCCAACAACGCCGTTGTGCAAGCAGGACGATTCGGTGCGGTGCAGATGGGCCGATTCGGATCTCAGATCGCGATGATCGGGCAACGAGTGCCGATCATTGCGCAGATGCAGACATCGTTCCTGACCGCAGCGTCTAGTGCGACCCAGTTCGGTCGCACCGCCGGAACCTTGTCGGCCGCGCTGACAGGCCTTCGTCAGGCCGGCTCGAACGTCGCGGGAGTATTCGGTGGCCCGTGGGGATTGGCCATCACCGCCGCAATCGCCTATCTCGGGTTGGCGGCGTCGGCGCACGCGGACAACACGCAGAAGGCGCGTGCGCAGTCGAAGGCTGTGCAGGATCTGGCTCAGTCTGAGGTGGAACTGGGTGCGGCGCTGCAGCAGTCGCGCGGCAACATGACGGACGACACTTGGGCGAAGGCAGGCGAACAGCTCTCCGCCTACCGACAGACCCTCGTGGCCACCGCGGACACCCACAAGTCGACGTGGGAGCAGACCAAAGAGCTGGGCGGCCTGTTCAAGCTGGCGATGCATACCAACGACGGCCAAAACCAGGCCGCGAACCAGGCGATGGCCGCCAACAAGGCGATCTCTGAGCTGAAGCTGACGAATGATCAACTGGCGAGATCGGTCTACGGGTCGGACTCGCAGTTCGGAAGCCTCGCTATGCGTCTGTCACAGACAGGTGAGGGTGGCGCGAAGGCCGCTGGCGATCTGAAAAAGCTGCGGGATGCCTACCAGCAGCAGCGCGATCTTGCAGCGCGCGTGACGCCTGGCGTGACCGAGCTTGGCGAGGCCATGCGGATCATGGGCGACAAATCCGCCACCGCGGCGGACAAATCGAACGCGCTCAAGGCGGCGTTGGATGCGTTGAATCCGGCGCGCACCAAGGGTGATGCGATCGCGCGGCACAACGAGACGCTCCAGCGAATCGCGGAATCGACCCAGCAGGCGATCGACAAGACCAAGGGATTCGGTGTGGCGCTGCTCGATGCGCAACTCGGCATCAACACATCCACGGAGAATGGTCAGAATCTGCGTAAGTCGTTGATGGAGTTGGTGGATGCCACTCAGGAGGCCGCAGCCAAGGGCGCGGACATGGGGGAGCGTAACCGACTCAATCAGCAGGCGCTTGTGCAGCTTGCGACCCAGTACGGCCTGACTGCTGAGCAGATCCGTGCGGCTGCAGCGAAACTCGGGCTCGATGACGTCGAGATTGTGGTGGCACTCAAGGGTGCGCCTGAGGTGATCCAGCAGTTGGCGGCGATCTCGCAGGTGTGGAACGAGACGCCCGACAAGCGTGAGATCACAGTCGAGGAGTCACAGGTGTCCCGCGAGACCCGCGCCCAGTTGGAGCGGTTCGGGGTCAAGGTGTCCCAGCCAGTCAATGGCATGGTGACGATCACCGCGAACGACGATGCGGCGCGCGCCAAGCTGCTGCTCATCACGCAGAACGTGAACGTCCTGAACGCACTCAAGGCGAACCCGAACATCGACCTGAACACAACACAGTTCAATGCAGGTAACGCACAGGTGCGCGCCGAACTGCAGGGGCTCGACAAGACCGCGGTATCTCCGGAGGCTGCGCTGGTCATCGACAAGCTGTTGCAGGGCAAGCAGGTGTCCATCCAAGAGTTGGAAACGCTGTCGAAGAAGACCGCCAATCCCAAGGTGGACATGGCGATTCAGGCGATCATGCAGAAGATCCAGCTCGTCAACAACGCTCTGGATAACGCAGCCAAGCCTCGCTATGCCGAGATTGTCGCGATCAATGGCGCGAATGCGGTTGGTCAGGCCAGGGATTCGAGTGGTCGCCGCCAACCGGGCGGTCGCGCGGATGGTGCGATCGTGCGCTACGCGGCAGGCGGCATCTCCGACCTGGAAGCGTACGCCAACGGCGCCGGTTTGCGGTTCATGCAGAAGCCGACGCGCGCAGACATTTACGCCGGCCGCGGTGACGGCACGGTGTTCGCGGAAGAGTCGACGGGCGGGGAAGCATACATTCCCCTCGCGACGGGTAAGCGTGGCCGATCCACCGACATCCTCGCCGCGGTCGCGTCGATGTTCGGCTACCAGTTGCTTCCACAAGGCGCTCTGCCTGACACGCTGTCCGGGCTGATAGGTGGTGTCGCCGGCGGTGCGCTGTCGAAGCTGCTGAAGGCCAGCAAGATTGACGGTGTCCGGCGGTTCGCCGATGGTGGCATCGTGACCGGGGCGCAACTCCGAGCGCTCGCCGAAGGGCAAGGTGCGTCGCGGCCGCTGACTGGCGCTCCCTACGTGCGCGGTGGCGTCAACTGGGGCGACTGTACGGGTGCCCAATCGGCCTTTGCTCGGTTGGCGGCGGGGCTTCCGCCGTTTGGTGGTCGCTTCTCGACCGCAAACATGGGCGACTACCTTGCGAAGCTGGGCGCGAAGTCGGGCACGAAGACGGGTGCCATGAACTTTGGGTGGTATCACCGCGGCGGCGAGGACGGCCATGCCGCGGGCACTCTGCCGGATGGCGCGAATGTCGAGATGGGTGGCGGTAACGGCGGCGGCATGCTTGGCGGAAGCGTCGGCGCGAACGACTCGCAGTTCACGAACCGTGCCTACATCGACGTGAAGGACGAGGACCGCTACAACGGCGGCGGCAACAACGATTCGCCGGCCGGCGGGAACAACAGCCAGAACAATCCCGACGCCGCCTACGGCGGTGGCTACAACTTCGACCCGATCTCGCAGGACTCCAACAGTTCTGGCGATACCAGCATCTCCGGTCGGGTGGGGTCGGCGGTGGGCGCGTTCATCACCGGCCAGTTGTCTGACGTGTTCAGTGTGCTGTCGCTCAACGACCAGCCAGGCTGGCTGGCGGCGATCACCGAGTACGAGCGGAAGCACAGCGAGGACGCGAAGAAAAACTACGACGCCGAGAAGAAGAAGCTCGACGAGGACTTCAAGGCTGCTGAGCAGCAACGCAAGGCTGACTATGACGCTGCGAAGTCGGCGATCGACCGCGACTACCAGTCTCAGCTGATCTCGTCGGCTGAGAAGGATAATCGGCTGCTGGCGTTGAAGAACCAGTATGAGTCCGACGAGCTCGGCCACCGTCACGACTACGAGAACGCGGTGATCCGGACGGGCCAGAAGTACGGGCAGGTGAACCAGGATTCGGTGTCGAGTCTGTCGGGTAAGCAGCGGTACGAGAATGAGCAGCTGAAGCGTAGCCAGGGGTTGCAGGCTGACCAGTTCGCGCGTGAGGTGCAGTTCGAGCGTGAGAAGCGGTCGCTGGAGAGTTTGCGGGATGCGAAGTCGATCTCGCCTGACGAGTACCAGCGCAGACTTGGTGCGCTGCAGTCGAGGTACGACGCGGACATCAGGGGGATGCGGACCCGCTACAACAACGACGACGCGGTGGCGAAGGCCGAATATGACCGGTCGCAGGCGATCTATTCGCCGCAGGACCGCTACAACCCGTCGACTGTTACGACTGAGCAGTACCACCCCAACGATCCGGGCACGAACTCGGCGGGCCGCCGCGGCGACCCGGACGGCGGTGGGCGAACGGCGAACCTCACAGGCAATTCGATCAAGGATGCGTTCAAGTCTGGGCTGCGGGAAGCATGGCAGCAAGGGCAGCCGTGGACCGATACCGATTGGATCATCACGAAGGAGTCGAACTGGAATCCGACTGCGGTAAACCCGTCGTCGGGGGCGTTCGGTCTACCCCAGTTCCTCGGGGCCACGAAGGACAAGTACCTGCCGGATTCGTCGCCCGATCCGAAGGTTCAGGGCACCGCATACGACCACTATGTGGGTGACCGCTACCAAACCCCGATGGGTGCCCGCGCACACTGGGAAGCGAACAACTGGTACGACTCTGGCGGTGTTGGTGTCGGTACCGGCTTGATGGCCAAGAACGTCCTCACGCCGGAGCGGGTGTTGTCGCCGCGGCAGACTGAAGCGTTCGAGCAAATGGTGCGCAGCAACTTCCAGGGAGCCGGCAGCGACCAGATCGTCGCGAAGCTGGATCAGTTGATGCAAGTACTGGCGCGGTTGCCACGCGGCGCAACCTACAACGTGGGCGACGACCGGAACGTGGAGCGGGCGCAGAAAATCGAGAAGTCGCGGCAACGCGCCGCGATGGCGGGATGGTGACATGGGCTGGAATGGGCGTGCTCGGATCAGTCTGGTGACTGAGGATGAGTCGGTACTTGTGTCCGGTGGTGACCGCTCCGAGTGGGAGGGCATCAAGCTCAACGAAGACCCTGACGGCATGTTCGACACCGAGGTCGAGTTGAAAACGATTGATGTGGCCGGGATGCCGGGCGGGTTCGACGGCGGCGAGGAAACACCCGTCCGTACCCTGACGTTGCCGTTCAACTGCTACGACATGGGCGACGGTATCGAGGCCACCATATCGAGGCTGCGCCGTCTGTTGTGGCGCAGAACATTCGAGTGGCACTACGAAACCGAATACTCTGGTCTGCGGTGGCTGAAGTGTAAGCGGTCCAAGTCGATCAAGGTGAACCCCAAGCGGGACTGGAACATAGACAACTATGCGCTTGCCACAGTTGAGGCGGTCGCACTGAACCCGGACTACGAGTCGGAGCCGCACCAGGTGATCGCCACCAATCCATCTGCGGGTGAAAACACGGTGTGGGTGCCGGCATGGAATCCGACAGACCGGCCTGCGTGGCCGATCTGGTCGATCAAACCGAATGGCGGAGAGTGCCAGGTGTCGTTGCCGGACTTCAGTTTCGGCAACGAGCAGGAGATCGACCAAACGGGGAACTGGCAGCCCGGAGACCACGCTGACCGCATGATCACGTTGGAGCCGACCGAACAGTTTGTGTCGGTAATGGCGCACCCGATGATGGACCCCTACGTTGCCAGCGACCTGTCAAACTTCGACGGACAGATGGGGGCGGTCGAACCTCTGTACTGGATACCGGAATACACCGCGTCAGAAGACGATCCGGTGATGCTACCGGTGATCATCGACGGACCGGCGGGTGCCCAGGTGAAGTTACGGTTGCGCCGATTCTGGTCCGCAGAAATGGGCGGCGAGTAGGTTGGCCGGCGTCATCGTCGCGTTCACTGGTGACGACATAGACGACTTCGACCAGTGGGCGCAGGAGATTCGGGAAACCCGCATCTCACGCATCGCTCGCCCTGCGCGCGTCGAGTTGTATGACGGTGACTGGAATTTTCGTGGTACGGCTCATGCGCGGCTCGCCGGTTCGATGAATCTGAAAGAGAACGATACCGGTTCGATCCAGTTCGAGTTGCCGATAGCGCAGTCGAAACTCACGCCGTTCACTGGTGACGACATCGATGACTTCGACCGGTGGGCTTCCGAGATGGAGGATCACCGCTCAACGTTCCTCGCGCATTGGGCACTCAACAAAGAGGACCGTGACACTTCCAACATCCACGTCATTGTGGAGAAGGATGGGGCACGTGTCGGTGGGCGCACTGACCCGAAAACCGGTGTGCGGCTCCAGCGGTCAACGAAGGACGGCGATCGTGTCGTCCTGGAGTTCCTTGACGACATGCAGGAACTCAAGCATGTGCACATGGCGGCGGCTCCGTTCCTACCGGTGTCGCTGATCCAGTTGCCGAAGGTGCAGTTTTTGGTTGCGCCGGCCGACTGGGGCGGGTTGGCATCTCTTGGAGTGAACGTGCTCCGCAACCAGGGCACCAATTTCAACATGAACTTGGACATCCTCGACTCGTCTACGTGGACTGGCGGGTTGTGGGCTCAGGCGCAGATCATCCCTATCCCGCGGCCACTCACGTCATCGGTCGCACCGCCGACACTCATCACCGGCACGATCAAGCAGTCGTGGCTGGAGGTGATGGCTCCGATCCTTGAGGATGCGGAGCTGATGGTTGTTCCTCGACGATTCAAAACTGGTGACCCTGAACCGTTTCCGGGTGCTGGGACGTCGTGGCGCAACGGAACCCTGTTCGTTGACATTGTGGACAAGTCGGGGTGGAGGTCGGGCACATCGATCGCCGGGAACCTTGCTACGGGTATGGCGCGTGCCATCGCGAACGTCACCTCGGACTACGTTGAGGACTCCTACGACCTGCTGACCGGCGATCCGGTAGACGTCGAGGGCTACCGCCTGCCGGGATTCCTGTCGTCACAGCCACCACGCCCGTATGCGGTGTATCGAGACGGACAGATCACCGGAATGACCGACTTTGACCTGTCGCGCGGTGCGGGCGGGCCGTGTCGAATCACGGCGGGCGGAAAGTCCATGCCGGGCGTCAACGAGCTGTACGAGGCCGTGATCGGATACGCCGGAGATGTGCTGGGGGACAACCTCGGTGCCGTGATCGGCGTCGGCGTCGGCGTGAACATCAACGTGGGCAGCCTGGGCAATATCCTCTGGGCTTTCACTGGCCCAATCCTTCGGGATTCCACACTTGCGCACATGTCAGTCCCCCTACTGTTGCGTGCCGCGGAACAAGGGTGGGGGCACTGGTTGGAAACGGCCGCCTCTGGTGTCACGCAGTCGTATACCCCTGCGGCGCTTGTGGATCTGCGGAAACGTCGCCGAGAGACCGACCCAGATACATCTTTCTCATTCTCGGTGACGTCGGGTGCTCCGTGGCAGATCGGCGACAACGGCCAGGGACACTGGTGGCTAGGTGATCGGGTTGGTGCGACGGCGAAATACCTTGGTGCTCGGGTGTTTGTGTGCCGGTGTCGTGAATTGTCGCTACCGCTTGGTGGGTCAGATTCGGCGGTGTGGAATGCAAAGTTCGGTGACCGCCGCGCGAAACAGGACCCTATGGAGAAGGCTATCGGACTCATCAGCACAGCGATGGGCGCGCTTCAGGAGATCGGAATCGGATGAGTGACAAAGATAAGTCTGATCGGGTGGATGTGTTGGCGAAGGCTGTGGCTTTCGCTATGTACACGCATCAGTATCCGATCTCAATGCCGGCGGTCCGTCAGATTGCCGAGTTGTTGGATGATTGCGGTGTTCGGCAGACCGACGAGAAGGCTACGGAGATCACACTTCCGGGTGTGATGTTGGAGCGGCTGCGGGAGGGGTCGACGGAGGTGCCTGATCCGATTGACCTCTCGACGCCACAGGAGACACCGCGCGTGCGGAAAGCTCCGAAGCGGCCGAAGCGTATCCCGAAGGACCGCATGGGGGTTGTGGGTTAGCAGGTGAAGCGCCACACGCCGGATTCGCGGACCCACTGGTTGGTTTCGGGTTTGCTGTCGGTGCGGGGTGGTGACTGTCCCGGGCTTGTGATGGTGACCGTGGTCGGCGTGGTGTTGTCGCCGTCGTTTGAGCAGCCCGCGACGACGAGGGTGGCGAAGGTAGCGAGCAGGACTATGGCCGCACGTTTCATCTACGCATGATCCCACGCCGCACCCGATCGCGGCTGTCATTCTCTCGACATCAAGGAGGTGCGGTGATGCAAGGTGACGTCACGCTCCCGTATGACGGCAGTTTCCCAGCGGTGTCGCAAGACACCTACTACTGGTGCGGTCCGGCGTCGACCCAGCAGGCGCTCATTGTGCGGGGTATCCGCATGTCGGAGCGCGACATCGCAGCCGCACTCGGCACAACAGAGAACGGCACCAATCATGTCGGGCTGATAGCGAACTACCTGAACCGCCGGCTCGGCGCTCCGGGGTATGTGGTGCGCACGATCGCCGATCCGGCGTCGAAGGCGGCGACGGACCTGTACTTCGACGACATCTGCCGCTCGATCAACGCAGGGTTCGGTGTCGTCGACAACGTGATGGTGCCGCCGTCGAACTATCCGCGCGGGGCACGCGGCGAGAATGTCCGATACTCGGGCGGGGTGGTGTATCACTACCGGTTCATTGCGGGCTACAACCGGGCGCGACGCGAGGTCTTGGTGATCGATTCGGGGTTCTCGCCGAATGTCTACTGGCAGAAGGTCGACAAGTCGGCGACATGTGTGGCGGGTAAGGGGTACACGGCGTGCCCGGTCGGGTCGGTCGAGAAGGACACATTCTTGCCTGGCCTCACCGCCGCGCAGCAGCGCGACGTGTGGTCGGGGTTCGCACAGTTGGCGGGGCCGTCATAATGGACGCGACAACGCTCGGTGATGCAATGGGCTGGACACTCACCCATGCCCGATACGAACAACTCCTGCCCGCGTATCTCAAGGCGATGCAGTGGGCGAACATCACGACGCCAGATCGCGCGGCGATGTTCGCGGCGCAGCTCGGCCACGAGTCCGTGGGGCTCAAGTATCAGAACGAGATCGCGGACGGCAGCGCGTATGAGTGGCGCTCGGACCTCGGCAACACGCAGGCGGGTGACGGGCGTCGGTTCAAGGGTCACGGCTGGATTCAGGTGACTGGTCGTGCGAATCACACGGCGGTGTCGCAGTGGGCCTACCACCAGGGCATCGTCCCGACGCCGCGGTTCTTCGTCGACAATCCGGTGGCGCTCGGCGATGACACGTACTGCTGGGTCGGTCCGGCCTGGTATTGGACGGTCGCACGTCCGCAGCTCAATGCGATGTGCGACGCCCGCGATCTCGTCGGCGTGACGCGGGCCATCAACGGCGGAACCAACGGGCTCGACGACCGCCGAAACCGATACAACCGGTGCCTACAGATGGGTGCCGCTCTACTCCCGGAGGAGTTTCTCATGGCACTGAACGATGTAGAACAGAAGACGGTGTGGTCGGGTGCCGCGCAGGTGAACGGGGCCAGCTCGAGCGTGAGGAAGGCTCCGGCGTGGCTGGCGAAGTTCCTGCCCAAGAGCTTCCGCGACGCGGATGGCCCGTGGGTGCGGGACGAGATCGACGCAATCGTAAACGAGGTCGTCACCGGCACTTTCACGTTCTCGCCCGACGACACGATCGACTTCGGCGCAGGTCCGGTGCGGTTGGTGGATGTGCCGCCGACGCAGCCGGTGAATCTTGTGACGCTGTTGCGGATCAACGCGGCGCACGCGGTCGCGGCGAAGGGGAAGTGACCCATGTTCTCGGTCTCGTTCTGGAAGGATGCCGGCGAACGCGCGGTCAAGAGCGCGGCGCAGGCTGCGATGCTTGCGGTCGGTGGTGACACGATCAACGTGTGGTCGCTCGATTGGGTGACGGTCGCGGGTGTCGGGCTCGGTGGTGGTGTGCTGTCGCTGCTGACGTCGTTGGCGTCGGAACGTATCGGCACCAAGGGCACCGCGTCGGCCGTGAGCGTCGAGCGGTGACATGTCGCTCGCCGCGTTGGGTGGTGATCCGCTGATGGCGCCGTCGATTCGCCGGCTGGTGCGGGCGGCTACCATTCTGCGCCGCGACTTCTGGGACGTCCTCGACTCCGATGCCGTGTTCATCTATCAGTCGACGGTGTATCCGCTGATCTTGGTGGCCGGTATCCAGATGTGGTGCACGCAAGTTCCGCGCGCACTGGATGTGGCGTTGCAGGACAACGTGCAGGATGTGTGGTTGGCGCTGACGATCATCGGGCCACTCACGACGTTGATCGGGGTGTTGTGGCATGAGCGCGACCAGTATGCGTCTGCGCTGATCCAGATGTCGGGGAATGTGATGGCGGGCACGGTGTTTGCGACCTACATCCTTGCGGTGGTTGACCAGAATTGGGCGAAGGGTGTGTTTGCGCCGTTCGTGTTCGCGGGGTTGGCGTTGTGGTCACTTCTGCTCGCTGTCCGGGACTTCCGGAAGACGCTGCGGGTGGAACGTCAGATTGGGAAGCGGTGAACGCGGCGACGGTCACCACGATTGCCGGTGTGGTGGTCGCGGTGACGCCGTTGACGATCTGGTTGTTGACGCGGTTCTCGTCGGCGAAGGAGCAGCGGGCATCGCTGGCGGCGGCGGACTCGAAGCTTGCGATCGACTACCAGCAGCTCGCGGAGACGGAGCGGGCGGCGGCGGCGAAGGTTCGTCGGGCCGCGCACCGTTTGGTGCGGGTTGTTCGGGATGTGCTGCCTACGTTGCGGGTTGCCGATCCGGACCAGGCTGACGCGGTGACTTCGGAGGTTGACGCATTGGATGACCTGATATGAGCCCGCGCATGGAGTTGTGCTGGCTGGACGGGACGTGGTGTGGCCGTGGTGGTTCGATGCCGTCCGAGGCGTTGCGGCGGGCGCTGGACCCCGAGTTGGTGCGCTTCCGGTATGTCGAGTACCCGGCGACGTACGGCCCCGCGACTGGCATCGGTGATCCGTCGTATGCGGAGTCGGTGCGCGCCGGGATGAAGGCTTTGCGTGATGCGGTGCGGGCGTCCGATCTGCCGTGCATCGTCTCGGGCTACTCGCAGGGTGGTTCTGCTGCGGTGCGGTTCGCCCGCGACATCCTGCCCGCCGCACACGACTTGGATGTGCGGGCGGTGGCGACGATGGGTGATCCGCACCAGGAGCGCCATGGCGGTCGGTCGGGGATTGCGGGCCCGCTGTCGACGCCGAGACCGCGCCTGTCGGTCTGGGCGCCGGGTGATCCGATCGCGGACCTGCCCGACGGCTGCCCGCTGCGCAGCATCGCGGACCTGACGGAGTGGATGTCGCTGCGCAGCTTCGAGGACGGGCAGGATTGGGCGCTCGACATCTTCGAGCGTGTGACGCAGATGCGCGCGCAGGCGTGGTGGCAGCCATGGCGTTGGCCGGATTTGTCGGCGGCCGGAGGGTATGCGCTCGGCTACCTGCAGGGCGATGCGCACATGCGCAGATATGTCAGCGGCGGTCACGCGGTTCGGCTGGCCCGGATGATCGAGGGGGTGGCGCTGTGACTTTGCCGATCGGGTCGTACGATCCGGACAATCTTCCGGTCGGTGTGTACAAGCCTGAAGATCTTGGGACTGTGTTGCAGGATCACACGGCGGAGACGGCTCGTGTGTCGATGGCGTCACGGTTCCCGGCGTTCATGTCGGGGGAGTCTTCGGGTGCGGCGTCGGATGTGGATGGCCCGTTGGGGTGGTTGGTGTCGGCTGTGGCGCAGGCGCAGTCGGCTGTGGCGCAGGCTGATCCGGCAGATATCAAGGGTCCGGATGATTTGTTGGATCTCGCGCATGATGTGATTTCGGATCTGCCTGTGGTGGGCAAGTTTGTCGAGTTGTGGGATGCGATGAATGGCGACTATGACGGGGATGATCCTGTGTTGCAGTTCATTTCGTTGTTGTTTGCTCCGTTGCGCCGGTTCATTGAGATCATCACGGGTGCGGGGGGTGGGTTGGGGGCGGCTGTTGAGGATGTGACGGGGTTCTTCGACAATTGGAAGGCATGGTCGCAAGGCGAGTCGATCGGGGCTGACCCGGCAGGATTCTTCACGGGTATAGGGCATGTGGCGCAATCGATTTCGAATGCCATCTTCAATGGCTGGTTCGGGTCTGGCGCTACGGGTGATCCGGCCGAGGTGCAAACCACGATCGAGGCTGTCAAAGATGCTGTGCTCAACGGCTATACGGTCACCACGATCACGTCTACTACTGCGGGATGGTCGGTGCCATCAGGCTTGACGGAACTCTCGGTCTCGATCATTGGCGGCGGCGAGAACGGCGCTGCTAGATCTGGATACAACGGCGGAAACGGTGGCCGTGGAGGTGGGCACACCGTACTCCAGCTCGATCCGACCGCGCACTCGACTTTGGATATTACGGTCGGCACAGCGGGCGGACACACAATCGTGCGTGCAGGCAATGTGTCTCCACATACGGGGGCGGTGCTCGCGGAGGTGGGTGCTGGAATGTCCGGTGGCACACCGTCTGCGGGCGGTATGGCAATGGCTCCAGTGTCGTCCGGCCCGTCTGGTGGTGGTGGTGGTGGAGCGGCGAGTAATAATTTAGCTCCCGACCCTGGTAGTGGTGGCGGATCGGGGCAGCCTGGGGAGTCGTCTGATGATGGCGGCGGCGGTGCTGCTGGCACGCCGTACGAGACAGCGTTGACGGCACCCGCTGCGGGCAATGCTGCCGGTAACGCGCGGTCGGCTGCGAGCTTCCCCAAGGCCGGAGGGTCGGGCGGCGGTGGCGGTGATGGTGGTGGCTTCTACATCACGGGCGGTACCGGCGATAGCGGGAAGGCTGGCGGATATCCCGGCGGCGGTGGCGGCGGTGGTGGCGGTGGTGGCGCGGGTGGCGCGGGTGGCGCGGGTGCTTCCGGTGTCTGCTGGCTGTTCTACAAGTGAGGACGAGATGACCGAAACCGCAACTCTTTTGGCCGAGAATCTTTCCCAGTTCTGTCCGGTCACCAACCACTATCAATGCTCGGATGGGAAGTACCTCCTGGTCACCTATCCACGCCTGGAGGTGCTGGGCGAGCTGGCGAATCTTCAGATCATGGCGGGTGCGCTGGCAGCGCTTGGCCTGGCCCCCGGTCCTGTGTCGATCACCCATCAGCCGAAGAATACTGAGGTTTTCCTGTGCGATGGGGACGCGGTCGTGCTCGACTCCGATGGCGATCCGGCGAATGGTATGACGCCATTGCTGGTGTGTGACGGCCCACTGCCTGTGGCAGATGCTCTCGCATCTCTCGGGTACACCCTGGTCGAACCTCAAGTGTGACAACTGAATAACCCTCCACCCTCGGCAGACGTCGGGGGTGTTCCTCATGCCCGAAAGGGGGCAGGCAATGGCAGAAATCAGCTTCACCATCGACGACGGATTCCTCGGCGCCACAGCCGTACAATCCAAGCGTCTCGGATTCCGGCCACGCACCGAGTTTGTCGGCGCCGACGGATCAGTCATCTACAAGCGCACCGCCTACACCAACTACACGGTCGGCGTCGAGCACACCATCGACCTCGAGCCCGGACCCTGGGAGCTGCACGGCGTCCGCACTCCATCCATCCAGTTCGACGTCCCCGACGAAGGTGGCGCACTCCAAGACCTGATCACCCTCGGCATCCCGAATGGATCCCCGGTCACGTCATTGACTGCCGCGGTGGATGCGTGGCTTGATGCGCAGGGCATCACGCCGACCGACAACGCGACAGTCGCCGGCTACGTCGCGTCGTCGGGTGCGACTCGTGCCGCGGTGGACGCGCGGGTGACAGAGGTCGGCGACGCGCGGTACTCGCAGATCCCCGAAGGGTCTACCGCTCCATCATCCCCAGCCGTCGGGGACCTCTGGCTGGACACGTCCGCATGACCCCAAAAACATGCCCTGAACTGGTAAAATCGACCATGAAAGTATGGACCTCGGCGGGTGCTGGTAACACCCCCGAGGCGCGGCCAAACCTGTATGAGAGGTTCGACATGTCCAATGGTAAGTCCTGGCGTTGCTGCGTGAAATGTGGGGAGACGAAACCCGAGTCCGAGTTCTACGCCGACGGCGTGCAGAAGGGTCGACACCGACCGAAGCGTCGACTGAAGTGCCGCCAGTGCACGCGCGCACAGATGCGCAAGCGTTACGAAGACCGACGCCGCGAGATCGACGAGTACAAGTCGGCGCGTGGATGCGCCGACTGTGGTTGGAACAAACACCCGCGCGCACTCGACTTCGACCATCTCCCCGGCAGCGGCAAGGAGTACATCGTCTCCCAGCTCGTCACCGGGAATTACCCCATGACAAAGGTGTGGGCGGAGATCGCCAAGTGCGAAGTGGTGTGCTCCAACTGCCACCGAATCCGAACCGCCGAACGCGAGTCCGGCAACACCGCGTGGGATCTGAGGTTCAGCAGTAAGACCGCAGATGAGATCGGCCAGGCAGATACACGCCCACCGTTTGAGCAACTAACTCTGGAGGTTTGATCCATGTCCACACTGAAGCGTTGGAACGGCACTGAGTGGCGTCCAGTGGGCTCCGATACGTTCCTCACGCAAGCGGATGCTGCGACCAATTATGCCCCGATCGGATCGGCGGGGACGACCACCGTCGAGGGGCTGACCGATGCAACCACGGTGGGTAAGGCGGTGGTCAAGGCTGCCGACGCGGCAGCGGCGCGTGCCGCCATCGGGGCAGGCACGTCGACCCTCGGGATCGGCACGACCGGCTCCACGGCAGCGGCAGGCAATGATCCCCGGCTCTCGGATCAGCGCACCCCGACAGACAACTCGGTCACTGCCGTCAAGCTGGCGAATGGGTCGGTGCAGAACGCGAAGATAGCCGACAGCGCGGTGACCCCGGCGAAGCTGTACCCGTCCGGCGTAACCCCCACGGCGAAGCACTTCTACCGTGGCGATGGCATCTGGGCGACCCCGAAGCAGCCTCTACTTGGGTCGCTGATGGCGCAGAATCGGGGCATCTATCCAGCCTCGGACATCACGTCGGTCACGCAATCGACCACCACCACCAGCTCCGCAGTGTTCAAGCGGTGGGACGCGGCGAACGCGTACCGTCCGGTGGGATGCACCCTCACGCAATCGGTGGCCGGCGATGCCAATCAAGGCTGCCGCAACTCCATCACCGGAGTATCAACCACCACACTGTCTTCGACGCCGTACGCTATCGAGACGGTCGCCTCGGCGCAGACGGTGCGCATCTGGCTCTATACCACGGTCGCTACATCGGACATGATGATCTTCGTGGACGGGCAGAAGCTACAGCCTGCCGACATTGTGTTCACGACCGCTGGCGTGCAGCAGGTGGAGATTGTGTTTGCGACGGCACGCACACGCACACTCAAGGTAGTGTTCTCGGGCAATCAAAGCTTCGTCGGCCTTGGTGCTCCGTCTGGCATTTTCACCGCACCAGCACCGGCCAAGCGGGTGCGGTGCGCGGTTGTGGGCGACTCCTACGTGCAGGGCGCCTCCCCATCGAATGTTTTTGCTGGCGGTTTCGCGCAGCGGTTCGCGCACCGCACCGGCTGGGATGTCTACAACCTCGGCATCGCATCCAGTGGGTACAAGGCGGTCGCCGCAAGCGATGCCACCACCCCATACAACTCGACCGAGCGGAAGAACGCGCTCGCCGCAATCGGCAATCTGGATGTCATCATCTTCTTCGGCACCGCCAACGACCAAGGCCAGTCACAATCGGACGTGCAGTCTGCCGCGAACGCCGCATGGACAGCAGCCAAGACCGCATACCCGACCGCCACGCTGATCGTCGTCGGTGTCGAATCCGGGCTCGGCTCCACCTACAACACGCTCAATTCGTGGATCATCTCGGCGGCGCAGGCCAATGCCAGCGTGGATGCGGTGCTCGATCTGCGCACCGATGCCGTCACCTACGGCACCGGGTACGCCGGATCGCCCACGGGTGACGGCACAGCCGACCTCTACCTCTCGACCGACAATCTGCATATGACGGTCGCGGGACACGAAGCGCATGAGGCGTGGCTGACGCGTCGGGTCGCGGCGGTCGCGATGGCCGCATGACCCGCCCATAACGCGAAGATTCCAGGGTGTTATATGGCGGGAATCCCGTTTGGGCACGGTAGAATTGGAGACGCAATACGACGGCGACCCCTGTCGAAGCTGGCACTTCGGCAGGGGTCTAAGCCGTCGGGGCTCTTTTCGTCGTTGCGGGGGCTGGTGTCAGCGCACCCCGTCGCGGATTTGGTAGGTGCGGCGCTTGGAGACGCCGGTGAGGCCGGCGATCTGTGGGCCGGTCAGCCCCGCGTCGAATGCGGCCCGTACGAGTGTCTCCATCTCGGTGGCGGCGTCGAGGGTCTCGGTGTGTGCGGCAGCTCGGCGAGCACGGTTGGCGGTGAGTTGGTATTCAATGCCCATGCGTCGAGTGTAGCAAGTTTCCCCAGCTACGTGTTGCATCCAGCAGGGGAAGCGTGCTACACTTGAGACACAAGCAAGGAACACCGACCGAAAGGCCCGACATGAACGCCAACCAGATCACCAAAGCCCAGCAGGAACTCGTGGCCGAGTTCAACGCCGGCCGGATCGACGCCCGCACCGCCAACGCCGAGATGGAAATCCTGATGGAGCTCGCCGAGTACGCAGCCACGGACGCAGCCTGACCACCTTCACGCGCCCCACACCAACCCAGGTGTGGGGCGATTCTTTCATCTGAGGGCTGATCGGACCGTTAGGAGTAAGCGTAAGAGTAAGTCGGAATCCAAAAATAGGCTCTGACC
>NZ_JAKWBF010000038.1 GCF_022513585.1 Gordonia gummivorans
CTGGGTAGTACACCGCGGAGTTCGTCGGCCGCCACCGACAACGCGAACTCGACGTTCGTGAGGCCCTGCGTCGGCAAGGTGAGGAGGGCATCGACCACGTGATCGGGTGACACCGCCTCGCCCATGGGGGAGATGACCGCGGCGTCAGACCAGAAGGCGATGACCGCCAGCCTGTCTCGGCTCAGCTCACCGGCGAGCGCACCCGCGGTCGCCGCGGCGGTGCGGACCTGCTCACCGCGCGTCGAACCGGAGATGTCGACGACGAGGACGATAGATCGTCGCCTTCGCACGCGTTCGCGGACAAGGATGTCGTCGTCGGTGGGAAGTGGGGTTGCCTCAACCGCCTCGAGTGTGCGGTCGAGGTCGATCTCGTCGGAGACGCCACGCCAGCGGCGGGTCATCAGTGTTCCGGTGGCCGATCGCGGTGCCCGACGACTCGGAACAACCTGCGCCAGAGCGAGTTTCCGCGCGATCAGCCGGGCCCGTAGGCGCGCTTGTTCGTCGCTACCGGCGCCTGCAGGTCGCCGTCGCGTTCGCTGGCCTCGTCGGCGGTGCCGGGCACACCCGATCCGCGGCCCTGTCCCCGGGTCTTGGCCCGCTCCGATCGCGAGGTGATCGCAAACCCGCCGCCCGACGAAGCGACGAGCAGGTCGGGTTCTGTGTCGAGTTGTTTGGGCTTACGTCGCAGCGGCTTCCGGACACCGCGAGGTTGAGCAGCCGGGGCTTCGCCGGGTCAGCGGCGAATCCGCCTCGACGGCTCTTCAACCGGGCTCGGCCGCCGCCGGCGAAAGGAGGAAATGGTCCTGCCAGATCTCGACGAGGATCGCCTCGGGCGTCGAGAAAGCGGTGTCGTCGAGGTGGATTCGTCCCGACAGCGCCACCAGCATCGCGTCCAGGAAACAGCCGGTGTAATCCGTCGGCAGATCGCGTGGCGGATCGACGGTGTCGACTGCCGGCACCCCGACACCGCGCATGGCGCACAGTTGCGTGGTCACCATTGCCAGGTCGATCGCGCCACGCACGCTGCTGCCTTGTCGGATGTCGTCGCGGTCACGGGTGGCGCGAGTGACCGCGACCGCGTCGGCCACCACGCGTGTGGTGACGGGATCGGCTCGGCGACTGACGATCTCGCGCTCGGCGGAATCGTCCTGATAATCCACCACCAATCGGCACATCCGATCGTGCACCGACGTGGACAGCCGGGTGGTGCCGACGTTGTCGTACGGATTCATCGACGCGACGATGTTGCCCATGTCGATGTCCTCTCGTGCGAGTGTGACCCCGGTCTCAATTCGGGGATATGACACGCCGTGCCACAACTTTGCGTCCGGCGCCAGGGGATCCGGCAAAGTTCGCATGCTCGGTGGTTGAGGTGCGACGATGGGGGCATGTCGGAGCAGATGGCGGCGCGGGTCGCCGACGCCGCGCACGGGGTGGACAGAGGTGGACGTCCGTCGTCGACGAGTGCCCATGAGCTCGCGGCAGCGGCTCAGCGACTCTTCCTGCGGGACGGATTCGACGAGACGAGCGTCGAGGACATCGCGGCGGCGGTGGGCGTCAGTCGGCGAACTTTCTTCCGCTATTTCAGTGCCAAGGCCGACGTCGTCTGGGTGGAGACCGACGCCGAGCTGGCAGCGTTCCGCCGCCTGCTGACCGAATCCGATCCGGCCGACGATCCGTCGGAAGTGGTTGCCAGGGCCTTCATCTCATCCATCGACCATGGTCGTGCCGAAGACGAGTGGGCTCGCCACCGCGCTGAACTGATCTTGCGTGCGCCGGCGGTGCAGGCGCAGGCCAACGGTGTCTACCGCCAATGGCGCAGCGCCATAGCGCAATTCGTCGCTCATCGGCGCGGGGAGCGGCCGGATTCGCGTTACCCTGTCGCAGTGGCGCATGCGGCGATGGCAGCTTCGATGGCCGGACACGAGCTGTGGCTCACCGATCCCGACGCAGACCTGGCATCGTCGCTGTCGGCGATGTTCGAGCTGATGGTTCCGCGGCCGACTGCTGCTGGTTGAGCGGTGGCTCAGAAGGCCATGAACAGGATCTCGTCGCGCGAATAGTCGTGGCCGGGGTGGTTTTCGGCGAGATGTGCGCGCACCTTCTCGACGAGTTCGTCCTCGTCGGCGCCGCGGATGGATTCGCCGCACGGACAGGTGAGACGTGTCTTCGCCATCAGTTCACCCGGTCCTTCAGCAGTAGTCGCACGGTGAGTTCGAGTCGGTTGGTGACGTCGGTGGCCGACGCGCGACGGGTCAGCCATTGCACCAGATTCGACATCCACACATCCGAGAGCACGCGCGCGATCGCGAGATCCTCGTCGGAGGGCTCGCCTTCGTCGACGATCGCCCCGGCGAGTAGTCGGTCGATGATGCCGGCGACTTGGTCGACCTCCGCGGTCGCGGAGGCGTCGGCGAACATGAAGGCGCGCGTCATGGCCTCGGTCAGCAGTGGATCGCGTTGCATCGCAAAGGTGATCATGTCCAGTACGTGCCGCAGGCGTTCGATCGCGTTGTCGCCGCGCAGTTGTGAGCGGTCGACCTTGGACTCCACGCGTTCGAACTCGCGCGCCAGCGCGGTCACCAGCAGATGGACCTTCGACGGGAAGTAGCGGTAGAGGGTGCCGACCGCGACGTCGGCCTTGTCGGCGACGGTGCGCATCTGGACGGCGTCGTAGCCGCCCTTGGAGGCGAGGGCCAGGGTCGCGTCGAGGATGCGGCGGCGCCGCTCACGCTGCGCGGTGGAACCCGACTCGGTTCCGGCCGCGGGCGCCGGCGCTGCCCCGTCGGGAGCGTCGATCGCGGCATTGCCAGGTGCAGAACGGGCCATGTGCTCTCGGACATCCTCACGTATTCGAAGTCAGATGAACGCTGATTCGCTGGGTACCGAATCTACATCCACTCATGGCATATTAGAACAGGTTCTATTTATTCGTCACAACTCGACATTCACAAGGAATCACCGTGATTATCGCCACGTCCGAAGAACAGAAGGCTGTCTGTCACGCGATCGCCGACTGGGCGCAGCGGGTCGACGTGACCGAGCGCGTCCGGTCCGACCTCGACAAACCCCGCGATCAATGGGCCGATCTCATGCCACAACTCGCCGAATTCGGGGTGTTCGGCGCGGCGGTTGCCGAGGACCGCGGTGGGCTCGGCGCCCAGTTCGCCGACGTGGCGGCGATGCTCGAACAGTGCGGGACCAGCCTGGTTCCGGGGCCGCTCGTGCCGACCATCGCAGCCTCGATCGCGCTGAGTCGGAGTTCTGATCCGCGGTCGGCGGCCATCGTCGATGAGCTGGTGTCCGGTCGACGTGCGGCCGTCACCCCGGTGTCGGCCTTCTCGGGGAGTGCGGCGCCCGAACTCGCCGATGGCGAGCTCGACCTCGGGTTGGTCGCCGGCTTTGTCGACGGTTGCGTGGTGCTGACGCCGCTCGACGTCGCCGGCCGAAGCGGGTGGTGGGTGATCCCGTCGGGCATCGGAATCGCCGAGGTCATCCCGCAGAACCCGGTGGACGGCGCCGCGTCGGTATCTCGGGTGCGTATCAGCGGGCTCACTGCATCCGACGTCGTCGGACTGCACGACGCAGACCTGGTAGATGGTGTGCTGTCGGCGGCGCTCGCCGCGTACCAGAGCGGCGTCGCACGATGGTGTCTGACGACGGCCGTCGAGTACGCAAAGACGCGCACCCAATTCGGTGTGGCAATCGGATCGTTCCAGGCGATCAAACACATCTGCGCCGAGATGCTGTGCCGCAGCGAACAGATCACTGCCGTCGCATGGGACCTGGCCGGTGCGGTCGACGTCGCGTTGAGCGGAGACGACGAGGGATTCCGGCAACTCGCCGTCAGCAGACTGGCCGCCGACGCCATCGTTGCGCAGGCGTCAGTCGCCAACGCCAAGGACTGCGTCCAGATTCTCGGCGGGATCGGGTTCACCTTCGAGCACGATGCGCACCTGTACCTGCGGTCGGCCATCGCCGCCCAGGTGGCCCTCGGTCACGGGGTGCGACAACAGCAGCAGCTTGCGGTTCGTGGCCTCGCCGGCGACCGTCGCCGGTTTGCGCTCGACCTTTCCGCGGTGGAACACCGGCGCGACGAGGTGCGGTCGGCGGTGGCCGACATCGCGGCCGCCGACCCCGACGACCAGCGACGACTGCTCGCCGAATCGGGCTACCTCACACCACACTGGCCACCGCCGTTCGGGCTGGGAGCCGACGCCGCACTGCAGTTGCTGATCGACGCCGAGTTCGAGAACGCCGAAGTGGATCGCCCGGACCTGGTCATCGCGGGCTGGGCGATTCCCACCATTCTCGAACACGGCACCAGCCAACAGCGCGACCGTTTCGTCGGGCCGACCTTGGCCGGCGACATCGTGTGGTGTCAGCTGTTCAGCGAACCGGAGGCGGGGTCGGATCTGGCGGCGCTGCGTACGCGTGCCGAAAGGGTGGACGGGGGGTGGCGATTGACCGGACAAAAGATCTGGACGTCGCAGGCCCACAACGCTCAGTGGGGGATCTGCCTGGCGCGCACCGACTCCGACGCCCCCAAACACAAGGGCATCACGTACTTCCTGGTCGACATGTCCACCCCCGGCATCGACATCCGGCCACTGCGGGAACTCACCGGCCGCGCCAACTTCAACGAGGTGTTCCTCGACGACGTGGTGGTGCCCGACGACTGCGTCGTCGGGGAGGTCAACGGCGGCTGGCGGCTGGCGCGCACGACGCTGGCCAACGAGCGCGTTGCCATGGGCGGTTCCGGCCTGGGCAAGGAGATGGAATCGCTGCTCGCGCAGGTCGCCGATCGAGACCTCACCGACGGTGACCTGGCCGCGGTGGGTGAGATGGTGGCCGACGCCCACGTCGGCCGAGTGCTCGACGCCCGCGCCGTCACCGAACGGCTCGCCGGCCATGACCCCGGCGCGCTGTCGAGCGTGCGCAAACTGATCGGCGTTGCGCACCGCCAGGCGGTCCCCGAGCTGGCGTTGCGACTTCTCGGCGACGAGGCGCTTGCGGCCACCGACGCCTCCGACCTGCTGCTGCAGAATCGGTGCCTGTCGATCGCCGGCGGCACCACCCAGATCCTGCGGACCGCGGCTGCCGAACGCATTCTCGGTCTGCCTCGGGGCTGAACGCGGGCCGTCGGAGAAACCGCAGATACGGCCCCACAATCTCGAATCAACGCGCTAGTCTGATACAACTAGAACAGGTTCTAATTCCTGCTCGTTTCAAGGGAGGCATCACCGGTGGATTTTGCCCTCGACGACTCGGCGATCGCGATCCGCGACGTCGCCGACGACGTCTTCGCGCGGAGGCAACCGGATTGGGAGTCCACGTTCGGCTCTCACCCATTCGACGACGAACTGTGGCGGGCGCTTGTTGACGCCGGACTCCTGGCCCTGCCGCTGCCCGCGGACCTCGACGGTGACGAGATCGGCGTTTTGGGTCTGCTGCCCTTGCTGCGCCGCGCCGGACAGAGTGCCGCCGTGGTTCCCCTGCTGGGCACCCTCACCGCCGCGCTGGTGTTCGCGCGGTCCGGCGCGAACGCCTGGCAGCGGTGGCCGGAGGCGCTGACCGGCGGCTCGTGGGCGGCGGTCGCGATCGGTGAACAGGGCGACAACCTGACCGCGACCCCGCACACCTCCGTCCGCGGCGGCCGTCTCAACGGCACCAAGACCGGCGTGCTGCATGCCGAGGGTGCCGCTGTGCTGCTGGTGGCCAGCGATGCCGGCGTGGTCGTGGTGCCCGCCGATGCCGACGGGGTCACCATCACCCGCACCACGACGTCGAGCGGCTGGGGTGAATACACCGTCGTCTTCGACGATGTCGAGGTCGACGACGCCGACATCGTCACCCGCGACCTCGGGGTGCTGCGCGATCATTACCGCCTCGCGCTCTGCGCCTACGCGGACGGTCTCGTGGCTGGTGCCACCCGTCTGACTGCCGATCACGTCTCCACGCGCGAGCAGTTCGGCAAGCCGATCGCGCTGTTCCAAGCGGTCGGGCAGCAGCTCGCCGACATCTACGTGATCGGGCGTTCGCTCGATCTGCCCACCACCTCCGCGGCCTGGCGGCTCGACGAGGGACTCAGTGCAGCAGACGATCTCGCGATCGGGAGCTACTGGGTGGCCGAGGAGGTGCCGGCGACGATGCGCACGATGACCCACCTGCACGGCGGAATCGGTGTCGACATCACCTATCCGCTGCACCGCTACTTCTCCATCGCCAAAGACCTGGCGCGATTGACCGGCGGCGCCGCAGCACGACTCGACGAACTCGCCGATGTACGTGACGTCGCGACCGAGGAGGTGGCCGATGTTCATTGACCTGACCCCCGAACAACGCGCACTGCGTGCCGAATTACGTTCCTATTTCGCCGATCTGGTGAAGCCCGACGAAGCCCAGGTGATGCTCACCGAACGGCACGGACCCACCTACCGCGAGGTCATCCGCCGAATGGGAGCCGACGGCTGGCTCGGTGTCGGATGGCCGAAGGAGTACGGCGGCAAGGGTTTCGGTGAGATCGAGCAGCAGATCTTCACCAACGAGGCGGTGCGCGCGGATGTTCCACTGCCCGCGGTGACGCTGCAGACCGTCGGGCCCACGCTGCAAGAGCACGGCACCGACGAGCAGAAGCGTCGGTTCCTGCCGCAGATCCTGGCCGGCGAAGTGCATTTCGCGATCGGCTACACCGAACCCGAGGCGGGCACCGACCTCGCGTCGCTGACCACCAGCGCCATCCTCGACGGTGACCACTATGTGGTCAACGGTCAGAAGATCTTCACCACCGGCGGACATGACGCCGACTACATCTGGCTGGCCGTCCGCACCGACAAGGAAGCGCCCAAACACAAGGGCATCTCGATCCTCATCGTCGACACCAAGGATCCGGGCTTCAGCTGGACCCCGATCATCACTGCCGACGGTGCACATCACGTCAACGCGACCTACTACAACGACGTGCGGGTTCCGGTGTCGATGCGGGTCGGTGACGAGGGTGGCGGTTGGAAGCTGATCACCACGCAGCTCAACCACGAGCGCGTGATGCTCGGACCGGCCGGACGTATCGACGGACTCGCCGCTCGCGTGCGGGCCTGGGCGCAGCGGCCGGGCCCCGACGGCACCGTCATCGCCAAGCACCCGGATGTTCGTCGCGCACTTGCCCAGATCGACGCGTACGCCCGCATCAACGAACTGCTGAATTGGCAGGTCGCCTCCACCGGCGAAGCCATCTCGATGGCCGACGCCGCGGCCACCAAGGTGTTCTCCACCGAACGCCTGCAGGTGATCTGCCGCATGATCAACGAGATCATCGGCCGCTACGGCGATTTCACCGACCCCGACACGTCGGCCCTGGTCGACTGGCTCGATGTACAGCAGAAACGCCACGTGGTCATCACCTTCGGTGGCGGTGTCAACGAGGTGATGCGCGACATGATCGCCACCGCCGGACTCGGATTGCCGAGGGCCAAGCGATGAGCCTTCTTCCGCTCTCCAATCCGCCGAGTCTCCACCCGCTCCCTGAGGTGCGAGGAGCGCTGGCGGAGCGCACCCTACCGTTCTCTGAGAGCCCCCAACCGCTCCCTGAGGTGCTCGAGGCGCTAGCCGAGAGCCTCGAAGGGCTTGGCGAGATGACCTCACCAGGCCTTCGAGGCGCGTCGACTTCGAGACGCTCCATGCTCGTACCTCGCACGGGCTCCTCAGCCCGGCGGCTAGCGCTCCTCGCACCTCAGGCAGCGGTGGGGTCAGAGAGGACTGCAGCATGAACGCCGACACGATCCGTTCTGCCGCCCAGACCATCATCGACGGCGGTGCGAGCGCGCCGGTGCGCGGTCGCGATCCCATCAACCAGCCCATGATCAACAACTGGGTCGAGGCGATGGGCGACGAGAACCCCATCTACACAGACGAATCCGCCGCTATCGCCGCCGGGCATCCCGGTATCGTCGCACCACCCGCGATGGCGCAGGTCTGGACGATGCGCGGCCTGCACGGCGTCCGGACCGCCGACGATCCGCTCGGCCGAGCGTCGGAGCTGTTCGACGACGCGGGATACACGTCGGTGGTCGCGACCAACTGCGACACCACCTACCACCGGTACACGCGCCCGGGCGAAGAAGTGAGTCTGTCCGCGGAGTTGCTGGAGGTGGTGGGCCCCAAGAACACCGCACTCGGTGAAGGGTGGTTCTTCACCACGCGCAACGTGTGGTCGGTGGCCGACGAGGTGGTCGCGGAAATGCGATTCCGCATCCTGAAGTTCCGACCGCCGGTGAAGTCGGAGCAAGTCGCCGAGGCGCCCACGACTGAGGTCCCGGACGACCTCGATCCGGCAAAGATGCTCAAGCCCAGCGTCTCTCGCGACACTGCCTTCTTCTGGGAGGGTGTCGCCGCACACGAACTGCGCATCCAGCAGACCGGCGACGGGACACTGCGACACCCGCCGATCCCCGCGACGTGGAAGCCGCGGCTCGACGACGGGACCGTGCCACCCACCGACTACGTCGTCGCCTCGGGCGCCGGAACCGTGTACAGCTACGTCGTCCACCGGGCGCCCAAGGTTCCGGGCCGCGAGTTGCCGTTCGTCGTCGCGTTGGTCGAACTTGCCGAAGGGGTACGGATGCTCGGGGAGCTGCGTGATGTCGACCCCGCTCAGGTGCGGATCGGAATGCCGGTGGAGGCGATCTTCCTCGACTTCCCCGCCGACGACGCCGCCGGGCAACCGGCTTGGACCTTGCATGCCTGGCGTCCCGCAACAACGGACGGAGCACGATGACAAGTCTTGCGCCACAACCTGTGCAGGTCTCCGACACCCTCCCGCCCCTGATCATCGACGCAACGCCGACATTCGTCGTCGCAACCGCGCTGGCGACCCGTGACTTCCAGGACGTCCACCACGACCGGGACCTCGCGCAGGCCAAGGGGTCCAAGGACATCTTCGTCAACATCCTCACCGACACCGGCTTGGTTGAGCGGTTCGTCACCGACTGGGCGGGACCGTCGGCCCGAATCCGTTCCATCGCACTCAAACTCGGAGTCCCGTGGTATGCCTACGATTCGGTGACCTTCACCGGCGAGGTCACCGAGGTCGACGGCCGCCTGGTCACGGTGGCGGTCACGGGCACCAACTCACTCGGCAAGCACGTCATCTCCACGGTGACAGTCGAACTGGGGGAAGAGAACTGATGGGTTCACTGTCGGGTAAGGCCGCCATCGCAGGTATCGGGGCAACAGAATTCTCCAAGGACTCCGGGCGCAGCGAACTCCGGCTCGCCGCCGAGGCCGTGTCGGCGGCGATCGCCGACGCGGGTCTCACTGCCGCCGACGTCGACGGCCTGGTGAGCTTCACCATGGACACCAACGCCGAGATCGCGGTGGCGCGGGCGCTGGGTATCCGTGAGATGACCTACTTCTCGCGCATCCACTACGGCGGCGGCGCGGCCTGCGCGACGGTGCAGCAGGCCGCGATGGCCGTGGCCACCGGGGTGGCCGACGTCGTGGTTGCCTATCGCGCATTCAATGAGCGTTCGGGTCTGCGGTTCGGTCAGGTCAACAGTGCGGTCGCCAATCAGGAAAATTCGTCGGGCACCGACAACGCCTTCAGCTATCCGCATGGACTGTCCACGCCGGCTGCCTTCGTCGCGATGGTGGCGCAGCGCTACATGCACGACTTCGGTGCCACGAGTGCGGATTTCGGTCAGGTGGCGGTGGTCGACCGCAAACACGCCGCGGTCAATCCCAAAGCCTTCTTCTACGGCAAACCGATCACCCTCGACGATCACCAGAACTCGCGCTACATCGCCGAACCCCTCCACCTGCTGGACTGCTGCCAAGAATCCGACGGTGGGGTGGCGATCGTCGTCGTATCTGCCGAGCGAGCCCGGGATCTGCCCCATCCGCCGGCGGTCATCGCCGGCGCGGCGGCCGGAAGCGCCGACGATCAGTTCATCATGACCAGCTACTACCGCGACCAGCTGGCCGGACTCCCGGAGATGGGCTTGGTGGGAAGGCAATTGTGGGCGCAGTCGGGCCTGGGACCCGACGACATGGACCTCGCGATCCTCTACGACCACTTCACCCCCTACACACTGATGCAGTTGGAGGAGTTGGGATTCTGCGGTCGCGGGGAGGCCAAGGATTTCGTTCGCGAACCGGGTGCGCTGGAAGTGGGTGGTCGGCTCCCGCTCAACACCCACGGCGGCCAGCTCGGCGAGGCCTACATCCACGGCATGAACGGGATCGCCGAAGCGGTCCGCCAGCTGCGCGGAACCTCCGTGAACCAGGTGGCGAATGCCGAGCGCGTCGTCGTCACCGCCGGAACCGGTGTTCCCACATCCGGATTGGTCTTGACCACATGACAATTGACCACATGACAAGTGACCACAGGACATCTGACAGCCCGACGGTCAACAAGGAGTGCGCACGATGAAGTTCAACCTCGCCGATGTCTTCGAGACGGTTGCCGATTCGGTACCCGAGCGGATTGCGCTCAGCTATCAGGGACGTCAGATCAGCTACGCCGAGCTCGACGGCCTCGCCAATCAGGTCGCACACCTGTTCTCCGACGCGGGGATCGGGGCCTTCGACAACGTCGCCCTCTTCCTGAAGAACAGCGTCGAGCATGTGACGAGTCTGCTCGGTCTGCTCAAGGTGCGCGCGGTCCCGGTGAACATCAACTACCGCTACACCAACACCGAACTGCAATACATCTTCGACAACTCCGACTCACGCGCCATCATCGTCGAACTGCCCGAGCACCAGCGCAGCGTCGCGGAGTTGCTCCCCGACGTCCCGACCGTGCGCGTCGTGTTCGTCATCGGCGACGTCGCCGACGAATTGCGCAGCGCAGCAGCGTCGTTGCCGGACGGCCGAACCGTGCAGATCGTGTCGTTCGGGGACTACGAGTCCAAGCCTGCCGAGCGAGATTTCGAACCACGCACCGGCGAAGAGCTCTACTTGCTCTACACCGGAGGCACCACCGGATACCCGAAGGGTGTGATGTGGCAGCACGACGACTTCTTCCGCAAGCCGCTCTCGGGCGGTAACCCGTATGGCGAGGCACGTAAGGATCTGGCCGAATTGGGTTCTGCGGTCAAGGACTTCGGTTCCATCGCGTTCCTGTTGGCGGCGCCGTTGATGCACGGCGCGGCGTCGTACTCGTTGTTCACCTTCTTCACGCTCGGTGGCCGGCTGGTGATCCAGCGCGACTTCGATCCCGCGGCCATCGTCGGGGAGGTGGAGAAGGAGAAGGTCAACATCGTGCTGATCGTCGGCGATGCCATGGGTATGCCGCTCGTCGAGGAGATGGAGCGAACCAAGGGCGAGGTCGATCTGTCGTCGATGTTCTCCATCACCTCCGGTGGCGCCATCTGGTCGCAGCATGTGCGGGATCGGATGCTGGCAGTCAAACCGGATCTGGTGTTGCGGGACAACTTTGGTGCCTCCGAGTCGGGCAACGACGGCGAGATCATGATGGACGACAACGGCAACCTGAAGGTGCCGCCGACCGAGAAGATGATGGTCGTCGACGATCGGCTCAACAAGATCGAGGCGGGCTCCGGCGATGTCGGGTACATCGCCCGGATCGGCAACGTCCCGCTCGGGTACTACAAGGACGAGGAGAAGTCCGCCAAGACGTTCCCGACGCTGCCCGACGGTCGTCGGATCTCCATCCTCGGCGACATGGGGACCGTCGAGGCCGACGGCAGCATCGTCTTCCTCGGACGTGGATCGCAATGCATCAACACCGGCGGCGAGAAGGTGTACGCCGAGGAGGTCGAGGCGACGCTGCACGCGCACCCGGCGATCGCCGACGCCTTGGTGGTGCCGGTGCCCGACGAGAAGTACGGGCAGCGAGTGGCCGCGGTGGCCCGCGTCGCCGAGGGAGCGGTCGAGCCGTCGCTCGACGAGATTCAGCAGCACTGTCGGGAGACCCTTGCCGGATACAAGGTTCCGCGCACCATCGTGTTCGTCGACGAGGTCAAACGCACACCGGCCGGCAAGGCCGACTACCGCTGGGCCAAGAACGCCGCTGCCGCTGCGGAGAAACCCACCGCTTCGGTCTGATCCGTTGAATCCACTCTCCGCCGCCTTTTCCGCTCCCTGAGGCGTCGGGAAACCCCTTCCGCGAATCCCCCTCCGCTGGCTGAGGTGCGAGCCTGCGAGCCTCGAAGCCCTTGGTGGGAGGACATTGTCGTCTCACCAGGCCTTCGAGGCTCCTCGCTAGCGCTCGTCGCACCTCAGGCAGCGTATGGGAGGACAGCGCTCGTCGCACCTCAGGCAGCGGATGGGAGGACAGCGCTCGTCGCACCTCGGGCAGCCGATGATTACTCGATCAGGTGAGCGACAGCCCTACCCACAGCGCGACCACGGCGGTGAGAAGTGTTGCCGGAACTGTCAACAGGCCGAGCGTCAGGTACTGGCGCGACGTCGGAGAGCCGGTGTGGCGGTGCATGATGTCGCGCCACAACAGGTTTGCCAGTGAACCGAAGTAGGCGAGGTTCGGGCCGATGTTGACGCCGAGCAGCACGGCGAGGACCACGCCCGGACGGTCGGCGACCAGCGGCACCAGAAGCAGTGTGGCAGGCAGATTGTTGAGCAGATTCGCGAGCACGGCGGCGAGGACGGCCACACCGAGCAGCGTGAGCAGTCCGGTTCCGCTCGGAACGAGATCGGCGACCGCATCGCCGACCGCCCCCTCGCGTACCGGCAGGATGATGATGCCGAGTGCGGCGACGAAGGCGAGGAACGGGATGTTGATCGATCGCGCGGCCGATCGCAACGCCGCGAAAGGTGCACGACGCATCGATTCGACGAGCATCACCGCTGCACCGATCCACGCGACCGCGTAGAGCGGCAGCCCGACCGGCTCGGCCACCACGAACGCGGCCAGCAGCGCTCCCAACGAGATCAGCGAGAACAACGGGGTGGGCGCTACGTCGTCCGCGTCATCGCGACGATGCACGACCGGCACGTCGAGCTGACCCGCGAAGAACCACCGAAAGATCAGGTATTCCACCAGGATTGCCACGATCCACGGTGCCGCCATCAGTCCGGTGAACTCCAGGAACCCGAGCCCGGTCGCCGAGAAGGCGAGCAGGTTGGTGAGGTTGGACACCGGGAACAAGGTCGACGCGGTGTTGGCGAGATGATTGCTCGCGTACCCGACGGGTGCGACTCGTGCTCCCACCCGACGCGCGGTCAGCACCGCGACCGGAGTGAGCAACACGATGGTGGTGTCGAGGGACAGCACCGCGGTGGTGACCGCAGCCGCCACGAACACGATGCCGAGCAGCCGCGTCGGCGACCCCCGGCTGCGTCGGGCCAAGACGTGCCCCACCCAGGTGAACACACCTGTCCGCGCGCAGACGTCGGCGACCACGAACATCGCCGCGAGAAACGCGATGGTGGGTGCCATGAAGGTGAGTTCGTCGGCGGCGGCGGCCATCGTCGTCAGGCCCAGCACGAGGACAAGACCCGCCAGGGGAACGGCGAGGACCGCGGGCGGGACGCGTCGCACGCTGACGGTCACGACGATGACCACCACCAGGACTGCGATGGCGACCACCGAGCCGGCGATGCTATCGGTGGTCAGCACCGTGCACAGGGTACGCCGGGGTCATTCGAGAGCGTGTTCGTCGGCAGTCGACGGTGCGGCATCGTCGTCGTCGGAGCTGGTCTCGATGTCCGAAGGCACCGGGTTTGCCTCGATCACGCGTCGCGGCGCGAACCAGAACAAGACGGCGGAGCCGACGACGAGCACCGAACCGAGGACCACACACGCCTGGTTCATCGGCGCCACAAAGGCGCCCTGGGCGCCCTGCGCAAGCCGCTGCGCCAGGGGAGCAGCGTCGGCGGGGAGTCGGGCGATCACCTCGACGGCTTCGGCGAGCGACTTCGATATCCGGTCGGCCGCCTCGTTGGCTGCGTCGATGAGGGCCTGACCGCCGGCCGTATCACCGGCGGCGATCCGCTGCTGACCGGCCGCGGTCAACTGCTCGCGCGCGAGATCAGCTGTCGGTTCGATCCGAGACGTGTAACCCGCGGCCAGAATGCTGCCGGCGAGTGCGATGCCGATCGCGGCACCCAACTCGCGAGCCGTGTCGTTGACCGCCGACCCGATGCCCTGATTGTCGAGCGGGGTGTTGGACATGATGGCCGTCGTCGACGGTGCGGTCGCGATGCCGATCCCGGTCGCGCAGATCGAGATCATCCAGATCGACTGCCAGTAGGTGTCGTAGTCGACGGCACCGAGCAGGATCAGGCCGACACCGGCGAGCAAGATCCCACTGGCCAACACGAACCGAAGTGAGTGGAACCGAACCGCAAGCCAATTGCCGAGCAGACCGAAGATGACCGTGCCGGCGACCATCGGCATGAGGGCGAACGCCGATTGCAACGCCGTGAATCCGTAGACGAGCTGCAGCCGCTGCAGATACAGGTAGAACACCGCGAAGGAGGCGAAGAACTGCAGTGCAACCGAGAGGGATCCGGCGCCGAACGCGCGATTGGTGAACAGACGAACGTCGAGAAGCTTGTCGGTGCGACGGAGTTCGATCAGGCAGAACGCCGCGCCGAAGGCGACACCGCCGATGAGGGCGATCAACACCAGCGGGTCATCCCACCCGCGGTGCGGCGCTTCGAGTAGTCCGAGCACGACGCCGGTGACCGCGAGGATCGAGGTGATGGTGCCAGGGAAGTCGAACTTGCCGGGGTCGCGGTCCTTCGACGTCCCAATTGTGAGGCACAGCAACGCCATTGCGGCGGCCGAGATCGCGAAGGCGATGAAAATCGAACGCCACGAAAAGAACTCGAGGAGGAGGCCGGTGACGAGGAAGCCGGCGATCGCGCCGGCACCGGCGACCGCGGCCCAGATGCTGATCGCGATGGGTCGTCGTTCTCGGGGCACACCCGAGGTGATCAGGGACAGCGTCGTCGGCATGATGAGTGCCGCCGCGCCGCCGGCGAAGCACCGGGTCGCGATGAGCTGATTGGGGCCGGAGACCCAGATGGCCACCAGCGACGCGATGGCGAACAGGACCAGACCGACGATGAGCACTCCGCGTCGTCCGAATCTGTCGCCGATCGCGCCCGCCGGTAGCAGCAGCGCAGCGAGAACCAGTGTGTAGCCGTCGATGATCCAGGTCATCTGGCCTGCATCGGCGCCGGTGTGAATCGCGATCTGGGGCAGTGCTGTGTTCAGCGCTGCCATGGCTGCGACGACCATACTCACCGCGGCGCAGGCGATCAGGATGAGCCATGCAGAGCGGAGGTCCATGCCGCCGATGGTTCGCTGCTTCATGAGTGACCGCCCTTCGAGGCTCGCTGCGCGGGTCCTGAGTAGCGAGCCTGCGAGCGTATCGAAGGGCGCACCTCAAGGAGCGGTAATGAGTGCGTTGCGGTTTCGTTACCGCGACACGCGCGTCTCATGCTGTGCTCAGCGTCGCAACATGTGACACATTTATCACTGCTGTACCAACCCGGTGATGTGGACCACCGGCCCACGTTGTCCGGACAACCGAAAGCGGTGACAGGTCATGGCCTCTCCCCAGGTCGCTCCTTCACAACGTACCGACTACTCGCCTGCACGAGTGCACGTTTGGCGTGTGCTGTCGATGCTCGCCGCGCTCGTCGCGGTGGTTGTCGGCTTGCTCATCATCGTCACCTCGGCGGCATAACGCCTCACGCGGGCATTACCCCGCGTGACGTTCGATCGCGGCACCCACGCGTGGGAGTGCCGCGACGACATGGCTTTTCCCCTTTCCCCGTAGCGATCCATAGACCTTGGCGAGTGCGGGCTTCGCCGACTCGGCCTGGTCGTCGGTGACCGTCAGCAGGGCTTCGGCGGCCGCGTCGTCGTTGGCAACCAGGTGGTCGCCGAACGCGACGCCGTCGGGCTTGCTGTCCCAGAACGGTGCCAGTGCCGACAGGAAATCCGGCAGCATCAGATTCGTGGCGTTGGAGACGACGCCCGGCTTGATCTTCTGCGCGGCGGCATATGCCGTCTTGACGGCAGCGCCCGACAGACCCTTCTGGTCGGCGACCTCCGCGTCGATCACCCCCACCAGGTCCGCAACCACGGCTTCGCGGTTGTTCTCCAGCAAGGGGGTCAGCGAATCGCTCATCAGATCTCCTCGAAACTCGGTGTGGTGGCCGGTGTGGCCGCCGCGTCGAGGTTACTGCGCGCGGCGGAGCACCACATTGCCGAGTGCGGGTGCGTCGTCACGGTCGGCGACGGTGGCGGTGACGAGCAGCCGGTCGTCGGCCTCCCAGACGTTGACGTTGAGCGTTTCGCCCGGGAAGACGACCCCCGCGAAGGTCGCCGAGAACTCGCCGACCGCCGCCACGTCACCACCGAGGACCGAGTCCGTGACCGCCCGGCAGACGGTCCCGTAGCTGCACAGGCCGTGCAGGATCGGACGCGGAAAGCCGGCGCGTGAGGCGAATTCCGGATCGGAGTGCAGTGGATTGCGATCGCCGCAGAGTCGGTAGAGCAGAGCCTGCTGGGGCAGGGTGGCCACGGTGAGTCGGTGGTCGGGGTCACGGTCGGGGTAGGCGATCTTCGACGACGTGCCCCGCTCGCCCCCGAAGCCGCCCTCGCCCTTTGCGAAGATCGACGACCGGGCCGTCCACAGCGGCTCACCGTCGTCGGTGGTGGTCACCGATTCCTGCACGATCACCGCGGCCGAACCCTTGTCCTGCAGTTCGGCGATGCGGGTGCGGGTGGTCGCCTTGCCGCCCGGCGGTAGCGGCCGGTGCGCGGTGATCTGTTGACTGCCGTGCACCACTTTCGCGAGGTCGATGTCGACGCCCGGGAAGGAGACCTTGGGCGGTTCGGTCGCATGGAAGCTCGCCGCCACGGTGGCGAAGGTGGGCAACACCTTCGGCGTCGCGTCGTCGACGTAGGCCAACCCCGCGACATCCATGGGGTCGGCCGCCGCTCCCACCGCGAGGTGATAGAGCGCGACGTCCGACGGCGTCCAGGAGAAGGTGACCTCGGGGAGTTCGGCGCCGAGGGCGACGCCGGGATCGATGGGCACGGTTCAGGCTCCTGTCGACGGGGTTGCGGCACCGGCTGTTTCGGACTCGCGCGCACAGTCGAGTGCGGCGAGATAACCGAAGACGAGCGCGGGTCCGATCGTCGCGCCAGGGCCGGCATAGGTGTGGCCCATCACCGGCGCACTGGTGTTGCCGGCCGCGTACAGACCGTCGATGACCGATCCGTCGGCCCGCAGGGCCCGCCCGCTCGCGTCGGCGTCGATGCCACCCTTGGTGCCGAGGTCGCCCGGCACCATCTTCACGGCGTAGAACGGCGCCTTGTCGACGGCGCCGAGACTCGGATTCGGTTTGTTGGTGATGTCGCCGTAGTAATGGTCGTATCCGCTTGCGCCGCGGTGGAAGTCCTCGTCGGTGCCGGTCTTGGCGAAACCGTTGAAGCGGTCGGTGGTGGCCTTCAGTGCATCAGCGGGCACCCCGATCTTCTCGGCCAGCTCCGCGATGCTGCCGGCCTTGACGACGACACCCGATTCGAACCACTTTTTCGGAAGTGGCTGGCGTGCATTGATTCCCGCGAACAGGTAGCGGTTGCGGCAGCGCTGGTCGAAGACCATCCAGGCTGGCACATGCTCACCCGGGCCGTCGCCTTGGCCGAACTCGCCGCCGTACATCTGGTGTACCGCTTCGACATACGGCAGCGACTCGTTCATGAACCGCTTGCCGGCCATGTCGACGATGAACGTGCCGGGCACCGAACGTTCCGAGAGCGCAAACCACGGCCCGCGGGGAAGCGGGATGGTCGGGCCCCACCAGGCGTCGTCCATGTGGGAGACTGCTGCACCGATCTTGAGTCCCGCGTTGATGCCGTCGCCGGTGTTCGACGTCGCCCCGGTGGTCCAGTCCGAGCCGATCGGGTCGCGCTGATACTTCTTGCGCATCTCCGCGTTGTGCTCGAATCCGCCGCACGCCAGGATCACGCCGCGTCGGGCGCGAATGGTGACCTCGGCGCCGTCGGATTCGGCGATGACACCCGTGACCCGACCGTTCTCGGTGACGAGGTCTTTGAGTCCGGTGTCGAACCTGATCGGCACGCCCGCCGAGCGGACCCCGAGCAGCAGTTCGGCGGCGAGGGCGGCGCCCATGGCGATGTTCTTCTTGCCGCGGCTGCGCGACCAGAAGAAGCGTGCCGCCACCTTGCCCATCCGCCCTATGCCCTTCGGATGCCGCATCCCGATGTTGAGCCAGCGATAGTCGGACTGGAGCACCACCATGTTCAGCGGGGCCTTGGTGTACTGCGGGTGCAGCGTCTTGAGGTCGTCGCCGAGGCGGCGCGCGTCGAACGGCCGGGGTTCGATCGAGCGCCCACCGAGCCGACCACCGGGCGCCTCCGGGTAGTAGTCGGAGTAGTTCTTGACCCACTCGAGGTCCAGCGGCGCGTGCGCCATCAGGAAGTCCAGCGCCTCTGGGCCGCGGTCGATGTAGGCGTCGATGCGGTCGGCCGGCGCGTGCTCGCCGATGATGGCGTGGACGTACTCGCGAGCCTTGTCGGGAGTGTCCTCGACGCCGTCGCGCTTGAGCACGGAGTTGTTGGGGATCCAGACGCCACCTCCGGAGCGGGAGGTCGAGCCTCCCCAGTACGGCGACTTCTCGATCAGCACCGTGCGCAGACCCTTGTTGGCCGCGGTGATGGCCGCGCTCATACCGGCCGCTCCGGCGCCGACGACGATGACGTCGAACTCCTCGCCGTTCTCCTTGACTGCTGGTTCGGTCGCGTCGGCCATGTGGGTCCCTTCGTGCGCCGCGGGTGCAACGTGTTCTACCTACAAATTAGAACACGTTGCAGAAATGTGGCGCCAGGGGTGGCGGTACCTGCGCGGAAATCTGTACGTGGGAGTCCGACCGTGTGCACTGTGCGCGTGGCGCGCCTCCCAGGTACAGCTCTCCGCAGGTCACGGAGTGAAATCGAGTAGCGCGTTACTCGGGCGCCGGGGTTGCACATCGGTGATCCTGGTAGCGATCCCGCCTGACCAGTCGTTTTCGCATGCCGACCTGAGGAGTCCCGTGCCCGAAACGCCAGCGCAGCAACTGTCGAAACCCGCGAACGCTCCATCGGGCGATCCATCCACCGCGCCCGCGGCCCTGGAAGGCAAGACCCTGCGCATCGCGCTCGCCATGCGCGGTGGCGTCAGCATGGCGGTGTGGATCGGCGGCGCGGTCGCCGAGCTGGACCTGATGCGGCGTGCGGCGTGGGGGACGGAGAAATGTGGCTGCACGAACGGGTCGCCGGAACTCGCGTCGCCCAGGTGCCCGGCGCCCGGCGACGAGCGTCGTCGACGAGCGCATCTGTACCGCCAGATGCTGGACAGCGCAGGTTTCGGTCCCGTCGAGTTCGACATCCTGGCCGGCGCCAGCGCGGGCGGGTTGAACGCGATTCTGTACGCGCTCACGCAGAGCTATGGCGTGGTCAGTGACCGGACGGTCGGGCGGATGTGGTCCAACGACGGTGATCTGTGGGACCTGATTCGCGACCAGGGTTGGGGGTCTGTGCCGTCCCTGCTGGATGGCGATGGTCGATTCTTGGCGCTCGCCACGGACACGTTGAACAAGATTGGGGACGCGGCGAAGCTTGAACGCGCGCCGCAGCAGGATCAGATCGCCGTGGAACTTGCGGCGACCCTGCTGACCGACGGCGAGCAACGTTTGGGCAACCGAGCCAACTTCTCGTTCGCGCGACGGCCAGGCGGACTCAAGTCGGCATTCAGCACGATCCCCGGAGCTCCGGACGCCGCCGACGACGCTCCCGACCTTGCGAGGAGGCGCATGGCACTCGCCGCCCGGTCGACCTCGTCGTTTCCAGGCGCTTTCGAGCCGGCGGCGGTGCATTCCGTTCTCGGAGCCGACGCGACGGGACCCGTACGCACCGACGGCGGAGAACTCGTCGAGGGCAGCGCGAAGGATGCGGTCGTCAACATGGTCTCGGTGTTTCCGTTCGCTCGGCAGGGCGCCGACGGCACGGACGCAAACGAGCGGCTGGGTCGCCCCGTCGACACATTCAAGGTCATCGATGGTGGAGTTTTCGACAACATCCCGATCGATCGCGCGCTGCGGGCGATTCAACGTGCTCCGGCGTCGGATCCGTCTGAGCGGCATCTGATCTACCTGGATCCGCAACCGCCACGCCAGGACGAGTCACCGGCAGCACCGGTAGGCGGGACGCGAGGAGCGGACGCCCAGACCGCGAGTTCGGTCTCGTGGCTCTCGGTTGTGTTGGGAGCGAAGAAACTTCAGAAGCGCGAGGAGAGTGCCGCAGACGAGGTGGCACAGATATGGCGCTACAACGCCTCCGAGACGCAGGTCCGGGATCGGATGAATGCGCTCGGTGGCTTCGGGTCGCCCGCTGACGGTGTCGACTTCGGAAGCGAAGCCGGCTATCTCGACTGCCGGATCGGAAACGAGACGGAACGCATCGGTGAACTGCTTGCGGATCCGGTGGCCCAGATGTGTTCCCGGCCATTTGATTCGAGGCCCTATCCGCGATTCAAGAACAGCACGATCCTGCCGATCCGTCGGGAGGTCTTGAGGGCTTATGGGTTCATCGACTCATATCCGGCCGACGGATCGATCCCGATGGGGCCGTCACCCGAGGAGGTGAGATCGGCCAGAGAGGTCTATCGCCTTGGCGATGTCGTCCGGCTGGGCGAGGCGTGTCGCATTCTCATTGCGTGGGTTCAACAACTGCAAAGGCTTGGCGACGAGCAACTCTCGGCCGCCGAGGCGACGCCCGCACTGCGGGATCTGAAGGCCGGTCTCTACCGATGTTTGACCGTGCTGCGGGAGGGGCGTCGCATCACCACGGACGCGATGCTCGTGTCCCTTCCCGCCGGAGGTCCCGACGACGAGCCCATGAGCACGAGGATGATCAGGGGTATCGCGAGGCAGGACGGACTGTGGATATCAACCGGTGTAGCAGGCGTCCTTGCGCCGGAACCGGCTGATGTCGCCGAAGAGGAGTTCTATGCCGCACTGGCTGCGCCCGGCAGCGGTGTGACGGGAATAGGGGTGTGCGAGAAGGGCGCGCCAACGCCGCCGCCAGGGTCTTCGCTTCTGGCGTGTCTGCGGACGCGACTGGTCGACTATCTCTCGCATGTGCAGGCATGGGCCGTCGTGAATGACAATGGTGACGACGCCGCGGACCCGGACTTGTCCGCCTGGAACGAGTCGTTGTTCGCGGCAATCCGCGGGATGGATCTGACGATCGCCGGTATCACCCGTCTGTGCGCGCAGTCCGGTATACCTAACACCGCATCCACTGTGCGGTTCACCGAGATCACCGGTGACACCACACCGCGGGCCGCGTTTCCCAAACTCGTGAATGCCGCCATCGACAGCCAACTCGAGACATGGTTGCGCGCCGGTACCGATCCGGCGGTGCTCACGCCCGAGCGTCGGAAGCGGGCGATCGACGAGGCGGAACAGCTGAAGCGCGCCGACGTCAAACTGGCCGGCACGGTGCTTGCCCGGTTCGGTGGTTTCCTGGACGCGGGATGGCGGCGCAACGACTGGTGCTGGGGGCGGCTGGATGCCGCGGCCGGCGTCGTCGAATTGCTGATGAAACCCGCTGTGGGCAAGCAAGTTCGGGAGCAGGCGATCCGTGATCTCCAGAGCGAGATCCAGAAGGCTCCCGAGGGTGATTGCTCTGCGGACGACGCCCCACCGAGCGAGACGGTGCTGCGGGTCATCGACACGGTGAGCGGCGAGACCATCGACAATCTGCCGATCGGATACCGGTTCGGGGTGGTCGCCAGAACAGTGCCGTTGTTGCTGCGCGCGCTCTGGCCCGCGGAGTCCTCGGCAGGTGGAATCCAGGGCCTGTCCACCCGAATCGCCTTGCTTGCCGTGCGGCCGCTGGTGCCGGTCGTCACCCTGGCCGCAGACCTCCTGCGTCTCGTCGCGGCTGTCGGGGTCGCGATGCTTGCCGCTACCCTCCTGGGTTCTGGTGCGACCAAGTCGGTGGGCCAGGGAGTCTTCGTGACGCTGTTGGCGGCGGCCGGCGGGTATCTCCTGTGGCGCAGATTCCGGGTTCACAAACGATGGTCGCGGGTGAGAGCTGCGATCGACGCCGCGCCACGCGGGTTCGACACCACTCGGCCGGAGCGCTGGCAGAGCCGTGTGACCAAGGCGTGGCCGCGCGCCAGAAACCACCAGATCGCGGCCGCCGCACTCGCGGTGGTGCTCATCGCGATCGGAACTGCCTGGTGGATCAACAACTTCGCGAAATGGGTCGACGCCGACACGACGCTCGGTATCGGACTGGAGTTCATGGTCCTGGCCACGGTTGGAGTGGTACTCGCACTGTGGTACCTCAACGCCGAATCGCTCAAGGTCCGGACCGTGCCTCCGAAGCGAGGCGGCTGGCGTCTGTTCCTCATCGGCGCCACCTGGGTCATCTTTGCCGGGACGGGCATCTTCGCGTATTTCGCCGCGGCGAACGGTGAGTGCGTGCGCCAGATGATGAACAACTCGAAGGCCACATGCGACAGCCGCTTCGCGCATGTCATCGTCGACTGGATCCCCGGCTACGGCACGGCTGGCTATGCGGGCTTCGTGGCCGCAGCAGCCGTGCTCGGGCTCACGCTCCTCTCCTTCACCTTCTGGGCCAATTGGTGGTTCGCCATCCTTGCGGCCGCCGGTCTGGCGATCCTGGCAGGGCTGCTGCAATGGTGGTTCGAACACGTCTTCCACACGCCGATCCTCGACCTGTTCCCGATCGCGGTGTGGATGGTCGGTGTCGGAGTGACGCAACAGTGGGCGCCCAAACGGCAGCTGGCGCAGGTTGCCTCGCAGCGGGACTGGGTAGGGGCCTCGGCGCCGGACACTCCGTCGCCGTCGGCCGCGAGCACCGAGTAGCACCGAGCCGCGGGTTTCGCGTAGCCGTCTACTCGTGCACCCCGGTTCGACGGGGACGAGGCTGAGACGACGGACGTCGTGCCGTTCCCTGCACGTCGCCGTCGATGTCGGGAGATCGTCATGGAGGACGAGCAGTCAACGCGGTTGGTCGACCGCGCGCGCAGGGCGCCGATCGTGTGGATCGTCACGCTACCGGTACTCGCGATCAGCGCAGGTGTGGTGCTGATCGCCCTCAACTGGGGCGAGGCATCGCCGCCGGGGCTGCTCGCGTACACCTTCAACGATCCGACCAGCTCGATCCAGGTTAATGATGCCGTGTTTGCCGACTGGTTTGTGATCGTCGGCTACGCGATCGTGTTGGCGGTCTGTTCGATCTTTGTGTACCTGTACGCATTCGCGGATGCGACCCGCGTGATGGCACTGGTGTCGATGGGTGTCGCGGCCGTCGTAGTGGTCGCCGACGTCACCGAGAACGTCCTGCTTCTCGGCGGACCCCACTGGCGGTTCGCGGTGTCGGTGGCGGCGACGATCAAGTTCTGCATGCTGGTCGCCTCGATCCCGGTGGTACTCGGATTCGGGCACGTCCTCTTCCGACTGTTGACCTCGTGGATCACGGTCGGCCGGGTCGCCAAGCCACGAAAGAAGGACGGCGAGAACGAGCCCGCCATGCTCGACGTCGTCGACACCATCGAGGTCGCCGGCGATGAGACGAGGTGGGCCAAGGGCTTTGACGTGCCACCACCCGCCGGGCGTGGCGAGAACAGCGGCGACGAGCCGCGCGGTTTGTGCCTTTCCGGCGGCGGAATTCGCTCGGCGTGCGTGGCGATGGGGGCGATGCAGACACTGGCAAGGAGGGAGCTCTGTCCGGACGAGCAGAACCCGGGACGCAGTCCCAAGGTTCTCGACACCTTCGATCACATCGTCTCGGTCTCCGGTGGTGGCTACACCGCCGGTGCCTATCTCCTTGCGCTGCACGAGAAGCCGAACGCGCCGCGTCCTGCACTTGCGACGGCCGCAGATCGCGAAACGTCACCGGTAACAACGCCGCCTCCGCCCAAACTGTCCGATCGTTTCACCGAGGGGTCGATGGAGTTCGACCACATCCGTCGTCACTCCAGCTTCATCGCCGACTCCGCGGGCGGTCTCGCGGTGGCGCTCGGCGTGGTCTTCCGGAACCTCGTGGTGGCGTTGGTCAGCCTGTTCGCCCCTGCCGTGATCGCCGGTGGTCTGATCGCCCTCCTGTTCGCCGATATTCCACTGTCGGCGATCGACATCGTCCCAACGGGCGTGATGAGTTCCGATACGACCGCGGGACACGTTCCGATGGTGATGTGGGCCATCGGAGTGTTCGTGGCCGCCGGTGTGGTGGCCCTGCTCATCTCGGTCTTCGCCGAGGTCTTCGATCCAAAGTCGAAGCGTACGAGTCGCAATGGGGTGTCCACGGCCATCCGGATCAATGAGGCCGGGCTACGGATGGTGCAGTTCAGCGCCGGGTCGGTGATCCTGTTGGTCACTCTCTGTTTCGCCATTCCCGCGTTGATGCACACCTGCTGGAACATCGTGCACGACAACGATTCCGGTTCCTCTGACTTTCCATCGGCCGTTGGTGGCGTGACCGCGCTGTTCCTCGTTCAGTACGTCGCGACACTGGTGGCGATGCTATGGCGCCACAAGGATTCGTGGTGGCAGCGGGCCAAGGGTCTGGTCGGCAAGGGCGGAAAGCAAGGTGTGGTCAGAGCAGTGCCGCGCGGCGTCATCTCGCTGATCACGACAGCGCTGTCCCTGATCTTGCTGGGGGTGACCTGGCTGATGGTGGCGGGCGGCGTCGCCGCGAGCGGGCTGGAGGTCATCGTGGGCGATCGCCCACTCGGGCCGTTCGTCACCACGATGGCAGTCGCTGCCGGGCTGATCCTCGTCGTCGCAGCACTCGACGTCACGTCGGTGAGCTTGCACCCGTTCTATCGCCGACGCCTTGCGGCGGCCTTCGCGGTGCGACGAGGAGCGAACGTGGCAGAGCCGTACCACTACCAGGAATCCACCGACCTCTCGACTCATGGGACCACCGGAGAGGACCTGCCGCACTTCGTGTTCGCCTGCGCCGCAGCGGTCACAGGCACCGACAAGCCGGCGCCCGGCCTGAGTGCCTACTCGTACACGATGTCGGCCGACCACATCGGTGGACCCGAATTCGGGTACCTCCCGACCAAGGCCGCTGCGTCGACCTGCTCGCCCCGCCTACGCCGCGATCTGACGGTGCAAGCCGCGATGGCCACCAGCGGGGCGGCTTTCGCGTCTTCGATGGGGCGGCAGGGCCGCTGGTACCAGAAACTGCTCGCGCTGTCCGGGGCACGCCTCGGCACATGGCTACCCAATCCCGAGTTCGTCCGAGAGGTCCGGGCCGCCGACCAGGACGAGCGGGAAGCAGGCGGTGGATTGTTCCATCGCGGCCGGGACCGCAGTGTTCCCCTGCGGTTCCCGTTGTTCCGTGGCGTGTCCTATCTCTATCGAGAAGTGCTGGGCTGCAATCATCGTGGTGCCCGTCTTCTGCAGGTCACCGATGGTGGACACTACGAGAACCTGGGTTTGGTCGAATGTCTCCGACGCAAGTGTCGAACCATTTACTGCGTCGATGCCAGTGGTGATCCACCTCCGACGCTGAGCACCCTGCACGAGGCCATCCGCCTGGCCGAGTACGAACTCGGCGTGCGAATCGTCCTACGTGAGGGCGGTCTGCGCGACATCGTTCCGGGATCAGAGGAAAAGCCCACCGAGATCGATGGAATGGAGGACCAACTCGCCAAGCGTGTTGCCCTGTCACCGATCATCGTGGGCGACATCATGTATCCGGCAGCCGCGGGTCTTCCGGAGAACCATGACACCGGCTTGCTGATCTTCGCCAAAGCCGTGCTCACCGATGAATGTCCGGGATGGCTGAAACGTTATGCCGCAGAAAGCCCGACCTTCCCGCATGACAGCACATCCGACCAGTGGTTCGGTGAAGCACAGTTCGCCGCGTACGTGGAACTCGGCCGAGTGCTTGGTCGGGCGGCGTACGCAGCTGAATTCGGCGGCGAGCACGAAAGCGCAGACGACACAGAGTCTATTGGGAGCCGCCCTGCAGCATGAGTCCCGTACTCGCTTCGCCACCCTCACGATGCAGGTTCATCAGTTCGACCATTCTCGTCGTGTCGTTGGTGGCATAGGCGTCGACGATCTGGTCATGCTCGGCCAACACTCGGGCCCGCGCTGCCGGATCATGCAGGTAAGCAGCGTGATACGGCATCGCCATGGTCCACAGTCGACGGAGCTCGGCAACCATCAGCGTCAGTGGTGACTGCCCGAACATGGCGAAGTGAAAGTTCTGGTTGCGCAGACGCATCGTCACGATGTCGTCGTGTGCAGCGCTGTGGGCGACGTCGGTGCCCAGACGAACGACCTCGGCAAGGGTGATGTCATCGGGTTTCGGAAGGCTGAGTAGCACTTCGCGTTCCAGTAGGGATCTCATCCGGTAGATCTGGTCGAAGTCGGTCTTGTTCAACCGCGCCACCGTGTAGCCGACGTTCGGCTCATGAGAGACGAGTCCCGATGCGGCAAGTTGTCGCAGTGCCTCTCGCACGGGTAGCCGGCTGACACCGAAACGCTGTGCCATCAACTCCTGTCGGATCGGCTGGCCGGGGAGCAGTTCGCCGGTGACGATGAGGTGCTCGATCCCGCCGACGACCCGACCGGAGACCTTCCCCATGGTCCGATCCGAATCGATTGTCACAGTGCGGATTCCGTGGTGAGTGGCTCGCCGAGAACACCCGACGCCGCAAACTCCTCGACCGTCTCCTCGGTGTAGCCCATCGCCCGCAGCACGGCTCGGGTGTCGTGGCCGCGCGGCGCCGCGGGACGCGGACTCCGGTGCGCTGAACGACTCAGGGAGACCGGAACGCCGATTCCGCGGTACTCCTCGGTGTCCAGGAAGAGTCCACGATGGCGCACCTGCTCGGACTGCAGCGCCTCGTCGACGGTGTGCACGGCGCTGGCGGCGACGCCGGCCTTTTCGAGTCGCACAGCGAGATCCTCGCGACGATGCGTGGCGATGCGTTCGCTGAGCGTTGCGATGAGCTCGTCACGGTGCGCATGCCGATCGGCATTCGTGGCAAAACGCGGATCGGACCCCACCTCGGGAGCGCCGAGTGCCGAGGCCAGTGACCGGAACTGGCGATCGTTGGCGGCGCTGATGAACAGGTCGCCGTCTCGGGCCGTGAAGACCTGATAGGGCACCACAGTGGGATGAACATCGCCCGTTCGTTGCGGAACCGAGCCGCTGGTAAGCCAATTCGCGGAATGCGGATGCAGAATGGAGATCACCGAATCGAGCAGGGTGATATCGACGAGCTGCCCGCGGCCGCTACGGCCGCGCTCGAGCATCGCAAGAAGAATCCCCTGAACCGCGTGATTGGCAGCCATCAAGTCGACGATCGGGACACCCATGCGCAGCGGTTTGCGGTCGGGATACCCGTTGATACTCATCAATCCGCCGAAGGACTGCAGAACGGCGTCGTATCCGGGAAGCCCACCCAGTGGTCCGTCCACCCCGAAGCCGGTGATGCGGCAATACACCAGCCCGGGATTCATCGGCGCGAGCACATCGTCGTAGTCGAAACCCCAGCGCGCCATGGTTCCCGCCTTGAAGTTCTCGACCACCACGTCGGCGCCGGCCAGCAGTTCACGGAGGATGCCGCGTCCCTGGTCTGTCCGCAGGTCCAGGCTGATGTTCTCCTTGCTGTGATTGAGTCCCGCGTAATAGGCGCTGCTCGTGCCTGATTCGATGAACGGCGGACCCCATCCCCGGGTCTCGTCACCAGTCGGCGCCTCGACCTTGATCACCTCGGCGCCCTGGTCGGCGAGCGTCTGCGTGGTGTACGGCCCTGCCAGCACCCGGCTCAGATCCAGGACTCGGACACCGCTCAGGACGCCATGGTTCTCGGTACTGTCCGCGGTCCGCCACGCCTTGCGGCCGTCGATGCGGTCGTCGTGTGCGTTCATGCATTGCCCCCTGCGTCCGTGTGTTCTCCGACAATCACATCCCAGACATCGGTCCCGTCATCGAGGATCTGGGCGGCCAGCAACTGAGCCCAATCCTGTTCGCTCCCATACCGGTCGCGCCATGTCCAGAGCGACGTGGTGAACCGGCCCAACGGATGCTCTGCGGTGAAACCGATGGCGCCGTGGAGTTGATGCGCCGCGGCCGTGATCTCTCGTGCGCTCGACGACGCCACGGTCTTGGCGGCGGCGATTGCGGTTTGGGCCGCTTCGGTGGAAGAACTCTGAGATGCGTCGACGGCCGCGGTAGCCGCAGTCTCACACAGGGCTGTGAGAGCGGCCAACCAGGCGAGACGATGTTGGACGGCTTGGAATTTCGACAAGGGCCGTCCGAACTGCGTTCGCTCGTTGACGTATCGGATCGTGCGGTCCCGGATCGCGCCCGCGGAGGCTGCCATGACCGCCGAGTAGGCCAGTGCTGCACGTGTCTGCAGCTCATCGATGCCGATCGGTGACGGTGCCTGGAAGAGAACAGGAGTCGAGTCGAACGTCAGGTCGGTGACGGTCGCTCCGATCAGATCGGTTCGTTCATCGACGGTGATCCCCTGCGCGGATGTCGAGACTACTGCGAGTTGTGGAGATCCCGACCCAGCCGGTTCGACCAGGACGACCACGACGTCGGCCATGTCGGCGTGGACCACCCCGGTGACCAATCCGTCGATCACCATGGCCTCGGAGGAATCACCGAGGGCACAACGACTATCGCCCACGGCAATGGTAGCGATGGCCGACTCCACATCGAAACCGGCGCTCGCAGCGAGCCATCCAGCAAGGACGGTGTGCTCGATCACCGGCGTCAGTGCGCCGTGCGCCGAAGCTGCCGCTGCGAGGGTGACGGCGTCGGCCATGCTCCCGCCGGAACCACCGACGTTCTCGGGGATTCCGATCGCCGTGAAGCCGGCCTCCGCCAGCGCCGCCCATAGATCTCGGTCGGGCACCGCGGCGGGCGTGGTGGTGTCGATGCCCACACGGTCGACGATCGTGTCGACAACCTCGGTGATCTCGTTGTTGGGATAGGTCATCGCAATCCCATTCCCCGAGCCACGATTCCGCGGAGGATCTCATTGGTCCCGCCCCGCAGGGTGAACGCCGGTGTGTGCAGCACACTGGCCGCGAGCAGACGTGCAAACGGGTCGTGACCTCCTCGCGCTGCAACAGTGCCGCTCGACGTGCGAACGGCTTCGACCAGGTCGCCCTCGAAGGTGGACCCCACGTCCTTGACCATCGCGGCCAGCACGTCGGGGCGGCCACCCGCATCGAGTTCATGCGCGACAGCCAGTGACATTCGACGCAGCGCCCACGCCCGAGCGGTGAGCATGCCCAACGTCTTTCGCTGCTCGGGTGTAGCTCCGGTGGTGCGGAGAAGATCGGCCCAGGCGCGCAGCAGCGGCATCGTCGACAGGTATCGCTCTGGTCCGGACCGCTCAAAGGCCAACTCTCCCATGACCTGTGCCCAGCCCTGTCCGCGGACGCCCAGCAGCGCATCTGCCCCGACCCGTGCGTCGTGGAATTTCACCTCGTTGAAATGTTCGGCGCCGTCGATGCTGCGTAACGGTCGGATCTCGATGTCGGGGTGGGGGAGATCCACCACGAACTGGGAGAGACCCCGCTGCCTGTCGTCGGGGCCGCCGTCGGTACGGGCGAGCAGAACCATGGCATCGGCCAGATGGGCGCCGGTGGTCCAGACCTTGGTTCCGGTGATCGTCCACGACCCGTCGTCGTGGGGAACGGCGCGCGTTCGCACACCCGCGAGATCCGATCCGGCGTCCGGCTCGCTCATCCCGATCGCGAAGAATCGCTCACCCGCCGCGATCGCCGGCAGGTAGCGGGCCTTCTGGACCTCGGTCCCGTTGGCAAGGATTCCCGGAGCCATCTGACGGTCCGAGATCCAATGTGCGGCAACCGGTGCGCCGTGGGCGAGCATCTCTTCGGTCACGACGAACCGTTCGATGGGGGAGCGTCCGTGGCCGCCGTATTCGGTCGGCATCGTCATGCCGATCCAGCCCTGTGCGGCCACGCGCGCACTGAAGTCGCCGTCGAATCCGGTCATCCAACTGTCCGAGACGGGTTCAAACCTCCCCGCCGCCAATTCCGTTCGCAGGAATGCGCGAACCTCGGCGCGCAATGCGGCCAGGTCGGCGTCTGAGGGGCGAAGCCGCGTGGCGGCGGTCATGACTTCGCGGGACCGCGAGACGACCAGGCGCCCTGCCCCTTTCGCGACATCGACCACATCTGCACGCCGCGCTCGATCTCCAGCGCCGATGCCCAACTGACCGCGGGCGGTCCGAGTTCGAGTCGAGCGCTCTGCTTGATCCGTCGGGTCAGTTCGGGATCGGCGGCCGGCGCTGTTGTCAGGCCGGCGATCAGTCCGTCGATCTCGTTCTCCGGGGCCGCTGCATAGGCGAGGCCGCGGTCGACCGCCTGGGTTCCGGTGAACGATTGGCCGCATGTCGCCATCGCGAGGGTCGTCGACCAGCCTGTGGCGCGTCCCAGAAGCGAGAGATGTCCGCCACCAGGGTGAATGCTTCGTGCCGCGAACCCGCTGTCGATCACAGCATCCGGGGTGACGATCACGATGTCGGCGGCCAACGCCAAATTCAGGCCCGCCCCGACTGCACCGCCGACGACGCGCGCGATGGTCGGTACCGGCAGCTCGCCGATCCGGACAAAGGTGCGGTAGACCGCCGAGGTGCGTGACACGGCCTCGGGTGAGGCCGGATCCGACGACGACGCCGCGAGGTCGCGCGTATCCGCACCGCTGCAGAAGTAGGCGCCGTTCGAACGGACGACCGCCACGCCGATCCGCATGTCTCGCTCGACGCGGTCGCAGAAGTCGTCGATGAGCGCCGCCATCCCCAGCGTGATGGCGTTCTTTCGGCGCGGGTTGTTCAAGGTGAGCGTCGCGACGCCATCGGTGACATCGATGATCACCGGGGGTTGTGACGCGGCGTCGGTGCCGTCCTGCTCAGTTGTCATGAGCATGCAGACTAGCAGATTGGATACAAAATGAGATCCAAAGCAAGCTCGGGGCCTCGAGTCCCACTGGGCGGGCGATGGGGCACGAACTCGGCCGTCCGCGTCGTAACGTCTGAGCCACGAGGCGTGCCGGCAGATCGACGAGCCCTCGAGTGCCCCTCCCGCCACGCGGCGTCATGCCCTAAACTAGAACACGTTCACTCGACGGGAATGGGGACGATATGGCGGTCGACCAGGCAATTCGTGAGCGCATCGCTCTCGATTTGTGGAACGCGGAGCAGTCGGCGGTCGCGATCGACCGACCGACCGATTCGCATGCCGAACTCGACGTCGTCGACGCCTACGAGATCCAGCTCATCAACATCCGCAAACGGCTCGATGCCGGGGCCAAGGTCGCCGGACACAAGGTGGGCCTCGCGTCCGAGGCGATGCAGAAGATGATGAACGTCGACGAGCCCGACTACGGGCATCTTCTCGACGAGATGCAGTACTTCGAGTCGACGCCGATCGACCGGTCGAAGCTCTGCTATCCGCGAGTGGAGGTCGAGGTCGGTTTCATCCTGGGCGCAGACCTGCCGGGTGAGGGATGTACCAACGACGACGTCATCGAGGCCGTCGAGTGGGTGGTCCCGTCGATCGAACTGATCGATTCTCGGATCAAGGACTGGAAGATCACCCTCTGCGACACCATCGCCGACAACGCGTCGTCGTGCGGCTGGATTCTCGGTGAGCAGCGGGTGCCGATCAGCGAGATAGACACCGGCGACATCGACGCCGTCCTGCATCGCAACGGCGAGGTGGTTGCCAAGGGCAATTCGTCTGCGGTGCTGGGACATCCGCTGAACGCGGTGAGCTGGCTGGCGCGCAAGGTCGAGGCCTTCGGCGTGCGGCTGCGCAGGGGCGACGTGATCTTGCCCGGCACCGCGACCCGCGCGATAGACATCGACGCGGGTGATCATTTCGTCGCCGAGTTCGCCGGACTCGGCAGCGTGACACTGGATTTCGAGTAACAACACTTTGAACGCAGGACAATCACAGGAGGCGCAGGTGGCAGCCAAGCTGACCGCAGCGATCATCGGGTCGGGCAACATCGGCACCGATCTGATGTACAAGCTGGAACGATCCGAGGTGATCGAGCCACGCTGGATGGTGGGCATCGACGCCGATTCCGAGGGTATGAAACGGGCGGCCGATCACGGCCTGATCACCATGAGCGGCGGAGCCGACGAACTGCTCGGCTCCAGCGAGAAGCCCGATCTCATCTTCGAGGCCACGTCGGCCTACGTGCATCGTGAGTACGCGCCGAAGTATCAGGAGGCCGGAATCACCGCCGTCGATCTGACGCCCGCGGCCGTGGGCCCGGCCGTGGTGCCGCCGGCGAATCTGCGCGAACACCTCGACGCGCCGAACACCAACATGATCACCTGTGGCGGGCAGGCCACCATCCCGATGGTGCACGCGGTGAGTTCGGTTGTGCCGGTGCCGTATGCGGAGATCGTCGCCTCGGTCTCATCGGTGTCGGCCGGGCCCGGTACCCGTGCGAACATCGATGAGTTCACCCGCACGACCTCGAAGGGCGTCGAGACCATTGGTGGCGCTCAACGCGGCAAGGCGATCATCATCCTCAACCCGGCCGATCCGCCGATGATCATGCGCGATACGATCTTCTGTGCCATTCCCGAGGATGCCGATACCGACGCGATCGCTGCGTCGATCCACAAGCGGGAAAAGGAGATCCAGCAGTACGTGCCGGGGTATCGGCTCCTGCAGGACCCGCAGTTCGACCCACCGAGTGTCCTCAACGGCGGGTATGCCCGCGTGTCGATCTTCGTCGAGGTGGAGGGCGCCGGCGACTTCTTGCCGCCCTACGCGGGAAACCTGGACATCATGACCGCCGCCGCCACCAAGGTCGGCGAAGAGATCGCGAAGCAGAAGCTGGGAGTCAACGCATGAGTACCGATTTGATGGCCAACGCGCGCAAGTACTCCGACACTCTCGACATCCGGGTCACCGACTCGTCGCTGCGCGATGGCAGTCACCACAAGCGGCATCAGTTCACCGAGGACGAGGTCCGCTCGATTGTGGGCGCGCTCGACGACGCGGGTGTGCCGGTCATCGAGGTCACCCACGGTGATGGTCTCGGTGGGTCGTCGTTCAACTATGGATTCTCCAAAACCCCGGAGCAGCAACTGATCAAGGCGGCCGCGGAGACCGCGAAGCGGGCCAAGATCGCTTTTCTGATGCTGCCGGGCCTCGGGACCAAGGACGACATCCGCGCCGCGCAGGACAATGGTGGTCAGATCTGCCGCATAGCCACGCACTGCACCGAGGCCGACGTGTCCATCCAGCACTTCGGGCTCGCGCGTGACCTCGGACTCGAGACGGTCGGTTTCCTGATGATGAGTCACACCCAGAGTCCGGAGAAGCTGGCCGAGCAGGCCCGCATCATGGCCGATGCGGGGTGTCAGTGCGTGTACGTCGTGGATTCGGCCGGCGCGCTGGTGCTCGAGGATGTGACGGTGCGTGTACAGGCACTGGTCGCCGAGTTGGGCGATGATGCGATGGTGGGTTTCCACGGACATGAGAATCTCGATATCGCGGTGGCGAATTCGATCAGCGCAATCCGTGCAGGCGCCCAGCAGATCGACGGTTCGATCCGCAGGTTCGGTGCGGGAGCGGGCAATACGCCGACCGAGGCTTTTGTCGGTGTGTGCGACAAGCTCGGTATCACGACCGGCATCGATTTCATGAAGATCGCTGACGCAGCACAGGACGTTGTTCGGCCGGCGATGCCCAGCGAGTGCCTCGTTGATCGTTCGGCGATGATGATGGGCTACGCCGGTTGCTACTCGTCGTTCCTCAAGCACGCCGAAGGGCATGCGGAGCGGTACAACGTGTCGGCGGCCGAGATCCTCATCGAGGCAGGCAATCGCAAACTGGTTGGTGGTCAGGAAGATCAGCTCATCGACATCGCGCTGGAGCTGAAGAAGAAGCAGGACGCCAACGCGGGAGTGTGATCGCCTCGCACCTCAGTCAGCGGGAGGTAGGGCTCAGCGGAAGGCCGCGACGAACGCGTCGAGTGCGGTGTCGGGGTCGGTCTTCGCCCAGCCTTCCAGGCCGATGACGCCGGTGTAGTCCACGTCCTTGAGCGCTGCCGCTATGGCCGGATAGTTGATCTCTCCGGTGCCGGGTTCGCAGCGACCGGGGACGTCGGCCACCTGGATCTCGCCGATGAAAGGCAGTGCGCTCCTGACGAGTTCGATGAGGTTTCCTTCGCCGATCTGGGCGTGATAGAGGTCCAGATTCATGCGGAGGAACGGCGAGTCGACGGCCCGAACCAGCGCCATGGTGTCGGCAGCCCGTGCAAACGGTGTCCCCGGATGATCCACAGCGAGGTTGAGGTTCTCGAGTGTGAACACTCGACCGTGGCGTTCGCCGAGTTCCGCGAGCCGCTGCAGCGTATTCGCCGCCGTCAGCCACATGTCCGGAGTTGTCACCTCGATCGGGATCACCGGTAGGCCACTCGAATCAAGGCCCGTCCCATGCACATTCAGGCGCGGGCAGTCCAGGATCGACGCTACCTTGATCGACTCCTCGGCCGAGTCGAGCAGCGCTGCGATGCCGTCGGGGTCGGTGAGGTTGCCGGTGAGATAGCCCGTCATCGAGGAGAACTGTGCGCCGGATGCGGCCAGTCCTGAGATGTCTTTGGTCGACCAGTCCCAGATCTCCACCAGCAGGCCACGTTCGGCGATCGCACGGACGCGTTCGAGGAAGGGCCGGTCGAGGTAGAGCATTTCCGCACTCGCGGCCAGTGCATAGCCCGACGGTGTCATCGTGTCACCTCGTCGATGGCGACGGTGGTTCCGGTCTCCACACTGCGAATCGCTGCCAACGCGACAGCCAACGCGATTCGGGCGTCCTCGCCCGTCGGCGTCGATGAATGCTGCTCTGACCCAGCTGTGTTGATGGCTTCGACAAACGCCGCCAGTTCACCGACATATGCCGTGTGCAGAAGTTCGGTGTCACGACGCGCGGTCTCGATTTCGACGCCGCCGGCACCGAAGAAGGTCATGTCGGTGGTGCGGGCAGTGCCTGCGGTAGCCATTCCGGCCGAACCGAACACCTCACCGCGGACGTCGTAGCCGTAGAGGGCAGAAAAGCTGGCCTCCGCGGTTCCGATGGCGCCGTTGTCGAAGGTGACCGTGACGACGGCCGTGTCGAGGTGACCGGTGGCCTTGGCGTCGGGGCGGATCAGCGCGTCGGCAAACGCATGTACCGCGACTGGCCGTGCGCCCGGATTGAGGAAGCACAGTGCGTCGAAGTCGTGAATGAGTGTCTCGAGGAAGATGGTCCACTGCGGGACACGCGTCGGGTCGGCCTGCCACGGACCCGGATCGCGCGTGAGCGATCGCAGCAACTGTGGAGTTCCGACGCGTCCCGTGTCCACCATCCGTCGTGCGGCCGCGAAGCCCGGGGCAAAACGACGATTGAAGCCGACCTGCAGGACCACCCCGGCGGTCCGCGCGGCGTCGATTGCGCGGTCTGCCTCGTCCAGGGTGACCGCCATCGGCTTCTCGCAGAAGACATGTTTGCCGGCGGCGGCAGCACGGCACACCAGTTCGCTGTGGCTGCGCGCGGGAGCGGTGATGAGCACCGCGTCCACGAGTGGGCTGTCGAGCACGACGTCGATGTCGGTGGTGGCGATCTCGGCTCCGACCTGGTCGGCGAGCCGGCGGGCCGCACCGTCGACAGGGTCAGCGACGGCCACGAGATCGGCGCCGTGGACGTGTCGGGCGACGAGTTCGGCATGGCTGGAGCCGATCCGCCCGGCGCCGATTGTGGCAACTCGAACGACGTCGCTCCGGGTGGATGGGTCAATGGGTGCAGAGGTGGGTGCGGTCACGGGCGTGCCTTCTCGATCGTTGGACTAGAACGTTCTAGTAGAACGTTCTAGGGTAGGGTAGGCGACGCACCTCACAACGGTCAAGAAGGAGCTGGCAACGTGGCCCGACAGCAGCGGCCGACGCTGATCGACGTGGCGGAAGCCGCTGGAGTCTCCAAGGCGCTGGTGTCCATCGTGATGCGAGGCGCACCCGGCGCCGGCGCCGCCACCAGGGAACGTGTGCTGCGGATTGCTGCCGAGATGGGCTACGTGCCGGATCAGCGTGCTCGCAATCTCCGTTCGACGGCCACGGGCGTCCTCGGGGTCACCTTCGAACTGCGGGAACCGTTCCACGGCGACCTGGTGGATGAGATCTACGGGGCGGCGGCCGATGCCGGACGCGACGTCCTCATCAGCGCCGTGACCGCGCGACGTCCCGAATCCGTTGCCCTGCAGACCCTCCTGCGTGAGAGGTGTGAAGCAGCGATCCTGGTGGGCTCGCGATCGAACCCCGGCGAGATCGAGCGTCTCACCGAACGCATTCCGGTGACCCTGGTCGTCAGCGAAGCAGCGCCGGCCGGCGCCGGCGACGTTCGCGGCGATGATGCCCACGGCGTGCAGTTGGCCGTCGATCATCTTGTCTCACTGGGCCACCGGCGGATTGCCCATATCGACGGCGGTGATGCGCCGGGGAGCCGCGTGCGCCGGGAGGCCTTCGTTCGGTCGATGGCGGTTGCGGGGTCGATGGCCGCGCATCGACACACGAGGTCGGCGTCGGTGATCGGTGGCGGGATCACGGCCGTCGACGGTGCTCGCGCGATCCGCGGATTGCTCGAAGCAACGTCGGCCGCCGACGAGTTTCCGACGGCGATCCTCGCCTTCAACGACGAATGCGCGACCGGTGTCATCGACGTACTCGTCAGGGCCGGCAAACGTGTGCCCGAGGACATCTCGGTGATCGGATACGACGACGCGCGATTCGCGTCGCTCTTGCCGGTGCCGCTGACGACGGTGTCCCAGGACGCGCACGGGCTGGCACGTCATGCCCTCGAGGCCGTCGTGGCCATGGCCGACAACGAAACCCCACGCCGAATCGTGGTTCCCCCGAAACTCATGGTCCGCGCGACCACCGCTGCACCACCCCGATGATCAGATTGTCGAGACCTCGTCCACCAACCCCCATCGCAGCGCAGTCGGGGCGTCGAGAGTTATCCCCGACAAGACCAGGTAGGCACTCCGCCATCGTCCGATCCGACGCGGGATGCTGTAGGTTCCGCCCGCACCCGGGATCAATCCGATGCCGAGTTCGGGCAGTCCGAACCGGGTGTCGCGGTGCGCGACGACATGCCCGCAGAACGCCGCCATCTCGAGTCCGCTGCCGATTACCTGCCCGTGCACAGTCGCCCGACACCGAGTCCCGAGGCGCGCCCGCACGGCGTCGAGCGCGAGGGCCGGGCTGTGCCGGGTCCGTGCGATGTGCGCCGAGGCGGGGTCGTCGAAACCGCCGAACTCGGCCAGGTCGCCGCCGCTGCAGAAGGACCTTCCTGCGCCGCTGAGTTCGACGGCGGAGATCGACGGGTCGTGATGGGCGACGGTGAGTGCTGCGAGGAGTTCCGATCGCATCGCATCGTTGAACGCGTTGTGACGATGCGGTCTGTTGAACACGATACGGAGCGTGTCGCCCACGCGATCGAACTCAACCGGAGAACCACTGGAGGTGACCGTCGCGTTTGACGGACCGCGCTCCAACAGCCAACGCGCAAACTCCGGGCCGGCCTGCAGGGTCGAATACGCGAGCGACTCGGTGATCAACGCGGACCGCAGCGAACCGGAAGTCAAAGCCGACGCGAACACGTCGGCGTTGACGCTCGCGGTGATCGGAAATCGCTTGCAGCGCTCCGAGATCGCGACGACCGCATCATCGATGGATTCGACCCATACGCACCGGATGTCGTCGGTGTCGACCTCGGTGAGCGTGAAGCTGGCGGTGTCGAGCCAGTGGGAGGATACGAGGCGCTCAGGCGATAGGGCCACGGCAATGATCGGCGGCGCAATCGCACTGACCGCTGGTAGCTCGATGTCGGGAGGCGCCTCGGCCTCGACGATCCGTAACACCGGTACGCCACCTGTTGCAGATGAGGCTGTCCCAGACATCTCTCCTTCCTACATGCTGCGCACGACCAAGGTACTCACATCCCGGCCGGTGGATGTCCCAGGCAGAACACGGCACCGAACGGGTCGGTGAGCGCGGCGAGCGTTCCGTACGGCGTCTCCTCGCCGGCCATGAGGACGCCTGCACCGAGTCCCTCGGCCTGCTTCACGGTCGCCGCCACGTCGTCGACGCAGACATACACCTGCCAGAACGACGGCACCTCGGGCGGAAAGAGCTTGACGGAGTCCATGATTCCCGAATAGGAGTTCTCGCCGACGAACACCTGCCCGTAATGATCCGGTCCGATCGCGTCGGGGTCGCCGCCGGTACCGATCTCCTCGATCCGTGCCCCGATCGCCGAGCGATAGAACTCGAGCGACTTCGCGTAATCCTTGCTCTGACACTCGAACCAGTACGGGGTGCCGTGCTCGCCCCACTCGACGAATCCGGGATGGGTGTTCGGCTTCCAGAAGCCGATGACCGCGCCCGCCGTGTCGACGGCCACCATCATCGTGCCCATGTCGCCGACGTCCATCGGCGGCACCATGATGCTGCCCCCGGCCGCCTCGACGGCTTTGACCGTGGCATCCGGGTCGTCGGTATGCAGGTACACCGACCACACGTCCGACGGTCCGTTCGGGTCCATCACCGGACCCATTCCGGCGACGCGGTGTCCGTTCTTGACGAAGTTCCGGTAGCCACCGAAGTCGGGGTTGGCGTCCTCTGCTTCCCAGCCGAACAGGGCGCCGTAGAACTCGGCGGCCTTGTCGGGCTCACTGCTCATCAGGTCGAACCAGATCGGCGCGCCGAGGGGCGCGGAGTACTCGGCCATGGTGTGTCCTTTTCTCACGAATGTGGGTTGTACAAGTCGGCAGACCCCCAGCCTTGCCGAAACTCATCGTCGGAGGTGGAGGAACCCGAGCGAAAGTTGCGATGAGTTCGGTGTCCCAGTGTGGTCCACAGCTGTGACAGATACTCCGCCGGCGAAAGGACCAGGTATGAACGCCGACTACATCGAGATCGCGGCCAATCAGATGATCGACTTGGCAGCCAAGGTGACCGATGACCAACTCACCCGTGCGACGCCATGCGACGGTACGGATCTTTCCGGGCTGCTCGCGCATGTCATTGGTCTCAGTGCGGCGTTCGCGGCGGCGGGGCACAAGGAGTTCGGACCGTTGACATCCACGCCCCCGAATCCGGGCGCCGAAACCCTGCCGGACTTCTGGTGGGCCTCGCTCACCGGCAACCTGCGTGACCTCGTCCTGAGTTGGCAGCGGCCCGACGCGTGGGAGGGTATGACACAGGCGGGAGGCTTCGAGGCGCCCGCAGAGGTTCTCGGCACGGTCGCGCTCAGCGAGCTCGTCCTCCACGGTTGGGACGTCGCGCGATCGATCGGCGTCGACTACACGATTCCCGACCCCGTCGCGTCCGCCGTGTTCGATCTTCACCATCCACCGGAACCGCAGAGCGAGCGTGACGGGATGTTCGGACCCATCGTCGAGGTGCCCGAGGATGCGCCCATTCTCGATCGACTTGTCGGACTCGCGGGGCGCCAACCGTTTTGGCCGCATGGCACGCTGGAGGAATGACTTCTCCCGGCCGAATCGACCGGTTACGCGGCCTTGTGTGGCCGATCGCCTGCGTCGCGGGCTTGCTTCTCGTCGCGCTCGCGCAGGTCAAGTGGGGTGTGTCCGACGAGGGCGTCCGACCGTCGATCACCGGGTTGGGTCGTGTGTCGGTACCCGGCGCGGCTGCCGAGGACGTGGAGTACTTCTTCGACGGCCAGACCCGGCGACCCGGTCTGATCGTCATCGCCGCGGGTGCGGTGGTCGCGATTGCGGCGGCACTCGGCTGGTGGCGGGCGTCGTTGCGGAGGCCGGCCATCGTGGTCGTCGGCGTCGGTGCTGCCGTGGCCCTCGGAGTCGCGATCGTGACGCTGAGCGACCCGGCCGGTCATCTGTTCTCCGAACGTCTCACCGAAGCGCTCGACCTGGATCTGCCGACGATGCAGCCCGGCTATGGACTGATCGGCACGCTGATCGTCGGTGTTCTGGTGTTGGCACTGGCGGTGTTCTGGGCTGCGACGTCGTGGAGGCGCCCTACCCGAACCGACGAATCGTCTTGATCGGCGGCATCCGGTCGAGCGGGGTGAACCCGATCGGGACACCGTTGGGTCCGTACGCGTTGAAGACCTGGCCGAACCCGGCGTAGATGCCGATGTGGCTGGCGTCGCGCCAGAACACGATCGCGTCGCCCGGCGCGAGGGCGCTCATCGGGATCGCGTGACCCACCCGGGCCTGCTGCTGACTGACGCGTGGCAGCCGGATTCCCGCGGTACCGAATGCCCATTGGACCAGGCCGGAGCAGTCCCACGAGTTCGGTCCGACGCCGCCCCACTTGTACGGCTTGCCGATCTGCGTCATCGCTGCCGACAGCGCCTGCAAACCGGCCGGCGTCGAGATCGGCAGGTAGATCTCCACCGAACCCGATGACCCGGATGACCCGGTGTCGGCCGACGCGGTGGGTTCGCCCGCGGCCAGGGCGACACCGGTGGCCATGACGAGCGCAGCGCCGATCGCCGCGACACGGCAACGGAGACTCGACACGCGATCCAGGGTGACCCCTCGGTTCGGGGAAGTCTCAGGTTGCGGTTGAGATGTTATCGATGCGTGACCTTCACCTGCGGGTCACCAGTAGCCGTCGGGGTCGCTCTCGGGTGACTCGGCGGGAATGATGCCCTCGGCGACGCCGTGGTCGATGCTCGCCGACAGCCGGGGGCAGGTGGGCATCATGGCGGTGTTGCCGCCCTGCTCACGGATGCGTTCGAGTTCATTGCAGCGGGCCCGCGCATCGGCGTTCCACTGCACGCTCGTGTGGAACGAACTGGTCTTCTTGACCATGACGCACGCGTGACACGATCGGCACTCGATCTCGGTCATTCCGCCCCGCAGGTAATGCTCGCGGTCGCGGGCGGTCGCGGCATGCACGGCGGCCAGACGGTCGGGATCGCCGCCGAAATCGGGTGCCTTGGCCCAGCCGATCTGGCTGTCGGCGGTCGGACGTTCGGCGGCGCGGGTCATCGCCTCAGACCTCGGCCGTTTGGACGGAGTCGTCGGCGTCCTCGGACTCCTTCGCGGCCTCCTGCATGCGCAAGTTCTCCTGGATCTCGACACCCCAGCTCTCCAAGGCCTTCTCGGTGTCGATCTCGTACTCGAAGCGCTGGGTCATCTCGTCGGTGACGTCGGCCTTGTCGACGTAGAACTGCTCGTACCAGCGTCGCAGTTGGTAGACCGGGCCGTCTTCTTCGACGAGGAGCGGATTGTCGATGCGGGTCTTATGCTTCCAGATCTCGACGTCCTGCAGGAATCCGACCTCGACGCCGGCGCTGATCTTCTTGGCCATCTTGGCGGCCTGCTCGTTGGTGAGACCGTCGGGGACCTTGGCCATCACCCCGTACATCAGGACGAAGGAGTTGGCGTCGATCGGGTAGTGGCAGTTGGTGAGGATGGTCTCGACCGCGAACTCGCCGTAGTACTGGATCATCGGGTTCAGCATGTAGGACGGGCCGTAGTACGCCGCGATCGACTCGAGCCGGCTGTCGCCGTAGTTGGTGCCGAGCGTGACGTCGGGGCGGCCGTGCGAATTCATGTACTGCGCAGCGGTTTCGCCCTCGAAGACGTTCTTGAAGTAGTCGGGCAGGGCGAAGTGCACGTAGTAGAAGTGCGCCATGTCGACGACGTTGTCGATGATCTCGCGGCAGTTGGAGCCCTCGATGACGATCCGGTTCCACGTCCAGGCGGTCCACTCGTCGGACCCGACCTCGTCGAGCGCCGGGATGATGCAGTCCTCGGGTGGCGCGTTGCCCTCGGGGTCGTTGTAGACGAACACCTGGCCGTTGCGGACCATCGTCGGCCACGACCGGGTCTTGGCCAGCTTGGGATTGCGTTTCGCGTAGGGAACTCCGGCGCAGCGGCCGTTGCCCTTCCACTGCCAGCCGTGGAAGGGGCAGGCGACGTTACCGTCGTCCTTGATGCTGCCCTGGGAGAGGTCGGCACCCATGTGGCGGCAGAAGGCGTCGAGGACGTTGAGCTTCACCTCGCCGTTCTCGTCCCGGGTTGCCCACACGACCAGCTTGGTGCCGAAGATCTGCACCGAGTGCGGCTTGCCGTCGTCGAACTCGTCGATCAGGCCGAGGCAATGCCAACCGCGTGCGAACCGGGAGGGCGGGGCGCCGGTGTCGATCTCGCGCACTCCCGGCTCTTCACCGCTGCGCGTGGAACCGACCGTCTCGGGTGTCGCCGACATTCGTCTCTCCTGTCACTCGACTCGCGTTGCGTGGATCCGCAGACGAACGCGGACCGCATGATGCAATACTAGAACACGTTTCAATAGTGATCCGTCAATCGGGTCGAGTGGTCCAGGTCTGTCCTGGAAATGGGCATAAAGTCCCAGTACTCGACATAAATGAGAACGTGTTCTAATCTCGAGTCTGACGACGATGATGGCCGGCCACCGAGGTCGGCGACTACGGAGTAGGAGTGGACGATGCGCAGCGAAGCCGCGGAGCAGGTCCTGGAGAAGATCAACGCACTGTTGCCCGAGATCGAGCAGCGCGCGCAGCAGACCGAAGACCTGCGCCGCATCCCCGACGAGACGGTGTCGAGTCTGGAAAGCGCAGGCTTCTTCAAGCTGATGCAGCCCGAGCAGTGGGGCGGCTACCAGGTCGATCCGGTGACCTTCTACGAGGCGGTCCGTCGGATCGCGACCGCATGCGGCTCCACCGGCTGGGTGGCCGGGATCATCGGTATCCACAACTGGCACCTCGCCCTGTTCGACCAGCAGGCGCAGGAGGACGTCTGGGGCGCCGACACCTCGGTCCGGATCTCCTCGTCCTACGCGCCCATGGGTATGGGTGAGGTCGTCGACGGCGGTTACAAGGTCAACGGCAACTGGGCGTTCTCGTCGGGCTGCGAACTCGCCGACTGGACCTTTGTCGGCGGCCCGGTGATCAAGCGGGGCAAGCCCGTCGACTTCGTCAGTTTCTTGCTGCCCCGTTCGGACTACACCATCAAAGATGTGTGGAACGTGGTGGGACTCAAGGGAACCGGCTCGAACACGCTGGAGGTCAAGGACGCATTCGTCCCGACGCACCGCGTTCTGAGCATGCGCACCATGGCCGAGTACAAGAGCCCGGGCCTGGAGCGCAACACCGCACCCGTCTACCGGATGCCCTGGGGCACAATTCACCCCAGCACGATCTCGACACCGATCGTGGGCATGGCCTACGGCGCCTACCACGCGCACGTCGAACATCAGGGCAAGCGCGTGCGCGCCGCCTACGCGGGCGAGAAGTCCAAGGACGATCCGTTCGCCAAGGTGCGTATCGCCGGCGCCGCCAGTGACATCGACGCCGCGTGGCGTCAGCTGTCGGGCAACCTTGCCGCCGAATACGAACTGATCCTGCAGGGCGAGGAGCCCCCGATGGAGATGCGCACCGCCGCCCGGCGCGACCAGGTCCGCGCAACCGCTCGGGCCATCGCGTCCATCGACAGTCTCTTCGAGAACTCCGGTGCCGGAGCGTTGAACCTCGACTCGCCGATCCAGCGGTTCTGGCGCGACGCACACGCCGGCCGGGTGCACGCCGCCAACGATCCCGAGCGCGCGTACGTGGCGTTCGGCAACAACGAGTTCGGGATTCCCATCGGCGACACCATGGTCTGACTTCTCGAGGCTCGCAAGGTCGCACCGTTACCGCTCCCTGAGGTGCGAGGAGCGCAAGCGACGAGCCTCGAAGGGCCTGGCAACACTCGACAAAAAGCAGTTCCAAGGAGTCATCACATGAGTGACAGCAGTCCGATCAGATCGCTGGGATACATGCGCATCGAGGCCACCGACATGGCCGCGTGGCGGGAGTACGGACTCAAGGTTCTCGGCATGATCGAGGGCAAGGGGTCCACCGAAGGTGCGCTGTATCTGCGCATGGACGACTTTCCCGCACGTCTGGTGATCGTGCCGTCCGACCGCGACCATCTCGGTAGCTCAGGCTGGGAATGCGCGAATGCGCAAGCGCTACAGGATGTTCGCAACCGGCTGTCGGCCGCGGGCGTTGTGTACCGCGAGGGCAAGGACGAGGAACTGGCCGATCGTCGTGTCGTGGAGATGATTGTCTTCAACGACCCGGCCGGCAACACGCTGGAGGCGTTTCACGGTGCGGCACTGGAGCATCGGCGCATCGTCAGCCCGTACGGGCACCGGTTCGTCACCGAGGAGCAGGGGCTCGGGCATGTGGTGCTCACCTGCGACGACGACAAGGCCGCACTCGAGTTCTACCGCGACGTCCTCGGCTTCAAGCTCCGCGATTCGATGCGTCTGCCCCCGCAGGTCGTCGGACGTGAAGAGGGCGAGGAGGTTCCGTGGCTGCGGTTCCTCGGCTGCAACCCGCGCCACCACTCACTCGCGTTCCTGCCGATCCCCAACGAGACCGGCATCGTGCATCTGATGGTGGAGGTGGAGAACTCCGACGACGTCGGGCTGTGCCTCGACCGCGCGCTGCGCAAGAAGGTGAAGATGTCGGCGACCCTCGGCCGCCACGTCAATGACCTGATGCTGTCCTTCTACATGAAGACCCCGGGTGGGTTCGACATCGAATTCGGTTGTGAAGGAAGAACCGTCGACGATCACGAATGGATCGCACGGGAGAGCACCGCGGTCAGCTTGTGGGGGCATGACTTCACCGTCGGGTTCAAAGGCTGACATGACACAGACCCCATACGGAACTGCCGAGTTCGACTCTCGGCAGTTCCGGACGGCAATGGGTCAGTTCTGTACCGGCGTCACCGTGATCACCACGTTCGAGATCGGCGACGACGGTGTCGGCCGACCGGTCGGGTTCGCGTGTCAGTCGTTCGCGGCGCTGTCGCTCGATCCGCCGCTCGTGCTGTTCTGTCCGCAGAAGACCTCGCGCACCTGGAAGGTCATCGAGAAGACCGGGAAGTTCTGCGTCAACGTCCTGTCGAATCGCCAGCAGGATGTGAGCGCGACGTTCGGTGCGCCCGGCGACGACAAGTTCGCGTCGATCACCTGGGACCCGTCACCGGCTGGGTTGCCGGTGATCCGGCATGCGCTGACGTGGGTCGAATGCGACATCGAGCAGGTCACCGACGGCGGAGATCATTTCATCGTCATCGGGCGGGCGATCACCCTCGGTGACGTCCTGCAGGACAAGCCGCTGCTGTTCTACCGCGGCGGCTACCTGTCGACCGAACACCCGCGGGTCACACCCGCGCAGGCCGAACTCGAGAACTTTCTCACCTGGACCGGAGGAGACACCTGGCTATGAGCGCCACGGTCATGGCACCGACTTCGGTGGCCAAGCCCTTGACGGATGCGATCGCCGAGGCGGAAAAGCTCATCGCTTCAGCGGAATTCGTGGATAGCGAACAAGATCTGGCGGAGGGATACGACTACCTCGCCGGCAGCATCGCGGCGATTCTGCAACTCGTGCGGTCCCGTCAGAAGACTCACCCGAACTTCATCACCTCGACGGGCCCGTCGACCAAGATGGGCCTCGACAACCCGGACACCCTCTACTACCACGCCGACGTGGAAGATTCCGGCACCTACATCGTGCGGGGACATCGGGGTGGCACAGCAGATCTGAGCTTCCAGGTGCTGCGCGGCGACTACACGCCGTCGGAGGTGCCCGGCGGCGACGACGCGTTCGACGACCGACGCATCCCCATCGACGCCGACGGCAACTTCGAGATCACCTTCGGGCCCCCAAAGGAATCCGCAACGGACGGATACTTCGTTCTCCCCGAGGGAGCATCGATGCTCTCGGTGCGCGAGGTGTACAGCGATTGGGCGGTCCGGAAGGGATCGATCTCCATCGAGCGCGTCGACACCGTGGGCACCGCACCGGAAGAACCCGACCTGGCGCGGGTGGTGCGCCGGTATGCCACGGCCGGAAAGATGCTGACCTCGCGGATCAACACCTGGTTCAACTTTCCCAAGTGGTTCTACCTCGACGAACCGGTCAACACCTTCACCCCGCCACGCCTGACGCCTGGTGGGCTGTCCACCCAGTTCTCCTCGGTGGGCCATTTCCGGCTTGCCGACGACGAGGCCATGGTGATCACGGTCCCGAAATCGGATGCGCCATACCAGGGTTTCCAACTGGGGTCGATGTGGTACATCTCGCTCGACTACGTCAATCACCAGACGAGCCTGAATTCGTCTCAGGCGCAGGTTGATCCGGACGGCATGATCCGCATGGTGGTGTCGCGCCGCGACCCCGGCATCGCCAACTGGATCGAGACGACCGGCCGGGTGACCGGAATTCTCCAGTTCCGCTGGCAGCGCGTGGCCGCACCTATCACTCCCGAGCAGGGACCGAGTGCACAGGTCGTGGACTTCGACGACGTCGCGGCGCATCTGCCCTACCTCGATTCGAACCGGATCGATGACAGCGGGTGGCGGGATCGAATCGCTGCGCGGCAACGCGCTTTTGCCGAAAGGATGCTCGGATGACCGGCGTGCTCGACGGGAAGGTTGTCGTCGTTTCCGGGGTCGGTCCCGGGTTGGGTCGGTCGATCTGTCTGCGGGCGGCTGCTGCCGGGGCGTCGGTGGTGTTGGCCGCGCGCACCGAGTCACGCCTGAAGGAGGTCGCCGCAGAAGTCGACGCTGCCGGTGGGACATCGCTGGTGGTGCCGACCGACATCACCGACGACGACGCGGTCGACGGACTTGTGCGGTCGGTGCTCGACGAGTTCGGCCGGGCGGATGTACTGGTCAACAATGCGTTCGCGCTTCCGTCGATGAAGCCGTTGGCGCGCACCGACTTCGACCAGATCACCGCAAGCCTGGACCTGACCGTTCTGGGCACTCTTCGTGTCATCAAGGCGTTCACCGACACGCTGGCCGAAGCCGACGGCGCGATCGTCAACATCAACTCGATGGTGATCCGCCATTCCGAACCCCGATATGGCAGCTACAAACTCGCGAAGTCTGCGTTGCTTGCGATGTCGCAGACCTTGGCGACCGAACTGGGCGGCAAGGGGATTCGGATCAATACCGTCGCGCCCGGCTACATCTGGGACGACCAGCTGAAGTGGTACTTCGGCGAGGTGGCCAAGAAGTACGACATCACGCCCGAGCAGGTGTACGAGCAGACGGCCGCCAAATCCGATCTCAAGCGTCTACCCGAACCCGACGAGATCGCCGAGGCCGTCGTCTTCCTGGCGTCACCCATGGCCAGCGCGATCACCGGTCACACCCTCGACGTGAATTGTGGTGAGTACCATGACTAGTTCGCCGACGAGCACGGGAAGCCCGCGGACGTCGGTCGGTACCGTCGAGGATCTGCATGCGTCGGCCACCCGGGCCACCGGCCTGGACGACTTCGGCGACGACGCCTACCTGGAACCGCTTGGTGTACTGCTGGATTCGTATCGCACCGAGGCAGGCCTGACGGAGCTGGGCAGCAAGATGTTCCGGTTCTTCCTCAAGGGTGCGCTGATCGCGCGTCTGCTGAGCGAAGCGGCGTGGAAGGCGAATCCGGGTTACGCGGATGTCGAGATCCGACGCCCGATCTTCGTGACCGGCCTGCCACGCACCGGTACCACCGCGCTGCATCGACTACTCACTGCAGATCCCGGTCATCAGGGCTTGGAGATGTGGCTGGCCGAGTTCCCGCAGCCTCGGCCGCCGCGCGACACCTGGGCCGACAATCCGGTGTATCAGCAGATCGATGCCGGGCTGGCGCAGCATCACGTCGAGAATCCCGAATTCATGGGGTTGCACTACATGGATGCCGGCGAGGTCGAGGAGTGCTGGCAACTCCTGCGGCAGAGCGTCATGTCGATTTCCTACGAGTCGCTGGCGTACTTGCCGACGTACTCACAATGGCTCGCCGGGCAGGACTGGACTCCGGCGTACCTGCGCCACAAGCGGAACTTGCAGATGATCGGGTTGAATGATCCCGAGAAGCGTTGGGTTCTCAAGAATCCCAGCCACCTGTTTGCGCTCGACGCGCTGATGGCGGCGTATCCCGATGCGCTGGTGATCCAGACGCACCGCGAGCCGAAGACGATCATCGCGTCGATGTGCAGCCTGGCCGAGCACGCGACGCCGGGCTGGTCGACCACCTTTGTCTGCGACACGATCGGCAGCGCTCAACTCGAACTCTGGTCCCGTGGACTGCGTGAGTTCTCGGCGGCGCGTGGGCGATACGACTCGTCGCAGTTTCTTGACGTCGACTTCGCCGATCTGCGCAACGATCCGATGGGGACCGTCGAGCGGGTGTACGCGGCGCTCGACGCGCCGTTCACCGACGACGCGCGCAAGGCTGTCGTGGCCCTCGATGAGGAGAGCAAGACCGGGGACCGCAAACCGCAGCATCGATATCAGCTGTCTGACTACGGACTCGACGAGCAGACGGTGGCGGCTGCTTTCGCGGGCTGACCCGTCGAGTTCGGTGAATGGCCCTCCGCCGCTCCCTGATCCGAAGAGTCGGTGACTGCCTGTCGGGCTGGGGAATTGGGGGGCTTGTGCCGGCGTCGGTCCCCTGAAACTTGGGGATGAGTTTCTTCCC
>NZ_JAKWBF010000039.1 GCF_022513585.1 Gordonia gummivorans
ACGCTCGCAAGCTCGCTCCTCAGGGCGGCGCCTCAGGGAGCGGTGGTGGTTCGCGGGTGGTGCTGCCTGAGTGAGCGGGTGGAGGTTCAGCCGGCAGCGGCAGCTGCGACCGCGCGCTCGGTGTCCTCGGCCACCAGATCGGCATTCACGGCGGCCCCGGCCTGAACGCCCGCACCCATCGCGACGGTGACCATCGCCGAGAGGTCGGAGGTGTTGCCGGCCGCCCACACGCCGGGGACCGCGGTCTGGCCCATGATCCCGGTCTCGATGAACACGCCACCCATCGGATGCGGGGAGGGTGTGCCGCCGAGCTGCTCGTAGAGGTCCGTCCGAGCGATGAATCGAGGCGCAACAACCACCGCGTCGGCCTCGACGACCGAACCGTCGGCGAGCTCGACGCCGTCGAGGTGGTGGGTGCCGTCGGCGTCGGTGCTCACGGCGAGCCGCTGCACCTGTGCGTCGACGACGTCAATCCCACGGGCGCGCAGTCGTTCCGAGTCGGCCGGCTCCAGCGCGGGCATGTTGTGGGTGAGCACGGTGACCTGGTCGGACAACTGCCGGAACAGCATCGCCTGATGGGTCGACATCGCGCTCGTGCCGAGCACCACGATCCGCTTGCCGCGCACCTCGTAGCCGTGGCAGTACGGGCAGTGCAGGACGTCGTGTCCCCATAGCTCGGCGACACCGGGAATGTCGGGAAGTTCGTCGACGAGACCGGTGGCGAGAATGAGTCGGCGGGCCTGGACAACCTCGCCCGACGCGAGATCCAGAGTGAAGCCGGAATCGTCGCGCGTGGCGGTGAGTACCGAATCGGTGCGGATGACGCCGCCGTAGGCCTCGAGGTCTTTGCGACCCGCGGCCAGGATGTCCAGTGGCGGCACACCCTCGTGGCCGAGGACATTGTGGGCGCCGTCGGCGGGGGAGTTGCGGGGCGTGCCGGCGTCGATGACCACGACCGAGCGCAACGACCGTGCCAACGCGATGGCCGCGCTGAGTCCGGCCGGACCGCCGCCGATGACGGCGACATCGATGATGTTCATGAAAGATTCCTTTCGGTTGCCGGGCGCGCGATCCACACGATGCGACCGGCGCGGAAGGTCAGGTCACCGCGACGGTGGAATGCGAGCGGCGAATCGTCGGACAGGAGAACGTCGAGGGCGGCGAGATCGTCGGCGTCGAGGACCTCGGCGAGGCCGACGCGGAGTCGGCTGTACCACTGCACGGCGTACTCGACGGTCTGCGGCGGCAGCGGATCGGGCTCGACGCGGATCCTTCGGTGCGCCACCACGTCGAACCCGGCTGACTGGAGGTGAGTTGTCCAGTCGGGGAACGAATTCCATCCGTTGGCCGACATCGCGGACTGGCAGCGGCCCTCGAGTCCCGACAGCCCGACACCCGGGTCGTCCGGGAGAAACTTTGGTGCACCGGCGAGTTCGATCACCGCGAGGATGCCGTCGTCGGTGAGTGCCGTGCGTGCTGCCGCGAGGAAACGGTCCGGGTCGGCGATGTGGTGCAGCGACGACGACGCCCACACCACGTCGGGATTCGACACCTCTGGATTCGACACCTCTGCCGGCCACCCGTCGTCGAGGTTCGCGAGAACTGTGCGCAGCCGGTCCGCGTATCCGGCTGCGGCAGCACGCTCGGTCAGCAACTCCGCGAGTTCGGGGGAGTGGTCGACGGCGATGATCTCTGCGGCGTCGAAACGCGCGGCGAGCCGGTCCGTGCCGGTGCCGGTGCCAGATCCGATGTCGACGACGATCTTCGGTTCGCGCGGCAGGGCGTCGCGGATCAGGTCGATCGCGTCGTCGATGTATCCACCGGCGACGGCGGCGTCGAGATCGAGCACGCTCGCCATCTGGTGATCCTGGGGATGCTCGCCGTGATTGTGGTGGTGGTGATGCGACTGGGCCATGACTCGACGGTAGCGCGGAAATGCGCGAGGGGCATACACTCTTGCGTATGACGCAAGAACTCGATGTGGTGGTCCGGCAGCGCATCCGCGGACTTCGCATCGCCAAGGGCTGGACGCTCGATGCGCTGGCCGCACGGTGCTTCCTCAGTCCGTCGACGCTGAGCCGCATCGAGACCGGTCATCGGCGCGTCGCCCTCGACCAACTCGTGCCGATCGCTCGCGCGCTCGGAACCACCCTCGATCAGTTGGTGGAACCCGCCGACGACGCCGACGTCGTGATCCGCCCCGAACCGCACACCCGCGACGGGGTCACGGTGTGGATGCTGTCGCGGGAAGGCGCACCTCAGGGGGTCACCGTCGCGAAGATGCGCATCGATGTCGACCACCCGAACGACCCCGATCACCTGGGCGTTCACCCCGGCCGCGAGTGGTTCACCGTGCTCTCCGGCACGGTGCGGCTGCTGCTCGGTGAGCGCACCATCCTCGTTCCCCAAGGTGACGCCGCGGAGTTCTCGACGATGGTGCCGCATTCGATCGGCGCGCACGGCGGACCGGTAGAGATTCTGTCGATCTTCGACCACGACGGTGAGCGAGCACACCTTCCCGGAGCGGTCGCGGCCCGCTGACCGGGCGATTCGATCGGTACAGTGGGTAGGCGATGAACACCCAGCCCCTACTCAACCGGCGCACGATGCTCGCCGCGGCCGGCGTCGGCGTCCTCGGCGCGACCCTCGCCGCGTGCAGCGGCTCGTCGTCGGACCCCGGCAAGGCCAAGGAGCCGGAAGCGCCCGTCGTCGACATCACGTTCACTCCGGCACTCGACGCCGACGACCCGAACCCGACCACGGACTTCTCCGTCAAGGTGTCCGACGGCGTCCTGAATCCCGACGTCAAACTGGTCAATCCGCGTGGCAGGGCGGTCGCGGGCAAGCTCTCCGACGACCGCACCACCTTCACCGTCTCCGAGCCGCTCGGCTATGGGACGAAATACACGTGGAGCGGCAGCGCGACCGGCACCGATCGCAAGACGAAGAACATCGAGGGCAGCTTCACCACACTGGCACCCAAGAGCCAGCTCAATGTCGTCGTCAACATCGGCGACGGCCAGGAAGTGGGCATCGCCGCGCCGATCATCCTGAAGTTCGACGGAACGGTCGAGGACAAGGCTGCCGTCGAGCGCGCACTGACCGTGACCACGACGCCGCGGACCGAGGGCTCCTGGGCGTGGCTGGGCGAGGACAACGGCTCACGCGTGCACTGGCGCACGAAGAACTACTACAAGCCGGGCACCAAGGTGCACATGTCGGCCAAGCTCTACGGCCTCGACCATGGCGAAGGTGCCTACGGTGCCGCGGACGTCACCAGCGACTTCACCATCGGGCGGGCGCAGGTCGTCAATGCGGAGGCGTCGTCGCACCAGATCGTGGTGGTTCGCGGCGGTGAGACGCTGATGACCCTGCCGTGCAGCTACGGCGGCGGCGACCTCGACCGCAACGTCACCCGGTCGGGCATCCACGTGGTGAGCGAGAAGTACGAAGACTTCTACATGAGCAACCCGGCCGCCGGATACTTCAACGTCCGCGAGCGCTATGCGGTGCGTATCTCCAACAACGGCGAGTTCATCCACGCGAACCCGGAGACCGTCGGCGTGCAGGGATCGTCGAACGTCACCAACGGCTGCATCAACCTGTCGCTGGAGAACGCGCAACGCTACTTCGAGACCGCCATCTACGGCGACCCCGTCGAGGTGACCGGCACGCGGATCGCGTTGTCGGAGGCCGACGGCGACATCTACGACTGGACCTTCGACTGGAGCGCCTGGAAGGGGATGTCGGCGATCGACGGCGAGGCCCGCGACACCACCGCACGCGCGACACCGAGCGGCGCCCCGACCCCCGACGCGACCACGCCTGCCCCGCGCTGATCCTCCGCTCCCTGAGGTGCGAGCGGAGCGAGCCTCGAAGGGTGCTGGTGAGCCGACAATGTCCTCTCACCAGGGGCATCGAGGCTCGCAGGCTCGCACCTCGGCTGGCGGGTGGTCGCTGATTCCTAACCCGTCTTGACGTTCCGCCGCGCCGACGCCTGATCGCGCGGCTTGAGCACGATCTGGTCGAGATTCACATGCGGTGGGCGTGAGGCGACGAACCCGATGACCTCGGCGACGTCGTCGGCCGTGAGCGGCGTCAGGCCCTGGTAGACGGCGTCGGCGCGTTCCTGGTCGCCGTCGAAGCGCACCAGTGAGAAGTCGGTCTCGACCATGCCGGGCGCGATCTCGGTCAGGCGGACCGGTTTGCCGAGCAGTTCGTAGCGCAGCGTGCGGTGGGTGACCGCCTGTGCGTGTTTGGCCGAGGTGTAGCCGGCGCCGTTGTCGTAGGCCTCGATCGCAGCAATCGACGTGATCGAAACGATCAGACCGTCGCCCGACGCGATGAGCGGCGGGATCAGGGCCTTGGTGATGCGCAGACTGCCGAGCACGTTGGTCTCCCACATCCAGCGCCAGTCGTCGAGGTCGGCGTTCGCCACCGGGTCGAGGCCCTTGGCGCCGCCGGCGTTGTTCACCAGAACGTTCACCGAGTCGAGACCGTCCACGAACTGGGCCACCGAGTCCTCGTCGGTGACGTCGAGTTGTCTTCCGGTACCACCGATTTCGTCGGCGAGCGCCTTGACACGGTCGACGCGGCGTGCTCCGAGCACCACGTGGTAGCCCTGTTTGGCGAGCTGTCGTGCGGTGGCCGCGCCGATCCCGGAACTGGCACCGGTCACCACCGCGATCTTCGACGAGTCATTCGGTTGCTGCGCTGAGAAGTCGGTGTGCTCGCTGGTCATGGAACTCAGCTTACGACCCTCGACTCACGACGGATCCAGGGTCGAGTGCCTGCTAGATTCACTCCATGGTTGGGGTGGTGCCGGCGACATTGCAGGTCACCTCTGCCGCTGCGGCCGCCGTGCTGCACGCGATCCGGGTGGGTGGCCCGGTCACGCGCGATCACATCACGTCGACGACGGGCTTGTCCGCGGCCACCGTCAACCGCCAGGTACACGCTCTTGCGGCGCACGGACTCGTCGTCGAACGACCCGACCTGATCGACCCCGGCGCCATCGGTAGGCCCAAGAACCCGCTCACCATCGATCGCGACAAGCTGTGTGTGGCCGGGATGCACGTCGGTGCACGTCGCACGGTCCTGGCGATCGCCGATCTCGGCGGTCGCACGCTCTACAGCCACGCGGTGCTCACGCCGTCCGGCGACCCACGGGCCGCGGTGGCGCAACTGTGCGGGCTGCTTGCCGAACTGGCGGGGCGATTCAGCGGACGACGGCTGCTATGGGCGGGCGTCGCGATCGGCGGAGCGGTCGACATCGAGACCGGAGTGGTCAGCCACCCGGTGCTGGGGTGGCGGCAGCAGGCGCTGGGCGCGACCCTCGCCGATGCGCTCGGCGTCCCGGTGTCGGTGTGCGAGCATGTCGAGGCGATGGCCGCGGCAGAACTGTTGCTGACCTATCCGCGGGCCGAAGCCGGGTCGGGGCTGTTCTTCTACGCCCGCGAAACCGCCGGTATGGCAATGACTCTCGACGGTCGGGTGCACGTGCCCGAACGAGGTGCGGGCACCATCGCGCACTTGCCGGTCCATGCGCCGGTGCTCGTCGGAGGTGATGGGGCCGGTCGGTTGCAGGACGTGATCGGCGATGAGGCCGCCGAGTCTGCGGCGGGCCGGCTGGGTGTACAGTCCGACGACCCGGCCATCCTCGACGAACGTGCGCGGGTACTCGGCCGGGCGGTCGCGATGATCCGGGACGTGATCAATCCGGATTCGATCGTGGTCTCCGGCGATGCGTTCGCCGCGCACCCGGCGGGGCTCGCCCCCGTCCAGGCGGCCTTCGACGACGCGACCTCCATCGGCTGGCCCCTGGAGATCTCGCCGTCGAGATTCGGTGTGCGCGTTCAGGAAGCGTCTGCGATCGTGGTCGCGCTCAGCGTGATCTATGCTGATCCGGTGGTTGCGGTGGCGTCGACATGAGATGGCCGCGTCGGAAACGACGCGACCGCGATGTGCCGCACGCGGCCGATTCCCTTACGGTGGAGTCCATGACCCTCCCACGCGATGTCTCTGCGAAGCTCGAGGTCTTTGTCGGGGCACCCACCGAACTAGAGATGCAGATCACGGTCGCCAAGCTGCCCGGACTCGAGCTGACCGAAGAACTCAAAGTCGAGATCGACGGTGTGGCGATCACCCCAGAGGAGATCGTCGACGAACACGGCTCGCGCATCCACCGCTTCGAGGTCGAAGGCGGACTCATCGCCATCGACTACGCCGCATCGGTGACCAAGCCGGCCGACCCGATTCCGGTGGCCCTCACCGACCGCTCGAAGTACCTGCGGCCCAGCCGATATGCCGAGTCCGACAAGTTCTTCGGCTTCGCCGCCGGACAGTTCGACGCGACGCTGCCCGAAGGTGAACTGCTCAACGCGGTGACCGCCTTCGTCGAAGAGCGGCTCAGCTACATCCCCGGCGCGAGTGACCCCATCGACGGCGCGGCCGACACCCTGCTGGCCGGCGCCGGCGTCTGCCGCGACTACGCCCACCTCGTGGTCGCACTGCTGCGCGCATTGAACATCCCGGCCCGACTGGTCGCCGTCTATGCGCCCGGTTGCGACCCGATGGACTTCCACGCCGTCGCCGAAGCCATCATCGACGGCGAGTGGGTGGTCGTCGATGCGACCCGTCTGGCGCCGCGGCAGAGTCTGGTCCGGATCGCGACCGGCCGCGACGCCGCCGACACGGCCTTCCTCGACAACCACCGCGGATCGATCACGCTCAACACCTACGAGGTGACCGCAACCGTGCGCGGAGACTTGCCGGTCGACGACGGAACCCAACGCATTCGCATTGGGTGATGAGTGACATAGGCTGAGCGCGTGCATGCGCTCACCTGCCCGGTCTGCAACGCCCTCTCGGGATTCGACAATCTGGAATGCCCGTCCTGCGGAACCGCGGTCGGCATCCACCTCCCCACCCAATCCCTGGCCGTGGTGTCCGATGCCGGCGTGGACATCGACGGTCGTCGGTGGGTCCGATGCTCGAACTGGCAGAACCACAACTGCAACTGGCTGACGCTCGCCGAGGTGGAGCAGCGCGACATCGGGCTGCGCGGCCGGTGCTTTCCCGGATCGCTGGTCCGACGGCAACCCGACGCCGAGGACACGCTCGCGCTGGAAAAGCTGCCGACGGCGCTGCGCGATCTGCGGATGCTCGTGTACCAGCTCGTCGACCTGGGTCTGCCGGTCGAGCCGTTCTGGCGTTCCGAAGGGGGCCTGGCCTTCGACCTGCTGTCGAGTCAGACCCTGGGCACGCCGGTGATGATCGGCCACGCCAACGGTGTGGTGACCATCGACCTGGCCGAAACCCAGGACGCGTACCGCGAACGGCTCCGCGTCGATCTCGGTGAGGCCTATCGGACGATGCTCGGGCACTTCCGCCACGAGGTCGGCCACTACTACGAGCACATCCTTGTCGAAACCGGACCGGGTGCCGACCTCTACCTCGACGAATGTCGCGAGCTGTTCGGCGACGAACGTGCCAGCTACTCCGACGCCATCGAGCGGCACTACAAGTTCGGCCCACCCCGCAACTGGCAGGACTCCTTCATCTCGGAGTATGCGACGATGCACCCGTGGGAGGACTTCGCCGAATGCTTCGCCCACTACCTGCACATCACCGGAACCATCGACACCGCAAGGGAATCCGGGCTCATGCTGGAGAGCGATCAGGTTCGTTTCACCATGGACCGCGACATCGTGCCGCTGCGGTCATACGCCGACCAGTCCATCGAACGGTTGCTCTACGACTGGAAGTGGTTGTCCACCATGTTCAATCGGGTGAACTCGGCGATGGGTCGTCGCCCGCTGTACCCGTTCGACATCCCGAAACCCGTTGTGCGCAAACTCGGATTCGTCCACCGCGTGATCCGCGAATCGGCCAAGCGAAATCCCGCCACCGATCCGCTGGTGACCGTTGCGGCCGACGTGTGAGCTCAGCTGCCTGAGGCGCGACGAGCCCTATCCGCCCCCCGCTGCCTGAGGTGCGAGGAGCGCTGGCCGCCGGGCTGAGGAGCCCCTGCGAGGTACGAGCATGGAGCGTCTCGAAGTCGACGAGCCTCGAAGGCCTGGCGACCATCACTACCCGGTCGACCAATTGGCTTGTCTCACCGGCCCTTCGAGGCTCTCGGCTTGCGCCTCGAGCACCTCAGGGAGCGGTAGGCGGCTCGGAGCGGTGGACGGCTCGGGGTGGTGGGCGGCTCAGGCGTCGGTGGAGCCGTCTATCGCTCGACGCAGTCGGTCCAGGGCGCGGTCGGCCTCGACGGCCAGGTCGGCGAGATCATCCTGCGCTTTGACGGATTCCAGTGTCGTCTGCCAATCACCGACGCGTTGCGCCAGTCGGGCGTGCGGGGCGGATCGGGCCGGCGGCGAGTGCAGGGTGGTCTGGAACTGCATCACCCGGTACGGCCAGTGGGTTCGGGTGTTCCACTGCGACACCGCGATACCGATACCGTTGGGGACGTCCAGCGTCGACCCGGGAATGATGTAGCCGCCGTACGCTTGTGCGACCCGACCGCCCGGATGGTCCTCGACCGACCAGTCCGACAGCTCGGAGATCGGCATCGTCTTGACGCGAGAACCCACGTCGTCGGTGGGGCGCTCGAGTACCCGGTAGGAGAGTCCGCGGTCGGAGATGCAGAAGCCGCCGAGTACCCAGCCCACCCCGTGCTCACCCCGCAGACGACGAAAGGTGGTCTCCCGCCACAGCTCTCCGGGTGGCGTGATCACCGTCGGCGGAACGCCCCAGGCCCACCGGCCATCCTGGAATCCCCAGGTGACGTAGCGATCGCGGTCGCCGATGTCGGCGGGACGCACACGTCGCAGGATCATTCCCGAACCCGCCTGGAACACCGTCGAGATCACGTACACCCAACCGTCGTCGGGGTCGTAGTCCCAGGTCCACGACTGTGCCAAACCGTCGTGGAGGCCGGCGGCGAAGCCCGCATGCCGTCCCATGTGGCCCCACGTGACGCCGTTGTCGGACGACCGCCAGATCTCCGACCACGCCACCCGCGGGAATCCCTTTATCACCATGGCGTGCAGGAACAGGTCGTCGCCGACGCGCAGCACGTCACTGGGGATCACCGTGGAGAATCCGCCGCGGCGCCAGGGCGGGGAATCGTGGGTGTAGGGCCACAATTGGCGCGCGTAGTCGGGGTCGGGGCCGCCCGCGTGCTCCCATACCAGCTCGCCGCCGGGATCACGGTGGCCGACCAGGATGACCGGAGACCGCCAATCCGGTGATCCGGCCCGCGCATCACGGTAGGTGTCACCGAAGACGGCGACGATCTTGCCGTTCGGCGCCTGCACCATGGCACCCAGATCCGCTGCGCCCACACCGAAGTCATCGGAACATCCCGGACCTGTCAGGTTGGCGACCTTCATTCCCCCGATCGCGGAGTTCGCGGCCGGACTCTCACGACGCCAGAAAGCCATCGGACCCGATCGGCGTCAGGTGCCGGTGCCCGACGGTTGACGATGCGTGGCGACGAAGTCGAGAACCGTTGCGACGTCGTCGGTGTCGTCGACGCGGTAGCCGGCGATGGTGTCGCCGGTGCCGACCTTGATACCGACGTCGCCGTCGGCGGGCCGCAGGTGAGCGAATGCCTTCTCGTCGGTCACATCGTCGCCGATGTAGATCACCACATCGGCATCGTGTTGCTTGCGAAGCACATCGAGCGCGTGGCCCTTGCTGGTCTCGATGACGGCAAGTTCGATGATGGCCTTGCCCTCGGTCACCTGAACGCCGCTCCACGACGCCGGGCCGCGGCGCACCCGATCCAGCGCGTCGTCGGCGTCCTGCTCGACGTTACGCACGTGCAAGGTGGTGCTGGCCGGTTTGGTCTCGACCATCGCTCCGGGGTAATCGCTTGCAATGGACCGCAGTTCGGCGATCAGGCGATCGAGTAGGGCCGCGCGCTCCGGGGTGATCTCCTCGGCGAAGCCGGACTCGAACTCGCTGCCGTGACTGCCCACCAGGATGGCCGGGGCATGCAGACCGGACAGCTGGGCCAACACGGCGAGCTCACGGCCCGAGATGACCGCGACAAACGTATCGGGAAGAGCGGCAACGTGTTCGATCGCCGTGATCGACGCCGGATTGGGGACGGCATCTTCAGGCCGCGACACGATCGGCGAGATACAGCCGTCGTAGTCCGATGCGACCAACAGTCGTCCCCGACCTGCCGCTGCCGTGAGTGCTTCGGTGAGATCTGCGGGGATTCCGTTGGCGCTCATGTGTTCTGAACACTCCGCTCGTCCGACTCCAACACGGCCTCCGCGTCGGACTCGCTGACCAGGTGGACACCACGATTGGCCGACGACGCGGTCTCCGCGGTCGCCGACAACGCACCCAGGAAGGCCTCCGCCCACTTGGCGACGTCGTGCGTCAGGACCTGCCTGCGCAGGGCTCGCATGCGGCGTCGGCCCTCGTTCGGAGTCTGGTCGACGGCAGCCGCGATCGCGTCCTTCACGCCGTCCAGATCGTACGGGTTGGCCTGGTAGGCAGAGCGCAATTCCGCTGCAGCCCCAGTGAATTCGCTGAGAACCAGCGCACCGCCGAGATCGCTGCGGCAGGCCACATACTCCTTGGCCACCAGGTTCATGCCGTCGCGTAGCGGCGTGACGAGCATGACGTCGGCAGCCACAAAGAACGCGATGAGTTCGTCGCGCGGGACCGGGCGATGCAGGTACTGGATCACCGGCTGCCCTACCGCCCCGTAACTGCCGTTGATGTTGCCGACCAATTGCTCGATACCGGCCCGCATCTTCACGTAGCTGTCGACGCGTTCGCGGCTGGGCGTCGCGAGCTGCACCATCACCGTCTCGTGCGGGTCGATGCGTTCTTCTGCGAGCAATTCGGAGAGCGCGCGGAGCCGCACGTCGATGCCCTTGGTGTAATCGAGGCGATCGACCCCGAGCAAGATCGTCTTCGGATTGCCGAGTTCCTTGCGGATCTCCGCGGCCCGCTTACGGACCTCCTTCGACCGCGCCTTCGCGTCGAGCTCACCGGAATCGATGGAGATCGGGAACGCGCCGACACGGACCGTGCGGAAACCTACCTGCACGACGCCGAAGCGGGAACGAACACCGACCGAGCCCTTGCTGGTGGCCTGCCCGGCCAGTCGTCGGGCCAGATACAGGAAGTTCTGTGCGCCGCCGGGCAGATGAAATCCGATCAGATCGGCACCGAGAAGACCTTCGACGATCTCCGTCCGCCACGGCATCTGCATGAACAGCTCGACCGGCGGGAAGGGAATGTGCAGGAAGAACCCGATACGCAGGTCCGGGCGCAGCATCCGCAGCATCTTCGGGACCAGCTGCAGTTGATAGTCCTGAATCCACACCACCGCGCCCTCGCCGGCGGCCTTCGAGGTCTCCTCCGCGAACCGGCGGTTCACCTCGACATAGGTGTTCCACCACTCGCGGTGGTACTCGGGCTTGACGATGACGTCGTGATAGAGCGGCCACAGCGTGGCGTTGGAGAAGCCTTCGTAATATTCGGCGATCTCGCGGGTCGACAGCGGCACCGCGTGAATGTCGATGCCCTCGATGTCGGGGTTGTCGTAGGAATCGGCGATCCCCGACCACCCCACCCAGGCGCCGGTGTGCGACCGCAGGATCGGTTCGAGCGCGGTGACCAACCCACCGGGGCTGCGCTTCCAGCGCACCGTCCCGTCGGGCAGGACCTCCTTGTCCACGGGCAACCGATTCGCGACAACCACAAACTCGGCATTGCCGGCGCCGGTCACATTCGGCCCGCTCGCTTCGCTCCCGGCGCCGGTCACATTCGGCCCGCTCGCTTCGCTCCCGGCGCCGGTCACATTCGGCCCGCTCGCTTCGCTCCCGGCGCCGGTCACATTCGGCCCGCTCTGGCCAATTGGGTCGCCCGCTTCCGGCGTCACCGTTCTAGGCGTTCTCGCCCGGTGCGATACCCAACATGGACAGCAGCATCCGGCACTCGTCGGCGTCGGTGGCGTAAGCCGCAACGACGCGTCGCGCCGAATTGGCGGTCTCGTCGGCTACCGGCTCGAGCTCTTCGTCGGCGATGTCGGTGGTCTTCGCGGGCATCTCGTCCCCTCGTTGTGCAGTCGCTGGTCTGGGCGCGCTGCCGAGAAGTGGCAGCGCTGCGCCCTGATCGATTCTACCTGGCCGTGATTGCGCTCATACCCGACACCGGTCGGGCGGACGGTTTCACCGACGTTGGCGGTACTCGCGCGCGCCGAGTCGGCGCCGCAGCAACCATTCGGGTCTGGTCGACAACTGGGGTCGGCGCAGCGACCGTGCGACGAACTCGCCGAGCGTCACCCCCGCGGCAAGTGCACAGCCGACGCCGAGCGCCGCGGCCACCCAGGTGAAACCGTCGAGGGTCTGGTCGTTGAGGATTCCGTAGAGCCCGCGATAGACGGCGAGGCCGGGCAGCAGCGGTGTGATGCCCGCGACCGCGACGACCAGTGGTGGCGTCAGTGCTCGGCGCGCCAGCAGGCCACCGATGAGCCCGACGCAGGCGGCTGCGGTGCCGTTGGCGATCACGTCACCAACCTGCAGGAAATACGTGACGCCTGCGACCACGCCGGAGCCGATCAGGCCGCCGAGGAAGGCGACCGGCAAGGCCCGCTTCTCCGCGTAGCTGGCCAGCGCATAGGCACATGACGCGACCGCTCCGGCGATCACGCGTGAGGGGATCTCGACCGCGTCGAAGCTGGTCGACGTGGTGATGGTCGGCAGGTAGATGCCGGTGAGTTCGAGGATGCGGATGGCGATGCCGACTCCCGCGATGATGCCGCCGGTCATCAGCAGCAGTTCGAAGAACCGCGCCACCCCGGTGATCGGGGCGCCGGTGATGGCGTCCTGCACCGACCCGACGAGTGACAAACCGGACAGCAGCACGACGATGCCCGCCGCGATGACCTGCGACGGCGCGATCGTCACCCCGAGGGCCTCGGCGTTGCCGAAGACCACCGCGGCCGGCACGACGGCGATGAATCCACCCGCAACCTGCTGGAAGAACACCGGGGTGCCGATCCGGTTGAGCCTGCGGTTGACCGTGACGGTGACGACGGTCGTCAGGAACGCGAGAAGGCCGACGAGAACATGTCCGCCGAGCAGGACCGCGATCCCCGACGCCATGACGCCCCAGGCGACGGTGGCAACCGCATGCGGGTACGGATGCGGCGCGGCGATGATGTTGTCAACCATCTGGTGGGCCGTCGACGGAGTGATCCCGGTGTCCCGAATCCGACGGATCAGCTTGTCCACTTGTGCGAGACGGGTGAAGTCCATCGAGCGGTAGTAGACCTGCTCCATCGTCGTGATCGGTGGGAGGGTGGCGCCGCGTCGGGCGCTGACCACGATCGTGTTGTAGGTGACATCGACGTCGATGTCGGCCAGCCCGTAGGCGCCGGCGACGAACTTGATCTGGCTCTGGGTGTCGATGGCGGCAGTGCCCGAATCCAGGAGTACCGCACCGATCTTGGTGGCGAGGTCGAGCACCTCGGTGATCGCCGCGACGTCGAACCGATCGATCGGTTTTCGCGGCGACACCATGATGCTGCCGGGTTCGATGGTGTCGATCGTCGCCTGGCTGGTGCCGGTGAGGCGACGCAACGCACTGCCGATATACTCGCGCACGCAGGCCTCCTTAGCTCAGTGGTAGAGCACTCGCCTTGTAAGCGAGCGGTCGTCAGTTCAATCCTGACAGGGGGCTCCACGCACGTTTTGGGCCCCGACGACAACGGACGTCGGGGCCCCGCGTGTTCCTGAGTGTGACGAGACTCATCCGGCTATATGGTCGGAAAGCGTGGCGCACATTCGGTTCGCACTGATGGGTCTGGCTTGTGTCATCGCGGCATGCATCATCGGCTTCACCCGGCCAGCGCTCACCCAGGACGCGTATCCGAATCCCATCATCTGCTCGGCGGCGTGGCACAAGAGCGTCATGCGTGACACCGCCGCCGCTGCGGAGTCGAGTTGCGCGGCCCTGACCTCGGAACGATTCGTGTGGGCGACGACGTTGGGCGCGGTCGGCGGCGGACTGCTGCTCTGCGCACTTCCCTGGCAGTTGATCTGGCGCCGGCCACCCAAGTCGTCTGAGTCACCCGAGTCGTCTGAGTCACCTGAGTCACCCGAGTCACCCGAGTCACCCGAGTCACCCGACGCAGCGAAACCCGAGGTGTGAGGTCGCGGAGTCGTCGGACTGCGCGGAGCGCGCGGCCGGCCGGTAGCGCCGGCAATATTCGGGCGCGCAGATGAACGATCCGCCCTTGGTGACCCTCATGACCTGCGGTGATGTGGTCGGTGCCAGGAGGTCGGGTCGACCGTCGGCCTCGACATGAAATTCGCCGACGTGTACCGCGTCGGGCACGACGTGGCGCGGTGTGAAGACGTCGGAGGTTCGTTCCCACACGTTGCCGATCATGTCGACGAGGCCGTACCCATTCGGGGGGTAGGTGCCGATCGGCGACGTGGTGCCCCAACCGTCGCTTTGGAACGGGAACCGGCCCTTCCACGTGTTGGCGAGATCGGCGCCACCGGGATGGAGTTCATCGCCCCACGCATACTCCCGACCCTCCAGACCGCCCCGCGCCGCGTACTCCCACTCCGCCTCGGTGGGGAGTCGGCGTCCGGCCCACCGCGCGTAGGCCGCGGCATCGCGATAGGCGACGTGGACGACGGGATGGTCGGGCACAGCTCCGACGCTGGACTCCGGCCCGTCCGGATGACGCCAGCACGCACCGGGCTGCCAGCGCCACCACTGTCGCCAGTCGGCCAGGTTCACCGGGTGAGTGGTCGGGGTGAACACCAGGGCACCCGGCACCAGCGCGGCCGGGTCGGCGTCGGGGAAGTCTGCCGGGTCGATGGGCTCCTCGGCGACGGTGACATAGCCGGTGTCGGCGACGAACTCCGCGTACTGGGCGTTGGTCACCGGGTGACGTTCGATCGCGAACGCCCCGACCGTCCGCTCATGTGCCGGCCGTTCCTCGGGGTAGTGGCGGTCCGAACCCATCCGGAACGTGCCGCCGGGCAGGTCGACGAGTTCGGTGAGGGCCACATGGTCGAGGCTATCGCCCCACCCCGTTGACCGCGCGTCCCAAATCGTTGAGTGGGCGTCCCGAATCGTTGACTGGACTCCCACGTGGTCGTTGTTTATTGCGGCGCAATTTCGGACACCGCCCCGGATTCGCGGCATGATCGAAGACATGGCAGATGACAACGACGTCGACGCCGAGGCACCCCGCCCCGTCGTGACCACCCACCTCGGGCCCGTGCGCGGGCGCCGAGCGGAATCGACGGAAGGTGCCGTCAACGTCTGGCGCGGCATGCCGTTCGCGGCGGCCCCGGTCGGCGAATTGCGTTGGCGCCGTGCGCAACCACCCGTTCCGTACGAGAATGAATTCGATGCGGGCGCCAACGGACCGGTGTGTCCGCAAGAGAAGAATCCGGCGATCGCTCTCGGTCCCGGAACCGAGATGTCCGAGGACTGCCTGAGGCTCAACGTATGGGCGCCTGCCGGCGCCACGCCGGAATCCAAACTCCCGGTGATGGTCTGGATTCACGGTGGCGCATACGTTTTCGGCTCCGGGACGCAGCCGCTCTACGACGGAACGCAGCTCGCGGCGACCGGTGACGTGGTGGTCGTGACCTTCAACTACCGACTCGGCGCACTGGGTTTCGCGGACCTGTCGACGCTCGGCGAGCAGTTCGAGACCAACACGGCCCTCAGTGACGTACTCGCCGCGCTGCGGTGGGTGCAGGAGACGATCGAGGCGTTCGGGGGCGACCCGGCAAACGTGACGGTGTTCGGCGAGTCCGCCGGCGGCGGCATCGTCACCACTCTGCTCACCATGCCGGTCGCCGAGGGGCTGTTCCATCGGGCCATCGCGCAGAGTTCACCGGCGACCTCGATGTACGACCACGACCGAGCCCGACGCGTGACCCGTTCCTTCCTCCGCGCGCTCGGCGTCGGCGCCCCGGATGGCGAAACTCCCACTCCGGAAGCATTGTTCGATCCCGATCCTGCTGCGATCGTGGCCGCGTCGATGCGGGTTTTCGCCGACGTCCCTGCGGACAGCCCCGGCACCATCGCCTTCGCGCCGGTCATCGACGGCGACCTCGTGCAACGGCACCCGATCGACGTCTACCGCGACGGGTCGTCGCTGCCGGTGCCACTGCTCATCGGAACCAACCGCGACGAGGCGAACCTCTTCAAGTGGATGAAGTCACCACTCATGCCGATCACACCCCACGACATCACTCGCATGTTCGCCGACATTGCGCGCGAGTACCCGCACGTCACCCTGCCCGCCCGCGCCGAGATCATCGCCGCGTACTCGGGATTGAAGCCGAAGGTCGCCGGCCTCGGCGTCGCCCGCGACGTCGCGTTCCGGATGCCGACGCTGTGGGTGGCCGACGCGCACTCCACGCGAGCACCCGTGTTCGTCTATCGCTTCGACTGGGCGACGCGAATGCTGCGGGCACTACGACTTGGTGCGGCACATGCAACCGAATTGCCTTATGTCTGGGGCAATCTCGTTGCCGGATCTCGTGACATCACCTTTCTTCTCGGTGGTCGTGCCGATGGTGCTGACGTGTCTCGGCGTCTGATGAGACGCTGGACATCTTTCGCCAGGACCGGTGTGCCGCACACCGACGAGGTCCATCCGGAATGGCCGGGATATCACACGGGCACGCGCTCGGTCCTCGTTGTCGACGCCCAGGATCGCGTGGTCGACGACCTCGACGCGGACCTCCGCCGCACCTGGGGCGACGAGGTGTTGGGCTTCCGTTGATGTGCGATTGTCAATTTCGTTTCTGAACAGACATGTTGGGCCCCAGTCACTCTGAAGGCCGGATGCGATCTCCGTCACATGGCGACTGCTCGCGTTAGCCAATCGTGATCATCGATCGTAGATTGAGGTTGCCGTCTGGCAAGAAGATTTCAACTGAATGAATGGAAGGTCCAATGGGTCGGGAAAACATGGGATTGGACATGTCCGCGGGGGGCTCGGCGACGCTGTCGCTCGGCGCCGACGCCGGGCGTCGTCGTTGGATGAATCGTACGGTGGGGGCCGGTCTCGCGGGTGTCGCGATGGCCAGTGCCCTTGCGATGGCCACACCGTCGGCCAGTGCCGGCGTGACCGGCGCGCAGTCGGTCGCGGCACCGTCGGTGGCCATCTCGCAGGTCGCCGCGCACGTGGCGCCGCGGATCGCGATGACGCCGATCACCCCGGAGAACGTTGCAGGACCGAATGTCCTTCGCCTGGTGGCGATTCCGTCGTCGGCGGTCCTCAACAACGCCGGGGTCCTGAAGGATGTACCGGGACGTCATGAGGCCGCCTCGCCGGAGGCCATCGGCACTTCGACGATCGTCGGTGCCATCGCCGGTGGCGCCATCGGCTTCGGTATCGGATTCTTGGCGGCGCCACTTGTCGGCACCATCGCGTCGGCGGCGGCCACTGCGATCGTCGCAGCGACTGGCGCGGGCGCTCCTGTTGCTCCGTTCGTCCTCGCAGTCGCGTGGCCGCTTGCGGTCATCGCCACTCCGCTCGTCGGCATGGGCATCGGCGCTGCGATCGGTGCCGGTGTGGGTGCGGCCATCGGCGCCACCTACGTGTCGGCTCCTGCTCAGGTTCCGGCGCCGGAACGCGTTGCGGCACAGGCTCCTGTGCCTGCCGTCGTGCCCGCCCCGGTTGCCGAGGTCACCGAGAACCCGACCGTGCAGAACATTGTCACGGCGGTCGATCGTGCCATCGACGCGAACCCGCAGCTCGGCCCGGTCGGCGATCTCGCCCGGTCCTTCCTGCCGAAGCACTGAGTCTGCTTCTCGCACAACAATGCAAAGCGCTCCGCGGGTCGTCGGTTTCTCGTCGAACTGCGGAGCGCTTTCGTTGCGTCGCCGCCCGCGAGTCGGCCGAAGTGACCTGCGCCACGATGATTTGCGGCCGAGCTGAGACGCAATCTAGAGTTCGTCTCGTTGTCAATGAGCAATGTTGTCAATGACCAATGACGAAGTCGCCTGGGTCGGGGGTCTCCCGGTGACGTCCTGACGCAAAGGCTGCAGCAGTGACCCATGCCCGGACTTCGACTCTCGACACCAGCGCAAAGGTGTGGAGGCGTACCACGATCGCGTTCGTTCTCGCCGCGTGTGCACTGCTCACCTCGGTGCCGTCGGCCGACGCCGCACCCAACCGGACGCCCGGTCTGAACGAGATCTTCAACGGCTACGTCCTCGGCACCTTCACCGACGGACGAGTGGCGTCACCGCAGGAGATCTTCACGCCTCTCGTGTCGAACGACCCGTTCTTCCGCGAACCCCGCCTGCGGGGCGACGAGGCGCCCGGAAAGATCGTCAAGGCACGCCGAGTCGCGGTGCAGTTCACCGGTTTTCGTCCAGGAAATCTCGACGCATACCAGCTGATGTACGTGACGCGTGGCCTCAACGGTGAGGCCGAGATCAGCACGGGCATTCTCATGGTCCCGGTCGACGGTCGGTCCGACGCCACTCGTCCGGTGATCGGGTATCAGTTCGCCAACGACAGCGTCGGCGCCTACTGCCATCCGTCGACGATGTGGACGGGGAAAGATCCGATGGACGGTGCGTCGTGGTCGGCGTTGGGGCCACTGGCGATGATGTTCGGCAAGGGGTACGCCGTGATGGTCAGCGACGTCGGCAACAACGCGGATCCGCGGCCGCACGGAGTATTTGCCGGAAAGTTCGGAGCCAACGCACTGCTCGACGGCCTGCGTGCCGCGCTGGCTCACCGTCCGGCGAAACTCTCTGCCCGCGCACCTATTTCGATGTTCGGCATCGCCGGCGGTGGCGTGGGCGCGGCCTTCGCCGCCGAGCGGGCCGCGGACTACGCCCCGGAACTCAACATCAAGGGCACGGTGCTCGAGGGGATGGCCGTCGATCAGCGCAACTTCATTCGCACGTCGTCGGGGTCCATCGGTTCGGGCTTCGCCTTCGCGACTCTGCTCGGCCTCGAACCGCGCTACCCCGAGATGAAGATCGACGAGAAGCTCTCTCCGGCAGGCAAGGCCCTCGCCGACGTCTTCCGGACCCAATGCCAGACCCCTGCGTACTTCGCGACCCCGTTCCTGCCGTTGCAGGCACTGTTCAAGAACGGTCAGCATCCCGCCGACATCCCCGACTTCCAGCGCGCCTATCGCGACAACGTGCTCGGCCACCAGGCACCGAAGGCGCCGGTCCTCATCGCGTCCTGCGTCGCCGACGACTCGTTCATGTCGATCGTTCCGGCTGCCGACGCGCGCAATCTGACGAGGCAATACCGGCTCGGCGGAACCCGGGTGGACTATCACCCGACCAACTGCAGCATGGTCAACTTCCTGACCAACATGTACGGCTGGGGCACCGACCTCTTCGGCATGCAGACGATCGACTGGATGGCGGCACGTCTGAGGGCCTGAGCCGAAGAGTTCGGTGACCGGTCCTCTGACCTGGGAGAATGCGCTTGCGTAGTGCCGAAAAATCTAGGGGAAGAACTTCCTCCCCTAAGTTCCAAGCCGTCCCCGCGAAATTTTGTGGGGAGGACTCCAAGGGTAGGGGAAGAAGTTTCTTCCCCTACTTTCTTGTGTGGCCTTCGGCCGGACGACCACCCCTCGTTCGAGCGCGCGTCGGTGTGTCGCGAATCCAGAAAGCGAGCGCTGATCTCGCTCAGCAACCCGCCTTGATCTCGGTGTGCGGGAGGTACGCCTCCTGCTGGCCGTCGGTGAGGGGGGGCGTGCTGTTGCAGATCCAGTGTTGGGCATCTTCGACGCGCATTGTCTGCTGGTAGACCGCGCCGGTGGTGTCGCCGCCGGTGACGATCATGTCGTCGGCGGTCGTCAGCGGCGGGAACTGCCACGTCGTGGTGGAGTCGGTGGTCGCGAGCAGCGGAAGCACCGATTGCTGATCGGACAGTTTGCCGTCGGCGCTGATGGCGAAGCTCATGAGTTCGTGGGTGGAGGTGCCCACGATCACCCGGGACGGGGCAAGCGACAGCGTCGACACATGCATGTCGGTGCGCCGGTCGATCGGCGTCGCCGGGCCCTCGCCACGGGGCAGATGCCAGGTGCTCAGATCCTTGGAGGCGACCACGAGCACATTGCCGTCGTCGGAGAACACGGCCGCGGTGACCGGTGCGACGTCGTCGATGATCGCGATCGGCTCCGCCCGCTGTGCGGCGACGTCGTAGATGTAGACGCGTTTGTCGTCGGAGGTGACGGCGAGGCGATCGCCCTGCGGGCTGAACGCGATACCGCGGATCAGGTCGGACGGGCCGCGCAGCACCGGCCCGAACGGCGTCGGCCGGTTGGGGTCGCCAGTGGTCCAGAGACGAACACTGAAATCGTCGGCGCCGGTCGCCAGGATGCCGCCACCCTCGAGGCCGGTCGGCGCGAAGGCGACCGGTGACGAATACCGGGTACCGATCTCGAGTTTGGCTGCGGCACGCGGACGCGACGGGTTGCGAATGTCCCACAACTCGACCACGCCACCGTTGTTGTTGGCCGTGGCGACTTGTGTGCCGGTGGCGTTGACGCTCACCCGCGGATGGTCGTTGACGCGACGCTGGATCGGGGTGCGCGACCGAAACGTCAGCACACCGGCATCGTTGGTCCACACGTTGAGGGTGGTGTCGACCCCGACCGTCGCCAGAATGCGGGCGTCCGCGCTCTGGCCGATACCGGTGATGGTGCCGCCGTGGTCGGGGTGTGTGGTCGACGGCAGGCTCCACACGTCGAGCGTGCCGTCGGATCTGCCGGACACCAACTCCGACCCGTCCGGACTGAACTGCGCGGAGAACGTGCGCACCGAGCCCTGTTCCGACGCGGTTTGCAGCGCCCACTGCGTGATCGGCGTGGTCGGGTTGGCGGTGTTCCACACGGTGACCGTCCCGTCGGCCCGTGCTGAGGCGAGCTGATTGCCTGCCGGACTGAAATCGATCGACCACGAGCCGGCAGTGGTGTTGGGCAACGACGTGCTGACCGGGACCGGTCGCTGCGGGTCAGCGACATTCCAGATCTGGGCGTTCGGGCTGTCGCCGGTCACCGCGAGTTGCCGGCTGTCGGGGCCGAACGTCACCGAATGGGTGATGCTCGGGAACCCGGCGATCGGGGCGCCGACGGGCACCGGCGTGGGGCCCGTTGTCCAGAGTCGCACCACCCGGTCGTCGCCGCCGCTGGCGAGCAGTCGCCCGTCCGGGCTGTACGCGAGGGTGCGCGCCGCCGCGGAATGTCCCCGCAAGACGGCCGTCTCGACCGGGGCGCCGACCGCCGGCACCGAGAAGATGGTGATGGTTCCGTCGTCCGACGACGCGGCCAGCGTGGTGCCGTCGGTCGCGAACCGCACCATGTAGACCGTCCCGTGTCCCGGCGACATCGTCGCGGCCAGCCGCGGTGCCGACGGTGTGGAGATGTCCCACAGCCGGACCGTCCCGTCCCCGCTGCCGGAGGCCAGCAGCGGCCGGGTGGGGTGAAAACTCACCGATGTCACGTACTGCCCGAACCCCGTCATCACCGCTTGCTGACGGTATCCGGCGGCGTCGGCGCTGCGTTGCCAGAGCCGAACCTCTCGATCACCGCCGGCCGACGCCAGGAACCGGCCGTCGCTGTTGAAGGCGAGGTCGTAGACCGGTCCGGTGTGGCCGGTCAGTGGGTAGGCCAGCGGGCTGGTCGCCGCGCCGCGGACGCGGCTCGTCACCGTCGGGTCGTCGGGGTAGAGGTTGTGCGCGACGAGGAGCAGTCGCGCGGCCAGCGACGGATTGGTCTGCTGCATGCTGTCGATGTGGGACAGGAGCGCTGCCCGCTCGGCCGCGTTGCGCTGCAGGGTGAGGTCGTGGGCCTGCCGCAGTCCGATGGCGGCCGTGATGGTCGACGCGACCGCCAGACCGGCGACGATGACGGCCGCGACGATCAGGAGCAGACGTCGGCGGCGCTGCTGGGCGGCCGCGGCGTCGAGGAACTCGTCGTTCTCCTTACTCAGGAGGTGCTGGTACGTGCGCCGCAACGATGTCCGATGGTGACGTGCGTCGTCCAACCGCGAGCCGGTGTAGAGGAACGACCGGCTACGACCCGAACTCACCCACGACTCGGTGTCGGCGTCGAGTTGCTGGCGCCACAGATGGGTGCCGGAGTCCGCGGCGATCCACTCCGCCAGACGCGGCCAGGCGGTGAGGACGACGTCATGTACCAACATCACCGAGTCCGTGGACACGGTCAGCAGGCGAGCCTGGGCGAAGATGTCGATGACCGACGAGACCGTCGGCGGGAAGCGGCTCGCGATCGTCGCCGGGGCGAGCGGCACGCGCAACGCGATTCCGGCCGGGCCGACGTGCACCAGACCGAGCAGCAAGGCGCGGGCCAGGTCCTGGTCACCCAGGTCGAGTGCGGCCCAGGCGGCCTCGGCGGTATCGGCGACGGCACGCGCGATGCCGCCGGTCGCGCGGTAGGCCGACAGGGTCATCCGGTTCCCGGATCGGCGCGTCCAGGTCGCCTGGAGGACGTGGGCGAGCAGCGGTAGTCGTCCGGCCCGGTCGCTGACCGTCGACGCCTCGTACAGGTCGGTGATCATCACGTCGGCCAGGCCGGATTCGATGCGGCCGCCGGCGATACGCACCGGACCGGTGATGACCTCGCGCAACTGGTTGCGCGTCATCTCGGAGACGATGACGCACCGCGACTGCCAGGCGTCGGCGAGCAACGGGAACTCCACGCACTGTTCGAAGAAGTCGGCCCGGATGCCGAGCACCACCACGGAGTCGCGCGCCAGCCTTTCCACCTCCAGCAAGGTGGAGGTCAGTGCGTCCGGTTCCAGAGAGAAGGCGTTCTCGAACTGGTCGATCACGATCACGGCCGGGCTGTCGCCGGAGTCGGCGTCGGTGGGGTCGAGGCGAATGCCCGCGGGCCCGACGGTCGCGTGACTCGGTGTCTCGAGGCGCCGGTCGCGTGCCAGGCCCGCGCGCAGGAGCGACGACTTGCCCGAACCCGACACCCCGGTGACCACGACGATCCGTGCCCCGGGACCCCGATCCGTCGCACCGCCGGGTGCCGGCTCGCAGGCAGCCGCCAAGATCGTGTCGACGAGCGTCGTGACCAGATCGTCCCGGCCGAAGAACAGAGAACTGTCCGCGGCGGTGAGCGTCGCCAGACCGGCATACGGTCGGGTGACCGGTGCGGTGGTCGCGTCGGTGTCGAGGGCCTCCTCGAGGTGACGGTCCCAGAGTTCCCGCCACTGCGGGATGCTCAGGACATCGGCCTCGCCGGCCGCGACCGCACGCGACGTCAGCCAGAGGAGAAGCGGCTCGACGGTAGCGAAGTCGCGCGGCAGGTGACGCCCATTGCGCCAGTCGCTGATGCGTTGGGCGGACGCCTTCGCGCGGGAGGCAGCAGCGCGGAGCGTGGGTCGTCCAGCTTGGACGAACAGGCGCGCCAACGCCTCACCGAAATCCACTGACCATCACCCACGACCCCGACCAACCGAACACCTGAAACTTGCAGGCTCAATCATCCGGTACGTGTCGGCGCGACGCCAATGCAGGTGACCCCGGCCACGTGGTGAGGCTGTCCTTAGTGGTGCCGATACCAGGTCAAATGACCTGATTTTGTCCGGATCCGGAACACATGCTGTCCGGTCCGGATTCTCTAATCACGTCCTGACCAGCAGCTTCATCGGGTCATCCGAGGGTGGACTGGAGACGGCCGGATGTTTGGGGTGAGCTTATGGAGCGCGTCGGGGGAGGCGCTGCGGAGGACGGACGAACGGACGACACACGGAGGTGCTTGCACCGCCTGTCGGGGGTTGTGTGTCGCACGTCGACCGCATCCGCAATGGGGGTACCGGGGCCGGAGCCGATGGGGGTCGGCCCGGTCCCGGACCACCCGCCTGCCGCACGACACTAGTCTCGAGGCATGAATTCCGAGTCGCCCGAATCCGCATCGGTAGGCCGGGTCCGCAGGCACGCATCGGCCGCACTTCCCGACGGTGGGTTCCCGTACAGCGCGACGGTCGACGCGGGACCGCTTCTCTTCACCGCCGGGATCTCTCCGTTCGACCTTTCCTTGCCAGAAGCAGCGATCGATTCACCCGGGGACGTGGTCGCCCAGACCCGTCGGTGTCTGTCGAATCTGGACGCCGTTCTCACCGAGCGGGGTGCCGGATTCGCCGACATCGCGAAACTCACCGTCTATGTCGCCGAGCATCTGCAAGCCGACCTCGCCGTCGCGTGGAACGCCGTCGTCGAGGCCTTCGGTGGTGATGTGCCACCCGCCATGATCGTGGGGGTGACCGTGCTGCCCTACGACGGTCAGGTGGTGGAGGTCGACGCCGTCGCCGCGCTCGGTGCGCGTCAGCCGTGACGTCCCGACCGCACATCGACGACGCCGAGCGTCGAACCCGGCTCATGCGTCGGCACCGACTCGCCGCGGAGAACCCGGCGGGCGGGGTGGTCGACGCCGCGGACGCGATAGTCGGGCTACACGCGACCACACCGTCGACCGTCTACCTGTCGGCGTGGGCGCGCATCCCCGACTTCGATCCGGACGACATGACCGCGGCCCTCTATACCGATCGAGTCCTCGTCAAGCAGCTCGCAATGCGGCGGACTCTGTTCGTCTTCAGCCGGTCGACGCTGGCCGACGCCATCGGTGCTGTCGGGCCACGGGTGACCGCGTCGGAGCGCACCAACATGTTGCGCGACCTCCGCCGCAGCGACAGCCCGGACGGTCCCGACCACTACGACGATCCCGACGGCTGGATCGACAAGGCGCGAGCGGCGGTGCTCGACGAGCTCGGGACGGAACCGGCACTCACGTCGACCCAACTCCGCGAGCGGCGCTCCGAGCTGGATGGCTACATCGTTCACGGCGCGGGCACGAAATGGGCGGGCCGGGCTCCGATGGGTCCGCGAGTGCTCAACATGATGAGTGCCGCCGGCGAGATCGTGCGCGGTCCCAACGCGGCCGGCTGGCACCTGTCCAGACCGTCGTGGGTCCTCATGTCCCGATGGCTCGGCGCGCCCTTGGAGCCTGTCGACCCGGCACAAGGGCATCGCGCGATGATCGACCGTTGGTTGCGCGCGTTCGGTCCGGGAACCGAGACCGACCTGGTGTGGTGGCTCGGGTCCACCAAGACCGCGGTGCGCGCCGCGCTTGCCGACCTCGATGTGGTGACCGTCGATCTCGACGGCGGTCGCGTCGGATACGTCCACGCCGACGACCTTGACCCCGACCACCCCGTCGAGCCGTGCGCGCTGCTGCTCCCGGAACTCGACCCGACCACCATGGGCCACAAGAAGCGGGACTTCTACGTCGGCGACCATGCCGCGCACGTCTTCGACACCAACGGCAATGGCGGCCAGACCGCCTGGTGGGACGGTCGGATCGTGGGCGGGTGGTCGCAGAACCCGGACGGCGCGGTCGAGGTGCATCTCCTCGAGAAACTGCCGGCACACGCCCGACGCGCCCTGCGTGAGCGCGCGGACGAACTCGCGACCTGGCTCGGCGAGGTCCGGCCGAAACCCGGTTATCCGGCGCCTTTCATGCGCAAGCGATGAGTTGGGCGCTTGGGCCTGGTCGACATATGGGAATGGGACCGGAAACCACTCATCGAGAGGACCCGACATGTCTGACGGAATACCCGAGGTCGTCGACCAGGAGACCTGGGCCGCGCAGCTGGCCGAGTTACGTGCCCGCGAGAAGGCCGCGACCCGCGAGCTGGACGCGATCGCAGCGCAACGACGCAAGATGCCGATGGTCGAGATGCCCGACTACACGCTCGTCGGCGCCGATGGTCCGGTGCGGCTCGCCGACGTCTTCGACGGTCGTTCGCAGCTCATCGTCTACAACCACATGTGGTCGGACGGTGCCGAATTCCAATGCGGCGGCTGCACCGGATTCACCTCACAATTCACGCGACTCGACTTCCTCGACAACTACGACGCCCGGTTCGTCATCGTGACGGGCGGTCCGATCGATGAGGCGTTGGCGTACAAGCGCAAGGTCGGGAACCAGATGGACTGGTACTCGTCGGCCGACAGCCCGTTCGGGTCCGACGTCGATGCCGCGCCGGGTGAGGGCTTCGCAGTCAACGTGTTCCTCCGGGACGGCGACACCGTCTACCGCACCTGGCACACCTCCGGCCGCGGGACCGAGCAGCTCAGCCACAGTTTCGCGCTGATCGACGTCCTGCCGTGGGGCCGCCAGGAGGAATGGCAGGATTCGCCCGACGGCTGGCCGCAACGGCCCACCTACTCGGGCTGGCTCGACTCACCCGACGTCGCGCGACTGTACGGCACCTGACTCCAGCGACTGCATCGTCGCAGGTCAACATTCACAGGGTTCTGCCAGAGTGTCGCCAGGGCAGTGGCAGGCTCATGGGGGAGTGTGATGGATGTGAGTGAACCGGGTAGTGAGCAGCATGCAGGCAAGGGCGCCAAGATCCTCGTGGTCGACGACGAGGAGAACATTCGGCAGCTGCTGTCGGTCTCGCTGAAGTTCCAGGGCTACGAGGTCGAGACTGCCGAGAACGGTCCCGCCGCGATCGACCGGTGCCGCACCTTCAAACCCGACGCCCTCATCCTCGACGTGATGATGCCCGGCATGGACGGCTTCGGCCTCCTGCGTCGTCTCCGTGCGGATGGAATTGCCGCGCCCGCCCTGTTCCTGTCGGCCCGCGACTCGGTCGAGGACAAGATCAACGGGCTGACCATCGGCGGCGACGACTACGTGACCAAACCGTTCAGTCTCGAAGAGGTCGTCGCGCGGCTGCAGGTACTGTTGCGCCGCAGCGGGTTCGACGCCACCGAGAAGCAGGCGTCGCGAATCACCTTCGCCGACATCGAACTCGATGACGAAACCCACGAGGTGTTCAAGGCGGGCAAGCTCGTTGCGCTGTCGCCGACGGAGTTCACCCTGTTGCGGTATTTCATGGTGAATGCGGGCACGGTGTTGTCCAAGCCGCGCATCCTCGACCATGTCTGGAACTACGACTTCGGTGGTGAGGTCAACGTGGTCGAGTCCTACGTGTCCTACCTGCGCCGCAAACTCGACACCGGCGACAAACGACTGATCCACACGCTGCGCGGCGTCGGATACGTCATGCGCGAGCCGCGCGACTGATGGCCGGATCGTCGGCGGCGTCGCCCGCCCCGCTGGATGCCATTGCGGCTCGGCGGGTGCCCAAACATGGTGTTCCGCTGCGTTTCTCGTTGGTCGGGCTGATGCTCGTACTCGTTGTTCTCGGTCTTCTCGCCTCCGGTGTCGCCGTCACATCCGCGATGAAGCAAGATCTCATCGACCGCACCGACACCGGTTTGCAGAACGCCGTCAACACCTGGGCCAAACCTCGCAACCGCGAGGGTAATCCGACACCGGGACCGCCGCCCGGTCCGCGTCGTCCACCATCTCCGTACTTCGTGGTCTCCACGACGCCCGACGGAGATATCTTGTCCAGCAACGACTTCAACGACGAGCCGCAACTGAACGGCCTGCCGGACGGCAACGTCGGACCCATCACGGTCGATTCGGCCGACGGTGACGGTCCGGAATGGCGGCTGATCAAACACACCAATCCGTACGGCGAATCCATCGTTGCGATACCGCTGTCCGACGTTGATGCGACCATCTCCAGGCTCGTTGGCCTACAGCTGGCGATCGGGGCGGTCGTCGTCGTGGTCCTGGGTGTGGCCAGTTATCTGCTGGTTCGCTCGAGTCTGCGTCCGCTGCGCCGGGTCGAGGAGACGGCGCACGCCATCGCGGCCGGGAACCTGAACATGCGGGTGCCGCCTGCCGCGTCCAACACCGAGGTGGGCAGCCTGTCGGCGTCGCTGAACACGATGCTCGGCCAGATCCAGCATGCCTTCGCCGCCACCGCGGCTTCCGAACAGCAGGCCCGCGCGTCGGAGGAGAAGATGCGCAGATTCGTGGCCGACGCGAGTCATGAACTGCGCACACCCCTCACCTCGATCAAGGGATTCGCCGAACTGTACCGACAGGGCGGTGTGCCCGACGCGACAGACGCCATGCGGCGCATCGACGATGAGGCCGGCCGCATGACGCTGCTCGTGCAGGATCTTTTGGTGCTCGCGCGCCTCGACGCGCAGCGACCACTCGACGCCCATCCGGTCGACTGTCTTGCACTGGCCGCCGACGCTGTGCAAGCCGCGCGAGTGGCGGCGCCGAACCGCGACATCCGAATGCAGGTGGACGTGTCCGACGCGCCACCCATGGTGCTCGGTGACGCCCCGCGACTCGTCCAGGTGGTGCGCAACCTCGTCAACAATGCGGTGGTGCACACCCCCGACGACGCATCGATCACGGTCGGCGTCGCAGTGGACGGCGACGACGTCGTGTTGCGCGTCGCCGACACCGGCCAGGGTCTGAGCGCCGACGAGACGGGCCACGTCTTCGAGCGGTTCTACCGCGGCGACAGTTCCCGCTCACGTGGGGAAGGCGGCGGCAGTGGGCTCGGACTCTCGATCGTCGCCGCACTTGTCGACGCGCATGGCGGGCGTGTTGGCGTCGACTCGGTTCCCGGTGCCGGTGCCACCTTCTGGGTTCGCCTACCTCGCCTCGACGACTGACCGGATCGTGGGCGGCCCTCAGTCTGGATTCGTGGAAGCACATCAAGCGAGTGAACCGAACAACTCACACCGCCCCTCCTCCGCTCCCTGAGGTGCTCGTCGAGGTCGAGCCCTACCGATGGCTGAGGTGCGAGCCTGCGAGCCTCGAAGCCCCTGGCGAGGTGAAATTGTCGTCGCACCAAGCCCTTTGAGGATCTCGGCCAGCGCCTCGATCACCTCAGGGAGCGGAAGGGGACTTTCGCTCGCACGTCAGCTCAGGGAGTGGTGGGCTCAGATGAGTCGACGCAGTTGGGCGAACTCGGTGACGTCGGCTCGGAAGCGGTCGAGTCCGACGAGGGTGTACATGCCGTCGATCTGCCGGTCGGCCCACAGCTGGTGGATGCGACGAAGGTCGGATTGCCTTGACTTCCAACCGATCCCGTCGATCACGGCGAGAACGAGTTGTTTGGGCAGACGAACTTCGGCCATCTCCTCGATCTCGCGTACGGCGTCGGTGAGTTTACTGCCAGTGGAATCGAATCCCTTTGCTGCGACGACGATGTCGGCGGAATCGGGATCTCCGATGATCAGATCCGCCGGCGCGGTACGACCGTTGCGCCCGGTGAACCGCGACCGGGTGACGTAGTCGAGTCCCAGATCGCGTGCAATGTCTTCGATCTCGTCTTCGATCCGTCGGCCCGACGCGCCGGCCCGGGTCGCCGTGACCCGACTGCCTGCTCGCGCGACGAGGATGTCGGCGAAGGTGTAGGTCTTCGACATCTGGGCGCGCAGCGTTCGCACCAGGTCGAACTCGGCGTCGAGCCACGACACCAGCTCCACCGGTTGTGTGCGTGCGAGCCCGTACCATCCCGTCGTGTCGAAGCGGTCACGCAGCGCGTTCTTGAGCTTCTCCTGCGACAGCCCGACGGCGAGTCCGAGGACCGGGACGTCGGCGGGGTTGTCCCGCACCCACGCGGCCAGTCCGGTCGCATCCGCGTCGAGCAGGCCGCCCAGGCGGTCGACGGCCACCGCGATCCGCTCCGCCTCCGGGGTCGACGTCGTCGGGTCGACATGAGATGTCAACCGGCCCAACGAGTTCAGGTAGTCGGCAAAGTCGCCCGCGTCACTCATGTCGGCTGCCGGTCAGTCCCGTCCGATGAACAGGTATTCGCTGACGTCGCGTCGAGTGGCCGACGCGTGTGTGCCGAAACTGTACTTGTGGTCGATGGCGATCACCTCGACCGACGGTTTCACCTTGCCGAGCAGGTCGACGATGCGGTCGGCGCCGGGCAGGGCATTCGACGAGTAGGACAGCACGATCGCCCCCGCATCCTCGAAATGCTCGAAGGTGCGGGTGAGTGCGTCTTCGATGGTGCGTTTGTAGGCGAACGGCGTGTAGCGCTTGTGGAGCTTCTTGGTCTTGGTGTTCTCCATGATGCTCATGCCCTGCCAGTATGCGGACAGCCCCTCGAGAAAGTGGTAGCGCTTGATGTAGTCGTTGTCGTCGGTCGGTGGCGCGTAGGGCGGATCGAGGTAGACGAGATCCGGTGGCTCCGACCACCCCGTGTCGAGGTCGAAAATGTCCCCACAGACACTGCGGCTGCTGCGGCCGTTGCTGAACACCGTCGAGTTGTATTCCTCCGCGGCCCGCAGGCGGAAGTGGTCGCGCAGGCTCATCGTGAGATCGCGCCGACCGTCGCCGTAGCGTGTCGAGTCGGTGAAGGTGAAGACGCCTCGCGGTTGTTTGCGGGCCGCCGACAGGATCAGAGCCGAGATGGCGAGATCACGGCGATAGCCGCGCAAACGATCGATGTGCGACCACGCCGAATCGAGAAAGGCGCGGTCGGCCGGCGTGAAATACAGGCCGTCGAAGGTGGTCGAGATGAAGTCGCGGTCGTCGGCGGGCGGCCCGCAGATCTCCTCGACGAGTTCCGGTTCGAGACGGACGCTCGAATTGGCCACGGTCGCACGGGTGATCAGGTGCGGGAAGTTGAGGAAGTCGTTGCTGACCACCTCGAACCCCTGCGCTTTGAGGAGATAGGACACCACCCCGGATCCGGAGAACGCGTCGACCGCCGTCGCGCCGCCGATGTCGGCGAAGGTGCGCTCGAGATGGGCGAGCAGCCGGTACTTGGACCCCATGTAGCGCAGACGCGGAAACCGCTGAGCACGCGCGACGACGTCGCTCGAACTCATATCCCGTCCGGCGCGGGTGACCCCCCGACGCGTGAACTCTGGCCGACTCACAGGGAAAGAATCTCATGGACCCCCGACAACCTCTTGCGGACAGGCCGGTTCGACGATGCGGCGGTTCTAGACTGTCTCCCATGGCAACCGTCTTCAGCATGATCATCAACGGCGAACTACCCGGACGTTTCGTGTGGAAGGACGGCCAGGCCGTCGCATTCCTGACCATCGAGCCGGTGACGCCGGGGCACGTGCTCATTGTTCCGCGTAAAGAGGTGGACCACTGGGACCTGCTGGACACGGCGGCCTTCACCCATCTCGCCGACGTCGCGCAAACCGTGGGCCGCGCGGTCCGGCAGGCGTTCGACGCGCCGCGAATGGGCTTGCTGATCGCCGGACTCGAGGTGCCCCACGTCCACCTCCATGTGTTCCCCGCGCTCAGCATGGAGATCTTCGACCTCGCCAATGCCGACAAGAACGCAAGTCCCGAATCCCTCGACGAGGCCGCGGAGAAGATCCGCAAGGCGCTGCGCAGTCGCGGGCACGGGGAGTACGTGCCGGAGCACTGACACGCTCAGACGAACCGACGCTCGATCGCTTCTGCAATCGGCTCAGGTGCGGACTCTGTCACAAAGTGTCGTGCGCCCGACAACTCGACGACCTCGATATCGCGGAAGGCGGCGCGAACGCGCGGTAGGCACGACGACGGGCGAAACACCATGTCGCGCATGCCCCACAGCGCGAGAGCGGGCTTGTCGCCGAGCGTTTCAGGGACCGTGCGTTCGAGTTGATGAAGCAGCGGGCCGGCCGCTCGAATCTCTCGCGGCATCACGGCGAGCGCTTCTCGTGCGCCGACGGGCTGCGCGAAACGGTACTGATCGGCCTCGGCGGACGTCAGTGTGGAACCGAGTTCGCCGAGGAGAAACCTCTCGACGAGCAGGTTGTTCTCGAGAATTCGTCGGCGCGCCGGATCGCTCGACATGACGACGCTGAACGCTCTGTTCGGCAGGGCGGTGATCGGCCAGAAAGCGGTGTTGGCCAGCACAATTCCACGCACGCGATCCGCCCGGGCAGTGGCGGCGCCAAGACCGATCGGGCCGCCCCAGTCGTGGCCCATCAGTACGTAACCTTCCAGGTCCAGGTGGTCGACGACCTCGCCGAGAACTCTCGTCAACTCGGAGATGGTGTACCCGAAGTTATCGGGCCGCTCGGAACGACCAAACCCGAGATGATCAACGGCCACGCACCGAAATCTGTCGCGCAGTCTCGTCACGACATGTCGGTACAAGAAGCTCCATGTCGGAGATCCGTGACAGAACAGGATCGTCGGTCCGACACCCTCATCGATGTAGTGGACTGAGCCCGCCGACGACGCGAACCATCGCGAGGTGAACGGATAGAGATTTCGATCGGGTACGAAATCGATGCCCATTGCCACTCCTGACTATCGCTACAGATGTAGTGTTCTCTGCGTGAGACACTACACCTGTAGTATTTGGGGGTGTCCACACGATCTGGTGCCGCCGCACGACGAACGCTCATCGCAGATAGCGCTATCGAGATCATCGCCCGCGACGGCGTGCGCGCTTTGACGCACCGCGCGGTGGACAGAGAAGCTGGGATACCTCAAGGCTCGACCTCATACCATGCGAGAACGCGACGTGCCCTCCTCGAAGTCGTCGTTGGTGCGCTCGCCGAACGAACTCTGGCCGACGCCACTCGATTGGCCAGCTTCCTCGATGCGCGGTTCGAGGACTCGCAGGAGGTGAGCGTAGAGGAGTTGGCGCGCGCGCTTGGCGACCTCGTCGATTCGCTCACCTCTCGACACTCCGATATGAAGGCGCGGTTGGCGTTGATACTCGAGGTCGACGACGATGCCCTGCGCGGGCAACTGTTGGGCGATTCCGAGGTGCAGTCGGTGGGCCGACGGGTGGTCGTAAGCGCGTTGGCGGCGCGCGGTCAGACGGTCGATGACGCTCAGGCCGACGAAGTCGTCTCACTCCTCGACGCGCTTGTCTTTCAACGAACGATCGTCGGTGGAGGAACTTCGGTCGAGGCAATCATCGCGACCTACTTGAAGGGGCTCCTGTAATGCGGGACTGTGAATCACACAGTTCGGTGAATCAGCAACGGTGACACCGCGCTTGCTCCCGCTCGTCGCAGCGCCGCCGCGGCGAGAGTGATGGCCCAGCCGCTCGACGTCGCATCGACCACCAGCAGCACCGCGCGTCCGGTCACCTCGGGTGGCGGCTCACCGATCCGGTCGCGCCAGTGCGCGGCCTCGACGGCTCCGGCCGTATCGGTGGGCGGGTCACCAGGGCCCACCGGCATGACGCCGCCGCCCCGACGACCCACCTCGCGGAGATGCGCGGCGATCTTCTCCGCGAGCGTCGTGCCGGTCAGTCGCAGCGACAGGATCAGATCGGGCCGGATGCCACCCTGGCGCACCCACGACGACAGCGTCGCGACCGCGACATCGCCGAGTTCGGCCAGTGCTGCCTCGTCGCCGGATCGGGCGGCCGCCAGCAGGTCCGCCCACTCGGGAGCGTCGGCGTGGGCGAGCACCCGACCGGGCTCGGCGGCCAGGTCCGCGCTGATTCGACCGCGCGTTCCGAACGCCCCGCCGGGCCACATCTTGCGCGGTTCCAGCTCCAGAGCCGACGATCGCAGCGCGCCGGTGACCGCGCGCAGGGTCTCGGTGGCGACGTCGGCGGTCAGTGGTGAGGTCAGCTCGCCCCGGCACACAGAGCAGCGGCCGCACGCCGTGGCCTCGGGATCGTCGAGCGAGGCGATCAGCAGGCGCATCAGGCAGTCGTCGCCGGTGATGTAGGCGCGCATGATGTCGGCCTCGCGGCGTCGGACGGCGATGATGCCGTCGTAGTGCGGGGCGTCGAACTCCCACGGTTCGCCGGTGGTGCGCCACCCGTCAGTGGTCCGGTCGACCGCGCCGTCGACCGCGAGCTGCTTGAGCATGAGTTCGACGCGGGTGCGCCGGTACCCGGTGACCGCCTCGAGCGCGGGTACCGACATCGGTTCGTCGGACTCACCCAGCGCATCCAGAATCCCGTGCATGCGGGTGGGTTCCGGGATGGTGGCGGTGGCGAAGTGGTCCCAGATCCGGTCGTCGGTGCGCGAGGCCAGGAGCATGACCACCGCGTCGTCGAGGGCGCGGCCGGCACGGCCCACCTGCTGGTAGTACGACACCGGCGACGGCGGTGAGCCGACATGCACGACGAAGCCGAGGTCGGGTTTGTCGTAGCCCATCCCGAGCGCCGACGTGGCGACAAGGGCCTTCACCTCGTTGCGCAGGAGTGCGTCCTCGAGCTGATGGCGGCGATCGCCGTCGAGCTTTCCGCTGTACGCCGCAACGGGATATTCCGGGCCGTGGACGGCCTTGATGGCCGTGACGAGGCGGTCGGCGTCGGCGACCGTCAGCACGTACACGATTCCCGAACCGGGCAGGGTGTCGATGTGCTGTGCCACCCAACCGTAGCGGGCGATCGGCGACATTCCGTCGATCACGTTGAGGTGCAAGGACTTACGTGCCAGGGAACCGCGCAGCACCAGGGTCTGGTCGCCGAGTTGGGCGGCGACGTCGTCGGTGACGCGCTGATTGGCGGTGGCGGTGGTGGCCAAGACCGGTGTTCCTGGGTTGAGGGTGCGCAGCACATCGGCGACGCGCCGATAGTCCGGTCGGAAATCGTGACCCCAGTCCGACACCGCATGTGCCTCGTCGATCACCAGCAGACCCAGGTTGCCGGCCAACGCGTCGAGGACCCGACGCCCGAATCCGGGGTTGGCCAGCCGCTCCGGCGAGACGAGCAGGACGTCGAGGTCACCGGCCAGTAGTTGGGTCTCCACTTCCGACCACTCACCGAAGTTCGACGAGTTCAGGGTGGCCGCCGACAACCCGCCACGCTCGGCCGCGGCCACCTGATCGCGCATGAGCGACAGCAGCGGCGACACGATCAGCGTTGGACCGCCGCCGCCGGCACGTATGACCGCGGTCGCCGACCAGTACACCGCCGACTTGCCCCAGCCGGTGGCCTGCACGACGAGGACCCGCGGACCCACCGCACCTTCGGCGGGGCCGGCGAGCGCCGTGACCGCACGCAGCTGGTCCTCCCGCAGGGCAGCGTCGGGTCCGGCGAGGCTGGTGATCACCCGGTCGGCGGCCTGACGCTGCGCGGCGGTGAGGGTTCCGGTCGCTGAGGTCATGGAGCCCAATCTAACGGCCCTCACCGACAGCGCCACCGGCAATCCATCTCCCGCCGACGATCTGTGGACAACTGCGCGAATCGCTCACAGCAAGCTGGCAGGTTCGGCGCAGAGTGGGCGAAGCCTAGGGGTCGAAAGTGGTGACCATGACAGCAGAAGCACTCCCGCGAACGGCTTCGCCAACGACGATCGTGGCCGACAGTTCGTTGCAGTTCCCGACCCTCGACATCGTGGTTCCGGTCTACAACGAGGAAGCCGACGTCGCCGATTCGGTACGACGCCTCGCCGAGCATCTCCGGACCCACGTCCCGTACACCGCCCGCATCACGGTCGCCGACAACGCGAGCACCGACGCGACGCTGGCGATCGCCGCGGCGCTCACCGAGGAGATCGACGGGCTGCGTGTGGTCCACCTCGACGAGAAGGGCCGCGGGCGCGCGCTCAACTCGGTGTGGCGGGGCAGTGACGCCGAGATCGTCGCCTACTGCGACGTCGACCTGTCGACCGACCTGAACGCACTGATGCCGCTGATCGCGCCGCTCATCTCGCGCCACTCCGACATCGCGATCGGCACCCGGCTGGCCCGGACTTCCCGCGTTGTCCGCGGACCCAAGCGCGAGTTCATCTCCCGCTCCTACAACCTGATCCTGCGAACCACGATGCGCGCCAAGTTCTCCGACGCCCAGTGCGGATTCAAGGCGATGCGCACCGACATCGCACGCGAACTGCTGCCCTACGTCGAGGACACCGGCTGGTTCTTCGACACCGAACTGCTGGTGCTCGCCGAGCGCATCGGGCTGCGGATCGCCGAGGTGCCCGTCGACTGGGTCGACGACCCGGACAGCACCGTCGACATCGTGTCCACCGCTGTAGCTGACCTCAAGGGTTGCGCCCGTGTGGGTTACGCGCTGGCCGCGGGACGACTGCCGATCGCCGACCTGCGCGCCGCCATCGGTCGCGACCGCGGACCCGGCCCCGACCTCGCGGGCGTCCCGACCGGCATGGTCGGCCAGCTGCTGCGCTTCTGCGTGGTCGGCGTGGCCTCGACCGTCGCCTACGCGGTGCTCTACTTGCTGCTCCACTCGTTCCTGGGTGCGCAGGTGTCGAACTTCGTGGCGCTCGCCGTCACCGCGGTCCTCAACACCGCCGCCAACCGCCGCTTCAGCTTCGGTGTGCGCGGACGCAAGGACGCGATACGGCACCAGATGTTCGGCCTCGGCGTGTTCCTGTTCGGATGGATCGTGACCGCAGGATCGCTTGTGGCACTGCACTATTTTGTGCCCGACGCGACCAAGCACATCGAACTGCTGGTGCTCGTGGTGGCCAATCTGGTGGCGACGATGACCCGCTTCGTCGGACTGCGCTGGGTCTTCCGTTCACACCTGTCCCCGGCAACTGCGCGGGCTGCCCAGTGACCGCCACTCTCGACACCGACCGGCCGTCGGACTCCGCACCCGCGGGTCCGGCGGCCGTCGGCCGTGTTGCCGACAGCGTTCTGTGGCAGCGGCTGTCGCTGGCCGCACTCCTGGTCGGTACGGCCGTCCTCTACCTGTGGAATCTGTCGATCAACGGCTGGGCCAACTCCTTCTACTCCGCCGCGATCCAAGCGGGATCGCAGTCGTGGAAGGCGTGGTTCTTCGGGTCGTCGGACATGGCGAACTCCATCACGGTCGACAAACCACCTGCCTCGCTGTGGATTCCGGGTCTGTCGGTGCGGATCTTCGGGCTCAACTCGTGGTCTATCCTGGTGCCGCAGGTGTTGATGGGCGTCGCCGCGGTGGCGCTGCTCTACTGGATCACCCGCAAATACTTCGGACACTGGGTCGGTATCCTCGCGGGTCTGGTACTCGCGCTGGTTCCGGTGTCGGCCATGATGTTTCGGTTCAACAACCCCGAGGCGTTGCTCCTGCTGCTGATGATCGCCGCGGTCTGGGCCTGCCTCAAGGCGGTGGAATCCGGCAGGATTCGTTGGCTCATCCTGGTCGGCGTATTCGTCGGATTCGGCTTTCTGACAAAGCAATTGCAAGTGATGCTGATCGTTCCGCCGCTGGCGATCACCTATCTGGCCTTCGGTCCCCGCGGCTGGCTCCGACGACTCGGTGAGCTGTTCGCGGCGCTGGGTGCGATGATCGTCAGCGCGGGCTGGTGGATTCTCGCCGTCGAACTGTGGCCGGCGTCGTCGCGGCCGTGGATCGGTGGCTCGCAGAACAACTCGATTCTCGAATTGACACTGGGCTACAACGGCTTCGGTCGTCTCAACGGCAATGAGACCGGCAGTGTCATGCCGGGCGGCCGCGGGGGCGACGCCGGAATGGGCGGCCCAGCTGCGTACTTCGGTCAGGGCGGTCCCGGCGGACCCAGAGGACGCGGCGGTATGTGGGGTGAGACCGGATTCTTCCGCATGTTCGAACCCGCACAGGGCGGCCAGATCGCCTGGCTCATCCCCACTGGACTCGTCCTCGGCATCGCCGCGCTGGTACTGATCGGACGCCGTTCACGCACGGATCTCCGTCGCGCCTACCTCGTCGTATGGGGATTGTGGCTCCTGATCACGATGGTCGTGTTCAGCTACATGGCCGGCATCTTCCACAGCTACTACACCGCCGCGCTGGCGCCTGCGGTGGCCGCAGTGGTCGCGGGCGGTGCGGCGGTGTGTTGGCAACAGCGAGAACGGCTCTGGGTGCGCCTGGTGCTCGCCGCGTCGATCTGGATCGCTGCGATCTGGGGATTCGTCCTACTCGGCCGATCGCCGGACTTCGTGCCCTGGCTGCGGTTCCTCGTGATCATCGTCGGGATTGTCGCGGGCGGTCTGATGATCGCGGCCGATCGCGAATACCTCGGTGCACTTGCCGCGACCCTGGCGGTGCTGGCCGGTCTCGCCGGTCCGCTCGCCTACACCGTCGACACGGTTGCGACGGCCAAGCAGGGCTCGATCATCAGCGCCGGCCCACGGGTCGACGGTGAGTTCGGCCCGGGTGGCCGCGGCGGACCGGGTATGCGTGGCAATCGTGGCGGATGGCGCGGCCCCGGCGGCATGCCCAATCAGGGTCCCGGCGCGCAGGGGCCAGGCCAGCAGGGCCCTGGCATGGCACGCTACCCAGGCGGTCCCGGTGGTCCGGGCGGGTTGCTGAACGGGTCCAAGCCGAGTGCCGCGATGATCGACCACCTGACCCGTGACGCAAGCGATTTCACGTGGATGGCCGCGGCCGTCGGCTCCAACGAGGCGTCGGGCTACCAGCTGGAAACCGGCTACTCGGTGATGCCGATCGGCGGTTTCAACGGCACCGATCCCTCGCCGACACTCGAGCAGTTCCAGAAACTGGTCGCGGAGAAGAAGATCCACTTCTTCATCGCGGGTGGTCGAGGATTCGGTCCGGGTGGGTCGGATACTGCTCGACCGTCGTCGCAGATCGCCACCTGGGTCACCGAGAACTTCTCGTCCACCACCATCGACGGCGTGACGGTCTACGACCTGACGGCCCCGAAGGCCTGATGCTCCCTGCAGGTGGTGCCGATCCGAAGAATTGGGTGACCGACCCCGATGACCTGCGGAAATGCGCCAGCGTCCTGCCGCAAAATCCAGGGGACGAACCTCGTCCCCGGGGTTCGTAGTCGTCCGCGAGAATTTTCTGGGGGAGGACTCCAAGGGTAGGGGATGAAGTTTCTTCCCCTACTTTTGTGGGCGCCCAAACCTCCAACTCTTCCCTCCGTCGATGACCGACAACCACTCACTCGCGCCCGATGAGCGCCGAGACGGTCGGCGACCAGGAGGTGACGGCTTCCCTCTTGGGCCAGAGGATCGCCTAGAGTTCGGCGCATGTCTGCCTTGCCGAGCGTCCCGTCGATGGGTCACCGCCTGAACAGAATGAGTGGTCGAGATCCGCACGAGGAGGATCGCGCCGCCACCAACCTGGAGCTGTTCTACGACCTCGTGTTCGTGGTCGCGTTCTCGGTGGCCGGTACCCAGTTGGCCCATCAACTGGCCGAGGGCCACTACCAGACCGGCGTCATCGGCTACCTGCTGTGCACGTTCGCCGCGATCTGGGCGTGGATCAACTTCGCCTGGTTCGCCTCTGCCTTCGACACCGACGACTGGTTCTTCCGCATCGTCACGCTCGTGCAGATGATCGGTGTGGCGGTGATCGCCCTCGGCATCCCCGACGTGTTCTCCTCGCTGGGCGGCCACGAGCACGTCGACAACCGGGTGCTGGTGCTCGGCTACATCCTGATGCGCGTCGGCATGGTGGCCCAGTGGCTGCGGGCGGCAGCGCAGAGTCCGGAGTATCGCGGCGCGTGCCTCATCTATGCGGCCATGACGCTGCTGGCCCAATTCGGTTGGGTGGCAGTCCTCCTGATCAACATGTCGCTCATCCCGACGCTCGTCGGCATGGCCATCTGTGTCGGCATCGAACTGCTGGGACCGTTTGTCGGCGAGACGCGTTCGTCGGGCGGCACCCCATGGCACCCGCACCACATCGCGGAGCGCTATTCGCTCCTGACGATCATCACCCTCGGCGAAGGCGTGGTGGGGACCGTCGCCGTGCTCGGCGCACTCATCGAGACACACGGATGGTCGCTCGACACTGCCGTGCTCGGTCTGTCGTCGATGACCGTGACCTTCGCGATGTGGTGGATCTACTTCACCGTCCCGGTCGGGGATGCGCTCCACGCCCATCGGAACAAGAGCTTCTGGTGGGGCTACGGCCACATCGTCATCTTCATGGCGGCCGCTGCGGTCGGGGCCGGTCTGCATGTCGCAGCCCTCTACATCGAGCACGAGGCGCACGTGGGCGGCGGTGTGGTGGTCGCGTCGGTGGCGGTCCCGCTCGGCATCTACTGCCTGGGCGTGATCGCCATGTACGACTACCTGTTGCCGTTTGATCCGCTCAGCCTGTTCCTCGCTACCGGTGTCATCGTCGTGCTGGGTGTGGCGACGTGGATGTGCGCGGCCGGCGCGTCGGTGATCCTCGCGGTCGCGGTGGCGGCTCTCGCCCCGGTGATGATGGTGATCGTCGACGAGATCGCGGGGGTGCCCCGACGGGAGAGAGCGCTCGCCGCGGTCCTCGACACGATGTCCTAGACACACACCACTAGAGTCAACGGCGTGCGCGTACTCGTGATCGGCTCGGGCGGCCGCGAACATGCCCTGCTCATCGGACTCGCCAAGGACTCGTCGGTGACCGACCTGCACGTCGCACCCGGTAACGCGGGCACGACGGCGCTGGCGACCAACCACGACGTCGACGTCGCGTCGAGCGATTCCGTGGTGGCCCTGGCCCGCAAGGTCGACGCCGATCTCGTCGTCATCGGTCCCGAGGTTCCACTGGTCCTGGGCGTGGCCGATGCGCTGCGCGAGGCCGGGTTCGCCACCTTCGGTCCCGGCGCGCAGGCCGCCCAGATCGAGGGTTCCAAGGCGTTCGCCAAGGACGTGATGGCCGCGGCGGGCGTGGCGACCGCTCACAGCGAAGTCGTCGACAACCCTGCGCATCTCGACGCTGCCCTCGACCGTTTCGGTCCCACCTGGGTCGTCAAGGACGACGGGCTCGCGGCCGGCAAGGGCGTGGTGGTCACCACCGATCGGGCCGCTGCGCGCGATCACGCCGCGGAATGCCTGGAGAGCGGCCACCCGGTGCTGCTGGAGAGCTTCCTCGACGGCCCGGAGGTGTCGCTGTTCTCGTTGGTCGACGGTGAGACGGTGGTCCCGCTGATCCCGGCGCAGGACCACAAACGGGTGGGCGACAACGATTCCGGACCCAACACCGGCGGGATGGGCGCCTACACACCGCTGCCGTGGCTGCCCGACGATGTGACCCGACAGATCGTCGATGACGTGGTGAAACCTGTTGCGGCAGAACTTGTTCGACGCGGGGCCCCGTTCTCCGGCCTGCTCTATGCGGGACTCGCCATCGGCAAAGACGGCCCGTCGGTCGTCGAATTCAACTGCCGCTTCGGCGATCCGGAGACCCAAGCGGTGCTCGCACTGCTGAAATCCCCGTTGGGACAAGCGTTGAACGCCACCGCCACCGGAACACTGGACGCCTTGCCGCCTCTGGAATGGGCGGACGGTGCGGCGGTGACCGTTGTTCTGGCGGCCGAGAACTACCCGGGCAAACCCCGGACCGGCGACGTGATCACCGGCTCCGACGCGGAGGGCGTCCTGCACGCGGGAACCGCACGCAACGCCGACGGTGCGGTCGTGTCGTCGGGCGGCCGGGTGCTGGCCGTCGTCGGAACGGGTGCCGACCTCGCCGAGGCCCGCGCGCAGGCGTACGAACGGCTCGCCGGGATCAAGTTGCCCGGCTCGCATTTCCGCACCGACATCGGTCGCAACGCCCTGGAAGGCAAGATCAGCATCTGACGGGTCCGAAAGCTGTACCTGGGAGCCGACCCGCGTGCACAGTGCACACGGCGGGTCTGAGGCGTACAGATTTCCGACGGCGTCGGCGAGGTCAGCTCGCGAGATTGCGGCCCAGGAACTCCACCTGGTCGGGGAGCACGCTGCGCCAGTAGCGGTTGGTGTGACCGCCGGCAGAGGTCCCGAACGCGGCGGGCGGGTGCAATCCGGCGGCCCACTGGCGCGTGTAGGTGAAGAACTGATCGCTCGACCCGACCGAGATCATCAGCGGGATCTTCGCGAAGGCGTCCTGGGTGCCGAACAGTGAGTTGGCCTGGTAGTCGGCCAGGCCGTCGAAGGCTCGGGGCGGAAAGTTGCGTGGGTCGGCCCAGAGTGCGGGAGAGCTGACCGCGACAGCGGCGACACGTGGCGCACCCAGCAGCGACGCGAGCCGCAGCGCGCCATACCCGCCCATCGACCAGCCGAACAGGCCGATGCGCTCGGTGGAGACGTTCAGTTCGCGATTGTTCGCCAGCATCGGGATGAACTCGTCGAGCACCATCGCGGCGCCGTCGGTGCCGTCGGCGCGCCGGTGATAGTAGTTGCGCCCCGCGTCGGCTGCCGCGATCGCGAACGGTGGGTTGCCGGCATCCACGTAGCGCTGCAGGACCGACTGGATCTCCAGCTTCGACGAGAAGATCGACTTCTCGTTGGTGTTCAGTGCATGCAGGACGACGACAACCGGCATCCGTCCCGACACGCCGTCGGGGCGAACCACGGCCCAGCGCGTGTCGCGGCGCATCTTTGCCGACGGGAAGGTCCCGGTGATCAGCGGCGGCCCGGTCGCGATCTGCGGTGGGGTGGTCTCGGCGGGCAGTTCGTCGTCGGCGGCCCGCGACTCGAGTTTCCGCGGCTCGACCTCGGGGGTCTTCGCTTGTCCGGCGCAGGCCGCAAGCCCCAAGGCGGCCGATCCGAGACCCGCAGCGAGGACGGTACGACGACGCACCCGAACGAGATCACGTTCGGGTGCGGGATTCGGGGTCAGACGAGCCATCGAGTCAACAGCGTACTGGCGTCGACGTCGGTTTCGCGAAACCAACGTGGTGCGCCACGCGCGAGTGTGACCGATCTTGCTCCGACGCTGTCACCACCGACGTCGGAACAGTCCTCGTCCACCGCCCGGCTCGTCGTCGTGGCCCGCGCACCACTGGCCGGCCGGAACCGCGGCCTTGACCTGCGCGACATGCCGTCCGCAGCCCGACCACGTGGTTTTGCCGCATCGGCGGCACCGCACCGCATGGCACATGTCAGGCCGCCCCCTTCTCGACGAGGTTCGGCGGCCCGCTGCGGGGTCGCTCCAACTGTGAGAACGCCGGCGTGGAGGCGACGGTGAGGAGCGCGTCGAGCAGCCGAACCGATTCGGCGTCGTCGGGTATCGACGTGAGGACCGGGCCGAAGAACGCATGCGAACCGACGACCGTGATCGGGCTCCCGCCCGTGGTGCCGAGTGCCTGCTGGCTCTCGTCGTGCCGGCGGCGCACTTCGTCGTCGAAGGACGGGTCGTCCAACGCCTGGGCAAGTGAGGTGTCGAGTCCACACTCGGCCAGCGCCCCGGCCGCCACTGCTCGAGGTAACACTTCCGCCGACCTTGCGGGATCGGTGTGGATGCGTCGGCCCAGTGCCATGTAGAGGTCACCTATCGACTCGTCGGGGCCGATCGCCGCGGCGAACAGTCGACCGGCCCGCCGCGATGCCTCGATGCGAGCCGCGTGGGCCCCATCGAGTTCCCGGCCTTCGTTGAGTACCGCCAGGCTCATCTGACGCCACGTCACCGCGACATCCGGTCGCGCGGCGGTCGCCATGGCCAGCCAGCGCGACGTCGCCCATGCGAAGGGACACACCGGGTCGACGTAGCATTCGATCTGCGTCGGTGTATTCGGAGAGGTGTTGGCGTTCATCGCTTCTCAGGCCTCGGCCTTGGCATCTTCCAGAGACGCGATCGCGGCCCGGATGAGTTCTGCCGCACCGGCGGCGACCTCGGGCAGGCCGGGCACGTCGGCGACGGCGACCATGATGTCGGGATTCATCGCCTCGACGATGACGGAGCCCTCGTTCTCGGTGTCGTCGCGAACAACGACGTTGCATGGCAACAACAGTCCGATCTGGCGTTCGAGTCCGAGTGCCTGGTGTGCGAAGTGCGGGTTGCACGCGCCCAGTATCAGGAACCGCTCCATGTCCTCGTCGAGCTTCTTCTTCAGCGTTGCCTGGACGTCGATCTCGGTCAACACGCCGAAACCCTGTTCGCTCAGCGCTTCTCGGGTCTTGGCGACGGCGTCGTCGAAGGTGGTGTGCAGTGTGGTGCGGATGCCCAGTTGCATGATCTTCCTTTCTCTTCGAGCCGGTCCTCAGGCGAGGGCCAGGAACAGCTTTTCGAGTTCCTCGGTGGTCATGGGTTCGGAGTTGTCGGCGTTCTCGCCGGTGAGGCACTGGCGTAGGCCGGTGGCGACGATCTTGAATCCGGCGCGGTCGAGAGCGCGCGACACTGCGGCGAGCTGGGTCACGACGTCCTTGCAGTCACGGCCCTGCTCGATCATCGAGATCACACCGGCCAGTTGACCGTGTGCTCGACGAAGTCTGTTGAGCACGACGGTGATCGATTCTTCGTCGCCGACCATGACGACTCCTCTCTTCGGCGCATTTCTGGCTTCTCATTATACCCTATGGGGTATCTGCTCAGTGCTGGAAGGTGATCTTCGGGAGCACTCGATCCAGCCATCGAGGAGTCCACCACGCGCCGTGCCCGGACAGGCGCAGCAATGCCGGCAGCAGCACCAGGCGGACCAGTGTCGCGTCGAGCAGCACCGCGACACCGAGGATGATGCCCATCTCCTTGGGTGGCAGCGGGTCGGCCAGGGCGAAGGTGAAGAACACCGCCACCATGACCGCCGCCGCCGCGAAGATGATTCGTCCCGAGTAGGCGAGGCCGTCGATCTGGGCAGCGTGCGGATCACCCGAGCGTTCGTAGTGCTCCTTCGCGGTGGCCAGCAGGAACACCGTGTAGTCCATGGCGATCGCAAAGATCATCGCGAAGAAGAACACCGGGCCCCAACCATCGAGGAACCCCTGTGGCTCGAATCCGAGAAGGCTTGCGCCATGACCATCCTGGAAGATCAGCTTCGCGACCCCAAAGGCCGCGCCCGTCGACAGCAGGCTCACCAGCGTGCCGATCAGCGCGATCGCCGGTGCGCGCAGGGCCACCAGCAGAAGCAGGAAACCGAGTGTCAGGATGACGGCGACGATGATCGGGAACCAGGTGTCCAGTGCCTGCTGCAAGTCGACGTTCTCGGCGGCTGCACCGCCGACCAGTGCACCGGCCGGTAGTCGATCGCGCAGCGTCGTGATCACCTCCTCGATCTGGGCAGCCGATGGGTCGATGGCCGGAATGGCTTGGAGAAGAACATGATCCGTTCCATCTGCCGACGGGATCGGGGGTGTGACCATGGCGATTCCCGGTGAGTTGGCCGCTGCGGCCGCCGCTGCGTCGGCATCCGCCCTGGTGGTCACGATCTGCAGTGCTCCGGGGGCGCCCGGACCCATCGCTTCGGCGACGACTGCGTAGCCCTGACGCACCGGCGCATCCTCGGGCAGCACGGCGATCGACGGCATGGCGACCTTGAGTCCCAGCACGGGTGCGGCCAGCGTGAGCAGGATGACGAGTGCTCCGATCGCGAACGGCCAGGGATGGCGATGCAGCAGACGGCCCCACGACGCGAAGAACGTCGAGTGGTGCTCCTGCTGCTTGGTCCACGGCAGACGACCGGCATTGACCTTGGGCCCCAATGCGCTCAGCACGGCGGGCAGCAGGGTCATGGTCGCGGCCAGCACGAAGACGACGGCCAGCATGATCCCGACGGCCATGGTGCGTACTGCCGGCGCCGGGACGAGTAGCACGGCCGACAGGCTGACGAGCACCGTCAGTCCGGACAGCAGTACGGCTTTGCCTGCGGTGTCCATCGTTTCGGTGATCGCCCGTCGTCCGCTGTCGTGCAGGATCATTGCGGCGCGGAAGCGCGAGACCATGAACAGCGCGTAGTCGATGCCCAGCGCCAGCGCGAACATCATCGCAAAGTTCATCGCCCACACCGAGATCGGCGTCGCCATGTTGAGCAGCACGAGTCCGCCTGCGGATGCGACCAGGCCTGCGATCGTCAGCAGCAATGGCAGACCCGCCGCGACGAGCGAGCCGAACGCCACGATCATGATCGCCAGCGTGATGGGCCACGACACCATTTCCGCCTTGATCATCGCGTCGTGATTGGCCTTGTTGAAGTCGCTCCACAGTGCCGACGCGCCGGTCGGATACACCGCGATTCCGTTGCCGGACAACGAGGCCAGCTCGTCCTTGTGGTCGTCGACGGCGCGGACCATGGCGTCGGTGTCGGCGTTCGCGCCGATGATCACCACGCCGGTGTGGCCGTCGCGGCTGATCGTCATGCCCGGCTGCGGCGTGACGACCTCGCCGAATCGGTTGTCGGAATGCGCAATTCGCTTGATCTCGTCGATCAGGCGGGCAACTTCTGGACTCGATATCTGGCTGCTGTCGGAGTGGATGACCACCTGGACGGCTGCCGACGAGTTGCCGCCGAAGTGTTCCTGAGCCAGGTTGCGCACAGCCACCGATTCCGAGTCGTTGGCCTGCCATCCCGCTCCCGCGAGCGACCCGAAGACGCTGGGCGCGGCGATGCCGAGGCCGATCACGAGCAGTGCCCAGGTGCCGAACACCCATCTGCGATGCGTGGCGGTCCAGGCGCCGAGCCGGCCCAGTGGGCCGGGGTCCGCCTCGGACGGGGACTGCGGTGGGGACTTCTCTTGCGTCGTCACGTGGGCTCCTTGCCGCCAGCCGTATCGGATACCCCCATGGGTATGTCAGAACGATGCCGAATATACCCATGGGGGTATGGATCAAGCAAGGGGGTGCGTTTGGTGAAGGCGGCGGTGAGATGCCGTGGAGAATCAGCCGGCCGCGGCGCCGAGGCTGCACCGGTAACTGCGCGGACGGCCCTTGCGATCGAAATCGATATGGGCAGTAGAGATTCCGTCGGTGATGTCGCAGGTGGGTGAACGCGTGCTGTCCTCGCCAGACGCCCAGGCAATGTGCCAACCCAACCGGGCGGCCACACCGTGAATGGCGACGCGATGGTCGTTGACCGCGAGTGTGTTCAGCACGCCCGGCATCGTCGTCGCGAAGTCGGCGAAGGTGGGTTCCGGGAGTGCGATGTCGTCGAGGAGGAGCACCGCCCGCGCGCCCCCGCCGATGTCCGCGGAGTGATACGGGCTGTGGCCGGTGCTGTGCACCGCTGCCGCGGCGACGATCTCCGCGGTCTCGCTCAGGTAGGCGTTGACCTCGGCCGGGGCCAGGTGAGCCGGCAAGCCCACTCGGGGCGAGACCAGGTCGGCGATGCCGTAGCGGTTGCCGGTGTCGCGCATGGCCGCGGCCAGCCCGCTCGGGTCGCCGAACGGGTGGGCCCAACCCCAGGTGATCTCGTCGGGGTCGAGCACGGCCACCAGGGTTGTCGCCGAACGAATCTCGCTGCCGTCGGCAGCCGTGAACGACAAGGAGTGACCGGCGACGTCCGCATGCGTCTGATAGTCGCCGAGCTGCCCTTCGAGATGGGACCGGAGGGCGCCCTGACGGAGCACGGCATACAACGCCGCGTAGTCCGCGACCGCATGCAAACCGTCGAACTGCATGGGGCCACGTTATCCGCCGAAACAGCCGATCTCTGCCGGTGTCCGACATCCGACTGACAGCGCCTGAACAGTGCATATGGCGTTCGGACGACGCACTTATAC
>NZ_JAKWBF010000004.1 GCF_022513585.1 Gordonia gummivorans
GTGACCAACGCTCTGACCTGCGAAATAGGGTTGCACCCGGCCCGCAAAATCTAGGGGAGGAGTTTTTTCAGCGAGGACTCGAGTCGAGTTGGAGAACGCGAGTGCTGCAGCACTCGCGTTCTCCAACTCAGCACCTGCTGTCGCCAGTGTCGGCCTCGCTTCGGTGACAGTCCACTCTTCCCACCTCCGCGATCGAGACCTCACGCAGCGGGTGGGACAGTTCCGCACCCGAACCAGGCACGGGCTTCGAGCGTGAACGGTCCGTCGGGCAGCCTCGAACGGCAGGCCTCGCGGATCTGCCCGCGGCTGTCGTCGTCCAGTCCGGCCAGATGGGAACCGGCCGGCCCGACCGCGTAGGTGAACGGCATCCAGAAGTCGTCGAAGTCGGTGTACTCGACGCTCGCGTGCAGTTCACCGTCGACGACGTAGTCGAGCCCGATCGTGGCGAGCCGATGCGCGATGTCGCCTCGGCGCACTCCCGCACGCAGACGCTCACCGACGACGTCGGGGTCGAGGTCGCGGGCGGCTGCCCAGAACGTCTCGAGCATGATCATGCCGCCCTCGGTGAGGTCCCACATACAGGCGGCGACTGGTCCTCCCGGCCGGGTGACTCGGGCCATCTCGGCCAGTCCCGCGTCCGGGTCGGTCATGAATCCGACGACGAGGCAGGAGAGTGCCGCGTCGAAGCTGTCGTCCTCCCACGGCAGCGCTTCGGCCACACCCACCCGCACGTCGGCGCCCGGATTCCTGGCACGGCACGCCTCGGCGAATTGAGGTGCCGGGTCGATCGCGGCAACCTGGCGCGGATCGCCGACACGCTCGGCCACGGTGGACGTGAGACCGCCTGGCCCGCAACCGACGTCCAGTACACACAAACCCGCCCGCACGCCGGCCGCGTCGACGAGTGCGGGCGCAAGTGTGCGGGTGTAGCGCCCCATGAAACTGTCGTAACTCTCGGCTGGAGCCGTGAACTCCATGGATCAACTCTGACCCCGTCGAGACCGGATCGTCAACCGTGCGGTGGTCTCGACACCACGCCTGGTTTCGAGACGCATCGGACTCGCTATCGCTCGCACGGTGCTCCTCAACCCAGCGGCCTGGCGGCTCGGAGTCGGCTCCGCCGGATCGAGCCGGTACCGAGCGGAGCGAGGCACCGTGTCGAGATCGACCAGCGGTGGGCAGCTCAGCTCGTCGGCGCGGGTGAACCGCTCGGCGCCACGGCGGCGGGGTTGCGCCACACCACCGGCGAGGTCTTGTAGTCGAAGGCGTCTGCGCCGGAGGTGTCGGCCCAGTAGATGACCTGCTGCAGTTTCTGCCCCGGGTCGGCGAGGGCGAGCAGGCACGTCGCATACGACTCGCCGCGCCGCATTCGTTCCGGCTTCGCGGTCGCAGTGCACGACGGCAGACCCGTGGGTGGTGGGACGGTGAGCGCTGCCGCCCGGCCGTCGGGGCTCCCGGCGATCCCGACCACGCCCGGTGCGGCTGACGGCCGATTCGCCAGCGAGGTCACCGTCACGTAGATGAAGTAGGGGACGCCGCCGTTTGTGGCGGTTTCGGGCACACCCTCGGCGGGTGTTATCCCGGTGACCGTGAACAGTGCGAGGGCGCCCGACGTGGCGAAGGCGTCGGCCGGAAGCGTGGCCGTGGCACCGAAATCGAGGCCGGTGCCGGGCGCCGTGCGCGCGGGTACGCCGCGGGACACGGTCACCGATGCCGACATGGGCACCGACGTAGGTTTGTCGCCGGCTGGGGTGTCGGAGGTTGTCGATGAGCAGGCCCCGACCGCCAACAGCATCGCCACGCTTGCCGCGATCCCGACGCGCCGCACCATCCGATCAATCCTCACGCTGCGTAAGGTTACCGAGGTGACGACCAAGCAGGGGCAAGTCGTGGCGTCGGGCGCGTTCCAGTTGTTCGGCCAGCGCAAGCGTGAACAGGTCAGTGAACTGCTGACGGACGTGTTCGGGCGTGACGATGTGGAGGCGTTGGGCGCGGATTGGCGCGGCATCGTGTACTTCACCGTCGCCGACGACGAGGAGATCTCCGACGACTCGGTGCTCGGATTCGATGCGTCGAGCGGCGATTCGGGAGAACTCGCGACGGTCGAGGAGGTGCTGGCCGCGATCCGTTCCGGGGAGATCGCCGAGGCCGTCGACGTCGCGAGTTTCGATGCATGGCGTGACGCCACCGGAACTCACACCATCGACATGGGTGCGTGCGTGCCGCCGACGCTGTACGAGTTCCTGGGTGGTAATCCGGCCGAAAGATCCACCGAGACAGAGGATCTCGTGACGTTCATCGCGGTCGCCGCCGCGCTGATGGGGCGGCTGGAGCAGCTTGGTGTCCAACCCGGCGACGAGATTCCCGACGAGGTGTTCGACGACGAGCGCTGGCGCGACGGCTGAGGCGATCAGTCTGACGCGATCAATCTGCGGTCACCTGGATGGGCGCGATCGCCAGGTGCGGGAGGTCGGGCTGCAGGCGCAGTTCCACCCTGCCGGACCCGGTGGTGACGGTGGTGCCGATGCCGTGAGTGGTGACTGACGGAATGCCGGTGCCGGCGACCCAGCCGCGGAGGGTGCCGCGAGTGCCGCGGGTGAGGTTGCGCCAGTCGACCCGGACGTCCACCCGGCACGGTGCACTGGTGCCGGAGATGCCGAGGAAACCGCCCGTTACCTGCACGTATACCTGTCCCGGGCGGTACGGCCCGGGTGCGGCGAGCATCCTGACGGTGCCCGCGCAAACCCCATCGGCCAGTGTGTACAACGGCGCCGAGGACGCTGTGCGGTTCTGCGGTTCGGCGTTGGCTGTTGTCGCAGCCAGGCCCATTCCCGTTGTGGCGGTGATGATTCCGACGGTGATGGCGATGGGGCGTCGGATTCGGCGGAGAAGATGGCGGCTACCCATGGCGGACTCCCGGTATCTGCGGTGGCGTCCGGGCCGCGATCTCGACGCCGGGTGTGACATATGCCATATCGACGACGATGGGACTGTCGTTACCCGCTAGCTGTCTCGAGCACCTCAGGGAGCGGTGGGTGGGAGCCTGCAGCTCAGGCCTCGCGGCCGCGATGCTGTCGGTACCACCGGACCAGTTCGTCGGTCGACGAGTCGTCCGCGGCGGGGGGCGCGGCGTCGGTGGTGATGACGCCCAGCAACTCCTTGGCCTGCGTCTTGCCCAACTCGACACCCCACTGATCGAACGGGTTGATTCCCCAGACGGTGCCCTCGACGAACACCTGGTGCTCGTAGAGGGCGATCAGCTGGCCGACCACCGCGGGGGTGAGCTTGGGGGCCAGGATCGACGTGGTCGGCCGGTTACCGGGCATCACCTTGTGCGCCACCACATTCGGGGCCACACCTTCGGCGGCGATCTCATCGGCGGTCTTGCCGAAGGCGAGCACCTTGGTCTGGGCGAAATAGTTGCTCATCAGCAGGTCGTGCATCGAGCCCGCGCCGTCGGGGGTCACCGGCAGGTCGTCGGTGGGTTCGGCGAAGCCGATGAAGTCCGACGGGATCATCCGCGTGCCCTGGTGCAGCAGTTGGTAGAAGGCGTGCTGGCCGTTGGTGCCGGGTTCGCCCCAGAACACCTCGCCGGTGTCGGTGGTGACGTGATGCCCTTGGGCGGTCACCGACTTGCCGTTCGACTCCATCGTGAGCTGTTGCAGATACGCGGCGAATCGGGCCATGTCGTTGGAGTAGGGGAGCACCGCGCGTGTCTGCGAGTCCCAGAAGTTCGAATACCAGAGTCCGATCAGGCCCAGGATCACCGGCGCGTTCTGTTCGAGGGGCTGCGTCCGGAAATGCTCGTCGACGACGTGGAATCCGTCGAGGAACTCGGCGAAGCGGTCCTTGCCGATGGCCGCCATCACCGACAGCCCGATCGCCGAGTCGACCGAGTAGCGTCCGCCGACCCAGTCCCAGAAGCCGAACATGTTGGCGGTGTCGATGCCGAACTTCGACACCTCGGTCGCGTTGGTGCTCACTGCGACAAAGTGTTTCGCGACCGCGTCGGCTCCGGCGCCCAGCTCTTCCAATAGCCAGCTGCGGGCCGCCGAGGCGTTGGTCAGGGTCTCCAGCGTGGTGAAGGTCTTGGAGGCGATGATGAACAGCGTGGTCTCGGCGTCGAGGTCGGCGAGGGTGCCGACGAGGTCGGCGGGGTCGACGTTCGACACGAAATGGCAGCGAATGCCGGCGTCGGCGTAGTGGCGCAGCGCCTGGTACACCATCACCGGGCCCAGGTCGGAACCGCCGATACCGATGTTGACCACGTCGGTGATCGCCTTGCCGGTGTGGCCCTTCCACTCGCCGCTGCGCAGCTTGTCGGTGAAGACGCCCATCGCGTCGAGGACCTCGTGGACGTCGGCGACCACATCCTGACCGTCGACCGTGAGCGACGCGTCGGCCGGCAGTCGCAACGCGGTGTGCAGGACGGCGCGGTCCTCAGAAGTGTTGATGTGGGCGCCGGCGAACATGTCGTCGCGGCGGTCCTCGAGCCCGACCTCGCGTGCGAGGCTGAACAGCAGTTCCAGCGTCTCCCGGAGCACACGGTGCTTGGAGTAGTCGATGTGCAGATCTCCGACGTCGACCGTCAGCTCACGGCCCCGATCGGGGTCGACGGCGAACACCTCTCGCAAATGCATCGCGTACACGTGCGGCTGATGAGCCGCGAGCGCCTGCCACGACTGGGTGGCGGTGATGTCACCATGGTCGCTTCCGGTGAACTCTCCGCTGCCTGTGAAACCGCCGCTCGACACGTCGCTGCTCATGGCTACCTACCCTATGTGTTCGGGGCGGGGGCCGCGATGCTCATCGACAGGTGTTCACGACTAGGGCACGCCCTAGGTTCACCGGCCCAGCGGTCCGCGGCCGAGTCGCAGCAGCAACATCGCCAGCGTATGGCCCTCTTGCCCAAGGTCTTTGAATCGCTCGAGTACCTTGACCTCGCGGCTGTAGACGAGTCGTGGGCCGCCCGACGCCATACGTGCTGCGCCGATCTTCTTCGACACCGCGGAGCGCCGCTTGACCGCGGCCAGGATGACGGCGTCGAGCCGGTCGATCTCGAGGCGCAGCGAGTCGATGTCGTCGGGCAGGTCGGACACCTCGGACGACAGCTCATACCGCTCGAGATCGATGGTCTGGTCGAACGGTACGGGCTGGGTGCTGCTGTCGTCGGTCACCCGCCCGATTCTGCCACGCCGGTACTCGGCACCACCGAGTGCGGCAGGTCGGAACGGACACGAGACGATAGGTGCCATGATGACCAATCGAACGGTGTCGTCGATCGCGGCGGCCCTGATCATCGCGGCATTGGTCGTTCGCGGCGCTCTGGTGGCGACGGGGAGCTTCTACTGGGACGACCTGATCCTCATCGGGCGTGCCTCGACGATGCCGATTCTGTCCTGGGACTACCTGGGTCACAGCCACGACGGCCACTTCATGCCGGCGGCCTTCCTGGTGGCAGGCCTGTCCACGGTGATCGCCCCGGTCAACTGGGTGGTACCGGCCATCACGCTCATCGTCGGGCAGGCGATCGCATCGGTGGCGGTGTGGCGCATGATCCGGATCATCGCGCCCCGCGCTGGTGCGGCGGGTCTGGCGGCCCTGACGTTCTACCTGTTCACGCCGATGACCGTGCCTGCCTTCACCTGGTGGGCGGCCGGGCTGAACACCTTGCCGATGCAGGCGGCGATGGCGTGGATCGTGGGCGACGCCGTCCTGGCCTGCCGGTCCGACGCCGACGCCGCGCAGCGCCGCCGCATCGTCGTCCGATCGTCGATCGTCTTCGTGGTCGCCCTCGCGTTCTTCGAGAAGTCGTTGTTCGTCCTACCGGTCGCGTTGGTCGCGGCCACCCTCTCGATCGCGTTCGAGGATCACCCGATCAGTCCGCTGGCGACGGCGGTGTCCCGTGCGCGCGGTCTGTGGGGAGCGCTCGCCGCGATCTTCGGAGTGTGGCTGATCGTGTTCTTCTCGGTGTCGGATGCGACGGCGGGCGTGCACTCGGCCGCACAGACCGCGCGGCTCGTGTGGCGGTCGGTGAATCGTGCGATCGTGCCTTCGCTGGTCGGTGGTCCGTGGGAATGGGACCGGTGGAATCCCAGCCCGCCCATGGGTTTCGCGTCGTGGTGGATGATCCTGGCCGGGTGGCTGGTGATCGCCGCGGTGGCGATCTGGGCGCTGCTCCGCAAGCGCGGAGCTGCGGCGATCCTCATCCTCGCCGCCGCATATGCGGTGCTCGCTCAGGTGCCGGTGATGTGGAATCGGTCGAGCGGCAACACCGCCCTGGAATTGGCGCAGACGATGCGCTATCTGCCCGACACCGCGCTGGTCTTCGCCGCGGCTCTCGCGCTGCTGATCGCGGCTCCGGCCCGCGTCAGGGCAGTGCCGGCCGACGACGAGAATCCCCGGGGTGGTCGGCACGCGAAACCCGCCGAACCGGCCGCCCCGGCGACCGGGCTCGTGGCAGTGGTCGTCCTCATCGGGCTGGCGGTGGCGTCGGCAAGCGTGTCATTGGCCGGGTTCGGGAACTCGTGGCGCGACAACCCGACCGGCGACTACCTCGACACCGCCAAACGCAGCCTGGCCGCGGGCACCGATCATCCGATGTTCGATCAGGCGCTGCCACTGGAGATCCTGCTGCCGGTGGCCTATCCGAACAACCAGATCAGCCACACCTTCGGACGGCTTCGGCAGCGACCCGATTTCGGTTCGAGCACCGACCGACTACAGGTCCTCGACACCTCGGGGCAACTCGTTGCCGGCGCGGTGACACCGCGTCGTGCCATCGCCGAGGGTCGGGGGAGTTGTGCCAGACCGGAGTTGTCGGCACCTGCCCGGCTGGCACTCGACGGCCCGCTCATCCGGTGGCGCTGGACGATCGCGCTGAGCTACTGCGCCAACCGTGCGGGCGAGGTCGAGTTCTGGCTCGACGAGGGGTCGCGGGTCAAGGCAACCGTGCAGCCAGGCCTGCACGTCATCTACGTGCAGCTCGACGGCCAGGGCTCGGCGGTCAACGTCGCGCCGCTGACCGCCGGGCTGGCGCTGCACACCGGGGCGGGTCGGGTCGGGGAGGTCGTCGAGGCGCGTTTCCTCGGCGAGTGACCCCGCCGCGTCAGGCGCCGATCAGCGGTTCGGATCGATGTAGGAGACCTCGATCTTGTCGCTCTGACCGGCTTCGCGGACCAGCGCCTCGAGGGCCACGGCGGTGCTGGGCTCCGCGACAAACCACAGGACCCGTGTGCCGTTGGCGGCCGCGACCTGCTTGGTGATCTGGTCCTTGATGGTGGTGGTGCCGGCCCAGGACGGGTCGAGTTGTCCGTTGACGACGTGGGTGGCGTAACCGGGCGCGAACATGACCAGCAGGTCGCCCAGCGGGCCGAGACCGTCGAAGAGGTAGTCGCCGCGCTGGATCACGTAGTAGCTGGGCAGACCGGTACGGGGTGACCCGTATGCGGCGGCCTCGGGCTGCTTGGAGCCGGTACGGACAAACGTGACCTGCTGCTTGGTGCGTTCCTGATTCTTGTTGATCTGGTCGTTCAACGCGTCGACCGTATTCGTGCGGAACGGCAGGTACTGCCAGGTGGGGACGCCGCGAACCGTGGTGCCCTCGCCGACGATGTTGCGGGCCACGCACGTCGCCCGGCCGGTTGCGCCGAAGTCCGCGCGGATCACCGTCGTGCACGGTGCGGCGGCCGGGCGGCCGTTGAGCGTGAAGTTGACGGTCAGGCCGTAGTTGACGTAGCCGGTGCCGGTCGCAGTCGGTGAGACGGTTCCGCTACCTGTGTAGGTGAACGGGCATGCGGCGCGTGTGCAGTTCCCGCCGGGCACAAAGGCGACTGCGCGGCTGTCCACGGTGTAGCCGGGAGCCGGCACGTTGACGAGATCGTTGACCAGCGCACGCTGGTTGGCGAACAACTTCGCCGCATCGTCGGCCGACTGCGTCGCCACGTCGAGGTCGTAGGTGGTGGTGAGTTTGTCCGACCCCTCGTCCGTGACCTCGGTGCCCTTGACATGGGTGACCACCTTGGAGCTCGGATCGAAGGTGACCTCCCACTGGCCGATCTTCACGACGTTGTCGCCGACGAAGGTGACCGGCGGGTCTGACACCGGCCAGAAGCGTGCGTCGGGCAGACCGGGATTCGGCGATGCCACCTCGATGGGGCCGAGCTTGGGTGCCTGATCGGCAGGCACGGTGCCGATGGTGCCGGCGAGGATGTCGGGCGCGAGGGTGTTTCCGACCGGCAACACGCTGGTGCGCGACGAGTCGACCCACTTGCCGGCGAGTGGCCCGAGATCCTTGCGTTCCTTCTCGTTGGAGCTCAGCACGGCGGTCCAGAAACCGGCCGGTGCGTTGACGAAGCGGCTGTTGCCGACCTGCCGGTATTCGCCTTGGTTGCCGTTCACCGAGATGGTGCCCTCGGCACTGTTGGAGATGGTCACCACCATGTTGGTGAAGTCGTACTTGATGCTCTGCCCGCCGTACTCCTGCGTCACACTGCCGGTGTATTTCGCGGCGGGACTCGAGGCCAGTTTGAACAGCACCTCGTCGAGGCTCTTCTGCGCGCGGAATGCGGCCGTCGGTTCGGCTGTCCCGGCATGACTGAACGGGATGAAGGACACCACCACCGCGATCACCGCGGCTATCGCCCCCACCGCCAGGATGACCGCCCCAGCTGCCTTCGACATGGTTGTTCCTCCTGTTGGTCCCGCGTCCCAGCGCCGAAACCACATGGCGCCGCCAGAGTCTGTCGATCCGGGCATATCGTAGCCGTCGGAGCCGACGAGACGTAGCTTGTTCGGTCGGTCGTCCGAATGCCATGTCGCCGTGGCGTGCGGCGTGCGAGTGTGTCCAGGAGATGTCGGTGCCTGCGGGTAACCTCGAATACCGATGACTGGCACTTCCTCTCTCCCGTCCGCCGACACCCGCGAGGCGCGTGCGGCAGCCCCGTCCGATCCTGCGATCGACCGTCTGCTCGACGGGTTGAATCCGCAGCAACGTGCGGCCGTACTGCACACCGGGGCGCCGCTGCTGATCGTTGCGGGCGCCGGTTCCGGCAAGACGGCGGTGCTCACCCGGCGGATCGCTTACCTACTGGCCGCGCGGGATGTCTCGCCCGGCCAGGTCCTCGCCATCACCTTCACCAACAAGGCCGCGGCGGAGATGCGGGAGCGGGTCATCGACCTGGTGGGCCCGCGGGCGACCTACATGTGGGTGTCGACGTTCCACTCGACGTGCGTGCGCATCCTGCGTGCCCAGTCCGGGCTGCTCGAGGGGATGAACTCCAACTTCTCGATCTACGACGCGGACGACTCCAAACGCCTGCTGGGCATGATCATCCGCGACCTCGAACTGGACCCCAAGAAGTTCAGCCCGCGCGGCGTGGCGGTGGTGATCTCCAACTACAAGAACGAACTCGTGGGCCCGGAGCGGGCGATCGAAGCTGCGGCCGACGACGAGCCGTCGGCGCTCAAGATCGCCGAGATCTATCGCGAGTATCAACGTCGCCTGCGCGCGGCCAACGCCTTCGACTTCGACGACCTGATCGGCGAAACCGTGGCGCTGCTGCATGCGCACCCCGAGGTCGCCGAGTACTACCGCCGCCGCTTCCGGCACGTGCTGGTCGACGAGTACCAGGACACCAACCACGCGCAGTACGTCCTGATCCGTGAGCTGGTGGGGGAGCACGTCACTTCTGGCGCCGGGAGCGCAGCGAGCGGGCCACATGGACACGGCGGGGTTCAGCCGTCGGAACTGTGTGTCGTCGGCGACGCCGATCAGTCGATCTACGCCTTCCGCGGCGCGACGATCCGCAACATCGAAGAGTTCGAGCGGGACTTCCCGAACGCGGAAACCATTCTGCTGGAACAGAACTACCGTTCCACCCAGACGATCTTGTCAGCCGCGAATGCGGTCATCGCGCGCAATGAGCATCGTCGGGACAAGCGGTTGTGGACCGACTCGGGCGACGGTGAACTGATCGTCGGCTACGTCGCGGATTCCGATCGCGACGAGTCGGTGTTCATCGCGAAGGAGATCGAGAACCTCACCGACTATTCGATCGGCGGGTCGTCGAGCCACAAGTACTCCGACATCGCGGTGTTCTACCGCACCAACACCGGCTCACGAGCGGTGGAAGAGGTCTTTGTCCGGCACGGGATCCCGTACAAGGTGGTCGGCGGCACCAAATTCTATGAGCGCAAAGAAGTTCGGGACGTGGTCGCCTACCTGCGGGTGGTCGCCAACCCGGACGACACGGTGAGTCTGCGTCGCATCCTGAACACGCCACGACGCGGAATCGGCGATCGTGCCGAGGCGTGCGTCGCGGTGCATTCGGAGAACACCGGCCGCAGTTTCTACGAGTCGCTGATCGACGCGGCCGACGGCAAGGTCGCGCTGCTCAATTCCCGTGCGGTGAAACAGATCGGCGGTTTCGTCGACCTCATCGAGGGTCTGCGTACCGACTTCCTCACCGGGTTCGGCTCGGCCGGTGACGCCGACGAGGACGTCGCCTACATCGACGCCACCGAGGAAGGCGCCGACATCGGCGAACTCATCGACGCGATCGTCGAACGCACCGGCTATCGCGCCGAACTCGAGGCGTCCAACGACCCGCAGGACGGCGCGCGTCTGGACAACCTCAACGAATTGATTTCGGTGGCACAGGAGTTCAGCCAGGACGCGGCCAAGTTGGCGGCCGGCGAGATCGACGAGGACGACGATCCGCTGGAGTCCGGCCGGGACACCGAGGGGGAGCCCGAGCCGGGGTCGCTCGCGGCGTTCCTGGAACGGGTCTCGCTGGTGGCCGACGCCGACCAGGTGCCCGACGAGGGCGAGGGTGTGGTCACGATGATGACGCTGCACACCGCCAAGGGCCTGGAATTTCCGGTGGTCTTCGTAACCGGTTGGGAGGACGGCCATTTCCCGCACATGCGCGCGATGGGTGACCCGGCCGAACTGAGTGAGGAACGACGCCTGGCCTACGTCGGCATCACCCGCGCCAAGGAGCGGCTGTACCTGACCCGCGCGATCACCCGGGCGTCCTGGGGGCAGCCGGTGTCGAATCCGGAATCCCGCTTCCTGCAGGAGATTCCGCAGCACCTACTGGACTGGCGGAAAACCGAACGGCGTCGGTCGTCGAGTGGTTTCGGCGGGTCGTCGTCGGGTGTCTTCGGCCGCGATGGTGCGTTCTCGTCGGGTGGGATGTCGGGCGGTCGTGGGCGGTCCTCGTATTCTGCCGATCCGGCTCGCGGGCGCAACAAATACGTGAATTACGAAGTGGGCGACCGCCACAACCACCCCAAGTACGGCCTGGGCAAGGTGGTCGACAAAATCGGCAGCGGCGCCACCGAACGCGTCGTCATCGACTACGGCGGCAGCGCCGGTCGGGTCACCCTACTGACCGCGGGCGGCATACCCGGCGACAAGTTGTAGGCGTCCGTCTTGCCACCGCCGGCCGAGGTGAGAGCCTCGAAGCTGCTGGTGAGCGGAAGTTTTCGCCTCGCCGGCAGGCGCTACTCGAGTCAGCGGCCCTCAGTCGGTGTTGCCGACGATCGTGGAGGCGGGAAGTGTGGGGTTAGGGCCGGTGGGCAGGATCGGGCCCATGACGGTGGTCGTCCGGGAACATCCCGGAAGCGGACGCTGACGGGCCCGACCCCAGTCACCGATTGTCGGTCGTCGCGTCCCGGCGAAGGCGACACCTTCTGCTAGAACATCGGCTGGACGGCTCAACCCTTGGCGCGGTTGTCACCCAACCCATCGCTCCGCAGACGAGTACCCACAAAGGTTGGAGTTTGACGCGGCATCCGCGCGGCCGGCACCCGCGACAACAGGAGCCGAATTGGAGAACGCGAGTGCTGCAGCACTCGCGTTCTCCAACTCAACTCGAGTTCTCGCAGGACGACGCGGGACACGGCCAGACCGAAGCCGAGGCCGCCCTGGGGTGATGTGCCATGGGTGGCCTCAGACCACACCCCTGTGCCGAGTCGGGTCAACCGTGTGCTGCAGCACACAGATTCTCCAACAGGACACAGAGTGTCAGGAGCGACTCCCCGACAGGCTGTATTTGCCCAGGTCAGAGCGGTGGTGACCTAACTCTTCGAGTCAGCGTCCCTCCGTCGGCGTTGCCGACGATCGTGGAGGTGGGAAGAGGGCCGTGGAGCGCGGCGCGGCGACGATGATCCACGAAAAATAGGGGAAGAAACTCGTCCCCTATCCCTGGAGTCCTCCCCGCGAATTTTCTCGCGGACGACTCAACAAGCAGGGGCAGAAAGTAGGGGAAGAACCTTCCCCTACTTTCAGTGGTCCGGTGGCTCGCTGACGTGGCCCGGTCGCCTGCCCTTCGAACACCTCAGGGAGCGGTGGGGGTGGTGGACGCTTATGTGCAGGTCAGAGCGCTAGTCACCGAACCCTGCGGATCAGCGGCCCAATCGCGATCGTGGAGGCGGGAAGAGTCGTCCGAAACGGCCAGATCACACGATCACATCGCCACCCCCGTCGGATATCTGTACGCCTCAGCCCGGCCACGTGCACTGTGCATTTGACTGGGCTCCCAGGTACAGATTTCCGCAGTTCAGGAGGCCGAAGACAGTACTCTTCGAATCAGGGAGCGGTGGGGTTGATCGAGCATCTCAGCGAGCGGGTCGCAGTCGTCCGCGAACAGCGGTACGCGGCTGGACCCACGCTACGGTGACCTCGCCGCCGTCGGAGAGCTCTCGCCATCGAGCGTCGAAATCGTCGAAGCGATCGAAGATCCGTTGCAGGAGTTCGGGTTTCACGTCGGCGTCTTCTGTGCGGCCGGGCCACGCGGGGTCGGGCGCGGCGAATCCGCGTTCGACCTCCCACAGCGCGAAAGTCAGGGATGCCAGGTATTCCGAGCGTTCCATGTCCTCGACCTGACCGGCAGTCGGCCGACGCGGACGGCGGGCGGCTTTGCGTCGTTCGGCGGGATCGGCGGGCCAGAACAACCCGTCGAGGCCGTTGGCGTCGTAGAGCCTGCCGAACACTCCACCCGACAGGGAAGCCTCGATCTCGACGACCATGTGGGCCGCATCGTGCGGAATGCGTGAACGACCACCCGGACCCCGGCGCGGTGCCAGCACGGGCGGCTTGTCTCGCGTAATGCGAACGTCGTACCCACCGGCACGTTTGACGAAAGACACCTCCACACGGCGATTATCGACGCCGGGGAGGCCGTGAGGCCAGTGGTTTTCTAGCCGCTGTAGGCAGGCAGACGCACGCCGTGCGCGGCGAGCCACGGTACGGGGTCGATCTTGGTGACACCCTGCTTCCACACCTCGAGGTGGAGGTGGGGGCCGGTGGAGAAGCCTTCGTTGCCGACGAGGGCGATCACGTCGCCTGCGGTCACGTGCTGGCCCTTGCGGACGAGGACGCCCGACGAGGACATGTGGCCGTACATGGTGACGGTGCCGTCGGCTGCCTTGATCTGGACCCAGTTGCCGTAACCGCTGGCGGGCTCGGCAGCGATCACGACACCGTCGGTGACCGCGTGGATCGGGGTGCCCAGCGGGCAGGCCAGGTCGATGCCGCCGTGCATGGAACCCCAGCGCATCGCGTAGAGCGAGGTGAACTGGCAGCTGCCGGAGGCGAAGTTGACGGGCTGCGCGAACATCGGGCGTCGGGCGAGTGCTTCGCGACGGGCCTCGTCGGCTGCTGCTGCGGCGCCGACGGCGAGTTGCTGCCCGAACCCGTCGGTGTCGGGGCTGGCGGTCGACGCGGCGACACCGGGCCCCAGATCGCTCGTGGCGCTCGTATCGGAGACGTTGGCGGCCGGACTGACCGAGGTGCCGTTCGGCTCGTCAGCGTTGCTCACCTGGGTGACCGCGGCGACGGTGGCGCCGGCGGCGATGGCGAAGAGGGCGGCGCGGCCACCACGCAGGGCGGTCGGCGGTGCGGCGACGCGATGCTTGCCGCCACGCTTGGTGCGCGATCCCTGCGGGTTGCTGCGGAACGGCTTGTCGTCGGTCTCGACGGCGAGGCGACCGGGGTCGTCGGAGAGGATGTCGGGGCGGGCGCCCTCGAAGTCGAGCGGCTCGTCGTATTCGTACTCGTCGAACTCGTGCTCGGGGATCAGGATGTCCTGAGTGACCTCGGAGCGGCTCGGACGGTAGTAGGGCTCCCAGGTTGCGGGGGTCCACGAGTGGTCGGTGGTGGAGTCGATGGCGGTGTCGTACTCGTCGATGGGGATGATCGTCGTCATCTCCTCGGCGGCGAAATCGTCGAGCCCCGGATACGTCGTCGTGCTTCGTGACCGGGTGCGGGCCGATCCGCGGGAATACGCTTCCGCCAAATCGTCCACCTCATCTCTTCGCTGCAGCGGATTTCGGAATAACGTTCCGTAACCCTTTTGTGACCATGTCTGGGAGCTGACGGTAACGAAATGATTGCGGCAAGTCCAACGCTGCGCGCAAGGTTCCTGCAATTATGTGAGTTGAGTCACAGAACCATTGCGATGTATGCTCTATCCTAAAGAGCCACTTCGTTACTGTGGATGTCGCTCCCTGTTGTTCTCCGACGTCAGCGATCTATTGGAGCACCCCGTCGAAACGTGTTCATCGCCGACCCCGGAATGCCGACCGAGCGAGTGATCTGTCGCACAAGCGCAGGGTGCGGTCACGATGGCCATATCCGGCAGGTTTAGAGTCCGATATGGCCCGCGTTACACACCCCCGCGGTGTTACATCCCTCTGCGCGGGCAAACCTACGAGATGGTGAGCTGAATGGATCTCTTCGAATACCAGGCGAAGGAACTGTTCGCCAAGCATGGGGTTCCCACCACACCCGGGCGGGTGACCGACACTGTCGCCGATGCACGGGCGATCGCCGAAGAAATCGGCAAGCCTGTGATGATCAAGGCTCAGGTCAAGGTTGGTGGACGTGGAAAAGCGGGCGGCGTGAAGTTCGCCGCAACCCCTGATGACGCACAGTCGCACGCCGAGAACATCTTGGGCCTTGACATCAAGGGCCATGTCGTCAAGAAGTTGCTGGTCGCCGAGGCCAGTGACATCGCGGAGGAGTACTACATCTCCTTCCTGCTCGACCGCGCCAACCGCACCTACCTGGCCATGTGCTCGGTCGAGGGCGGCGTGGAGATCGAGGTGACGGCCGAGGAGAACCCGGACGCCCTCGCGCGCGTGCCGGTCGACGCCGTCACCGGTGTGGACCTCGAATTGGCCCGCGAGATCGCCGAGAAGGGCAAGCTGCCCGCCGAGGTGCTCGACGCGGCCGCAGTGACCATTCAGAAGCTGTGGGAGGTCTTCGTCGCCGAAGACGCCACCCTGGTGGAGGTCAACCCGCTGGTCCGCACCCCCGACGATCAGATCCTCGCCCTCGACGGCAAGGTGACCCTCGACGAGAACGCCGACTTCCGCCATCCCGATCACGAGGCATTCCACGACAAGGACGCCACCGATCCGCTGGAGCTGAAGGCCAAGGAGAACGACCTCAACTACGTCAAGCTCGACGGTGAGGTCGGCATCATCGGCAATGGCGCCGGACTGGTCATGTCCACGCTCGACGTCGTCGCCTACGCGGGCGAGGCACACGGCGGCGTGAAGCCGGCCAACTTCCTCGACATCGGCGGCGGTGCGTCCGCCGAGGTGATGGCCGCCGGTCTCGACGTCATCCTGGGCGACGAGCAGGTCAAGAGCGTGTTCGTGAACGTCTTCGGTGGCATCACCGCCTGTGACGCGGTCGCCAACGGTATCGTCGGTGCACTGGGCAAGCTGGGCGACGAGGCCAACAAGCCGCTCGTGGTGCGCCTGGACGGCAACAAGGTCGACGAGGGACGCAAGATCCTGGCCGATGCGAATCACCCGCTGGTGACGCTCGCCGAGACGATGGACTCCGGCGCCGACAAGGCCGCCGAACTGGCGAGCAAGTGAGGTAACGGACAATGTCGATTTTCCTGAACAAAGACAGCAAGATCATCGTGCAGGGCATCACCGGCGGTGAGGGCACCAAGCACACCGCACTGATGCTCAAGGCGGGCTCCAACATCGTGGGCGGCGTCAACGCCCGCAAGGCCGGCACCACCGTCGCCCACACCGCCAAGGACGGCTCCGACATCGAGCTGCCCGTCTTCGGCAGTGTCTCGGAGGCCATCAAGGAGACCGGCGCAGACGTGTCGATCGCCTTCGTGCCGCCGAAGTTCGCCAAGGACGCCATCATCGAGGCCATCGACGCCGAGATCCCGCTGCTGGTGGTCATCACCGAGGGCATCCCCGTGCAGGACAGCGCCTACGCGTGGGCCTATAACGTCGAGAAGGGCACCAAGACCCGCATCATCGGGCCCAACTGCCCCGGCATCATCACTCCGGAGGAGTCGCTCGTCGGCATCACCCCGGCCAACATCACCGGCAAGGGCCCGATCGGGCTGGTGTCCAAGTCGGGCACCCTGACCTACCAGATGATGTACGAGCTGCGTGATCTCGGCTTCTCCACCGCCATCGGCATCGGCGGCGACCCGGTCATCGGCACCACCCACATCGACGCCATCGAGGCCTTCGAGAAGGACCCCGAGACCAAGGTCATCGTGATGATCGGCGAGATCGGCGGCGACGCCGAGGAGCGGGCAGCCGACTACATCAAGGCCAACGTGTCCAAGCCGGTCGTCGGCTACGTCGCGGGATTCACTGCGCCGGAAGGCAAGACGATGGGCCACGCCGGCGCCATCGTGTCCGGCAGCTCGGGCACCGCCCAGGCCAAGAAGGAGGCCCTCGAGGCGGCCGGCGTCAAGGTCGGCAAGACGCCGAGCGAGACCGCCAAGCTGGCTCGCGAGCTGTACGAAGCTCTCTGAGCTCGAAGCCTCTGGGCTGACACACAGAACTCCCACTTACACACAAGATCCCGTGTGTAAGTGGGAGTTTTCTGTGTGGCTGACCGCCTGTCGCGTGCGATAATTCGCCGATGAGCAGCGACGCGCCCCGCGAGGCGAAGATCGCCACCGGGGCCGTGGCATTGGGGCTTCGGGGCGTCGTCTCCTCCGCCGAGGCAGCGCGATCCGTCGCCCGCCAAGCCCTGCGGCTGCCGGTGATCGGCCCCTACGGTCGCCGCGGCATCGATCGTCTCGCCGCCGAGGGCGACCGCGTCATCACCGACGTCGTGCCAGTGCTCGTCGACCGCGTCCTGAGGCTCGTCGTTGCGGTGATCACGGTCGTCGTCGCCGAACTCGATCTGACGAACCTCGTGAAGGAACATGCCGATCTGAACGCCATCGCCGGCGACCTGGACATCAACGCCATCCTCGACCGCGTTGACCTCAATGCGGTGATCGCCGAGCGGGTCGACCTCAACGCCGCGGTCAAGCACGTCGACCTCGATGCCGTTGCCGGGGGACTCGACATCGACGCCATCCTCGCCCGGGTCGACCTGATCGGGCTGGCCGAGGACATCATCGAGGGCGTCGACCTGCCCGACATCATCCGCGACGCCAGCACCTCGGTCACCGCCGACGTGATGACCGATGTGCGCAGTACTTCCGAGCGGGCCGACGACGCGGTGGCCAACGCGATCGGACGTCTGCTCCGACGCAAGGTGGAGGCGCCCGATGAGTGACACCGCCGACGACGAGACGCCGGTCGTCCCGCGACACCCCGTAGCCCACGGCGTCGTGCACGACCGCGACAAGAACGCCGGCATCGTGAGCCGGGGGATCGCCGCGGGATTGGACCTCGGCGTGGTCGGCGCGATCCTGGGGGGCGGGTATCTCGGCCTGATGCTGATCCGGTTCATCCTCAGCGTGCAGAGCTTCACGTTTGCCCAACCGAACCTCTTCTTCACCGCGAGTGGTTTTCTCGCCGTGTCGGTCCTGTACCTCACCGCATGCTGGGCCGTGTCGGGCCGCACCCTCGGTTCGGTCGTGATGGGTCTGCGAGTGGTCAACTACAAGGGGGTGCGCATGCGCCCGATCGGCGCACTGCTGCGCGCCCTGATCTGTACCTTCTTCGCGATCGGATTGCTATGGGTGGCAGTCGATTCCCGACGCAGGTCGGTCGCCGACGTCATCCTGCGCACCCGGGTCATCTATTCGCGCTGAGCCGTGGTAGCACAAGTGCTACCATAGAAAAATGAACACCGTTGGACTGCGAGAATTGCGCCAAGATGCCTCGGAGTTAGTTCGGCGCGTTGAGGCCGGCGAGGAGATCACCATCACGGTCTCCGGTCGTGCGAGCGCGAAATTGGTTGCCGCAGCACCACGTACATGGCGACAGTGGGCCGACGTCGAGTCACTGTTCGCCGGCCCGGCCGATCCCGACTGGGGAGTGGATCGCGAGGCAGTAGACCACGAGATCGCAGACCCATGGGAACGGAATTGAGGGGCATCCTCGACACCAGCGTCGTGCTCGCCACCGACCTCGAACCCATCGCCGGCGAGTTGGCGTTGAGTGCGATCACGCTGGCGGAGATGCACTTTGGTGTTCTGGTGGCCAAGACGTCCGAAGTGCGTGCAGAGCGACTGCGCCGCCTGGTGCTGATCGAGAAGGCGTTCGACGCATTGCCGGTCGATGAGGCGGTGTCCGCGAGCTACGGGCGGATCGCGTCGGCGGTCGTCGAACTCGGGCGGCAGCCACGCGCGCGATCGATGGATCTTCTGATCGCGGCCACCGCGCATGCGCACGACGCGCGTCTCTACACGCGCAACCCGTCCGACTTTGCCGGGCTCGACGATCTCGTGGAGGTTGTGTCGGTCTAGGTTTCAGCAGATCTGCCGGTTCAGCGTGGCGCCGTCGTAGGTGACGATGATCCGAATGCACGTGCGGGCCGGCGCGTATACCGCCGGTGTGAAGAACTGTTGCGGCGCAGCCGAATAGGTGGGTGAGGATTTCCATCCGGAGGCCTGCGACCAGATGCGGGCGCTGCCGTCCATGCCGCCCGGAGTGGCGACCTCGAGCCAGTTGTATCCCGACGGAGACAGGTACAGGATCACCACGGCATTGCCCATCGACGTCCGCCAGACGGGTCGCCCGCCCGCCGGGAGGGGCGCCGATGTCGGCGTGGTGGTCAGGGGTGGTGGCGGCGGTTGTGACACTGTGGTCGATTGCGTCGGGATGAGCGACGGCGTGGTGAGCGACGCGGCCGCCGCCTCATCACCCGACGTGTCGTCGGACGAACCGGTCGCGAGGAACCAACCACCGAGGCCGAGTAGAGCGACCACGAGAAGCGCGATCAGGCCGATCAGGATGTAGATCGACGTATTCGACCTTCTTCGTGGGGGCGGCGTCGGCATCGGCGCGATCGGCGCACGGACCGTGTGTGCCACTGGGGCGGGAACGAATTCGGTGGTGGCGATTCTGGTCGGGGCTTCCGCTGCCGGTGACCGGGTCAACGCGCGCCGGGCGTCGGCCACCAGCGCAGCCGAATCGGGATACCTTTCCCGCGGATCCTTCGCCATGCCTCGCCGGATCACCGCATCCAGTGGTGAGTTCAGTGGTGCCGGGAGCCGCTGAAGGTGGGCGGAGATGATCTGCTCCGGGTTCGTCGACGTCGCGAAAGGTGCCTGACCAGAAAGGCACTCGTACAGGACGCCGGTCAATGCGTAGATATCGGCGGCGGGCCCGGCGGCGTCGTCGGTGAACCGTTCCGGAGCCATGTAGCGAAACGACCCGATCACACACCCGGCCTGCGTGAAACGAGTGTCCGCCTCGGCCATGGCCAGGCCGAAATCGACGAGGTACGCGAAGTCATGTCGATCGACGATGATGTTGTCCGGCTTGACGTCCCGGTGGGTCAGGCCGGCCTGATGCGCCGCATCGAGCGCGCCGCCGATCTGCTCGACGATGTGCACGGCGCGATGGGGTTCGAGTGGGCCGTCGTCGGCGATCACCTGTCCCAGATCGCGGCCCGTCACGAGTCGCATGTCGATGAAGAGTTGCCCGTCGATCGAACCCCAATCGTGGATGGGGATGATGTGCGGGTCATTGAGTGACGCAGCGACGTGGGACTCGCGGATGAACCGGTCCCGAGCGGACGGGTCGTCGCTGACGGAGCGATTGAGCAGTTTGAGCGCGACGGTGCGACGTCGACGGGTATCTGTTGCGCGGTATACCTCGCCCATCCCGCCTCGACCGAGCAGCTCCTCGAGCCGATACTGCCCCAACGTGGTGCCTGCGAGGTCGGTAGGAGACGGGGACATGGTCGATTCGATCCACTGGGCGGGCACAACGGGAATCTCGGACACTACCAGGCACGGATGGGCGTGAGCGACCGTTCGATCGGATGACGTGGAGGTGCAAGAGTGCCTTCACCCCAACGGCCGATACGGTCTGTACGTCAGTTCTCGCTGACCGCTTTGAGTTTCGCGAGTCCCTTCTCGAAGTCCTTGCCGAGGAGCTTGTCGAAGAACCCGAGCGGGGCCGCGACGCGACTGAACAACGAATGCGGGCCGGTCATCGTCCAGGTGACGCCCGTCCGATCGCCCTCTGGCGTGAGTTCGAAAACGCTTGTGCTCGTGGACTTCATCGGCTTCTGGAACACCACCTTGATGTCGACACGGCCTGGCTCGTCGGCGCGCAGGATCTCCATCTCGCCCTTGCCCGCCTTGCGATTTCCCGACCACGCGTACCGTGCTCCGACGCCACTGCCGGCGCCGGAGTAGTCGCGGTGCAACTCGGGGTCGAGCCCCTCCCAGGGTGACCATTCGGTCCAGCGATGGAGATCCACGATGCGTTCATAGACGGCGTCGGCCGACGCGTCGATGGTGGTGGCGCGGCTGACGGTGTAGGTGTCGGACATGGGTCTACCGTAGGGGAGTGGACGAGGGGCGGCGAGTACCGGCAGCCGGCGCAGTGATCGTCGACGACGCGGGTCGCCTGCTGCTGGTGTTGCGCCGCAACGATCCTCAGGCCGGGCGCTGGAGTCTTCCCGGCGGGAAGGTCGAGCCCGGCGAGAGCATCGTCGCGGCCGTCGAGCGAGAGGTCCTCGAGGAGACCGGGCTCGTCGTCGACGTCGGCGATCGGGCGTGGCTGGTCGACATCCCGTACCGCCGGGGCGACGCCGCGGAGGCCATCGTGTTCGAGATCCACGATCATTTCGCGTCGGTACGGTCGGGCACGTTGCGGGCAGGCGACGACGCGGCCGACGTCGGGTGGTTCACGCCGGAAGAGCTGCGCACCGCGCGACTCACGCATGGGTTGCTGGGCTACCTCGAACGCGCCGGTGTCGTCGGGAAATGACCTCTGCCTTACGCGACTTTGTAGCAATTGATGGCGCCCAGCGCTTCCTATTGCTACAGATCCACACCACCATGTCGGCGGTTCGCTGACCTGAGCTCACACGGGTGCGGTCGGGTCGCAAGAGTAGGGTGCCGAGGGAGACCAAAGGAGTGCCATGACGGAACTGTTGCCCCTGGACCCCGACCAGCTGCTGACCACCACACGGTCGGTCCGCAAGCGCCTCGACCTGGAGCGGCCCGTTCCCCTCGAGCTCGTCGAAGAGGCGATCGAGGTGGCCTTGCAGGCGCCGACCGGGTCCAACAGCCAGACCTGGCATTGGATCGTCCTCACCGATGCGGACCTCAAGAAGCGGGTCGCCGAGCTGTACGCGAAGTCCTTCGCGACGTACTACGCCAACCAGGCGCCGCGTGATGAGACCGGTAAACGCGTGGCGTCGAGTGCCCAATACCTGGCCGACGTGATGGGTGACGTCCCGGTACTGGTGATCGGGGCGATCTACACGGGTGGTGAGCTGCCCACGGGCAACCAGGCCGGAGTATGGGGTTCGCTGCTTCCCGGTGCGTGGAGCCTGTCGTTGGCGCTGCGTGCGCGGGGTCTGGGTTCGGCGTGGACCACGTTGCACATCGAGTACGAGAAGGAAATCGCCGAGTTGCTCGGGATTCCGCCGACGGTTCACCAGGGCGTGCTGCTGCCGGTGGCGTACACCAAGGGAACCGATTTCAAACCGGCACCGCGCAAACCGCTCGACAAGGTGCTGCACGTCAACGGTTGGTGAGTACGCCCGATGCCGAGCGCAGATGCCGAGTCGGCGCCACGTCAGACGCGTCGTGAACAGGCCAAGGCAGCCCGCCGCACCGAACTTCTCGAGGCAGCGGCCCGGCAGATGGCCGAGCGCGGCTTCTCGTCGGTGCGTCTCGAGGACATCGGACGTGCGGTTGGCGTGAGCGGTCCCGCCATGTACCGCCACTTCACGTCGAAGACCGACTTGCTCGACGAGATGCTCGTCGACATCAGCGAGCGTTTGCACGACGGCGGCGCCGAGGTGGTGGCGCGCGGCGGCGCGCCTGCCGACACCCTGCTCGACCTGATCGGTTTCCACATCGATGTCCTGGTCACCAAGCCCGACCTGATCGTCGTGCAGGATCGGGATCTGTCGTCGCTCACGCCGGCCGCCAACCATCGGGTCCGGTCGTTGCAGCGGCGGTACGTCGAACAGTGGGTGGACGTGGTGCTGGCCGACGCCGCCGAGCGCGGCAGGACTCTCGACCGCGACGAGGCGCGCGTGCGTGTGCACGCGATGTTCGGCTTGCTCAACTCGTCGCCACGATTGCCCGACTTCCCGGAGCATCAGTTGCGTGCACTGCTGACCGCCATGGCGACCGCCGCACTACAGGTGAATGTGGCGAATCCGCTTGGATGAACTTGCCGCGCAGGGCTACGAGTTCGGCCTCGCATGCCTATAGTCTTGCGCCATCGCCGCACCAAGGCCGGCGTTCGACGAGGAGAACAGCGTGAATCCAGGTGATCCGAACCATCCGGCAGGGCAGCAACAAGGTGCAGGGCCGACGGGGCCGCCATCCGGAGCATTTCCTGGGAGCTCGGATCCCACATCGTTCGTCGGCGCCAACGTGCCCGGGACGCCTCAGGGGCCGGCCAGTGGACAGATCCCGGCGCAGGGTGCGTGGGGCAACCCCTACGATCCCCAGCACAACCCCAACCAGCCGTACGGCCCCAACGCCCCATACGGCGCGTGGGGTCAACCGCCGATGGCGCCCGGTCCGCGTCCCGACATCTCACTCCTGCTCGCCCTGGCGTCGGTGGTGGCCGGCCTCGTCACCTACTTCATGGGGTTCGTGTCCTGGATCAGCGTGGCGAGCGGGGTGGAAGACGAGGCAGACAAATGGAGTGAAGACCTGGCCAACGGGGACCGGGGCGTACCCGGCTTCTTCTCCTATGAGATCGTGCTCAACCCGGGCAAGTTCCTGATCCTGCTCGGCGCGGTCGCGGTCGCCACGACTCTCGTCCTCGTGCCGAAGTACCGAAAAGCCTTGCCGTTCCTCGCCGTGATCGCGACGGCAGGCTGGCTGGCCCTGTTCGCAGCCGCGCTCGTGGTGCCGCCGGTCGTCGAGTTGGGCGCGGGTGCCATCGTCGCCCTGATCTTCGGCTTCTTACAGGTCGCGCTGCTGTTGGGTGCCGCGTTCCTCTTTGGACTGAAGAAGGACGACCCCAAGCCTGCCTGACCATCCCTTGACCGAATCAGCGCGCGGCCCATCGGATTCCGATCCGTTGGTCCGCGCGCTGCGTGCTGCAGGGAGTGTCTTCGCGGAGGACGAGGCGGAGTTGCTGCGCGACGACGCGGTGGATTCCGATCAGCTCGCCTCTTGGTGCGCACGACGCGTCGCCGGTGAACCCCTCGAGCAGATCCTCGGGTGGGTGGGCTTCGGCGATCTGCGTTTGGCCGTCGGACCGGGAGTCTTTGTGCCACGACAGCGTTCGCTGTTGCTGGCGCACGCTGCACTTGCCGAGGTGCGCGAACGGACGAGGCCGACGATGCTCGAGCCGTACTGCGGGGTCGCCCCGATTGCGACGACGGTGCGGCGTCGAGCCGACGACGCGGTGGTGCATGCCACCGACGTGGACGCGGTTGCTTTGTCGTACGCGACGCGAAATCTGGAAGACCCGGCCGCGGTTCACCGTGGTACTGGACTCGCGGGTCTGCCCGAAGCGTTACGCGGCCGCATCGACGTGATCGCCGCTGTGCCGCCCTACGTGCCGGATTCGGCAATCGACACACTCCCACACGAGGCTCGCGACCACGAACCGCACGGCGCCCTGCTCGCCGGACCCGATGGGCTGCAGCATGTTCGCGACCTCGTCCGCGAATCCGTCGAGTGGCTCACACCAACCGGCGTGGTGCTGATCGAGATCAACCACGCTCAGTTCGACGCCGTCGCCGATCATGCAGCGACAGTGGGCTACCGCGCCGCGGCGATCGTCGGCGACGACGGACAGACGGTGCTCGCGCGGCTGCACGCCAATACCTCCTGATCCTCATGCCGCGCCGCGCCGCGCTCCTCGCGCCGCGACCTTACCGCCGCCTGAGGTGCGACGAGCGCTAGCGAGGAGCCTCGAAGGCCTGGTGAGACATCGATGTCACCTCGCCAAGGGCTTCGAGGCTCGCAAGCTCGCACCTCAGCCGGCGGAGGGGGCTTTGTCGGTCTCCACTCGACCGTCAGATACCCAATTCACCTCGCATGCGCGACAACTCGCGATGATACTGCTCGACGTTGCGCATCTTGATGTTCTCGTAGCCGCGGACCATGTCGGGCAGGTCGGCGACAGCGACCAACCGCTCCGCGTCGATCCTGCCGGAGTCGATCGCAGCGAGCATCGACTCGACGAGCTCCCGGTATTCGACGATGAGTGCGCGCTCGGTCCGTCGGATCTCGGTGCGGCCGAACGGGTCCAGCGCGGTGCCTCGCAACCGCTTCATCCGGGCCAACCCCGACATCGGGCGCGTGCTCCACGCGCCCAGCGACATCTTCTCCTTCTTCCCGAGCGCACGCAGCGTCGGCGGATGCAGCCGAACCGCGACCTTGGCGTCGTCCCCGAACTGCTCGGCGACCTGTGACGCGAAGTCCGGGTCAGCGGTCAGGCGCGCCACCTCGTACTCGTCCTTGTAGGCCATCAACTTGTACAGGTTGCGGGCAATCGCATCGGTCAGGCCGGCGTCACCGGCCTCGGTGTGCACTCGCCGGACCACGTCGAGATATTCACGGGCATAACGCTCGTTGGCGTAGGCGGTGAGTTCGTCGTACCGGATCGCGACAGTCCGCGCGAGGTCGCCGGTGATGCCGACCGCATCGACGGCACGCCGTGCAGCGTCACCAGGCTCGGTACCAGCATCGTCGCGGCCGTGCAGCGCGTCGAGGACCGCGGTCACCGCATCGGGGTCGGCGACCACCTGGCGGCCACGTCGGAACGCCTGCGTGTTCGCCGACACCGCAACACCGTTGAGTTCGATCGCGCGTTCGATCGACTCGGCCGAGATCGACAGCGCCCCGGTCTGATACGCAGCCCCGACCATCAGCATGTTCGCGTACTGCTCGTCGCCGAACAGGGCGGTCGAGACGGCGCCGGAATCCAGGTAGACGGCCCGCGCGACCCGCGAGTCGATGGCCGAATGCACTTGTGCGGCTGCGGGAAAACCGACGGTCGTGTCGATGACCATGAGTCCCGTCGGGATCTGCGTCGTCGAGACCACCGCGACCGTCTTCTCGGCCGCGGCCACCTTCAGGTTGACCGGGTCGGTGCCGACCAGCGGGTCGCAAACCAGGTAGAGGTCGCAGTCGTCGGAGGCCACCTTCGCGGCCTGCTCGGCCGGATGTGACGACACCTTGACGTCGCTGACCACCGCACCGCCCTTTTGGGCGAGACCGGTCATGTCCACGGTTCTCGCCCACCGACCGTCGAGCACGGCCGCCGTCGCGAGCACCTGCGACACCGTCACCACACCGGTTCCGCCGATGCCGGTCACGCGCAACGAGAAGGTGTCCCGCATTGCACGCAACATCGGTGTCGGAACATCCGACGCCGGAATGTCCTGCGCCCGAACCGGTTGCCGCTTGGTTCCGGGAGTGACGGTGACAAACGACGGGCAGTCGCCTTTCAGGCACGAGAGATCGAGGTTGCACGAGCTCTGATCGATGCGTGTCTTGCGCCCGAACTCCGTCGACACCGGATGGACCGACAGGCAATTCGACTTCTCGCCGCAGTCGCCGCATCCCTCGCAGATTCGCTCGTTGATCATCACCCGCGTCTTCGGGGTTTCCATCGTGCCCCGCTTGCGCTTACGGCGCTTCTCCGCTGCGCAATGCTGATCGTGGATCAACACGGTGACGCCGGGAACAGCGGCCAATTCGGTTTGGACGTCCAGCATCTCGTCGCGGTGGCGTACCTCGACCGTCGACGGTAGCCGCAGTGAACGTGTCCGATGCGGATCGTCGGAGGTCACGACGACGCGTTTGACCCCCTCGTCGATCAGCAACGACGTGAGGCGTGGGAGGCTCATCGCGCCGACCGGGTCTTGACCGCCGGTCATCGCGACCGTTCCGTTGTAGAGGAGTTTGTAGGTCACGTTCTCGCCGGACGCAACCGCCGCTCGCAGCGCGAGCGAACCGGAATGCATGAAAGTTCCGTCGCCGACGTTCTGAACGAAATGGTCGGCGGTCACGAACGGTGCCATGCCCAGCCATTGCGCGCCCTCGCCGCCCATCTGCGTGACACCGGCGACATCGCCGACCTGCCGCGGATCCATCAGCAACACCATTGCGTGACAACCGATTCCGGCGCCCACCAAGGTGTCGGGCGACACCTTGGTGGAGCTGTTGTGCGGACACCCGGAGCAGAAGTACGGGGTCCGCACCGCCAGCGGCAGTTCGATGCGAGTACCGCGGGCCGCCTTACGGTCGAGCCATGCCTGCGCGGCGTCGACCCCGTGCCGCGCAAGGCGTCCGGCGAGACCGCGCGTGACGGAATCGACGTCGAGTTCACCGAAGCGGGAGAACAGTGTCGACCCGTCCTCGTTGACCTTGCCGACGATGCGGGGTGCCCGAGGATGCCGGAACAGGATGTCGCGCATCATCGTTTCGATGAAGTCGCGCTTCTCCTCGATGACGATCACCTCGTCGAGGTCGCCGCGGGCGGTGCCGAACATGAAACGATCGAGGATCTCGCGTTCGATCGGGTACACCATGCCGAGCTTGAGGATGCGGATGCCCAGGCGGTGGAGATCGTCGTCGGTGATATCCATGAGACGCAACGCTTCTCGAAGGTCGAGATAGGTCTTGCCGGCCGCCACGATGCCGATCCGATCGTCCGGGCTGGACACGACCACACGGTTGATGCCGTTGAGACGCGCGTACTCCAGGGCCCGTGGCAGCCGGGTGGTGAGCTGATTCTGTTCGAGCTCCATCAGATTCGCGCCCAGGAGGCGCCCGCTGGGGACGTGCGGACTACGCCCGAGATTGCCGTACACCGGGGTGATGCGTGCCGGATCGACGTCTGCGGTGGCGGCGCCGTCGGCGACATGCGCCGAGATCTTCATCGACGTCCACAGGCCGCTGACCCGGCTCATCATCGCGGCGTGCACGCCGAGGTCGAGGATGTCCTGCGAGTCGGCGGGGTAGAGGATCGGCATGTACAGATCGGCCAGCGCCATCTCCGACGCGCAGGGGACCGTCGAACTCTTGGCGCCCGGATCGTCACCGACGAGGGCCACGGCGCCGCCGTCGGGATGGGTGCCGATGAGGTTGGCGTGCCGGAGTGCGTCGGTCGCCCGGTCGAGCCCGGGAGCCTTCCCGTACCAGTAACCGACGACGCCATCGCGGTTGTCCGCGAGCGATCCCACCTGCGCGGCCAACTGCGACCCCATCACCGACGTCGCTGCGAGCTCCTCGTTGAGCCCGGGACGGTGGACGATGTCGTACGGATCGAGGTACTCACGACGACGCGCGATCTCGAGGTCGTAGCCCGCGAGCGGTGAGCCCTCGTAGCCGGAGATGAAGGATGCGGTTCGTAGGTCTTGGCGGCGGTCGACGCGGGCCCGGTCGCGGACCATGCGCACCAGTGCCTGGATGCCGGTGAGGAAGATGGTGCCCGAGTCGCGGGTGTAGCGATCGTCGAGCGAGAAGCCGTCGCTGCCGTCTGCACGCTGCTCTACCTGGGCTGATACGAGTTTGCGCGCGCGGTCGTCTGCGAGGGTCATGGGGTTACCTGGCCTTCATTGTGTCGGTCGCCGTTGGCCGGGGTGTGGCGTCGGGCGACGTGGTTGTACGGAACCCAGGGGTGGCGGGTTCCCCACCAATGTACGAGACGGAAGTGACCCGCGTCACGCTTGGTCGAGTGTGCTGATCCGCAGAGTTCGGTGACTAACGCTCTGACCTGCGCGTAAGCGTCCGCCACCCCCCACCGCTCCCTGAGGTGTTCGAAGGGCAGGCGAACGGGCCACGTCAGCGAGCCACCGGGCCACTGAAAGTAGGGGAAGGTTCTTCCCCTACTTTCTGCCCCTGCTTGTTGAGTCGCCCGCGAGAAAATTCGCGGGGAGGACTCCAGGGATAGGGGACGAGTTTCTTCCCCTATTTTTCGTGGATCATCGTCGCCTCGTCGCGCTCCACGGCCCTCTTCCCGCTGGGTACCGATATCCGACGGGCTGGCGTGGGCTCCGGCGGACTGACCGGCCGGCGCTGGGAGTCGGCTGTCTGAAGTGGTCGCCGTGACGTGCCCCCGAGGTCATAGTGCCCTCGGAGCGCACTGAGGAAGACTGATTCGGACGTCGTCGAAAGGGTTGTCTGATCAGTATGGATTTTGGTTCGGATTCCGGACGAAAAATCATACTGATCGCTGTCGGAGAGCCTCGTACTCGACTTTCGGCAGGTGGCTGACATCGACGGCGAAGTCGTGTACCGTCCTATTCAGTTAATGACCAGTAACTGAAAGGTCAATGATGACCACAACGGTCGAGGGGTTCCGAACCGCGCACGAGCAGAACCTCGACGTGCTGCGTCAACGGCTGACGACCGTCGCCGCCGGCGGAGGCGAGAAAGCGCGTGCCCGTCACGAATCGCGCGGAAAGCTGCTGCCTCGCGATCGCGTCGACGGCCTGCTCGACGTCGGGTCACCGTTCATCGAGGTCGGGCCGCTCGCCGCCTGGGGGATGTACGACGACAAGGCGCCCGCCGCGGGTGTGATCGCCGGCGTCGGACGCGTGGCCGGCCGGGAATGCATGATCGTCGCCAACGACGCGACGGTCTCCGGCGGCACCTACTACCCGGTCACCGTCAAGAAGCACCTGCGGGCGCAGGAGATCGCGGCGGCCAATCGGCTGCCGTGCATCTACCTCGTCGACTCCGGCGGCGCGATGCTGCTGCAGCAGGACGAGGTGTTCCCCGATCGCGAGCACTTCGGACGCATCTTCTACAACCAGGCGACCATGAGCGCCGCGGGCATCCCGCAGATCTCTGCGGTGCTCGGGTCGTCGACCGCGGGCGGCGCCTACGTCCCGGCGATGAGCGACGAAACGGTGATCGTCCGCAACCAGGGCACGATCTTCTTGGCCGGCCCACCCCTGGTGAAAGCGGCCACCGGCGAGGACGTGACCGCCGAAGAACTCGGTGGTGGTGCCATGCACTCGTCGGTCTCCGGTGTCACCGACCACCTCGTCGACAACGATCAGCAGGCCCTCGCCAAGGTCCGCGACATCGTGGCCACCCTCGGGCCGCGCGCCGCGCCGCAGTGGGACACGGTCGCGCCGCGCGAACCGCTGGCGCCTCAGACCAACCTCTACGACGTGGTGCCCACCGACCCGCGCACTCCGTACGACGTCCGCGAGGTCATCCGGATCATCAGCGACGCAGGTGAATTCAGCGAGTTCAAGGAGAACTACGGAACCACGCTGGTCACCGCTTTCGCTCATGTGCACGGCCATCCCGTCGGCTTTGTCGCCAACAATGGGGTGTTGTTCAGTGAATCCGCGCTCAAGGGAGCGCATTTCATCGAGTTGTGCGATCAGCGTCGGATTCCGCTGGTATTCCTGCAGAACATCACCGGTTTCATGGTCGGACGCGCCTACGAGGAGGGCGGCATCGCCAAGAACGGGGCCAAGATGGTCAACGCGGTTGCCTGCGCCCGGGTGCCCAAACTCACCGTCATGGTGGGCGGCTCCTTCGGAGCCGGCAACTATTCCATGTGTGGTCGCGCGTATTCGCCCCGCTTCCTGTGGATGTGGCCCAACGCCCGCATCTCGGTGATGGGCGGCCCGCAAGCCGCCGACACCCTGGCGACGGTGCGTCGCAATCAGATCGAGCGGTCGGGACAGGAGTGGGCCAGCCACGAGGAGGAGGCCTTCAAATCGCCCATCCGCGAACAGTTCGAGCGGCAGTCCGATGCCTACTATTCCACCGCCCGACTGTGGGACGATGGGATCATCGATCCCGCGGACACCCGAACCATGCTCGGATTGGCCTTGGAGACTTGCCGATACGCGCCCCTAGCAGATGCCAACTACGGCGTCTTCCGGATGTGATGACATGACCGACACGATCAGGCCCATTCGCAGTGTGCTCGTCGCCAACCGAGGCGAAATCGCATGCCGAGTCATCGACACCCTGCGGCGTTTGGGGATCCGAAGCATCGCGATCTACTCCGACGCCGACGCGAACGCACGTCACGTTCGCGAGGCCGATGTTGCCGTGCACATCGGACCCGCCGCCGCCACCCAGAGCTATCTCGACATCGCCAAGGTGGTCGACGCGGCGCGGCAGACCGGTGCCGACGCAGTGCACCCCGGATACGGATTCCTTTCGGAGAACCAGAAATTCGCGGCCGCGCTCGCCGAGGCGGGCATCGTCTTCATCGGCCCGCCTGCCCAGGCGATCGCGACGATGGGTGACAAGATCACCGCTCGCGCCGCCGTCACCGAGCGGAATGTGCCCGTGGTGCCCGGTATCTCGCGTCCCGGGCTCTCCGACGACGACTTGATCTCGGCGGCCCCCGACATCGGGTTCCCGGTGCTGATCAAGCCCAGCGCGGGCGGCGGTGGCAAGGGTATGCACCGTGTCGAGGACGCGGCCGGGTTGCCCGATGCGCTGACGCGCGCCCGTCGGGAGGCGTCGTCGGCCTTCGGTGACGACACCCTGTTCCTCGAACACTTCGTGGACACCCCACGCCACATCGAGGTGCAGGTGCTCGCCGATACCCACGGCAACGTCATCCACCTCGGCGAACGCGAATGCTCACTGCAACGCCGACATCAGAAGGTCATCGAGGAGGCGCCGTCGGCGCTGCTCGACGAGGCCACCCGCGCGCGAATCGGGGACGCGGCGTGCGACGCCGCCCGCAGCGTCGGCTACACCGGGGCCGGCACGGTCGAGTTCATCGTCTCGGCGCACCGCCCCGACCAGTTCTTCTTCATGGAGATGAACACCCGTCTGCAGGTCGAGCATCCGGTGACCGAGCTGGTGACCGGCGTCGACCTGGTGGAGCAGCAGATTCGGGTCGCGCGTGGCGAGGTGCTCGCCCTCACCCAGGACGACGTCGTGTTGCGCGGTCACGCCATCGAGGCTCGCGTGTATGCCGAGGATCCGGCGAACGGCTTTCTGCCCACGGGCGGACGCATCGACTTCCTCGTCGAGCCGGACAGCCTGCCGGGCAACGGAATCCGAGTGGACTCCGCGATGCTTCCGGGTCTGGTCGTGGGCAGTGACTACGATCCCATGCTGGCCAAGGTCATCGCGCATGGTGCCGACCGCGAAGAAGCACTCGAACGCCTCGACCACGCGCTCGCCCACACCCGGGTGCTGGGCGTGGTCACCAACATCGACTTCTGCCGCCACGTCTTGGCTCAGCAGGCCGTGATCGATGCCGACCTCGACACCGAACTCCTCGACCGACTCGTCGTGGACTACCGGGCTCCGGCACCCGTCCCGGAAGCACTCGCTCTGGCAGGCATGGCGCGTATCGGAGTTCGTGATCGCAGTGACGTGTGGGAGTCCGCCGTGGGTTGGCGGGTCGGCGGTAAGGCGCCGGTGACCATGCGATTGGTCAGTGGCGGAGAACATTTCACCGTTTCGATCCGGGTCGACGAGACCGGCCATCGCACGCTCACCGGAATGGCGACGGTGACCACAGAAGGCGAGACGCCGGCGCCGAGTAGTGCTGCAGAGTGGAGCGCTGCGGTCGGCTACCTGCCCGAGACCGGACGCTTGATCGTCGACGGGATCAGCCAGTCGTGGTCGTCGGCGCTCATCGGCGACACGTGGTGGGTGGCCGGCCCGCACGGCACGTGGCAACTCGAGGTGGCACGCCCCATCCTCGACGAGGCGGCCGACGACAACGCCGGCGAGATCGTCAGCCCCATGCCCGGAACGGTGGTGGCCGTTCCGGTTACCGACGGCGAGACCGTCAGCCAGGGCAGCCCGGTCGTCGTCGTGGAAGCGATGAAGATGGAGCACTCGCTCACCGCCGCGGTGGACGGTTCCGTGTCGTTGACGGTCAAAGTCGGCGACAAGGTGTCCGCCGGGCAGGTGCTCGCACAGATTCAGACAGAAGCCGCCGATAACGCTGCTCCCGAGGAGAACTGATGGAACTGACGCAGGAATACACCGACCTCATCGCGACCGTGCGCGACTTCGCGCAATCGGTGGTCGCGCCGGTTGCGGCCAAACACGATGCCGAACACAGCTTTCCGTACGAGGTGGTCGCGCAGATGGGCCAGATGGGCCTGTTCGGACTGCCGTTCGACGAAGAGTACGGCGGCATGGGCGGCGACTACTTCGCTCTCGCCCTGGCGCTGGAAGAACTCGGGAAGGTGGACCAGTCGGTCGCCATCACCCTGGAAGCGGGTGTGAGTCTCGGCGCCATGCCGATCTACCGCTTCGGAACCGAGGAGCAGAAGCAGACCTATCTGCCCGATCTCACCGCAGGTCGGGCGTTGGCGGGCTTCGGCCTCACCGAACCGGGCGCCGGTTCCGACGCCGGGGCGACCGCCACCACCGCCAAGGACGACGGCGACTCGTGGATCATCAACGGCGCCAAGCAGTTCATCACCAACTCCGGGACCGACGTCACCTCGCTCGTGACCGTCACCGCGGTCACCGGCACTCGCGAGAACGGCCGCAAGGAGATCTCCACGATCATCGTGCCGTCTGGCACCGAGGGGTTTGTGGCCGAGCCCGCCTACAACAAGGTGGGCTGGAATGCGTCCGACACACACCCGCTGAGTTTTTCCGATGTGCGTGTGCCCAAGGAGAATCTGCTGGGCACTCAGGGCCGCGGCTACGCCAACTTCCTGTCGATCCTCGACGAGGGGCGCATCGCGATCGCGGCGTTGGCCACCGGGGCGGCGCAGGGCTGCGTCGACGAAAGCGTGAAGTACGCCAGGCAACGTCAGTCCTTCGGCAAGCCGATCGGCCAGTACCAGTCGGTTTCGTTCGCGATCGCGCGCATGGAGGCCCGCGCGCACGTGGCTCGCACGGCCTACTACGACGCGGCGGCGAAGATGCTGGCGGGCAAGCCCTTCAAGAAGGAGGCGTCGATCGCCAAGATGATCGCCAGTGAGGCAGCGATGGACAACGCCCGCATGGCGACCCAGATCCACGGCGGCTACGGCTTCATGAACGAGTATCCGGTCGCACGGCACTACCGCGATTCCAAGATCCTGGAAGTCGGCGAGGGCACCACCGAAGTGCAACTCATGCTGATCGCGCGGGAGTTGGGATTCGCATGAGCGAGCGAAGCGACGTGGGATTGCCGCTGAGCGAGCGAAGCGACGTGGGATTGCCGCTGAGCGAGCGAAGCGACGTGGGATTGCCGCTGAGCGAGCCGCAGCGCGTCGTGCAGCGTGGGCTCTGGTTCGAGGAGTTCACCGAGAGCACCATCTACGAGCATCGCCCCGGACGGACCGTCACCGAGGCCGACAATGTGCTGTTCACGACGCTGACGATGAACACCCAGGCCTTGCACCTCGACGCGGCGTGGTCGGCGCAGCAGCCCGGCTTCGGCGGGCAGCGTCTGATCAACTCGATGTTCACCTTGTCGACGATCGTCGGGCTGTCGGTGTCGCAGCTGACCCAGGGCACGCTGGTGGCCAACCTGGGCTTCTCCGAGGTGGCCTTTCCCGCGCCTCTCTTTGCAGGTGACACGCTCTACGCCGAGACCGAATGCACCTCTAAGCGCGAATCGCGTTCGCGACCCGGGGAGGGCGTGGTGAACTTGACGCACATAGGACGCAATCAGCACGGCGAGGTCGTCGCGCGGGCGCAGCGGGCCACGCTGGTGCGGAAAAGGCCGACGCAATGACGATGAACTTCACGAATCGACAACTGGCGAACCCGTGGTTGCCGCCCGGGCCCGCGTTGCTGTTTTGTCCGGCCGACCGCCCCGATCGTTACGCGAAGGCGCTCGAACGGGCCGACGTGGTGATTCTCGATCTCGAGGATGCGGTGGCACCGGATCGTCGTGCGGCCGCGCGGGAGGCGCTCATCGCCAATCCCATCGACCCGGACCGCACCATCGTGCGCATCAACCCGGCCGGCACCGGCGACTATCGGCGTGACCTGGCCGCGGTGGCCGAGACCAACTATCGCGTTGTCATGCAGGCCAAGGCCGAGGACATTGCGTCGATCGTCGACACCGCGCTGCAGACCATCGCGTTGATCGAGACACCGCTGGGGGCGACCCGCGCCCACGAGATCGCCGAAGTGGTGAACTGCGTCGGATTGATGTGGGGAGCCGAGGATCTGGTCGCCGGGCTGGGCGGTAAGTCGAGTCGATTCGGGCCCGACGAGAAGCACCCCGGCCAGTACCGAGACGTCGCCCGCTGGGTTCGTTCGTCGACCCGGATCGCGGCGGCGGCGCACGGGAAATTCGCCGTCGACTCGGTCCACCTGGACATCAACGACACCGAGGGGCTCATCGACGAGGTGCGGGATGCGGTGGCCCTCGGGTACAGCGCCACTGCCTGCATCCACCCATCCCAGGTTCCCTACATCCGTGACGGCTATCGACCCGCGGGCGACGAGGTCACCTGGGCCCAACGCGTGGTCGACGAATCGACTGCGCGCGGTGGTGGGGTCTTCAGCCTCGAAGGCCAGATGATCGACGGTCCGGTGTTGCGTCAGGCCGAGATGGTGCTCACCAGAGTGGCTGCCGCCAAAGAAGTTTCGAACAACGACGAGTGAGTCGGGGAGAACCGGAGCACAACCATGACCGAAAAGGCTTACGCGCGAGGTGAAGACACACCCGCGCTGCTCACCGAGACCATCGGTGCCACACTCGCTCGCACCGTCGAGGCACATCCGGACAACCTCGCGCTGATCGACGCGGCGGCGGATCTCCGGTGGACCTACCGCGAATTCCGCCACGGCGTGCGCGCTCTTGCGGCGGGTTTGCTGCGCATGGGTGTCGGAGTCGGCGATCGGGTGGGCGTGTGGGCGCCCAACCGATACGAGTGGGTGTTCACCCAATACGCGACGGCAGAGATCGGCGCGATCCTGGTCAACATCAATCCGGCGTATCGCCAGACCGAGGTCGAGTACGCACTGGCCCAGTCGGAGATCAGCGTGGTGATCGCTGCCGAACGGTTCAAGGATTCGGCGTATGCGACCATGCTCGACGAGGCTCGGGCGAAATGTCCCGATCTTCGTGAGGTGGTGCTGTTCGAGTCGGCGCGCTGGGAGGAACTCATCGCGGAACCGAGCGAGGACGAACTGGCCCGGGTGGCGGAGATCGCTGCTTCGCTGTCGCCCGACGACCCGATCAACATCCAGTACACCTCGGGCACAACGGGATTCCCCAAGGGTGCCACCCTCACTCACCGCAACATCAGCAACAACGGGTACCTGGTGGGTGAGCTGCTGAACTACACCGACGCCGACCGGATCTGCATCCCGGTGCCGTTCTACCACTGCTTCGGCATGGTGATGGGCAACCTCGCGGCCACCAGTCACGGTGCGGCGATGGTGATTCCGGCACCGGCCTTCGATCCGGAGGCCACGCTGCGGGCCGTCGCCGACTACAAGTGCACGAGTCTCTACGGCGTGCCGACGATGTTCATCGCCGAACTGGCGCTGCTCGATTCGGGCGCCGAGTTCGATCTGTCCAGTCTGCGGACCGGCATCATGGCCGGTTCGCCGTGCCCGGAACATGTGATGCGGCAGGTGATCGACCGGATGAACATGTCGGAGGTGTCGATCTGTTACGGCATGACCGAGACGTCGCCGGTGTCCACGCAGACCCGCGTCGACGATCCGCTGGAATTGCGGGTGACGACGGTCGGACGCGTCGGTCCGCACCTGGAGATCAAGGTGATCGATCCCGTCACCGGCGAGACCCTGGATCGGGGCGAGACCGGAGAGTTCTGCACCCGTGGTTACAGCGTCATGCAGGGCTACTGGAACAACCCGGAGAAGACTGCGGAGGCAATTGATTCCGAGGGGTGGATGCACACGGGTGATCTGGCGGTGATGGCGCGCAATGGGTATGCCGCCATCACCGGGCGGATCAAGGACATGGTGATTCGCGGCGGTGAGAACATCTACCCGCGCGAGATCGAGGAGTTCCTCTACACCCACCCCGACATCCTCGACGCCCAGGTGATCGGAGTTCCCGACGACAAGTACGGCGAAGAACTGATGGCGTGGGTACGCCTGCGTGAACCGGCCACCGATCTCACCGCCGACGACGTGCGCGACTTCGCCGACGGCAAGATCGCGCGTCACAAGATCCCGCGTTATGTCCACGTGGTGAAGGAATTCCCGATGACCGTCACCGGCAAGGTGCGCAAGGTCGCGATGCGTGAAGAGGCGATCGAAATGCTCGGGCAAGATCTGTGAGCTCATCGGACATGGACGAGTTCCGAACCCATCTGCGCGACAACGGCATCGACGTAGGCGACACATACGAGGCGTTGTGGCAGTGGTCGGTCGATCAGCCCGCGGAGTTCTGGCGCTCGCTGTGGCAGTTCTACGATCTCGACGTCATCGCCGAGAAACCGCTTGCCGAGGGCGCCGACGCGGTGCTGGCGAATTCCGAGATGCCCGGAGCCCGTTGGTTTCCCGACATCCGCCTCAACTATGTGGATCAGATCCTGCGGCATTCGGGCCTGCCGGGTGCGGCGATCGTCGGGATCGACGAGACCGGTGCCCGCTCCGAGATCTCTTGGGCCGAGCTGGGTTCGGCGGTCGCAGGGCTCGCCGCGACCCTCCGTGATCTCGGCGTCGGAGAGGGCGACGTGGTCGCAGCCTATCTGCCACACATTCCGGAGGCGGTGGTCGCCTTCCTGGCGACCGCGAGTCTCGGCGCCATCTGGTCGGGCTGCGGTCAGGACTACGCGCCGGTGGGTGCGGCCGGGCGTCTGGGGCAACTCGAACCGAAGGTGCTCTTCACCGCGGACGGCTACCGCTACAACGGTAAAGACATCGACAAGGCCGCCGACAGTGCGGAACTCGCATCGTTGCTGCCCGAGCTTCGTGCGCGGATCGTCGTCGGGGGTGGCGGGGATGATGCGGACGTGCTCGACTACCGCGACGCGGTGGCAGCAGGAGATCCGACGACCCTCCAACCGGTGAAAGTGGCCTTCGACCACCCGTTGTGGGTGTTGTTCAGCTCCGGCACCACCGGCCGGCCGAAAGGCATCGTGCACGGACACGGCGGTGTCGTCGTCGAACACCTGAAGGCCGCTGGGCTGCACGGTGGACTCGGGGCCGACGACGTGTTCCTGTGGCAGACCGCGCTGAGTTGGATGATGTGGAACTTCCAGATCGCGGGACTGCTCGTCGGATCGAAGATCGTGTGTTACAGCGGATCTCCGCTCTACCCAGATGCCGACCGACTGTGGCAGATCGTCGCCGACGAAAAGGTCACCTACTTCGGAACCAGCCCCGGCCAGCTGCAGGCGTCGCGCAAGGCCGGTCTGGTGCCCGGGCGCGACCATGATCTGTCCGCATTGCGCGCACTCGGCAGCACCGGGTCGTCGTTGGCGGGTGATCTGTTCACCTGGGTCGACGAGAACGTCAAGGCGGGTCTGCCGATCTCGTCGATCAGTGGCGGCACCGACGTGGTCACCGCTTTCGCGGGCGGCTCGGTGGGCGAACCGGTGGTCGCCGGCGAGTTGTCGGTGCGTTATCTCGGTGTGGCGCTGGAGAGTTGGGCCCCGGACGCAACGACGCGCGTCGGTGAGGTCGGCGAGATGGTGGTGACCGCCCCGATGCCGTCGATGCCCGTGGGATTCTGGCGCGACGACGACGGATCACGCTATCGCTCAGCCTATTTCGAGCACGTATGGGAAGGGTCGGGCCCGGACGGTCCGGTGTGGCGGCACGGCGACTGGGTGACCCTCACCGACCGCGGTTCTCTCGTCATCCACGGCCGCAGCGATGCGACGCTCAACCGGCAGGGCATTCGGATGGGTTCGGCCGACATCTACGAGGTGGTCGAAGGGCTCGACGAGATCGCCGAGGCGTTTGTCCTCGGTGTCGACGGCGAGGGCGGCACGTATTGGATGCCGCTGTTCGTCACCCTGGTGCCGGGCGCGACGCTCGACGATGCGCTGCGCGGTCGGATCGCGGCCGAGATCCGCCGTCGGCTGTCGCCGCGGCATGTGCCCGACGAGGTGATCGAGGCACCGGGCATCCCGCATACGCGTACCGGTAAGAAGCTGGAAGTTCCGGTCACCGCGATCCTGGCCGGTCACGACGAGGTGAACGTCGACCCGAAGGCCGTTGACGACTACTCCCTGATCGACTGGTACGCCGAACGAGGTCGCGAACACAGCTGGTGACACCACTGGTGACGGACGGCCGTGTCGCGTCGAGGTGCACCACCGGTAGCGTGTGCAACGACGGTTACAAGCTATCTGTGAGCAGGAGCGAACTCATGACCTATCAACCCGGGGGGTACGGGCAGCAGCCCGCGACCGGTCAAGACTATGGACAGCAGAGCGCTGCGGCGGGATATCCGCAGGCCACAGGGCAGTCGGGTGCCGCCGATCAGTCGGGTGCGCAGTCCTACGGGCAGCAGGGTTACGGCCAGCAGTCCTATGACCCGCAGTCCTATGGACAGCAAGGCTACGACCCGCAGAGCTATGGGCAGCAGGCCTACGGTCAGCAGGGTTACGGCTACGCCCAGCGTCCGCCGAGCCAGGGACTGCCGGCCATCACGCCGCTCATCGTGGCCGGGACCATCGGTCTGTTCGGCCTGGTGGTGCTGTTCTGCGGTTTCGCCACCGGTAGCAGCTACTCGAGCGAATACGTCGACGTGTCGTCGAAGGTCTGGGAGACCTACTTCGTCGTGCCGTATGCGCTGATCGTGACCGCAGGTTTCCTCGCGCTGCTGGCGCTGGTGCCCAAGCTCGACTTCCGGCCGGCGCCGCTGGTGGTTGCCCTGGCCTTGGCTGCGTCGTTCATCAGCGTCTTTCAGATCGCGACCAAGGAAGGTGAGACGGAGACCGGTGCCGGTGCGATCATCGTCATCGTCTTCTCGATCCTCATCGCGCTGATCGCCATCTTCTGGCTGGTCATCGAGGCCGGACTCATCAAGGTGGCGCCGGGTGCGACCGCTGCACCGGCTGCTGCCGCGACCGGCGCAACCGCGTACGGCACCGGCACAGCGGCACCGACCGCCGATGCGTCCGCGTACGGTGCAGCGACCGGTCAGGCCGACGCCTCCGCCACGGCGCAGAGTGCCGCCCAGCCCGCGCCGTCCGATTCGGCGACCAGCGCGTACGGCTCGACGGCCGGCCAGACCGGCCAGCCCGGCTACTCTCCGTCGGCGTACCCCGGTTACGGGTCGTCCTACGCCCAGCCCACCTATGGTTCCTACGGCCAGTCGCAGGCAGCGCCGGCCGGTGGATACTCGGCAGGGGAGGCGAGCGCCACTCCCGGCGCATCGGCATCCGAAGCCGGGGCGTCGGCGGCCGAGCCCGCCGGCCCCGCTGGCGACGAGCACTCGACCACGGTCTACAAGCGTCCGGAACCCCCGCAGAGCAGCTGACCTCTACGACCGCCGCCCCATCTGGACACGCTCCGGGTGGGGCGTCGTCGTGTGATCACACGCTCTTCTCAGCAGGGGTGCGGCGCGTCTGTCGCTCGGGCGTCGACGATCGTGCGACGCTCGTAACCGATGCCCACCTTCTCCCCGACGCAGACCACCGAGAACCTGGCGTCGCAGCTGCGCAGGCTGCGGCGATCCAATCGTGCCCAGCGGGTGGCCTCCGAAGGATCGGCGCGGGAACTGGTGCTGGTGGCGTTCGCGGTTCCCGCCGCGGCTCTCGTCGTGCTGGCGGTCGTGGTCCTCACCGTCCTGTTGATGGCCGGCAGTGGGCTGACCGGACTCGGCACCGCGGTCGCGTCGTGCTGGCTCGCGATTCACCAGGTGCCCGTCACGATCAGCGGTGTGACGATCGGGGTGCTGCCGCTGCTCCCGACCATCGTCGTGGCGGCTGCGACCGGCAGATTCGCCGCCGCGGCGGCCCGATCGCGCGACACCGTGTCCGAACTCCTCGCGGTGGTGGCGTCCGCGGTGGCCGGGCCCGTTCTGATCACCGCCATGTCGCTCGCGGTCGTCATGGACGGCACCACCGTCCTGCCGATCCAATCGCCCAACCCCTTGCTCGCCTTTGTGTACACCTTGCTCGTCCACGTGGCGGGTGCCGTGGGTGGTGTCGTCTGGTCGCGCCACGGCGACCTGACCGTCCGATGGGGCATCTCGACCACCGACCGACGCGGTATTCGCATGGGCTTCGCGGCAGTGCTGCTCCTACTGGCCGTCGCCGGACTGCTGGTCACCGTGCGGTTGGTGATGCGGCACTCCACACTCGGTGAACTCATCGAGACCGGCAACGGATTCGACGGCTACGTCGGCCTGACGATGCTGTCGCTGATGTACCTGCCCAACCTGATGGTCGGCGCGCTCGCCGTGCTCGTCGGCTCCGACGCGCACGTCGGCACCGCCACCTTCGGTCTGTCCGCGGTGCACGGCGGTCCGGTACCGCCGCTGCCGGTGCTGGCTGCGCTGCCGGATCCGCCCGGTCTGGGACGTGCGGGACTCATCGGCTTTGTGGTGCCGCTCGCCATCGCCGGATTCGTCGCGTGGCGGTGCCGCGACCTCGACCCACGCGCCAACGTGCGGTCGGTCGGTGTCGCCGCGGCGGTCGCAGCGTCGATGGTCGCGGTGTTGACGTGGATGGCGGGTGGTCGGCTCGGAGAGTTCGGCGACGTCGGAATCAGTGTCACCTCGGCATGTGTGTACACGCTCGGCTGGATCATGGTGGTCGGCATGCTGACGGCCGCGGTGTACGGCGTGCTGCCGTCGACCAAGGCGGCGCGGTCGCGCGTCGTCGACGACGAGGATGCGCTGCCCGACTGGGACGACGACGGTTTCGACGACGACTACGTGATCGTCACCGACGCGGAACTCGACGGGGAGACCGACGAATTCGAGTACGACGACGAAGACGCCGAGTACGAGGACGCCGAATCCGACGACTTCGACGACTTCGACGAAGTCGAGGATGTGGACGACGAACCAGAGTCCGACGCACCCGTGAATCGTCTGGCCGACGACGACTTCGACGACGACGAGGCCTACGACCTCTACTCGGCGCCCGACCAGCGACCCTGACCCGGCGAGGTCGGTGCGCATGCGCTGACCTGGGCAAACGTGGGGTTGCCGTGCCGAAAAATCTAGGGGAAGAACTTCTTCCCCGGGGTTCACAGTCTTCCGCCAGAAATTTCTGGGGGAGGACACCAAGGGTCGGGGAAGAAGTTTCCTCCCCTACTTTTGTCGGCGAGGTGTGCAGCCTACCCTGGCGCAGAGACGACCGTCCTCGGCGATTAGGCTCAGACGCGTGAGTTCCGGACCCATCGCAGCACCGAACGGGCGTGTGCCGATCGTGGTGATGGCGTCGGGCACGGGGTCACTGCTCGAATCGTTGCTGGCCCGCACCGCCGATCCGGGCAGTGTGTTCGACGTCGTCGCAATCGTCGTCGACCGCGACTGCCGCGCGGCGCAGATTGCGGTCGAGAACCAGATCCCGCTCATCAGTTGCCGCCTCGCCGATCACGCGGATCGGACTGCCTGGGACCAAGCACTCACCGAGGCCGTCGCCGCCACGGCTCCCGAGTGGGTGGTGACCGCGGGCTTCATGAAGATCCTTGGTCAGCGATTCCTGGCGCGCTTCGGCGGCCGTGTGGTCAACAGCCATCCCGCACTGCTGCCGTCGTTTCCCGGCGCCCATGGCGTTGCCGACGCATTGGCTTACGGGGTCAAGGTGACCGGCGCGACCGTGCACCTGGTGGACGACGGCGTCGACACCGGACCCATCCTGGCCCAACACGTGATCGACGTCCTCCCCGACGACGACGTCGACACCCTGCACGAACGAATAAAATCGGTCGAGCGTGTTCTGCTCGCCGACGTGGTGACGAGCGTTGTCACCCGAGGAGTAGTCATCGACGGACGAAAGGCCCACATTCCGTGAACGCGCAGCATCCCGACACCCGTCCCATCCGACGCGCACTGGTCAGCGTCTACGACAAGACCGGTCTGGTGGAGCTGGCGACCGCGCTGCATGAGGCAGGGGTGGAAATCGTCTCGACGGGGTCGACCGCCAAAACCATTGCCGCGACCGGCATCCCCGTCGTCGAGGTGTCCGAGGTGACCGGGTTCCCCGAATGCTTGGACGGCCGCGTGAAGACCTTGCACCCCAAGGTGCACGCCGGGTTGCTGGCCGACCTCCGCAAGGAGTCGCACATCACCCAGCTCGACGAATTGGGTGTCACCGCTTTCGATCTGCTGGTCGGCAACCTCTATCCGTTCACCGAGACCGTTGCCTCCGGTGCCGGCCCGGACGAGTGCATCGAACAGATCGACATCGGCGGACCGGCGATGGTCCGCAGCGCCGCCAAGAACCATCCGGTGGTGGCGGTGGTCGTCGATCCGGCCGACTACACGTCGCTCACCGACGCGCTGAGCGCGGGCGGTTTCACACTCGCGCAGCGACAGGCATTGGCCGCCAAGGCCTTCCGTCACGTCGCCGACTACGACGTGGCGGTTGCGGAGTGGATGTCCACCGTCGTGTCGCCGGCGCAGGAGAGTCCGGAGTTCCCGGAGTGGACGGGTGCGACGTGGTCGCGATCGGCAGTGCTGCGCTATGGCGAGAACCCGCATCAGGCGGCCGCCCTCTACATCGACAACGCGGGCAGCGGGGGCCTTGCGACCGCAGAGCAGTTGCACGGCAAGGAGATGAGCTACAACAACTACACCGACTCCGACGCCGCGTGGCGCAGCGCGCACGACTTCGACGCGCCGGCCGTCGCGATCATCAAGCACGCCAACCCCTGTGGCATCGCCGTCGGCGCCGACATCGCCGAGGCGCACCGCAAGGCGCACGCGTGTGATCCGGTGAGCGCCTACGGCGGTGTGATTGCTGCCAACCGCGAGATCACCGTCGAGATGGCCGAGCAGGTGGCCGAGATCTTCACCGAGGTGATCATCGCCCCGGGCTTCGCCGACGGTGCACTGTCGGTGTTGACCCGCAAGAAGAACATTCGCGTCCTCGTCGCGCAGGCCCCGACCGATGGGGGCCTCGAGACCAAGCCGGTGTCGGGCGGACTGCTCGTGCAGCAGCGCGACGTCCTCGACGCCGATGGCGACAACCCGGCCAACTGGACTCTCGCGGCCGGTGACCCGGTCGATGCGGCGACGCTGGCCGATCTCGAATTTGCTTGGCGTGCATGCCGTTCGGTGAAGTCCAACGCGATCTTGCTGGCCAAGGACGGCGCGTCGGTGGGCGTGGGAATGGGGCAGGTGAATCGCGTCGACTCCGCGCATCTCGCAGTCAAACGTGCGGGCGACCGTGCTGAGGGAAGCGTTGGGGCGTCGGATGCGTTCTTCCCCTTCCCCGACGGATTGCAGGTTCTGTTGGCCGCCGGTGTGAATGCGGTTGTGCAGCCCGGCGGGTCGATCCGCGACAACGAGGTCATCGCGGCGGCGACCGACGCCGGGGCGACGCTGTATCTCACCGGGGCACGGCATTTCGCTCACTGATCTCGCGCTGCTGGTCGTCGCCGGGTTCGGCGCCGGCCTGATCGGCTACATCACCGGGCTCGCCTCGGTGGTCAGTTATCCGGCGCTCTTGGCGGTCGGCCTCACCCCGATCGCCGCGAACGTGACCAACACTGTTGCTTTGGTCGCGGTCGGTGTGGGCAGCACCGCCCAGTCCGGTCGTGCCCTGCTCGACGGCGATCGTCGTCAACTCGTCGGCGGTGCCATCGCGTCGCTGATCGGTGGTGTGGTGGGCGCGGTCTTGCTGTTGGTGACTCCGGCAGGTGCTTTCGAGGCGGTCGTGCCGTACCTGGTGGCGATCGCCGCCCTCGCGCTGCTCGTGCAGCCGACACTTCGACGCCTGGCCACCAGCCATGCCGAGCGGCCGTCGGTGTTCCTGTTGGGCGTCACCGTGATCGGGATCTACGGCGGGTACTTCGGTGCGGGGGCGGGCATCATGATCCTCGCTCTGCTCCTGGTGGTCACCAGCGAACCGCTGTGGCGCGCAGCGCTGTCGAAATCGTTGTTTCTCGGCATCGCCAACACCGTGGCCGCGATCGGGTTCATGATCTTCGGCCCGGTCCACTGGTGGGCAGCGCTGGCCATGGCGGTGGGTTGCCTGGCCGGCGGCTGGTGTGGTCCGCCGGTGGTCAAACGACTGCCCGCCGGGCCCCTCCGGATTGCGGTGGGGCTCGGCGGGCTCGGTCTCGCGGTGTGGCTGGCCCTGCGCTGAGAACAGTTCAGCGCTGCGGGGGAATGGGATTGCCGTTCTCGTCCGAGCCTGGGGGATAGGTGCCGTTCGCGTACGGGTTGAAACCGTTGGTGAACAGAGTCGCGACGTCGAGGCCTGGTTCGATCTGCCCGATCCGAACGCCCTCGTCGACCCAAACCTTGAACTCCTTCGGATCGATCACCCCGCCGGGCACCGGGATTCCCGCACTCTTCCACTGTGCGACGAACTTTGTGTTCTCGTTACGCCCACGCTTGTTGATGATCTCGGTGAGCTTGGCGACCACCTCCTCGCGAGGATGAAGCTGCGCCCACCGGACGGCTCGAGCGTAGCCCTGCACGAAATCGACGACAGCATCCTTGTTCTGTTCGATGAAGTCCTTGCGGAGGACGGTGGTCGAAATGGCCAGCGATCCGATGAGATCGGTGTCGCGGAACAGTTCGTGCAGCCCGCCTGCCTGCACTGCCACATCCTTGAAGATGGTGCCGAGATTGCCGATGTCGATCTGGCCGGAGCGCAGCGCCTGCTCGGTGTTGATGGGTGGCACCACGGTGAGGCCGACCTGCCGAATCTCGCCATCCGACAGCCCGTTTCGATGAAGCCAGGCGTTGATGACGTACTCGTGATAGGCGCCGAGGGTGTTGATCCCGACCTTCTTGCCGATGAAATCGCGAGGCGCCTTGATACCGCTGCCTTCCAGCGAGTAGTAGCCGGAGAACGTCTGCTGGTCGGAGCCCACATCCGAGATGACCGCGGTGATAGGTGAACCCGCCTGTTGGAGTTTGGCCACCGACCCGTTGAATGCGGCACCCACGTCGACCTGGTTGGTGGCGACGGACTGGATATCCTGCGGCCCACTCGTCGTGTCGCCGACCCACTTCAGTTTGATCTTGCTGAAATACCCCAGCGCGTCGGCCAATTCGTACCATCGAACCGCCGACGTCTGTCCCTGATACCGGATGACCACCTTGCCATCCTCGACCTGTGTCGCGTTGGGCGAGCAGGCGGTGACGACAGCCGCCGCCAAGGCGACGAGAGCGAGGAGGAACGCAGTTGCGCGGCGTGGACGCCAGGTGCGAGTCATGTTCGTATCTCCTGTCTCTGCCCGGTCAGTCACGCGCCACGAAGCGATCACCGGATACGGCCACCGATGGGCTGCCGTCGGGGCCAACGGGGACGTCACCCTCGATGGTTGTCCGGAACAGGGTCCGTCGAACGTCGAGGTGGTTGATGTCGCTGGGTGCCAGGTGTGCCGTGGCTCGGTTGTCCCAGACCGCGACACTGCCCGCACGCCAACGGAATCGAACCGTGTAGGCGGGGTTGGTCACCTCGTCGAACAGCAGATCGAGCAGGGCGTCGCTCTGGCGGCGCGAGTAGCCGATGATGCGGCTGGTGAACCCGGGTGTCACGAACAGGATCTTCTCCCCGGTCCGCGGATGGACCCGCACCACCGGGTGCTCGGCGACCAGCGGTGCGGAGGCCACCTTGCGCCCGTACTCGCTGGCGTCGGTGAACACCGGTTTGCGTCCTCCGAACCGATGTTCGGCGCGCAGTCCGTCGACGAGTTCCTTCAGCGACTCCGGCAGCCCCGCATATGCGGCAGCCAGATTCGTCCAACTGGTGTCGCCGCCACGCTCCGGTGCGACGTCGGCGCGCAGGATGGTCACCGCCGGTGGATTCACGAGCGGGGTGACATCGGTGTGCCATTCGCTGGTGTAGCTTGCGGCCTTGACCCCGAATTTGCGTTCGTACTCGCGGTTGTCGACGGTGAGGATCTGCGGGAACTCGGTGGGGGCGTCGTCGTCATAGGGGTGCGAGTCGGTCACCGCCCCGAAGATGCGCGAAAACGCGATCTGCGCAGCGTGATCGAGGTCGTGCTGATCCCGGAAGAACAGCACCTTGTGTGCGTGCAGTGCCGCGACGAGCGCGTCGGCGGTCTGCGGTGGCAGCTCGCGCGACAGGTCGATGCCGTCAACGTAGGCGCCGATGTTGCCTGCTGCGCGGTGCAATTCGAGATCGATGATGGTCGTGTCGTCTGTGATGGTCATGGTTGTCCGTTCGTGTTCGATGATGGGTTGGCAGGTAAGAAAACTCAGCGACGCGTCGACAAGAAGGGTTCGCCCGAGACGGAATTCGACTTTCGCCCATCGACTCCCACGGGTATGTCGCCCTCGACGGTGGTGCGATGCAACACCCGCACCACGTCGAGATGCCCGAGGTCGGTGGGGGCGAGGTGAATGGTCGCGCGGTTGTCCCACACGCCGACACTGTCGGGCGTCCAGGCGATCCGGACGGTGTAGGCGGGATTGGTGACCTCGTCGAACAGCAGGTCGAGGATGCGGTCGCTGCGCCGAGCGCTCAGTCCCACTATGCGGCTGGTGAATCCGGGGTTGACGTAGAGCAGTTTGCGGCCGGTCACCGGATGCACACGCACCACGGGGTGCTCGCTGATGATCGGTTTGTCCCGGGTGAGGCTCTCCGATTCCGATCCGTCGCTCCACTGGGGTGCCCGCCCGCCGAAACGGTTCTCGGCGTTGAGCCCTTCCAGGAATCGCTGCAGCGACGCAGGCAGATTGTCGTATGCGGCAGCGAGGTCGGCCCAGGTGGTGTCGCCACCGAACTCGGGTACCAGTTCCGCACGCAGGACTGTCACCGCCGGCGGATTGACCAGCGCGGTCACATCCTGGTGCCAGAAGCTGGCATAGCTGTACTGGCGCCCGCCCGCACGGCTCGCGTACGTCCGCGAGTCGACCTCGAGGATCTCCGGAAACCCGGCCGGCGACTTGTCGGTGTAGCCGAGCGGATGCGCACCGGTCACCGGGCCGTAGTACTCGGTGAAGCGGATCTGCTGGTCGTGATCGAGCCGTTGGTCGCGGAAGAACAGCACCTTGTGCTCGAAGAGTGCGTCCCGCAGCGCATCACCCACCTGGGCGGTGATGTCGTCCTTCAGGTCGATCCCGGATACCTCCGCTCCGAGGTAACCCGCGATGGGTTCGACGGTGAGCTGTGCGGTATCCGTCTGGCGGTTCTCGATGACTGAGGTCATGGTTGTTGTCTCCTGATCGGTGAGCCGTATCGGCGGTCTGGACTGCCGTTCTTCTCGACTATCGATCGGCGCCACACGGGCGCAAGGAGGGCATCCACATTGTGGAAACGAACGGCGATTCTCGGGCCAATCGGGTCGGAAAAGTTCACCCTGCACACAAGGATTCACCCGCATCGGTCTGTGGGTGAGCATTGGACGCGACAGCTCACCGCTGAGTGCCCACCGGTCGAGAAGGAGGCCATCATGGATCTGAACCAGAAGGCCCGCACCGGATCTCAGTCGGTCGAGCGGGCGATTGCCGTGCTCTTCGCCTTCGACGGTGAGGACGCGGCAATGTCGCTCACCGATGTGGCCGATCGGGTCGGTCTGCCCGTGAGCACCACTCATCGCATCGTCGGAGCTCTGGTCAAGGGTCGTCTGCTCGATCGGGGGGCTGACGGCAACTATGTGATCGGGCCCGGCATCGTCGACCTGGCCGCACGCGCATTGCCGGAACTCGATCACAGTGCGGCAGCTCCGCATCTGCATCAACTGGCGGCCGAGATCGGCATCACCGCGAGCCTGGGCATGGAGGTGAAAGGCGAAGCCGTGACGGTCTACTCGGCGCATCCGCCGATTCGGTGGTGCAACCAGCAGATCCCGGAACCGAGAACGGCGTTGGACACCAGCGCGATGGGGCAGGCGATCGTTGCCTTCCATGCCGGCGGTCGTCGGCCCGCACTGCGACGCGGCGCCGCGTCGTCCGACGTTCGCCGGCGGGGCTATTCGATGGCCACCACCGCATCGGGGGTGACCGCGGTGGCCGTACCGGTGTTCGACGGCGCTGGCCGGGTATGCGCGTCGATCGGCGTGCAGGCGCGCAGCGCACGGCTCAACCGGGAGTTGATCGGCCGGGTCGTACCGGTGATGAGGTACACGGCTCGCGCCTTGACGCCGGTGCTGGCGTCGGCCGATTCCGGCAGGACACAGATGGAACAAATACCGGGGGTGAGATGACATGACCGAGCAGACACCGAAATTGGAACTGCGCGGCGTACGCAAGGTGTTTCCGGCACGGGGCAAGCCAGACTTCCTCGCGCTCGCGGATGTGACCGTTGCCGCGCAGCCGGGCGAATTCTTGGTGCTCGTCGGCCCGAGCGGCAGCGGAAAATCGACGTTGCTCGACCTGATCGGCGGCCTGACCCGCCCGACGGCGGGGGAGATCCTGCTCGACGGCAAGCCGATCACCGGGCCCGGCCTGGATCGGGGCATCGTCTTCCAGCAGTACGCGCTGCTGCCGTGGCGGACTGCCCGGGCCAACATCGAATTCGGGTTGGAGGCCAAGGGGGTGCGGCGGCGGGCGCGACGGCAGATCGCCGACGAATACCTGGCGCTCGTCGGTCTCACGGGTTTCGGTGACCACTACCCGCACGAGCTCTCCGGCGGGATGAAACAGCGGGTCGCGATCGCCCGCAGCCTCGCCTACGAACCCGAGATCCTGTTGATGGACGAGCCTTTCGCCGCACTCGACGCGCAGACCCGGGAGGGTTTGCAGGACGAGCTGCGCAAGATCTGGCGGGCCACCGGCAAGACCATCCTGTTCATCACGCACGGCATCGATGAGGCCGTCTACCTGGGGAACCGGGTGGCCGTGCTGTCGGCGCGGCCCGGCCGGATCACCGAGATCGTCGACATCGACCTTCGTCGGGAGGGGATCGAGGACCTGCGGTCGTCGGCTCAGTTCCGTGAGTACCGCCACCATCTGTGGCTTGCGCTCCGGGCGCAGCGGGATGCCACGCAGCGGGATGCCACACAGCGGGATGCCACACAGCGGGATGCCACACAGCGAGATGCCGCACAGCGAAATGCAAGTGGTCTGGTGGGAGCGTCGAATGTCTAGCGGCGTGCAGTTGGCTCTGTCCGACAAGCACATCGAAGAGGCGACTGCTGTGCCGGAGACCACGGAGGACTCCGCCGCTGTGGTGGCCGAGGCGTCGGACGATCGAGCGGCGTGGTGGCATCGTGTGTCGTCGGTGGCGGGCAAGGGTGTGCGGGTGTCGCTGGTTCTGCTGGTGCTGGCGCTGATCTGGGAGGTTGCACCACGCATCGGCGCGGTCGATCCCACCTTCCTGCCGCCGGCGTCCACCGTTGCCCAGGCCCTGTGGGAGCTCATCGGCAACGGCCAACTGTGGCAGCATGTGTCGGCCAGTCTGAGTCGCGCCCTGGCGGGCTACCTGATCGCGGTGGCGATCGGGATTCCATTGGGCCTGCTCATCGGCTGGTACCGGCTCGTTGCCCAATGGCTCAACCCGGCGCTCGAACTGTTCCGCAACATCGCGCCGCTCGCATTGCTGCCGGTGTTCGTCCTCGTACTGGGGATCGGGGAGACCTCCAAGGTCGCGCTGGTGGTGTACGCGTGCCTGTTCCCGATCCTGCTCAACACCATCTCGGCGGTGCGTGATGTGGACCCGCTGCTCATCAAATCGGCTCGTTCGCTGGGTCTTTCGCCGGCACGTCTCTTCGCCAAAGTCGTGCTGCCGGCCTCGTTGCCGACGATCTTCACCGGGCTGCGCCTCTCGGCCGCGGCGTCGATCCTCGTGCTCATCGCCGCCGAAATGGTCGGGGCGCAATCGGGATTGGGCTTCCTCATCATGGCGTCGCAGCTCAGCTTCCAGATCCCGGAGATGTATGCGGGGATCGTCGCGATCGCGGTGGTGGGCGTCATCTTCAACGCGGTACTGGTGCTCATCGAACGGTACTTCACGCGGTGGCGGGTCGACCCCGGTCACTGAACCATGTCGAAAGGACAACAACACACCATGTCTCGTCAACTGCATCTGAATGCGTTCGTGCTCGGCGTCGGGCACCACGAAGCCGCGTGGCGGCATCCGCTGACAGATGAGCAACGAGTGCTGGACCCGCGGCACTACATCGAGGTCGCCCAGCTCGCCGAACGTGGGCTTCTCGATTCGGTGTTCTTTGCCGACATCCTCGCGGTGGGACCGAATGTCGCGCGCAACTCGCAGCAGGTGTTCGAGCCGATCACCTTGCTGTCGGCCATCGCCGGGTCGACCCAGAGGATCGGTCTCATCGCGACCGCTTCGACGAGCTACAACCATCCGTACACGCTGGCCCGTGCCTTTGCCTCGCTCGAGCACATCAGCGGCGGGCGGGCCGGATGGAACGTCGTCACGTCGGCGACCGCGGACGAGGCACGCAACTTCGGGTTCAACGGAACTCCCGAGCATGCGCAACGGTATTCGCGTGCAGAGGAATTCGTTGATGTCGTCACCGCGCTGTGGCACAGCTGGGAGTCCGACGCATTACGGCTCGACGTCGATGCGGCGTTGTTTGCCGACCCCGACAAGGTGCACACCGTCGACCACGTGGGCCCGCACTTCACCGTCCGCGGTCCGTTGAATTCGCCGCGTTCCCCGCAGGGTCGGCCGGTGCTGGTGCAGGCCGGGTCGTCGGAGTCGGGTAAAGACCTTGCGGCCAGGATCGCGGAAGTGGTGTTCACCGCGCAGCGCTCTGTTGCCGACGGCACCGCGTTCTACGACGACCTCAAGAACCGTGCGTCGCAGTATGGGCGGGGTCGCGACGAGATCGCCATACTGCCGGGGATCGTGCCGTACATCGGTGACACCGAGGCGCAGGCCCGCGAACTCGAGCACGAGTTCACCACGCTCATCTCGCCCGATTACGCGTTGCGACAGCTTTCGGTCTTCTTCGGGCAGGACCTGAGCGGGATCGCGCTCGACGACCGGTTGCCGCCCCTGCCGCAGGAGTCGGAGATCGAGGGCAACAAGAGCCGCTCGAGTCTCGTGCGTGCACTGGCAGAAGGTGAAGATCTCACCGTGCGGGATCTCATCGGCCGGCTCGGCGGCGGCCGCGGGCATCGGACCCTCGCCGGCACGCCGCAACAGATCGCCGACGACCTCATCGAGTGGGTGGATGCGGGTGCCGCGGACGGATTCAACGTCATGCCGCCGTACCTGCCCGGTGGACTTGAGGCATTTGTCGACAAGGTGGTGCCGATCCTGCAGGAGCGCGGGCGTTTTCGTACCGAGTACACGGGTTCGACGCTGGCGGGTCACTACGGTCTCGACGCCGCGGCGCGAGGCGAGGTTCGTGCGGCGTCGCCGGTGACCCGGTAATCCCGGCGCCTTTAAATCGTGCTGCGACAAATGCTGTGTGACAATCAAATCCTGCACTACAAAGGCGTGGTAGCCACTGCACAGCAACCGGAGGGAGAGCCGCGAACATGCGCCACCACGCGATGAACTGGTCGGACGGCTCCCATCACGGCTCTCCTCCCGAAGTTCCCGGATTCCGCGCCTGACCTGCACGATCCAACGTCATTTCTGACGACACAAGGGAACTCCGATGACAATCTCCATCTCTGACTCTGCCGTGCCGGCATCCGATCGGGGCGCCGCATCCGATCAGAATGCCGGCACCATCACCTCCGGCGTCGAACTCGACGTCGACGAATTCGGGCCCCACTTCGGTGCCGAACTGCGCGGCATCGACGTCGCGAACGCGTCCGACGACGAGGTCCGGGCGATCCGGCGGGCGCTGATCGACTACAAGGTCATCGTCCTGCGTGACCAGCAGCTCGACGACGCGGCCCATATCGATTTCGGGCGCCGCATCGGGGACCTCACCGTCGGACACCCGGTGTGGGACAGCGGTGACGTCCCCGACGAGGTGTACTCGCTCGACTCCGCCGACAACGGATTCGCCGACGTCTGGCACACCGACGTCACGTTCATGCCCCGACCACCACTCGGCTCGATCCTGCGTCCAGTTGTGTTGCCCCGCAACGGCGGTGACACCAACTGGGCCGACGCCGAACTGGCCTATCGGTCGCTGTCGGAGCCCATTCGTACGCTCATCGACGGCCTGACCGCGGTGCACGACGGCAGCCGCGAGTTCGGCTACTACCTCAAGCAGCGCCGTGGCGGTAAGGGCAACGAATGGGACGGTGCCGAGGTCACCGAACTGACCCCGGTCTCGCACCCGGTGGTGCGGGTCCATCCCGAGACCGGTCGCAAATCGTTGTTCGTCAACCCCGGATTCACCTCGCACATCGAAGGTGTGTCCGACGCGGAGAGTCGAGGCATCCTCGACCTGCTCTACGCACACCTGACCAAACCCGAGCACATCGTCCGACATCGTTGGCGCCTGGGCGATCTCGTGCTGTGGGATAACCGCAACACCGTCCACTACGCCAACCGCGACTACGGAGATTCGCGTCGCGTCATGCACCGCATCACGCTGCGTGGAGATGAGCCCGTCGGGCCGGTTGCCTGACTCGAAGGGTTACGTGACGGACCTCCACCGACCGTCGGAAATCTGTACCTGGGAGGTCGACCAGGTCCACAGTGCACGTGGTCAGACTGAGGCGTACAGGTAACTGACGGGGTGCTGGCCCCCTTTCCTCTTTTATTCAACCAAAGGGTTGACAACGACGTCGCGGAGGCGCAGGCTCGTACTCAACCAAACGGTTGAGTAACGGCACCGGGAGCGAAGCGATCGGGCCGAATGTCAGGAGATGACGTGGCAGACGAGTTGTCCAAGGTGTTCGCTGCGCTCGCAGATCCGACCCGACGCGACATGGTCGCCCGGCTCGCGGTCTCCGACGCGACGGTCAGCCAACTCGCCGAGCCGTACGACGTCAGCATCCAGGCGGTGTCCAAGCACCTCAAGGTGCTCGAGGACGCCGGACTGGTGACTCGCAGCCGTGCGGCCCAGACTCGCCCGGTCCATCTGGAAGCGGAGGTGTTCGACCTCATGACCAAGTGGATCGAGCGGTATCGCCGACGTGCGGAGGAGCGCTACCAGCGTCTCGACGTACTGCTGGCCGAACTGAACGAAGGCCCGTCAGGTGCAGCGCCTGGCGACGAACAACCACGAGCGAAAGGACAGGCGTCATGACCACCACCCGATACCCCGAGGCAACAATCGAGGCGGACAAGGAGGTGCCCATCATCCGCATCACCCGCGACTTCCGGGGCACCCCAGCGCAATTGATGAAGGCGCACACCGACCCCGAACTGTTCGTCCGCTGGGTCGGCCCGGATGCGATCAGCAGCCGGATCATCGACTGGGACGTGCGTGACGGCGGGAGTTGGCGTTACGTCTCCGAACACGACGGCCAGGAGTTCGGCTTCCGCGGCTGCTTCCACACGGTGTCGGACGACAAGATCGTCCAGACTTTCACCTTTGAAGGCATGCCCGACCAGGTCGCGCTCGAGACCCTCTGGTTCGAGGACCTCGGCGACGGCATCACCCGCCTGCATGCGCAATCGCTCTGCGACAGCTTCGAAGCCCGCGACGGCTGGCTCGCCTCCGGCATGGAGGTCGGGGTCAACGAAGGTTACACCGCACTGCAGAAGCTCATCGCCGACGGCGTGATCTGATCATGGCACTGGTGGAACTCTCTGCCGCGCAACGCCATCGGCAGGTGAGTGAGCGCTTCGGGGCCGTCGCGGACTCGGTCTCCGACTGGGACGCGCCGAGCCCGGTCGACGGCTGGGCGGCGCGCGACGTCGTCGGACATCTCGTCGAATGGTTCCCCGGCTTCCTCGCCGGCGGCGGTGTGGTGCTCGCCCCAGGGCCTGCCGTCGCCGACGATCCGGTGGCGGCCTGGGTGGCACATGCCGCCGCCGTCCAGGATCTGCTCGACGGTGACCGAGCCGACGAACAGTTCACCCATCCGATGGCCGGCACCCATCGTCTGGCCGACGCGATCGACCGGTTCTACACCGCCGACGTCTTCATGCACACCTGGGATCTCGCCGAGGCGGCCGGTGTCGACGCCGCCCTCGACCCCGCGTTCGCGCAGCAACTCCTCGACGGGATGGCGGGGATCGAGGACATGCTGCGGGCTTCCGGGCAGTACGGGCCGAGGGTCGAGGTGCCCGACGACGCGGACGTCGTCGTCCGCCTTGCCGGTTTCATCGGCCGCGATCCCGGGTGGCGGGAGAAATAGGGTCGGCACCGATCGCCGGTCGCGGAGTACCGTGGACGAGGTGCCAGAGGAGAATCTCATCACCAACACCTCCCAGACCACCGAAACCCGCCATCCGTCGCCCCGAACCGTCGGTGAGCTGCGCGCCAGCGGCCACATCCAGCGCAGCATCCGCGACGAGATCCGCAACAACCTGCTGACCGCCTTGCGGACGGGCGCCGATCCGTGGCCGGGCATCGTCGGCTTCGAGGGGACAGTGATCCCGCAGCTCGAGCGTGCCCTGATCGCCGGTCACGACGTCGTGATGCTGGGCGAACGTGGTCAGGGCAAGACGCGCATCCTGCGCACCCTGACCGGCCTGCTCGACGAATGGACGCCGGTGATCGCCGGCTCCGAACTCGGTGAGCATCCCTACGAGCCGATCACCCCGGCGTCGATCCGCAAGGCCGCCAACCTGCTCGACGATCTGCCGATCGAGTGGCGTCACCGCAGCCAGCGCTACAGCGAGAAGCTGGCCACCCCGGACACCTCGGTGGCCGACCTGGTCGGCGACATCGACCCGATGAAGGTGGCCGAGGGCCGCAGCCTCGGCGACCCCGAGACCATCCACTTCGGGCTCATCCCACGTGCGCACCGCGGCATCGTCGCCATCAACGAGCTGCCCGATCTCGCCGAGCGGATCCAGGTGTCGATGCTCAACGTCATGGAAGAACGCGACATCCAGGTGCGGGGTTACACGCTGCGGCTGCCGCTCGACGTTCTCGTCATGGCCAGCGCCAACCCGGAGGACTACACCAATCGCGGTCGGATCATCACGCCGCTCAAGGACCGTTTCGGCGCCGAGATCCGGACCCACTACCCGATCGAGCTCGACGACGAGATCGCCGTGATCGAGCAGGAAGCCGACCTCACCGCGACCGTCCCGACCTTCATCACGGAGATCCTGGCGCGTTTCACCCGCTATGCGCGTGATCATCCGTCGATCGATCAGCGGTCGGGTGTGTCGGCCCGATTCTCCATCGCCGGCGCGGAAACCGTTGCGGCAGCGGCATTGCACCGCTCCGCGGTGACCGGCGAGGAGCAGGCCGTGGCGCGGGTCGTCGACCTCGAGTCGGTGATCGAGGTGCTGCGCGGCAAGATCGAGTTCGAGTCCGGTGAGGAGGGTCGTGAGCTGGAGATCCTCGAACACCTGATGCGTAAGTCCATCGCCGACACAGTTCGTGCTCATCTCGGCGGCATCGACATGGCGCCACTGGTGGATGCGCTGGAGAGCGGCGAACCCGTCGTCACGGGGGATCGGGTCACGGCCGTCGACTTCCTCGGTTCGATCCCGTCGGCGGAAACCACGTCGGAACTGCTCGACGACATCGCCGAGCGCCTCGACGCCGAGGCCGACGGTGAGCGCGCGAGCGCCGTCGAACTCGCATTGGAAGGCCTCTACCTGGCCCGCCGGATCGGCAAGGAGGCCGACGAATCTGGTCAGACGCTCTACGGGTGAGGGAGTGAGCATGGCGCGCAAGAGCTTTCATCGATCTCGGTATCAGCGCTACAGCGGTGGGCCCGATCCGCTGGCGCCTCCCGTCGATCTGCGTGATGCGCTTGCCGAGATCGGCGACGACGTGATGGCGGGTGCCTCACCGCAGCGAGCGCTGCGGGAGTTCCTGCGTCGCGGCACCCCGGACATGCGTGGGCTCGACAAACTGCGCGAGCAGATCAATCGTCGGCGGCAGGAATTGCTCAAGCGCCGCAACCTCGACGGGACGTTCAACGAGATCCGCGAACTCCTCGACCATGCAGTTCTGGAGGAACGCAAACAACTCGCCCGTGACCTCGACGACGACGCACGTTTCGCCGAGATGCAGATCGGCAACCTGCCGCCGTCGACCGCGCAGGCTGTCGAAGAACTCTCCGAATACGACTGGCGCTCACCGCAAGCCCGCGAAGACTTCGAGAAGATCAAGGATCTCCTGGGGCGCGAAATGCTCGACCAGCGCTTCGCCGGCATGAAGGAAGCCCTCGAAGGCGCGACCGAGCAAGACCGCCAACGTGTTTCGGAGATGCTCTCCGATCTGAACGAGCTCCTTGAGGCGCATAATCGTGGTGAGGACACCACGCAGCAGTTCGACGAGTTCATGGACAAACACGGCGACTTCTTCCCGGAGAATCCGCGCAACACAGACGAACTCATCGACTCGCTGGCTCAGCGCGCCGCCGCGGCCCAGCAGTTCTACAACTCGCTGACGCCCGAGCAACGCGCCGAACTCGATCAGCTCGCGCAGCAGGCGTTCGGGTCGCCGGAACTGATGAACCAACTCGCGCAGATGGATTCGGCGTTGCGAGAGGCGCGTCCTGGTCTCGGCTGGGATGACGGGCAGTCGTTCTCCGGCGACCAGCCGATGGGGATGGGGGAGGGTGCGGCCGCTCTGCGCGACATCTCCGAACTCGACGCACTCAGCGAGCAGCTATCCCAGCAGTATGCGGGCGCGCAACTCGACGACATCGACCTCGACGCCCTGGCCCGTCAACTCGGTGAGGACGCGGCCGTCGACGCCCGGACCCTGCAGGAACTCGAGAAGGCACTCAACGAGCAAGGGTTCTTCGACCGCACCTCCGACGGGCAGCTCCGACTGAGCCCCAAGGCGATGCGGCAGCTCGGGCAGACCATCTTCAAGGATGTGGCCGAACAGCTTTCGGGTCGACGCGGAGATCGTCAGACCCGACGCAGCGGCCTTCTCGGCGAGCCGACGGGGGCCACTCGCGAGTGGGTGTTCGGTGACACCGATCCGTGGGACGTCACCCGCACGGTGTCGAATGCCGTGCTGCGCACCGTGTCCGAGACCACCGAGCCCGCGCTGACGACTGCCGAGATGGCGCGTGAGGGCGTACGCATCGACGTGCGCGACGTCGAGGTCGCCGAGACCGAGACCCGCACCCAGGCTGCCGTCGTGCTCCTCGTCGACACATCGTTCTCGATGGAGATGGAGGGCCGCTGGACACCGATGAAGCGCACCGCGATTGCGCTCAACCACCTGATCTCCACCCGATTCCGCAGTGACGAACTGCATCTCATCGCGTTCGGGCGGTACGCGCGGTCGATCGACATCGCCGAACTGACCGGGCTGCAGCCGCGGATGGAGCAGGGCACCAACCTGCATCACGCGCTGCTGCTCGCGCAGCGTCATCTGCGTCGCTTCCCCAACGCGCAGCCGGTGGTGCTCGTGGTGACCGACGGTGAGCCGACCGCTCACCTCGACCCCAGCGGCGAACCGTTCTTCTACTACCCGCCGCACCCGCAGACCATCGCACTCACCGTTCGCGAACTCGACCACGTCGCTCGTCTCGGCGCGCAGGTGACGTTCTTCCGGCTCGGGGAAGACCCGGGACTCGCGCACTTCATGGATCAGATTGCTCGTCGGATCGGCGGCCGGGTGGTGGCCCCCGACGTCGACGGGCTGGGCGCGGCCGTCGTCGGCGACTACCTCCGCTCACGACGGGGTCGCCGGCGCGGCTGACACTCCCGGTTGGCCTGCCCCTGACTCGAAGAGTTCGGTGACCGCCCCGCTGAGCTGCGGAAATGAGCCCCCGTCGTGCCCGCAAAATCTAGGGGAAGAACTTCTTCCCCGGGGTTCATAGTCGTCCGCGAGAATTTTCCGGGGGAGGACTCCAAGGGTAGGGGAAGAAGTTTCTTCCCCTACTTTTGTGGTGCCGGTTCGCGCCGCCGACGATGATGCCGCCGCTGCGCACTCATGGCAACCACGTGGACGGATCGTGCGTCCATGCTCGACGATGACGCGCTTCCCACCTCGGCGGTTGGGTCGCTGATCCGAGAGGTTGGGTAACCGCCGCGGCGACCTGCGGAAATCTGTACCTGGGAGGCTGGCCACGTGCACAGTGCACGTGGTCTGGTTGAGGGGTACAGATTCCCGACGGGGTCGCGGTGCGTTCCCGCGGTTGGGCCAACCGGGTGACCTACGCGCTCGCCGACCGCGCACCGACCACCCACAGCACGATGCCGACGACGGTCAGAATGAAACCGAATCCGCCGCCGAACACCGCGAGCAGAATGCCGACGACACTCATCGCGATCTCGCCGGCGCTGAGTGCGGGCGCTGCGTAGGCGGGTCGATCACAGGTGATGGTGTAGGAGCCGCTCGCCTTGATCTCGACGGTGCGGAACGATTCGATCTGTTGACCGTCGTAGCCGAAGTTGGTGCTGACCTCCGAACCTCCGGTGACGTCGGCGGGACCGTCGAAGGTGCAGGTCGGGGTAACGCTGTCCTCGGGGGCGAACAGCTGCAACGAATCTCCATCGGAGAACGTGCGGGTCGTCGTCGTGTCGATGGCAAAGATGTCGTCGGCCTGGCCGGCGATCTTGCTGAACCCGATCACCGCGAGCACGATCCCGGTCGCGACGCAGGCCACGAGGATGATGGCGCCGATCCATGTCATCCACTTGCCGATTCGCTTCATTCGCGACCGGTTCTTCTTCGCCGGGACTGGCTGGAACGGTTGGTACGGGTTGGGGGTGTAGGGGGAAGGAGACGGAACCGGTGGGTGGTACGGGCCGTACGGCGGGCCGGGCGTACTCATCTGTCGTCTCCTGGGTAAGGGTTGTCTCGGGGCCTTATTCTGGGGGCCATTCTCCGGGTTTCCACGGTGGTCGTCGGCCGGAATCGACACTAGTGTCGGGATCGTGACCACTCCCGACCTTCCGTCCGACGACCGTCGCGCGCGTCTGCGAGCCGCCGATGCCGATCGCGAACTGGTGCACGAGATCCTGTCGGCCGCGATGGCGGGCGGCAACCTCTCGCCGGCCGAGTACGAGGAACGCGCCGGAAAAGCCGTTATGGCCAAGACTTTTGGTGACCTCGACGAACTCACCGACGATCTTCCGGTGGCCCAGCTCGGCGTCGCGTTGCCCACCTGGCCCGTGGTCGACACGACGCGCGGCACGCGGGTGACCGGCAGGGCGGACAGCCCGGCAATCGTTCGTCATCGGCTCGCGATCATGTCCGGCAGCGAACTCAAAGGGACCGCTCCCGTCGCCGGACACCTGAGTGCGACCGCGATCATGGGCGGGGTTGAGATCGACTTGCGCGAGGTCGAGTTCACCGAGCCCGTTCTGACGATCCAATGCGTGGCGATCATGGGCGGCGTCGACATCACCGTCCCGGAGGACGTGACCGTCGACGTCGGTGGTCTGGGCATCATGGGGGGTTTCGGTGGCGCGAACGCGACTGGCGCGCCTGGCGCACCGACGGTGCGCGTCACCGGTCTGGCGCTGATGGGCGGCGTCGACGTCAAACGTAAGCCGGTCGACGAGTAGGCAATTCGACTCGAGTCCTGGGCCGGTCAACCCGTCAGGCAAGCACCAGCGAGATGATCGCGATCGCCGGGATCGACGCGAGGGTGGTGATGAGCGCGGTGTCGCGCGCGAGGATCTGACCGCGCCGATATCGCGTCGCGTAGACCATCACGTTCTGCGCGCTCGGCAGCGCACCGATCACCACCTGCGCGAAGAGTTGATGCCCGGTCTGGCCGAAGCCCCAACGCGCGACGACGTAGACCAGCGCCGGCATGACGAGCATCTTCAGGGCGGTGGCGAGCGCGATGTCGCGTCGTGGGCTCTCGCCCTTCTTGAACACCGTCACACCGGTCAGGGAGAGTCCAAAGGCGAGCAATGCTCCTGGCACCGAGGCGTTTCCGAGCATCTTGAGGGGTTCGAGTACCGGTGCCGGCGGTATCCAGCCAATGAGCGAGACGACAAGTCCGGTCACCCCGCCGATGACGATCGGATTGGTCAGCGGGGTGACGACAGCGTCGCGCCACAGCGAGCGGTGCGCGCCACGATCGAGCGCCGTGAGGTCGAGGGCCAGGAGCGCGATCGGGGAGTAGATGAGGATCTGGAAAAGCAGCAGCGGCGCGATGAACGTCGCGTCGTCGAGCACGAAGATGGCGATCGGGAGCCCGAGATTCACGCTGTTGACGTACGACGACGACAACGCGCCGATGACCAGCTCCGGAACCGCGCGCCGCAGCCAGAATCGGGCGACGACCAGATAGATCAGCCCGATCGTCAGTGCGCTACCGCCCGCGATGACCAGGGTCGACGAGAAGATGACCGACAGATCCGAGGTCACCAGCGAATGGAAGAGAAGCGCCGGGGTGCAGACGAAGAACACCAGCCGCGACAGGACCTCGTGGGCGTGGTCGCCGAGTAGGCGTGTCCGTCCGAGCACGTATCCGATGCCCACCACGATGAAGATGACGGTGAACCCGGAAACCACGCCTGACACCAGCCGAGCTTATTCACTACCCTGAAATGCACATCAATCGGGCGATCGTGGAGGAGGGTCAGCGTGACCAACACGCCTGGACAGGGATCGGGCCACCAGGACGACGGATGGGTCTCGCTGAACAAGGACGCACCGGCGCAGCCCGCAACGCCGTACGCACCCACCGAGTTCTCGCCGACCTACCAAGCGCCGCCCACCTATCAAGCGCCCCCGACCTACCAAGCGCAGCCGACCTATCAGGACCCGTCGAGCGATCCGTACCTGGCCGGTTACGGATCCAATCCGCCGCTACCGCCGGTCGCGGCACCGGGGTCCGACGGCTACTACGGAGCAGCGTCGCCGAACCCGTACGGCCAGTACCCGTCGACACCCGGGTATCCGCAGTACCCGTCCCCTGTGCAGTACGGGGGATACGGGGCGACGCCCTATGGCTACGGGCAGCCGGTTGCACAAACCAACGGGAAGTCGACGGCCGCGCTCATCTGCGGAATCGTCAGCCTGGTCTGCGTTTTCCTGCTGAGTTGCTTTTCTCTCCCGATCTCGGGCCCCGCAGGCATCGTCGCACTGGTGATGGGAGTCAAAGCGCGACGCGAGATCGACGATTCAGCCGGCGCGCAGAGCGGCAGTGGAAACGCGTTGGCCGGTCTCATCACAGGTGGCATCGGTCTTGCGCTCTCGGTGATTTGCACAGTTCTTCTCATCGCGATCATTGCCGGGTCGTACTGACGACTGATTTTCGGCTGCTTTCCGAGGGGGATCGGAACAATCTTGACTAGGCTGTATCCGACGTGCCGCGCCTTGCGGTACCGATCCGTCTGCGCGTCTCGGGGAGCCGCGCGTTTCGAAAGGCCAAGCCGATGACGAACCCGACCGGCGACGAGGATCCGTTCAAGAAGAAGCCCACGGAACCCGAATCGTACGAGCCACCCGCCACGCCGTCCGGGGACGCGACGCGAGTGATCAAGACCGGACCGGGCGAGGGTTACCCACCGCAGGGCTCGCCGAGCAGCCCGCCCCCGCCGTCGTATGGCACACCGCAGCCACCCGCCGGTGGCTACGACGCCACCCGGGTCTCGCAGACACCGCCGCCGTCTTACGGATCGCCGTCCACGCCTTCGTCGGATCCGTCGCAGTACGGCGCTCCGCCGTCGTACGGTGCACCGGGCTCGACGCCGTCCTACGGCGCCCCCGGTTCGACGCCCTCCTACGGTGCATCGACGCCGTCCTACGGTGCGGACCCCGGCGCGTCGTCCGACCCGAACGTGCCGCCGTCCTATGGCACGCCGTCGTATGGCACCCCGCCCGCCAGCCCGTACGGTCAGCCCGGATACGGCGCTTCGGGTTACCCGGCAGCAGGCGCACCGGGGTACCCGGCGCAGGCGAAGAACAACCCTCTCGCAATCGCATCTTTGGTGTGCTCGATTGTCGGCTTGGTGTGCTGTGGCCTCACCGCCATCGTCGGCCTGGTTCTCGGCATCGTCGCACGCAAGCAGATCAAGGAATCCAACGGCACACAGACCGGCGACGGGATGGCGCTGGCCGGAATCATCATCGGCGCCATTGTGACCGTGCTGTTCATCATCTACTGGATTCTTGTGTTCGCCGGCGTGATCGGTAGCTTCGCCTTCGACACCAGCACCGACTACTGACAAGCCTCGTTTTGGAGGTTGCCGTCCTTGCCGGGTAGTCTGGTGAGGTTGTGTGACGCGCCCACCGGGCTGCAGGCGCACTGACCAGGGATCATCGCGCCAGCTGATCGATCCCAGACAGACCACCGTAGGAGAAGGGCTCAACCATGGCTGTACCGAAGCGCCGGATGTCGCGGGCCAACACCCGTAGCCGTCGTTCGCAGTGGAAGGCGGACAATCCCGCACTGCAAGAGGTGAAGGTGAACGGCGTCGTGCAGCGCATTCCGCGTCGTCTGGTCAAGGCTGCCCGTGCGGGCGTCATCGACCTGGACCGTCGCTGATCTAGAGCTGCCCGACGGTCGCGCCGCCGACCGTCGCGACAAACGAACCACCGACCGCCCCTGGGCCTTGTGCCCGGGGGCGGTCGTTCACGTGCGTGACCAACCGTTCGGATCGGTCATGGGCTGGTTACGATGACCGGGCACCACGTCGGTGCACCAACCAACGGGGGGACCAATCAGAATGCCCGAGTATTACGGCGGTTCGTCCGGTGATGATTCGTCGCAATGGGAGCCGACCCAGCTGAACCAACGACCGGTGACGCCGCCCCGCTTGGACAAGGGGACCCCGCCGCTCTCGATGCCGATCACGCCTCCGCCGGTGTCGGGATCGCTGCCTCCGTTGCCCCCGCCGTCGTCTGCTGCGCTACCGCCGGTGCCGGCCTACGGCGCGCCGTCCGTGCAACCGTACGGTGCTCCGTACTACGGACAGCCGGCGTACGGGCCGCCGGTAGTCATTGCCCCGGTGCGCCGGACCAACGCGATGGCGATCACCGCGCTCGTGGTGTCGCTCGCCGGGTGTGGGTGTCTCAGCTGGTTGGGGATCGTGTTCGGCCTCATCGCGCGCAATCAGATCAAGAACTCCAACGGAACCGAAGAAGGCGACGGGCTGGCCATCGCCGGGATCATCATCGGTGCGATCGCACTTGTCGGAATCCTGGCGTACTTCGTCATCAACGTGATCTATCTGGGTCTGGTCGTCGGCGCATCGTCGACGTCGACCGACTACTGATGCGAAGTGTTCGGCGACCACCGCGCTGAACTGGGCAAATGCGATAGTGTCGTGCCGCAAAATCTAGGGGAGGAACTTCGTCCCCGGGTTTCGTAGTCGTCCGCGAGAATTTTCCGGGGGAGGACTCCAAGGCCAGGGGAGGAAGTTTCGTCCCCTACTTTTCGTGGGGCGCCTGCTTCTGTCGTCGCGTTCGGCGGAACGCGACGACAGGTGACTGAGATCGGGCCGTGAGCGAGTGCTTCCGGGAAATACCCGGAGGACCACCGTCAGGGGCCCGATCCTGGCCACCGGCCCGACCCACCTTCCTGCCCCCACGATCGCCGCCGCCGGCCGGTTCCTACTGGGCGATGAACTTGTTGACGGCGCGGTTGAGGAAGTTCGGGATGAACTTGGCCGCGTTGCCCAGCACCAGGGTCTGGGTACCGACGCCGTAGCTGGTCCGGTGCAGCAGCTTGTCCTGGCGGGTGGGATGTACTGACTCCCACACCTTGTCGGCGACCTGCTCGGGCGTGATCCGGATGCCCAGGGTCTTGGTCGACTTGGCGTCGGCGGCGGCCAGCGCGGTCTTGGCCCACAGCGGCCAGATGCTGACGACGCGGATGTCGTCGGGCTCCCACTCGAGTTCGAGCGCCTCGGTCAGGCCGGCGACAAAGAACTTGGTGGCGCTGTACACGGCGATGTCGGGCTGCCCGTAGATGGCCGACGCCGAGGCGATGTTGACCAGGTGTGCACCGGGCGTCGCCTTCAGGTACGGGTGCGCGGCCTGAGCCCCGAGGGCGACGCCGAGCGCGTCGATGTCGATCTGGCGCTTGATCGCGTCGGGGGAGATCTCGGTCAGCGGACCCTCGTGCAGGATGCCCGCGTTGTTGTCGAGGACATCGAGCGTGCCACCCGTCGCCTCGGTGAACTCACCGAGCGCGTGCGCCCACTGGGCCTCGTCGCGGACGTCGAGTTCGCCGACGATCCAATCGGGGTGGTTCGCCTTGACCTTGTCGAGCGCGTCCTTGTTGACGTCGTAGACACCGATCGTCCATCCCTCCCGGTCGAAACGCTCCGCGGTGGCCAGTCCGATGCCCGCTGCGCCGCCGGTGATGAAAATCGATGACATATCCGTCTCCTGCCTTCTGACCTGCGTCGATGAGGTCCTCGGTCTAACTTACTCGCCAGTATATTCCTGTGCCTGTTTACTCGGTCACAGCCCGGTGCTATCTTGACAACAAGCATTGTCATAACATCACACGTTGTCACGATTACTGGAGGCGAATCAGATGACTGCCGCTATGGACCGCACCCACGCCGGTGAGCCGCAGGCGCCCATCGACAACGTCGTGAGCATGCATGACCAGGGCACCCAGGAAGTGTCCGAGCGTCTTCTCGCGTCGGCCGCGCGGCTGTCGCGCAATGCGATGACCGAGATCGACTGGTCGCTGCCGATGGACCCCACCAAGTACGGCTGCAGCCCGGAATGGTCGTCGCTGTACGGGACGGCGTACTGGGATGAACTCACCGAGGAGCAGCGGATCTCGGTGACCCGCCACGAGTTCGCGTCGATCATGAACATCGGCATCTGGTTCGAGATGATCCTGCAGGAGATGGTGATCCGCGACCAGTACCTCGGCGCGTATCACAGCCCCGAATTCCAGTTCGCGCTCACCGAGATCGCCGACGAGTGCCGCCACTCGATCATGTTCGCCAAGGCGTCGGAGAAGATGGTCGGAACCTCCTACAAGCCCACCAAATGGGTTGGGCGCCTGGGTAAACTGTTCAAGCGAACCGCGAGGAACGAGGTCGCCTACGCTGGCATCCTGGTCGCCGAGGAAGTGCTCGACGTCTTCCAGCGCGGCTGCATGCGCGACGACCGGGTGCTGCCGTTCATCCGCACCGTCAACGAGATCCATGTGCTCGAGGAATCGCGCCACATGAAGTTCGCGCGCGAGGAAGTGCGCGAGTCGATGCAGGGTGTCGGCTGGTTCCGACGCCAGTTCAGCGCCCTGTATGTTGCGCTCGGCGCCTACTTCATCGTCTCGAGTCTGTTGCAGCGCAAGGCCTTCGAGGATGCGGGACTCGACGCGGACCGTGCGGTCGCGGAGATGAACTCCAACTCGCACTTCCAGTCGATGGTCCGGTCGAGTTGCGTGCATCTCATGGAGTTCCTCGACGAGGTGGGACTCCTGACGCGCCCGGCTATGCGTTACTACCGGAAAGTGCACATGCTCTGATGTTCGTCATCACTCAATCCTGCTGCAGCGACGCAGCATGCGTCTCGGTGTGCCCGGTGAACTGCATCCACCCGACGCCCGAGGAACGCGGGTTCGGCAGCTCCGACATCCTGCACATCGATCCCGAGGCGTGCATCGATTGCGGCGCATGTGCAGATGCCTGCCCGGTCGACGCGATCTACCCGGCCGACCGTCTCGGCGCCCGCGATCAGGTGTTCATCGAGATCAATGCCGACTATTACAAGAACAACGCCGACGTGAAGTCCGGCTGGGGTCCGGTGAGCTACCCAGAGATTCCGAAGCTCCCTGCGGGACTGCGGGTTGCGCTGGTCGGTACCGGGCCGTCGGGTGGCTACGCGCTGCGCACCCTGCTGGACCGGACCGAGGCGCACGTCACCGTCCTCGACAAGCTGCCAACACCGGGTGGACTCGTTCGTGCCGGGGTGGCCCCCGACCATCCCGGCACGAAAGGGGTGTTGCGTGGATTCGACCTGCTCTACCGCGACCCGCGCGTCACCATGCTCACCAATGTGACTGTGGGCAAGGATATCTCGCCCGACGAACTCGCCGACCACTTCGACGCGGTGTTCTACGCGGTCGGTGCGAGCGAGTCACGTCGCCTGGGTATCCCCGGCGAGGATCTGCCCGGCTCGACGTCGGCCACCGAACTCGTGGCCTGGTACAACGCGGTCCCGGGAGCCGAGCAGGGTCCGCCCATTCGTCGTGGTTCCGACGATGATCCGGCCACCGGTCGGGCGGTGGTCGTGGGAACCGGCAACGTCGCGCTCGACGTCGCACGCATTCTGGTGTCGCCGCCGGAGTTGTTGGCCACCACCGACATCGCCGACCGCGCGCTCGACATCCTGCGGGAACAGAACGTCCACGAGGTGGTTCTGCTGGGTCGTCGGGGTCCCGAGGACGCCGCCTACACGGCAGCGGAATACCGTGCGCTGTCGGAGATCCCGGGCGTCGACGTGGTGGTCCACTCCGGAGGTGACGTGCCCGACCTGACCGGTCCGGCCGACCCGAGTCGTCGTCGAATCGTGTTCCTGTTCCATACCACTCCTGAGTCGATTGTCGGGGATGAGCGAGTGGAATCGGTGAACCTGCGGTCGGGCGAACACCGCCATTCCGTTGCCACCGACCTCGTGGTGCGCTCCATCGGATACCGCTCCACACCGATCAAGGGCCTCGCCTTCGACGACAAGCGCGGCATCTTCCCCAACGTCGACGGTCGGATGACCGACGTTTCCGGCGACGTCATCCCCGGCGTCTACGTGCTCGGCTGGGCCAAGCGCGGCCCGAGCGGCGGCATCGGCGCAAACAAGATGTGTGCACAGGCGACGGTCGAGGACTTCATCGCCGACGCCGCGTCGGGCGCCCTGCGCAGGACCACGCGTAATCCGGGCGAGTTCCAGGCGCTCATCCGACGCCGCGTGCGGCGCGTGATCGGCTACCGCGGCATGCGCGCCATCGACCGTTCCGAACGCCGACGCGGCGCCGAACAGGGCCGCCCCCGTGTGAAGTTCACCCAGGTCGCCGACATGGTCGGTGCGGCGGGGTGGCGCAAGCGCTGACAGTTCGCTCCCCGAGGTGCCTCTCCCGCTGTGGTGCCCCCTCCCGCTCCCGGAGGTGCCCGAGGCGCCAGCCGAGGGATCGAAGGGCTGGTGAGACAACGCTCTCAGCTCACCAACGGGCTTCGAGGCTCGCAAGCTCGCGCCTGCGCAAGCGGGGGCTCTACGCACAGTCGACGCGCGGTGCAGTGAGGGCCTGACAACGCCCCCGTAACATCGCCGCAAGTGGCATTTCACGCGTACTCGGGATAGTGGCGGGTATGTCCAGCACTCCGCACTTCCTCCAGGGCGTGTTCGCGTTCGCCGGGTCCGGGCTCACCAAACCCGGCCCCATCGACCCGTCGCTGACGTACACGGTGCCATCTGGCCTGACGGCGCAGCCACTCTACTTTCGTGGCGGCAACAGCTCCGATGACCTCATCTACGTCACGCTCATGCGCGACGGTTCGCCGATGCGGATTTTCCCGATGGGTGCCAAGTCGTCGGTGAATGTGCCGCTGCGCGTCGTGGAGGACGTCGACCCCGACAGTGTCCTGGAACTCGTGCTCGCAGCGCCGGAGGGCACCAGCGGCGAAGTTGTGATCGACTTCGGGATGGTCACCTTCTGATGCAGCCGTCGAACTGGGACCCGGACGCAGCGCCCAAACGCCGGCTGGTGGTGGTCGGCAACGGTATGGCCGGGGCGCGCACCGTCGAAGAGATTCTCGCGCGCGGGGGCGGCGACCAGTTCTTCATCACGATGATCGGCGACGAGCCGTACGGCAACTACAACCGAATCATGTTGTCGCATGTGCTGTCCGGCGAAACCTCCACGGACGACGACGACCTGATGCTCAACCCGATGGCCTGGTACTCCGAGAACGGGGTCACGCTGCATGCCGGCGACCGTGCCGAATCCATCGACCGGTTCGCCAAGAGCGTGCGGTGCGAGAGCGGTCGGATCATCGGGTTCGACGTCCTGATCATCGCGACCGGATCGCACACGTTTTTTCCCAACATGGACGGCCTGCGCGAGCCCGACGGCCGACTTGCGCGCGGGGTCTTCGGTTTTCGCACCATCGAGGACACCAACGGAATGCTGCAGATGGCGACTTCGCGCGATCACGTGAAGGCGGTGGTGATCGGCGGCGGACTGCTCGGTCTGGAGGCTGCCTACGGTCTCAAGACGCAGGGCGTCGATGTCGACGTGGTGCATTCGCCCGGCCACTTGATGAATCAGCAGCTCGACGAGCGCGGTGGTCGGGTGTTGCGCAACAAGATCGAGGAACTCGGGGTCGGGGTGCTCACCGGCAAACGCACGACCTCGGTACTGCGCGCCGACGACGGCACGGTCGCGGGTGTGGGCTTCACCGACGGCGGTTCGCTTCCCGCGGACATGATCGTGGTGACCGCCGGCATCCGGCCCAACGTCGAGATCGCTCGCGGTGCCGGATTGGTGGTCGAACGCGGGATCGTGGTCGACGATCAGATGCGTTGCGAAGACGAGGCATTCATCTACTCGGTCGGCGAATGCGCGCAGCACCGTAGCGAGGTCTACGGTTTGGTGGCTCCGCTGTGGGAGCAGGCGGTGGTCCTGGCCGATGTCATCACCGGAGCGAATCCTGCTGCGGAATATCATGGTTCGCGCCTGACGACGAAGTTGAAGGTCGCCGGCGTGGACGTCGCGGCGATGGGTGTCAAAGGGCCCGAACGCGACGACGACGAGTTCGTCCAGTTCTACGAACCGCGCAGCGGTATCTACAAGAGTGTCGTGGTGCGCGACAACAAGCTCATCGGCGCAATGCTGCTCGGCGACATCTCGAAGGCCAGCTTCCTGACCCAGGCTTTCGACGAGAAGGTGCCGCTGCCCGACGAGCGCATCTCGATGCTCTTCGATCTCGGAACACCCAGCGCGGCAACGGGTGCCGCCGAGCTGTCCGACGACGTCCAGGTCTGCAACTGCAACGGCGTCACCAAGGGTGACATCGTGGCGTGCGTCGCGTCGGGCTGCACCAGCGTCAGCGACGTCTGCGCCAAGACCCGCGCCGGAAAGGGCTGCGGCTCATGCAAGGGTCTGGTCGCCGACATCGTCGAGCTTGCGGCCGGTGACGCGCTGACCGTCGACAAGTCCGCGGACTGGTACGTGCCATGCATCCCGCTGACCAAACCTGAACTCATCGAAGCCATTCGACGACAGGACCTCCGGTCGGTCACCGACGTGTTCGCCGCGTTGGCACCCGACGGTGAGGACGCGGCCGCCAAGATGCCACTGGCGTCGCTGTTGCGGGTGATCTGGGGCGCGGAGTGGAAACGTGAGCCGGGAGCGTTGTTCGTCAACGACCGTGTGCACGCGAACATCCAGCGCGACGGCACGTTCTCGGTGGTTCCCCAGATGAAGGGCGGCGTCACGTCGCCAGAGCAACTGCGCAAGATCGCGGATGTGGCCGAGAAGTACGACATCCCGATGATCAAGGCGACCGGCGGTCAGCGCCTCGACCTGCTCGGCGTGAAGAAGGAAGATCTGCCCAAGGTGTGGGCCGACCTGGGCATGCCGTCGGGGTACGCCTACGGCAAGAGCTTCCGCACCGTGAAAACTTGTGTGGGAACCGACTATTGCCGGTTCGGTCTCGGCGATTCGACTCAGCTCGGCATCGACATCGAGACGCGTTATCAAGGCCTGGAGTCACCCGCGAAGCTGAAACTCGCAGTCACGGGGTGTCCGCGCAACTGTGCCGAAGCGCTGTGCAAGGACTTCGGGGTCGTCGCCATCGGCGATGGGAAGTGGGAGATCTACGTCGGTGGTGCGGCCGGGGCGCACATCCGCAAGGGTGATCTGCTCGCCACGGTCGATTCACCCGACGAGGTTGTCCGGTTATGCGGCATCTTCATTCAGCACTACCGCGAGACCGGAAAGTGGTTGGAGCGCACCTACGCGTGGGTGCCGCGGATCTCGATCGAAGAGTTGCGAGCCATTCTGGTCGACGACCGTGACGGTCTGGTCGCCGGGCTTCAGGAGCGCATCGAGGAAGCAGTCGCCGGCTACGTCGACCCGTGGCTCGATCGCGTCGAACCGAAGTCGCCGGCCCAGTTCACGCCTGCGCTACCGCTGTTGCCGCTCCCTGCGGTTCCTGCGCGCGGTGCCCGACCGTCCCCGGAGGTGGTTGCACGATGACCGTCGTGTCGAGCGGAACGGCTGTGGTCCTGGGTCTGATGGAAGACCTGATGGTCGGGGAGGGCCGGGCATACTCGGTCCAGGGCAAACAGATTGCCGTGTTCCGGATGACCGACGGCACGTTGCGCGCCACCGACGCGATCTGCCCCCACAACGGCGGACCACTCGCCGACGGCCAGTTCGACCTCGGCACCATCGTCTGTCCGCTGCACCAATACGCCTTCTCGTTCGGCGACGGAACGTGCCGGAACGGGGCGGTCGGGTCGGTGACGGTCTACCGGGTGGAAGACCGCGACGGCGAGATCGTCGTGTGGTTGTGATCCGCCGAGCGCTGCCTGACTCGAAGAGTTCCGTGACTGGCTCGCTGACCTGGGCAAATGCGTCATGCCGTGCTCGAAAAATCTAGGGGAAGAGTTTCTTCCCCGGGGTTCACAGTCGTCCCCCAGATAATTCGCGGGGAGGACTCCAGGGGTCGGGGAAGAAGCTCCTTCCCCTACTTTTTGTGGGGCGTGTGTTCCCCGCGTCGCGGTCGGCGGAACGCGATGACCGACGATCGGTGATTGAGATCGGGCCCGTCAGCGTCCGCTTCCGGGAAGTACCCGGAGGACCACCGTCAGGGGCCCGATCCTGGCCATCGGCCCGACCCACCTTCCCGCCTCCACGATCGCTGACGACGTCGGCGACCGGGCCGCTGAGCTGGGCAAATGCGCTTGCTTCGTGCCGAAAAATCTAGGGGAAGAACTTCCTCCCCTAAGTTCCAAGTCCTCCCCGCGAAATCTCTGACGGAGGACTCCAAGGGTAGGGGAAGAGTTTCTTCCCCTATTTTTGTTGCGGCAGTGGTGGTGGCGGCAACTGAGGCAGCAGTAGGTCAGTACACGTCCCGAATGTAGCGTTTGTCGGCGGCGAGGGCTTTGACGTAGGATTCGGCGCTCTTCGCTGAGCGTCGACCATGCTGTGCGACAATCCCTTTGAGAGCGGCGTCGACATCCTTGGCCATGCGCGACGCGTCGCCGCAGACGTAGACGTGGGCGCCGTCGTGCAGCCACTGGTAGAGCTCTTCGCCGTGTTCGCGCATGCGGTCTTGGACGTAGATCTTGCGATCCTGGTCGCGGGAGAAGGCGACGTCGAGGCGGGTGAGCACGCCGTCGGAGAGCATCGAGGTGAGCTCGTCGCGGTAGTAGAAGTCGGTGGCGGAGTACTGCTCGCCGAAGAACAGCCAGTTGGGTCCGTTGTGGCCCAACGCTTCACGCTCGCGAAGGAAGCCGCGGAACGGTGCGATCCCGGTGCCCGGACCAATCATGATCATCGGCGTGTCCGGGTCGGCGGGCGGACCGAAGTGGGTCGACTTGGTGACATACAACCCCACGTCCTCGGCATCGGCGTGATCGGCGAGGAACGTCGAACAGACGCCGCCGCGCGGGGTGCCGAACATGTTGTAGCGCACGGCCGACACCGTCAGCTGCACTTCCTCGGGATCTTCCAGCGGGCTCGACGAGATCGAATATGACCGTGGCACCAACGATTTGAGCGCAGCAATCCACTCGGGGGCGGTGGCGCGTGCCGGATACTGGGCGAGGACGTCGACGCTCTGTCGGCCCCACATCCAGCGATTGAGTGCATCCTTGTTGCCCGGAGCCACGAGGTCACGCAGCTCCGACGACCCGCTGCGTTCGGCGACCAGACGCACGAAGTCGGGTGTCACCTTCGCGAAGTCGACACGCTCCCGTAGAGCTCGGCGCAGTGTCATGGTGTCGCCGTCGGGAAGGTCGACCATCTCGTTCTCGTCGAGCTTGGTGAGGCTGAGCCACTCGTCGATCAGCGTGTGAGTGTTCAACGGCCAGACACCCAGCGCATCGCCGGTGTCATAGCGAAGAGTGTCCGGAGGGATGCGAAACCCGAAGTTGCGCACGTCTTTCCCCGAACCATCACCGTTGAGTTTGACGTTGCGGGTCAGCGCGGTCACCAGCGGCTGCTTGCGCGAGTAGGCCGGCGCCGTGCGGATCGACGGTGCTGCCGAGGAGTCGGCGGGTTCGCTGACCACCACGACCTTGTCGTCGGTGGCCGTCCCTTCGACAACTGGTCCGTGCATGCTGATCGCTCGGATCACGCTGTCGAGCCAGCCGCCCGCTGATTCTTCGAAGTCCGGTTCGCAATCGACACGGTCGACGATCCGCCGACCGCCGAGTTCGGCGATCTTCTCGTCGAGTTTGCGTCCGTGGCCACAGAAGTCGTCGTAGTTGGAGTCGCCGAAGGCCAGTACGGAGAAGTCGACGCCCGACAGGTCGGGCGCACCCTCGGTGTTCAAGCTGTCCCAGAAGGCGCTTCCGTTGTCCGGTGGTTCGCCGTCGCCAGTGGTGGAGGTGACGAACAGGGTTGTCCCGGAAAGGGTTGCGACGTCGACCTCGTCCATCGATTTCGCGGTGACCGTCCGCCCGGTGTCAGACACCTTGTCGGCCACCGACGTCGCGTAGTCCTCCGCGGCCCCCATCTGCGACGCCCACAGCAGGGTGACGGTATCCACAGAACTGTCATCGGCAGAAGCGGAATCAACAGACACGGCCGATGTAGAGCGCGCAAATCGACCGGCGAGCACCCCGCCGACCCACATCCGTACTTCCTCGCGGATCGGCGCATCGGACGGAATGGTCGGTACACCAACCGGTTCCGCGCCGATCCCGGCGGCAAGCCCGGCCACATACAGCTTCTCGGACGCAGTCAGCTCAGGCGCGGAAATCCCGGCAACGCCCAGAGCGTCGGACAGACTCGAGTGCGGCACTGACATGGACTCCTCAACTACGACGGCGGTTGCGACCTTGGTGAGCGTCACCGCGCAGACCTTGAACTCGGGTTGTTGCGACGCGGCGTCGACGGCGTCGGAGGTGACCGCGTTGATGGCGTAGTGCTCGCCGAACATGTCGTTCCAATGGAATGGCACAAAGCAATTGCCCGGACGGACGCGGTCGGACACCCTGGCGGGCAACACCGCTCGCCCGCGCCGGGACGCGATCTCGACCGTGTCCCCGGTCGACACCTCCATCGCCGACGCATCGTCGGGATGCAGTTCGACGAACGGGTCGGGGTTGAGCTTGTTCAGTTTGGCCACTCGGCCGGTCTTGGTCATCGTGTGCCACTGGTGGGGCAGCCGACCGGTGTTGAGCAGGAACGGGTAATCGTCGTCGGGCATCTCGACAGGGTCGATGTGCGGCCGCGCGAAGAACTGCGCGCGCCGATTGGGTGTGGCAAAGGCCAGACGCGGCACCGAGCCGTCCGCGGCGTGATGGAGCGTCTGACTCCGACCGTCGTTCAAATAGCGGATCGGATTGCGCGCACCACCGTCGGTGGGGTCCGCATCCGGCGGGCACGGCCACTGCATCGGGGTTCGACGCAGGCCGTCGTAGGTGACGCCGCGAATGTCGTAACCCGTTCGGGGGTTGGCGAATTGCTTGATCTCCTCGAAGATATCCTCGGCGCTCGAGTAGTCGAAGGCGTCGGCGTAACCCATCTCCGACGCGATGCGGGCGATGATCTGCCAGTCCGGGATCGCCTGTCCGGGCGGCGGGAGCGCGGGTTCGAACAGTGTGAGGTTGCGTTCGGAATTCACCATCACGCCGGTGGATTCGGTCCACAGCGTCGCCGGGAGCACGACGTCGGCGTAGGCGTTGGTCTCGGTCTCGGCAAACGTGTCCTGCGTGATGACCAGCTCGGCTCGTTCCAGCCCCTCGATGACTGTCTTTCGATTGGCCACGGAGGCAACCGGATTGGTGCAGATGACCCAGCACGCGCGAATCTCGCCGTCGGCCATGCGGTTGAACATGTCGATGGTGCCGCCGCCGACGTCGGTGCGCAACGTACCGCGTGGCACACGCCAGACGTCTTCCACGAAGTCGCGGTCGGCGTCGGAGATCACGGCACGCTGACCGGGCAGACCCGGTCCCATGTACCCCATTTCGCGACCGCCCATCGCATTGGGCTGGCCGGTCAGCGAGAACGGTCCGCTGCCGAGTCGGCAGATGGCGCCGGTGGCGAGGTGAAGGTTGATGAGCGCGTTGGTGTTCCACGTTCCGTGTGTCGACTGGTTGAGACCCATCGTCCAGCAGCTCATCCAGTTGCCCGCGGTGCCGATCATCTCCGCCGCCCGGCGCAGGTCGTCCTCGGCGACACCGGTCAACTCGGCAACCACGTCTGGCGAGTACGAAGCAGAGAAGTCCGGCATCTGCTCGAAGCCGTCGGTGAAGTCGGCGATGAACTCGTCGTCGGTGTGCCCACCGGCGATGAGCAGGTGCAGGATTCCGTTGAGGAGCGCGAGGTCGGAGCCTGAGCGAACCTGCAGGAACAGGTCGGCCTTGTCGGCGGTCGCGGTACGACGCGGATCCACCACAATCAGCTTCGCTCCGGCCTTGACGCGGTCCATCATGCGCAGGAACAAGATCGGATGGCAGTCGGCCATGTTGGCGCCGATGACGAAGAAGACGTCGGCGTGGTCGAAGTCCTGATACGACCCGGGCGGGCCGTCGGACCCGAGCGACTGCTTGTAGCCGGTGCCGGCGCTGGCCATGCACAGCCGGGAGTTGGATTCGATCTGGTTGGTGCCGATGAATCCCTTGGCCAGTTTGTTGGACAGGTACTGCGCCTCCAGTGACATCTGACCGGAGACGTAGAGCGCGACGGCGTCGGGCCCGTGCTCGTCGATGATGCTGCGCAGACGGTGTGCGGTGTCGGTGATGACCTCATCGAGATCTGCCGAGGTGAGTTCGTCACCGCGTCGCGGACGCACCAGCGGCGTCTCGAGTCGACCACCCCCGGCGAGCATGTCCGCGGTGGTGGAGCCCTTGGTGCAGAGCCGGCCGAAGTTGGTGGGGTGGTCGGTGCGTCCGACGGTCTTGGTGACGATCGGCAGACCACCGTCGTCGGCGACCTGCAGCTTCATACCGCAACCCACGCCGCAATAGGCGCACAGCGAGTCAACGGTTGCAGCGGTCACGCACTCCAGCGTCGGAAATCCATGTTTCTGGACTCAAAGGGCCCGGTTACGCAGCAGTCAACTTGCCCTCACAGCGGCCGCGAGCCCCTGTGCGTACCAATTGAGAACCCCAGGTCAGTCGTTTACGGCGTTGCTCAGCGACATCTCAGTCGTTACGGATAAGACTGTAGGTATGCGCATCCTTGTGGTCGACGACGATCGGGCGGTCCGTGAGTCGCTGCGTCGTTCGCTCAGCTTCAACGGGTATGCGGTGGACACCGCGGGCGACGGAATCGAGGCACTGGAGAAGATCGTCTCCGACCGTCCCGATGTCGCGATCATGGACGTGATGATGCCGCGCCTCGACGGTCTCGAGGTGTGTCGTCGTCTGCGTTCGGCCGGTGACGACCTGCCCATCCTGGTCCTGACCGCCCGCGACACCGTCTCCGAGCGGGTCAGCGGCCTCGACGCCGGCGCCGACGACTACCTGCCCAAACCGTTCGCTCTGGAGGAATTGCTCGCTCGGCTGCGCGCGCTGCTGCGTCGGGCCGCCCCCGAGGACGACGCCGATTCGGAGACGTTGCGCTTCGCCGACCTCTCCCTGGATCCGGTGACCCGCGACGTCGTGCGGGGTGAACGCCACATCAGCCTCACGCGCACCGAGTTCGCGCTGCTGGAGATGCTGATGGCCAACCCGCGCCGGGTGCTGTCGCGCAGTCGCATCCTGGAGGAGGTGTGGGGTTACGACTTCCCGACCTCGGGCAATGCGCTCGAGGTGTACGTCGGCTACCTGCGGCGCAAGACGGAGGCCGACGGTGAGGAACGTCTGATCCACACCGTGCGCGGCGTCGGCTATGTCCTTCGGGAGACGCCTCCGTAGTGGCCGGCGGAAATACCCCGTCCGGGCATCTCTCCGATTGGTCGATGCGCCGGGCGATGCGTTCCGGGCGTGACGAGAACCGCGAGATGCGCGCCCCGATTCCCCTCACCCGGGCCGTGTCGTTGCGTGTGCGCGTCACGATGCTGTCGGCGACGGTCGTGCTCGTGTCCGTGAGTCTGATGGCCGCCGCCGCCTACTTCGTGGTGTACCGCGCGATGTACAACGAGGTCGACAAACAACTCGAGAGCCGAGCCGACGGCATGACGGCGCTGGCCAAGACCGGGTTGCTCAACGAGCGTCCCGAATCTCTCGTCGCCGGCACCGTGTTCTCCACCAACATCTCGGTGGCCCTCGTCCGCCCGACGGGGCAGACGTATCTGATCGGCCAGGTGCCGTTCGAGAAGGTCGAGCGGGACGTCGCACGGTCGAAGAACACGCCCGGCAACAACCGGCAGAGCCTGCGAACCGTGGGCAATCAGCGGGTGCTCGCACGCAAACTCGACGACGGGAACACGCTGATCCTGGCGCAGAGTCTGTTGCACACCGACCGGGTGCTCAAACGGTTGGCGTGGGTGTTGTTCGTCGTCGGCTGCGGGGGTGTCGCGTTGGCCGCGCTGGCCGGCACGGCGGTGGCGCGGGCGGGTCTGCGCCCGGTCGCGCGGCTCACCAGGGCGGCCGAAAGAGTGTCGCGCACCATGGATCTCACACCGATTCCGGTGTCGGGCAACGACGAGCTGGCGCGGTTGACGGAGAGTTTCAACACGATGCTCGGCGCGTTGGCCACCTCCCGCGACCGGCAGGCCCGACTGGTTGCCGACGCCGGCCACGAACTGCGCACACCGCTCACGTCGTTGCGTACCAACCTCGAATTGCTGATGGCCGCGAGCGAGCCGGGCGCACCGGCCATGCCCGTCCAGGACATGGTGGAACTGCGCTCGGACGTGATGGCCCAGATCGAGGAACTGTCCACTCTGGTGGGCGATCTGGTGGATCTGGCCCGCGAGGATGCGCCCGAGGTGGTCTACGAGGAGGTCGATCTCGTCGTCATCATCGAGCATGCGCTCGAACGGGTTCGACGCCGACGCAGCGACGTCGAGTTCCAGACCAACCTCACGCCATGGTTCGTGTTCGGCGAGGAGCACGGTCTGAGTCGCGCGGTGCTCAACGTGCTCGACAACGCCGCCAAGTGGAGTCCGCGGGGGCGTGCGGTGATCGTCGAACTCAATCAGGTGGGCATCTCGACCGCCGAACTGACCGTCGCCGACGCGGGGCCGGGCATTCCGGTGGAGGACCGTGAGCTGGTGTTCGAGCGCTTCTATCGGTCGACGCAGTCGCGGTCGATGCCGGGTTCGGGACTCGGACTGGCCATCGTCCGTCAGGTGTTGATGCGCCACGGCGGTTCGGTGACCGCGGAGCAATCCGACCTCGGCGGTGCACTCATTCGAATGACTTTGCCGGGTCGGGCGACGCCGGCGGAACCATCGCCGCAAGTGGTTCGTCAGTAAAGAAGGACGGCCGCGGTGATCAACGCCTGTGTGATGACTCGCTGTGGCCGGATCGGCATACCACTAGTGTTGTGCGTGTTCACTGACGTGCCGGTGAAACATCGGTACCGGGGAGAAAGAGACAGCAGATGACGACTGGCGGTTCGCAGGGTAGCGGCCCGTTCGGCGACGACCGGCTCCAGAACGCCCGGGAGGGCGCACGGCCGGACGACGCCGGGCAAGCCCCGGAGACGGTGTCGGCACCCCAGGATGGGCCGTCGGAACCGTCGACGCCTGCCTACGGCCTGGACAAGGTCACGGGGTCGGAATCCCCGACCGCCGCGGTTCCGGGTTCGGAGGCGGCCACTAATGCCCACGGAACCAACCTCCCGCCGCGTCCGCCGCAGGACTACAGCGCACCGCAGTACGGAACTCCTGGCACACCCGGCAACGAGGCACCTGGCGCCGCCAGCTACGGACACCATTCGCGGCCCGGCGGTTACGGCCAGCCCGATCCGAATCCGTTCGGCCAGTCAGGTCCCGCGCCCGCGTACCGGCCAGGCCCGACGCACGCGTTCGGCCAGCCCGGTCCGACGCCCCAACCCGGCCCGACTGCCCAGCCTGGTCCGACTGCCCAGCCAGACCCGACGACCGCGTTCGGCCAGTCGGGTCCCACCCAGGCCTATGGCCAGCCCGGTCCGACGCACGCCTTCGGCCAGCCCGGCTCGACGCCGCCCGGCACCCGGCCGGAAACCGCAGGTCTGGCACCGGTCGGCGATCCGTACGGCGCACCCGAGCCAGCGAAGAAGAAGCGGTCGGGCGTCGGCAAGACCCTGCTGGTGATCGGTGCCGTGCTGCTCGCACTGGTGGCCGGTGGCATCGGCGGTTTCCTCAGCGCCAAGGTCTTCGACTCCGACAGCGACCTCGCGTCCAACAACCGGCCGCTCGGCGGCGACAAGAGCACCGACCAACCGGCCGCGCCCCCAGGGTCGGTGCAGGACGTGGCGGCCCGCGTCCTGCCATCGGTGGTGTCGATCGATGTCACCGAGGGCAGCCAGTCGGGTGAGGGGTCGGGCGTCGTCATCGACTCCAATGGCGTGATCATGACCAACAATCACGTGATCAGTGCTGGTGGCAGCCGTCCCGCGAGCCAGGTGACGGTGGACTTCTCCGACGGTACGCGCGCCCCGGCCCGCGTTCTCGGCGCCGACCCGATCTCCGACATCGCCGTCATCAAGGTCGAGCGCACCGGTCTCAAGCAGATCGACATCGGCACGTCGAGCAACCTCGCCGTCGGGCAGGACGTCATCGCCATCGGGTCGCCGCTGGGCCTGGCCGGCACCGTGACCACCGGCATCATCAGTGCCCTCAACCGTCCGGTGTCGACGTCTCGGGAGGGTGGCACTGCCTCGGTGATCGACGCCATCCAGACCGACGCCGCGATCAACCCGGGCAACTCGGGTGGTGCGCTGGTCAACGCTCGCGGTGCGCTGATCGGTGTGAACACCGCCATCGCGACCCTCGGCGGCAGTGAGCAGCAGCAGACCGGCAGCATCGGCCTCGGGTTCGCGATCCCGATCGACCAGGCGTATCGCGTGGCGAAGCAGCTGCAGGAGACCGGTAAGGCCACGCACGCCGGGATCGGTGTGACGGTGCGACCCAACACCGACCCCAACAACCCCGGCGCACTGGTCAACGACGTGACCCAGGGTGGCCCGGCCGACGACGCCGGAATCCCGAAGGGCGCGGTCATCACCAAGGTCGACGATCGCATCATCACCTCCGGCGATGCGCTGGTGGCGGCGATCCGTTCGTACGCACCCGGCGACGTGGTGACCGTCGAATACACCTACCAGGGGCAGACCAAGACCACGCGCGTGACGCTCGCCGAGCTGCCCACCAGTTGATCCGATACCCACGTTCGAGCTCTCGAAAGGTGTACAGATGACCGCCGATTCCGCTTCCCGCTTTGTGACCGACGCGGCCGACGCCGGTGACGTGGATCCGGCCGACGTGATGGCCGCCGATGCCGCCGCCCGCGAGTTCGTGGCACGGCACCCCGACGGTTCACCCGAGGTGACCGGTGAGGTCGGTCGGGCGCTCGTGGTGGTGGTCGACGACGAGGCCGCCCACGGCGACGACCATCGCCTGCTCGGTCCGTTGGTGGGAGAGCTGTTGGCGGAGGCCGGTTTTCACGTCGACGCGACCGTGGTGGTGTCGTCCGACGAAATCGAGATCCGCAACGCGCTGAACACCGCGGTGATCGGCGGCGTCGACCTGGTTCTGTCTGTCGGCGGTGTCGGTGTCGGGGCTCGCGACGTGACCCCCGAGGCGACCGAACCTCTGTTGGATCGGCGTCTGGAGGGCATCGAAGAGGCCGTCCGGAGTTCCGGGCTCGCCGCAGGCGCCACCGACGGTGGTCTGTCGCGCGGTCTGGCCGGCATCTCCGGTCAGACGCTCGTCGTCAACATCGCGAATTCCCGTGCAGCCGTGCGCGATGGCATGGCCACCGTCGCGCCGCTCGCCAAGTTCGTCATCGAGAGCATCAGCGAGTTCTGACTCCCCGCCCCTAGGGTGTGAGGAGCGCAAGCCCCCTCCGCTCCTTGGGCCCTCTCCGCTCCCTGAGGTGCGAGGAGCGCTAGCGAGCGACGCCGTTTACCGCTCCCTGAGGTGCGAGGAGCGCTAGCCGCCGGGCTGAGGAGCCCCATGCGAGGTACGAGCACGGAGCGTCTCGAAGTCGACGAGCCTCGAAGGGCTCGCAAGCCGACATTGTCAGCAACCACCGCCCACGGCTCCCTCACTGTTCTCGACCCTGCTGGTTGAGTAGCGTCTCGCGAGCCTGCGAGCCAGGCGCGTATCGAAACCACGGCGAGCCGACAATGTCAGCAACCACCGAGCGGGTTGGACGATTTTGTCGATCGATAGATTCTTGACGAAAACGTATGCGTGCGACGACGATCGGGCGTAGTGGAGTGAACAGTAGGTGAAGAGTCAATGCCGAGTAGCGCCGATCACACTGAAAAACCGTGCGTGAGCAGTGACGCTAACGATCGTTCGCGCGGTGTGCAGCGTCGTCGGATGCGCGACGATGTCTTCGGAAATGACCTACCGAACACGACTTCCGACGAACGTGATGAAGATCACAGTGGGCACTCGCGAGAATGGTACGAATCACAGCGTCCGCCTCATTACGAGTGACGCATATATGTACTGACATGCCCGCAGCAGCGTGTTTTCCTTCCGTTAACATTTCCGAATCTACTAATGACAAATGTCCGATTCGTGATCGCAAGTACCGAGTTACGACACGGTTGATTCCTCCTGTTGCCGGTACAGATATCGACCCGATAACGTTCGCCTCGACAACGCTCGGTGCCCAATGTCGGGAACCAGGGGGGAGTCCTGCGATCTGTCGCGAGTGACGACGCAGCAGTGACCAGGGTTCACGGATCCTCACCTTACTTAAGCCATGCGTAAGTTGTGGCTTAGGAGATACTGTGAGGTTTCGGGGACGACCCGAGGGTCATCAACTTGTGGATGCGCATGCATTCATAGGAGAACAGCCGAATCCTGTGAGAGGGAACGAATGAGCAAGTTCAGCAAGCTTGGGCTGCGCCGCGTCGTCGGCGCGGCCGCCATCGCATCGGTGGCGGCCCTGGGCCTGGCCGGTATGGGGGCAGGCGATGCAGCAGCCGTTGCGCTGCCGAATGGTTACAAGAAGGCCACCGGCGTCGACGGTGAGGTTGTGCAGACCTGGCGTACCGGCGAAAGTGCCTACGCGATCGGCACTGTCGCCAACAACCCGACCGCCCGCGGATTCGTTCTCTCGGGCAACTACCAGACGAAGGCATCGTCCGGAGTCAATGGCAACATTGCCGTGAAGTACATCGTCGGATGCCAGGTCGATGTCAGTGGTCTCGAGCTGGGACTGGGTGGTTCGCTCGACATCGTCACCCCGTCGGGTGGCGTCTCCGGCTCTTTGACACTGCCGCTCTCTCCGGGGCAGGTCGCCATCGTGGACATCACCGACAAGGACTTCGACGCCGGCAAGGCCATGAGCATCCAGCTCTCGCAGCTCTCCTTCAAGCTCAACGGATGCGCCGGATACGCCTCGGCACGTTCGGCAGTCAAGGTGATCGCCGCCAAGGGTTACAACACCGACGACGGCACCGTGAACGGCGAGGGCACCCTCATCCAGTCCACCCTGTACGGCAAGCCCTTCAGCATTAACTGACCGGGCGCAGATAACACTCACTCTCTGATTTATCTGCCCTGAGCAGATCTCTAATTCCACGAAGGGGAATCATGAAGAAGAACATCACCCGCCGTGTGGTCGCCGGTGCGGCCATCACCGGCGCTGCCGTGATGGGTATCGCGGGCCTGGGCGACGCTCCGGCCCACGCGGGCAAGCTGCCCGGCGGCACGATCACCAAGACCCTGGCCGATGGCACCAAGGTCACCGTCACCCTGTTCGACCAGTACGCCAATTACCAGCGTGCCGTCACCAATGTCCAGACCTCGCGTGAGGTCTGGGTCACCGGCAAGGTGCGAGTCAGCATCAATGGCAAGCAGGCCGACGGTGGCTCCATCAAGGTCGGATACGACGTGGGCTGCCAGGTGACCTTCGGCGCGGGCGCCGGAGCTGGAGCGGGATACACCCAGGGCGGAGACGACGAAGGTCCTTCGGCCGGTGGTGACGCAAGTGTCACCCTAGGCCCCGGCCAGGTCAGCACCGTGTGGGTCATCAACACCACCTCGGGCGACAGCACTGCGTACAAGGACTACGAGGTCAACGACTACACCTTCAAGGGCAACAAGGGTGGCGTTGTGTATAGCCAGGAGAAGTTCGGCGTCGATGGTTGCGCCGGCTACGCCGCGGCTCGTCCGCGCGTCCAGGTGACCGTCTCCACCGATTCGGTGAAGAGCGTCACCGTGCTCAACGGCAAGCCGTTCAGCATCGGCTGATCTACACCAGTTCTGACCGAAGGGCGGGAATCCGAAAGGGTTCCCGCCCTTCGGCGTATCTGCCTTCCGCTGATGGAGCCGCCACACGCTGATCGACCCGGCCCCCACGCTGATCGAGCCGACTCCGAGCCGCTAGGCGAGGCGTCGTGTCGAGATCACTGCACGTGAGCTCGGCAAAGTGGTCTCGACACGCTTCCTCGCCCCAGGGGGCTCGGTAGCGGCTCGACCAGCGTGGAGCGCCTGGGCTCGGTAGCGGCTCGACCAGCGTGGAGCGCCTGGGCTCGGTAGCGGCTCGACCAGCGGTGGGGGGCTTCGACCCGATCTGTGAGGGCTTCGGCTCGGCCCGCGGAACACAAACGGCTCGGCCGGCGATAGGAGAGTGGAGGCTCGAACACCGTCGAGCCTGGGCGCCTCGTGCGCAGTTGCTGTGTCTTCGCTGGATAGGGCCTGCTGGCTTGGTATTCGGGATCGACCGGCGGATAGGCTGCGAAGGTTGGGCGCACACGAAGAGCGAAGGTGAGGGAATGGCCGGCTTGCGGAAGTCTCGATGGAGCGTGACTCCCGAACCGGACGAGCTCTACGAGACCGAGGCTGAGTTCGACGGCGCGGGTGAAGTGGTCTCGACACGCCGCCTCGCCCAGGGGCTCGGAGGCGGCTCGACCAGCGGTGGGGACGAGGGGTCGGGTGAAGTGGTCTCGACACGCTTCCTCGCCCAGGGGCTCGGTAGCGGCTCGACCAGCGAGGTTCGCGACGGGCTCGACGACTACGACGACCGCCCCAATCCTCTCAACGTCATCACCACCATCCGCCGCTTCACACCGCTGCTGAAGGGGGAGCGGTGGAAGCTGGCCGTCGCGATCCTGCTGTATCTCATCGAGGTCGGGACCACGGTGGTCACGGTCGCGGTGTTCGCCTACATCGTCGAAAACGTGTTGATCACAGGTGATCTCCAGGCACTCGTGGCGCCGATGATCATCTGGGTGAGCGTCACGCTCCTCGGTTCGGCATTGTCGTACGCCGGCAACGTGATCGGTGGCGGCGTCACCGAGAAGGTGCTGCTGCGTCTGCGCGACCAAATGTATGCGCACACACAACGATTGGCGCCGCACGCCCGATCCCGCTTCGACACCGGCGACCTCATCGCCCGACACAGCTCCGACGTGGAGGCCATCGACAGCCTGCTCTCGTCGGGCATGATCTCGGCGGTGGTGGCCATCGTCAGCCTCGTCATCTACGCGGTCGCCGCGTTTGTGACCGCATGGGATCTTGCGTTGCTGGCCGTGATCCTCGCGCCGCTGCTCTGGGTGATGGCGCGGTGGTTCGGCGTTGTGGTGAAGAAGGCGTCGCGGCGTGAGCGGCATGCCAACGGCCGCATCAGCACCCTGGTCAACGAAGGCCTCACCAACTCGCTGGCGATCCAGTCCGACAATCAGGTCGGCCGCGACCGCCTGCGCGTCCTGCGACAGTCACGCATCTGGCGCAACGCTCGGATGTCGGAGATCAAGGCCAACGCCGCCTTCTCCGAGGCCGTCGGCATCGTCGAGGTGCTGTGCATGATCGCCGTCCTGATCTTCGGCGCGTGGCAGATCTCGGTCGGCGACGCCACGCTCGGCACACTCATCGCGCTGACCGGCTACCTCGGCTACCTGTACCCGCAGATCCAGACCCTCGGCGGACTCGTCGTCGACGTCACCGCCGCGACCGCCAGCGCCGAACGCGTCGCCCAGGTCCTCGACGCACCGATCGGCATCACCGACGCCGACGACCCGGCACTCGACGATCCGACCGTCGTCGCCGACGCCACCGATGCCGACGCCGAGGCGATGCTCACCGCGCCGATCGCCGGCCCGGTCTCCGACCAGGCGGCACTCACCTTCCGCGACGTCGGCTTCAGTTATCCGGGATCGGGGCATCGGGTGCTCGACCACGCCGACCTCACCATCGACGACGGCGACTTCGTCTCGATCCTGGGACCCAGCGGTGCGGGCAAGAGCACACTGACCTATCTGCTGCTGCGGTTCTACGACCCCGACACCGGCTCGATCACCCTCAACGGCAACGACATTCGATCCCTCGGGCTACCGACCCTGCGCGCGCACATGGCAGTGCTGCCGCAGCAGGTGGCGCTGTTCAGCGGGACGGTTGCCGACAACATCGCCTACGGCCGGCCCGAGGCCACCCCCGAACAGATCCGCAAGGCCGCCGCGTCCGCGGACGCCACCGAGTTCATCGAACGAATTCCCGGTGGCTTCGACGCGAAGTTGGCCGAGCGTGGCGTCAACCTGTCGGGTGGCCAGCGGCAGCGGATCGCGTTGGCGCGTGCCTTCCTGCGCGACACCCCACTGCTCATCCTCGACGAGCCGACCACCGGCCTCGACGGTGCGACCACCACGCGCATCCTCGAACCGATGGTCCGCCTGGCGAAGTCGCGCACGACGCTGCTGATCACCCACGACCCCCAGGTCGCGGCATTGGCCGATTACACCGTCGAGGTCGACGGCGGCAGGCTCCTGCGTCGCTGACCTGCCCTGAAACGACGAATCCCCGTTGCCGAAGCGACGGGGATTCGAAATCACACGACTGGCGGGTCAGCTGCCCCACCAGAACGGCCACGGACGGGGTCCGCGACGACGCGGCGGCGGGCCGGGACGGCGACGGCGATGCGGGGGGCCACCGCGGCCGGGTCCGCCGGGTCCGCCGGGACCACCGGGACCGCCAGGTCCGCCGGGGCCACCAGGTCCGCCAGGTCCGCCGGGGCCACCAGGTCCGCCGGGGCCACCAGGTCATCTACGTGGGGGCATAGCTCTCTCCTTTTTCCGGACGTCGTCGGAAGTGACAGGCGTCACGATAGGTTGATCGCCGATTCATCATCGGACGTTACGAACGCTAACTGCGGAGAGGGTGCGCCTCAAGGACATCTGGACATGTCGGGCGACTTTCGTCCGATCGGACGGCACCGTGTGGAACCTATTGCCGCGCACGGAATGTCGCTCGACGGATCAGTGACCTGGCTTTCTGCCAGTTTCCTGTGAGTTTGCTGCCGAAACCTGCGTGGTACCTGTGAGTTTCGATCAGGTTCGATCGTACCACCCAGATTGGGAAAGAAAAGCCGAACGCGACCCTGCGGAGTCGGGGGTACCGCAGGGCCGCGCTCTCGAAATGGTGACGCGAAGTCAGCTTCCGAAGAAACCGAACGGCCACCGACGCGGACGGGGCTCCGGGCGCCGACGAGGCTGCGGGCGTCCTCCGGGACGACCCTGCGGCTGTCCACCACGGTTATCGGGACGCTGCGGCTGCTGTGGCATGTGTTGTACCTCCGGTTGTGTCTGTACTTCGTCGGACTCAACTGAAGGTAGGAACCGAACCTGGACGGTGGCTGCCGGTGTCGCTGTCAGTCGGCTGTGGGTCCGGGTCTGCACGCTCCCACCGCTCCCTGAGCGAGCAAGCGCAAGCGACGCCGTTTACCGCTCCCTGAGGTGCGAGGAGCGCAAGCGACGCCGTTTACCGCTCCCTGAGGTGCGAGGAGCGCAAGCGACGAGCCTCGAAGGGCCTGGTGAGAGAGCGTTTCCGAGCCCTTCGAAGCTCGCTCCGCGGGTCCTGAGCAGCGAGCCGGCGAGTGTGCCGAAGGGCGCACCTCAGGGAGCGGTGGTGGCGAGCGGTGGCCCAGCTTGGTGGTGGACAGACACAAATCGGCCCCCGCGATGTGCGGGGGCCGATCTGTTGTCAGCGTGAGTGACGTCCGGGCGCGTCCGGCGGAAAGTCGCCGGGGTACTGCGTGCCGGGACCCGATCCGGGCGGCGGTCCCGGAGGCCCGGGCGGCGGGTAGTTGCCGGGCGGCGGGTAGTTACCCGGAGGTGGGTAATTGCCGGGGGCCGGCTGCGGCGTCGGATACGGCGGCCCGCCAGGTCCACCAGGTCCGCCGAGCGGTCCGGGAGGGGGTCCCGACGGGGGGCCGGTGAGCGGTGCCTGCGGACCCGAGGGTGGGCCTGACGGCGGCTCGTACGGCGCGGTCGACGGCGCCGGAGGCGGTTGCGGGGCGTCGGGCTTCGACGTCGAGATGCGCTGTGTGGCCCCCGCCGCGGCTCCGGCCGCAGCCCCATACGTCGGACCCGATGGTGGCCCGGATGGGTCGGACAGGTGGTCGGGCAGATCGGCCTCGGCCTCCGCCTTGGCTGCCGACGCGCCTTCCGGATCGAGCAGATCGCGGATCTCGGTGAGCAGCGCGACCTCGGTGACCTCGGACTTCTTGCCGAAGCCGCCCAGTTCGGCGAGCTTGTTGTACGGCATGATGATGATGAAGTACACGACGGCCGCGATGATGAGGAAGTTGATGATCGCGGTGATCACAGCGCCGATGTTGACGAACGTCGACGGATTGTCGGTGATCTGGAACCCGAGTCCCTGAGCGGCGTCGCTGCCGATCGGGATCGAGTTGATGATCGGCTGGACGATGCCGTCGGTGAACGCGGTGACAATCGCGGTGAACGCTGCACCGATGATGACCGCGGTCGCCAATTCGACGACATTGCCCTTGAGTATGAAGTCCCTGAATCCCTTGAGCACGGTGTGCGGCCTCTCCTTGGTGGTTTCCCGCTCTTGTTCTCGGTAATTCGAATCTCTAACGAGTTCCTGAATTCGATGTGTGACACCGAACTTCCAAACCCTATCCAGGATCGTAAACGAATCGCGCTTCTTTGCAGCGAATGCGCGATATGTGTCGGGTACCTCGCCGGGTTGAACGCGCCCGACCGGTGGCTCGGCGCGAGCGCTCCCTGGTGAGATGACAATGTCGTGTCGCCAGGCCTTCGAGGCTCCTCGCTGCGCTCGTCGCACCTCAGGCAGCGGTGGGGGAGTCTGCGCTCGTCGCACCTCAGGCAGCGGTGGGGGAGTCTGCGCTCGTCGCACCTCAGGCAGCGGTGGGGGAGTCTGCGCTCGTCGCACCTCAGGCAGCGGTGGGGGAGTCTCCGCTCGTCGCACCTCAGGCAGTGGTGGGGGACTCTGTGCTCGCGTCAATGCAGCACCACGGCAAGCGGTGCGTCGAGTCCGACGGCGGCGACGCGGTGCGCCGACGATTCGTTCATCGCGAGCAGCACGGGACGGGTCGCAGTTCGGGCGGCCAACCCACCTCCGGCACTCTGCGTCGCGGGGAGCGCGACCACCGCGCCGCGCGCCAAGACTTCCGCGTCGGGCGACAGCACGTCGACCACGTCGCCCGAACGCAGCAACGCGGTCAGGGCGTCGTCGGCGAGGTGCACCGGGACGAGCCGGGCGTCGTCGGAACCGGTGAGCGCAGAGGGCAGGCGTGGCGTGAGGAGTCGGGCGTCGGTGACGATCTCACCGATGCGGACCGGCCCGGCGATCATGCGTCCGATCCCGGCGTCGGCGCTGGTGAGCGCACCGTCGGGGACCAGCGCCGCAGGAACGCGCACCACCAGCACATCGTCGGCGGTCAGCGGCTGGCCAGGCCGCAGTTCATGGGCCGCTGCCAGCACCGGACGTTCGCCGCTCGTCCGGTGTCCGGCGAAACCGACGCCCACGGCGACCGCGAGCAGCGCTATGGCTGCGGCGCGCCGGATGAGCACGCTGCGCGTCCAGCCTGGCCGCAAGGCGTGCCGGAGCCGGTCGCGCCATCGGGGAGCGAGTCCGGTCCGAGTGGGACGACGCAGAGAAGGCATGCGACGACACTAGGTTCGCGCCGACGCACCGAGGGCCAACCATCCACAGGTGCTGCGAAACCCCCGCTGACCTGTGGATGACCTGCCCGGTTCGAGAATGTCGCCGGCGTCGGGGAGAATGGTCCGCGGTGTGCCGGGAAGTCTGGTCGGCCTCCGGCAGCAGAAAGTGCCGGAGAATGCCACCGACGACCCCAATGGAGGATTCATGTCCGACCAGCAACCCACCGGTTCCGACCTCTCGCCACCAGGCGAGTCGACGTCGGACACCTCGCCGTCGCGCACCGCTCAGCTCAAGCGCTGGGCAGCCCTCGACACCACCAGCGGCGCCTTGCTGCTCACCGCCGCCACGATCGCCGTCGTCTGGGCCAACTCACCCTGGCGGGACAGCTACCAGGATCTCCTCGAGATCGAGTTCGGCCCGGCGGCCCTTCATCTGCACCTGTCGCTGGCCGACTGGATCGCCGACGGCATGCTCGCCATCTTCTTCTTCGTCGTCGGGGTGGAACTCAAACATGAGTTCGTCGCCGGCACCCTGCGCGACTTCAAGCTCGCCGGGGTGCCCATCGTCGCGGCCCTCGGCGGCATGATCGTCCCGGCGGCCTGCTACGTCGCCGTCGTCGGCATCGGCGACCCCGAAGCGCTCGGCGGCTGGGCGATCCCCACCGCCACCGACATCGCGTTCGCGCTCGCCGTCCTCGCCATCTTCGGCCGCGGACTGCCGGTGGCGCTGCGAACGTTCCTGCTCACCCTCGCCGTCGTCGACGACCTGCTCGGCATCACGGTGATCGCCACCTTCTACACCGACACGATCAACCTGCCCGCCCTGCTCGGCGCACTGGTGGCGGTCGCGGTGTTCGCGGTGCTCGTCCGCATGGCCCGACGCTGGTGGCTGCTGCTGTTGCCGGTCGCTTTGACGGCGTGGACGCTGATGCACGCGTCGGGTGTCCACGCGACCATCGCCGGTGTGCTGCTTGGCTTCTCGGTCCCGGCCGTCGCCATGCGCGGTGAACGGATGCCGCGGACCGAATGGTTCGACGAGACCATCCGGCCCTACTCCGCTGCGGTGGCACTCCCGGTGTTCGCGTTCGCCGCAGCCGGGGTAACGGTGGTCGGGACGTCGGGCATCATCCAGCCGGTGTCGATCGGCATCATGCTCGGACTCGTCGTCGGCAAGGTGGTGGGCGTCCTGGCATTCACGGCATTGATGGTGCGCTTCACCCCATTACGACTACCCGACTCCATCGGCCTCCGAGACCTTCTGCCCGTCGGCATGCTGACCGGCGTCGGATTCACCGTCGCCCTGCTGATCGCGGAACTGTCGTTCGAAGTGGGCAGCGACTCGCACGCCGCCGCCGCGAAGGCGGCGATCCTCGCCGGGTCGGTGGTGTCGGCGGCAATCGCGGCCGTCCTGCTGAGGTGGGACGCACGTCAGTTGCGTGATCCCGACATGAACCGTGACGGCATTCCCGACGTCGATCGCGACGTCATCGGCGGCTGATCTAGGCGGCCTCGGGGCCCTGCGCTCCACCGGCTCCCGCTCACCCTTTTCGCTCCCGCTTATTAGATCCAATAAGCGGGAGCGCAATGGGTGAGCGGGAGTTCTTCCCCTACTTTCAGTGCCACCCGGGTGGCGTTGGGGTCAGGCCGTCAGGTCGAAACCGATTCCTTACGTTCGTCTTTGGGTTGGTAGCTCTCCCAGAACGACGCGCCGACGATGCCGAGCGCGATCGGATCGAACACGGGATCCTTGCCCTGCTTCTTCTGGCGTTCGTAGTCGCGTAGCGCCTTGAACGCGGGTTGCTGGAGGATCAGGATGCCGACGATGTTGAGCCAGGCCATCAGGCCGACGCCGATGTCGCCGAGCGTCCAGGCTTCGGTAGCCGTCGACACCGCACCGATCGCCACCGACACCAGGATCAGGCCCTGCAGCAGCATGGTGACGTTGGTTCCCACCGTGCTGCGCAGGGGCTGGATGTAGACGGTCGACGCCTTGCCGAGCAAGAACCGCAGATTGGTTTCGGCCATGTAGTAGTAGGCGATGATCGTCGTCAAACAGAAGAAGGCCAGTGAAATGGCGACGAACGACGAACCCGCGCCGCTCCAAAGGGTGTCGAAGCCGGCCTGGACGAACGTGGGACCCACCTCGACGCCGTCGTCAAGCAGCCCGCCGTCGGCGATGACGGCGCCGGAATCGGACTCGCCCTCGAACACGCGGTAGGCCCCGGTCGACAGGATGAGGAATCCGGTCGCCGAACAGATGAACAGGGTGTCGACGTACACCGCGAACGCCTGCACGAGTCCCTGCTTGGCGGGGTGCGACACCTCGGCTGCGGCCGCCGCGTGCGGGCCGGTGCCCTGGCCGGCCTCGTTGGAGTAGATGCCGCGCTTGACGCCCCACATGATGGCCGCGCCGATGATCGCACCGAATGCCGAGTCCAACCCGAAGGCGCTGCTGAACACCATGCGCACGACGCCGGGAACCTCCGAGGCGTTCATCGCGACGATGACGATGGCCAGGACGATGTAGACGATCGCCATGAAGGGGACCACGATCGACGCGAACGCCGCGATCCGCTTGACGCCACCGATGATGATGAACGCCAGGACGATCACCATGCCGATCGCAGCCCAGTAGGTCGAGATGCCCCACGCGTCGTTCATCGCCACTGCCATCGAGTTCGACTGCACGCTCGGGAGCAGCAGCCCGCAGGCGAGCACGGTGACCGCGGCGAAGACGAGGCCGTAGACCTTGAAGTACGGCGCCGCCTTGGTGTGCGCCAGTGCGCGGCTGAGGTAGTACGCGGGACCGCCGCGGTATTCGTTGGTCAGGCGGTCGCGGGTCTTGTAGATCTGGCCGAGGGTGCACTCCACGAACGACGTCGACGCCCCGAGGAACGCGACCATCCACATCCAGAACAGCGCACCCGGTCCGCCGAAGGCGATGGCTGTGGCGACGCCCGCGATGTTGCCGGTGCCGACGCGGCCGGCCAGCGACATCGTCAGCGCCTGAAACGACGAGACGCCGTCGGGGGAGCGTTCACCGTGCAGCATCACCCGGATCATCTCCGGGATCTGGCGTACCTGCACAAACCTGGTGCGCAGCGAGAAGAACACCCCCGCTGCCAGGCAGAGGTACACGAGCGGATTGCTCCAGATGTAGCCGTTGACGGTGTCGAGAAAATCGGTCATGGGAACGTGCTCCGGGATCGGGTGCTGGGTCTCATGGCACGGGGCTCCGTTGTCCGCCGCCGACCTTTACCATTCCATGACCAAAGGATGTTCGCGACGCGAACGGGTGGAGAACCGAACAGGTTGCAACGACACTCGGAAAACGAGCGTCATGGCAACCGGAGTTCACTCGCACGGCGCACCGTCGGACCAGCGGCTTAGCACTCGGAATGTTGGAGTGCCAAAATCGGTTACACTTGTCAGCGATTCACTGACTTCCGGAGGTTTCGGTGCCCACTTATTCGTATGCGTGCACGGAGTGCGACAACAAGTTCGACATCGTCCAGTCGTTCTCGGACGACTCGCTGACCGAATGCCCGCAGTGCACCGGACGCCTCCGCAAGCTGTTCAACAGTGTCGGCATCGTCTTCAAGGGCAGCGGCTTCTACCGCACCGACTCCCGTCCCGGCTCGTCCTCGTCGGACAGCTCCTCGAGCGACAGCTCGTCGTCGAGTTCGGATTCGTCGAGCTCGACGAAGTCGGAGTCGAGTTCGAGCAAGTCCGACAGCAGCAGCTCGTCGAAGTCCGACAGCAGCTCGTCGAGTTCGAGTTCGAGTTCGAGTTCGACAACCAAAGCTGCCGCGCCGGCCTGATCAACCAGGTCTGAAACCCAGCTAGCCCAATGCCCCGAACCCGCCCTCAGGAGTGAGTACCCAGCCGACCGGTACGTCGTACGGTCCGGCGGGTAGGGAGTCGACGAGCTCGTCGTCGTAGATCACCGCGACCACGTCGGCGGTCAGTCCGGTGAGGGTGCGGTCGTAGTAGCCGCCGCCACGGCCCAGTCGGACGCCGGACTTGTCGACCGCGAGCGCAGGGACCAGGATCACCGACGCCGCGCGGATGGCCTCGGCTCCCAGGCGCGAACCGGTCGGTTCCCACAGTCCCCATCGGCCGCGGGTCAGCGACTGCTGGCCGGTGTAACGGGCCCAGTCGAGGCGGTCGGGTTCTCCGGGTGGGACCACCGGGATGAGGACTGTGACGCCGCGGTCCAGCAGGGCGTCGAGCATCGCCAACGAGCCGGGCTCCGACCCCACCGGCACGTACGCGGCAACCGTCACGTCGTATTCCAGGCGGAACGGCGCCGCGTAAATCCATTCGGCGAGGTTGGCCGCAGCCTGCTCGCGCGCAAACGGGGACATGCGGGCCCGATGCTCGGTGCCCTCATCCCGTAGTCGTCTCTTCAGAGTCCGCAACCCCGACCATCCCTCGCGCAGATCCCGATGCTTCTCGAACCGGACTGTAGCCGATCGCACACCGCGTCGGACCCGCTACCGCCGGGAATTCACCTGTTCGACGGAGGTGACTTGCATCGTGACGACAGGCTTCTGACAGCGAGCTGTCCTAGGGTGGTGACCATGACGTCCAGCACGCAAACCGACGAGTTCACCGAGTACGAAGCCGTACCGAACACTCCGCCGATCCCACGCACCGCCGTCGTCCCCGCGGCCGGTCTGGGTACCCGATTCCTGCCCGCCACCAAGACGGTGCCCAAGGAATTGCTGCCGGTCGTCGACACCCCCGGCATCGAGCTGGTCGCCGAGGAGGCCAAGGCCGCCGGCGCCGAACGTCTGCTCATCGTCACCTCGCCCGGCAAGGACGGCGTCGTCGCGCACTTTGTCGAAGACCTGGTGCTGGAGAACACGCTGGCCAAGCGGGGCAAGGCCGCGATGCTGGCCAAGGTGCGCAAGGCGCCGTCGCTGCTCGAGGTGGCGTCGGTGGTCCAGGAGAAGCCGCTCGGCCTCGGACACGCCGTCGGATGTGTGGAGAAGTACCTCGACGACGACGAAGACGCCATCGCGGTCCTCCTACCCGACGACCTTGTCCTTCCGGGCGGCGTGCTCGAGGTCATGGCCCGTACACGTCAGCGACGCGGCGGGTCGGTGCTGTGCGCGATCGAGGTACCCGGAGACCGGATCTCCGCGTATGGCGTGTTCGACGTCGAGGAGTTGCCCGACGCGCACAATCCGAATGTCAAACGTCTCAAGGGAATGGTGGAGAAACCGGACCCCAAGGACGCTCCCTCGAACCTCGCGGCCGCCGGACGCTACATCCTCGACCGCAAGATCTTCGACGCCCTGCGCCGCATCGAACCCGGCGCCGGCGGCGAGCTGCAACTCACCGACGCGATCGCGCTGCTCATCGCGGAAGGGGAGCCGGTGCACGTCGTCGTGCATCGCGGCACGCGTCACGACCTCGGCAACCCAGGCGGCTACCTCAAGGCGGCCGTCGACTTCGCCCTCGACCGCGAGGATTACGGACCCGACCTGCGGGAGTGGCTGCAGAAGCGGCTCGCAGAGGGCTGAGGACATACCACGACTGGTATAAACTCTGGCTGTGGATCGCGCGGAATTGAGCAGACGAACACGGCAGCGTCCATCGGTTCTGCTCAAGAAGCATCGCGACGAGATCATCGAGCTGGTCGCCGCTCATCGGGGCTCGAACGTCCGGGTATTCGGTAGCGCCGCAAGCGGTATCGACACCATCGACAGCGACCTCGACCTCCTCGTCACCTTTCTTCCGGACACGCACCTGGGTGAGGTGGGCATCTTGATGTCGGAGCTCAGCGACTTGCTCGGTATCAAAGTCGACGTGATCAGCGAAGGTGCACTCACTGATGATCGGTTCTCTCGGCGCGTACTCGCCGACGCTGTGTCGTTGTGAGGCGGTGTCCGCCGGCCACCTCCCGGTGGAATTCCGGAACGCCTATTCCGGCCAGCCGTGGGATCTGGTCATCGGCATAGGCAGCACCAATCAGCTCTACGAAACGTCGTGCGCTCAACAGGATTTGCAGTGCTCGTCCAGAAGTACTGCAGTCGATTGCGAATTGATGCCCTTGAGCGTGTCTAGGATTCAGGGCGACATCGGAACGCTATTTCCCGGAGGACCGAGCGCTGCGACCCGCACCACGTAACAACCCGCTGGGCGGACCGACGGCCGCTGATGCCCGCGACTTGATCGCTTATCTCGACGCCACGATGCCGGGCGACGATCTTTCTGGTGAGGAGCGTGCTGCCGTTGTGCGTTGGCAGGGATTGGATCGCTTCTACGAAAGGGTCCAAGCGATTGAACGCGAAATCGACCCTCCCGCCGACTACGAGGCCGAAGAGGTGCGCGACTTTCTTGAGGTTGTGATTCGGCGCCATCCGATCGGTCGCCGTGCGATGGCGTGGCGCGGTATCCGCGACGCGGGGTCGGCTTTGGGCGTCGCGGGCCATGAAGTCGAACAATTGGTCGACCGAGTAGTGCGTGTAGGCGGTTTCTTGGCCACGTCGCCGTTGCGCTCGATTGCTTCTTCATTCACGGTTCCTCCGCGTGATCCCCTCGTTCTCCGTCTGATCGTGCCGGCCGGCACTGGGGTGTTGTGGGTGCCGCCCGCTGGAGTGCCTGCACTCGCTGAGCAGTATGAGCTGTTGATGAGGTCATCGGCCCTGTATATCCTCGGGGTGAGCAGCGGAGAAGATGGGACTCCCGAGCTGACGGCAGAGTTGCGGAGGTGGGACGATGGCGATCATGAATGAACGAGTGCAGGACGACAGCGTCTTTCTGCACTCTGGGGAGCCGCGCCCAGCGCCTCAGTCATTGGGCGCACTGCTGGCCTGCCTTCGTCTCGACTACGCCGACATTGCCGCCCAGCGGGCTGGGCTGCGGCGTTGGCTCGACGACAACGAGCCGTCGAAACGCTTGATGAGCAGCATCGAGCGGCAGGGATTTGGCGACCTGCTGACCTGACAGTCGGTAGCGGTCCGCGCGCCTGCGTCGTACCCTCCGCTCGAACCGCTACAGTTTTCGCTGTGCTGTATCCGGTGAGAGTGCGGTGAAATGCGTTCGGTCGAGGATCATCTGACCCTGGTGACCGCTGCTGCCGTGGCGCCACGGCCGGTGCGGGTGGCGATCTCGGAGTCGCAGGGTTTGATGTGCGCCGAGGAAGTGGTAACCGAGCTGCCCATGCCCGGGTTCGATCAGGCCGCCATCGACGGCTACGCCGTGCGGGCCGTCGACGTCGGGCTCGCGGGCACCATCGCACCCGAGGACATCGAGGACTTCGACACCGCCGGAGCCGAATTGGTGGACCTCGAGCCGAATGAGCCGATGATCGTGTCGTTGCCGGTGGTCGGGGAGATGGAGCCGGGCACCCGCACGCCGACGAGACTGCAACCGCATCAGGCGGTGCGCGTCGAAACCGGTGCGCCCATGCCCACTCTCGCCGACGCGGTGGTCCCGCTGCGCTGGACCGACGGCGGCGAGCAGAAGGTCAAGATCGGTCACGCCGTCGAGAGCGGCGACTACGTCCGACGCGTCGGCGACGACGTGCAACCCGGTGACGTCGCCGTGCGGTCCGGGTCCATCATCGGTCCCGCCCAGGTGGGACTGCTTGCGGCGGTAGGACAGTCGCGGGTGATGGTGCATCCCCGGCCGCGCCTGTCGGTGATCTCGGTGGGCAGCGAACTAGTCGACATCGACCGCACCCCCGGGCCCGGCCAGATCTACGACGTCAACAGCTACGCGCTCGCCGCCGCCGCGCGCGACGCCGGTGCCGACGTGAATCGCGTCGGCATCGCCGAGCGCGAGGCGTCGCGGATGCGGGAAGTGGTTGAGGCGCAACTCATCCGGTCGGAGATCGTGGTGATCTGCGGCGCGGTGGGCGGCAGCGCGTCGCGCGCCATCGCCGACGCCCTGGCCGACCTCGGTGATCTCGAGATCGTGCGCGTCGCCATGCATCCGGGTTCCGTGCAGGGCTTCGGCCGGCTGGGGCGAGACGAGGTCCCAACGTTCCTGCTGCCCGCCAACCCGGTGAGCGCGCTCGTCACGTTCGAGGTGATGGTTCGACCCCTCATCCGCATCGCCCTCGGCAAACGGCAACCCATGCGCCGCGTCATCAAGGCACGCACCATCGGACCGATCGCGTCGGTCCAGGGTCGTAAGGGCTATCTACGGGGACAGCTTATGCGGGACGAACGGTCGGGGGACTACTTGGTGCAGGTGCTCGGCGCGTCGCCGACCGGGTCGTCGCACCTGCTCGCCGAACTCGCCGAGGCAAACTGCCTGATCATGGTCGATCCCGAGGTCGACGAACTCGGCACCGGCGACGAAGTCGACGTCGCGTTCCTCGCGCAACGCGGCTGAGGTTTGCCTTTCACCGCATAAACTCAACTCTTGTGTTCAGGTGGTTGAGCGGTGAGCAGGCCAGTCCGGGGTGGCCGGCGACCCTCGGTCCGTTGCGTTTGCCCGCGGGAGCGGTGAATTTGCGGCCGGTGAAGCTTCGCGACGGCAAGACGTGGAGCGAACTGCGCATCCGCAACCAGAATTCGTTGCTGCCGTGGGAGCCGACCGGCGTCGGAAGCTGGGCCGACCGTCACCAACCGAGTTCGTGGCCGCCGCTCTTCGCGATCCTGAAATCCGAGGCCAAACGCGGCACCATCCTGCCATTCGTGATCGAACTCGACGGTGTGTACGTGGGGCAGCTGACCGTCGGCAACATTCAGCGGGGCGCGGTACGGACCGCGTGGATCGGCTACTGGATCGACGAGGTGCACGCGGGCAAGGGCATTGCGACCGCGGCTGTCGCCCTCGGCGTCGACCATTGTTTCGGCGTGGTCGGGCTGCACCGGCTCGACGCAACGGTTCAGCCGTCGAACGTTGCGTCGCAAAAAGTCTTGAGCAAGGTCGGTTTCCGTCAGGAAGGGCTGCTCGAGCGGTACATGGACGTCAACAAACGCTGGCGCGACCACCTGCTGTTCGCGTTGACCGTCGAAGAGGTGGCCGGCAGCGCCGCCGAGACGCTGGTGCGGGCGGGTCGGGCGAGCTTCCGCTGATGAGCCCACTGGAGATCGTGGTCCGCGGCAACGCGAGCGGCAGGTATGCGCCGGAGTTGGCGGTCGTGGGTCTTGCGGTGCGCGCCGAGGACAACGACAAGGCGACGGTCCGTTCCGCCGCAGCCGCCGCGCACGCCTCACTCACCGAGGCGCTCGCGTCGTTGGAGGCCGACGGTGCGGTGACGACGTGGTCGAGCGATGCCGTGCGCGTCTACTCCCACCGCCCCTACGATCCGAGCGGTGAACGCCGAGAACTCTTGTACACCACAAGGATCGGGGTCGAGGCGACGTTCGTCGACTTCGAGAAGCTCTCCGAGTTCGTCGATCGATGGATCGGCGCCGACGACGTCGAGGTGAGTCGGGTGTCGTGGGCCGTCACCGAGGAGAACCGGCGAGCGTTCGAGCGAGATCTGCGTCGGCTGGCCGTCGACGACGCCGTCGACAAGGCGCAGGCGTACGCCGACGCGGTGGGACGCGGACCGGTCGTGGCGACGCAACTCGCCGATCCCAACATGCTCGCCGAACCGCGACCGATGCCGATGATGCGCGCGGCCGCACCGATGGGCGACACCGGCCCGAGCATCGAACTGCGACCCGAGGACATCGAGATCGTCGTCGCTGTCGACGCACGGTTCGCTGCGGACTGAGTTGCGCTGGCGGCTTGCCCACCCCGCTGCCTGAGGTGCGAGGAGCGCTAGCCGCCGGGCTGAGGAGCCCCATGCGAGGTACGAGCATGGAGCGTCTCGAAGTCGACGAGCCTCGAAGGCCTGGCGAGCCGACAATGTCCTCTCACCCGGGCTTCGAGGCTCTCGGCTGGCGCCTCGAGCACCTCAGCCAGCGGGGTGGCGCCCTCCGGCAAGGGGGCGGACCATCGAGCGGGGTGGTGACTCAAGGTAAGTTCGACATCACAAATTCGCGATGCGACAGAGACGGGGGACAGATGATGAAGTTGCGTGTGCTTGCGGGGGTCATGGCCATCGGTGCGGGGGTGACGAGTGTCGTGGTGGCGACACCGACAGCCGACGCCGCGCCTGCGCCGTCGGTTCGGGTCTGCGCGTCGTGGTTCGACGGTCGGCCCTACCACGGCGGCGTGACGCTGGTGAATCGCAACTGGTGGGAGATCGGCCGTACCCAGGGGACAACCGGCAACGGCTGCACCGTTTTCCGGAACGTACGGCCGCTCACCACCTACCGGGTGCTGGTGAACACCGAGATCAAGCCCTGCAGTCAGGCGTTGCGGCCCGACGGCAGTTGGTACAAGACCGGCACCAAACGTGACGCGGTCGGTTCGTCGCGGTGGCAGACCACACCACGACACGGGCAGGTCGACCTCGGACGATTCCGGGTCAACATCTCGGAGCAACTCTGTCAGTGAGGTAGCCCGGTTTCATGGCGGTCTTGCTGAGAGGCCGCTATGAAACTGGCCGACTTTGCTCTCCCTCGGCGCGTCTGCGCAGGACCCGCGGTGATCGGCAATAGATTGTCGAGTGAATCCGTGTGACCAGAGTGAAAGAAAGGGAGAGTCACCATGCCCAACTCTGTACTGTGGGTCTGCCTCGTCGCGGTCTGGCTCTTCGTGCTGGTCCCGATGGTGATCAAGGGCCGGCCGCAGATGCTCAGGTCCACCGACATCGCCCGCGCCACCCGACTCCTACATCGCGGCGGAACCAAGACCGCGACGCCGCGTCGACGTGCCGCCGGGCGCCATCCCGACAGCCCATCATGGTCACGCAAGACCAAGGAAGAACGACTCAAGGCGAAGCTCGGCGACGCCGCCGAATCCGACGAGGTCGATTCTGACGCCGCTGATTCGGACGACGAGAAGGTCGAGTCGACGACGGTGCGGCGGGCCTCCGCCGAGGCTGTCGAAGCACCGGTGGTCGACGACGCCGATCTCGACGAAGATGCGGAGGCCGATCAGCCGGCCGATGCCGACGCTGAGGCCGAGGACGCTGAAGACGCCGAGTACGAGGACGAGTACGACGAGGACGCCGAGTACGAGGACGACGCCGACTACGAAGATGCCGAGTACGACGAGGATTACGACGACGAAGACGACTACGAGGCAGAGTCCGAGTACGAGTCCGAAGACGACGACCTCGACGAGGACGAGTACGACGGCTACTCGCGGTCGGCACACGAGGACGACGATGTCCGCGCCGACGATGCCGAGGATGCGACCGAATCCGAGACCGCGCAGCGCTCCGAAGCCGGTCGGGGAAGCCGCGTGCGTGGATCCACCCGCAGCAGTGCGTATTCCATTGAAGACAAGGGTCGCGACCTGCGCTACCGCGAACGGCAGCGCGTCACCATCGGCCTGCTGATCCTGGTGTTCGCGGCAGTCGCCGGCGGGTTCGCCTTCGGGTTGGCGGGCTGGGTCGCAACCGGCGTGACCGCGACACTGCTTCTCGGCTATCTCTTCTACCTACGACGCGCCACCAAGACCGAGCAGAAGATCCGGGCTCAGCGCGCCACACGGGCTCAGCGGGTGCGCCGTCAGGAAGCCGAGCGGCGTCGTCGTATGGAGCAGACCCCCGAATTCGCTGCTGCGCCACCGCCTCCCCGGTTGCGCCGCCCCGGCGGTGCGGTGGTGCTGGAGATCGACGACGAGGACCCGGCGTTCGAGCATCTGCCGCCGTTCCAGCGTCGCCGCGTGATGCGCGAAGAGCCGGAGTACCGCCGCGTCGGCTGACCGAGCGAAAGGCATTTCGTCAATCCGCCGACAACTCGGTACCCCATCGACTTGACTGGTTTGTGCACGACCACTGCCAGTCCAGCGATGGAGGCTCAGGATCATGCCGAAGCCAAAGCCGGTGCGCGTCAAGCACGTAGTGGCGACGTTGTTCGCCGGGGCGTGTGTGACCGCCGCAGCCCTTCCCGCGATGGTCGGCGGTGCCCATGTGTCCGTCGAGCCGGCTCCGGGCCGGTCGGCTTCGTCGGGCCCGCCGATCGTGGTGGTGTCCAAGAAGGTCGTCGTGCCACGGTGGGCCGTACCGGCCGCCCCGGTTGGTCGCGAAACCACCTTGAACACAACGATTTCGACCGTGCCAACCTTCGACGACGGCGCGCGCACCTACGCGCGGTCCTCGACAACCCGATCCAGATTTGTCGACGGTCGATGGTGGTCGGTCACGGCCGCGACGGTCGGCATGCTCTCGAGTGACGGCGGATGGAAGTCGGTGAGCGCCACGACCGCCCGGTCGGCGACGGTCGACGATCAGGTGCTGTCGATCACCACGACCGTCGCCACTCCGGTCGCCGGAGATGCAGAATCCCTTTCCGTCACCACCACCACCGCTCGGCCCATGTTCGGTGACGGTGGCTGGTTGTACGGCAACGGTCGGGACGCCCTGGTCGTCAACCCTGACTGCACGAGCAACTGCGTCGGCGAGGACGGCGGACTGCTCGGCGGTGACGGCGGTGACGGTGCCTTCGGCGGTGCGGGTGGCAGTGCCTGGCTGTTCGGCAATGGAGGACGCGGCGGGGACGGTCTGAACGCGGTGTACGACAGCACCGGACGGTGGTGACGGCGACCAATGGTGGCGTGGGCGGCGACGGCGGACTGCTGAGCGGAAGCGGCGGCGAGGGCGGCAACGGCGGCTGTGACATTCAAACGTCCGGGGTACTCGACGCCATCGCCGGAGACGGCGCCATCGGCGGTGCCAGCGGATTGTTCGGTGGCAACTCGGGCCGCGGAGGCGACGGCGGCGATGCGTACGCGGCCTACGGTGACGCCTTTGCGGGTGACGGTGCCGACGCCGGTTCGCGCATCTCGGATCTCAACTTCTTCGGTGACAGCGGTGGCGGCGGCAACGGCGGCGACGCCACAGCGGTCAATGGCAACGCGACCGGCGGAAATGGCGGGTACGGCGGCCACGGCAAGTGGCATGCAGCCGGCCTCGGCGGCACGGGCGGCGATGCGGCACCGAGAACGGAAATGCCCAGGGCGGCAACGGCGGTAAGGGTGGGGCTGTCTTCCTGGGGACGGGTAACAAGGGGGGTCGAGGTGGTGACGCCACGACCGAGAACGGCAACGCGACGGGTGGTCGAGGCGGCGATGGGGCATGTCGTCACCAATGGCAATGCCGGTGACGCCGGCCAAGGCGGCAACGCCACCGGAACCGACACCGTCACCGGCGGCGACGGCGGCGATGGGGGCATCGGCGGCGGAATGTTCAACGGCGACGGCGGAAATGGCGGAAATGGCGGCGACGCCAAGGGCGGTCACACCACGACCGGCGGCAAGGGTGGCAACGGCGCTTACGGCGGCTTCATCGGCAATGGGAACGGCGGCAACGGAGGGAACGGTGGCAACGCCGACTCCACCGACACGAAGACCGGAACGGCGAACGGCGGAAACGGCGGAAACGGTGATGATGGTGGCGTGGTGGCCGGCAATGGTGGTGACGGCGGGAACGGCGGAAATGCCAACGGCGGCAACAAGAACAACCCCGGAAACGGCGGCGACGGAGGGAACGGCGGCGTCGGGGGCAACAACGGTGACAACGGTAACGACGGTGACGGTGGTGACGACAGCGGGAGCTGACGAGTGAGGTGCTCCTGCGTCGATCACCAGCAACGCTCGTGTAGCACCGAATCAGCGCTACACTGATGCATCGCGAATCTGACGATCATAGTCGACGACGAGACGCTGAAGCGAGCCCGGATTCGCGCCATCGAACGTGGTGAATCGGTGAATCAGTATCTGGCGCAACGTCTTGTCGAGTATGCCGACGCGGACACCGCACGTTCGCGTCGGCAACGGGCGGCCGCCGACTTTGTCGATTTGTCCCGCGAGTTGAGTGGCAGCTCCGAAGGTGCCGGCTGGACACGTGAAGAGCTGTACGACGAGCCGCGCAAGGCGCAGCGGTGACCGTCTTTCTCGACACCAACCTCCTCGCGTATCAGTTCGACGACAGTCTCCCGGGTAAGCAGTCCCGTGCCCGCGAGGTGTTCGCCGCACATGCCGCTGACGCGGTGATCAGCACACAGGTGCGTGTCGAATTGCACTCGGTACTGATCCGCAAACTCGGTCGGTCGCGGTCTGAGGCTGCCAGAGTTCTCGACTCGTTGCCGCTTGACGTCATCCCCGCGGATGCCGAACTTGTTCGGGTGGCTGCGCACACCGCCGCACGACACGAGCTGTCGATCTTCGACGCGATGATCCTGGAAGCGGCTGTCCGCGGTGGGTGCGACGAACTCTGGACCGAGGACCTGGCGGACGGCGGCACTCTGCGGGGAGTGCGTGTCGTCAATCCGCTGAGCTGACGTGCGTTTGCCCAACTCGAATCTGTCGGGGCCTTCCGACAACTAGAATCGCTGTACCGAGCATCCTCCAGTGCCTCATTGGGGAGGACACGATGCAGACGACGACTCGTCGGCCTTGGACGCTCATCTGCGGCTGCCCTGTTGATGGCGGCGGTCGTCGGAATCTCGATCATCTGTGCTCCGGCGGCGACCGCCGAACCCCGACAACCCACACTGCCGTTCGGCACGCCCTGGTACACGGTCTGGGTCAACAAGCCGAACGCCCAACCCGGGTATGTCTTTCTACACCACCGGAATGGCGGTCGCGCTTCCGATCCAGCTCGACCTCTCGCTGTTCCCACAGACCCGACTGGCCAACATCATCGCCGACAAGTCCGGGCGTGAAGTGTTCCGCTACACCCGCCGAGCGGTCAGCTGGTCGCCGACTTCCGCGCCCAGACGTACCGGGGCCGCAAGGTGCTCACCTGGTGGCAGGGCGACGGAACCAACGGCATCGGCTCGGGCGTGCACTACATGGCCGACACCCGCGGCCGCATCATCAAAAGGGTCACAGCGGGTGCCGGATTGACGTCGGACCTGCACGAGTTCCAGCTCACCCCGGACGGCCGGGTGCTGATCATCTCGTACGTGCCGGTCCCTGCCGACCTCACCCCGGTTGGCGGGCCACGCAACGGCACACTGTTCGACCGCGTCGCCTCGGTCATCGACGTCGCGTCCGGACGAGCACTGACGCGCTGGTCGACGCGGGCCCACGTCCCCTTCACCGAATCGACGATGCCCCTCGCGGCGGGTTCCACCTACGACGCCTACCACATGAACTCGGTCTCGCTCGATCCGTCCGGAAACCTGCTGATGTCGTTCCGGAACATCAATGCCGTCATCAGCGCCGACATCCGCACCGGGGGGTGAATTGGCAACTGGGCGGCAAACATCCGACCCTCGCCATGGGTCCGGGAACCTCGATCGCCGGGCAGCACGACGCCCAGGTCACCGACGCCAACACGGTCCGCGTGTTCAACAACAACGAGGACGGCAACAATCAGCTCGGCTATTCGAGCATCAAGTGGATCCGGATCGATCCCGCTCGCCGCACGGCCCGATTAGTAGGCGCCACAACGCACCCCGCCGGTCTTGCCAGTTTGGCGATGGGCAATGCGCACGGCCTGTCCAACGGCGGCGTCTTCGGTGGCTGGGGCTCGTCACCACACATCTCGGAGTTCTCCCGCTCGGGCGAACTCGTCTACGACGCCACGCTGCCGGTCGGGACGTATCGCGCGTATCTTGGCGCCTGGCCGTGAGTTTCGGTGGCAACGAGGCTCTGCGCCTGGGTTCGGGGCGTCAGCAAACGTCCACCCGGCACCGAATCCCGGGTGCGCGTGACAGTTTCGCGTCTCGAGTAAGCAGTGAGGCTCCGAGATGCTCGGCGAGACCATTGGGATCCAGCCACAGCGACACCAGGACCGAAGCGTCCACCACGAGAGTCGTCAACTGCGGTCGGTGTCCAGGTCCTCGAGAATGTCGTCGACGGTGGTCGCCGGATTGGCGCTCGCCGAGGCGCGAGCATCGACGAGCCAGTCCTCCAAGGTGGGTTGAGCGGCAAGTCGCTCGAGTTCGGCGACCAGGTACTCCTGCAGAGACCGCCCTGACCGTGCCGCGCGATCGGCGAGCACATCCCGCGTGTGGTTCGGAACGTGGCGAATGGTGATCGACACAGGCATGCATGCATTTTAGCAGCACCTTCGGTGGTCCTTCGTGATGATGCCGCCGTGCGCATATCGTGGGTCGGACGTAGGCAAAGCAGTGGAGCTGTGTTGGCGGCGGCAAAGCACGTTCCGCGTTTCGAAGAGTGGGCGAGGATGAGCGACGACACACAGCGACGGCGCATCGGCCGCAACGACGCACCCGTCGAAGAAGAACTCGAACGCAGTTTTGAGGCCGTGGTCACCGAAGGTGCCGAACGCCTGCATCGCACGACGCGCGCCGTCATCATCACCGGACTCTTCGGCGGGATCGAGGTATCGGTCGGCATCATGGCGATGCTTGCCGTGCTCCACGAGACCGGAAATCACCTTCTCGCCGGCGTGGCCTTCTCCATCGGACTCATTGCCATCTACCTCGCACACAGCGAATTGTTCACCGAAGACTTCCTGATGCCGATCGCCGCGGTCGTGGCGCGGGACGGCAAGCTTCGTCACCTGGCCAAACTGTGGGTCGGCACGCTCGCAGCCAATCTGGTCGGCGGCGCGATCATGATGTGGATCGTGACCCGCGCGTTTCCCGAGTGGAGTTCGACGCTGGCCGAATCGGCCGAACACTTTGTCAACGCGCCTCTCAATCTGCAATCCATCTGCCTGGCAGTGCTCGGCGGGAGCACGATGACCCTGCTGACCCGGATGCAACAGGGCACCGATTCGCCCGTCGCGCGGATCATTGCGTGTGTCGGCGCGGCCTTTCTACTTGCCGGCCTCCAACTCTTCCACTCGGTACTCGACTCGCTGCTCATCTTCGGCGGCATCTTCTCCGGAGCCGACGTCAGCTATGCCGATTGGCTCGGATTCTTCTGGTACGCAGTGCTGTTCAACATCGTCGGCGGAGTCGTGATCGTGACATCGCTGCGGCTCTTGCGGACGAAGGAGTTGGTCGAGGAAGAGCGCAAGGAAGGAAGTAACTACAGCGACGGGTGAACGATCGTGATTGTCGACCAACGCGTCGAGCAGCCGACGCCCGCTGATACGAGCCCAATCCGCTGAATGCCGCCGTGAACTGGGCGTTCTCTAGTGGAGTTAGGGGAAATCGAACCCTTGACCTACTCGATGTGAACGAGGCTTCCGGGGTATTTGCTGCGCCAAACCTGAGTTGGTTGTGTGTGAACCACTGCGGTCGCGAAGTTGGTTTCGCTGGCGCCTGGAAGCGGCCTTTGGGCCTGTTGCGGACTGCCCTCTGCTTCAACATGCGATCACCGCTAGGCAGTTCGAAGCAGGTGCCGTAGCGAGTACTCGTCTGGTTCCTCGGCCAACGCTGTCGACGCGTGCCTTGATCGAGTTCGGGAAGGCGATCGCCCTTGGTTGACAATTGGGCGGTTCCCCGGGGCGCCGACATCCGTCGCCAACTCGTCGAGCGAATTCGCCATCGACGCCTCTCCGCGCTAGGCTGCGAGCTATTCAGCGGCTTGTCAAGCAATCCAGGTACTGTTGACTACTTACTTGTTGTGGATTCAGTGACCGTCCGTATGGGAGGGGCAGTCCATGGGCGCCGGATTTCTGGCTACTCAGCTCGACAAGCTGATGCTGCGAGGCAAGATGAGTCCTGCTGACACCGACATCAACGACCTCCCCGAACGGACTGGCGCCGAGATCGCTGCAGAGCTGGGCGGACGTATGCTTCTGAGGTATGTCGAGCATCCGGATGAGGTAGGACGAACCCACCCGACGTTCGTGTGTCCGACGCCTTACTCTATGGACGAGGTGTATCAATGGCTTGCTCTGCCGAAGCCGTTGAGTGTGCGTAGATGGGTTGTGGTACTTGACCCAACTGGTATTGATTACGTTAAGGGACCAAAGGAGTGCTCCCTGGGCGGAGGTATCGAGTACCTGCTGCCCAACGGGTATGAGTCCGGGGCAATAGCTTCACCCGGATGGGCTGTGGAGGTTCGGTGAAATGGAACTGATTGACACGGAAATCCGTGAGTCGGTCGTGACAGCCACGGAGAAGGCATTTCACGAATTCGGTGCGGAAACCGTCTACTTGGGGATCGATAGACATGGCGTCACAGAGTCCGTGGCGCTGCGTCGCACTGCCGATCCTGACGTTCTTGTGTTTGTAGCCCTGGCTGCATGGACTCCGCAAGCCGACGGTCATTCGCTCATGATTCAGTCCTCCTACGCGGTGAAGAACCTCGCTTCGACAGTGCGTCGAGAGGTCGACACGATCACGATTGCCGAGGCCGAGCAGCATCGGGAGCTCCATACTCTGGTGATGCGTGCCGTAGAGTCCGCATTCCGAGCGAGCGACAAGCTGGTAAAAAGTCCGCCACCCGCTGATCAACCGCTAACTGAGGGACTGCTTAGCTCTGAGGCCTACGAAGGGCTTGCGCGGGCAACGTAGTAGAGCGGCACCGCCCGTCCCACAAGAGATGTGGCAGATCGGAGCAAAGCTCAGCGATCTCGTTGGGACTTGTGACCGACGTCCTTGCCGCAGATTGAGCGCGCTTCGAGAGTGCCTTCACCCTGCCTGTGGACAGCACACCAATCCTAGGTTTACGGTTGGCCGGATGACGAAGCGGCGCCGTACCAACGGTGCCGGGCAGCAGCGCCCTTTCGAGGCTCCGAGTCGCGTGGTCACCTCCAACGCCTGCTCCACCGCTCGACGTACAGGTCAGAGCTTCACGGGAGCAATCGTAGTCGCAGGGCGCGACTCGCCGGGCGTGCCCTGGCTGTGCCCTTCAGGTTCGGCCAGACAGACGACGAGACCCCTAGCTCCTGCTCCTTCGCAGGTGAGAGGGGGTCTCGCGATTGTGGAGCTAAGGGGAATCGAACCCCTGACCTACTCGATGCGAACGAGTCGCGCTACCAACTGCGCCATAGCCCCGGGCGGTCTCTCGACCGGCCGCGTGTCACTTTATCAGTCGATGCCGAGCACATCCCAAACGCACCCGGAGCCGGATAGGCTTCGGGTGTGGCGCAGATGTCCGACCAGCAGATCGCGACGGTTCTCGACAATGCCGTGGCCGGGATCAACCCCGTGCTCGACGCCCTCGCCGAACGCGACCCGTTCGGTCTGAAGGGTCACACCTTCCACGACCATGCGGACGACGAGTCCGGTCTGGAACGCACCAAGCATCACGCCGCCCGATTCCTGAACGCCGCCGACTGGCCGGGCACCAAGGGGTGGTCGGAGCGTCCGATGAACAAGCGGGCCAGCTGGTGGGTCAGCCGCATCGGCACCATCAACACCGGGGCGGTAGCGTTTCCCGGCGTCTTCGGGGCGTGGACCAAGAAACTCCCGGTCGCGTCGGTCCTGGGGTTCGCGAATCAGGCGATGGTCCTCGTCGCGATCGCCCGCGAATACGGCGTCACCGACCGCGCGAAGCAGGTGCGTCTGCTTGGCGCGGTGCTGTGTCAACGCGACCTCGTCGATCCGGACGTGGGCGTCGAATCGAAACCGGCGCTACCGGCAGAAGGCAAGGCGCGCAAGAAGTCTCTGACACGGGCTGTCTGGGACACGGCCAAGACCTTGCGCGCCATCAGCGACGAACTCGATCGCCGACCCCAACCGATCTTCTTCTTCCGGATGCTCGCCTGGATTCCGCTGATCGGCGCGCCGGCTCTGTATATCGGTGAGCGGCTTGCGCTTTCCCGTGCGGTGAAGCGTGGTCGTGCGTGGATCGTCGCGCACCCCGACACCGTCGAGCCCAAAAAGGCCGACGACGAGTCCGGCGAGGCAGAACACGCCGGTTAGGGACGCACCGTCACGGCCAGGTGTCGAGATATGCGCGGTAGGTGCCGATGGGTAGCGTCGCGTCGTAGACGAGTTGCCCGCTGGGGCTGAATTCGGAGATGTGCGGCGCAGTTCCCCGGCTGCCGAACGTGTTTCCGTTCGACAACCCCTGAGCGTTGCCGGTCGCGGCCGCCGACAATCCGGCTGGATGCCTCTGCGCCCGAACCAGATGCGCTGTCCGACGCTGCAGGTCGAGGCGAATCCACTTGATGCTCGACGTGCCCAACTGCTGGGTGCCGGTGATGTTGTTGTCGAAGACGCGGATGGTGTTCGGGCCGGCGTATTCGGCGTCGTGCTGGCCGTGCGTGGCCACACCCGCGCCCAGCTTGAGATCTGAATGTTTGCCGCCCAGACGCCAATTCACTTTGCCGCTCCGGATGTCCACGTTGTAGATCGCGCTCAGATTCCGGAACGAGAAGAGCAGGTTGCCCGACGGGTCGAGCACGATCGAGTTCATGTGGTACGGGTCGAAGGTGACCCGAGGACGGCGTTGCGCGGGTCGCCATACCGCAGCGCCGTCTCCGACACTGGGATGTGTGCGTGCGATGACCATTGCAGGACAACACGTTTGGTTGCGACGTCGATGACGGTGGCCACGCAGTCGAGGATGGTGCCGTTGCGCGGTCCGCCGACCGAACTCAGGTCGGCGGCGATCGGGACGTACGACGTGATGAGCGCCCGACCGTCCGGGGTCAACCGGAACTCGTGGACGTCGGACTTGAGGCGTCCGGGCGTCACGGTGGTGATCAGACGGCCGCGGGTGTCGGTGATGTAGTTGACGCCCTCGCCGTGCCCGCCACCGCCGCCGCCCTGCCACCAGGTGAGCACCTTGCGGCCCTGGTAGACCTGGGTGCGGAAGTTGGAGACGCTCTGGCCCTTCGGCGGGACGTAGCGCCACACCTCTTTGCCCGACTTGTCGACGATGATGTTGGCCTGCCCGAACTGGTCGAGCCCCGGGCCGCCGACGGTGAACGGCACCGCCGCGGCCAGGCCGCTGGTGTAGAAGATGTAGCCCGGCGCGCCGCCCGGTCTGTTGACCTGCACCGTGTAGGTGGGCGTTCCGAACGGCAGGGTCGGCAGCGCCGTGGCGTCCGGCGCGAGCAGAGCACTCACGCCGAAGACTCCGGCGAACAACAGCGCAATGCGCGCCACCAACGTTTGACGGTGCATGACGACCCCCTTCGAGACAGACGAATGCATGATTCGCCGCATCCGACGCCGGCGCATCGCGGACATGCCGGGCAAAGCGGATCAATCAGGGCGGTTGCTGCAGCTTCCGGAGTTGCGATCGGGCGGCACAAAACACCAGGTTTCCGCAGATTCGGTCAACCGTGCCACCTGCCAACCAAGCACTTGCTAGGTTCGGCGTCATGCCGTTGACCAAGCCTGCCTTCCGCCGCGCTGCTCTGAGCGCGCTCCTCGCTGCAGTTCTCGCGGGATCGTTCCTTGCCGCGGGCAATCTCCGCGCCGAACCGCTGCCGGTGACGTTCAACTTCTTCGCCGGCATCCCCGCCGAACTCGCGCATCCGGGCGGCTCGCTGCCAGGCTCCAACGACTTCGCGTGCAAACCGTCGTCGCGGCATCCCCGGCCGGTGGTGCTCGCGCACGGCACGGGCGGCTCCCAGCAGACCAACTGGGGAACCTACGTGCCGCTGCTCAAGAACGAGGGGTACTGCGTCTTCGCCCTGACCTACGGCGCGCCGACGTACCTGCCGTGGCCCGGCAGCGCCATCGGCGGCATGGGCACGATGGAGGACAGCGCGAAGCAGTTCAAGACGTTCGTCGACAAGGTGCTCCGCGCGACCGGGGCGTCGAAGTTCGACGTCGTGGGGCATTCGCAGGGGACCGTCGTGCCCGCGTACTACGCGAAATACCTTGGTGGGCGGAACAAGATCGGCAAGTATGTGTCGCTCGCCCCGGCCTGGAACGGGACGACGCTGGCGGGCACCGACCTCCTGCTGCCGTTCTGGCGCGGGTTGGGCGTCAGCGCAGAGCAGGTTCCGGTCTGCCATGCGTGCTTCCAACTCGATCCGCAGTCACCGTTCCTACGCAAGGTGCGCGCAGGGGGTTACTACCTCCCGAACGTGGAATACACCAACATCGCCACCCGCCACGACGAACTGATCGTCCCGTACTGGCTCGGTCTGCCGCCCGGCCGGAACACGCGCAACATCGTCGTCCAGGACGGATGCCCGGTCGACTACACCGAACACGCAGGCGTCGCGGGGTCGCGCCGGGCGGCGTACTTCGTACTCAACGCCCTCGACCCGCAACACCCACGTCCGGTCCCATGCGACCGCGCAGCGCCATTCACCGGTGCTGCATTCTGATTCGACGAGTCCCATCCGCTCCCTGAGCAGGCCTTCCACCCGCTCCCTGAGGTGTCCCCTTACGCTCCCTGAGGTGCGAGCGGAGCGAGCCTCGAAGGGGCCGGTGAGACGACAATGTCATCTCACCAACGGCTTCGAGGCTCGCGCCTCAGCCATCGACAGGGGCGCTCCTCCCGAGAACGCGCTCAGGTAGCCGCCGTGACCTGCTCGGTCGGCGTCGGACTTTCGCCGGCAGAGGAATCCGGTTTCGGAGCGACGGCGTTGCGGCCCGGTGCGGCGGCGAACTCGAAGGCGATGAGCACCAGGACGGCGATCACCGCGGTCCAGAACACCACCAGACCTGTGGGGAACTCCCAGAACACCAGGACCAGGCCGGCCGCCACCGCGATGGTCACCCGCACCGGGATGCGGATGCGCCACAGCGTCTGCTCGATGTTGTTGGGTTCGCGCTTGCCTCGGCCACCCATCAGAGCGGCGTGCCGGAACGCGTCTCGGGTCGCCGACGCCGTGCGCGACGGACCGCTGAAGAAGCTGATGATCGCGACGGCGAGCGCGATCACGGCAACCACGCGAAGCGGTACTCGCAGCGGATTGATGAGCGTGTCGAAGATGTAGGACGCCGCAGCCGGGGACAGCACGTCGGTCGGGATGGCGTGGAGGTAGAACGACCGTCCGATCAGCAGGCCTAGTGCCAGCGCGAACATGGCGATCAGGAGTGCGACCGCGACGGTCGTCACCATGGCGCGTCGTCGGCCTGCACCGACCAGGGCCACCGCCCCGATGGCGCATGCGAGCGCGATCCACGGCAACCAGGTGCCGGCGCGGTCGAGTGCGTGGAAAGTGTTCTGCGCCCGGGCAAGTGGCGCCGACTGGACGATGACGAATTCCTTGTTGATCGTGGGAATCCTTGCGGCGAGCGAGAATCCGCGTTGAACCAGCCTCTGCTTCACCTGATCGATGATGGGGCCGAGCTGGATACTGATCGTGCCCGCCTTGTCCATCTTGACCGCGGCGTTCTTCGGGTCGGCGCTCACGAGACCCAGAATGCGTTCCTGGGCACGCTTGTTCGCGTTGATCCACAACGTCTGGAAGTCGGGGGATCGGACGAACTCGCTGACCGTCTTGTTGATGTACGACGTTGCCTGCCCGGCGATGACCGGTGCCAGTCCGACGAAGGCCGCATCGATTCGAGGCCGGTCGGCCGGTGTCGCGTCGACGATCTTCTGCAGCGCGTCGCCGACCACCGCTTCGAGATTCAGCTGGTCGTTGATCGCGGTCGTGATGGAGGTGATCACCTGATCCTGAACCGCTGGATTCGCCGCGATCGGCGTCACCATCGCGACATAGCGGTCGGTGTTGATGATGTCGTTCTGGATGTAGCGGGTGACCACGCCGAGGATCGCCAAGAGGGCGCACACCACGACCAGGAAACCGGCGACGATGCGTCGGCCCAGGTGCCGGGGGAGTTTGTCGTCCTGTTTCGACTCGGCGTCGGTCTTCGCACGCAGCGACGCGACCTCCGCGCGCAGGCGCTCGAGTTCGGCACGTTCGTCGGCTTCTAGCTTGTTCAGCGGAGCGGTCACGACCGGTGTGGTCTTTGCGGGCTCAGGTGAGTCGCTGGTGATCTCGGTGGTAGGGGTCGCGTCGTCGGAGTCGGTACTCTCCGACGATGAATCGTCCGCGGGTGGTGGCTCGGTGGTCATGGCGCTCCTGTGGACTCAAGTGTCGCGAAAACCGTACTTCGTGGTGGTGCTCCGAACAGGTCGGTCGGAGAACATCACACAGACAATCGCACGTGCGACGGCGCGGGGCATCCCCCGTCACGTGTGAGATCGTCGCGTCGATTCGTCCGTCGGCGGCGTCGTCGATGGGGTAGAAATCCAGAGATGCGCCAGTTTCGAGTGTTCATGACGATGATCGTGTCGGTCGCACTCGCTGCGGCCATGCTGGTGCTGGTCGGCCCGACGCCCGCGCGCGCAGCGGTACCCGACCTCGGACCCGGGTTCCAGTTCGGCGTCGCACAGTCGGGATTCCAGTCCGAGGGCTACAACCGCGACTCCAACTGGTTGCGCTACGGCAAGCAGGGCAAGGTCGACCAACCGGTCGGGAGGGCGGTCGACTTCTTCCACCAGTATCGCGGCGACATCGCCCGCGCCAAGTCGCTCGGCGTCGGGATCTATCGGACGTCGATCGAGTGGTCGAGGGTGCAGCCCGCGCCCGGTCGTTACGATCCGGCGGGCTGGGCGTTCTATGACCGCGTGATCCGTGACGTCGTCGACTCCGGCATGCGACCGATGATCACGCTGAATCACTGGGTGCATCCCGGCTGGGAGGTGGATCGGGGCGGATGGAATCGGGCCGGGATGGCCGCCGATCTGGTCGCATTCGCCAACCGTGCGGTGAACCGGTACGCATGGGCCAATCCGCTCTGGATCACCTTCAACGAGCCGACCGAGTACGTGCGTCGCGAACTGATGTACGGCGGTGTGCGACCCGAGAATCTCGGCCGAATGGTCGACGGGATCATCGCGGCCCACCGCGCAATCTACCGTCACATCCACGCCGTGCAGCCGGGCGCGCAGGTGTCGTCGAACTTGGCGTACTTCCCGGTGCCGGGCGTCCAGTCGTGGTTGGAAAGTCTCTTCCCAGAACGACTTCGAGACACGCTGGACTTTGTTGGCGTAGACCATTACTACTCGTTCTCGGTGACCGATGCGTCGGTGGCATATGGCGCGACCGGTGAGTTCTGGAAGAGTTCGCAGGCGCCGGAGTCCATCTACTACGTCCTTCGTCATGTGGCGCAACGGTTTCCGGGGAAGCCGATCCGGGTGGTCGAGAACGGTCTGGCCACCGATCCGCGAGGTTGGCGAGCCGACGGATACCGTCGGGGCGATCATCTGCGCGACACCGTGTACTGGTTGCAACGCGCCAAGCAGGACGGTGTGCCGGTGGTTTCGTACAACTACTGGAGCCTGACGGACAACTACGAATGGGGTGACTTCGACGCGCGGTTCGGTCTGTACACCGTTGACGCACAGGGTGATCCGTCGCTGAAGCGCCATGCCACCGATGGCGTTGTCGCTTATCGTGCAATCACGGCCGCCCGCGGCGTTCCGGTGGGATACCGGCCCACCCGCATGCCTGTGCCCTGCTCGCTGGTCGCCGTTCCCGACAGCTGCACCCATCCAGCGGTGGTGCGCTGACCACGAGGGTCAGGGGAGTCCGAGCAGGCGTAGTCCAGCGGCTGTTGCGGCGGCCAGGATCACGACGACGGCGATCGGCGCCTTGCACAGCGCGGCTACGACGCCGACCCCGACACCCGCGGGCCGAGCCCAGCCGGCGAAATCGTGGTCGACGAACATCGTGCCGGTCACGGCGACGGCCACCAGCAGGACGATCGCGGCGCGGTCGAGAAGGGCCTCGGTGGCGGACGAGATCGTGATGCGGTTGCGCAGCGTCGGACCCGCGAGCCGGATGAGGTAGGTGCCAACAGCGAGCACCCCGACAGCAATTCCCAGAGCCCATCCGCTCATCGCAAACCCGCCTCGTCGACCTGTAGGAATTCTGTACCCCGGGGCTCTGCCGAGTGCACAGTGCACCCGACGACGCTCCCAGGTACAGATTTCGGCGGACGACGCAGCGCTTCGAGGGCGGCGAACCCGGCGAGTGCGCCGAGGATCGGCAGGCCAGCTGGGGTGAACGGCGTGAGCATAAGTGCGACAGCGCCGCCGACGAGTGCCGCAAGCAGGGTTCGACGATCACGCAACGCTGGGATCGCGAGTGCGGCCAGGAGTGCGGGGAAGGCGGCGTCGAGGCCGAGCGCCTCCGGCGACGCGATGACGCCGCCCATTGCGGCACCGATTGCCGCACCGGCCGGCCAGGCCACGAGAATGCCTGCGCCGCAGAGTAAAAACGCCGCGCGAGCCCGTCGGGGATCGCGTTCCGCAGTGGTCAGCGCCGCCGTCTCGTCGTTGATGAGGTGGGCTCGAATGAGCAGACCCCGACCGCCTGGCAGATGTTTGCCGACCGCCAGCCCGTAGCCGAAATTGCGTGTGTTGACCAGGATTCCGGCGAGTGCACCGAGAATGGGGGCGCCGCCGGCGGCAAGGATTCCGACAAAGACGAACTCCGACGACCCTGCCAGCACCACGGTCGCGATGCCGACGATCTGCCACCACGTCAGCCCCGCGCCATGGGCCGTGACGCCGTACGACGCGCCGATGACGAGAACCGACAGGCACATGACGGCCACCGCACGCACCGTCGAGCCGTCTAATGTTCTCCAAGCCGAACGCATGTCCACTATGATGAACACATGACACCTGTTCGTCAAGACGGACACTCGTTCAATGAACCGAACGACTCGCGCCGCGCGACCGCCGATCCCAAAGCGCTGGTCGCGGCGTCGCTCAAACGTGAGCGCACCAGGGCGGGGCTGTCGATCGGCGAACTCGCGCGACGTGCGGGTATTGGCAAGTCGACGTTGTCGCAGCTCGAGTCGGGCGACGGAAACCCCAGCGTGGAGACGTTGTGGGCCCTCTCGACTGCCCTCGGAATACAGTTCTCGGCACTGCTCGACTCGCCGACCCCGACCGTCGAGGTCATCCGCTTCGGCGGCGGTCCGGTGATTCCAGCAGCCGACGCCGACTACTCGGCGACGCTGCTCTCCACCGCGGCGCCCGGATCACGCCGGGACATGTATGTCATCCGGGCCGAACCCGGCAAGCCGCGGATATCGGCGCCGCATGCGCGGGGGATCGTCGAACATGTCGTGATCAGCGCAGGCCGCGCCCGACTCGGACCGACCGACGCACCGGAGGAACTCGGACCCGGTGACTACATCTCGTATCCGGGCGACGTGGAGCACGTTTTCGCGGCACTGGAGCCGGGCACGGTCGCGGTGATGCTGAGCGAAGCGTTCTGACGGCCAAAGGCGACGTGGGTCACAGAATTGGCCGTGCGACTACTAGACACGTAGGGTGGTCAGCGGTGACGCGCCCGATGGGCGACGTCAACGCGTCGTAGAACGCTGATTCGCAGCGCGGCCGCAGGACAAACAGACCCAGTCCGCAACCCGGCCCCTGCTCCACGACTTCGTACGGCGAACGGACCCGCACACCTGCGTGTTCGCCATCTGAGCACCTGAGATCGACCGGCAATGGCCGCGATCGGAGCGTGCCTCAACGCAGAAAGCAGTACATGACCACATTCGAATCCCTCGGTGTGCCCGCAGAACTGGTGAAAGTTCTTGCCGCCGAAGGTAAAACCGAAGCATTCCCGATTCAGGCCGACACCCTGGGCGACACCCTCGAGGGCAACGACGTCCTCGGTCGCGGAAAAACCGGCTCGGGTAAGACCCTCGCCTTCTCCATCCCGCTGGTCGCGGGTCTGGCCGAGTTGAAGGTCGCCCGCACCCCGGGCGCGCCGACCGGCCTGGTCCTGGCCCCGACCCGTGAGCTCGCAACGCAGATCGCGGGCGTCGTCGAACCGCTCGCGGCGGCCGTCGGCCTGCGCGTGACCACCGTGTTCGGTGGCGTCAAACAGGCCCGCCAGGAGCAGGCTTTCCGGCGTGGCGTCGATATCGTCGTCGCATGCCCGGGCCGTTTGGACGACCTGATGAAGCAGGGCATCGTGACGCTCGACGACGTGGAGATCACGGTCATCGACGAGGCCGACCACATGGCCGACCTCGGTTTCTTGCCGGTCGTCACCCGGATTCTGGCCGCGACTCCCGCCGACGGACAGCGCCTGCTGTTCTCGGCGACCCTCGACAACGGCGTCGACAAGCTCGTACGCCGCTTCCTCGACAACCCGGCGATGCATTCGGTCGACGAGGCCAATTCGCCGGTCGCGGCCATGACCCACCACGTCTTCGAGGTGTCCGCGAGCGACAAGGCGGCGCTGATCACCGAACTCGCGTCGGGCGCCGGGCGTCGAATCCTGTTCACCCGCACCAAGCATCACGCCAAGAAGCTTGCTCGCAAGCTGACCGAGGGTGGCATCCCGGCGGTGGACCTGCACGGCAATCTCAGTCAGCCCCAACGTGATCGGAACCTGGGCGCTTTCGGTTCCGGTGATGTGCGCGTGCTGGTCGCGACCGATGTCGCGGCCCGCGGCGTGCATGTCGACGACATCGAGCTCGTCGTGCACGTCGACCCGCCCGCCGAACACAAGGCGTACCTTCATCGTTCGGGCCGTACCGCTCGTGCGGGCAGCGCAGGCGACGTGGTGACGGTGTGCCTGCCCGACCAGCGGCGCGACGTCGCTGCTCTGCTGCGCAAGGCCAAGATCTCGGTGTCGCCGACCGTGGTGTCGCCGACCTCCGAGGCGGTCGGCGTCCTGGTCGGCGAGCGTGCCGCGCACGTCGCACCTGCGCCGGCGAAGGCTCCGCAGGCGCGCTCCCAGTCGGGCAAGTCCCAGCCGGGTAAGCAGCGTCGACGCGGTTCCGGCCGGTCACACTCGGGTGCCGGTGCGGCGGATGGTCGTCGCAGCGGTGCCGGGAATGCGCGCCGGACCGGACACACCGGCAGCGGACACGCAGGCGGCGGACACGCGGGCACCGGACACTCAGGTGGTGGCGCCCAGGGCGCGGCTCATCGTCGTGCCGGGCAGTCGCGCGGACGCCGACGCGCGGTGCGCGCAGCCGGCTGACCACGTCCATCCAAGCCAAGACGATCCGTTTGAAGTTGAGCCTGGAATCCGGACCCAACGTCGAACGGATGAGGCCTGTCACCAGACTCGTCGGATCAGCGGCCCACCCGCCGCCTGCGGCGGCGATCGTGGAGGCGGGAAGAGGGCCGTGGAGCGCGACGCGGCGACGATGATCCACGAAAAATAGGGGAAGAAACTCGTCCGCTACCCCTGGAGTCCTCCCCGCGAATTTTCTCGCGGACGACTCAACAAGCAGGGGCAGAAAGTAGGGGAAGAACCTTCCCCTACTTTCAGTGGTCCGGTGGCTCGCTGACGTGGCCTGTTCGCCTGCCCTTCGAGGTATCCCTCGGCTGGTGCCTCGGGCACCTCAGAGAGCGGTGGGGTGGTGGACGCTTATGTGCAGGTCAGAGCGCTAGTCACCGAACTCGTCGAATCAGGCAGGCAGAAACCGTTTGGCGAGTGCCGGAGCCAGCCAGGGTTTGCCACCCCAGGCGAAGGCCCGGCCCGTCACGCCCGCCCACATCGGTGAGCAACGACCGTAGCCGGCCAACAGCGCCGTGGTTGGCTCGACGCTGATGTGGACGTCGGTGGGCCGGGGGTCGGGCGGGTTGATCTCCAGATTTCCCGCGGTGAACTCGTAGATGAAGGATTCGTCGGAGCCGCGCAGGTGGATGTCGTAGGTGGCGAAGTGGCCGGCGCAGGCCGAAGCGTTCACCCAGCTCGGCAAGATCTGGTGTCGTCCGCGGGCGATCATCGCCGCCACCTCCGGGTCCACCGGCCATGGCGCGCGGACCGTGCGGGCGATGTCGTGTCCGTGCACCACGAACTCGCCGATGAGGATGCCCAGCGCCGCGTCGGCCCGGATCATCCGATCGCCGTCGAAGTGCATCTTGGGTACCTGCGCACCGAAGTGGGCGACCGCGTCGAGAAGCTCGTCGAGGTCGTCGAGCAGGGTTGCGACCAGGATCGGAATGTCGCGGCTGGTGAGGTTCGCGATCTGTTTCGCGTTGAAATCGGGCACGTCAGCGGCGTGGAACGACCAGTCGCCTACACCGCGGGCCAGGGCGAGGTAGCGGGCCGGTGCGGTCGAGACGTGTCCGACGCAATCGGCCACCGTCCAGCCGGGGGTTGCCGAGAGTCGGGCTTCGGGATCGGTGACCGAACTGACGAGTGCGGCGAACTGGGCTGCCGTCGCACGGGCAGCGTCGATGTAATCGAATCTCGAGTACATCTGCGTCATCGGTGGGTCCCCCACATGGGGGACGAGATTACTCCCGGAGGCCGGGGTGTGCGAGGCATCGAATCCGGGTCGTCACCAAACTGAGTTGATCCGTGATCAGATGCGCTGTGGCAGTACAGGTCAGGGATTCTTCGCGCCGACGATCGCCGCACGGACGGCTTCCTGGCACGCCGTGCCATCGGGTGCGCCGACCCCGATGTGGAGACTGCCCGGCTGAGCATCCGCGCCGAAACCGGTGACCGAGAAGCCGTCGTCGGACGTCGGACCCAGCTGCTGCATCGAGGCACGGGCGAGCGGCACCGACAGCGCACTGGTACCGCGTTGTGCGCCCGACACCACGACGATCAGGTGTGTCGGATGCAGAACCACCAGCGTCTGGTGCTCGGAATCGGGATCGACGGCGTTGGCTCGCCGCCCGAACAGCTTGCCGAAAAACGTCGTCGACGGCGGATTGATGCTCCGGGTGATCCAGGCCGGCAGATCGTCGGTGATCTGCAACTGATGTGACTTGGCGTGCTCGCGAAGAGCGGTCGCCATGCCGGGAGCCAGGTCGGTCAGGTCGGCGTGTGTGGTGGTGCGCTGGTATGCCGCTGCCATGGCCCCAGCGTAGATGCCTACCGCGCGAGGAGTCTGCGACGACGAGTCGCAGCGGGTGCCCCGAGTGCCCCGGACTCCAGATCGGCGATCAGCGCGGCGACGGTCTCGGCGGAGTCGGTCTTGTTGGTCCCGATGAAGCCCGACGGTCCGCGTTTGATCCAGCCGGTTACATACATGCCGGTCAGCGGGTCGTCGCCGTCGTACACGCGTCCCGAGCGATGGCTGATGGTTCCGGTCGATTCGTCGAACGGCAGACCCGGAACGGGCCGCCCACGGTAACCCACCGAGGTCAGCACCAGGCTGGTGTCGACAGTGATCGTCGCGCCGGTCGGCTCGACACCTCCGTCTGCGGTGGCCCGATTGCGGCCGAGGACGACGCCGGTGGCCACGCCCTTCGACGAGGTGATGACCTCGAGCGGCGAGGAGAAGAAGGCCAGCCGGATATGTCGTTCGGCGGGTAGGCCACGATCGGCGATCTCGCGCAACAGGTTCAGCTTCGCCGTGTCGGTCGCGTCGCGTGGGATCTGGGGGTCGAGGTGGTCGAGGTCAGCGGGGTCGACGGCCACCGGGACGCCGGAGTCGACGAGTCCGACCAGTTCGGGCAGCGTGAACGCCGCATGTTCGGGGCCGCGTCGACCCGCGACAATCACTTCCTGCACCTGCGAGGTCCGCAGTGCACGCAGGGCCCGACGCGAAATCGTGGTGTGCGCCAGTGCGTCGGGGTCCGAGACCAGGATGCGGGCGACATCCAGTGCCACGTTCCCGTTGCCGATGACGAGAGCGCTCTCGCCATCCAGGTCCAGACATTTCCCGTCGCTTCGCTCGCCCCGGTCGAGGTCGGCGAAATCGGGATGGTCGTTGTACCAGCCGACAAACGACGTCGCGCTGGCAACGCCGGGCGCGTCGATGCCGGGGATGTCGAGACGCTTGTCGGTGGGTGCGCCGCCGGCCCAGATGACCGCATGATGCCGTGCGCGCAGCTCGTCGAGCGTGATGTCGCGTCCGACCTGCGTGTTCAGCAGGATGTCGAGCCGGGGGTTGGCCGCGACGTCGTCGAAGAGCCGCATCACCGTGCGGGTGGCCAGGTGATCGGGTGCGACGCCGTATCGAGCCAGGCCGAACGGTTTGTCGAGGCGCTCGTAGATGGTGACCGAGATGCTGGGGTGGCGCAGCAGTTCGTCGGCGGCGTACATGGCCGACGGTCCCGATCCGACGATCCCGACCGTGACATCGCCGTCGACGGCGATCCTACGCGGCTGGTCGATGGGCGCGAGAGGCAACCGCATCGCGGGATCGACGGGGAATCGTGCGCCGACGTCCATCGGATCGGCGTAGGCGGCCGCGTTGATGTCGGCGAACCGCTCCTGGCCTTCCGGCAGGCGGTGGCCGGGAACGATCGCGCCGACAGGGCACGCGCTTACGCAGGCGCCGCAGTCGACACACGTCGACGGGTCGATGTAGAGCATCTCGGCAATGCCGAAATCGGGCTCTTCGGGTGTGGGGTGAATGCAGTTGACCGGGCATGCGTAGACGCACGAGGCGTCACCGCAGCACGCCTGCGTTACGACATGAGGCATGAGTTTGCTTGCTGGGTAGGCGGATTGGTCGAATCAGGCTGCGGTGTAGATGGGTTCGCTGCGGAACCGCGACGACCGGCCGTCGATTCCCAGCACGCGCCAGACCAACCGGGAGATCGGGTTCATCAGGCCGCATTGTTCGGCCAGCATCCGCACGTCGCCGAAGACGTTGCGGCGCACACGCTTGGACTCTCCGGAACGCCAGAAGATGTCCTTCATCACCTCGCGGGGCACGTCGAACTCCTTGGCGAAGGAGCGCGGTGGAACCATGATGGCGCCGAGCAGGATTCGCATCGTGAGGGGGAACATCAACGACAGCGCGAACCGCTGGATGCGGCCCTTACCCGGAACGGTGGCGCGCAAGTGGTTGTGCGCGAACGAGATGTGCCGGGCCTCCTCGGCGACGTGTAGCTGCATCACCGCTGCCATTGCCGGGTGCAGGTTCGAGCGGGTGCGCAGGAAGTCCTTCTGCAAGTGGTCGATCGGCTCCTCGCCACCGAGGACGCCGAAGAAGAAAATGCTCGGGAACGTCGTCGACGCCAGGGGGACCAGCGGCGAGATCAGCCGGTAGCCGACCTTGGCGCCGGGAACGTCCATGCCGATGCGGTTGACCAGTTCCTGAAACATCAGGGTGTGGTTGCACTCTTCCTTGGACTCGTGCGTCGTGTAGCGGAATCGCTTGTCGCCGTTGGAGAGTTTGAAGCTGTACTGCATGAGACCGCGGATCAGGATGGACTCGAACTGCAGTCCCACCTTGGCCACGTTGGCCTGGCGCCACATGCCGATCTTGATCTGCTTGTCCTGCGGCAGGTTCTGGTACCAGGGGTGGCGACCGATGGGGTCCACGTCGTAGGAGAGGATCCACCGCGGATCGTTCTCGACGACCGCCATGTGCGGTGCGTCCCAGTCGATGTCGAGGTACGGATCGAAATTGCGGTGCACCGACGCGGACGACAGGTCGTCGAGGACCTGGGCGTAGTCATCTGCAGCGATGGACTTGTCATGTTCGGGCACGTAACGCACGGCGGCGTCGGTCATCGTCCTCGCCTCTCTCGTCGTCGACGCGACCGAGAGTCGCGTCAGGTGTGTGGGTTGCGAAACTATGTCCAGCGGGGCTATTTGTCAACATTCAATGTCACATTCGCTGATGGCACGGGGTGTCATCGGGTTATCCCGACGCGGCGATGGACGATGATGGTCTCCATGGAGCATGTCCTGCTGGTGGTCCTTGCTGTGCTCGCGATCGCGGCCGTGCACGAACTGGCCCCTCGAGTGCACGTCGCACCCGCGCTGGTGCTGGTCGTATTCGGCGCCGTGATCGGGGTGATGCCCGGCGTGCCCGAGGTCGAGATCGATCCCGAATGGATCCTCGTCGGTGTGCTGCCGCCACTGCTCTACGCTGCGGCCGTCTCGATGCCGACCATGGATTTCCGACGGGACTTCGGGACCATCAGCGCGCTCTCGGTGGTGCTCGTCGTGATCAGTTCCGTTGCGCTCGGGTTCTTCTTCTACTGGCTGATTCCCGGCATCGGTCTCGCCGCGGGTATCGCGCTCGGCGCGATCGTGAGTCCGACCGACGCCGTGGCCACCGCGATCGCGAAACGCATGGGCGCGCCGTCGCGGGTGACGGCGGTGCTGGAAGGCGAGAGCATGCTCAACGACGCCACCGCCCTGGTGCTGCTGCGCTCGGCGATGGCGGCGATCTCGATGAGTGTGTCGTTCGGCGGCGTCGTCCTCGGTTTCGCGTGGGCGGTGGTGGGCGCGGTGATCATCGGCAGCGTCGTCGGGGTGCTCAATCTGCTTGTGCGATCGCGGGTCTCGGATGCGACGGTGAACACCGCGATCTCCTTCACCGCGCCCTACCTGGCGTATCTGCCGGCCGAGCACTTCGAGGCGTCGGGCCTGGTCGCCGCGGTCACCGCCGGCCTGATCACCGGTGCCGGCGCGGCGCGCTACCTGACGCCGCAGCACCGGCTCTCCGACACCCAGAACTGGCACACCGTCGAGCTGATCCTGGAAGGCGGGGTGTTTCTGCTGATGGGTCTGGAGTTGTTCGCGCTGATCCAAGACGTGGAGAGGCACCACGAAGGGGTGATGCGCGCGGTGTGGATCGGACTGGCCGCGCTGGCGGTGACGCTGCTCATCCGAGCGTTGTATGTCACACCGCTGGCCTGGCTGCTGAATCGGGCGGCGAAACGCGGGTTGGCGGTGCGCCCATACCTGGAGACGATGAACGACAACATCACCTCACATGCGAAGACGCAGCGATTGTCGGCGCAGTCGGCGTCGGGTGCCACGTCGTCGGGCAAGCGACGACGCCAGAAGGTCGACCGCCGGCTGCGACGCGCACTGTCCGGTCGAAAAGGGGCAGGCGAACCAGCTGACGTATCGCAGCTCGGACCCGAGACCGCGCGGCTCTACAGTTTGCGCATTCGTCGCCAGATCGCGGACATCGACTACTACCTCGCCGCTCCGTTGGGCCCCAAGGAGGGCACGCTCGTCGTGTGGGCGGGAATGCGCGGCGTCGTGACGGTGGCGGCGGCACAGACGCTGGACCCGGACACGCACTACCGCTCGCTGCTGGTGCTCATCGCCTTTGTGGTGGCTGCGGCGTCGCTTCTGTTGCAGTCGGGCACCCTACCGTGGCTGATCAGGAAGCTCGGGGTCGCCGACAAGCCCGAGGAACTCGCCGCCGAGCACGACCGCCTGCGCGCCGACCTGAACAAGACCGCGCAACGTGTGATGACCGAATCCGATGCGGTGCAACGATTCCCGTGGCTGCGCGCCCGGATCGAGCAGATGGAACGGGAATCCGACGAGGACGAGGACGCCACCGGCAGCGCTCTGGACTACCGCGCGAGTTTCGAGAAGACCCGACGCGCGATCATCGAAGCCCAACGCCGCACCCTGCTCGCGTTGCGCAAACAGGGCACCTACTCGTCGGCCCTTCTCACCCGCGAACTCAAGCAACTCGATGCCGAGGAGATCAGTCTCGACATGCGGACGGAGGATTGACTGGCCGCCGACAGCCGGAGATCACGGGTGGCCAGAAACCGCTGGTGTACATCGGGTTTCTAACTGAACACACGATTTATGGCATCGCGACGCGTCGCGATCACAAAGACCTCACAAATGAGGTCCATGTCGCAGCCCTGCTCCGACGATCCAGGTCGTTGGCTGACGGTCGTGAGCCCGGAGACCTGGTGGCACGCGCGCTTTCCCCTAGATTTCGCGGTCGGGTCGCTGGCGTTTCTCCCCGATTCGGGGGTTGGCAACCGAACTCGCCGAGTCAGCGACCCACCCGCCACCTGCGGCGGCGACCCTGGAGGTGGGAAGAGCGACGCCGTCCGAAGCGTCCCAAGAAAGTAGGGGAAGAAACTCGTCCCCTATTCTTGGAGCCCTCCCCGCGAATTTTCTCGCGGGCGACTCAACAAGCAGGGGCAGAAAGTAGGGGAAGAACCTTCCCCTACTTTCAGTGGTCCGGTGGCTCGCTGACGTGGCCTGTTCGCCTGCCCTTCGAGGCATCCCTCGGCTGGCGTCTCGGGCACCTCGGAGAGCGGTGGGGTGGTGGACGCTTATGCGCAGGTCAGAGCCCTGTTCGCCTAACTCGTCGAGTCAGCGATTGCTGCCGTAGGGCAGCAGCGCCATTTCTCGTGCGTTGCGAATCGCGGTGGCCACCTGGCGTTGCTCCTGGGGTGACAATCCGGTGACTCGTCGGCTGCGGATCTTGCCTCGATCGGAGAGGAAGGTGCGCAGCAGGGAGACGTTCTTGTAGTCCACCGGGTTGCGACCGTCCACCTTGATTCCCTGTGCGGTCAGTTGATTACGCGCCTTGCGGGCGGGTTCGGCCGCGCGTCGGCGAGAGGGTTTGGGCATCGATGGCTCCTGAGATCGGCTGTTACCAGCTGGATTTGTGGATTCCGGGCAGCTCGCCGCGGTGGGCCAGTTCACGGAACCGGACCCGTGAGACCCCGGCCTTCCCGATGTATCCGCGGGGGCGGCCGTCGATGGCGTCGCGGTTGCGCAATCGGGTGGGGCTGGCGTTGCGGGGGAGTGCCTGCAGTTCGCTCTGCGCACGACGACGGTCGGCGGCGGGCAACGATATGTCGGCGATGGTGCGTTTGAGGGCAGCGCGACGCTCCGCGTGGCGGGCGACGATCACCTTGCGCTGCTCGTTGCGAATCACCTTGGACTTCTTGGCCATCAGCGTTCCTCCCGGAATTCCACGTGGCGACGGACAACGGGGTCGTATTTCTTCAACGTCATGCGGTCGGGATCGTTGCGCCGATTCTTGCGCGTCACATAGGTGTATCCCGTTCCGGCAGTTGACTTCAGCTTGACGATGGGGCGAATCTCGCTTCCGCGCGCGGCCATCAGATCTTCTCCCCGCGGGCGCGAATACCGGCCACCACGGACTCGATGCCCTGGCGGTCGATGGTGCGCAACCCTTTGGTGCTGACGCGCAAGGTGATGTAGCGGTTCTCGCTCGGCAGGTAGAACCGCCGACGTTGGATGTTGGGGTTCCAGCGACGACGAGTTCGCCTGTGCGAGTGCGAGACCCGATTACCGAAGCCGGGTGAGCGGCCGGTGACCTGGCAGTGTGCGGACACGAGCACTCCTTTTTTGTTGGCAATGATTTCCAATTACTGTCAGGACACGGTAGCGTGGTCGACGTGCAAATGGAAATTGTTCCCAATAGCCGGACGCCGGTGATCCTGGTTTCCGGGCTCGACCGTGACGGCGTTGCCCGCGTGAGCGACTCGCTTGCGACGCCAGGAACGACGCTGATCCACCACGACCTGCGATCGCTGAACTCCGGCGCAGTCATTCGAACGGTGCGCTCGGTGGACCCCGACGGCACCGACCGTCAACAGTCCACTCTCGTGCAACTCGAGCACGGATGTGCGTCGTGCACGCTGCGCTTCGACCTCCTGCCGCTGCTTCGTCAGCTGCATCGGCGCACCAGCGTGAATCGCATTGTCCTGGAACTCGACTCCACCCTGGAACCCGAGGTGATCAGCGAGGCCATCGACACCGTGATGATCACGGACATGCCCGGTTTCGTCGACGGGCCGGCCGGCCTGGATGTCGACATCCACGCGACGGTGGTCTGTGTCGCAGAGGCCGATTGGCTCGACGCGGCGACCGGCGACATCACGCTGGGCGAAGCGGGCCTGCTGAATCGCGAACCATCGATCGGCGACGACGTCCCGGAATCGGAGATGATTTCGGTCGAGTACGACGACGATCGGACGCTCGCGCAGGTGGCCGTGGGTCAGGTCGCGTTCGCCGATGCCCTCGTGGTGTCCGCCGCCGATCCGGCTGTGCGCGACAACTGGGCATCGGCACGTTTGATGGCCGTCCTCACGAGGTTGGCGCCCAAGGCGCCTATCATTCTGGAACTCCCGCAACGGCCGATGTCGTCGTCGCATGCGACAAGCCTGCTGCAGGCCATACAGCCGGGTGCTCGCCGCGGTCGGGTGAGCGGTCCGCACAGTCCGCTCCTCGTCGGCGAACCGCCGCTGGATTCCGAGTGTGGTGTGCAGATCGTCGAGTTCCATTCCGATCGGCCCTTCCATCCCGAACGACTGCACGAAGCGCTCGACGCCCTGCTCGACGGTGTGGTGTGTTCGCGGGCGCGGGTGTGGTTGGCGACGCGGCCCGACCACATGTTCTGGCTCGAATCCGCCGGTGGCGCCCTGCGGGTCAGCGAGGCGGGCCGGTGGCTGGTCGCGACGCCGGTCGACGAACTGGCCGGCGTCGACGCCCAGTGGCGCGCGATGGCGGCGCTGCGCTGGGACGACACCCATGGAGACCGGCACTCGTCGATGGTCGCGCTCGTCCACCGGGCCGACCCGATCGAGATACAGGAAGCGCTCCGCGACGCCTGCCTGACCGACGCCGAGATGGCTGAGGGGCCGCAGGCTTGGCTCAGTTATTCCGACCCGTTCGGTGTCGTCCACAACGACCCCTGCGAACCCGATGAACGCGATGCCGACGAGTCGACGAGCATCGCCCGAGAGGACCGACGATGAAGAAGGGTGTTCACCCGGAATACCACCCGGTGGTCTTCCGCGACGCCAACACCGGCGACGAATTCATGACCCGATCGACCGCGACCTCGTCGTCGACCGTGGAGTGGAGCGATGGTGAGACCTACCCACTCATCGTGGTGGAGATCTCATCGAAGTCGCATCCGTTCTGGACCGGCAGGGCGCGGGTGCTCGACCGGGAAGGCCGCGTCGAACGCTTCCGTCGGAAGTACGCTGACCTGGGTCGAAACGCCGGATGAAAGCCATCTGTCGCGTGTCGTCTGATTGAGTGGTTGTGATCGCCGGTCGGATTTCTACGGGTTAGAGTTGTCGCACCAAGTTCCCGCCTCTCACCTGGAGGACCGATGTGCGGTCAGGCTAGCCCGTCCGGCGCCGTGCACGCGATCGTCCCAGTTCGATTGAGTGTCACCGGACACCCGAGGACACTGGGGTGAGCGCGCCACGAGGGCCGCACGATCCGCGTGGCCCGCAAGGTCCGACGCGGATCGTGCCTGCCTCCTCTCCTCCGGGCGGGCCGCCGCCTCCCGGTCCACCACCGCGATACCCCGGTCGGCCGGGTGGACCACCTCCGGGACCGGGTTTTCCGCCGCCTCCTCCAGGTCAACGAGCACCCGGTCCGCCGCCGAGGTCTGGGGCACCGCAGCCAGCTGCACGTGGTCAGGTGCAGACCGTCGGCGGTGACCTGACACCGGAGCTCATCGACTCCGACGTCTGGACCGACCAGATGGTCGAGCTCGCCGGGATTCCGGTTGTCGACGTGCCTTTCGTGACGGTCGGATCGGGTATCGGCTCCTTTGTCACGGTCGACTACCTCCGCATTTGTGGCGTCCCGCTGGACCGGATCGCGGTGCTCGGTCCGCAGGATGTGCCGTGGCACAGCTACGAATACCTGACGCGGGTGTCGCAGATCCCGCGCGGTGAGCGGCTGCGCTCGGACTCCGCCTCGACGCCGGACAACATCTGGGGATTCCCGTCGTATGCGGTGCGGGAAGCGTGGAACGACAAGAAGATCGGGCCGCTGTGGAACGTGCTGACCGAGCCGATCTTCTCGAACTACTACACGCCCAAGGCCGGGCACGCATTCGAGTCGATGGAGAAAGAGTGCAACCGGATCGGCTACCTGAATTGCCTGCATCGCGGACAGGTTCGGATGATCCGACGCCGGGCCGGTGGCGGCTACTTCACGATTCTCACACCGCCGCAAGGAACTTCGCCCACCAAGCGCGTCGCGTTCCGCAGCCAGTGGGTTCACGTGGCCATCGGCTACCCGGGTATCAAACTGCTGCCCGACCTACAGGCATTCCGTGAGAAGTACCGCGACGCAAGCAAGGTCGTCAACGCCTACGAGCCGCACGAACACATTTACCAGTCCCTCCAGCGCAAGCCCGGCACGGTGATGATCCGCGGTGCCGGTATCGTCGCATCGCGTGTCCTGCAGCGGCTCATCGACGACCGCGACAAGTACGGCCTGCAGACCCAGATCGTGCATCTGTTCCGCAGCTACGTCGACAAAGCGCACGGACCGCACATCTTCATGCGGCGCAAAGGCAAGGACGGATGGGCCTACCAGGGCTTCAACTATCCGAAATCGGTGTGGGGTGGCCAACTCAAGGCGCGCATGCGCAAACTCGAGGGCCACGAACGCGCCGAGGCGTACAAGCAGATGGGCGGCACCAACACTCCGGTGCGCGACGACTGGCAGGAGCAACTCAAACGCGGACGCTCCGAGGGCTGGTATCGCGTCGCGGTGGGCAAGGCCGAGAGTCTGGTCCCGGCCCAGGGCGGTCAGGGCGTGATGGCGACGGTGCGCGTCGACCCGCACGCACCGATCGAACAGCAACACCGGCCGGACGGGACCTTCGAGCTGTACGCCGATTACGTGATCGACTGCACCGGACTGGAAGCCGACGTCCGCGAGCATCGGCTACTCGCCGATCTCCTCGACCACACCGGCGCCGGCATCAACCCGGTCGGTCGCATGGATGTCGAACGGGACTTCGAGCTCAAGGGCACGCGCAATGGCAGCGGGAAGATCTATGCCTCGGGCAGTGCGACTCTCGGTGGGTACTTCCCGGGCGTCGACACCTTCCTCGGGCTGCAGATCGCGGCCCTCGAGATCGTCGATGATCTTGCCAAGCAGGGCTTTTGCAAGCGGCTCGGACCGGGCAGATCGATGCGGCAGTGGTGGCGCTGGGTGAATCACAAGGGGGTGGACTGACCCATGCTGCCAACTCTGTGGGGCCGAATTCAGACCCGGGTGCTGGTCCTGGGCATCCTCGGTGGACTCTGGACGCTGGTCCTCGCTCCGTTCCTGCCCGACGGCGCCCCGATCGCCACGAGCTATCAGGTGGCGTTCACGGTGCTGGCCGTGGTCATCGTGCTGGGTGTCGGCTGGGAGTTCATCTACCACTTCCTGCAACAGTTCCGGTGGGAGAAGGACTGGCCGACGCTGTTCGGATTGCTCACCGCAATCAACGAGGGCATTGCGGCCTGGTTCTTCCTCAAGTACGTCCCGGTCCTGCCCGACGATGTGGAGCTGACCCCACTCGTGTTCTGTATCCAGTTCATCACCACCTGGCTGATCGTGTGGGTGGCGGTCAACGGGCCGTTGCGAGCGATCTTTCCGCACTGGCGATTCCAAGGAGGCCGGTTCTTTTGACCACGTCAGCCGAGACCCCGAGTCTGACGCCAACCGTCACCCTGGTCCCGGGCGACGGAATCGTGATCCGCAAACCCGCATTCCTGTGCGTGCTCACCTCCGACGCACCGGCCGCGCTGCTCAAGGACGTCACTGCGCTCCAGGCCGCCGTCGCGGTACCCGACCGGATGCCGCGCCGCGGCCGTCATCTGGTGCGCAAGCTCGCCGAGATCGTCGCCACCGCCGACGACCCGGTGAACATCGCCTTCGCCGCGCCCGACAGCGCCGGAATCGCAATCTTCATGTCCGGGGCGGTGTTTGCCGAAGCCGACGGTGAGCGACTCGAACCGGAGGGCGACGAACCCTTCGACCGTGCCGTGGTGTGGCCGTTCGAAGGATTGGGGCTGTATCTGGTCGGCGCGGTCCCCGCCGAACCGGGCGAAGAGACCTTCGACCTGGTCAACGGTGTGGTCCCGGCCAGGGGTGCCCTGTTGCACACGCCGCTGGGCCTGCGGGGCACCGAAATCCACGAGATCGCCGCGCCACCACCGCGTATTCGTCCAGAAGTCCACGTCGACGACATCGCATCCAAGCCTGCCGCCGAGCCGGTCGACGCCGAGTCCGTTCCGGCCTTCCACGAACCGCCCCTGGACTTTTCGAAGCCGGCGCCGGAGCCGCCGGTGGAAGAGCCGGTCGTCCAACCGGATCCGGTTGCGCCCGCGCCGGCCGCCGACGCTGTGGACGAATCGATGAACTCGGCGACCGAACCCATGCGGGCGCCAACTCCGCCGCCTCCTCCTCCTCCTCCTCCTCCTCCTCCTCCGCAGCCCGAGCCGCGCCCTGGCCCGGTGGCAGTGCCCGAACCGCAACCGTTCCAGTCGTCGTCACTGGGCGGTGGTGAACCGTTCCAGTCGGCGTCGCTCGGTTCCGTGGGTCCCGACCCCGTTGCACTCGAGCCTGCTGCACCCGAGCCCATTGCGCCCGAGCCGGTTCCGCAGCCGCTGCCCGTCCAACCCGTGCGACCCGCCGAACCGGTGCAGCATGCACACGTGCATCACGACGACCTGCACGAACCGGTGGAGCAGCGCGCACCGTTGCCCAAGCAGGAACATCAGCGGCCGGCAACCGAGGTCGTGAAGATCGAGGAATCCCGCGCACATGTCCACGGGATTCGCTGCTCCCGTGGACATCTCAACCACCCGCAATCGTGGCTGTGCGGGGTGTGCGGCATCCGCATGGATCAGCTCACCGCGATCCTCGTCGAAGGGGAGCGGCCGCCGCTGGGCTGGCTGTTGCTCGACAACGGGTCCACGTACCTGCTCGACGAGGATCTGGTGATCGGACGTGAACCGGGCACCGGAGGGGGTGGAGGGCGTGGGAAGCCCAAACCGATTCGCGTGCAGGACGAGTCCGGGCAGCTCTCTCGGCGACACGTCGAGATCCGGCTCGTCGAATGGACGGTGCAGCTCGTCGACCTTGGTTCGGCGAACGGTACCTACGTCGTCGACCCGTTGAGCGGCAATCGGGAGACCCGACTGCCCGCGCAGCGCCCGCATGTGCTCGCTCCCGGCTCGCACGTGCGAATCGGCGGACGGCACTTCATCTTCGAATCCCCGCACGCCCGAGTCTGACCGAGGGCGACATGGCCGACACGCACACCGTCACGTTCCTTCTCCTCGACGTCGCCGTCGTCATCGCGGCGGCGCGAGCGGGTGGCTTCGTGGCACGTAAGTTGGGGCAGCCCGCGGTGGTAGGTGAGATCGCGGCCGGAATCGCGCTGGGGCCAAGCCTGCTCGGGCTGTTCCCGGGCAACCCCGACGAATGGCTGTTCCCGACCGAGGTGCGACCGCTGCTCTTGGCGATAGCCCAGCTCGGGCTGGTCTTGTTCATGTTCATCGTCGGGCTCGAACTCGACATGCGGCTCATCAAGGGGCGTGAACGCGCTGCGGCGAGCATCTCGCTGTCGTCGATCATCCTGCCGTTCGCGCTCGGTGCGGCACTCGCCCTGATCCTGTACGACCAGCACGACGACAAGTCCCTCGCCCCGAATGTCAGTCTCCTGAACCTGACGCTGTTTCTCGGAATAGCCATGTCCATCACCGCATTTCCGGTGCTGGCCCGCATTCTGAACGACCGAGGGATGATGCGCACGGTGCCCGGCGTGTTCAGCCTGGCGGCAGCCGCGGTCGACGACATCGTCGCGTGGACCCTCCTCGCATTCGTGACCGCCATCATCGGTGGCGAGAACGTGGGTGACGTCGGCAAGATCGTCGGGCTGTCGCTGTTGTACTGCGCGGTGATGTTCCTCGTCGTGCGCCCGTTGCTCGCTCGTCTGGTCGAGTGGCGCGACACCGCGGGCCGCATGACTCCCGACATCCTTGCCGTTGTCCTGATCGGGTTGTTCCTGTCTGCGGCGGCCACCGAGTGGATCGGCATCCACTTGATCATCGGTGCCTTTGTGTTCGGTGCGGTGATGCCGAAAGTCGGCGCCGAACAACTGCACCGGGAGATCCTCGAACGGCTGGAACAGGCCAGCGTGCTGCTCTTGCTGCCGATGTTCTTCGTGGTCACCGGTCTGGCGGTGGACCTGAGCGGCATCGGTCTGGACGGGTTGTGGCAGCTCGTGCTGGTTCTCCTCGTGGCGATCGCGGGTAAGTTCTTCGGAGCGTTTGCCGGTGCTCGGGCCAGTGCGATCCCGGGCAGACAGAGCGCTGCGATAGCCGTGCTGATGAACACACGAGGGCTCACCGAGTTGGTGATCCTGTCCGTGGGGCTCAGCCTCGACGTGCTCACACCCCAGCTCTACGCGATGCTCGTGGTCATGGCGCTGGTCACCACTGTGCTCACCGCGCCGCTCCTACGACTCGTGTATCCGGATTCGGTGGTGGCCAACGACATTGCGGAGGCCGAGCGCCTCGCATTGGCGGCCGGATCGGCCAACCGGGCGATGGTGGTGCTGACCGATCTCGACGCGAGTGTCGACGAACTGTTGCATCGACATCGGCGACTCTTCGGTGCAGCGGCAGGCTACGACGTGGTCCTGGCCGGCGTACTCTCGGTCACGGCGCCCGCGAAGCGGCTCGAGGTCGGGGTGCCGATCATGCCGGACTTCGCTGCGATGGCGTCGGCCGTGGAGAAGCTGAACATGTTGGGATCGGCGTTACCGGGCCCGGATTCGGTGTCGGTGCTGTGCCGCTTCAGTGCCGACCCGGTGGTCGATCTGACCGAGATGGCCGAGAACGCCAACATCGATTTCATCTTCCTCGACAGCAGCCGTTCCGAGATCGCCGACGGGCTGCAGATCGCACCCGTGGTGACGGTGGACGAGCGAGCTCCGGGACCCGATATTGCTGCGAGCGGGGATCGGGGGGCCGCGTCGATCGTCTGCGTCGCACCGGAGACGCGTGCCGGCCGGACCGCCATTCTTGTGGCTGCCGGGTTGGCACTCAACGAATCTGCGCCGCTGACGATCGTGACCGGCGCATCTCGGCGTCGCGTGCTCGCCGATCTGGAACCGGCGATCGACCAAGGTCTCGAGATCAGCGTCATCGACCGCAAGCGCTCCTACGATCGGGTCGCGGCATTGATTGTGGTGGCCGACGAGGAGACCGACGGCACGGTCAAGGTCGTCGACCATGTGGGAACCAGTGAAGAAGGCTTGGGGGACAGGGTGAGTCGCTACTTTGAACGGGTGGTCGCAGAACGGGTGGACTCAGCCGCCCCGCGCCCGATACTCGGGCAACCAGTGCACACGCACACCACAGCACACGAAACACCGGAGAGGCACTGACATGGCCACCGTCGAGATTCCGCAACAGCTCGCGGATTTCACTGTGCTCAGCAAGTTGGGTGCAGGAGGAAACGGCACGTTCTACGTGGCGGTCCCACCACCGCGCCTGAACATCAACGCCGAGCGCGTGGTGGTGAAGGTGTTCAGCGGCACCTGTAGTGACGATGCCTATCGTCGCGGTGTCCGCGAGCTCCGCGCGTTCGCCGCGGTGCAGTCGCCGTATCTCGCCGCGTTGTACGACGCTGTGCTCCAAGGCCAATTCATGTATGCCATGGAGTATTTCCCGCTGGGATCGCTGGGCGCTCCGACTCGGCCGCTGACCCGCAACGAGAAGCTGTCGGCGATCGCCGACGCGGCCCGTGGCGTCGACGCACTGCACGAAGCTGGGATCGCCCACGCCAACATCACGCCGACGAGCATCATGGTCACCGAGGGCGGCGGTCGCATCTCGGACCTCGGTCTGGCCCGGGTTCTCGCCGCCGATGAGCCGATCACCAGTTTCGCGCAGCCCGGCGCGGTCCAGTACATGGATCCTGCTCTGCTGGCCGGTGACACACCATCCCGTGCCACCGACATCTGGTCGCTCGGTGCGTGCCTGCACGTCGCGCTCACCGGTCGCGGCGTGTACGGCGACATCCCAGAAGCCCAGCCGCTGTTGGCGATTCGCGCCGCACTGTCCACTCCGCCGGCGCTCTCGGAGAACCTCGACCGCGACGAGCGTGCGCTGATCGCGAGTTGTCTCGCACTGGCCGGCACCCGCCCGGCCACCGCACTCGAGGTCGCCGACAAGATCGAGGCGATCAAAGAGGCGTGAGCCCAGCCGCCGGGAGAGCCGACCATCCGCTCCCTGGCTCGAAGGGCCTATTCCGCTCCCTGAGGTGCGAGCGAAGCGAGCCTCGAAGGGGCTTGGTGAGACAACAACGCAATCTCACCAGGGAGGCTTCGAGGCTCGTCGCTTGCGCTCCTCGCACCTCAGCCGGCGGGACGGCTCAGCCGACGGGACGCCTCAGCCGGCGGAAGCGGTCTCGAGTTGGGGATGGTCACCGTCAGGTGCCGAAAGGTGCTGTCTGCCACCAGTCGTCGAGGACTTGCTGCCCGGTGTGGCCGGGCCACGTGGCGACGATCGTGTAGGGGCGCCGTGGGTCGTCGTTGAAGTTGGTGATGGTCCAGCCGTGCGGGACCGTGTCGGGGCTGGCGAAGACCGGGCCCTCATCCCACCGGTGGGGCTGGCCGGGGCGTTTGGGCAAGTCGGCGGTGACGACGGACCGGCCGGCCATGGTGGCGGTGTGCCACACGACGAACGTGAGGTTGTTGGGGTTGATGCAGCTGATCCCGGGGACGTCGCCGTTGGTGATCTCCTTGCATCCGGAGTCACCCCAGCCGTTCTCGGCCGGTCGCGAGGGAAGCAGGTCGGGGAAGGTGTCGGCGATCGGTGCGGCGGCCGACGACCACTTGTCGCCGCCGTTCCGCGCCCCCAGGTAGGCGAGCGTGCCGATGACGACACCGACGATGACCAGCACGGAGACGATGGGCACCACGACGGGCGGCATCCGCCGGTTGTGGGCAGATTTGGCACGGACTGCCGACCCCGATCGAGATGCGTTGCGCGGCTGGGGATGATGAGAGGCGTCGGCCTGCCCGAGGGCGGCGCGGCGGTCGGTGACCACCTCGGTGTCACTCTCCGGATTTGCCCGCGGGGTGAACAGTCGCCGGAGGCGGGTGGTCGGCTGGTCTATCGCCTGGGTGGTCGCCTCCACTGAAGCAGGAGCGGGTTGTGATCGCTGCGCGTCGGCGACCTGTGCGGCCCTCGTCGCCGACGACGACGGCGGCACCGGGCTCCCCGACGGGAAGTCGCCCGACGGCGGTGGCTGGGCGGCTTCGGGCCGGGACAGTGTGACGGCGAGTTCGGCCGCGCGCGTGAATTCGGCGCACGTGCGATAGCGCACGTTCTTGTCGGCACCGAGGGCGCGGTCGATGGCCGACCGCAGGGTGGGCGAAATGCTCTCCGACAGTGGTTCATTGGGTGACGGAGGGGTTCCGGTGAGCAGCTCGAGGAGCACGTAGGCCAGCATGTGAACGTCGTTCGCGGGATGGTACCGGGCGTCGTCTGCGGTGCGCGACAGGGCAAATCCGGTGAGGACGGCGCGTGGTGCAGCTGTCTGCTGTCCCGCCTCGGCTGGCACGAGGATGATCGTGGCCGGGCTGATGTTGCGCAGGACAAGGCCTTTGCGGTGCGCGCTGTCGAGCCCCTTGCCGATGTCGGTGACGATGGCGACGGCGGTCTCTTCGTCGAAAGCGTTGGGTCCACTGCGGAGACGTTCGGCAGCGGAGATGCCGTCGAGGTGTCGGGCGGCCACCCACAGTTGCGCGTTGTCGCTCCCGCGTCCGAGCACTTCGGCGAGGTTGGGATGCCGCAAGCGCGTTGCGACGTCGATGGCGCGCTCGAGTCGGCGTCGAAAGTCGGGATCGGCGGAGAGATCGGGTCGGATCAGGGTGAGGTCCACCGGCTCCGGGTGCGAGGGGTTGGTGGCGAGGTAGGTGACCCCGCCCGGGTCCGCCCGCAACACGGCCTCGATCCGATGCCCTGACACTGTGGTTCCCGGCGGGACGGTGCCAGAGATGTTCACAGTCGGATCTGCTCCCCGAGTCGTGAGGTTACTGCCCGTCGCTTCGCTCGCCCCGGGTTTGTTGGAGTCTAGCCCTAAGACTCGACGAGTTCGCCTGCCGTGCCGAAGAGCGTGATCACGAAGAATGCGAGCAGAAACCACGATCCGCCCTGCCATACCTGCCAGCGGCCTTCGTTTCGCCAGACCCGATAGGTGCGCCACAACATGGCGAGTGCCCCCAGCAGTGCCACGATCGGTGACGCCGCGAACAGCGCCGTGCGCAAGGGCGAGGACGACGCGACGGCGACGCCGATGAGGCCGAAGGTGAAAGCGACAGTGACGATCACGTGAATGGCCACCGCGCGGAGATCGTCCGACGTGCCGGTCATCGGGCCGACTCCTGGTAGTTCGCAAGCATGTTCATCGTCGACAACACCCTACACGGAGCTTCGCAAAGCGTAAGAACGGGACTTTCGCCTTATTGCCACCACAGTCGTAACCGGGCACGATAGAAGGTGAGGATAAGAGTATCCTCCAGTCGAATTGAGGAGATGGTCTGCATATGAACGCGATTCTCGTCGGCGTTGACGGGTCGGACGCGGCAACAGGTGCAGTACGGTGGGCGGCTCGAGCCGCCGCGGTGGAGAACGCCGAACTCAAGTTGGTAGGCGTGTATGACGCCAGCACCAGTGACTACGCCCCGGGGTTGATCATTCCCCAGGACGTCATCGACGCAATTCGTCAAGATGCCTCTGATGCGGTACATGCCGCCGCGGATGCGGCCAAGCAGGTGGCTCCCGACGTCAGTGTCGTCACCTCGATCGTCGACGGCGATGCCGGCCGCGTCCTTCTCGAACTCGGCAAGGAAGCATCGATGATCGTCCTCGGTACCCGCGGGCTCGGCAGCGTCAAAGGACTGTTCCTGGGTTCGGTGAGCACCACGGTCGCCGCACACGCGCATGGGCGCGTCGTGATCGTCGCCGGTGAAGGCGGCGGCGGACCGGTGGTGGTCGGTGTCGACGATTCGCCGGTCAGCGAAGCCGCTGTCGCCGAGGCGTACCGGCAGGCGTCGTTGCGCAACGCGACACTCGTGGCAGTGCACACCTGGACACCGCTGGATGTGGATGCCCTGCACGGCTATGGCATCGACCCCGATGAGGTCGCGCGGATGTCGCAGGACGCCGTGGAAGCCGTTGCCGAGCGGATGGCCGGATTCGCCTCCGACTATCCCGACGTCAACGTCGAGCGCAAGGTGCTGCCGGAGGATCCGGCCAAGGCGCTGCTGGACGCTGCGGGCGACGACGCTCAACTGATCGTCGTGGGCAGCCGCGGTCGTGGCGGCTTCAAAGGACTACTGCTCGGCTCGACCAGCCAGAAGGTCATGCACCAGGCGCAATGCCCGGTGATGGTCGTCCGGGCCTGACAGACTCGCGTCCGCGGGCGTGCGGGCGCAACCGATCGAACACCCCATGATCCCGTCGGGGGCAGGGGTGTTCGTGATCATGGATCGCCGACGGTGGCCTTCGTACGACGACGGGCCGCTCGCAGCGATCCTTCTCCGGGACCGGTGACGCCTACCATGGCGGCATGGCCCTGAAGAAGCTCGAGCTCTCCGTGGGAGAACTCGCGCAGCGGGCAGGAATCGCACCGTCGGCGGTCCGATTCTATGAGGAGCAGGGACTCATCTTCTCCCGGCGTACCTCGGGGAATCAGCGACGCTATCACCGTGCGATGCTGCGTCGAGTGGCCTTCATCCGGGCGTCGCAGGCAGCCGGGATTCCGCTGGCAGTGATCGCCGAGGTCCTCTCCGAACTCGGTGACCACGAATCGCCGCCGAAAGCGATGTGGGAAGCGGCGTCCAAACGGTGGATCGACGACATCAACCATCGCATCGCACTCCTGGAGAACATGCGCGACATGATCGGCTCGTGTGTGGGCTGCGGATGCCTGTCGCTGGGGGAGTGTCACCTGCTCAATCCGGGGGACGAACTCAACAAACTCGGCCCCGGGCCGCGTCGACTGATGCGGGATAACTGACTTTCTGGGGGCGTCGATAGTGTGGGGGCATGGCTCGACCGACGCGGGTGGCGCTCGCCCTGGGTAGTGGTGGCGCGCGGGGCTACGCGCACATCGGGGTGATCGAGGAACTCCTTGCGCGTGATTTCGAGATCGTCAGCGTCGCGGGCTCGTCGATGGGTGCACTCGTGGGTGGACTGCACTGTGCGGGCCGCCTCGATGAGTATGTCGAGTGGATCGCGGGTCTGCGACAACTCGACGTCGTCCGCCTGGTGGATGTGTCGTTGAACAAACCGGGCGGAGTGATCGGTGCCGAGCGGGTCGTCGACCGAGTTCGGGAGATGCTGGGAGACAAGCAGATCGAGGATCTCGAGATCCCGTTCACCGCTGTCGCCACCGACCTGAACGCCGGGCGGGCGGTGTGGTTCCAGCGTGGCCAACTCGTCGACGCGATCCGCGCTTCGATCGCCATTCCGGGTGTCATCAGTCCACACGAATACCAGGGACAACTCCTCGGCGACGGCGGCATTCTGGATCCGCTTCCGGTGGCACCGACCTCGGCGGTACCCAGCGACGTCACGATCGGGGTGATCCTCGGCTCCGACAGCGGGCCCGACGACGGCGCATCGCGGGAACCGCGCCCCAAGGGCCTGCTGCGCCGCAACGTGGCACCGATCCTGGAGACCGAGTTCGTCCGATCGGTCCGCGAACGCTTCGGCTTCGATGGCACCGGTTCCGATACCGACACCAAGGACACCGACGACACCGCCGACGCCGCCGACGCCAAGGAAGGGCCGCAGCGGATGGGCCGAATCGAGGTTCTCGGCCGTTCGCTCGACATCATGCAGGAAGCGCTGACGCGCTACCAGGTCGCCGGATACCCGCCGGATGTGCTCATCCGGGTCCCGCGCAATGCGGTCCGGACCCTCGACTTCCACAAGGCGTCCGAGATGATCCAACTCGGGCGGGAACTCACCGCGCAGGCGCTCGACGATCTGCCCGAGCGGCCATGAAGCAGATTCCTCGCGGTATCTGGGTGTTGCTCGCCGCCAACGTGGTGATCGCCCTCGGCTATGGCCTGATCGCACCCGCGTTGCCGAGTTTTGCGCGCAGTTTCAACGTGTCGCTCACCGCGGCGACGGCCGTCGTGTCGGCGTTCGCGGTGATGCGGCTGCTGTTCGCGCCGGCCACCGGGCGTCTCGTCACCCTGTTCGGTGAACGCCGCATCTACCTCACCGGGCTGTTGATCGTCGCCGTCAGTACCTTCGCGTGTGCGTTCGCGCAGGGCTACTGGCAGTTGCTGGTGTTCCGGGCGGCCGGTGGCATCGGATCGACGATGTTCAGCATCTCCGCGATGGCGCTGCTGATCAGGATGTCGCCCAACGACATTCGCGGTCGCGTGTCCGGATTCTTCTCGGCCGGTTTCCTGATCGGCAACATCACCGGCCCGCTGATCGGGGCGGCGCTCGTCGGGTTCGGGCTCCGTATGCCGTTCGTCGTCTACGCGATCGCACTGGTGATCGCCTCCGCGGTGGTGGCCACCCAGCTGCGTGAGGTGCCGGCACCCGACCGCACCGACGGCCCGGCGAGCGGCGTCATCTCCTTTCGGCACGCCCTCGGCGACAGCGCCTACCGCGCGATCATCGCGTCCAACTTCACCCAGGGCTGGGCGTCGATGGGGGTGCGGGTTGCCGTGGTTCCGCTGTTCGTCACCGAAGGGCTCGACGAGGGTGCCGGCATGGCGGGGGTGGTGCTGGCCGTGTACGCCGCCGGCAACGTCGTCGCGATCCTCAGCGCGGGCCGCCTGTCGGATCGTTACGGGCGTCGGCCCATCATGCTGCCCGGACTGGTCCTGATGGCGGCCTCGACGGCCGCTCTCGGGTTCTCCGCGAACATCGTTGTCGCGCTGGTCCTGTCGCTCGTCGCGGGTGCGGGATCGGGGTTGTTCGCACCCACCCATCAGGCGGCCCTCGCCGATGTGCTCGGAAATCGGCAACAGGGCGGCTCTGCGTTGGCGGCCTATGGCATGTCGTCGGATCTGGGTGCGATCAGTGGGCCAGTGATCGTCGGGTTCGTGGCCGACCGGGTGGGTTTCGGTCCAGCGTTCGTGTTGACGGGTGTGGTGGCGGCGCTCGCCTGCGTGATGTGGCTGTTCGCGCGGGAGACCGCGCCGGCGATCGTCGGCGACGGTCCGACGATCACACCCACCGGATGATTTGAAATGTGCGCGCCTCGCCGAGGCTCTACCGTTGACTCATGACCGATCGGGACGCGTACGACTATCGGCTCGGGGCGACATCGGAGGTGGGCCGACTCCGCGCCGTCATGCTGCACCGGCCCGGCGACGAGCTCAGGCGTCTGACCCCGCGCAACAACGATCAACTCCTGTTCGACGGTCTGCCCTGGGTGGGTCGCGCGCAGGAGGAGCACGACGCCTTCGCGCAGGTGCTGACCGACCGCGGTGTCGACGTCTACCTCCTCGGTGATCTCCTCACCCAAACCCTCGAACACAGTGGTGCCGCACGTATTCAGGGGATCGCGGCGGCGGTCAGTGCGCGGCGGCTGGGCAACCACCTGGCCGAGGACCTCGCCGGCCACCTCCGGTCGTTGCCGCCCGCCGAACTCGCCCGTGTCCTGACCGCGGGAATGACCTACGACGAACTGCCGATCACACCGTCGGCGGCCACGTCGTCGCTGGTGCGTCGGATGCACCACGGGCCGGAGTTCGCGATCGACCCGCTGCCGAATCTGCTGTTCACCCGCGACAGTTCGTTCTGGATCGGGCCGCGGTTCGCGATCACCTCGCTGGCCCTGCCGGCGCGTGCCCGCGAAACCTCCCTGACCGACCTCATCTACGCACACCACCCGCGGTTCACCGGTGCCCGACGCGCCTATGAGTCGCAGGTGGCGCCCGTCGAAGGGGGTGACGTGCTGCTGCTCGCCCCGGGCGTGGTGGCGGTCGGCGTCGGCGAACGCACCACACCGGCCGGTGCGGAAGCCTTGGCGCGCAGTCTCTTCGACGACGAACTCGCGCACACCGTGCTCGCGGTGCCGATCGAACAGGCCCGCGCGTTCATGCACCTCGACACCGTCTGCACCATGGTCGACACCGACGCCGTCGTGATGTACCCCAACATCCGCGACACGATGTCGGCGTTCACGTTGACCCACCGCGACGGCGAGGTGACCGTGACCGGTTCGCGACCCTTCGTCGACGCCGCCGCCGAGGCGATGGGAATCGACAAGCTTCGCGTGATCGACACCGGACTCGATCCGGTGACCGCCGAACGTGAGCAATGGGACGACGGGAACAACACGTTGGCCGTCGCCCCGGGCGTGGTGGTCTCCTATAACCGGAATGTGGAAACCAATCGACGCCTTGTGGATTCGGGTATCGAGGTGATCGAGATCGAAGGCCGCGAACTCGGTTCGGGCCGTGGGGGACCGCGCTGCATGTCCTGCCCCATCGCCCGAGATCCACTGTGAGAAGCGACGTTCCATGACGCTCGCCGAGAAGCTGGCCATCGACCCGTCGTCCGACCGGGCGCCGTTCGAGCAGGTTCGCCTGGGCATCATCGAGCTGATCTCGACCGGCGCACTGCTGGCCGGCGAGCGTCTGCCGACCGTCCGGGCACTCGCCACCGACCTGAACCTCGCGTCGAACACCGTCGCCCGCAGCTATCGCGAACTCGAGGCGGCGGACGTGATCGAGACCCGCGGCCGTCAGGGGTCGTTCGTCAAAGCCGGACGAAGCACCACGCTCGACGCGGCCGCGCGGGCCACCGTCGAGCATGTGACATCCCTGCGTGAACTGGGTGTCGACGACGAGACGATTGTTTCGCTAGTGCAACGAGTGGTGCGTGGTGCTTGAAGTCTCATGTCAAGATTTGATTACGTGAAGTAATGACAGCTGAACAGTTCCTGAAGAAGCCGGCTCGCCCGGTGGTGGATCCGTGGGTTTTCGGGATCACTGCGGTGATTGTGATCGCCTTCGTCGTCTGGGGCCTCGTCGATCAGGAAAGCCTGAACAACGTCAGCCAGGACGTCCTCGACGTGATCACCGAGAACCTCGGCTGGCTGTTCATCCTGGCCTCCACCGGCTTCGTCATCTTCGCCGTGTGGCTCGCCCTGTCCAAGTACGGGCGCATCCCGCTCGGCAAGGACGACGACAAGCCCGAATTCCGCACGGTCAGCTGGATCGCGATGATGTTCAGCGCAGGCATGGGCATCGGCCTGATGTTCTTCGGTGCCTACGAACCGCTGTTTCACTACGTGAGTGCGCCACCGGAGTTCCCGGAGGCCGACATCCGCGCAGCGATGGCGACCACGATGTTCCACTGGGGTTTCCACCCGTGGGCGATGTACGCGGTGGTGGGCCTCGCGATCGCCTACAGCACCTACCGGGTGGGGCGGACCCAGCTGATGAGCGCGGTGTTCGCCCCGTTCCTGGGCGAGCGCACCAACGGGCCGGGCGGCAAGATCATCGACATCCTGGCGATCTTCGCGACGCTGTTCGGCACCGTCGCGTCGCTGGGACTCGGTGCCCTTCAGATCGGGTCCGGTCTGGACACCGTCGGCTGGGTACACGAGCCGACGACACCCCTGCTGGTGGGCATCATCGCCGTTCTCACCGCCGCATTCGTGCTGTCGGCGGTGTCGGGAATCGCCAAGGGCATCCAGTGGCTCTCCAACATCAACATGGTGGCGGCGATCGTCCTGGCGGTCTTCGTGTTCGTCGTCGGCCCGACGATCTTCATCCTCAACCTGCTGCCGACGACGCTCGGTGCCTATGCCACCGACATCACCACGTTCTCGGCCCGGTCGGCGGCCACGGTCGGCGACGAGGGCGAGAAGTGGCTGGCGGACTGGACGATCTTCTACTGGGCCTGGTGGGTGAGCTGGACGCCGTTCGTGGGCATGTTCCTTGCCAAGATCAGCAAGGGCCGGACGATCCGCGAATTCGTCGTCGGCGTGATGCTGGTGCCGACCACGGTGTCGTTGGTGTGGTTCTGCATCTTCGGTGGTACCGCCATCCGGCAGCAGATGACCGGCGAACTCGGTTTCAGTTCCGACTCGTCCAGTGACTCGGCACTCTTCGACGTCCTCGGCCACCTCCCGTTGACGGGTATCGCATCCGCACTCGTGATGTTCCTCGTCGCCATCTTCTTCGTGTCGGGTGCCGACGCGGCGTCGTTGGTGATGGCCACACTGTCCGAACGCGGCGCGGAGGATCCGTCGCGATCGGTCACCATCTTCTGGGGTGTGCTGACCGGTGCCGTGGCCGCGCTGCTGCTCGCCATCAGCGGCGACGACGCACTCGAGGGAATCAAGAAGATGGCGATCATCGCGGCACTGCCGTTCGTCATCGTGATGATCGGTATGTGCCTGGCCCTCTACAAGGATCTCCGGCGCGATCCGCTGATCGTGTCGCGCAAGATCCTGACGACCCAGGTGGACAAGCACATTCGAGAACAGGCCGAGAAGATCACGACCGGCGAGTTCGAGGCGATCGACCCCGAGACCGCGGAGCGTGTCGATGGATGACGAAGCGCCTCCCGCCGGCTGAGGTGTGAGGAGCGATAGCGACGAGCCTCGAAGCCCTGGTGAGACGAAGTTGTTGTCTCACCAGGCCCTTCGAGGCTCGTCGCTTGCGCTCCTCACACCTCAGGGAGCGGGGGCGCAGGTGGCGAAGGCGGGAGTGTCGTCCATCAGCCCCAGCTGGGCAGCCAGATCTGCTGGTCCCACTGGGCCGGCGAGATCGGGGAGCCGGTGAGGATCGGCCACAGCCAGACGAAGTTGGTCACCACGAGGCCGACGTAGATGGCGACCACCAGGATCGCGAGTATGCGACGTTCGGGTCTGACGCCGGCGCGGGCGGTGGCCGAGCGCAGGATGTCCCCGCAACACAGGGCCAACCCCATCACCAGGAACGGTGCCATCACCGTGGCGTAGAAGAAGTACATCTGCCGGTCGATCTCGGCGAACCAGGGGAGGAACCCGGCGGCGTACCCGGTGAGGACGGCGGCGTAGCGCCAGTCACGGCGCACGATCCACGACCACAGACCCCAGAGCAGCATCGGCAGGGCGAGCCACCACAGTGCGGGCGAACCGATGAGCATCTGCGCGCGGACACATTCGCCGACGCCGCAGTGGTCGGGCCCGCTCTCGTAGGCGTAGAGCATGGGGCGCAGACTCATCGGCCAGGTCCATGGCTTGGATTCCCACGGATGGTGGTTGCCTGCCGAGTTCGTGAGTCCGGCATGGAATTTCAGGATGCCCGACTCGTAATACCAGAGCGATCGCCAAGCGCCGGGCACCCAGGCCCAGGTTCCTCCGGTGCCGATCGAGTTGCCGACCTGGTAGCGGTACACGGCGGTCTCACTGTTGAACCAGGGGATGAATGTCGCCAGATAGATGGCGATCGGCATCACCACGAGACTTGCGCCCGACGGCACCACGTCGCGTACCAGCGTCCCCACCCACGGGCGCTTGACGTGGTACGCCCGCCGCGCCGCGACGTCGAACCCGATGGCCAGCAGGACGAAGAAGATGACGAAATAGATGCCCGACCACTTGGTGCCGCACGTCAGACCGAGCATCACACCGGCGGTGAACCGATACCAGCGGAATCCCAGGCGCGGGCCGAAGTCGGAGTCGTCGATGCGGCCCTCGACGTACACGCGGTGCATGCGGGCGCGTACCTGATCGCGATCGGCGATCAGCGCGGTGAACGCGGCCACCACGAAGACGGCCTGGAAGATGTCGAGCATGCCCATCCGCGACTGCACGAACAGCACGCCGTCGCAGACAGCGAACACGCCGGCGATCGCGCCGACAAGGGTGGACCGCGACATCCGTCGCACCACGAAGTAGATCATCACCACGGTGGCGACACCGCAGACTGCCGATGCCACTCGCCAGCCGAGCGGACCGTAGCCGAACATGCCCTCCGACGCGGCGAGCAACCACTTGCCGACCGGCGGGTGCACGACCAGCCCGTACCCCGGATTGTCCTCGATCCAATTGCCCCCGGTGAGTACCTGCCACCCCTGCGGCACGTAGTGCTTCTCGTCGAACACCGGGGTGCCGTGGTCGGTGGGGTTCTGCAGGTTCCAGAACCGGGTGGCGATCGCCAGCAGGGCGATCACGGCTCCGACGACGAGTCCGCGCGCACGGTCGGGCGCACCGAACAGGGGGGTCGGGATGGCCGCGGCGAGTTGTGCCTGAGGGCCGCTCGGTTCGGTGGGCGGTCCGCCGCCGGCGGCGACGTCCGGCTCGCGGTCGCCGACAGCGGTCATGGTCACCCGTCCGATCGTAGGGGACACTCGTAAGCTGGCTCATCATGGACGCTCCGCACTCGGTCGAACACACCACGGACTCGGGTCGCCTGGTCCTCGCCGCGACCCCGATGGGGCAGGCCGACGACGCGTCCCCGAGGCTGCGTGCCGCGTTGGCGACCGCGGACGTGGTGGCCGCCGAGGACACCCGGCGCGCCCGATCGCTCGCGGCCGCGCTCGGTGTCGAGATAGGCGGCCGGCTGGTGAGCTACTACGACCAGGTGGAGGCGGCGCGCACACCGGCGCTGCTCGACGCGATCTCAGCCGGTTCCACGGTGCTGCTGATCACCGACGCCGGAATGCCGTCGGTGAGCGATCCCGGCTACCGCATCGTCGTGGCCTGCGCCGATGCCGGCCTGCCGGTGACCGCGTTACCGGGTCCGTCGGCGGTGACCACCGCGCTGGCGGTGTCGGCGATGCCGTCGGAGCGGTTCTGCTTCGAGGGTTTCGCACCCCGCAAACCCGGTGCTCGTCGGGATTGGCTGGCCACCCTGGCCGACGAGCGTCGGACCGTGGTGTTCTTCGAATCGCCCCATCGACTCGCCGAGACGCTGTCGGCCGCGGTGGACGTCCTCGGCCCCGACCGGCGTGCGGCGGTGTGCCGCGAACTCACCAAGACCTATGAGGAGGTGCGGCGGGGCCCGGTGTCGGAGTTGGCGCAGTGGGCCGCCGACGGTGTGCGCGGCGAGATCACGGTGGTCGTCGCGGGTGCCGAGATCGCCGAACCAGATGTGGGCGAGCTCGCCGATCGTGCCGAGCAGCTGGTCGAGGCCGGCACCCGCCTCAAGGAGGCGTGCGTGATCGTCACGCGAGGAACCGCTGCCTCTCGTCGAGACGTGTATCAAATGGTGCTCGAGCGCCGTCGGGAGTGACACCGTCGGGAGTAACACCGTCGGGGATGACGCGGAGTTCGACGTCGGGCGCCAGTCGGTAGGGCCTGCTGGTCACCAGCGCGCCGACGGCACGGCGCAGGCGCGACATCTCGGCGCGCACGGTCACCAGGTGTCCGCCGTCGCCGAAGATCAAGTGGCTCAATCGTTCTGCGTTGAGGCCGTGGTCGCCCGCGTTGCCGAGCAGGATCAGTATCTCGGCGTGGCGGGGCGTCAGCACGGTGTGCCACGGCTCGGCGTCACCACTGACGGTCACCGTCGGCTCGCCGCGCAGATCCAGCTCGGCAACCACCGGCGACGACGGCCCGACCTGCCGGACCAGCCAGCCCTTCGGCAGGCGTTCGACGACGCACGCACCGAGGCCCGGAATGAACTGGCGCATGCCGTCGACCGGTGCCGCGACGCGGGTCGGCTGCGTGCAGCCGCGGCCTTCGGCGACCCATCCGTCGTCGTCGATCAGCAGTCCGGGTCCCCGAATTCCGGCCAGCCGCGAGGTTCCCGCGCTCCGCAGCTCGGCCAGGGCGGCGAGGTGTGCCGTGGACATCTCGTGCTCGCCGAGTGTGGCGATGGCGGTGGTGAACGCGGTGGCGGCCGGCTGTAGCGCCATTGCCGGTCCGGCGAGTCCGGCAATGGCGACCATCTCACCGGTCCGCCGGTCGTGGATGGGGGCGGCGGTGCAGTACAGGCTGTGCAGGGCACGGTTGTAATGTTCGGCGCCGAAGAGCCGGGTGGGCCGCTGATGCCGGACGACGAGTCCGACGGCTGTGGTGGCGGTGGACTCCTCGTCCCATCGGGCACCTTCGACGAGGTGGAGGCGGTCGGCCGCTGTCAGCAGGCCCGATGACCCGCCGCGCCACAGGAGTACGCCGTCGGCGTCGAAGATGCCCATGGTCATCGCGGTGTCGTCGGCCGCGTCGGAAAACAAGGTCTGGATCTTCTCGACCGCGTCCCGGACCGGGTGGTGGGCGCGCCGCTCGGCGAGTTCGGTGCCGCTGATCGACGTCGGATTGTGGGTGTCGGGGCTGGGGCGTGTGCCGGACGAGCGTGCGCGCGTCCATGATTCGTGCACGTCGTCGTCGGGCGTGGCCGTCGGGGTCGCGCCGGCCATCACGGCGTCGTGCGTCGCGCTCAGATCGCGTGCGAGAACCGTGAGGTCGGTACCCGGAGCGATGGGGATGCCCATGGTCGGCAGTCTACGCAGGCCGCGGATATCCGGCCTGCTTGACGCGACGCCACGAGGTGGTGCCCGGGCAACTTTGATGTTAATGTCGATTGACATGAAATCTGCGGGGTCGCCGGCCGATACGCGGCGGTACCGTCAGACGGCGCGTGCCGAGAAGGCGGCGCGGACGGCGCAACGAATTCTCGATGCGTGCCTGGAACTGGCGTCGACCACTCCGCTGACGTCCATCACATTGACGAAGATCGCCGAGACCGCCGACGTATCTGTTCAGACGGTCATGCGGCGCTTCGGAAGTCGTGACGGGGTGGTGGCCGCGGCCGTCGAGCACTTCCAGGTGTCGGTCACCGATCAGCGCCGCGTCACACCGGGCAACATCGATGAGGCCGTCCGAGTCGTGGTGGAGCATTACGAAGAGTACGGCGACATCGTCATCGGGCTACTCGCGCAGGAGAACGAGGATGCTCAAGTTGCCGCGATCACCCAGCAGGGCAGAGAACTTCACGATCGATGGGTATCCGACTCCTTTGCGCCGAGCGGCCCGGTGATCCACCGACTACTCGTGGTGGCCACCGATGTGTACACCTGGAAACTGTTGCGATGCGACCGCGGTCTGACCGCGACGCACACCGAAGAACACATGCGCAGGCTGTGCCACGCGATCCTGGCAGATGCGTCGAACACCGAGGAGAACTGATGGCCGACATACTGTTCGTCACGATGGATGCGGGCGGCAACGTGCAGCCGATGCTCGGGGTGGCGCAGGCCGTTGCTGCCATGGGGCATGACATTCGGGTCGTGGGCCATGAGTCGCTGCGCGCCGAAGCGTCGCGGTACGGTGTCGACCTGATTGCGTATAGATCTGTACGACAATGGGATTCACTCAAAGTGCAGAGTCCGCTACGGTGGCCGCAGATGCTCAACGACCGGCGGATCGGCGACGAGGTGCGTGAGCTGTGTGAGACTCGACGGCCCGACGTCGCGATCGTCGATTGTCTGCTGGCGCCTGCGCATCATGTGGTTCGTGAACTGGGAGTATCGCGCGTCGTGTTCACTCACACCTTCCGCGAGTATGCCGACCACATGCGTCAGCTTCGACGGCTCGGCGGTGGCAGCCCCGCCGCGTTCTACGGCTATCGTCTTGGTGCGCTGTGGAACTCGGCGTCGGCGAACCTGGTTGCGACGCACCGCGCACTCGATCCTGCGTCCCGTCGTACGCAGCCGGCCAACGTGGAGTGGACGGGTGTGGTACTGCCCGAGGTCGTCGGGCCTGCCGCGTCGTCAGCGAGCAATGTGCTGGTAAGTATGTCCACCAACGGTTTTCCCGGTCAGGATCGCACCCTGCGGCGGATTGTCCAGGCGCTCGGGGACTTACCGGTGCAGGCGACTGTGACAACCGGAGGGGTCTTCGATCCGTCGGCCTTCGACGCACCCGACAACGTGACGATCACCGGCTATGCGGACCACCTGACGCTGATGCCGCAGTGTTCGCTGTTGATCGGCCACGGCGGACACTCGACCACCATGCGTGCCCTGGCTCATGGCATGCCGGTCCTCGTCATCCCGGCTTCGGCGTTCCTGGACCAGCGGATGATCGGGCGGGCATTACGTACTGCGGGCGTCGGAAATGTGTTGCCGCGCTGGTCATCGGCCGCGGCGATTCGACGGGCCGTGCAGACCTTGCTGGACGAGGAGGACGTACGTCGTCGGGCGGCGGCGTTGGGGGCCGAACTTCGTGCCGAGGACGGTGCGCGTCGTGCTGCCGAGAAGATCGACGCGCTGGTCGCGACGCGCGGTGTCGACTCGGCGTGACGATTCGCTCGCGTGCGGGATGACCGTGCCACTGCCGGTGCTTCCGCAGCGGATGGGATCTTCGGGCGAGGGAGCGGATACGACTCTACGAGGCAATGCGGTGCGCGATCACGGCTCGCTATGCTGCACGATGCTGGCCGCCTTGTCGAGGCACTCCTGCCATTCGGCGAGGGGGTCGGAGTCGATGGTGATCCCGCCGCCGACCCCGAGGGTGGCGCGCCCGTCCGGCGCGATCGCGACGGTGCGGATTGCGACATTGAGGTCCAGTTCCCCTCCGGGGCCGGCGATTCCGACCGCTCCGCAGTACACGCCGCGCGCAGCGGATTCCCACTCCGAAAGTAGCTCCAGCGCACGTAGTTTGGGGGTTCCGGTGACCGATGGTGGGGGAAACGTGGCCGCCAGCAGGGCGTCGTTACCGGTGCCGACCTCCAGGATGGCCTGAACGCGGGAGACGAGGTGCCATACCCCGGGGGCGGGCATGATCGAGAGCAGCTCAGGTACCCGAACCGATCCGGGTACCGCGAGGCGGCCGAGGTCGTTGCGGGTCAGGTCGACGATCATGATGTTCTCCGCGACATCCTTGACCGACGACGAGAGCACGTTCGGGTCGTCGTGGCCGGCGATGGTGCCCTTGATCGGCGCCGACGAGACGATGTTCCCGGTCCTGCGCAGGAACAGTTCCGGCGAGAAGCTCGCCACCGAGCCCCAACTGCCTTGCAGGAAAGCAGCTTTCGCCGGTGCGGTGGCGGCGGTGAGGTCGGCGAAGTAGTCGAGAGCGTTTCCGGTGACGCTCCCGGTGAACTGTGTGCATACGCAGGCCTGGTACACCTCACCGGCCCGTATCGCCGCCAGGCACCGCTCGATCGCCATCAAGTGGGGATCACGTTGTGGTGCAACCCAGTCCGCATGCCATTCGTTCCCTCTGGCCGGCCGAGCCGATGAATTGCCTGCGACGACGGCCAGTGCCCACGGCGGCACATCGCCGATCGTCTCCCAGACGCCGTCGCGCAAGATCAGCAGGTGGTCGGTGAGTCCACCGACCACCGTCGGAAGCGGCGATCGGTCGTTGTGCACCGGAAAACCCAAGTAGCCGAGCCAGTATCGGTCCGGGTTGTCGGGTGGGCGCACACCCGCGCGCAACTCGATCGACGGCGCGATGACCGCGTCCGCGTCCCACCACTCGCCGACCAGGGCGGCCGGCGGCGCCACGCCGTGTTCGGCGGTGTGGGCAGACAGCGCCCGCAGGACGTCGAGCGCGGTGCCGACCATCCGCGTCGGATCAGCTTTCGTAGCGCGGGAAGACCGGCGACGGCTTGGGCAGGGCGGTGCCCGGCACCAGGCGATCGCCGACCGCGCTGAACTGCCGGTCGGGCCCCACCGCGAGCAGGTCGAGCATCTTCGCGGTCGACGTCGGCATCACCGGCTGGCTGAGCAGGGCGACGATGCGTACCACCTCCGAGCACACGTACAGGACGGTTCCGGTGCGGCCGAGATCGGTCTTGGCCAGCTTCCACGGTTCCTGCGCGGAGATGTAGCGGTTGGTGTCGGCCAGCACCGCCCACAGCGCTTCCAGCCCGAGGTGGATGGCTTGGACATCGAATTGTGCACGGACCGCGTCGAGCAGCGCGTCGGCCTTCGCGAGCAGCTCGGTGTCGGCGTCGAGATAGACCCCCGGCGCCGGTAGTTCACCGTCGAAGTACTTGCCGATCATCGACAGAGTGCGTTGGGCGAGGTTGCCGAATTCGTTGGCGAGGTCGGCGTTGATACGGGCGATGATGGCGTCGGTCGAGTACGAACCGTCCTGGCCGTAGGAGATCTCGCGCAGGAAGAAGTAGCGGACGGGGTCGAGGCCGAACTCGGCGACGAGGGCATCGGGATCGAGGACGTTGCCGACCGACTTGCTCATCTTCTCGCCCTTGTTCAGCAAGAACCCGTGCACGAACACCCGCTTGGGGAGCTCGATCCCCGCACTCATCAGGAATGCCGGCCAATAGACGCAGTGGAACCGGATGATGTCCTTGCCGATGATGTGGAGATCGGCCGGCCAGAAACGACGCAGCGTTTCCTCGTCGTCGGGGAAGCCGACGCCGGTCAGGTAGTTGGTGAGGGCGTCGACCCACACGTACATGACGTGGTCGGGGTGGTCGGGGACCGGGACGCCCCAGTCGAAGGTGGTGCGCGAGATCGACAGGTCGGTGAGGCCGCCCTTGACGAAGCTGACCACCTCGTTGCGCCGGACGTCGGGACCGATGAACGACGGATCGGCGTCGTAGAGCTCGAGCAGCTTGTCCTGATAGGCCGACAGCCGGAAGAAGTACGTCTCCTCCTCGGTCCAGGTGACGACGTGACCCGATTCCGTTGCGACGCGCTCGCCCGCCTCGTTCACGCTGGTCTCGGAATCGGCGTAGAAGGTCTCGTCGCGGACGTCGTACCAGCCCGAATACTTGTCCAGGTAGATGTCGCCGTTGTCGTTCATCCGCTGCCAGATGGCCTCCGACGCCCGCTTGTGGTCCTCGTCGGAGGTGCGGATGAAGCGGTCGTAGCTCGACGACAGGCGGTCCTGCAGGGCCTGGAACCGGTCGGAGTTGCGGTTGGCGAGCTCGGCAGTCGGGATGCCCTCGGCCTCTGCGGTCTGCTGCATCTTCTGGCCGTGCACGTCGGTCCCGGTGAGGAACCGCACGTCGTACCCGTCGAGCCGTTTGAACCGGGCGAGCACGTCGGCCGAGATGTACTCGTAGGCGTGGCCGATGTGCGGTGCGCCGTTGGGGTAGGCGATCGCGGTGGTGATGTAGAACGGGCGCCCGTCACCGTGCGAGGTGGCAGGGGTGTCGGTGCTGGTCGGGTTCTCGGCCATAGTGGTGCCAGATTACCGATCGCGGCGTACGGGCCACCAACCGGCGTACACGCCTACGACGAGTTGCGGTGGCGCAGGATCGCCGCCGCGGTCCCGGCGACCGTCCCGTCGGGATCGGTGGTCATCTGGGTCAGCACGTCGACCGCACCCGGACCCGGAATCTCCGCCAGGGCCTGCGCGAGGCGTTGGCGCTGGGCTGGGTTCCCGTCGCCGAGTGCGGTGGTGAGAGTGCCGACGATCGGCACGGCGACGGTCGGGTCGTCGGCGTAGGTGCCGAGTATTTCGGCGGCCTCGACGTCGCGGTGGCCTTCGACGATGAGGCCGACCAACGATGTCACCGCGACCTGATCGCCGCGCGCACCGAGCGCGAGCGCCGCCCGATGACGGATCTCGTCGTCGGAGTCGGTGAGTAGTCGGCGGAGCAACTCGGTTGCACGATCGTCGTCGAAGCCCGCGATCGCCGTCGCCGCGCGGCGTCGCACATCTGCATCGGTCGACTCCAACCCTTGTGCGAGGACTGATAATCCGTCGCCATCAGACTGTGCCAACGCCCACCGCAACGCGCCGGCGACGTTGGTGTCGCTTTCGGTGAGGACGGCTTCGGCGAGACTGTCGGCCGACAGCCCGCGTGGGCTCGGGGACTCGAGCGCCGCCCGCTGCCGCAGCGCCGCGTGCTCGGACTCGACGCCGCGCAGGAGTGCGACCACGTGCAGCACCGAGTCCCAATCGGTCGGCCCGGCATCCGATACGTGCTCTAGGCGTTCGAGAAGGTCGGCGTCAGCGGCCATCCGGTCGCGGGTGTGGCGGATCAGGTCGGCGACGAGGGCGGACGGTGAGAAGCCGGGGTCGTCGAGCGCGTTGTGGATGTCGCGCAATGACATGCCCAGTGTCCGAAGGCTTTCCACGTGCAGCAGGCGCGTGATGTCGTCGGCCGAGTACTCGCGGTAGCCGCCGGAGGTTCGGCCGGTCGGTCGCACGAGCCCCAGCTTGTCGTAGTGACGCAGCATCCGTGTGCTGACGCCGGAGCGTCGTGCGACCTCACCGATCAACATCAGGCGCCGTCACCGAGGGCTGCAACGCGTTTGGCCGACTCGACCTCCAGCGCGAAGTCGGTGTCGGGGTCGAGCATCAGGCGCTCGGTGGCAATTGCGTGCGCCCGAACGCTTTCGAGCGCAGGAACAGCGGCGTCACCCAATGCGACAAGGGCGCGGCTCAAACTGCGCTGGACATCGATGTCGCCGCGGCCGAGTTGCGCTGTGAGTGTTCTCGCCAGTGCAGCTTCGCTGCCCGACGGCACCAGTGTGACTGCCGCCCGCCACGCGCTGCGCGCCACCTCGTCGTTGTCGTCGTCCATCAACGATGACGTTATCGCGGCCCAGGCCCGACGATCGCCGATCTTGGAGAGCGTGTGCAGCGCCTGGCTGCGTGCCTGCGGGTTCGGTGCGCCGAGCTCGACGATCAGGCGCTCGACGGTGACCTCGGTCGGCAGTCGGGTCAGTGCCCACGTCAGCATGTCGCGGACGAAGAAGTCCGGCTCGACCCCGCACCGTTCGGTGAGCGTGTCGACGAGTCCGGCGTCGGCGTGCGTGCCGGCCGCCAGTGCCGCCTGCAGTCGAGTCGACGCGTTCGGCGCGGCGAGCGCGGCTACGAGTCGGTTGTCGACGGTGTGCCGGGTCGCTGGGTGCTGGGTCGTGCTGTTCTGGGTCATGGGGACCACCTCCTTCACCCATGACCCAACACCTTGTCACCGTGTGAAGGTCAACGGTGGTCTCGACACGACGCCTCGCCCCACGGGGCTCGGTGTCGGCTCGACCAGCGGTGGGTGCGGGTTGGCTGGTGGTCTCGACCAGCGGTGGGGGCGGTGCTGGGTCAGATCTCCCGGCGGTAGGGTTCGCAGCCGTGTGGCGCCTTCGGGGGTTCGCGGTACTCGAGGGGTGGGATTTCCATCGCCACGGGTGCCGATTCCAGGGTGAACTTCTCACCGTGGTGGGCGAGGTCGATGGGCGGTCCGGAGAGCAGCCGGTAGGTGGCGTGATCCTTGTCGATCGCGACGACGATCTTGGAGTCGCGCACGATCATGCGGAACGACAAGTAGGTGAGCCGGCTCGGTAGCCGCGGCGCGAACGTGATGTTGCCGCCGAAGTCGCGCATCCCGCCGAACCCGGCGACGCAGTCGGTCCACGCCCCGGCGAGGGCCGCGATGTGCAGACCGCTGTTGACGTTGTTGTGCAGATCGTGCAGATCGGTGAACACCGATTCGGCGAGCAGGTCGTAGGCGAGATCGAGATATCCCACCTCGGCGGCGGTGACCGCCTCACAGCACGCCGACAGCGACGAGTCGCGCACGGTCAGCGGGTAGTAGTAGTCGAAATTGCGCAGCTTCTGTTCGGGCGTGAACGACGACCCGAACAGGTAGGTCGCGAACACCAGGTCGGCCTGCTTGACCACCTGCTTGCGATAGAGGTCGTAGTACGGGTAGTTCAGCAACAGCGGGTAGCGGCCGGCCGACGACTCGAAGTCCCACGCGCCGAGCAGGGTGAACGACTCACACTGCTGGTGCACGCCGAGCGCCTCGTCGTAGGGGATCGTCATGTCGTCGGCACACGATTCCCAGTGTGCGGCTTCGGCATTGGTGACACCGAATTGCTCGGCCAAATCGGGTCGACGATGGACCGCGGCCACCGCGTCACGCAGATTCTGCTGCGCGGCAAGGTTGGTGAAGGTGTTGTTGTTGACGACGGCGGTGTACTCGTCGGGTCCGGTCACACCGTCGATGCGGAAGCGTCCGTTGGCATCGTGATGTCCGAGCCCGGCGAACAGTCGCGCCGTCTCCACGAGAATCTCGACGCCGCACTCGGTTTCGAACTGCTCGTCATGCGTCGCGCGTAGGTAGCGGCCGGTCGCGTTGGCGATGTCGGCCGACACGTGCACACCGGCGGTGCCCGCGGGCCAGTAGCCCGAACACTCGTCGCCGTTGATGGAACGCCACGGGAACATCGCCCCGCGCTGGCCGAGTTCGGCGGCGCGGCTCTTGGCCTTGTCCATGGTCGCATGCCGCCATCGCAGTTCCTCGCCGGCCGCCGCGGGCACGGTGTAGGTCAGCATGGGCAGGATGAAACTCTCGGTGTCCCAGAAGGTGTGGCCGTCGTATCCGGGTCCGGTCAGACCCTTCGCCGGGATGGCGCGGGACTGCCCGCGGGCGCCGGCCTGCAGGACGTGGAACAGGGCGAAGCGCACGGCCTGTTGCAGTTCGGGGTCGCCGTCGATCTCGACGTCGGCGTCTCGCCAGAACTCCTCGAGGTAATGCACCTGATCGGCCTTGAGGGAGTCCCATCCCGTCTCCATCGCCATGGCGAGCGCGGCGTCGACCTGGGCACGGAGCGCGGGCACCGAACGTCGCGCCGACCACCCGTAGCCGATGTACTTGGTGAGCGTGATGCTCTTGCCCTGCGGCACATTCGCGGCGATGGTGAGGCGGGCCAGGTCCGCGTCGGCGCGGATGAACGTGTCGGCCTTGTCCGGGAAGTAGATCTCGTGGTCCATGCCGGCGGCGATGTGCAGGCCAGACTTCTTGGTGTGGTGGACCAGCATGCCCCAGTAGTTGCGGCATGTTGCGAGATCGGAGACCAACGGCGCGTCGAGCGCCGCGGCCAGACGTGGATCGTTGCCGGGCGCCGGAACCGGTTCGTTGGCAAGCAGATCGGACTGCAGGACCAGCTTCATGTCCTCGCCGATGGGCTCGACCTCGTAGCGGATCGCGGCGATGGTGCGCTTGGTGAACGACACCAGCCGCTCGGATTTGATGCGCACGGTACGACCGGTCGGCGACGTCCACAGCGTATGTCTGCGCAGGGTTCCGGTCCGGAAGTCCAGTACCCGCTCGTGAATTTCGGTGCGTCCGTAGCGAAGATCCATCGGCTCGTCTTCGACGAGCAGCCGGATGATCTTGCCGTCGGTGACGTTCACCACCGTCTGGCCGGATTCCGGGTAACCGTAACCACTTTCGGCGTAGGGCAGGTCACGTAGCTCGTAGAAGCCGTTCAGATAGGTGCCCGGATGATCGACCGGCTCACCCTCCTCGAATGTTCCGCGCAGCCCGATGTGTCCGTTGGACAACGCGAACAGCGTCTCCGTGGCCCCGAGCATGTCGAGTTCGACTCCGGCCGAACGCTTGAGCTGCCAGGGATCGATCTCGAAGCCGAAGCCGCTCTCCTGCGGCGAGTGGCCGCTCATGCGGGGAGCAATTCATCGAGATCGCCGACGACGACGCTGGCTCCGGCCGCACGCATGGCCTCGGTCTGCGCACCGTCATGCCGGTCGATGGCGACGACGAACCCGAATTGGCCTGCGTGACCGGCCTGCACGCCCGAGATCGCATCCTCGAACACGGCGGCCTGCGCCGGCGGGACACCCATCAGTTCGGCGCCCAGCAGGAACGAGTCGGGAGCGGGCTTGCCCGCCAAGCCTTTCTCGACGATCTCGAGGCCGTCGACCCGGACCTCGACGAACTGTGACAGGTCGGCTGCATCCAGCACGGCTGCTCCATTCTTCGATGACGTCACCACGGCGATGCGCAGACCCGCATCGCGTGCCGCGTTCAGATAGCGCACAGAACCCGGGTAGGCCTCGACACCCCCCTCCGACAGTGCGGTCAAGAACATCTCGTTCTTGCCGGTGCCGATGGCGGCAATCGTGTCGTCGTCGACGTCATCGATGGCACGCGAGTGCAGAAAGGCGCGGACGCCTGCCTCGCGCGGACGCCCGTCGACATAGTCGAGGTAGTCCTGATCGGTGAACTCGACGAAGTCGGGACTGTCCGTCCCGCCCGCCCGTTCGGAGAGGAAGTCGTCGAAGGCCGTCTTCCATGCCTTGCGGTGCAAGACCGCTGTGGACGTGAGCACACCGTCGAGATCGAACAGTGCCACCGAGATCGCTTCTGGCAAACCCAACACGCTTGGCAACGCTACCCGTCCGACGCCGCTCTGGCGCGGTTAGCGCGTGTCCTGGCGTTCAGGCCGAAGTCGCGGCGGGTTCGGAGTCGTCGTCCCAGAAGCCGATCGACTCGAGTTGGGCGATCAGACGATCGCGCGCGTCGGCGAATCGGGCGTGGATCTCGTCGCGGATACCGCGGACATCGCCGGTACGCAGTTGCTCGATCAGCAGGCGGTGGCTCGTCACCGCCTCGCGTCCCCAGGTCTCGTCGCCGGAGTACAGCTCGAACGGGTTGTACTTGCTCGCGGCGTACTGGAACCATGCCAGTTTCTTGCTGTTCGCCATCAGGTGCACCTTGCGATGAAAGGCGAACTCGCCGGCGAGCACGCGGTCGGCAAAGCCTGCGTCGACCGCCCGCTCGAGGTCGTCGACGATGGCGGACAGCTCGGCAAGATGGCGTTCGATGTCGGGCGTGTCGACGGCGTGAGTGGCCAGCCGCGACGACAATTCCGCCTGCATCCAGAAGATGTCGACGATGTCGCCGCGGTCGAGTGGTTCGACGATGAATCCACGGTGCGGCGACGAGCGGACCAGTCCTTCGCCGCGCAGGGTCACCAGCGCTTCACGAACCGGGGTCACACTGCAGCCGAGTGCCGACGCGGTCTCGTCGAGCCGGACGAAGTCGCCCGGCCGGAGTTGTCCGGTCATGATCCGGTTGCGGAGGTAGTCGGCGACCTCGTCGGTCAGTTGGGTACGCCGAAGGGACGCGGGGCTCATGTGCGGCTCCGTTGGTTCAGGGGGTCGTGATACACGGAGTTCTCTTTCAGTCGCGTGACCGCCTTGGCGGCCTTGCGCTTGCCGTGGCGACGTCGGGAGGGGCCAGGCCAGCACGCTTGCTTCCACCGTACTGTCCGGACGGCTCTTCGGAAGCGAACATCGTGTGCGGGGGTCCACTCGATGCCGTAGATCGATCGAAGTTGTGCGCCGGCCATGCCCCAGGTGATCAGCTGGACGCGCGGTATCTGGCGCACATATCGCCAGGGTAGGGAGTAAGTCGAGAAGACCTGCGTCGCGACATCGCCCGGGGTGGCCGTCTCCGGCGGGTCGGCCGGGTCCGACCGTGGACGATGCGCCGGGTAGTCGCCCTCCATGTAGGCGACGTAGGAGCGCAGGGCGGCGACGTCCACCGGCCAGTCGCCCACCTTCATCTGCAGCAGCGTGCCGACCGGGAGGAACTCTCGGTAGAGATGCTCGATGACGTCGTCGTCGAGCGGGGAGACGAACAACTGGTAGGTGTCGACGATGCTGACGAACCAGGTCGAGGCCACCCACAGCTGGTGGCCCGGATCGAACGCGGGGCGCCGACGACCATCCGGATGACCCGCGGGTACGCGGACATCGGCGTGGATGCGGTTGACCTCACGGACCAGCGGACGAAGCACCTCGTCGTCGCCCGAGGTGGCCAGACGCAAGTAGTTGATGGTGCCCGCCCAGCGTCGGGCCCCACGCATCCCGTAGACACCGCTTTCCACCTCGGTGGGAGCGATGTCGTCATGGGCGAGCTGCATGAGTGCTGCACGCGGCCACATCAAGTAGATGACCGGTTCGTTGAGCACCCGCTGCAGGTCGGGTCTCGACCTGGTTCGCAATGTCAGTACTCCGGGTCCTCAGACCATCGCCCGGTCGTGCTTCATGCGGAAACGCAGGTCGCGCATCAGCATTCGGCTGCCACCGAAGCGGATCGACTTGGGCAGGAACTTGTTGACCACCGACACGAAGGTGAACAGGTGCTGGAACCGACGGCGGTCGTCCTCGGTCCATTCCAGACCGAGCTGGTCGCGGTAGATGGGCGGCAGGGTGCCGATGGTGAGGAAGCGCAGCAGGTTCACGAACGGCAGCCGGATCATCGGGTTGATCATCCGCAGGTCGACCAGGTCGTTGAGGAAGTCGCAGGTGGTGTCGTCGATGACGATGCGCTGGCAGGCCACGTTCCAGTAATGGTCGAATTCCTTGCGGCTGGCCGGCCACATGTCGTCGGGGACCTGCAGCGTGGTGCCCAGGGTCTTCGACGACTGGTAGAACTCCTCGGCTTCTTCCTCGTTCATGACGCCGTGCAGCAGCTGGTGGGTGTCTTCGATGCCGACGAACAGGCAGGCGGCCACCCACATCTGGAGTTCGCGGTTGAAGGCGTTGTACTTGACCGGGCTGTTGGCGTCGGACTTGACGTGCCGGTGGGCGGAGTTGACGGCCTCGCGGAACGCGGCCTTCTCCTCGTCGGTGCCGAGGATCGCCACGGCCAGGTACTGGCCGGTGGTGCGGGCACGCTTCCAGGGATGTTTGACCAGCGACCCGGATTCCACCTTGGACTCCATGACGCCGTAGGCGACCTCGGGCCAGCCGAGTTGCATGACGACGTTGGCGGCGCCGCCGGCGAAGGACCAGAAGTCGATGGCCTCCTGGATGCGCGCCGGCTTACGCAGACTGGTGGAACGACGTTTGCGGGTGTCGATCTCGATCCGGGTTTTGGCGGTGGTCAACTCGGGGACGGTCTCGGTGAGAACGGGCAGGTAACTAGCGGCCATCGTCGTTCCTTTCTGTGTTCTGCGGTGGGTGGTGACGCACTATTCGGTTGTGATCACTTCGTCTGGATGTCGTCGACCAGCCAGTGGCCGTTGGAGTTCTTGAGCTTGACCACCATGCGGTAGGCCTGGGTCTTGCCGGTCGGTGCGACCACGTTGCGGGCCTGCTGGTCGACGAACAGCATCACGGTGGCGTCGGTTGCGCTGACCTGCTCGGCCGCTGCGTGACTGACGGTTGCGGTGGCCTCGCCCTTGCCGTCGGTGACGATCTGGGTGAGGTCGGTGACCATCTGGCTGTACTTGGCGGCGAACTCGGGGGTCGACATCGCCGCGATCGCCGCACGGTTCTTGTTCAGGTCGCGATAGTCGAAGCTGGACAGCTTGATCGCGTAATCCTTGGCGGTGTCGATGGCCTCGGCGGTGCTCGGCGCGGCCGCGCTCGAGGCGTCGTCGTCGGAGAGGAACTGATAGGCGAAGAAGCCGACCACGCCGATCAGGATGACGAACAGCAGGCTGACTGCACTGATGATCAGCGCGCGGGGCCGGCCTCGCTCGGGCGCAACGTCGCTCGAAGTGTCGGTGTCGGTGTCGGTGTCGGTGTTGTGGCCCACGGTCTTCGAGTCTCGTGTGGCGCTCGGCCGTTTGGCCTGCTTGCGCCGCGCGACCGGGGCCGTGCGTGCGGCAGCGCTCTTCTTGCCGCGGGGCGTGTCGGTCTCGCCGGTTGCCCCGGTGTCGTTCTTCTCAGTGTCCTTCTTCTCGGTGAGAGAGGTTGTATCAGTTGCCACTTCGTGCCCTTTCTAGAAGCTCTTGCCACCACTGGAGAAGTTCGACGCCGTTCGGGATGAGAAGCGGGTCGGCGACTGCGGGCGGCCCGGAAACCCCGCCCGGGGTGGTCATGTTGGTCGTTCCGAGTCCATTGGGTCGCGGAGCGTTTACCGCCCCGCGCTGTCCGTAGCCGTTTCCGGGCGGGCAGTAGCGGGTGAGATTGGGTGCGGTGACGGTGAGATCGCCGATCGCGCTGCGCGGTACGTCGTAGAACATGCACACCGGCCCCTGCGTGCCGATGAGGGCGAAGTCGGCGCGGTTGCCCTTGACGATCGATCGCAGGTCGAGCAGCCCCTGCGGAATCGTGTTCAAACCGGTTGTGAGCGCGGCATTTCGGTCGCTGATGATCGGCTCGACGACGGCCAGGTTGGCGAGCACACCGCCGAAGGTTCCGCGGTAACGATCGAAGAGAGTGCGGGTGCGCGCCAGGCTCTTCGGTCCGTGGTCGAGCAGGTAGACAAAGGTCGGCTGGTTGGCGTCGAGTTGGTCGGTGAAGTTCGCCACCGACCGCATGCCCGACTCGAAGGCCGCCGTGTTGTTGCTCATCGCGCCGAGCACGCTCAGCAGGTCGTCGAAGAGACCACGCAGGATCGGCGCATTGCGGTTGACGAGACTGGCGAGCGCGCTGCCGTTGCTGACGAGCTTGGCCAGCGCCTGATCGTTGTGATTGAAGGCGGCATAGAACTCGTTGCCGAAGGTGCTCAGATGGCCGGTCCCGATGCTGCGCAACACCGATGCGGCCTCGGTGATGATGGCGTCCATCTGCTTGGGCTGCAATTGCTGTGGGGCCTTGATGCTGTCACCGGATTTGAGGAACGGCGGCTCCTGGTCGGGCGTGATGATGTCGACGCTCTGGATGCCGGCCATCGAGGCCATGGTGACCTGCATGACGGAGTCGACCGGGATGAGGGTGTCGCCCCGGACGGTGAGTTCGATGTCGGCACTGTCGCCGGTGTCACTGAGGGACACCGATTTGACGGTGCCGATGTCGACGCCGCGAAGCGTGACCCCGGTGCCCGGGGTGAGGCCGAAGGCGTCGACCATGGTGGCGTGCAGCGTCATCTTGTCGCGCAGCCCCTCGGGCCCGGACACGAAGGTGATGCCGTAGGGGATCACCACGGCGGACAACACCAGGAAGATGATGAACTGCAGGGTTCCGGTGCGCGGCTTGGGCATCCGGTGGCGGCGTTTGGTTCCCGAGGGTGTGGTGTGAGTCATCGCGGGGCTCCTGGCCGGGTCGTCGTCGGGCGGGCCGGACTCGGTTGCGGTGTGGCGGGGCGATTGGCGCGAGCCTGCTTCTGAGGCCGCCCGAGGCCACCGGTGAGGGCGTCCTCGAGCTGCTTGGGTGTCGGCAGCGGCTGGCCGCTGAGCAGCAGCCCGCCGGTGAGGATCTTGTCGATGCCGCCGGGGATGTCGAGTGCACCGTCGAAGACGAGGTAGTCGCCGCGGATGGCCCGATTGAAGTTGCGCATGAACGAATTCATGTTGTTCAGCGTGGTGCCGACCGTCCCGTTGAACGCGGCCAACGACTGCACCAGGATGTTCGCGTTGGCGACCATCGTGTTCAGCGACGCCTGACGTCCCTTGACGACGGCGTCGAGATTGACGGCTAGCGTGGTGGTGTTTCGCATCAGCGATGCGACCTGATCACGCTGTGCGGCAAGGACTCCAACGGCGGTCGGCGCCTGCTGCAGGAAGTCGTCGACGACGGTTCGCTGGCTGACCAGCAGGTTGCTGACCTCGGTTGCAGCGGCGATCGCCGCGTTGAAGTCGTTGGTGTACACCGACGATCGGGACAGCAGCCGGTTGAGTGTGTCGATGAGATCGCCGACCTTGTCCGACCGGTTCTCGAACGCCGTGTTGAGGCTGTTCATCACCGACTGCAACTGGCTGACACCGCTGCCGCCCAGGATGTTTCCGAGTGCGGCCAGGGTGCTCTCGATCTGTGGGCCGACCGACGTCTGGGCGAGCGGCAGGTGTGAGCCGTCGCTGAGTTCGCCCTCGGGATCCTTGGGTGCGCTCAGCCGGATGAACGGAGTGCCCAGGGCCGACGGCAATTCGACGGTCGCATTGGTGTTGGCGGGCAGCGTGGTGCCGTCCTCGAGCGTCATCGTGATCTCGGCGTGGTTGCCGTAGAGGCCGATGTCGGTGACCCGTCCGACGATCTGCTGACCGTGGCGCACGTCGGCGCCCGACACCACTCCGTCGGCGGTGATCAGTTCGGCGGTCACGTCGAAGGAGTCGCCGCTGCCGGCACCCAACGGGAGATCCTGCAGTCCCGCCGAGCAGGCGGACAGCGGGATCGTCACGGCCGCTGCGAGAGTCGCGACGCGCAGTGCGGTCTTACGCCCGGCCATCAGTTCCCACCCCTCGGTGCTGGTGTCCCATTCCCTGGTGTCACTGCTGGGGGCCGGACGGGCAGCGCACCGCCGGTGATCGCCGAGACGATGCCCAGCGGATCGGACGAGCTGATCGGGAAGGCGATCGGGTTGGTGAGGCCTGCCCCGATGCAGATCGGCATCGGGAACTGATCGCACAGCGGCTTCAGCTTCTTGAACTGGGCCAGTGTGGTGGAGATGTTGAGGCGGATCCGACCACGACGGTCGGGGCCGATGGTGCTCGACAGGTTCTGCATCATCAGCGGTGCGAGATCCATGAACTCGGCGAGCCCGGCCTTGTTGGCGACCAGGGTGTTGCCGAGGTTCTCGAGGTTCTCGGCGACCACGCCCACGTCGTTGCCGTGTTGCATCACGAAGCCGTTGATCTGGTCGAAGACGATCCGCAGGTCGTTGATGGGTGTGGTGATGTCCTGGTTGGCGCCGGCCCACTGCGTGGACAGTCGGCTCATCGCCTCGACCAGGCCCGTCAGCGACACCTGCTTGGAGCGGAAGGTCTGCATGAGCTGATTGAGGCTCTCGATCAGATCCTGCAGATCCTCGGTGCGTGCGCCGAAGACGCCGGAGGCCGACGCCAGGCCCGTCATCATGGTGCCGAACTGTTCGCCGCGTCCGTCCCACGACTTTGCGGTGGCGGCCAAGAGCGTGCCGATGCCGTTGGGGTCGTTGTTGTTTGCGCCGCCCGGTGCAGGGCCCATGATCTTGGTCAGCGTGCCGATGCTGTCGAGCAGCTGGTCGAAGCTGATGGGGGAGTGGGTGTGTTCCATCGGGATGGTGCCGCCGTCGGGGAACTGCGGTCCGCCGGTGTAGGCCGGGCCGAGTTCGAGGTGGCGGTCGCTGATCACCGACGGATTCAGCACGTACGCCTGGACATTGGCGGGCAACTTCACGTCGGCCGGCATGCTCAGGGTGACGTTGACGTGGTTGCCGGCCGGCTCGACGGTCTCGATGCGGCCGATGTGGACGCCGAGCACCGTGACCTTGGAGCCTTCGTAAAGACCGTTGACGAAGGCGAATTCGGCATGCACGGTTCGGGTGTCGGCCTTGTCGACAAAGACGTACCAGAAGCCGGCGACGAGCGCGCCCACCAGCAGCAGTGCCATGAAGATCTTGTCGCCGTAGGTCTTACGCCGGCGTACTTCGCGAACTTGACGGAAGGTCATCAGCGGCACCCCTGCATCGCGCCGAGCAAACACAGCATGTTGTCCGGGATCACCGCGCTCGGCGACACCACGTCGGCCCAGTTGCCGTTGCCGGTGGCGTCGGTGATGGTCCGGATGGCCGGTGGCAACTGCTTCATGATGGCGTCGATGGTGGTGACGTTGGCGCTCAGCGTGCCGGTCACCGACTGGATATTCGTCACGAGTTGCCCCATCGGGATCTTCGGGAAGGTGGCGGCCATCTGGGCGAGAATGGTCCGGAGGTTGTCGACAAGACGCGTCAGCACGATCCGGCGCACCGCGAGGGTCTGCACGATCAGCTGGGTGCTCGAGAAGGCACTCGCCACCGAATCACTCTGCTGCGCAGTCACTGTCGCGAGCCGCTTGGAGATGGCGAGCAGCTGGTCGATCTGCGTGCCGGTCTGGGTGATGGCCGCGGTGGCACCGGCCGCACCGGCGATCGACTGATCGAGGGTGTCGCCGTTGGGCACGATCTGGTTCATGGTGGTGATCATCGCGCGCACCGCGTCGGAGTCGATGTCGCGCGAGGTGTGCACCGCCGCGCTGGAGATGTCGTCGAGGTTGTACGGAACCGTGGTGCGCGACAACGGAATCGTGTTGTCGGGACCCACCTTGCCGGAGCCGGCCGGGATGATCTCCAGGTAGCGCTTGCCGAGCACGGTCCGCAGTCGCACCGTGGCGCGGGTCTGGTTACCGAGCGGCTGGCCGTTGTCGAGGCGGAAACCGACCCGCACCTTGTCGCCGGCCAGGTCGATCGACTCGATGCGGCCGGCCGGAACGCCGGCCACCAGAACCGGATCGGCCGTGGTGAGCCCGGACGCGTTCTTGAGTTCGGCGGTGAACGGCGAGGTTTCGGCGTGGTACTTGAGCTGCGGGACGCCGAGGGCGATCAGCATGAGTGTCAGCAGGGTGATGATCCCGGCGGTACCCAGCACGGCCGCCGACGCACCCTGGGCACGCTTGTCGGACTTGAAGACGAACTCCAAGATTCCGACGAAGACGTCGATGAGTCTGACCAGAAACACGGGCTGGGCTCCTACTTTCTTTCCGGCTGTCGGCTGATGGGCAAGTCGTTGGTGGTCACGGGTTGTCGCATTCGCTCACATGCAGACCGGCGAGTGCTGCGGACCGAAGATGTTGGCCTCCAGGTTGAACGCCTTGAGGGTGAAGTTGCAGAGGTAGAGCATCATGAAGCCGCCGTAGCGTCCGCTCTGGTTGATCTTCTGTGCGAGCACCGGGAACTGTTTGAGGAATGTCGTGAACTGCGGGGTGTGGGCGACCCAGGTCGAGGTGACACCTTCCAGGCCGGTGAGGGCCTGCTGGAAGTTGCCGCCGGCCGACGTCATCATCTGCGCCAGTGAGGACACCGCGCGGTCGCCACTGGTGAGCAGGGCCGCGAACTGTCCGCTGTCGCCGACCACCGCCGACGTCAACGAGCTCAGCCCGTTGAACAGCTGGGTGAGCTGCGGGTTGTGTGAGTCCATCGTGCCCATCAGCTCGTTGAGGTTGGTGACGAGCTGCGCGAAGATCGCGCTGTTGGCCGACAGATTCGACCCCATGCTGCCGATTTGCTTGAGCAGCAACTGGACCGAACCCTGGCGACCCTCGAAGGTGTCGACGAAGCCGCGGGCGAGCTCGTTGACCTGCTTGGGATCCAGCGCGGAGAACAGTGGCTGGAATCCGTTCATGAGAGCGGTCAGGTTCACCGGTGCCGACGTCGCGTCGACCGGGATGTCGGTGCCGTTGCGGCCCGGCTGTCCCGGACGCGCCTGGGACAGCGCGATGTAGCGGGCGCCGAGCATGTCGCCGTACCGGATGGACGCGTGCACCTGCTGGGGAAGCTTGACGTCTTGCTGGATGTCGACCTCGACGTCGGCGAGCGCGGTGCCATCGGGCTGCGGGCTGAACTCGATCTTCTTCACCCGTCCGATGCGCACGCCGGACATGGTCACCGGGTTGCCTTCCAGCAGGCCTTCGGCGTCGGTGAACTGGATGTTGTAGGTCGTCGTGGGACCCGAAACCGGAACGCGCAGAGTGTTGCTGACGATCACGGCCGCGATGATGCCGATGATCACGAAGGACATCGACTTGACGACGGTCACCCAGGACAGGCGGGTCATCGCACCCTCACCTCGTTTCCGCGGAGCATCGGGCCGAGCATCAATGTGGTCGCCGGGTTCGGGGTCGCCGCCACCGGTCCGCCGCGCAGCTGGGTCTCGAGCCCGGCCAAGGTGGGCGCTTCGGCAGCACCGTCGATGACGGCGGGTCCGGTGAAGCCGGACGGTGTGTAGCCCGGCCGCGCGGTCTGCCGAGGCGACAGCAACGGTGGGTTGGGGGCGCCGGGCGCGCGCACCGGACCGGTACCGAGGCCATTGCCGGCGCCGAAGCACTGCTGGCCGCGCAGGTTCACATACGTCGGGCAGTTGGCGGCCGTGTACGGCATCGGTTGCGAGAACGTCGGTACCGCAGTGATGTTGAACCGTCCGCTGGAGAACAGGATGGTGCCGGCGGCACCGAACTTGGCGGCCTCGGTGACGGTGTCGGTGATGCCCGACGGGTTCTGCGCGACGGTCGACAGGATGACGTTCGTCGAACTCAGCACCGTGATGAGGTTCTTGCGCTGCTGCGCGATGAACGGGGCGACGCTCCCGACGAAGCCGGAGGCCGAGGCGAGGAAGGCGCCGAGGTTCTCCTGGTGTTCCACGATCCCACGGGAGATCGAGGTGGTCGACTGCAGGGTCCGGGTGATCGATGGTGTTGCGCGACGCAGGCTTTCGACGACGGCACGGAACCGCGGCGTCGAGTCGATGAATCGGTTGATGGTCGATTCGAGTTCACGCGACGCCTGCCACCAGTCGTCGATCATGATCCCGAGATCTCCACCGCTGGTACCGATTGCCTGCGAGACCGCGGCAAGCGCGATGTTCATCTTCTCCGGCTGCACTTCGGCGAGGACGCTGGAGAGCTTGCTGAAGATGTCGTACAGGTTGATCGCGTCGGGTCCGGCGTCGATCTTGATCTCGTCACCGTCGCTGAGCGACTCGGTGGACCCGGCCGGGGCCTGCGAGTTGTCGACGAGCTGAACATAGATGTCGCCGAAGAACGTTCGTGGAAGCACCCGCATGACGACGGTGCTCGGGATCTTCGACAGTTCGTCTTCTTTGATGGCGAGACTGACCTGCGACGACGTTGTGCCGGCGTCGATCGAGCTGATCTCGCCGACCTTGACGCCGTGGTAGCGCACGGGTGCGCCGGTGGTGATGAGACCGGCCTCGACCGGCACCTCGGCGTGGATCTCGGGTTCGGTCTCGAGAACGCCGGTGCTTCGGGCCACCATCCAGATGGCGAAAGTGCCCACGAGGACGGTCGCGATGAGGGCACGCAGGATGTAGGACGTGCGGGACACGGGATTTCCGGGCAGCATGACCGACATTTCAGATTCCGAATCCCGGAATCTGCGGGACCAGGCCCCAGAGTCCGAACGTGAAGATGACGTCGAAGATGCCGATCGCGAGGATCGACGTGCGCAGCGCGCGGCCGGCGGCCTGGCCGACACCCTCGGGTCCGCCGGAGGCGAAATAGCCATAGCTGCAATGCACGAGCGCCACGATGGCGGCGAAGACGATCGCCTTGGTCGCCGAGTAGAGCAGGTCGGTGGGGGTGAGGGCGAGATGGAAGAAGTAGTCGTAGGTGCCCGAGGATTCGCCGTTGTACCAGACGACCACGAGGCGGGTGGCGATGTAGCTCGCCAGCAGGCCGACCATGTAGATCGGCAGGATGCAGACCATCGCGGCGATCATGCGGGTGGTCGCGAGGAACGGGATCGACCGGATGGCCATCGAGTCCAGCGCCGCGATCTCGTCGGAGATGCGCATCGCGCCGACTTGTGCGGTGAATCCGGTTCCGACCTTGGCGGCCAACGCAATTCCGACGACGACGGGCGCGAGTTCGCGGGTGTTGGCGATCGCCGCGAGCATGCCCGACAGCGAGGTCATCCCCACCAACTGGAGTCCGCGGTAGGTCTCGACACCCAGCATCATGGCCGCGGCGAGTGACATGGCCAACACGATGCCGAGGGTGCCGCCGCCGGAGAGCAGGGACTTGGAACCGAAGGTGACCTCGGCGATCTGGTTGAGCACGTGCTTGCGGTAGTGCACCAGGGTGAACGGGATCGCGATGATCGAGCGCCAGATGAAGGTGACGAACTCGCCGAGCCGGACCAGACCGGACGTGAACTGTTGCAGCCGAGCCGAAGTGCGGCGCTGGACGCGCAAGGAGAAGTCTGCGGAAACCATCAGTACGCTCCCACCGCCGGGACGATCACCGTGTACAGCTGCGACAGGATCGTGTTGAAGATGAACACCAGCGCGAAGGCGATGACGACGGCCTCGTTGACCGCGTCGGCAACACCGCGTGGTCCGCCTCGGGCGTGTAATCCCTTGAAGGTGGCCACGATTGTGGATGTCAGCGCGAAGATGGTCGCCTTCACCAGCGCCATGACGAAGTCCGAGAAGCGTCCGTACTGGCTGAAGGTCGCCATGAAAGCGCCGGCGGGCAGGTGCTGGACGTAGATGTGGTAGAGGTAGCACGCCCCGACGCCGGTCACGGTGATCAGTGAGCACAGCACGAGCGAGACGATGATCGCGGCCAGGATGCGCGGCGCGACGAGACGCTCGATCACGTTGAGCCCCATGACTTCCATCGCGTCGACCTCTTCGCGGATCTTGCGGGAGCCGAGGTCGGTGCAGATCGCGGAACCGGCGACACCGGCCATCATGAGCGCGCAGACGAGGGCCGAGGCCTGACCGACGATGACGAAGGCGACGACCGCACCGGAGTATCCGCCGGCCCCGATCCGGCCGGCGAGTTCACCGACCGAGACGGCGATGAAGACACCGACGGGAATCATCAGCAGCAGCGACGGTCCGGTGCTGACCCGTCCGATGAAGACGGTCTGGTTCAGCGTCTCGGCGATCGACAGTCGACGTCGAAATGTGGCGACGACGAGGGCCCCGATGGCCTGGAGTGCGAATCCAAGAGTGTGGCCGGCCTCGTTCGCGAGATCGCGGACCGGCCCCTTGGATGCGGGCAGCTCGAACGCCAATGTGACCCCCTGTCATCGTGCGCGCTCTTGAAGCGGCGAGACGGGTCGCACCTACTGCGTATGGTGTGACCCGCATCGCAACGGAAAGCTATCGTGTTTCATATATGAAATCAACTCCTGAGTTGGTCGGTCGACCAGAATTGGGGACTTTCGACCCATGAACTGGGTGAACACGACTGCGTCTGTCCGCAAAATCTAGGGGAAGTACTTCTTCCCCGGGGTTCGTAGTCGTCCGCGAGAACTTTCTGTGGGAGGACACCACGGGTAGGGGAAGAAGTTTCTTCGCCTACTTTTGTGGGCGCATGCTCCTGGCGTCGCGTTCGGCGGAACGCGACGACCGACAAGCGGTGACTGAGATCGCGCCCGTCAGCCTCCGCTTCCGGGACATACCCGGACGACCACCCTCAGGGGCCCGATCTTGGCCACCGGCCCCGACCCACCTTCCCCCTTCACGATCGCCGACGCTGTCGGCGGGGGCGGGGGGGGGGCCGATCCGAAGAGTTTCGTGACCGCCCCGCTGGCCGTCGGGAATCTGTGCCTGGGAGGCCGGCCAAGCTCACAGTGCGCGTCGTCGGGCTGAGGGGTACAGCTTTCCGCACGGTGGTGGTCCCGGTTGAGTCCTCGTCGGCGCGTCGCATGCCCAGAGACCGCTTGTTGTGCCTGAAACCCGATGCGGACAGGCAGTTTACGACCAGGCATACGGTTACTGGCGGGAAGTCGGGTTTCTGGCCGGTCGCCGGGTTGATTCGAAAATCGTTGGCGCGGACGAGTGCACATGACGCAGGATGCGACCCATGAAGAGACGTTTCGCGCAGGTGGATGTGTTCTCGGCGGTCGGCACTCTCGGCAATCCGGTCGCCGTGGTGCTCGACGGGGATGGACTGACGCCCGACGAGATGGCGGCGTTCGCGCGGTGGACGAACCTGTCGGAGACGACGTTTGTGCTGCCTGCCACCGACCCGGCCGCCGACTACCGGCTGGTGATCTACACACCGGGCGGTGAGTTGCCGTTCGCGGGTCACCCGACGCTGGGGTCGGCGTTCGCCTGGCTCGCGGCCGGTGGGTCTTCGCGTAGGGAACGGATCGTTCAGGAGTGCGGAATCGGCCTGGTCGAGATCCGGGAGGAGGCGGGGCGGTTGTCGTTTGCCGCGCCGCCGTTGACCCGGTCGGGCGCGGTCGATGCAACAACGGTCGACGAGGTGTGTGCGGCTCTGGGCGTCGGGATCGACGAGGTGTCGGATGCGCAGTGGGTCGTCAACGGGCCGGAGTGGATGGTCCTGCGGCTGCCGTCGGCCCAACGCGTGCTGGACGTGACACCGGACATGGCCGCTCTCGGCGATCACCTCGTCGGGCTGGTCGGCGCCCATCCGGTGAACGGCGACGCGGCGATCGAGGTGCGGGCATTCGGGCCCGGCGTCGGGGTGCCCGAGGATCCGGTGACCGGCAGCCTCAATGCCGGCATCGCGGTCTGGCTTCGCGCCACCGATGCCGTGCCGTCGCAGTACATCGCGACCCAGGGCGCCGCGCTGGGTCGCGCCGGCCGGGTGCACGTGGACGACGACGGCACCGACATCTGGATCGGTGGTGACTGCATTCGGGTCATCGACGGAACGGTCGACATCTGACTCTGTGACATCGTTGGGTTCATGACCGAGGAGACGCTGAGCAACAAGGCGGCCAAGAAGCGGCGTCGTCGTGAGCCGCCGCCGGATCCTCCACCGCTGCCCGGGCTCGTCGACGCACACACCCACCTTGCGGCCTGTGGTGGCCGCGATGCGGAGACGGTCCACGCGATCCTCGACCACGCCGCAGCGGTCGGGGTGGGCCAGGTCGTGACGGTGGCCGACGACATGGTCGATGCGCGCTGGGCGGTTGCGGCCGCCGAATGGGACGACCGCGCGTTCGCCGCCATCGCCCTGCACCCGATGCACGCGGGTGATCTGACCGACGAGACCGCTGCGGAACTGGAAGAGATGGCGCGGCATCCGCGAGTGGTGGCGATCGGCGAGACAGGGCTCGACTACTACTGGCCGGCGCGATCGGAGGACTGTGCCGATCCGGCGATTCAACACGAGGCGTTCCGATGGCACATCGACCTCGCCAAACGCGTCGGCAAACCCCTGATGATCCACAATCGGGAGGCCGATCGTGACCTGCTCGACGTCCTCGCGGACGTCGGCGCGCCGGAGACCGTGATCATGCACTGCTTCTCCGGTGACCGAAATGTTGCATCCGAATGCATAGATCGCGGGTACTTGCTGAGCTTTGCCGGAACTGTGAGCTTCGCCAATGCCGGAGAACTCCGAGCCGCAGCCGAGATCGTGCCCGACGATCAAGTACTGGTCGAGACCGACGCGCCGTTTCTGACCCCGGATCCCTATCGTGGCCAGCCCAATCAGTCCTATTGCCTGCCGTACACCGCCCGCGCGCTGGCGCAGGTCCGGGGCGTCGACGACGCCGAGATGGCGCGGGTGCTGGGCGACAACGCCAAAAGAATTTACCGACTGCCTTTGCAGTAATCAGGCCGGTTCGTTATCGTACTGTGATCCACCAGGTGCTCCGGGTATCCCACCAGGATTCCGGGGAGACATTCCGGCCACGAGGGGCTTACGGCCGTCGGGGATGTGTTGTGTCTAGCGCGTTGGTGGACGCCCGTGTAGTCGATCAGGATGTTTCACCTTGTCTGTGCTCTCGAAGATCAACGAGTCCAAGTCCACCCGTGCGCGTGTGGCGCTCGGAGCTGTGCTCGCGACCGTCGCCGCCGGTGGTGTCATGGGCATCGCCATGCACAAGAACGTCACGATCGACGTCGACGGCTCCACTCAGAACGTGTCGACGATGGCGTTGTCGGTGGAATCGCTCCTCTCCTCACAGGGCATCGACCCGGTCGACGGCGACAAGGTGACCCCGGCGCTCGACTCCGGCTTCGACGACGGCCAGACGATCACCGTGCACCGGAAGAAGACCCTCACCCTCGACATCGACGGTCGTTCCGAGGTTGTTACCACCAACGCGGTCACCATCGACCAACTGCTGGCCGAGCGCGGACTCGCGCACGCCGCAGATCTCCCGAACTTCCAGCCGCACGCCGCGATGCCGGTCAAGGGCGGCGTCGTCGATCTGGCCATGCCCAAGAAGGTGCAGCTGACCGACGGCACCGCGGTCTCGCGACCGACCGTTGCCGCCCAGACCGTCGCCGATCTGCTCGCGACCCTGGGTAATCCGCTGGTCGCCACCGACAAGGTGGTGCCCCCGGCGAACACCCCGGTCAGCGCGAACATGAAGATCAACGTGACGCGCATCCGCACCGAGACGTCGACCGTCAACGAAGCTGTCGCACCGCCAGAGGTCAAGAAGAACGATCCGACCCTCATCAAGGACCGCAAGGTCGTGGTGAAGAAGGGCAAGCCGGGTCAGGCGCGGGTGACTTACAACATCACCACCGTCAACGGCAAGGTCGTCAAGCGTGAGCGCCTGCAGTCGGTCGTACTGGCTGCGCCGGTCGCCGCGACCGTCCGCGTCGGCACCAAGCCGGGTGCACCGTTCGTGCCGTACGGCGTCTGGGACGCCCTCGCGCAGTGTGAGGCCACCGGCAACTGGGCCATCAACACCGGCAACGGCTTCTACGGCGGCGTCCAGTTCGACCAGAACACCTGGGATCGCTGGGGCGGCCAGGAGTACGCGCCGCGCGCCGACCTGGCGACACGCGAGGAGCAGATCGCCATCGCCAAGAAGACTCAGGCCGCACAGGGCTGGGGCGCCTGGCCCTCCTGCTCGTCCCGACTGGGTCTGCGCTGACCGACTCCGACGCACGCAGGGTCGGTCTCCTCGGTCCTGTAGAGATCCGACGTCTCGCCGACGAGGTGGGGGTGCGCCCCACCAAGACACTCGGGCAGAACTTCGTTCATGACGCCAATACGGTGCGACGTATCGTCGCCGTCTCGGGTGTTGGCCCCGACGACACCGTCCTCGAGGTCGGTCCCGGGCTCGGATCACTGACCCTCGCGCTGCTCGAGGTCGTCGGCCGGGTGGTGGCGGTGGAGATCGATCCTGTTCTCGCCGAGCTACTTCCGAGGACTGTCGCAGACCGCGCGCCGTCGCGCGTGGATCACTTCGAGGTGATCACCGCGGACGCGCTGCGTGTGTCGAGAAGTGATCTGCCGGTGCTGCCGACCGCGTTGGTCGCGAATCTGCCGTACAACGTCGCCGTTCCGGTGTTATTGCACCTTCTGGCCGAATTTCCGGAGATCACAACCGCTTTGGTGATGGTGCAGGCGGAAGTGGCCGATCGGCTCGCCGCCGGACCGGGCAGCCGCACGTACGGGGTCCCCAGCGTGAAGGCGCGCTACCACGGCACGGTCAGTCGTGCCGGAGCGGTGGGCCGCAACGTCTTCTGGCCCGAGCCGAAGGTCGAATCGGGGCTGGTGCGCGTCGAACGGACGTCCACCTACCCGCAGGATGCCGAGTTGCGAGCGGATGTCTTCGCGGTCATCGACGCAGCATTTGCGCAGCGCCGCAAGACGATGCGCTCGGCACTCGCCGGCTGGGCCGGCTCACCCGCCGAGGCCGAACGCCGACTGCGCGCCGCCGACATCGATCCCGGAATCCGTGGTGAACGGCTGTCCGTCGACGATTTCGTGCGCCTGGCCCAAACGAACTAGGGCGTGTCTCCCAATCCCTCGCAGTGGGATTGGGAGGCACGCCCTAATTCGCTCGCTTTGTCCGGTTCCGGCTCGTACCCTGTTGCAACACAAGCCGATACCGAAGGGAGAGCGCGATGACAGTAGACACGCACGTGAAGACCCTACGCACAGGACGACTCGTCATGCGCCTTCCCGAAGAGCGCGACATCGAGCCGATCTTTCAGGCGTGTCAGGACCCGCTCATCCAGCGATTCACGCTGGTGCCGGTTCCGTATCGACGCTCGGACGCCGAATGGTTCGTTCGGGTGAACGCGCCGAACCCCGCCTCGGTGACCTGGTCGATCGAGGCCGCCGACGGGCATCTCGCCGGGACGATCGGGGTGTCGTTGAAGGGCGACGGGTCGGGTTCGGTCGGGTACTGGTGCGCGCCCGCCGATCGAGGCAACGGCTATCTGGGTGAAGCGCTGCATGCCGTCGTAGAGCACGCGTTCGACGACGAGGACGGGCTCGGGCTGCGGCGGGTGACGTGGCGAGCTCTGTGCGACAATGTCGTGTCGGCCCGCATGGCTGCGGCGGCCGGGTTCCGCTACACAGGGGTACGCACCGACAACCTGCGTGATGGCGACGAACGGATGCACACCGCCGAGCTCTGGGCAGCCGATGATCGGTCGCCGCAGATCTGGCCCGCGGACGTGGGCGGAATCTCGAAGTCGGGTGCCTGACGTCGCCGGGCAGCCTCGGTTAGGCTGATTTCTTGTGCCTCGCTCGTCCCTGTCGGTGGTGTCCGACTCCGTCACGGCGCGGGCTCCGTCGAAGGTCAATCTGCACCTGGGCGTGGGTCCGCGCCGGGCAGACGGCTACCACGACCTCGTCACGGTCTTCCAGGCCCTGTCGCTGCACGACGACGTGCGGGTAGCGCCGTCCACCGGCCTGCAGGTGACGGTGCGCGGCGAGGGTGCGTCGTCGGTGCCCGCCGACGACTCCAACCTGGCCGCACGAGCAGTGATCGCGCTCGCGCAGTGGGCCGGACGCGAACCCCGCGTCGACATCGACATCGACAAATCGATCCCGGTGGCCGGCGGCATGGCCGGTGGTAGCGCCGACGCGGCGGCAGCCCTCGTGGCCGCCGCCACGATGTGGAAACTCGACATCGACCGGGCGGAGCTGTCGGAGATCGCGGCGACGCTGGGCAGCGACGTGCCCTTCGCTCTCCATGGCACCACCGCGCTGGGGACCGGCCGGGGTGAGCAACTCATGTCGGTGCTGTCGCGTGGTGAGTTCCACTGGGTGCTGGCGTTGGCCCGAGAAGGGTTGTCGACGCCGCAGGTGTACGGCGAACTGGATCGGTTGCGCGACAGCCGATCTGACGGTTCCGAAGACGATGAGGATTTGCTGCGTTCGCCCGACGAATTGATGGTGGCGTTGGCTGCCGGCGACCCGGAAGCCGTCGCCCCGCTACTGCACAACGATCTGCAGCCGGCGGCCCTGAGTTTGCAGCCCACGCTGCGTCGAACGCTGCGCGCCGGGGTGGACGCGGGTGCGCTGAATGGCATCGTGTCGGGCTCCGGACCGACCTGTGCGTTCCTGTGCGCGGACGAGGATGCCGCGGTCAACGTCGCGGCGGAACTCTCCGGGGCCGGGGTCGCGCGTTCGGTGCGCACCGCGTCGGGACCGGCGGTCGGTGCGCGGGTGGTCAGTCCGGGCGTGTGATTCCCTGCCTCTCCCTGAGGCGCCCCCTCCGCTCCCTGAGGTGCGAGCGAAGCGAGCCTCGAAGGGCCTGGTGAGACGACCAATGTCCTCTCGCCAGGGGGCTTCGAGGCTCGCAGGCTCGCACCTCAGCCATCGGTGGGGGCTGCTCGCACCTAGCTGGCGGGGGTGCGGTGACGCTCGGTGGATCAACTGCCGAAGACGTTGATGGCGTTTCCGTAGGCGCGCAGCGACGCGATCGAACCGTTGTAGCGGTTCAGGTCGACGCGGGTGGGGACGCCGGGCAGGCGACCCGACGAGGTGTACTGCCAGAACCGCCAGGTGCGCCAGCCGCCGCGCGGCATCTGTGGGGCACTGCGGCCGTTGTACGACGCGATCCAGAGTGGGTGGTCGGCGAACTCGCGGGTCCCGCCCATCGCGGTGTTCCAGAAGTTCGGGTAGGTGTACAGGATCGTCTTGCGTCCGGTGAGCGGCTCGAGCGTCGCGAAGAACTCCCGCGCCCACGCGGCGAGAGCCCGCGGCCCGAGGCCGCCGCTGTGCTCGAAGTCGAGTACCGGCGGAAGGTCGAGAATGCCGTTCTGGCCGAGCACGATCGTCGCGTAGAAGATGGCTTGCGGTGCAGCGGGCCGACTGGGGTCGGCGTAGTGGTAGGTCCCGCGAATCAGTCCGGCGGCGCGCATGGCGAGACTGTCGGTGATGAAATACGGGTTCACATACCAGGTCGACTCGGTGGCCTTCACCATCGCGATCTGTTGCCCGGCCGCGCGAACCGCGAACCAGTTGATCGACGCACCGCCCGGATGCTGATGGCTCGACACGTCGGGACCGATGGTCTGCGGAGCCGCGTCCGCGCCCGGGACCTGCGACAACCCGCCCACGACGAGGGCAGCGGTGAGTGTGACGGCGACCACGATTCGTCGGACAACCACAGGTCAACGCTAGGTGATGCGGTGGACTATTACAGTTGTTTCGTGCGACCGACACTCATCCGGCCCGTGGTGGCAGCGATCGTGGTGCTGCTCGCCGCCGCCTGGGGGGTCGCCGTCGTGCCGCCGCAGGCGTCGGCCGCGGCACCCATCCCCGGCTTTGTCTTCTCGGCACGGCCCCTCGCTGCCGACCAGTTGCCCTCGGGTGCGGCGCAGGGCACCGACCTCGTCTACGCGACTCTCGATCAGAACGGCCGCCCTGCCATGGCGAGCGGGGTCTTCTGGACGCCGCGCGGCACCCCGCCTGCCGGTGGATGGCCGGTGGTGTCGTGGGCGCACGGAACCACCGGCATCGCCGATGACTGCGCACCGAGTCGAACTCGGCACGGCGACGGTCTCGAAGCTCCCGTCCGAAAGGCGCTCGACGCCGGATACGCCGTCACCGCCACCGACTACGCCGGGATGGGATCGGCGGGGGAGACCGAGTACCTCGGTGGCCGGGCGGCCGCGCACGCGATCGTCGACATCATCCATGCCGCACGGTCGATCGATTCCTCACTGTCGACGCGGTGGGTGTCGACCGGGCATTCGCAGGGTGGGCATGCCGCGCTGTTCGCGGCCCGGTTCGCCGGCGAGTACGCGCCGGATCTGTCGCTGCGCGCGGCCGTTGCCATCGCCCCGGTGTCGTCGATCGAGAACTACTTCGGCCTCTTTGGCCCGCGCACACCGGGATTGGGCCGATTCAACGGATTCAGCGGACTGTTCCTCTACATCTTGGCCGGCCTCGACCACGCCCGCCGCGACCTCGGCATCGCCGACCACCTCACCGACAACGGCCGCCGCTACCTCGACGCCGCCCGCGAACAGTGCTACGGCGACCTGAACGAGTCGCTGCGGTCGACCTCACCGGGATCGTTGGTGGCCAAGCCTTTTGACGACAGCGCGTTCCGCGACGCCCTGCGTGACTACGCGGCGGTACCGACCGGTGGCTACTCCGTGCCGGTGCGCATCGAACACGGCTTCCTCGACCCCGTTCTGCCGTACTTCCTGAGCCGCGATCTCCGCAAGGAAATGCGCGACGACGGCACCGACGTCACGCTGAAGACCTACCTGCGAGCCGACCACACGACCGTCGTCGACGAGTCACTCGACGACACGATGCGGGCCATCAAGGACGGGTTCGCGCGGGACTGATCAGCCGATCAGCCCCGTCAGCCGATCAGTTCCGACAACTCCAGCCAGCGTTCCTCGAGTTCGGCGGTCTCCACCTCGACCGCCCGCAACGAACCGGCGAGTTCGTGCAGACCGGTGTGATCGCTCTGATCGTGCTCGGCCATCCGCTGATGCAGACGCTCGACCTCGACGCCCAACTTGTCGAGCCGCCGCTCGATGGACGACGCCTCCTTTTCTGCCGCGCGACGATCGGCGCCCGACAACGCCGGTGCACCAGCCGTATCGGGTTTCGGTGAAGCCACAACCGATTCCGACGCCGAGGCCTCGGCCCGCCGCAGTCGCAGGAACTCGTCGACGCCGCCCGGCAGATGTCGGAGTCGTCGGTGGAGGATGCCGTACTGCTGATCGGTGACGCGTTCGAGGAAGTACCGGTCGTGGGAGACGACGATCAAGGTGCCGGGCCACGAATCGAGCAGGTCCTCGAGCGCGGCCAGCATGTCGGTGTCGAGGTCATTGGTCGGCTCGTCGAGGATGAGGACGTTGGGTGCGTCGAGCAGGATGAGCAACAGTTGCAGCCGGCGCTTCTGCCCGCCGGACAGATCGCGGACCGGGGTGGACAGCTGTGCACCGTCGAAGCCGAGTCGTTCGAGGAGCTGCGACGGTGAGAGTTCCTGCGCCTTGGAGCCCGACCCGAAGGTGTAGGTGCTGCGCAGGTCGGCCAGCACCACCCGCACCGGGTCGTCGAGGAAGGGGTCGAGGTCGTCGAGACGCTGGGTGAGTGTCGCGACCTTGACGGTCTTGCCGCGCTTGACCCGTCCGCCCGTCGGTTCCACCGTGCCGGCGATCAGACCGAGCAGCGTCGACTTGCCCGCGCCGTTGGCCCCGAGGATGCCGGTGCGTTCACCGGGTGCCAGTCGCCACTCGACGTCGTGCAGCACCTCGCGACCGTCGTAGGACACCGAGGCGTCGAGAAGGTCGACGACGTCCTTGCCGAGGCGTGCGACCGCGAGCGACTGCAGAGCGACGTTGTCGCGGATCTGCGGGACGTCGGCGATGAGTGCGTTGGCGGCGTCGACGCGGAACTTGGGTTTCGAGGTCCGGGCCGGGGCCCCGCGTCGTAGCCAGGCGAGTTCCTTGCGGGCGAGGTTCTGCCGGCGCGCCTCGATGGCGGCGGCCTGCCGGTCTCGTTCCACCCGCTGCAGGATGTAGGCCGCGTAGCCACCCTCGAAGGGTTCGACGATGCGGTCGTGCACCTCCCAGGTGGTGGTGCACACCTCGTCGAGGAACCACCGGTCGTGGGTGACCACCAGCAGCCCACCGGCGTTCGGCGGCCAGCGTTTCTTGAGATGCTCCGCGAGCCAGGTGATGGCCTCGACGTCGAGGTGGTTGGTCGGCTCGTCGAGGGCGAGGATGTCGTGATCGCCGGCGAGCAGCCGGGCCAGCGAGACGCGTCGCCGTTGCCCGCCGGACAGCGATTTGACCGGGGCGTTCCAGTCGACGTCGCCGAGCAGACCGGCGATGACGTCGCGGATTCGCGGGTCCGACGCCCATTCGTGTTCGGGTCGGTCGCCGACCACCACGTCGCCGACCGTTTGATCGCCGTCGAACACATCGGCCTGATCCAGCACACCTACTCGGACCCCGCCGCGGACCGTCACGCGGCCCGAGTCGGGCTCGCGCCGCCCGGCCAGCATCGCCAGCAGGCTGGACTTGCCGTCACCGTTGCGTCCGACGATGCCGATCCGGTCGCCCTCGTTGACGCCGAGGGACACCGAGTCGAAGACCTTGGTCGTCGGATACTCCAGGCCGAGGGCTTCTGCCCCGAGAAGATGTGCCACCCGACAACGCTAACCGAGGTGGGATTACCGCCTGATGGCGCCGTTCACCATCATTGCGATGGCCAGTGCGCCGGCCTGGTTGAGGTGGAACGGATAGGCGATGGTGTTGGACAACGCGGATTCGTACCAGGGGTTGATGAGGTTGCACGGATCGTGCCCGGCAGAGAGGCGATTGGCGTCGACGAAGGTTCCGTTCACCTTCACCGTCGCCCGCCAGAGCGCGCCGTTCGCGCGGTTGAACACCCGGTTCATGTAGCGGGTGTCGGGGTCGCTGAGCGGCACCATCGGCCAGCAGCCGTGGTTGCCCATGAAGCCGCCGATGCCGACGACGATGATCTGTGCGCGGGGCGCCTTGCGTCGGATCGCCTTGAGCGCAGGCGTGACCCGGTTCTCCATCGTCGCGATTCGCGCGCGGACCTCGTTCTCGACGCTACGACTGTGCCGGCAGCGTCGATCCTGGAACGGCGCGGTGGTGCATCGGGCGTAGATCCGGCCCCAGGCCATGTCGTTGCCGCCGATGCTGACGGTGATCAGCTCGGCGTCGCGCGGGACCAGATACAGCTGCGGCACCTTGTATCCGGCGTTGGTGCGCTGCCCGTAGGCATAGAGGTTTGCCGACTTCGCGCCTGCACAGGAGGTGTCGACGTAGCGGCGGGGAAGCGTCATCGCGGCGACGTAGAGCGGGTAGTTCAGCAACGACCGTTTGCAGCCGAGGAAGTAGTCGGGCGTCATGGAGAAGAATGCGCCCGACGCGCGGGAATCGCCCATCGCGACATAGGGGCCGTGGTTGTAGCGGACGGGCTGGACGACCGGTGCGGCGTTGGGTTCGGCGTGAGCCGGCGACCACGCGGCGGACACCAAGGAAACGACGAAAGCGGTCACCAGGACCAACGTCACGCCGCGCCCGATCCCCCGATGTGTCCCCCCTCGACGTACCACCCGAACCACTCGTCCACTCACTTTCGCCAACAAACATCCGACACCGGCCCCGGCGCTCAGCAGATTCTAAGGCACGACCCACTTTCTCGGGTCAACTATGGCGTACGCCACATTTGCTCACCTGTCGCGGTACTCCCGCAGCAGGCCGCGGCTGATGATCTGCTTCTGGATCTCGCTCGTGCCCTCGCCGATCAGCAGAAACGGCGCCTCACGCATCAGACGTTCGATCTCGTATTCCTTCGAGTAGCCGTAGCCGCCATGGATGCGGAAGCTGGCCTGGGTGACCTCGGCGCAGTATTCGCTGGTCAGGTACTTGGCCATGCCCGCGGCGACGTCGTTGCGTTCCCCCGAGTCCTTGAGGCGTGCCGCGTTGACCATCATCAGGTGTCCGGCCTCCACCTTGGTGGCCATCTCGGCGAGCGAGAACGCCACCGCCTGGTGTTCGGCGATGGGCTTGCCGAAGGTGCTGCGCTGCTGTGCGTATCGGACGGCGAGTTCGAAAGCGCGCTGCGCCACCCCGCACGCCCGGGCAGACACGTTCACGCGGCCGACCTCCACACCGTCCATCATGTGGGCGAACCCGCGGCCGCTGACCCCGCCCAGAATGTCGGTTCGCTCGGCGCGGTAGTCGTCGAAGATGAGTTCGGTGGTGTCGATGCCCTTGTAACCCATCTTCTCGATCTTCCCGGGGATCGTCAGGCCCGGTTTGATCTCGCCGAAGCCCGACGGTTTCTCGATCAGGAAGGTCGTCAGATTGTGGTGCGGTTTCTCGGCACCTTCGTCGGTGCGGACCAGTGCGGCCACCAGGGTGGACGATGCGCCGTTGGTCAGCCACATCTTCTGACCGTTGATCCGGTAGCCGTCGCCGTCGGCCTTGGCGGTCGTCTTGATGGCCGCGACGTCGGACCCGAGGTCGGGTTCGCTCATCGAGAAGGCGCCGCGCACCTCGCCGGTGGCCATGCGCGGCAAGAAGTGCTGCTTCTGTTCGTCGGTGCCGTGCTGGCGGATCATGTAGGCGACGATGAAGTGCGTGTTGATCACCCCGGACACGCTCATCCAGCCGCGCGCCAGTTCTTCCACACACAGCGCGTAGGTGAGCAGCGACTCGCCGAGGCCCCCGTACTCGTCGGGAATCATCAGGCCGAACAGGCCCATCTCGCGCATGTCGGCCACGATCTTCTCGGGGTAGGCGTCGGCATGCTCGAGTTCGTTTGCGGCCGGGATGATCTCGCGGTCGACGTAGGACCGGACGGTGGCGAGGATGTCGCGCTGGAACTCGGTGAGATCGAGGGTCTGGGCGATGCGGGCCATGTGGTCAGCTCCGTTGCTTCTCGGCAGTGATGGCGCCGTGTGAGTGTCACACATCGCGGGACCCGGGGGTGGCCCGGGATGTGTGACGTGTAGAACGATTCTCGGTGCCACAACTGCCCGAGAGGACCACCCCATGCGTGAGATCGTCATCTGCGAACCGCTCCGCACACCGATCGGCCGGTATGGCGGGATGTTCGCCTCGCTCACGGCCGTCGACCTGGGTGTCGCCGTGCTGACCGGCCTGCTGGAGCGGACGGGCCTGCTCCCCGATGCCGTCGACGACGTGATCCTCGGGCAGTGCAACCCCAACAGTGAGGCCCCGGCCATCGGACGTGTGGTGGCGCTCGACGCCGGGCTCGGGGTGGCCGTGCCCGGTATGCACGTCGATCGTCGGTGCGGTTCCGGCTTGCAGGCGGTGATCCAGGCCGGTCTGCAGGTCGCCGCCGGCGCCGACGACGTGGTGATCGCCGGAGGGACCGAGTCGATGAGCAATGCGTCGTTCTACTCGCTGGACATGCGGTGGGGCGGTGCGCGGTCGGGTGTCGAGGTGCACGACAGCCTCGCGCGCGCTCGCACGACGTCGGGTGGACGGAATCACCCGGTCGCGGGCGGGATGATCGAGACCGCGGAGAACCTGCGTCGGGAGTACGGCATCGAGCGTGTCGAGCAGGACGAGTTGTCGTTGGCATCGCACGAGCGCGCGGTCCGCGCCCAGCGCGACGGCATCTTCGCCGAGGAGATCATCCCGGTGCGGGTGGCCGGGCGTAAGGGCGAGACGATCATCGACACCGACGAGCACCCGCGCCCCGACATCTCGATGGACGCGTTGGCGCGACTGAAACCGATACTGGTGGAGACGGATTCGGAGGCGACGGTCACCGCGGGCAATGCCAGCGGGCAGAACGACGCGGCGTCGATGTGCGTGGTGACGACACCCGACGTCGCACACCGTCACGGCCTGGTGCCGATGGTGCGCCTGGTGTCGTGGGCGACGGCGGGAGTGCCGCCGGAGACGATGGGCATCGGTCCGGTGCCGGCGACCGCCAAGGCTCTGGGACTCGCCGGCCTCTCACTCGACGACGTCGGCCTCATCGAGCTCAACGAGGCGTTCGCCGCGCAGGCGCTCGCGGTGACGCGGGAGTGGGGGTTCGGGACATTCGGTGCCGGAACGGGTTTCGACCGGACCAACGTCAACGGCTCCGGAATCTCGCTGGGCCACCCGGTCGGCGCCACGGGTGGGCGCATGCTCGCGACGCTAGCCCGCGAAATGCGTCGTCGCTCAGTGCGTTACGGACTCGAGACGATGTGCATCGGCGGCGGACAGGGGCTTGCCGCGGTGTTCGAACTGGTGGATTGAGCCGCCGCAGCGTGGGCCCGCATTTCCGCTCCCTGAGCTGAGCGGGAGTAGCGCTTGCCGCCACCGCTCCCTGATCCGAAGAGTTCGGTGACCGACGCTCTGACCTGGGCAAATACGCTTGCATCGTGCCGAAAAATCTAGGGGAAGAACTTCCTCCCCTAAGTTCCAAGTCGTCCCCGCGAAAATTTGTGGGGAGGACTCCAAGGGTCGGGGAAGAAGTTTCTTCCCCTATTTTCTGTGCGGTCCCAGGCCGGACGACCACCCTTGTCTGGGTGCTCGTCGGCGTGTCGCGAACCGAGAACCGCGTTCTTCCCGCCTCCACGATCGCCGACGACGTCGGCGGGTGGGTCGCTGATACCCAAATAGCCCATTTGCCCTGGTCACGACGCCACCCCCGTGGCCGCAACACTGAGGTTCAAGGCTCTCGGCCGGCGCCTGGATCACCTAGCCAGCGGTGGACGGCGGCTTCGAGGCTCTCGGCCGGCGGAGTGGGGTGGGTGCGCAAACCGGCTCAAGCAACCGGCGGCAACCCCAGCGAGCACGACGACGCGAAATCGTCGATCAGCCGGCCCGTGCGTTCAGGCTGGATGAGCGGAAACAGGTGGCTCGCACCGGGGATGACGGTGAGTGCGGTGGCGTCGGATACGGCTTCGAATCGGCGTTCGTGCGCGCGGAACGGATCGCGTCCGCCGTTGACGAGTGCGATGGGACCCGGGAATCGCCCCAGTTCGCCCAGTGCGTCGAAATGCCGTACCTCGCCGACCACGTCGGAGATCGCGACCAGGGCCAGACCGCCGATCTCCATGTCGTCGGACACCTGACGACCGACGGTCACCCGGGTGAGCCAGCGGCTGATGGCGGCCGCCTCTTTCGGTAGGAAAGCGGTTGCCGCACCGAAGATCTGGAACGGCAGCGCGAACACGCGGCCGGGTTGGACGGTGGCGCACATCGGCATCACCCCGGCGACGAGTTCGGGATGCCGGCCGGCGACGGCCATCGCCACGTAGCCACCCATCGACATCCCGGCGATCACAGCTGGCCGGCCGAAGCCCTCGATCGCCGCGACCGCGGTGGCGACTGCGCCGTCGAGCGTGAAGGTTTCGGCCTGGCGCGCCCCGTGCCCGGGGAGGTCGGGATGCACGACGCGGCGGTTGGGGATGGCGGCGGCGATGCGGTGCAACGACTCGCCGCTCACCCGGATGCCGTGCACGAGAACGACTGGTGTGGCGTCATGAACAGAGGTCACCCCAGGCAGCGTGCAGGTTGTGGCTGGCGTGGCGGTGGCCGGGAGGAAAACGTCGGGTGACAACCCCGTTCAGCTGTCGTCTCCCAGCGCAACAGTGCGGTCGATGCCGATCGCGTCGAGGAAACCACTGTCGTGCGACACGACGAGCAGTGCACCAGTCCAGTTGTTGAGGGCGTCGGCCAACTGGGTGACGGTGTCGAGATCGAGGTTGTTGGTCGGCTCGTCGAGGACTATCAGTTTCGGGGCGAGCGAAGCGACGGGGGATTGATGCGGGGCGAGCGAAGCGACGGGGGATTGATTCGGCGGAGACTCACGAAGGAGTGCCGACGCCAGGGCGACTCGTAGCCGTTCGCCGCCGGAGAGTTCTTCGACCGCGCGCTCGGCACGTGCACCTCGAAACAGGAACCGGGCCAGGTGCGCACGGACCTGCTGTGCCGGAATGTCGGGATGTGCCGCGCTGAGTTCGTCGGCGATGCTGCGGTGCGGATCGTCGAAGCCGAATCGCTGTGGCACATAGGCAAACGGGACGACGATCCGCCCGGTGTCGATCAGTTCGGTGATGAGCGTGGACTTCCCGGACCCGTTGGGGCCCACGAGCGCGACCCGCTCTGGACCGTCGATGCGCAGTCGGTCGTCGGTGATGACCTGCGCGTGGGCTGCCAGTTCCACTGTCGGCACGGTGATTCGGGTAGCGCGATCGTCGCGGAGGTCCGCACGTGCGGCGTCGAGCCGGGCGGATGCCGCAGTGACGTCGTCGCGATGGGCGTTGCGCAGCTTGCCGGCCGAGACTTGCGCTGCATCCCGCCGCAGGTGCGCGATGATCTTCGGGACCCGTTTCTCCCGTTCGGCCTTGTCGGCGGTGCGGGCGCGGCGGTCGAGCTTGATCTGTGCGTCGACGAGTTCGCGCTTCTGCTTGCGCAGATCCCCGGCCGCGGTCGTCGCGGTCGCGACCGCCGCGTCCTGCTCGGCGTCGACGACCTCCCGGTAGTGCGTGTACGGACCACCGAAGAGTCGGACCGAACCACGGTACAACTCGAGCGTGGCGTCGACCCGGTCGAGGAGTTCGAGGTCGTGGCTGACCACCACCACGGTTCCGGTGAAGGCATCGAGAGCATCGAAAAGCCTTGCTCGCGAGCGACTGTCGAGGTTGTTGGTCGGTTCGTCGAGCAACAGGACGGCCGGGCGGAGCAGCAGGCGGGCAGCGATCGCCAGCAGCGTGGCCTCACCGCCGGACAGACCGCCGACTCTGCGGTCGAGGTCTGTCGGCAACCCGAGTTTCGACAGCTCGGAGATCGCGCGATGTTCGATGTCCCACTCGTCTCCGACGACGGCGAAGTCGCGTTCGTCGACGGAGCCCGCCTCGATCCGACGGATCGCGTCGGCCACCGATGCCACGCCGAGGGCGGCGGCGATCGTCGTCGTGGGCTCGTCGAAGCTGTGCTGCGGAACAAGAGCCACGGCGCCGTGTGTGGTGACCGACCCGGAACTCGGCCGCAGTCGGCCGGCGATCAGTGCGAGCAGCGTCGACTTGCCCGCGCCGTTGGCGCCCACGAGCGAGTGCACACCCGTGCCGACGGTGAACGACAGGCCGTCGAACACCGGTGTGCCGTCCGGCCACGCGAAGGTGACGTCCGAGAAGGTGATGGGGGCCGACGATGGTGCGCCGAAATGAGATGCGGTCATGAAAACTCCCGAGATGGTGGCGGATCACGCGATGGGCGGTGTCCGCGGCGACGTGCGGACGCATCTCAGCTGTTCATGATGGCTCCACCGTAACGCCCGGGTGGGTCGGGATGTCAAGTTGGTTTCGCGCTACCGTGACGGCATGTCGCTTATTCGTACCTCGGTCGCCAACGGTGTCGGTGAAGTCATCCTCGATCGCCCCAAGGCGCTCAACGCGCTGGATCAGAGCATGATCGACGACATGCATGCGGTCCTCACCGTCTGGGCCGACGACGACTCGGTCGAGACGGTGCTCGTCACCTCGGCGAGCGACCGCGCATTCTGTGCGGGCGGCGACATCCGTGCGATCCGCGACCACGCCGTCGATGGCGACATCGACGCGATCACCCACTACTTCCACAGCGAGTACCGCCTCGACCAACTCGTCGCCGACTATCCGAAGGCCTATGTCAGCCTCATCGACGGCGCCGCGATGGGCGGTGGACTGGGAATCAGTGTGCACGGCGAGATCCGGGTGGTGACCGAGAAGGCCCTCATCGCGATGCCGGAGACCGCGATCGGCTTCTTCCCGGACATCGGCTCCACGTATTTCCTGCCGCGGCTGCCCGACGGCGTCGGAATGTGGCTGGGGCTCACCGGTGCTCGTATTCGCGGCATCGACGCGGTGGCGGTCGGCCTCGCCACCCATTTCGTCGCGTCCGCGGATCTGCCGGACGTCGCCGACGCGATCCGGTCGGGCGCGCCGCTCGCCGACGCCCTCGCGACGTCGGGAACCGACGAAACCAGCGACGTGCCACTACGCAAGATCGGGGAGTACTTCGCCGACGACAACGTCGTGGCGATCGTCGGCGGCCTGCGCGGCGCGGTCGGCGACGAGTGGGCCGCCGAGATGCTGGCGCTGATCGAGAACGCCTCGCCGACAAGCCTGTTGGTCACCGCAGCGATGGTGAAGGCGGGCGCGCGATCGGGTCTCGACGAATGCTTCGATCGCGAACTCCATGCAGCACAACGGATCACAACCACCAACGACTTCCTCGAAGGAGTCCGGGCGGTACTGGTCGACAAGGATCGCAACCCGCATTTCGACCCCGCCACCATCGAGGCGGTCGACCCGGCCGTCGTGGCCACGATCGTCGGGGACTGAAGTCCGGACGCACCTCACGGACGGATGTCGAACCACCCACTGAACGACACCGTGGCCGGTGGACCCGGCGTCGTCGTCGATGTGGTGGGCGGAAGAGTCGTCCCAGGAGCGGGAGGCGGTGGCGGTGGTGGCGCGCTCGACGACGACTCGTCGGCGTCGTAGGGCACCGCGTCGTCGGGTGCGATGGGGTTCGCGTCGGTGAGCGCGGCGGTCGGGCAGACGAAGGAGCCGGCCGCGCGGTCGTCGGACATCGCGGTGATCGTCAACGCGCACACCGCGGAATGGTGATAAGCGCCTCCCGCCGAGACGCCGACCTGGGCGTTGATCGGCGCGGTGAGCGGTCCGACCTTGGGTCGTACGGTCCCGATGTTCGGGAGGACGCCACCGGTGAGCTCGCCGATGAGAAACTCGAGCTGCGCGCCGTCGGTACCCGCACCCTTGAAGACGAACAGCAGGGAATCCGGCGGCACGTCCGGTTGCGCCGGACCCCATCTGGCGAATTCGTAGCAGGTCGTATTGTCCGGCCCCACCACCGCGACGCGCATGAATCCCTTGCGGAACGCCAGATCGTGTGCGGCGCGGTCGATCCTGCCCTGGGGTGCTTCGGCGAGGCACTGGTCGGTTTCGAGGGTGCGTGAGGTGGCGGGCGTCGTGGGGGCGGCCGTCGACGACGCAGCATCGTCGGTGGTTTCCGCCCCGCAGCCTGCCACGCCAAGCGCAACGACAACGCCCAGCGCCGCGAACAACCGCATCCGAGAACGTGCGCTCATATCGGTTGTCCGCTCTCAATCCGCGGTCGCGACAAGGGGTTCCAGCGTGAGATCGGAATGCTCTTTCTCGATGTACTGCAGCCGCCACTTGTCACTGAACAGCGCGAGGATCGCGCCGTCGGTACGAGTGAACACTTCGACGCCGCGCTGCCGATCGAGTTCGGGTGCGCTCTGCTCGTCGGTCCGTCGGGCCAGGGTGTAGCCGAGCGGGTCGATGACGGTGTCGACGTTGAACTCCGACTTCATCCGTGCGGTGACCACTTCGAACTGCATCGGACCCACCGCCGCGAGCACCGGCGAGGCGTCGCCTCGGGTGTCGTTGCGCAGGACCTGAACCACGCCTTCGCTGTCGAGTTGATCCATCGCCTTGCGGAACTGCTTGTACTTGTCCGCGGTGGTTGCCCGCAGCGACGAGAAGTGTTCGGGTGCAAAGGACGGGATCGGCGGGAACTGCACCCGTGGGCCGTCGAACAGTGTGTCGCCAGGGGCGAGTGCGGTCGCGTTGACCAGTCCCACCACGTCGCCGGGAAATGCCACGTCGACCGTCGAACGGTCCCGACCGAACACCGCCTGGGCGTACTTGGTGGCGAACGGTTTCCCGGTCTGCGCATGGGTGACCACCATGCCGCGCTCGAACTCGCCGGACACAATACGCATGTACGCCAAGCGATCTCGGTGACTCGCGTCCATGCCGGCCTGCACCTTGAACACCACCGCGCTGAACGGGTCGGTGACCTCACGCTCGCCGCCGTCGACGTCCGCGCGACCGGCGGGTGCGGGGGCCAGCTCGACGAGCGTCTCCAGCAGTTGTCGCACACCGAAGTTGAGCATGGCCGACGCGAAGATCATCGGGGACGTCTGCCCGGCGAGGAACATCTCCTGATCGTGATCCTGACCCATCTCGCTGAGCAGTTCGCTCTCCTCGACGGCGGCGATCCAGGCGTCACCTTCGCGTTCGGCCGCGTCGTCGGCAGTCACAAACTCCTCGGGTGCGATCTTGGCGCCGCCCGCGGTGCGGGTGAAATGCACGTACTCGCCGGTGCGACGATCGAGCAGTCCGCGGAAGTCGCCGGCGATGCCGACCGGCACGAACAACGGCGTCGGCGTGAGGCCGATGCGTTCGGAGATCTCGTCGATCAGTTCGAGGGGTGTGCGGCCGGGTCGGTCCCATTTGTTGATGACCGTGACCACCGGGATACCGCGATGCCGGCACACCTGGAACAGCTTCAGCGTCTGCGGTTCGAGACCCTTGGCTGCGTCGATGAGCATCACCGCCGCGTCGACCGCCGTGAGCACCCGGTAGGTGTCCTCGGAGAAGTCGGCGTGGCCGGGGGTGTCGACGAGATTGATGACGTGCGGCAGGTCGGGATTGTCGGGTGAAGTGGTCGGCGAACCCTGCGAGGTGTAGTTGAACTGCAGCGCGGTCGAGCTCACCGAGATGCCGCGAGCCTTCTCCATCTCCATCCAGTCCGAGACGGTCGATTTGCGTCCGGCCTTGCCGTGGATGGCACCGGCTTCGCTGATCATGCGCGCATGCAACGCCAGCGCCTCGGTCATCGTCGACTTACCCGCGTCGGGGTGGGAGATGATCGCGAAGGTCCGGCGGCGTCTCACTTCTTCGGCCACAGAACTCACCTGATGAGGCTACCCGTCGGTCCGACAGTGGCCCAAACCGGCGAGGTTGCCACGACGCTCGGAAACCGAGCGCGGTGGCAACCACTCATGCTGCGGGCCGTTTGAGTGCGTGCCGGACTTCTGCCGCGACCTTCATCGGCCGCAATGTGATGTCGTCCCACGTGAAGTGCAGTGCTCGCCAACCGTTGCCTGTCAGAACGTTGCGTTTGGTGCGATCACGCTGCAACACCTCGGAATCACGGTGGTACGCGAATCCGTCGATTTCGACGATGAGCTCGGACTCTTCGAACACGAAGTCCCACGGGTGACCATGGATCTCGAAGTTGGCGATCCATCCAGTGATGTCCGCGTCGCGAAACACCTCCGCGACGATGCGCTCGGCCTCGCTACGTGTTCCGTTTCGCATCGCGGCGAGGGTCTGCCGTGCCCACGGCGCACCGCGTCGTCGTGGATATCGCGCATGGGCCGCGTCGAGCTGGTCAAGTGTCACCCGCTTGCGCAACAGTGCGTTGTCGAGCACACGCACGCCCTGAACGGCGGCGGCCTCGAGCGCGGTCAGTGCCGGCGCTGTGACGCGCAGGCCATCTACGACGACGACGTCGCACTCGTGAAGCCGCCGGCAATGGATGTCGACGTCGCTGCCGACGGTTCGATGGTGCCCTTTGGCCGGCGTCGTCACACTGAGCGTGGCCGGCAGCCTGTCGATCAGGCCGAGCCACCACGCTGCGGAGACCCCGCTCAGAGTTGCGGCTTTCCCGACCGACGCCACCGCCGCGCGAACGCGCGTCCGGTCGGTCTCCGGGTGTGCCGCCGACCGGTAGACCCCCAACACAACTCGTACCCACTCACCGCGGGCGACGCGACGATTCACTGCTGCCGAGCTCATGCCGCAGGCGCGGGCCTCGGCGATGGTGATGATGCCGTCGTGCGCTGCCAAGAAAGTGCGTGTGTCCACATGAGATCAGACGCTCTGCACCGCCCGGCGGATCCCCCGGCTCGAAAGTGGTTGCCACGACGCTCGGAAACCGAGCGCCTTGGCAACCGGAACTCACTCGAACGGCACCGGCGGCATCTTGACGACCTGCGCCGCGTAGGAGAGTCCGGCTCCATAGCCGAGCAGCAGTGCGGTGTCGCCGGGCTTGGCGCGCCCGGTGGAGAGCAGGTCTTCCATGGCGAGCGGGATCGAGGCGGCCGACGTGTTGCCGGTGTGCTTGATGTCGTCGGCGACGACAGCGTCCTCGCGGAGCTTGAGGGTCTTGGCGAGCAGGTCGTTGATACGCGAATTCGCCTGGTGTGGAACAAAGACGTCGAGGTCCTCGGCGCCGACCTTCGCGGCGTCGAGGGCCTTCTGACCGGCCTTGCCCATTTCGAACGCAGCCCAACGGAACACCGCGGTGCCCTCGAGACGCAGGTAGGGGCGCTGCACACGGTCGCCGTCGAGGAAGGTGATCCAGTCGATGTCCTGGGCGATCGCCTTGAACTGGGTGCCGTCGGAGCCCCACACCACCGGTCCGAGTTGCTGGTCCTCGGTCGGTCCGACGACAACAGCGCCGGCACCGTCACCGAAGATGAAGCAATTGGTGCGATCGGTCATGTCCATGGTGACCGACAGTTGCTCGGCGCCGATGACGAGTACGTGCGTCGCGCTGCCGCCGCGGACCATGTCCGACGCGATCGCCATGGCGTAGCCGAAGCCCGCGCAGCCGACGGTGACGTCGAAGGCCGGGACACCGTTCGCGCCGAGTTCGGTGGCGACCTTGACCGCACCCGCCGGGGTCAGGAGCAGGTGCGTATTGGTGGCCAGGATGACGGCGTCGATGTCGGACCCGGACAGCAGTGCGTTCGCGATCGCCTTGCGGCCCGCGTTGACCGCCATCTCCATCACCGTCTCGTCACGTCGGGCGAAGCGTCGGGTCTTGATGCCGGTGCGGGTGTAGATCCACTCGTCGGAGGAGTCGATGTTCTCGCAGATCTCGTCGTTGGTGACCACACGCTCCGGGCGGTACGTACCGATGCTGAGCATCCCGATGTTGTTGGTCCCCGTCTGTTCTGCGAGCACAGTCATGTCGATCCTTCCGTTATGTGACCCGCCATAGACCGTACTCATGTGCTGCGCTACTGGGAAGTAGGGGCCGACACGGTTGGCCTGCGGACCGCAGCTGTCCGCGATCCGGTGAATTCTGTCGGTGAACGAAGTCAGAATCGTCGGGCCGCAAAAGACACAACGAGGGGAGCGACATGATCCACGCGAGAGGTCTGGTGCAGACATTCAGCACCGGGCGGGGAAAGCAGAAACGTGAGGTGCGGGCCGTCGACGGCGTCGACCTCGACATCGCCGAGGGTGAGGTGGTGGGGTTCCTCGGACCCAACGGCGCCGGAAAGACCACCACGTTGCGCATGCTGACGACGCTGCTGCGGCCCACCGCCGGCACCGCGACCGTCAACGGGTTCGACGTCGTCAAGGACGCCGTGATGGTGCGCCGCAGCATCGGATACGTGTCGCAGGCGGGTGGGACGTTCAGTCAGGCGCAGGCCGGCGACGAGGTGGTCGACCACGGGATGCTCTACGGACTCTCCCGCGCGGAGGCAACCCGACGCGGCAAGGCGCTCTTCGACGAACTGCAGCTCGACGGCCTGTGGGAGCGGATGCCGAAGAACATGTCCGGCGGCCAGAAACGACGCCTCGACATCGTGATGGGCCTCGTCCACGAACCGACACTGGTGTTTCTCGATGAGCCGACCACCGGCCTCGACCCGCAGGCCCGCGCCAACCTGTGGGAACACATCCGACGGTTGCGCACCGAACGCGGCGCGACAGTGTTCCTGACCACCCACTACCTCGACGAGGCCGACGAACTCTCGGACCGGATCATCGTCATCGACAACGGTCAGATCGTCGCCGCCGACACCGCCGACAACCTCAAAGCCCAGGTGTCCGGCGATCTCGTCGACCTCGAGGTGTCCGACGACGCGCTCGTGGCGGTATCGGCGGAGAAGCTGGCGTCGATCGCGTCGTCGGTCGACACCGACGGTCGTCACGTCCGTGGTCGAGTGCAGCGGGCCGGACGTGCGGTGCCCGGACTGCTCCGCGATCTCGAATCCGCCGGCGTCGCACTGGATTCCATCGAGGTGATCCGACCCACCCTCGACGATGTCTTCCTCACCCTCACCGGCCGATCGCTGCGCGACGCCGAATCAGAAAAGCCCGCAGACGAGCCAACCCCGGCAGGAGCCCAACAATGACCACCTCCACGAAATCACCGGAATCCGCGGCAGCCCATCCGGTCAAGACACTGCCCAAGGGCAACTTCTTCCGGGAGAGCTACATCGTCTTCCATCGGCAGATCCGGATGAACCTGCGCAACCCGGCGTGGGTGCTGATCGGGGTCCTGCAGCCGGTTCTGTACCTGGTGTTGTTCGGGCCGTTGCTCAAGCCGATCGTGTCGTCATTTCCGGGTGGGGACGAGAATGCCTACACCTTCTTGGTTCCAGGTCTGCTCGTCCAGCTTGGGTTCTTCGGAGCAATGTTCGCCGGATTCAGCCTGATCGGGGAGTGGCGCGAAGGGGTCATCGAAGCAGAACGCGTGACCCCCGCAAGTCGTACCGCGCTACTGGTCGGCCGACTCATGCGCGACGTGCTGCAGTTGCTCGTGCAGTCGGTGATCCTTGTCGTGCTCGGTTTCGCCATGGGGATGCGTGGGTCGTTCCTGGGCATCATCGTCGGCATCGTGATCACCCTGCTCGTCGGCGGCGCCTGCGCGGCGGCGTCGAACGCGTTGGCTCTGACCACCAAGAGCGAAGACGTGATGGCACCCGTGGTCAACATGGTGATGATGCCGGTGCTGCTGCTCTCCGGCATCCTGCTGCCGATGACCCTCGGACCCACCTGGCTGCAGAAGCTGAGCGACTTCATGCCGTTCAAGTGGATCGTCGACGCGGTGCGTTCCGCATTCGGCGGCGACATCGCGACCGCGCAGGTGGCCTACGGTCTCATCGCGTCGATCGTGCTGGCCGCCCTCGGAACCTGGTGGGGTACATCGGTGTTCCGCAAGGAGAACGCCTGATTATTCCCGCTCACCCCATTCGTTCCCGCCTACTGGATCCAATAAGCGGCAACGAACTGGGTGAGCGGGAACTCAGTCGAGGTCGTCGAAGCTGGTCACCTCTGGTGCCGGGGGTAGCGTCACGGTGTCACCCCAGGTCGTCGAAGCTGGTCACCTCTGGTGCCGGGGGTAGCGTCACGGTGTCACCCCAGGTCGTCGAAGCTGGTCACCTCTGGTGCCGGGGGTAGCGTCACGACAGCTCCCGCGTACGACAGCCCCGCACCGAACCCGAGCAGCAACGCGGTCTGCCCGCCCTTCGCCTTACCGGTCGCGAGCATTTCTTCCATCGCCAGCGGGATCGACGCGGCCGACGTGTTGCCGGTGTTCTCGATGTCGTTGGCCATCGGGATGTCGTCGGCGAGCCCGAGATTCTGCTTCATCAGCTCGTTGATCCGGGCGTTGGCCTGGTGCGGTACAAACACTTCGATGTCGTTGACCGCGACGCCCGCGGTGTCGAGCACCGACGACAACGCCTTGGGCAAAGTGATTGCCGCCCAACGGAACACCCGTGGTCCCTGCATGGTGACCACCATCCGGCCGACGGGATCGGTTGCGGGGTCCTTGTGCTGATACTCCTGCGCGCGATCCATGTACTCGGGGATGTCGTAGTTCTGGCCGATGGCCTCGGCGTTCTCGCCGTCGGATCCCCACACCGTGGGGGAGATGCCGTTCTCCTCGCTCGGCCCGACGACGACCGCGCCCGCACCGTCGCCGAAGATGAATGCGGTGTTGCGGTCGGTGGGTTCCATCACCACAGACATCGTCTCCACCCCGACGACGAGCACGTACTGCGCCGAACCTGCGCGGACGGTGTCCGCGGCGATCCCCAGCCCGTAGCCGAAGCCGCCGCACCCGGCCGCGACGTCGTAGGCGGGAATGCCGTTGAGCCCGATGTCGTAGGCGATGATCGGCCCGCCGTGCGGGATCTTGGTCTTCCAGCTGTTGGTGGCGAGGATCAGCGCACCGATCTTCTCCTTGTCGATGCCGGAGTTGGCGATCGCCCGTTCGGCGGCAGTAGCGGCCATCGACCGTGCCGACTCGTCGCCGGAGATCCAGCGGCGATTGCGGATGCCGCTGCGCTCGAAGATCCACTCGTCGGTGGAGTCGAGCACCTTGCACACCTCGTGGTTGCTCACCAGCCGACTCGGTCGGCAGGCGCCGATGCCCAGCATCGCCACATTCTGATGTCCGGTGTTCGCCGCGATTTTCGCCACAGTCATCCGCCCCTTTGCAGAATTGTTCCCCGCGATTCTATTCCGTCCACGACGCGGCGTGAGTGAGCCCATGGTCCCGCGTGCGTCGCGTCACATCGCAGCGAACTGGGTCAAAGGACCAGATCAGCGACCCGCCCGCCGACATCGTCGGCGATCGTGGAGGCGGGAAGAGGGCCGTGGAGCGCGACGCGGCGACGATGATCCACGAAAAATAGGGGAAGAAACTCGTCCCCTACCCCTGGAGTCCTCCCCGCGAATTTTCTCGCGGACGACTCAACAAGCAGGGGCAGAAAGTAGGGGAAGAACCTTCCCCTACTTTCAGTGGTCCGGTGGCTCGCTGACGTGGCCCGTTCACCTGCCCTTCGAGGCATCCAACTCAACTCGAATTCGCGCAGCTCGACGCGGGATGAGGCCACACCCTGTGCCGAGTCGGCTCATCTGTGTGCTGCACCACACAGATTCTCCACCAGGACACAGAGTGTCCGGAGCACCTCCCCGGGCAGGCCGCGTTTCACCAGGTCAGAGAGTTAGTCACCGAACTCTTCGGATCGGCTTCACTCCGTCGGCGTGCCGACGGTCATGGAGGCGGGCAGAACTGGGGACGCCACGCGCGCGGCATGGATTCTCTGCGAGACCGGTACTCGCCACAACCGGTGCCGAGTTGGGGAATGCGAGTGCTGTAGCACTCGCATTCTCCAACTCAACTCGCGATCTCTCAGGTCGACGCCGGACGTGGCTTCACAGCGGCCAGATCAGCGGGATCAGGACGGTCGAGATCGCCAGCCAGCACACCATGATGACCGCGCCGAGCCGCCAGTAGTCGCCGAAGCGGTAGCCGCCGGGGTTCATCACGATCATGTTGGCGGGCGTGCCGATGGGGGTGAGGAATGCGGCCGCGGCGGCGACACAGACCAGCATCAGCACCGGGCGTGGGTCGACGCCCACATCGGTGGCCGCCGACACCGCGATCGGAATCACGATCAGCACCGTCGCCGCATTCGAGATGAACTGGCCCAACGCGGCAGTGAGGACGAACAGCGTCAGCAGCAGGACGTAGGGGCTGTGGTCGGCGACCAGGTCGACGATCGGCTTCGCCACCATGTCGGCGCCACCGCTGTCGGATACCGCCGTCGACATCGGAATGAGGGCGGCGATCAGCACCAGCGTCGGCCAGGAGATCGCCCGGTAGGCGTGTTCGGAGGTGAGCACCCGCGAGAGCACCATGGCCACCGCCGCGAGGAGTCCCGCGACGACCGGCGGCACCACCCCGGTCGCGAGCAGCACGATCATCGCGACCAGGATGACGGCCGCCCGCGGTGCGGTTCGACCCAGGCCGGCCGCCTGCCGTCGTACCTGCTCGGAGGATTCGACCACCAGCACTCGACGGTCGTCGGCGAGCGCGTCGATCGCCGTCCACGGCCCGTGGACCAGCATGGTGTCGCCCTCGGTGAGTTCGACGACGCGGGCCCCGACATCCTTGTTGCGTCGTCGGATCGACAGCACGAGCAGACCGTCGTCGGGCCGCACCATGCCCGGAAATGCTTGCGTGCCGATCCATTCCGACCGCGGCGGCACCACCACCTCGCTGATCCCGACGTCGCGGCCCAGCAACCGTCCGCCACCGCGACGCCCGGCAACGTCCTCGATGGTCAGTGATGCCTCGCGGGCCAGCGATTCGACAATCGCGCCCGGCCCGGACACCACGATCACGTCACCATCACCGAGTTCCGCGACGTCGTCGGCCACGCGCGGCCCCTGCTCGGTGGCGATCAGGGTGAGCGCTGCGTCGCCGACCACCTGCCGGGTGCTCCGACCGACGGATGCCGACCCGGCCTCCACGCGCAGCCGGTAGACGAGTTGGTCGAGTCCGTAGTGGTCGACGATGGTGCCGACGTAGTTGCGGAAATCGGCGGGCAACGACGTCGACTCGCGCACCGGCAACAAGCGGTGGCCCAGCACGACGGTCACCAGGACGGTCACCACCAGCAGCGGCGCACCGATCAGCGCGAACTCGAAGAAGCCGAATCCGTTTCCGGTGTAGTCACCCGCGGCCTCGTCGATGATCACGTTGACCGGGCTGCCGGACAGGGTGAGCAGCGCTCCGGCGCTCGCTGCGTAGGCGAGCGGGATCAGGACGCGCGACGGCGACATGCTCGCGTGTCGGGCGATCGCGACGGTCACCGGCACCAGTGCGGCTGCTGCACCGTTCACGGTGATCAGGGCACTGAGGATGGCGCCGAGCAGCATGATCGAGCCGATGACCCGGGCCCGTGAGGTTCCGGCGGCGCGACTCATCAGACCACCCACCCAGCCGGTGATGCCAGATGCCTCGAGTCCTTCGCTGACCACGAACAGTGCCGCGATGAACGCGATCACCGACGCGCCGAGGCCACTGGTGAGGGTGTCGACGTCGATGAGGTCGAAGAAATACAGCGCGAGCGCGGAACTGATCGCCACGATGCCGACGGGCAGCCGGTTCCAGATGAACAGGGCAACAGTCACCCCGAGGATGACGAGGCTGAGCGTCGCATCGGACACCACCCAATCGTGGCATCGAGCTCAGCGCTTCGCAGGGAGAGGGCAGAACCCACTCACCATGCGTGGACGGTGTTCTGGGCGGCCTCGAGGCCACTGTCGATCAGCAACTCCACGGCGTCGCAGCCGTTGGTGATCAACAGTTCGACGTTGGCGCGGGCTGCCGACGGAAAGGGTTTCAGCACGAAGTCGGCGGGATCCTGTCGGCCCGGCGGTCGCCCGATGCCGAGCCGGACGCGGAGATAGTCACGCGTGCCGACGGCTTGACTGATGGATCGCAGACCATTGTGGCCGCCTTCACCACCGCCGCGCTTGAGCCGTACAGCCCCGAAGTCGATGTCGAGTTCGTCGTGCACGACGATCAGATCCTTGGGCGCCACCGAATAGAAGCTCGCCAGCGGACCGATCTGGCGTCCCGCGGTGTTCATGTAGGTGCGGGGTTTGGCGATGAGTACGGCCTGTCCGGCGAGGGTGGTCGAGGCGACGTCGGCGCCGGAGCGCTTGTGCACCTTCCACCGCTCGCCGGCCGAGGCGACGAGGGCGTCGGCGACCATTGCGCCGACGTTGTGCCTCGTCTTCTCGTACTTGGGACCGGGATTACCCAGTCCGACAATGAGTTTCACTGCTTGGGATTTTCACCACTCAGGGAGCAGCGGTCGGGTTACTCCGACTCTTCGGTCTCGTCGCTCTCGGTGGGCACCTCGGCGCCGGCCTCCACGGCCTCTTCCTCGAGATCGGCAGCGGTCGGGGCCTCGTTGACCGCGACGATGAGGGTCTCGGGGTCCGACACCAGTGCAACGCCCTCGGGCAGGTCCAGATCCGACGCGTGGAAGCTGGTGCCGGCCTCGACATCTTCGACGCTGACGGTGATCTGCTCCGGGATCGACAGCGCGTCGGCCTCGATCTCGACGGTGTTGGCGTCCTGGACGACGAGGGTGCCGCTGGCGGCGTCGCCCTCGACCACGATGGTCACCTCGACGGTGACCTTCTCGCCACGACGGATCACGAGCAGGTCGACATGCTCGATGTAGCTGCGGATCGGGTGAACGTCGATCTGCTTGGTCAGGGCGAGCTGGCTGGTGCCCTCGATGTCGAGGTCGATGATCGCGTTGGTGCCGTTGGCACGCAGGATCGTGGCCAGTTCACGCGACGGCAGGTTCAGGTGCTGCGGGTCGGTGCCGTGTCCGTACAGCACGGCCGGGACCAGGCCGTCGCGGCGTGCGCGGCGGGCGGCGCCCTTGCCCTTCTCGGTGCGGGTGGTTACCGCGAGCTTGGCGGTGTCGTTGGCCATGATGATCTCCTCGTGATCGATATCGGCGGTGGGTCGGTCACGACGAGCGGACACAACCAGCTTCACGCCATCGGGTTCAGACGCCCGAGAGGAGAACTGCGATGGTCGCGCCGATAACGGTGACCCAGGACTTTCACCCAGTCACCCTCGCCGAGACAACGGCAATCAGAATAGTCGACGGGGACGGTCGATGTCACATCGCTGCATGTCGGGTTCCCAGACCTTCCGTTGGCGCTGCGACAACCGGCATACTCGCCGGCATGACATCTCAGACCCCGATCGACATCACGACCGCTCTGCTCGATGGACTCGCCCGCGACGACATCGACGCCGCTCTGGGCGTCGTCGACGACGACATCGACTACACCAACGTCTCGATGCCGACGGTGCGCGGCAAGAAGAGGGTCGGCAAGATCTTTGCGCCGATGGCGCGCAATAGTCGGGTCGGTTTCAACTACCGCATGGTGAACGTGAGCGCCGACGGTCCGGTGGTGCTGACCGAACGGGTCGACGAGATCCGGATCGGCCGCGTCCACCTACAGTTCTGGGTGTGCGGGCGCTTCGAGGTCCGGGAGGGCCGGATCGTGGTGTGGCGCGACTACTTCGACTATCTCGACTTCACCAAGGCCATCGTCCGGGGTCTCGTCGGCGCCGTGATTCCCGCCGTCGTGCGTCCATTGCCGGTCCGCCGGCAGGTTGGCGGTGTTCAGTCGATCGGATGACGTCGGCGAGTATCGGAATCGGGTGATTTCCCATATGATTTCGCCCCATGAGCTACCAGCAGCCGGTTTACGGTGCACCCCCGAGCGGCGCCTACTACATCAACGTCCTGGGCCAGGAGCAAGGTCCTCTCGACGTCGGACAGCTTCACCAGATGGCCCTGGCCGGCCAACTGAAGAGTTCGACCATCGTCCGCTCCGCGGACAACCCGAATCAGTTCCCCGCAGGCCAGATCCCGGGTCTGTTCTCCGACAAGTCCAAGATGATCGCGGGCCTGCTCGAGATCTTCCTGGGTAGCTTCGGCGTCGGCCGGTTCTACCTCGGGTACACCGGCCTCGGCATCGCCCAGATCGCCGTTGTCTGGCTGACCTGTGGCCTCGGTGCCATCTGGCCGCTCATCGACGGCATCATGATGCTGCTCGGCAAGGTGCCGGACTCCGACAACCGACCGCTGATCGACTGACCCTCGTCGAAGACCTCGAGGCCGGATGGTTCACCGAACCATCCGGCCTCACTTATATTGAGGCTCAGATGATTTCGTCGAGCTTCTCGATCGGACGCGCGAGCCGGGTGCCGTTGTCGGTCACCACGAAGGGCCGCTCCACCAGAATCGGGTGCTCGACCATCTCGGCGAGGAGTTGCGCGTCGGTGGCCGAGTCGAGTTCGAGTTCTTTGTAGAGCGCCTCGCGTTTGCGTGCTGCTTGGGCAACGGTGAGTCCGGCGTCGGCGATGAGACGTTCGAGCTGGGCCCGGGTGTAGGGCTTCTCGAGATACTTGACGATCGTCGGTTCGATCCCGGCGTCGCGCAGCTTCTGCAGTGCCTTGCGTGAGGTCGAGCACTTCGGGTTGTGATAGATCGTCGCGTTCACCCGGACAGCTTAATGCGTGGCGGGGCGTCGTACGGGCAGCGTGATGGTCAGCAGGGCGGCGGCCACGCAACACAGCGCACCCACCGCGATCGGCGTGCTCGGGCCACCGCGGTCGATGGCGATGGCACCCACGAGCGCCCCGATCGCGATCGACGAGTTGAAGGTGGTGGCGTACAGGGTTGTCGCAGCTTCGCGGGCCTGCGGTGCGGCGCGGAAGACGGTGGTCTGCAAGCCGACCGGGATTGCCGCGTACGCCGCGGCCCACGCCAGCAGCATGACGATGGCGCTCGCGGCGATCGGGGCGGTGATCAACACCAGGGCCAGTGCCCCGGCCAGCGACCCGACAAGTCCGGTCAGCGCCCAGCGCAACGACGTCGCGCGGGTCATGAAGGCGCCGGCCGCGAAGTTGCCCGCCACCCCGGCGGCACCCATCGCGAGGAGTACGGCGCTGACCAGATCGTCGTCGATGCCGATGCTGTCGACGATGAACGGTGTGACATACGTGTATGCCGCGTAGGCGCCGATGATCACCAGAGCTGTCACACCCAGCGTCGACGCGAGTACACGATTGCGCAGCACCGCGGGCAGTTTGCGCAGCGAGACGCTCCCGACCGGCGCGGTGGGACGCATGAACACCGCGAGCGCGACGAAGGCGATCGCGCTGAGCCCGGCCAGACCCCAATACGCCGCCCGCCACCCCAACGACTGCCCGACGAAAGTGCCCAGCGGCATCCCGGCGACCGATGCGATCGACACACCGGAGAACGCGATGGTGGTCGCACGAACCGATGCCGATGCAGGGACCAGCAGGACGGCGGTCGCAGCGACGATCGCCCACATCAAGCCGAGCGCACACCCGATGACCGCGCGCACCGCGACGAGCAGCACGTAGTTGCCGGCAAGTGCGGTGAGCGCGTTTCCGACCGCGAACATCGCGAGGACGGTCAGAAGGATGACTCGGCGGTCGAGCCGACGGGTCGCGGTGGCCAGTGTCGGCGAGGCGATCGCGGCGACGGCCGCGAAGAACGTCACGGTGAGCCCGATCATGCCCTCCGACACGTCGAGGTCGTCGGCCATCGGTGCGAGCAGCCCGATCGGCATGATCTCGGTGGTGGTGATCGTGAAGACCCCGAGCCCGAGTGTTGCGACCGCGGCCCAGTCGCGCCAGGTGGCCGGTGTCCCCATGCGACCCATTCTCATCCGCCGGCACTCAACGCGCTGATCGAGCGGGTGCCAGGTCCACCTTCACGCCGATCGAGCCCCTACCGCTGATCGAGCCGGGACCGAGCCGCTAGGCGAGGACCCGTGTCGAGATCACGTCGGCGCGCCAGTGGTCTCGACACGCCGCCTCGCCCTAGGGGCTCGGTTGCGGCTCGACCAGCGCGGGTTGTGCCAGATGGTGGTGGGCCCTACGCGACGCCGTCGAAAAGGCTTGTCACCGAACCGTTCTCGAAGACCTCGCGGATGGTCTGGCCGAGCAGCGGCGCGATCGACAGAACGGTGAGGTTGTCGAAGCGCTTCTCCGGGGGAATCGGGAGAGTGTCGGTCGCGATGACCTCGGTTGCGCCGCAGTTGGCGAGCCGCTCAGGTGCCGGATCGGAGAAGACGGCGTGGGTGGTGGCGATGATGACATCACCGGCGCCGGCGTCCTTGAGCTTGCTGACCGCGCCCGCGATGGTGCCGCCGGTGTCGATCATGTCGTCGATGAGGACGCAGGTGCGGCCTTCGACCTCGCCGACGACGCGGTGGGCGACCACCTGGTTGGCGACCATCGGGTCGCGCGTCTTGTGAATGAAGGCGACCGGGGCTCCGCCGAGTGCGTCGGCCCACTTCTCGGCCACACGCACACGGCCCGAGTCGGGGGAGACGATCGCGATGTTGTCGGTGCCGTACTTGTCGCGCACGTAGTCCGACAGCTGGCCGAGCGCGTGCATGTGATCGACCGGGCCGTCGAAGAAGCCCTGGATCTGGTCGGTGTGCAGGTCGACGGTGATGATGCGGTCGGCGCCGGCGGTCTTGAGCAGATCGGCGATGAGGCGAGCCGAGATCGGTTCGCGGCCGCGGTGCTTCTTGTCCTGGCGGGCGTACGGGTAGAACGGCAGGATCACGCTGATGCGCTTGGCCGATCCGCGCTTGAGCGCGTCGATCATGATCAGCGCTTCCATCACCCATTGGTTGAGCGGGAACGGGCAGCTCTGCAGCACAAAGGCATCCGAACCGCGCACGGACTCCTCGAACCGCACGAACAGCTCGCCGTTGGCGAAGTCACGCGCGGTCTGCGGGGTGACCTTGATGCCCAGTTCGTCGGCGACGGTTTCGGCCAGTTCGGGATGGGCGCGACCAGAGAACAGCATGAGGTTCTTCTGGTTGTCGGTGGTCCAGGTCATGAAAACTCTTCTACTCGGTTGGCTGCTGTCTGGCTGTGCGAGCGGCACGGGCGGCCGGGGTGTCCGGTCGCTTGCGTACCACCCAGTCTTCGATATTGCGTTGTTCGCCCGCCGAAACAGCCAGGGCTCCCGGCGGGACATCATGCCGTACGACGGTTCCCGCACCGGTGTATGCCCCATCCCCGACGTTCACCGGCGCGACAAACATGTTGTCAGACCCGGTACGGCAGTGGGACCCGATTGTGGTGTGATGCTTGGTCACACCGTCGTAGTTGACGAAGACACTCGATGCGCCGACGTTCGACTGTTCGCCGATCGTCGCGTCGCCGACGTAGGTCAGGTGGGGCACTTTGCTCCCGGTGCCGATGCTGGCGTTCTTGGTTTCGACGAAGGTGCCGATCTTCCCGTCGGCGCCGAGCTCGGTGCCCGGACGTAGATAGGCGAACGGGCCCACCGATGCGCCGTTGCCGATCACCGCGGAACTGCCGTGGGTGCGAATCACGTGGGCGCCCTTGCCGATTGACACGTCGGTGAGGGTGGTGTCGGGGCCGATGACCGCGTCGGTGTCGATGCGCGTGTAGCCGTGCAGTTGTGTGCCCGGGTCGATGCGCACGTCGGCCTCGATCGTGACGTCGACGTCGATCCAGGTGGTCGCCGGATCGACGACGGTGACGCCGGCCAGCTGATGGCGTCGGATGATGCGGCGATTGAATTCGGCGGCGAGGTCGGCCAGTTGCACCCGGTCGTTGCAGCCGGCAACCACCACCGGATCGGTGACGGTAAAGGCGCGCACCGGGTGCCCGCCGCGACGTGCGATCTCCACGACATCGGTCAGGTAGAACTCGCCCTGCGCGTTACCGGTGGACAATTGCGCCAGTGCGGCCCGCAGTGTGTTGACGTCGAAGGCGTAGATGCCGGCGTTCACCTCGGTGATCGCTCGCTGAGCGTCGGTGGCGTCCTTCTCTTCGACGATGGCCTGCACGGAGCCGTCGTTGGTGCGGATGATGCGCCCATAGCCGGTCGGCTCGTCGGCGATGAACGACGTGAGTGTGACGACCGCCGGGTTGTCGCCCGCGGTGTGTGTGGCAACGAGGCCGCGCAGCGTGTCGGCATCGAGAAGCGGAACGTCGGCCGCGGTGACGATGACGATGCCGTCGAAGTCGGCGGGCAGTGCCTCGAGCCCCACCCGCGCCGCGTCGCCGGTGCCGAGCGGTGCCTGCTGCCAGGCGGTGACGTACGGCAGGTCCAGATGGACGACGGCGGTGTCGACCGCGTTGGCCACTCGGTCGCCCTCATGTCCGACGACGGCGACGACATCGCTGGGACCGATTCCGGCTGCGGCGTGCAGCACGTGACCGACCAGAGACCGGCCCGCAATGGTGTGCAGGATCTTCGGTGTCTTGGATTTCATCCGGGTGCCGGCGCCCGCAGCGAGAACGATCACGGCAACGGGTGACGTGGTAGCCGTCATGACTTCGTCCGCCTTTCTGCCGCACCGGGTGCGATCCTACGCACCGCGTGCGTTGTGCAGGCACGCACCGGGCGAGTTCGGCGCCTGATAGAAAACAAGGTGAACCGCAACCCCGTGCGCGTGATCATCGTCTAGTTCCGAGGCGATTCCTACCGCATCAGGGGGCCGGGGACCAAAACGAACTCGCCGTGTCGACCGCGGGCCGCCACAGCACAGTCACCAACGGAGGTAATTCGATGAGCACTCAGAAGACCGCGATCGTCACCGGGTCGGCCCGGGGAATCGGCGCGGCCGTCGCCAAGCGCCTGGCGTCCGACGGACTCGCGGTCGCCGTCCTCGACCTCGACGCCGACGCGTGCGCCGACACCGTCAAGGCCATCACCGACGCAGGTGGCAAGGCTATTGCCGTCGGCGCCGACGTTGCCGACGAAGCTTCGGTGCAGGCCGCTGTGGTGACCGTCTTCGATCAGCTCGGTGCCCCGACGGTGGTGGTCAACAATGCCGGCGTGCTCCGCGACAACCTGCTTTTCAAGATGACGGTCTCCGATTGGGACACCGTCCTGGCGGTCCACCTGCGTGGTGCCTTCAATGTGACCAAGGCCGCTCAGAAGCACATGGTCGACGCCGGGTGGGGTCGCATCGTGAACCTGTCGAGCACCTCGGCGCTCGGAAACCGCGGCCAGGCCAACTACTCGGCCGCCAAGGCCGGCATGCAGGGCTTCACCAAGACCCTCGCGATCGAACTCGGCAAGTTCGGCGTGACCGCCAACGCCATCGCCCCCGGCTTCATCGAGACCGAGATGACCGCCGCGACCGCCGCCCGCGTCGGCGTGCCGTTCGAGGACTTCAAGAAAGCCGCCGCGTCGCAGATCCCGGTCAACCGGACCGGCGTCCCCGAGGACATCGCGCACACCGCGTCGTTCTTCGTCAGCGAGGGCGCGGGCTTCGTCTCCGGCCAGGTCATCTACGTCGCAGGTGGTCCCAAGGACTGACCTGAGGGGTTCCTCAACGCTGTGGCACAATCGTGTCCGCAGTAATTGGAGCCCGCAGTATTCCCCCATGGTGTAATCGGCAACACTTCTGATTTTGGTTCAGGCATTCTAGGTTCGAGTCCTGGTGGGGGAGCAACGGTAAGCCAAGCAAGTCCTGAGTGGGCACTTCTGAACTGATCGCGACTACCCCGACCTCTGCGATGAGTAGCGAACCGGGGTATCGCCCAGCCCGTGCAAGAAGGTGTCGACGGCACGGGCCGATCGTCGGGCCAGGGAGTCGTCGGCTCCGAGTGGCACAGCAGCGGCCTTGACCAGCGTGAGGTAGACGGTCGCCGCCCAAACGAGATCGACGTCCGGCGCGAGGTGGCCGTGCGCCTCAGGTAGGTCATCCACACGATCGCTGAGGCCGGCACCGGGTAGCGATCGGTGTCGGGATTTCCGGACTCGAGATCGCGCAGCACCCAACCCCAGTCCACCTTCAGCAGTCGCAATGTCACCGAGTGCAGGCGAACCACCGGTGGCTCCTCGGCCAACATGCCGGACCGCAACTCGCCGCGCCCAACGCCGTCGCTTGACCCGCCGGCAGATCACGGCCCACCGATTAGGGACCAACTCCCATAGTCACGTCTCAGGCGCCTGGTTCATTCTGTAGTGGTGCAAGAAGCTGCAGCGCCGCAACAGGATGAACTCGACGACGCGTCCGTCCCGGAGTCCGTGGTCGAATCATGGACTCGAATCGTCGCGTGGACGCTGACTGTCGGAGGGCTGATCGCGTTCATCGCCTCGTTCACCCTGACGATCGAACGCATCGAGCTGTTGAAGAACCCCGACTACGTGCCGTCGTGCAGCTTCAACCCGGTGTTGTCCTGCGGATCGGTGATGAAGACGTGGCAGGCGGCGCTGTTCGGGTTCCCCAACCCGCTGATCGGCATCGCGGCCTTCGCCGTGGTGACGACCGTCGGTGTCGGGATCTTCGCCGGTGCTCGCTATGCGGGGTGGTTCTGGGCCGGTCTGCAGGTGGGGGTGACGCTCGGCATGATCTTCATCTGCTGGCTGATCTCGCAGAGCCTGTACAGCATCGACGCCCTGTGCCCGTACTGCATGGTGGTCTGGGCGATGATGATCCCGATCTTCGTCTTCGTCAGCGTTCGCAACGCGCACGCCAGCGGCTTGACCAGCCGTTCCGGGTTCGTCGCCTTCCTGGCGCGCAACCACGCACTGATCATCACGGTCGCGGTTCTGGTGATCATCGCGATGATCGGCCAGCGATTCTGGTCGTACTGGTCGAGCCTCTACTCATAGATTCCAGCACGCCCGGGTCTCACCGTTTTCCGGTCGGATGACCTGACCAGGCAGCAGGATGGCCATATGACCCAATTGACGTACGAGGAGTTCGGACGCCGGTTCTTTGAGGTTGCGGTCACCGAGGAGCGCGTCGAGTCGGCATTCGCGTCCATCGTCGGTGATTCCTTCGAGGTCGGTCCCATCTCCTCCGGACCCGGCGGCATCGCCAAGGTGCTCGCACGCGTGCGCATCGACGAGCCGCGTATCACTCGCGACGTGGGGGAGCTGATCACGTTCGCGGTGGAGATCCCGCTGACGATCCGACTTCTCGTCGACCTCAAGCTCGACCGCATCAAGTACGACGTCGACGGCCAGGTGGCACTGTCGCTGACCGCGCGGGCCGCGGAGCCGCTCGAGCTGCGCATCGAAGTGCAACCACCCAAGCCACGCGACGTGACGGTCGGCGTGGCATCGCACAATCTGCGCGGCGAGATCATCCGCATCGTCGGGCAGGTCGACGACGAGATCAAGCGATTCATCGCCCGTCATGTGGCCGCCGAGATCGACAAACCAGAGGTGCGCAAGGCCCGGATCATCGACGTCGCAACCGAACTCGGCCGCGCCTTCGAGTCGCTGTAGCAACGGTCGCCGTGACGTGTCTCCGAGGGCAATTTTCCCTCGGTGGCACCTGAGGGCGACCGCTTCGGACGGCTCCGATCTTCCCGCCTCGACGACGTCGGTGGGTGTTGGCACCACCGATGCGTCGTCGGCGTGTCGCGATGTCAGAAACCGCGTGTCTGGTCAGAAACCCGAGGCGCACCAGCGGTTTCTGGCTACACCGGCGGTTTCTGGCCACGAATGCGGTTTCTGCGACGACGACCGCGATCTTCCCGCCTCCATGTCGTCGGCAACGCCGACGGAGGGACGCTGACTCGAAGAGTGTGGCGACCTGCGTCGCCACCTCGGCAAACGCAATGTCGACGATTCCGTCGCGCAGCAACACAAGACCCGGCATCGCACGGGGCGATGCCGGGTCCTCGGTGTTGCGATGTGGCGCGCGATTCCTCAGTGCGCCATGGCGACTGCTTCTTCGGACGCGACCGGCAGCTTGCCGCTACGCACCACCAGTCCCGCGATGACTCCGCCGACAGCGAAGACCGCGGCCGCCACCCAGAATGCTGTGGTGTAGGAGTGCACGGCAGCCAACTCGGCCAGTTGCTGTGGATTGCCAACGCGCGCAGCATTATCCGCCACATAGGCGGTCGCCGCGCTGGCGGCGATGGTGCTCAGCAATGCGGTGCCGATCGATCCGCCGACCTGCTGCATCGTGTTGACCGTCGCCGACGCCACGCCCGCATCCTCGGAAGACACGCCCGAGATCGCACCCTGCATGGCCGGTGCCAACGACGCGCCGATTCCGACGCCGAGGATGAGCAGCGCGGGCAGGATGTGCGTCGCATACGAGCTGGTCGGGGTGATCTGCGTCAGGTAGGCCATACCGAGCGATGCCACGATCATGCCGCCGGCCATCAACCAGCGAGGACCGAAGCGGGGCAACAGAACTCCTGTCGACGTGGTTGCGGTCACGATCAGCATGCCGATCATCGGCAGGAACGCAAGACCGGTCCGGATCGGCGAGAACATCAGGTTCTGCTGCATGTAGTAGGTGAGGAACAGGAAGATCCCGAACATGCCGATACCGGCGATGAACACCACGAGGTAGGAGCCCGCCCGGGTACGGTCGGTGATCACCCGCAGCGGCAACAACGCGTGATCGGTGCGGGCCTGCAGCCATACGAAAACCGCGAGAAGCGCTGCACCGGCGACCAGCCAGGTGATCGTCGCCCAGTCGGCCCAGCCGTTGGTCTCGGCGTTGGAGAAGCCGTAGACGATCGAGAAGAGCGCGACCGAGACGGTCACCACGCCCGGGATGTCCAGACGCGGACGGTGTTCGGAACGATGCGACCCGAGAAACAGGACGGCCCCGACCAGGGCGATCGCGGCGATCACCAGGTTGACGTAGAGGCACCAGCGCCAGTCGGCCCATTCGGTCAGCATGCCGCCGAGGAGGAGGCCCAGCGCGCCGCCACCGCCGGCGATCGCGCCGAAGATGCCGAACGCCCGCCCACGCTCGGCGGGATCGGTGAAGGTGGTCGTCAGCAACGACAACGCGGCAGGCGCGAGCAGGGCGCCGAAGACGCCTTGGCCGGCACGAGCGGCGACCAGCATCTCGAAGTTCACTGCTGCGCCGCCGATCGCGGACATCACCGCGAAGCCGATGAGGCCGGTGATGAAGGTGACCTTGCGGCCCAGCAGATCCGACAACCTGCCGCCGAGAAGCAGCAGGCTGCCGAAAGCAAGGGCGTAGGTGGTGACGATCCACTGCCGGTCCTCGTTTCCGAAGCCGAGTGACTCCTGCGCATGGGGAAGAGCGATGTTCACGATGGTCGCGTCGAGCACGACCATGAGCTGTGCGAGTGCGAGCACACCGAGAATCACCCAGCGCAGCCGGTGATGGCGGTCGGCGGGTGATTCGACGTCTGCCGACGAGGTGTCGAGCTCGTTGTAGGTGGTCGTCATCGCGCCTCCAATTCTGAGATCAGGCGGAGGTGTTTCCTCCGGTTCTTAGTAGCCAACGGGGGACAAGCGGAGATGATTCCTCCGATTGCTAGACTGTGACCATGACCACCGGATCGACGTCGAATGCCCGCGAGCGTCCGCTGCGCGCCGACGCCGAGCGCAACCGGCTGCGAATCATCGCAACCGCGCGCGAACTGTTCGCCGAACGCGGCCTCGACGTCTCACTCGACGACGTCGCAGCCGCGGCAGGTGTCGGCGTCGGGACGGTCTACCGGCGGTTCGCGAACCGCGACGAACTCATCGTCGGGGTCTTCGTCGAGCACCTCAAGCAGGTGAGCGCGCAGGTCGCCGGCGCCCTCGAGGACCCGGATCCGTGGGCCGGCGTGGTCAACCTCATGACCTGGTTCGGCACCATCACCGCAGGTGACCGTGGCTTGGCCGCGATCATCATGCGCATCGACCACACCGACCCGGAGATCGAGAAGGTGAAGGCGGGGATGAACGAGCGCATCCAACTCGTCTTCGATCGTGCGCAGGCGGCAGGTGTGCTGCGTCCCGACCTCGCGTCGACCGACTTCTTCGCCCTGTTCACGATGCTGTCATCGGTCGCCGAGGTCACCGAGCCGACGGTCCCCGGGGTGTGGCGTCGCTACCTCGAACTGATACTGCCCGGCATCCGCGCCGGCAGTGAGCAGATCCCCTTCACCGTGCCCGCGTTGTCGGAGGTGCAGATCCGCGCGGTGCAGCGGGATCGGGCGCAGCGTCGACGGACGTCTCCTTCCGGCTGAGCGGTGTGAGGAGCGGTGGGCTCACAGCATGTGCACCTTGCGATAGACCTTCGCGGCTGCCGGCGTGAGGAGTCCGACCTCGTCGAGGAAGGCCATCAGGTGCGCGCACCCGGTGCGCACCATCGACTGGAAATGGTGGTTGCGACGCATCTCGGCGACGGCACGGTACTTGTCGAGTCCGGCGTCGGAATATGCTTGTGGCCGAACAAGGCTGGTGAAGATGAACGACGCAGCGACGGCGGTGTGATACGCGCTCCAGCGCTGCTTGAGGGGTCCGGCTGCCGCCATCGCCTCGCGCACCTGCTCGCGGGCGTACTTCATATGCCGGGATTCTTCGAGGACGTGGATCTCGTTGACGGTCCGGATGAAGGGGAGGACTCGATCGTCGCGCATGCATCCGCGTTGGAAGACGTCGAGGATCTCCTCGGCGACGAGGATGCCCGCGTAGGCCACCTCGTCCTTCGCGGTGGCGCCGAAGAGTTTGGCGGCCTTGCCGATTCGCGGATGTGGCCGATAGGACGTGCCGACCATCTTCTCGGTCGCCTTGGCGAACATCAGCGAGAGGCGGCATTCGTCGGCGATCTCGGTGAGCGCGAACTGATACTCGGCGCGATGGTAGTCGCCGAGGTACTGGTCGCGTAATACCAACTGCTGCAACAACATCTCGAACCAGATTCCGATGCTCATGATCGACGCGAACTCGTGTCGGGTCAGCGTCACGCGCTGCTGCTCGGTCATCTCGTCCCAATATGCGGTTCCGTACAGCGTCGACCACTCGGGGCTGCACCCGTAGTGCGCGGGGTCCATCGGCGCGTTCCAGTCGATCTCGGTCATCGCGTTACGCGAGAGGCGCGCCGCGGAGGTCAGTAGACGGCGTGATACTTCTTCGGTGTCCGAGAGCGTCGAACTCTGACATTGCATAATGGCAACGTACCATCACGCAATGGCATAGTCACGCGTCCGGGTCGTCCTCGACGACCAGTCCCTGACTCACGAGCCAGTCGTAGGCGACGTCGGCGGGGTCCTGTCCGTCGATGTCGACGCGGGCGTTGAGGTCGAGCATCACCTCGTTGGTGAGGCGCTTGGAGATGGTGTCGAGGAGGCCGCGCAGCTGTGGGTACTGACGCAGGATCTCGCCACGCACCACCGCGGTGCCGCTGTAGGGGAGGAAGAATTTCTTGTCGTCCTCGAGGAGGACGAGTCCGAGGTTCTTGACGCGGCCGTCGGTGGTGTACACCTCGCCGAAATTGCAGGGGTCGCTGTCGGCGGTGGCGGTGTAGATCACGCCGGCATCCATGCGCGTGACGTTCTGGATGGGCACACCGTCGGGGGTGTTGTACGGCATGCCGTAGGCGGCGAGCATCTTCACGAAACCGTCCGGCCGAGAGAAGAACTCGTCATCGACGCAGAAGGTGCGTTCCTTCACCGGGAGACGGGTGATGTCGGAGATGGTGTGCACGTTCAGTCGTTTGTGCACGGCAGGGGCGGCAGCGAAAGCGTAGGTGTCGTTGAAGTTGGCCGGCGCCATCCAGATGAGGTCGTGTTCGCTCTCCTCGATCGCGGCGACCTCTCGCCACAACTCCTGCGGATCTGCGATTGTCTCGGTCTGGTTGTGATAGTTCAGCCACGCGGTACCGGTGTACTCCCACACGATGTCGGCGTCGTTGTTGAGGATCGCCTGCCGCGACGACGCAGACCCGGGCGCGCCGGTCAGGTCGGTGATGTTGGCGCCGGCGGCCGCAAGGTAGGTTGCGGTGATCTTGCCCAGGATGACGCCCTCGGTGAAGCTCTTCGACGTGACGACGATGTCGGCGCCGTCGAGCGGGCGCGCACCGTCCGGCAGTGCGGCGCTCTGGAACGTGCCCGACGAACTGACCAGCCCGCAACCGGCCAGCAGCGCAATCGTGGCCAGGATGCTGATGGCCAGGGTGAGCAGGCGGCGTGGTCTCATCGCACACCTCGCGGGGTCGCGGCCAATTCGAACAGTCGGCCGAGCCAGTCGATGATCATCGCGAGGAGGGCCACCAGGATCGCCCCGGACACAAGGAGTTTGGGTAAGAAGAGGGTGATCCCGGTGTTGATCAGCGTGCCGAGGCTGGTGGCGCCGATGAAGACGGACAGCGTCGCCGTGCCGACCAGGATCACCAGCGCCGTGCGCACCCCGTTGAGAATCACCGGAACCGCGAGGGGCAATTCCACCTGGACCAGGGTGCGCAAACCCGAGTAGCCGATGCCGCGGGCTGCTTCGACGGTCCGCGGATCGACCTGTCGCAGACCGACGATCGTGTTCTGCAGGATCGGCAGCACGGCGTAGACCACGAGCGCGACGACGGCGGTCTTGAAGCCGGTACCGAGCCAGAAGGTGAACAGCACCAGCAGGCCGAGGGCGGGAGCAGCCTGACCGACGTTGGCGATGTTGACGACGATCGGGTTGAGCCGGCGCATCGACGGCCGGGTCAGTGCGATGCCGAGCGGAATGGCGATCACGATGACGATGAGCGTCGCGGTGAGGGTGAGTTTGATGTGGTCGAAGATGGTCGACTGCAACGTTTCCCAGGCCAGTGAGGTCTCCTCGACCTCGGTGAAATCGGTGGTGGCGTACCAGATGAAGTAGCCGACGCCGACCACCAGAATGACCAACGGCTCCAGCCACACATCCAGGGGCGTGCTCTTGAATCGTTGTTTCATCGCGGCGCGGACCCGTCGGGATCGGTCTCGGTGGGTACGTCGAGCACTTCGGTGACGTCGATGGGGCCGGTGCCCTCGGCGTGTTCGGCGTACGACGTGGAATCTTCCTGCGCGCGGGCTTCGGCGAGCTGCCCGCGGATGATGTCCATGACCGCGTCGATGTTGAGGGCTCCGACCACCGCGCCCTGCGCGTCGGCGACCAGCACGCCGCCCTGGCTGGCGGCCAGCATGGTGTCGAGTGCGTCATTGAGGGTCGACGACCGCGCGACCACCGGCAATCGCGCGTCGACGTAGTCGGAGACCTCCGGTTTGGAGGCGAGTTCGTCGAGCGACGGCCACGCGCGTGGCCGCCCGTGCTCGTCGACGACGACCACCCACGTGTGTCCGGCGGCGCGCGCTCGCGTTATCACCTGTCCGGCCGGCTCGCCGACCTTGGCGGTGACGATGTCGGCGTGCGCGACGTCGCGCACCCGGGTCAGCGTGAGCTGGGCCAGCGTCGCACCCGACCCGATGAAGTCCTCCACGAACGGCGTCGCCGGATTGGCAAGGATCTCTTCGGGAGTCGCGTACTGCTCGATGTGGCCGCCCTCGGAGAGGATGAGGACCTTGTCGCCGAGTTTGGTCGCCTCTTCGAAGTCGTGGGTGACGATCACGATGGTCTTGGCCAGCTCGTGCTGAATCGCGATCAGGCTGTCCTGCAACCGAAGCCGAGTGATCGGGTCGACCGCGCTGAACGGCTCGTCCATCAGCAGGACCGGCGGGTCGGCGGCCAAAGCGCGTGCGACACCGACACGTTGCTGCTGGCCGCCGGACATGTCCTTGGGCAGACGGTCGGCAAAGGTGGCGGCGTCGAGTCCGACGAGATCGAGGAGGTAGTCGGTGCGGTCGGCGATCTTCTTCTTGTCCCACTTGAGGACTCGCGGAATCGCGCCGATGTTCTTGGCGACCGACCAATGCGGGAACAGGCCACCGGACTGGATCACGTAACCGATGGATTGGCGCAGCTTGTCGGGATCCTCCTTGGTGACATCGCGTCCCCCGATGAAGATCCGGCCCTCGGTGGGTTCGATGAGACGGTTGATCATCTTGAGCGTCGTGGTCTTTCCGCACCCTGACGGTCCGACGAAGGCGACGATATGTCCGGCCTCGATGTCGAGGTCGAGCTGGTGAACCGCGGGTTCGGTCTGTCCCCGGTACCGCTTGACGATCTTGTCGAGGTGGATGTCGGCCCCGGTGACCGTGCGCTGGGCCGACGGCGCGGTCGGTTGGTCGGTGAGGTCGGTCATGACAGTCCCTTTGAGATCGTGAGGCGGCCGAGCAGTACCAGCAGTGCGTCGAAGACGAGTGCGATGATGACGATGAGAATTGTTCCGGTGAGCGCCATTTCGAGGGCATTCGCGCCGCCGAGGCGCGAGAACCCGTTGAAGATCAACGATCCGAGTCCCGGTCCGAGGACGTAGGCGACGATCGCCGCGACGCCGACGATCATCTGGGTGGACACCCGAATGCCGGTGAGGATGACCGGCCAGGCGATGGGAAGTTCGACGGTGAACAAGATGCGGAATCTGGAAAGACCGATGCCACGCGCGGATTCGACGACCGCCGGTGGCACCGAACGTAGTCCGACGACCGCGTTACCGATCACCGGCAGCGCCGCGAAGAAAGCCAGCATGATGAACGACGGCACCACGCCGAGCCCGAACGGGACGATCAGCAGCGCCAGTAAGGCGAGCGAGGGAATCGTCAGCGCGATGCGACTCGTGGTGAGTGTCAGCGACGACACCAGCGGCAACCGATAGACGCCGATCGCGATCGCTATGGCCACGAGCGTGCCGACGAGAACGGTCTGAAAGGCCAAGGACGCATGTTGATACGTCAGGAACGTGAGCCTGTCGGCATGGTCGGACACGTAGTTCCACAGCTGCACGATCGTCCCATCGTCAGGGGTGCTTGGATCTGACCTTACGCATACCGAACGGCCATGCGGTGCTCTTTGGACGTCGTAGTTGTCGGCGCGAACTGCAGTAGACCTGCTGATCAGGCGATTCCGCCTGCCCCCGGCTTTTACTCGCGATGATGAAATGTCACGCGACCCGGGCGTCGAAGCACTTCTCCAACGACCGGGCGGTGATTCGCCAGCCGTCGTCGGTCAGAGTCCACGCGTCGAGGTACCAGAGTCCCAACAGATGCGTCGAGGAGTCGGTCTGCATCGGATTGAGACACAGGGTTCGCGTCCGTGCACGAGTGCCGTCGACCGTTATGTCGTGATTGCCCACCAAGTGGCAGTAGGCGGTGAAGGCGGGCAGAACCTCGCCCAGCCACGCCTGCACTTCGGCCAGGTCACCGACGATTCCGCCCATCGCGCTGTAGTCGATGCGTGCGTCGGCGGTGAACACCCGGTCGAGGTCACCGAACCGTCGTGCGTCGACGGCGGTGGAGTAGTCGGTCAAGGCCTGCGTGATCTCCAGGCGGGCAGAAATCTCCTCGATGCTCAGCATCCGTGCAGTCTGACACCGCAGTGCAGCGCTTGGGAGAACCTTCGGAGTACTAGTCTGTTGCCATGGCAGTCAGTCGTCCCACTGATGGTGGCGCCGAGGTGCGACGCGCCCCGCGGGCCCGGATGACCGGTGCGCAGCGTCGCCTGCAGCTGATCGAGGTGGCCCGCGGATTGTTCGCCGAACGCGGCTTCGAGGGCACGTCCATCGAAGAGATCGCGCAGCGCGCCGGTGTGTCCAAGCCGATCGTCTACGAGCACTTCGGTGGCAAAGAGGGTCTGTACGCGGTGGTCGTCGACCGCGAGATGGAAACCCTTCTCGAGATGGTGACGTCGTCGCTGACGAAGAACCGGTCGCTGTACCGCATCCAACAGGTGGCGCTTGCGTTGCTGACCTACATGGAGGAGCGTACCGACGGCTTCCGTATTCTGGTTCGCGGCGACAGCACCGCGTCGACCGACGAAACAGCCACGTACTCAAGCCTTTTGAACGATGCCATCAGCCAGGTCGAGCACATCCTGGCCGGCGATTTCGAACGCCGCGGCTTCGAGCCGGGGCTTGCACCTCTGTATGCGCAGGCGCTGGTGGGCATGGTGTCGGTCACCGCGCAATGGTGGCTTGATGTCCGCGAACCGTCGAAAGAGGTTGTCGCAGCACATCTTGTCAACCTGTGCTGGAACGGACTGACCCGCCTCGACCCGAATCCCGAACTGGTGGGACCCGACTATGTGGAACCCAAGGAGAACGTGGAACCCAAGGAGCGCTTGATCACCGACGAGTGACCCGGTGAAGTGCCTGTGGATCGACGACGATCACCAAAGTCGATCGGGTGTTAGCGTGACGCGAAACAACCAGGGGGGAAGCGCATGTCAGATCTTGTTGTGGATCCATCGTCGCTCACGTCCGCCGCTCTCGAGATCCAGCAGTGCGCTGCGCGGCTGGGTGCGCTCAAGTTGGCGGCCGGCTTCCGAAGTGGCTACTCGACAGCGACATTCGGGCAGCTCGCAGGCGCGTTCAAGGGTGCGACCACCGACATGACGGATGTCGCCGGCACGGCCGACCAGCAGATCGCCAGATCGTTGGCCAATACGTCCGCCCGGCCTTTGTGCATGCAGCTTCGGCAGTCGAAACCCAGTCCGTCATCGTGGCAGTTGCGCTGGTGGTGGCGTGCGCAATCGCTGCACCGCGTCGCCCCACCGCCGTCCGCTGGGCATTGGTAATCGCGGTTGGTGCGTGTGTTGGTGGTCTGACCTCCGTGTTGCTGCCGGTGTGGCACTGAACATGGGCGGTCGATTCTTCGGTCCCGCAACACCATTCGCGGCGATGGTTGCACTGGGTGCGGCAGTGATCGCGGTGACCTACCTCTGGGTGGTCGGTTTCCTTGTGATCGTAGCGTTCGCGCTGGTTGCGGCAGCGTGCGCAATTGCCCCCGGCAAGCAACGCCAGTTCGGAGTAGGGGCAGTCATCGGATGCGCGGTCTGCGTGAGTGGACTCGCGGTGGCGATTGCCACGACGTTCTAGCGCGCTACGTCAGTACAAGACTCCGCTTGGCCAACCCCATCCAGAAGCCGTCGATCACCTGGTCCGGGCGTTGTTCTGGGTCCGTACTCGCGCCGAGGGTGACGAACAGCGGTGAGAAGTGCTCGATGGTCGGGTGGGCGTACGGCATTCCCGGGGCCTTGATGCGAAAGTCGATGAGCGACTCCACATCTCCGGCGGTGAAACGTTCGTGTGCCCAGGCGTCGAATTCGGCGGACCACGTCGGAGGTGTCGCGTCGGGCCGCGGATCGGTGAGGTAGGGAAGTCCGTGCGTGGTGAACCCGGACCCGATGATCAGCACGCCCTCGTCGCGCAGCGGCGCCAGTCGACGGCCGAGGTCGAGAAGTCGCTCCGGGTCGAGTGTCGGTAGGGAGATCTGGAGAACCGGAATCTCGGCGTCCGGGTACATGACGGTGAGCGGGACGTAGGCACCGTGGTCGAGCCGGCGATTCGGGGCGTGCGCGACGGGCTCGCCGTCGGGCATCAACGCCGCGACGCGTCGGGCGAGCTCCGGGGCGCCGGGTGACCAGTAAGTGGTCTCGTAGAAGCGGTCCGGGAAGCCCCAGAAGTCGTAGGTCAGCGGGGTGTGCGCGTCGGTGGACCCGATGGTCAGTGGTGCGGCTTCCCAGTGCGCGGACACGACGAGGATCGCGGTCGGGCGCGGGAGGTCTGCGGAGAGGCCGGCAAGTTGCTCGACCCATATCTCGCTGTCGACCAGCGGCGGGGCGCCGTGGCTGAGGAACAACGCGGGGATGCGATCCGACTGTGGGGCGTCGGTGGGCTCTGACATGGACATATCTTACTAAACAGAACTGCGGTCCGGTTTGTTTCCACAGGTGGCCGGGGTGATCGTGGCCGTCCCGGCGTCCCACCTACAATTGCTGGAGTGTCGACTCCGCGCGCCCTCGTCGGGCTTTCAGAACTTGCCTGCGCCGACACGGCGATCCACGGACTCGTCGCACGACGCGACGAACGCCGCCTCGACATCACCGCTCCCGACGCCGCACGACCGTTCGTGGTGTCCTGCCTGGCCAAGGATTCAGCGGCCCCGCTCCTCGTCGTCTCCGCGAACGGACGGGAGGCCGACGACCTGACCGCCGAACTCGGCGAGCTGCTCGACGACCCCGAAGCGGTCGCCCAGTTCCCCTCCTGGGAGACGCTCCCGCATGAGCGGCTGTCGCCCAGCGCCGACACCGTCGGCCAGCGACTCGCAGTTCTCCATCGGCTCGCCGATCCCGGCGATCGCCCGCTCGCAGTCGTGGTCACCACGGTGCGCTCGCTGGTGCAGCCCATGGCACCGGGACTTGGTGACGTCACCACGATCACTCTCCGTGAGGGTCTCGAGATCGACTTCGACCGCTTGCTCGTCGACCTGGTCGAGATGGCTTACGAGCGGGTCGACATGGTCGGCCGCCGCGGCGAGTTCGCGGTACGCGGCGGCATCCTCGACGTCTTCGGCACCACCGCCGACTTCCCGGTGCGCGTCGAGTTCTGGGGCGACGAGATCACCGAGATGCGCGCGTTCTCCGTGGCCGACCAGCGCAGCCAGCCCGAGGTCGACGCGTCCACAGTGATCGTCCACCCGTGCCGCGAGTTGCTCCTGACCCACCAGATACGCAGTCGGGCAGCCGAACTCGCCGAGAAGTCCGAGGGTGACCCGACGCTCACCGAGATGCTGACCAAGCTGGCCGAGGGTATTCCGGTCAACGGCATGGAAGCTCTCATCCCGGCACTCGTCGACGGTGAGATGCAACTCCTCACCGAAGTGGTGCCGGACGGGACGCGGGTACTGATCCTCGATCCCGAGAAGGTGCGCACGCGCGCAGCCGATCTGGCCAAGACGGGTGCAGAGTTCCTCGAGGCGTCGTGGACCGCTGCGGCGATGGGCGCCTCGGCCCCGATCGACGGGCGTTCGTCGCAAACCCTCGGAGTGGATCTGCAGGCGAGTGCCTACCGGCCGCTCGACGGGGTGGAAGAGTCCACGTTGGCGGCGGGGCGGTCGTGGTGGACGATGAGTCCGCTGTCCACCGGCTCGGGTGACGAGGTGGAGCTCGATCTCGCGGCGGGCCCGGCTCCACGCGGCAACAACGACGAGATCGCCGCGGTGTTCGCACAACTGCGCGCGCATGTGACGGGTGGTAAGACGGCAGCGATCGTGGTGGCGGGCAAGGGAACTGCCCAGCGCGTCGGCGAGCGGCTCGCTGACGCCGAAGTTCCGCACGTGCTTGCCGAACCCGGGTACCGGCCCCAGCCGGGCGAGGTGACGGTGTTCGGCGGCACCTTGCGTCAGGGGCTGGTGTGTCCCGACGCCGGGTTGGTCATCGTCACCGAATCCGATCTCACCGGCACCCGGGTCGCGAATGTCCGTGACGGGCGCCGACTTCCGGCCAAGCGTCGCAACCAGGTCGATCCGCTGGCGCTGACCGCAGGCGATCTCGTCGTCCACGACCAGCACGGCATCGGCAAATTCGTCGAGATGATCGAGCGCACGGTGTCGGGTGCGCGGCGGGAGTACCTGGTGCTCGAGTACTCACCGTCGAAGCGTGGCCAGCCGGGCGACCGATTGTATGTCCCGATGGATGCCCTCGACCAGCTCTCCCGCTACGTCGGCGGCGAGCAGCCGTCGCTGTCCAAACTGGGCGGATCGGACTGGCAGAACACAAAGCGCAAGGCGCGCAAGGCGGTCCGTGAGATCGCGGGCGAGCTCGTGCAACTCTACGCCGCGCGGCATGCCGCTCCCGGTCACGCGTTCGGGCCCGACACCCCCTGGCAGCAGGAGATGGAAGACGCCTTCGACTTCACCGAGACCGTCGACCAGCTCACCGTCATCGCCGAGGTCAAGTCCGACATGGAACGACCGGTGCCGATGGACCGGGTGATCGTCGGCGACGTCGGCTACGGAAAGACCGAGATCGCGGTCCGCGCCGCTTTCAAGGCGGTGCAGGACGGCAAGCAGGTTGCCGTGCTGGTCCCGACGACGATCCTTGCGCAACAACATCTTCAGACCTTTTCCGAACGGATGACCGGGTTCCCGGTGCGGGTTCGCGGCCTGTCGCGGTTCACCGACGCCAAAGAGTCCAAAGAGGTCATCGGCGCGATGGCGAGCGGTGAGGTGGACATCGTGATCGGCACCCACCGCCTGCTGCAGACCGGCGTCACCTGGAAAGATCTGGGTCTGGTGATCGTCGACGAGGAGCAGCGCTTCGGCGTCGAACACAAGGAACACATCAAATCCCTTCGGACGCATGTGGATGTGCTGACGATGTCGGCGACGCCGATCCCGCGCACACTGGAGATGTCGATGGCCGGGATCCGGGAGATGTCGACGATCCTCACCCCGCCGGAGGAACGTCATCCCGTCCTCACCTATGTCGGCGCCTACGCGCCGAAGCAGGTCGCCGCCGCCATCCGGCGCGAACTCCTGCGTGACGGCCAGGTCTTCTACGTGCACAACCGGGTGTCGACCATCGACAAGACCGCGCGCGACATCTCCGCGATGGTTCCGGAGGCGAAGGTTGTTGTCGCGCATGGTCAGATGAACGAGGATCAGCTGGAACGAACGGTGTCGGGGTTCTGGAATCGCGAGTTCGACGTGCTGGTGTGTACCACGATCATCGAGACCGGCCTGGACATCTCGAATGCCAACACGCTGATCGTCGACCGTGCGGAGAACCTCGGGCTCTCCCAGTTGCACCAGTTGCGTGGCCGTGTGGGCCGCAGCCGCGAACGCGGGTATGCCTACCTGCTGTACAGCCCTGAGCGGCCATTGACCGAGACGGCTTACGACCGCCTTGCGACGATCGCGCAGAACAACGAGCTCGGTGCCGGAATGGCGGTGGCGCTCAAGGATCTCGAGCTTCGCGGTGCCGGTAATGTGCTCGGTGCGGAGCAGTCCGGGCATGTGGCGGGCGTGGGTTTCGACCTCTACGTCCGGCTCGTCGGGGAGGCCGTGGAAGCCTACCGCGCAGCCGCCGACGGGCGTGAAGTGACCACCCAGGAAACCGGGGAGGTGCGCATCGACCTGCCGGTCGACGCGCACATTCCGGTCGAGTATGTCGACTCCGACCGCCTACGACTCGAGGCCTACCGCAAGCTCGCGTCGGCCACCGACGACGCCGCAGTCGACGGCGTGATCGCCGAACTCACCGACCGCTACGGCGAGCCCCCGGTCGAGACAACACGATTGGCGTCGATCGCGCGCCTGCGGTTGCGTTGTCGCGAGCGTGGCGTCACCGAGATCGGCTTGGCCGGAACAGGAATGAAGATCTCGCCGCTGCCGCTGCTCGACAGCGAGCAGGTGCGCCTGAAGCGCCTCTACCCGGCTGCCACCTTCCGCGCGACCACATCCGTTGTGACGCTGCCCATCCCACGCACCGGAGGCGTGGGATCAGCACGCTTGCGCGACGACGAGCTCATCGTCTACCTGACGACTTTCCTGACGCAGCTCAAGCCGAATCCTACTGCGAATTGATCCGCTGATCAGCGCAGAGACGCGTTATCGCCATCGCTGCCTGAGGTGCGACGAGCGCTAGCGAGGAGCCTCGAAGGCCGTGGTGAGACGACTATTTCGTCTCACTAGGGGCTAATGGGGGTCCTCGCTAGCGCTTCTCACACCTCAGCCATCGGTAGGGGGGCATCGAGGCTCGGCTATCGCGAAATCACTCCGATTTCGGGTCGTCGTACTTCTTCTTGGCCGTGCTCCGCCAGTCGGTGAACTTGCGATTGACGTTCTCGGCGACGTCGAAGGCCGCCTGACCGGCCGCGTCGACCACCCCGCCGAGCCCGTCGCGAATGCCTTTGACCAGGGGGTCCTCGGATTCGTCGAAGTTGTCGCGGTACATGCGCGCGGCTTCGGCGGCGTCGTCGGAGACCGAGGCGGTGGCGTCGTCGTCGCGGAACGGGTAGGTGCCCGAAAGGATGCGCCCATACCCGCCGCGGTCGACCCAGCGGGTGAGTTCGGCGGCCCGCAGTACCGAGAACGGATGCGACATGAGTTCGAGGTTCAGCAGTTTGAGGACACCGTCGCGAAGGTCGCCGGTGCGTTCGTACTCCTTCGCCTGTGCGACAAAGGCTTGCGTGTCCATCTGATCGAGGTGTTTGCCACCGGCGAGTTTGAGTTCGACGCGAAGCGCCGTGTCGAGGTCCTGGCAGCACAGCAAACCTGCACGGTCGCCGGAGAGTTCGGATTTGCGTTGCCATTCCATGAGTGCGGCGACCAGCGCGCGCAACGCCCAGCCGCCCAGCGGGATGAACCCGATCGATGCGGCCAGCCGGGTGAGGTGCATGAGCATGGTGCGGTAGACCGCGTGGCCCGAAAGTGCATGGCCGAGTTCGTGTCCGACGACGAATCGCATCTCGTCGTGGTCCATCAGTTCGTACATCGCGGAGGTGATCACGATGAACGGGCGGTCCATGCCGATGCAGAAGGCATTGACGACGGGGGATTGGGTGACGAAGAGTTCCGGTTTGACCGGCGAGTCGAGTACTCGAACAGACTCGTCCATGAGGCGGTCGAGGTCGGCGAACTGTTTGTCGTTCGCCCGGGCCGACGTGGCGAGATACATGAGTCGGTGCTGCCGCTCGCGCAGCAGACTCGACAGCACCTTCAGCACCTGATCGAAGCCCTTGAGTTTGCGCAGCGCGGTGAGCGCGGTGCGGTCGGCCGGATGCTCCCAAGCGCGTGAACTGATTCCCGGAAACGTCGCCCGGACCGGCACCGGCATGTGATCCACAAAATCTCCCCTCGACCCTGGCCCAATCTAACCGTTGTGCACCCATCCGCGTGGCGGCACTGCATCGTCCGAATGACCGCACGTAAGGTTTGAACCGTTCTGTATGCACCGATCGTGGGGTTCGAGTGAAAGGCGCAATGCCGAGATGACCGTGGTTCTCCTGGATCCCACCCGCCCCGACATGATCCCGATCCGGGCCCGCAACCTGCTCTCCGGTCGGGTGATGGTCACCGAAGACGTGTCGGCCGCGACGCTCTGGGAATTCGACCACGTCGAGCCCGCTGTCGACGCAGGTCCCGACGACGCCGACGCTGTGCTGGTCAGCACCGATCGGGAGCACCCGCTTGTACGTGCTCGTATCGCACGCGGCGACGACGTGATCGCCGCGGCCCGGATCTCCGGCGCGGCGCTGCTCGAGTCCGTGGCGCTGATGGACACCTTGCGTCGAAATGGGCCGTGGGAGAGTCAGCAGACCCATGCCTCGCTGCGGCGGTACCTGCTCGAGGAGGTTTACGAGCTCCTCGACGCCATCGATCTCGACGACCCGGACGAACTGCGTGAGGAGCTGGGAGACCTGTTGCTGCAGGTGCTGTTCCATGCGCGCATCGCCGCCGACGATCCGGGTGCCCCCTTCGACATCGACGACGTCGCACGCAGCTTCACCCAGAAGGTGCAGGGACGCACACCCGGCGTGCTGTCGGGTGCGCACTCCGATCTCGAAACACAGATCCGGGAATGGGAGGAGCGCAAGGCCGCCGAGAAGCAACGAGGATCGGTGCTCGACGGGATCGCGACCACTCAACCCGCGCTCGCGCTCACGCAGAAGGTCCTCGAGCGGCTCACTGCCGCGAAGTACCCCGTCGAGACCATTGATCCGCAGGTCCTGACGATCACCGTGACCCTCGCCGGCGACAGCGTCGAAGATTCCGCTCGTCGACGCGTCCTCGCGTTGATCGAGCAGGTTCGAGCCGCCGAAGAACGCGCGAAGGGTTCAGACTTGACGCTTGACACACCCGAGGCCTGGCATCGGGTCCTGACCGACAACAGCACCGACACCACCGACATCACCGACGCGCCGGACGCGACGTCCCAACCGTTCGACTCGCACTGATTTCAACCCCTTCGACGGCGCCCTGTCAGCGGAGCCGCGCGGAGCGCCGCAAGACCGCGACGGCACCCCGTCGGACGTGCGAAAACGTTCCATGCATCATGGAGGGATGGTTGACGAGACTGCAGGTGGCGCCGATTCCGGCTCGCGCACTTCGCGTGAGAACGTGATTCTGGTGCATTGGCACGACCTCGGGCGGCACCTTGCGTGCTATGGGGCCGAGGGTGTTGTGAGTCCCCATCTCGACGATCTCGCAGCTCGCGGCGTCCGATTCACCGACGCGCACGCGACTGCGCCGCTGTGTTCGCCGGCCCGTGGATCGCTGTTCACCGGCCAGTATCCGCATCGGAACGGGCTGGTCGGGCTTGCCCATCACGGGTTCGAGTACCACCCGGGCGTCCGGACGCTGCCTTCGCTCCTCGGGGACGCCGGGTACCGCTCCGTGCTGTTCGGCATGCAGCACGAGAGCGCCGATCCGACGAAGCTGGGCTTCGACACGGTCGACGTCACGGAGTCGCGCTGCGATTACGTGGTGGCCCGGTCGCAGGAGTGGCTCACCGACCACGTCGCCACGACGCCGGACCAGCCGTTCTTCCTGACCGCGGGCTTCTTCGAGACGCATCGCCCCTACCCGGCCGACGAGTACGACCACGCCGACCCCGACGGCCTCGGCGTGCCCGGTTTCCTGCCGGACACACCCGAGGTGCGCGAGGATCTTGCCGGCCTGCACGGCAGCATCACTGCGGCCGACGCTGCGGTCGGCCGCCTGCTCGACACCGTCGATGCGCTCGGACTGGGTGAGACCACGTGGATCGTCTTCGTGACCGACCACGGACTGGCCTTCCCGCGCGCGAAATCGACGCTGTATGCCGAAGGGACCGGGGTGGCGCTCATCGTCGCACCGCCGCGTGCGCGTGGCATCGCACCGCGGGTCTACGACGACCTGTTCTCCGGCGTGGATCTCGCGCCCACCGTGCTCGACCTGCTGGGTATCGGGTTGCCCGACGACATCGACGGCTACTCGCATGCCGGCCAGATCGATTCGCGTGACACACAACCGGTGCGCGGCGAGGTGTATACCGAGAAGACCTATCACGACGCCTTCGATCCGATCCGGGCCATTCGCACCAAGCGCTACAGCTACATCGAGAATTACGCCGACCGACCCGAACTTCTTCTGCCGCTTGACATCGCGGACAGTCTGTCGGCCACCGCGGTCGACAAGGTGCAGGCGGCCGCGCCGCGCGCCCACGCGGAACTCTACGATCTGCGCGACGATCCGTACGAGCGGACCAACCTCGTCGACGATCCGCGTTGTGCCGACGTCGTCGAGGAACTACGGACCCGACTGTCGCAGTGGCGCACCGCCACCGGCGATGACCTGCCCTCCGACGAGGCGGGCACCGCGATTGCCGAACGGTTCATGGCGGAATACCGGGAGAAGGCCGAACACGTGGCGCCGGACGAGGAGGCGTTGCCGTCGCGGCGGCCTCAGGGCGCGCGCCGTGAGCTCGCCGGTGGCGTCATCACCGGCGTTCGCTGACCGGTATGCACTGTCCGTCCTTGCCGCTGCACATGACGGCCTGAATGTAAAGACTTACGTTCTCGACGCTCGTAAAACCCCAGGTTGCGAAGTGTTTTCGGGTCGCTACACTTCCTCTCGTGTCGACGACGGAGAGTTATCTGGTGTGCGCCAGCCAGCGCAGCGGCAGCACGCTGCTCGTGGAATCGTTGGCGACGACGGGGGTTGCGGGAACGCCAGAAGAGTTCTTTCAGTACTTCTCCACCTCCTCGTTGTCGCCGCAGCCGCGGGAGTGGTTTGCCGGGGTCGACGATCCCGAGATCCTCGAGTTGCTCGCCCCGCTCGAACCGGGGACGGTGGATACTCGCGACGCCGATCAGTGGCGCAGCGACCTCCTCGATGCCGGGCGATCGGCCAACGGGGTGTGGGGCGGCAAGCTCATGTGGAACCAGACGCCGCTGCTGATCGCGCGCACTCGGGTGGGTTCCGGCTCGCTGCGGACCGCCATCCGGTCACTCTTCGGTGGCACCGACCCGGTGTTCGTGCACGTCTATCGTGAAGATGTTGTGCCGCAAGCCGTGTCGATGTGGCGCGCGGTGCAGACCAGAACGTGGCGCGACGACGGCGGCGGGGACAGCGCAGCTGCCGACAACGCGGTCTATCACGCGCGCGGCATCGCGCACCTCGCGGGAATCCTTGCCGAACAGGAACGACAGTGGCGCAACTGGTTTGCCGCCGAGGAGATCGAGACACTCGACATCGAATTCGTCGAGTTGGTGAAGGATCCCACCAAGGCGACGGCCCGTGTTCTCGAGGCGATCGGCCAGGACCCGGAGCTCGCGCCGCCGCCACCGCTGAAACCCCAGTCCAATACCCGCTCGAAGGAATGGGCGCAGCAGTATCGAGAAGACGCCGCCCGGAACGGATACCCACTATGAGTGCTTTGGCCCAGAGCGATACCGTTGACCCCGTCGGCGCTGTCGACGCCGTCGACGTCGACCATGTCGCCGCCATCCGTGTCCTGGAGGCGGAGGCCGTCCACATCATCCGCGAGGTCGCGGCCGAACTCGAGCATCCAGTGCTTCTGTTCTCGGGAGGCAAGGACTCGATCGTCCTGTTACGCCTGGCGGAGAAGGCTTTTCGGCCCGCGCCGCTGCCATTCCCGATCCTGCATGTGGATACCGGCCACAACTTCGACGAGGTCATCGACTTCCGTGATCGCCGCGTCGCGCCCACTCCGGAGAATCCGGAAGGGATCGAGTTGATCGTCGCATCGGTCCAGGAGTCGATCGATTCGGGCCGGGTGGCCGAGTCGACCGACCCGTCCGGTTCGCGCAACCGTCTGCAGACCCGCACCTTGCTCGACGCACTCGAGGCGGGCGGCTTCGACGCCGCGTTCGGTGGTGCACGACGCGACGAGGATCGCGCCCGCGCCAAGGAACGGGTGTTCAGCTTCCGAGACGAGTTCGGTCAGTGGGATCCGCGCGCTCAGCGACCCGAGCCGTGGTCGCTCTACAACGGTCGGATCCGACCGCGCGAGTCGGTGCGGGTGTTCCCGCTGTCCAACTGGACCGAACTCGACATCTGGCGCTACATCGAACTCGAAGGGCTCGAACTTCCCTCGATCTACTTCGCGAGTGAGCGTGAGGTTTTCGACCGCGACGGCATCTTGCTCGCGGTGTCGGAGTATTCGCAGCCGGCCGATCATCACGTCGTCACCACCGAGTGGGTGCGCTACCGCACCGTCGGCGACCTGACCATCACCGGTGCGGTGCGCTCACAGGCCAGTACGATTCCGCAGATCATCGAAGAGATTTCTGCCGCAACGGTTTCCGAGCGCGGAGAGACCCGCGCCGACGACCGTACATCCAGCGCGGCCATGGAAGACCGCAAACGCGAAGGATACTTCTGATGACCTCGACGACATCGCTCCCGGCCCCCGCGTCGACCACCGACGTCGGTGAATCCTTGCATACGCACGGCCGCCAGTTTCTCCGCATCGCCACCGCGGGAAGCGTCGACGACGGCAAATCCACGCTGATCGGCCGCATCCTGCACGACACCGGCAGTCTGCCGACCGATCACCTCGCCGCCGTCACCAACGGCGACGGCGACGTCGATCTGGCGGCGCTGTCGGACGGACTGCGTGCCGAACGCGAACAGGGCATCACGATCGATGTCGCGTACCGGTTCTTCGCGACGCAGACGCGCAGCTACGTTCTCGCCGACACCCCCGGGCATGAGCGCTACACCCGCAACATGTTCACCGGCGCGTCGAATGCACACGTCGCCGTGCTGCTCATCGACGCGCACAGCGGTTTGCAGCGTCAGACCCGACGCCACGCGCGGATCGCGACGTTGGTCGGTGTCCCGCATGTGATCGCGGCGGTCAACAAGATCGACCTCGTCGACTTCTCGGAAGCACGATTCGACCAGATCAGGGCCGACTTGGCCGACCTGGCAACACAACTCGGCATCGATGAGATCTCGGCGATCCCGGTCGCGGCCAAACACGGCGACAACGTGGTGCACCGTTCGGCGCGCACCCCCTGGTACGAGGGTCCGACGCTGCTGGAGTACCTCGAAGGCGTCGAACTCGTCGCACCCGCGCCGTTGCGCGAAGAGTTGCGGTTGCCGGTGCAGTGGGTGTCGCGTCCCACCGAGAAGCATCGTCGTACCTACACGGGACGGTTGGCGGCGGGCACGATGAAGGTGGGCGACGAGATCCTCGTGCTGCCGTCCGGCAGTCGCAGCGTCGTCACCGCACTCGACACCCTCGACGACGACCGCGACGTGGCTGTGGCGCCCTTGTCGGTCGGCGTCCAACTCGCCGACGACATCGACATCGGCCGCGGCGACGTGATCGTCAGCGGCGTAGACGGAGCACACACCCCGGTACTGGCCCGGGAGATCGACGCCCACGTCTGCTGGCTATCGACGACCCCGCTGCGGGCCGGGGATCGGGTGGCGCTCAAGCACGGCGCGTCGACGGTCCGGGCCACCGTGCAGTCGCTGGAGCGACGGCTCGACCCGGACACGCTGATCGAGCATGTCGGCCCAGGGGAGTTGACCCTCAACGACATCGGCACCATCACGTTGCGGACGTCGTCGGTGGTGACGGCGGATCGCTACGCGGAGAACCGCGACACCGGTGCCTTCATCCTGATCGACGAGGCGTCCAACGACACCGTCGCCGCAGGAACGATCCTCGAACCACGAGAAGTGGTTCCCGGCAAGGCAACTCGTAACGACATCAAATGGCATCCGAGTTCGCTGGCCCGCGCCGAACGGTGGACCCTGACCGGGCAGCGCGGCGCAACCGTGTGGCTCACCGGTCTTCCCGCGTCGGGTAAATCGACGGTGGCCGTCGCGCTCGAACGTGCGATCGTCGCGCGCGGCCGGGTGGCTTACCTCCTCGACGGTGACAACATCCGACACGGCATCTCCGACGATCTGGGTTTCTCGCCGGGCGATCGCGCCGAGAACATCCGGCGCGTGGGTCATCTCGCCCGACTCTTCGCCGACGCCGGGGTCGTGGCCATCGCGTCGATGGTGTCCCCGTTGCGCTCCGACCGCGACATAGCCCGTGAACTTCACCGTGTCGCCGACCTCGAGTTCATCGAGGTCCATGTCTCGACGCCGGTCAACGAGTGCGAACGCCGAGATCCCAAGGGGCTCTACCTGCGTGCGCGCCGGGGCGAACTTCGCGGACTCACGGGCATCGACGCGCCCTACGAGAGTCCGGACCACCCCGACCTCCGATTCGACACCACCGGCGCCGACATCGACGCGCTCGCCGCGTTGGTGCTGGGAGCACTGATGGACCGCGGGATCATCGAGGCCTGACGCTCCGCCCGCCATCCCGCTCCGCCCGCCATCCCGCTCCGCCCGCCATCCCGCTCCGCCCGCCATCCCGCTCCGCCCGCCATCCCGCTCCGCCCGCCATCCCGCTCCCTGAGGTGCTCGAGGCGCTAGCCGAGAGCCTCGAAGGGTTGGTGAGACAAAGAATTTCATCTCACCAGGGCCTTCGAGGTTCCTCGCTTGCGCTCGTCGCACCTCAGCCGGCGGTAGGGTAGGCGGCGGTAAAGCGACCTAAGACTCGAACAACCCCTGACCCCACCACTCGCCGTCGGCCAGTCCGGGCGGAACCGCGAAGATCGATGAGCCGTTGGGGATCAGGTATTCGGTCATGGCGTCGCGTCGTGAAAGTTCTTGCTGCATCGGGATGAACTGGGTCTGCGGGTCCCGGTTGAAGGCGATGAAGAACAAACCGGCGTCGAGGTGGCCGAATCCGTCGGAACCGTCGGTGAAGTTGTATCCGCGCCGGAGGATCTGCACACCGCCGAGGTTGTCCGGATGTGCCAGGCGCACATGGGCATTGCGCGGGATCATGGGTGCGCCGTAGGAGGTGATCTGGAAGTCGGGGGTGTCGAATTCCTTCTTCTGGCCCAACGGTGCGCCGCTGTTCTTCTCTCGGCCGATGATCTGCTCCTGCTCAAGGAGGTTGGCGCGGTCCCACGGCTCGATGTCCATCCGGATACGACGGGCAACCAGATAGCTGCCGCCAGTCATCCATTGGGCTCCCGGCGGATTGTCGGCGGCGTCCACCCACACCCAGCGGTCGAGCAGGTCGGTGTCCTCGGCGCGCAGGTTCGCGGTGCCGTCCTTGAACCCGAACATGTTTCGCGGGGTCTCCTGGGCCTGCGTGGTGGAGGCGGTGCGACCGAAGCCGAGCTGCGACCATCGCACGGCCACCACCCCGAAACCCATTCGGGCGAGGTTGCGGATCGCGTGGACGGCGACTTGCGGGTCGTCGGCGCAGGCCTGCACGCAGATGTCGCCGTAGGAGCGCAGCGGATCGATGCGCTCGGCAGCGAAGATGGGAAGGTCCTGCAGCACAGCCGGTTTCCGGTCGGCGAGACCGAATCGGTCGCCGCGGCCGGGAAATGCTGCGGTGGGTCCGAACAGTCCGGGACCGAATCCGATGGTCAGGGTGAGCTTTGACGGCGAGAGTCCCAGCGCCTCACCGGTGTCGGCGGGTGGGACGTAGTTGCCCAACCCGGTCGCGCCGTTCTCGACGGTCTCTTCGCCGCGCGTCATCCGCTCCGCGGCAACCGTCCACGCTTTGAGCACGGCCACCAGATCGTCACGCGACTCGGTCACGACGTCGAAACTGGCGAAATGCAGACGATCCTGGGCCGCGGTCACGATGCCGGCCTGTCGCTCGCCGCGGAACGCGACGATCTCCGACGACTCCTCCGGCTCGGGCGCAGTCGCCCGGCCGACGGCCATCCCGCCGGCCGCAGCGACCACCACACCGGCCCCGGCGCCACCCAGCAACGCGCGCCGCGACAGCCGCGAGCGTCCTGAATCTTCCGGTGCCGGTGTGGTTTCGCTCATCGTGTCCCCGTCATCGCGTCCCAGTCGTCGTATAGACGTTACTGCGGCAGGACGATGCCCGGCACCTGCGAGAGGGTCGCCGACAAGGCGTCGATCTTGGCCGACAGATCCTTGCGCTGCTCCTGTGTCACCTGCGTGTAGGAGACGTAACCCTCGCCCTGCTGGAACTGGTTGATCGCGGCGCGAACATCCGCGAACTGCGCGGTGATCTTGTCCATCAGCGGCTGGTCCTTGGCGGAGATGATCGGCTGCATGGTCGCGATGACCGTCTCCGAACCGTCCACGTTGGCGGCGAAGTCCCAGAGGTCGGTGTGCGAGTAGCGATCTTCCTCACCGTTGACCTTGGTGGCAGCGACCTCGTCGATCAGGGCCTGCGCTCCCTGAACGAAAGATCTTGTCTCGAAGTTGAAGTCGGGCTTGTTGACCTCGTCGTGCAGCTTGTTGACGTTGGCGAGCAACAAGTCTGCCTGCTGGTCGATGTTGGCCTTGGTGTCGGTGGCCTTGGCGTTGGCCGCGTCGGCCGGACTGATCTGTCCTTCGCCGTCACCGATCTCGTTCGGCTGCGGCGGCCACAGGAATCGTTCGATGCGGTGGAAGCCGGTGAACGGTTGCGTGCCGTTTTCGGTGTCGTCCCAACGCATGTCGATGGCCGGGTCGAGGTCGGGGAACGACTCGGCGACCGGCTCGATGCGCTCGTAGGGCGTGCGCACGAGACCGAACTGGGCGCGCGCGGCGTCGAGGTTGCCGCTCTTGACGTTGTTCACGAACGACTGGGTCTGTGCCTGCAGCGTGTTCAACTGGTTGCGGACATAGCCGAGGTAGGCGACCTTGGCGGCGTTGACATCCGCGGGCACCTCGGCCTTTTCCTTCTTCTCACCGCTGACGGTGATCTCCTTGCGGATACCGGTGCCGACCATGCCGGGCTTGCAGGCCACGGTGTAGGTGCCCGGGTCGACGATCTCGACCGTCAGGTTGCCGGAGACACCCGGACCGATGTTCTCGACCTCGCCGAGAACCCGGTTGTTGTTGCCATAGACGTAGAACTCGGTGACCTTGGTCCCGTTGTTGGTCACGGTGAAATCGACGTCGCCGGTCTGCGCTTCGGTGCTCGCCAGATCGCACTCCGAGTCCGACGAGGTCACCTTGATGGCGCCCTCCGAGTCGGTCTTCGACGTGCAGCCCACCAGGAGCAGCGGGGTGGCGCACACAAGGGCGGCGGCAATTGTCGTCGCTACCTTGCGATTCGCTCGAAGGCGTTTGCGCATCGGGTTTCCTTTCAGCGGCCGGCGTCGGGAGTTGCCGGGGTTTCGGGGGAGGTGTCGGCGGGCGTGCTCGCGGGAGCGCGATCGGCCGGTCGACGGCGGTTGGCGCGTAGGAAGATCGTCAGCACCACCACGACGTAGAGCACCCAGGCCACCACCTGCAAGACGGTGGGGTCGGGCCGGAAGTTGAAGATGCCCGCGAGCACCGTGCCGTACCACGACGACTGGTCGTAACTCGCGGAGATGTCGAAGGCGATGTTGTTGAGGCCGGGTAGCCAGCCGACCGTCTGCAACGCGCGCACCCCGTAGGAGAGGATGCCCGCGGCGACGATGATCAGGAAGATCCCGGTGTAGAGGAAGAACCGGTGGAAATCCAGGCGGATCGCACCCTGATAGAGGAGCACCGTCAGCACGATCGCGACCACCACGCCGATCAGCAGACCCAGCAGTGGCCACCATCCGCCCGACACGCTCTCCGCATATCCGACCATCAGCAGCGCGGTCTCGAAGCCCTCTCGGCCGACGGCCAGGAAGGCCAGGCCCATCACCGACGCACCGCCGGCCAGCAGTGCGTCGGACATGCTGTCCTTCAGGTCCGACGAGATGTGCGAGGCGGCCTTGCTCATCCACAGCACCATGAAGGTGACGATCGCCACCGCGACCAGCGACGCGACTCCGGCGATCAGCTCGGCGGCCAACGGCGTCATCGTCGACGTCCCGAAATGGATGACGAGGAAGACGACCACCACCATGGCGACCGCTGCCGCGACACCTGCCCAGATCCATTTGAGGGCGCCGCGGCGGCCCGCACGCGTCACGAAGGCCACCAGAATCATGACCACAATGCCGGTTTCGAGGCCTTCGCGAAGTCCTATCAGTCCGCTTCCGAACATCTGCGCGAAAACCGAGGGCGCGCCACCCGAAGCGAGAATCTCCACCGTGCTCTTTCCGACGGCCCGCTCCCGAAGCGGAGTGTGGTGAGGCTAACCAGACGACAGTAGCGCCGGATCCCGGGAACCGGAAGCTGAGACGGCGAGTTGACTATGCGATTGGGTCTTAAGTCCTCATCATGCGATGGTGGGTGGTCGTCGCGACGGATCTGTGCGAATCGGTCGCGACCAACAAGGCAGGGAGTGAGTGAGTAGTGCGTGTGCGTGGTCCGTTGTCGCGGGCAGTACAGGGTGCAATGGTCGGCGTCGCCGCGGTGGCGGCGTCGGTCGTGCTGGCCGGGTGCATCGACCTGCCCACGTTCGACCGGCCCGACATCCCCGACGGCATCCCGCCCGGTCCGGGGACCCCGCAGCCCTACATCGACATCAACGCGCCCGGACGTACCGCCGAACTCATGCGTGAGTGGGCCACGCCCATCGCGGACTCGACGGGTATCCCGCTCATCGCGATGGAGGCCTACGGCAACGCCGCCGAGATCCAGCGCCAGCAGCACCCCGAATGCGGACTGGCCTGGACCACCCTGGCGGGCATCGCGGGGGTGGAGAGCAAACACGGCACGTATCGCGGAACCCGGATCGCGGCCAACGGTGACACCTCACCGCCCATCCGCGGAGCCAAGCTCGACGGCTCGCGCGGCAACCTCGAGATCCACGACACCGACGGTGGCCGCCTCGACGGTGACGCCACCCACGACCGCGCCATGGGCCCCTTCCAGTTCATCCCCGAGACCTGGACCCGGTACGGCGTCGACGCGAACGGCGACGGCAAGGCCGACCCGGACAACATCGACGACGCGGCCCTGTCGGCGGCGCGCTACCTGTGCGTGTCGTCGGGCGGCGACATGACGACGCCGTCGGGCTGGGAAAAGGCCGTGAAGGTCTACAACAATTCGATGGCCTACGTCCTCGACGTGCGGGATCACTCCAACGCCTACTCGATCAACGTCCGCTACTGACCGGTCCGGATCTGTGGCGACCGACCATCCCTCGGGCCGTCGGAAATCTGTACCTCGGAGGCCGGCCAGGTGCATAGTGCACGTGGGCGGGGTTGGGAGGTACAGGCCGTCCGACGGGGTGGTGGTGCGCTCGCGTGAAATGACCCCGGGACGACGACGTCGTCGGGTCGGTGGCTCGGTAGCGTTCCTTCTGAACTGGGGAAACGCGATCCAGCGGCCCGCAAAATCTAGGGGAAGAAGTTTCTTCCCCTGGGTTCGTAGTCATCCGCGAGAATTTTCTGGGGGAGGACTCCAAGGCTAGGGGAAGAACTTCTTCCCCTAGATTTTGCGGGCGCGTGTTCCTGGCGTCGCGTTCGGCGGAACGCGATGACCACGATCGGTGACTGAGATCGGGCCCGTCAGCGTCCGCTTCCGGGAGATACCCGGAGCACCACAGTCAGGGGCCCGATCCTGGCCACCGGTCCGACCTCCAACCCTTCCCGCCTCCACGACCCCCCGCCGCACTTGTGGAATCTGTACCTGGGAACCCATGAAGTGCACAGTGCACTTGGTCGGGCTGGGGGGTACAGATATCCGACGGGGGTGGGGCTCCCGCGGCCTGGTCGGGTCGCCGACTTCACGAATTTGTTTCGTGCGCGGCCCTTGCCACATGTGTCGAGGCACTAGCGATTAGGCTTTGACCCGTACCTTGGCCGTCGCCAGATGCGTCGGCCCACCACCGAGAAATAGGGGTTGAACCGTGGCAATCATCGAGCAGGTTGGTGCACGAGAGATTCTCGATTCGCGGGGCAACCCGACGGTCGAGGTCGAGGTCGTCCTCGATGACGGCACGTTCACGCGGGCCGCTGTGCCGTCGGGCGCCTCGACCGGTGAGCACGAGGCCGTCGAACTCCGAGACGGTGGCGAGCGCTACCTCGGTAAAGGCGTCACCAAGGCCGTCGAAGGTGTGCTCGGTGAGCTCGCGCCGGCGGTCATCGGGATCGAGGCCGAGGAGCAGCGTCTCGTCGACCAGGCCCTGCTCGACTGCGACGGCACCCCCGACAAGGGCCGCGTCGGTGCGAACGCGCTGCTGGGTGTGTCCCTCGCCGTCGCCAAGGGAGCTGCCGAATCGGCCGGACTGCCGCTGTTCCGCTACATCGGCGGACCCAACGCGCACATCCTGCCCGTGCCCTGTATGAACATCATCAACGGCGGCGAGCACGCCGACAACGGCATCGATTTTCAGGAGTTCATGATCTGCCCGGTCGGTGCGCCGACCTTCAAGGAAGCCCTGCGCTGCGGCGCGGAGGTGTACCACGCACTCAAGTCCGTGCTGAACAAGCAGGGACTCAACACCGCGCTCGGCGACGAGGGTGGCTTTGCACCCGACCTGCCCCACACCGACGCTGCGATCTCGGTGATCGGCGAGGCGGTCGGCAAGGCCGGCTACAACTTCGGCAAGGACGTCGTGATCGCGCTCGACGCGGCCGCGACCGAGTTCTACTCCGATGGCGTCTACAAGCTCGAGGGCAAGGACTACTCGACCGCCGACATGGTGCCGTTCTACGAGAAGCTCATCGCCGACTTCCCGATCGTCTCGATCGAGGACGGACTGGCCGAGGACGACTGGGACGGGTGGGCCAAGCTGACCGAGGCGGTCGGCGACAAGGTGCAGCTCGTCGGTGACGACCTGTTCGTGACCAACCCCGAGCGTCTCGAACGCGGGATCACCGAGGGAGTCGCCAATGCCCTTCTGGTGAAGGTCAACCAGATCGGCACGCTCACCGAGACCCTCGACGCGGTGGCCCTGGCGCACAACAACAGCTACAAGACGATGATGAGCCACCGGTCCGGTGAGACCGAGGACACCACCATCGCCGACCTGGCCGTTGCCTGCGCGTGTGGTCAGATCAAGACGGGTGCGCCGGCGCGCAGCGAGCGTGTCGCCAAGTACAACCAGCTGTTGCGCATCGAGGAAGGTCTCGGCGACGCGGCACGCTACGCCGGTGACCTCGCCTTCCCGCGTTTTTCGTTTGGTTCGTGATTAGCTGGAGCCCATGGCTAACCGTGGGCTCAGTGACAGTGCTGGGCGTCGGCGGGTCCGCGACTCGCGAGGCGATGCGCGCTCGCGTGAGCGCGCACGCCAGACTCGCCGACGCCGGCCGACCGCAACCCAGGCCGACGCGTCGGAGTCGGCCACCCAGACCGACGCACCCGACTCGGTCACCCAGACCGGCGAGCACGAACTCGACACCGTCGGCGCCGACGAGCAGAGCACGCGCAAGCGTCCGCGTCGGATCTCGAACGCCCGTCGGCGCCCGGACGGGTCCCGTTCGGCAGCGTTGGTGTCGCGGGTTCGGCATGTCGACGCCAAGCGGGCCGTCGTGCTGGCTCTGGTGATCAGCATCGTGGCGCTCACCCTCGCGATGCCGATGCGTACCTACTTCGCCCAGCGCTCCGAGTTGCGTCAGCTCACGGCGGCCAACGTGGAGAAGGAACGTGAACTCGCCGACTACCGGCAGAAGGTGAATGAGCAGGAAGACCCGGCCTACATCGAGGCCAAGGCACGGTCGGAACTTCTGTTCGTGAAGCCGGGTGAGACGCCGCTGGTGATGATGTACCCCGGCGACGAACAGCGTCGAGCCGCAGCCGCGGCAGCCGAAAAGCGTGCTCGCGCACCGTGGTACGGCCGACTGTGGGATTCGGTCGCGACTCCTCCCGGCGTCCGGTGAGCACCTTCGACGCCGACCTCGAGATCGTTGCGCGACAGCTCGGCCGGGAGCCGCGTGGCGTCATCGAGGTGAGTTACCGAACGCCCGACGGAGTGCCGGCCGTGGTGAAGACCGCTCCGAAGCTGCCCGACGGCACACCGTTCCCGACGCTCTACTACCTCACCGATCCACGGCTGACCGCCGAGGCCAGCCGCCAGGAGTCGGCCGGGGTGATGAGGGAGATGACCGCCAGGCTCGCGGAAGACGTTGAACTCGCGGCGGCCTATCGCCGTGCGCACGAGAGTTATCTCGCCGAACGCGATGCGATCGAGTCGCTGGGCACCGACTTCACCGGTGGCGGGATGCCCGACCGCGTGAAATGCCTGCATGTCCTGATCGCGCACTCGCTGGCCAAGGGGCCGGGAGTCAACCCGCTCGGTGATGAGGCGGTGGCGCTCGCCGCCGACAACGGTCTTCGCGGCACAGCCATTCCGGCGGACTGGCCGCATCTGACGGCGGACGATACCGAGGGTGACGAATCGTGACCGTCGTTGCGGCGGTCGATTGCGGCACCAACTCGATCCGCCTGCTCGTCGCGCGGCCCGACGACTCGGGACGGTTGATCGACATCCACCGCGAGATGCGGGTCGTCCGGCTCGGGCAGGGGGTCGACGCCACCGGGCGCTTCGCCGATGAGGCGATCGGCCGCACCCGGATCGCGCTCGCCGACTACGTGGAGATCATGCGGTCGCACCGGGTCGAGCAGGTGCGCATGGTGGCCACCTCGGCCACCCGCGATGCGTCGAACCGTGATGCGTTCTTCGGCATGACGGCCGAACTCCTGGGTTGTGTGGTGCCCGACGCGATCGCCGAGGTGATCACCGGCGACGAGGAAGCGCGGCTCTCGTTCCGCGGCGCCGTCGGCGAATTGGATTCGGCGCAAGGGCCTTTCGTCGTCACCGACCTGGGCGGTGGCTCCACCGAGGTGGTGTTCGGCGGTACGGGGACAGGCGGGGCCGACGGCGTGCGCGCCGCTTTTTCGGCCGACATCGGGTGTGTTCGGCTGACCGAGCGGTGTCTGCCGTCAGATCCGCCGACCCCCGCCGAGGTGTCCGCGGCGCAGGCGTTCACGCGGGAGCGACTTGCCGAGGCGTTTGCGGCGGTGCCCGTCGACGGCGCCCGCACCTGGGTGGGCGTGGCCGGAACGATGACGACGCTGGCGGCACTCGGTGCCGGACTCGACACCTACGATCCCGAGGTCATCCATTTGTCGCGGATCCCGCTCGACGACCTCGACCAGGTGTGCCGACGGCTGGTGTCGATGACGCGCGCCGACCGCGCCGCCCTCGGACCGATGCATCCCGGTCGGGTGGACGTGATCGGCGGTGGTTCCCTGGTCACGATGGAACTGGCCCGCGAGTTGTCGGCGCGCGCGGGCATCACCGAACTCGTGGTGAGCGAGCACGACATCCTCGACGGTATCGCCCTCGGCCTCCTCGACCCCCGTTGACCGTGCGTCCCAAATCGTTGACCGTGCATTCCCGGCCGGTTTAGACCCGCAGTGGGTCCAACGTTTGGCCTGCTGGGCGCACACGCGTAGCTTGGTTTCGTTACGCACCCACACAGGAGGTCAGGAGTGTCGACACCGTCGGTGTTCACCTTTCCCAATCCGGTCAACGACTACGCAGCGCGTTCGACCGCCGGCCTGGTCGTCGCGCTGGCGATCGTGACGGTCGCCGTCAACCATTGGGCGCTGTACGCGGTGTTGGCGATCGGCTTCGCGCTTCGTGTGCTTTCGGGACCCAAGCTGTCGCCGTTCGGCCAGTTGTCGGTGCGGGTGATCGCACCGAAAATCTGGCGCAAGACGAAGCTCGTTCCTGGTCCGCCGAAGCGGTTCGCACAGACCATCGGCCTCGTGGTGAGCACCACGGCCCTCATCCTGAGTCTGCTCGGCTTCGGACTCGCCGCCCAGCTCGTCGTCGGTGTCCTCATCGTCGCCGCGACACTCGAGTTCGTTTTCGGTTTCTGCCTGGGCTGCACCATCTTTGGCTTCCTGCAGCGTCGCGGCGTCATCCCGGACACCGTGTGCGAGGCCTGCAACAACATCTCGCTGCGCACACCCGAACCCGCGCAGAGCTGACACACGCCGAGGCGGCGATGACTGCGGTGGGAAGCGGCTCATAGCCCACAATGAACCGGTGAGTCAGCCCGGATACGACGCCCTCGCCGCTCTGTACGCCGACACCTGTCCCACCCCGTACATCACCTCGTTGGAGCGACACGCGGTCCACGCGTTCGCCGACACGGCCGCTGCGCAACTCGGTGGCGATGTCGTCGTCGACATCGGATGCGGCCTTGGTCATGTCACCGCCGACCTGCATGATCGCGGCCTGCCGATCGTCGGGATCGAACCCAGTGCCGGCATGGTCGAACTCGCGCGCACCGGCCACCCGCACTGTGAGTTCATTGCCGACGACGCACACCTGCGCGGCACCGCCGCCGACCTCCGTATCGGCGCGATCCTGGCGCGCTTCAGCCTGATCCACGTGTCTCCGTCGGTGCTCCCGCAGGTGCTGCGAGCCTGGTCAAGTCGCCTTTCTGACGGAAGCCCCGTGTTGATCGCGTGCCAGACCCTGGACCGCGGCACCGAGGAGGAGTTCGACCACCGGGTTGCCAGAGCATGGCTGCGTCACCCGGATCACCTCGCTGCACAACTGAAGGAAAGCGGCTTCGACGAAGTCTGGCGAATGATCAGCCGCCCCGACGACGAACACCGGTTCCCGGAGCTGCATCTCCTGGCGCGTCGACGACCATGACAAGTCGCTGACCTATTGCGGAATGCACGGTCAACGATTTGCGACGCACGGTCAACGGTTTGAGGCGCACTGTCAACGGTGACAGGACCGTGGCGACCTGGGCAATCGCTACTCCGGCGCGACCGGAGCCTCCATCGCACCCTCGAGGGTGACGTCGTGGATGTCTCCGGAATCGTCGGTGTCGATCTCGGGTGAGTCGAGTTCCTGCGGCACGACGGGCGCCTCGATCGATGCCTCGATGTTCAGCGGCTCATCCTCGATGTCGTCGTCTTCGAGGTCGGCCAGCTCTGCGTCCTCGAGCTCGGCGTCCGCGGGTTCCGCATCGACGATCTCGTCGACCAGGTCGGCATCGAGGATGCGTTCCTCGTCGAGCTTCGCCTTACGCGCGGCCTCACGCATCTCGAAACCGTCGGTGAAGATCTCACCGACCTCACGGGCCACACCGGCGACGGCGCCGGTGATGATGGTCGCGATCTGACCGACGTGATTGGCGGTCGACTCGACGAGCTCTTGAATCAGGTCCTTGTTGCGTTCGATGCGATCGACCATCTGATCGGACTCCTTGTCGCTGGGGACCATCCGGGGAAACCACACCCGGGCGGCATCGCCGACGACGATACCGCCCGGAAGGTGGTGGTGCCATGGGACGTCGCGGACCGTTCAGGCAACGTCCGCCGGCTTGTTGCGCTCGACGATGACGGTGAGGTCATCGTCGTCGCGCGTCATGAAATTGGGCAGCGACAGCTTGGCGATCTTCTTCCAGGTCGACGCGAGCTGCTGGCTCAGCGAACCGGTGTTGTAGGGCAACCCGTAGCGTTCGCAGATCTCCTGGACCTCGCCCGACATCTCCGGGTAGCGGCTGGCCGGGATGTCCGGGAACAGATGGTGCTCGATCTGATGCGACAAGTTGCCGCTCATGATGTGGAACAGCGGGCTTCCGGTGATGTTGGCCGACCCGAGCATCTGCCGCAGGTACCACTGTCCGCGCGTCTCGTCTGCGCATTCCTCGGAGGTGAATGTCTGTGCACCGGTGGGGAAGTGGCCGCAGAAGATGATCGAGAACGTCCACAGGTTGCGCACGAGGTTGGCGCTCGCGTTGCCGACGAGAGTCGACACGAACAGCGGTCCGGTCAGCGCCGGGAAGACGACGTAGTCCTTGAGCACCTGACGACCGGCCTTGCGCCACATGCCTTTCACCAGGCCCTTGATGTCGGTCCACTTGCGCTTGCCCGCGATGATGTTCTCGGCTTCGAGATCGTGCAGCATCACGCCCCACTCGAACAGCAGCATCAGGGCGGTGGCGTAACCGAGGTTGCCCAGGTAGTAGGGATTCCACTTCTGGTCACGGGCCATGCGCAGGATGCCGTAGCCGATGTCGCGGTCCTCACCGATGATGTTGGTGAAGGTGTGGTGCAGGTAGTTGTGGCTGTGCTTCCACTGGTCGGCCGGACACACTGTGTCCCACTCGAATTCGCGCGAGTTGTAGGTGTCCTCGCGCATCCAGTCGTACTGGCCGTGCATGACGTTGTGGCCGATCTCCATGTTGTCGAGGATCTTGGAGACCGAGAGTGCGCCGACCGCCGCGATCCATGCGGGCGGGAAGAAACCCAGGTACATCAGGGCCCGTCCGGTGACCTCGAACCCGCGTTGGGCGCGGATGACCGAGTACAGGTATTCGCGGTCCTTCTCGCCGAGGTCGGCGACGATCCGGGCGCGCAATTTGTCCAGGTCGCGACCGAGTGCCTCGACCTGCTCATAGGAGAGAACGACGGTATTGGGGTCGGTCACCTGCGTGGCCGCCGGATCGATCACGGTTGTTTCCGCGGTCGCGTCGGATGTCGGTTTGGTTGCCTCGGGTTCGATCACCGCAGGCAGATGGGCGGGGCGGAGTTCGGTGTCACGGGTGAGCTCGATGGTCATGGTGATACCTCCGTAGGGGTGTTGGGCGATTGCGGGGTGGTGGCGGTCAGATGTCGATGTCGACGTCGCCGACCGGGGCGTTGATGCAGAGCTGGATCTGTTTGTCGGCTTCGGTGTCGAGTTCTCCGGTCAGCACATTGCGGGTGCATCCGGAGAGCTTGGTCGCGGTGCATGAGAAGCAGATGCCCATGCGGCATCCGGACTCGGGCGTCAGGCCGGCCGATTCGGCCTGATCGAGGATCGGACGACCGTCGTTGGTCGTGGTGGCGCCGGAGGCGAGGAAGGCCAGTTCGCCGGTGATCGGTTCGTCGGGGTCGACGGCGATCGGTGCGGCGAGGGTGAATGCCTCGGTGTGCAGCGGCCGATGCAGTCCTGCGGCCTCGTGGAAGTCCGACACGGCGTCCATCAGGGCTCCGGGGCCGCACACGAACACGTCCGCGTCGACCAGGTCGGCGACGCCATCGAGATGCGCTTCGCTGAAATGGTCGTCATCGACTCGCGTGTAGTAGCAGCGCAGGTCGAGGTTCGGATTCACCGCCGCCAGCGATGCGAGTGCGGCACGGTATGCGGCCTCGCGGGGTGTCGGCGCGTAGTGCACAAAGGTGATCGGTCCGTCGTAGTCGTCGGACAGCAGTGTGCGCAGCATTGAGAGTACAGGTGTAACACCGCTGCCGCCGCTGATGAAGACGACCGAACGAGGATCGGACTCAGGCAGGGTGAACTCGCCCTGGGCTTGCGACAGGCCGACGACGTCGCCCGCGCGGGCCGTGGCGGCCAAGTGACGGGAGACAAAGCCGTCGTCGTGGGCAGCGATGGTGAGTTCGATGTCGCCGTCGCGTCCCGCGGCATTGGCCGGCGAGAAGCAGCGGCTGTGCCGAACGCCGTCGATGACGACGCTGAGCTGCACAAACTGGCCTGCTCGGTGTCCCTTCCACTGCCGCGTGGGCCGCAGTTGGAGGCGTACAGTGTGCGGGGTGGGGTGCTCGACGCGGACGATCTGCGCACGCAGGTCGCGCCAGGTCAGCATCGGGTCGATGAGTTCGAGGTAGCGATCCACCGGATGCGGCGACATTGCCGCTTCGACGATGGAACCGAACCAACGGTTGAGTCGGCCGGTCGACGCGGTGGCGTCGGCGGTGCGAGTTTGGGGGGTGCGGATGCTCATGGGCTGGCTCCGTTCTGGGTTGTTTCAGTGAACAACTGTACACGGAAAAGTGTGACACACGGGCGCGGTGCCGCGTCAAGGGTTGATTGCCGTGACGGCTGTCACTTGGCGCGGAGGGTCGTGCCCGAATGTGCCGGCAGCACCACTTAGACTCGGATGGTGACCCGGACGCGACACACGAGCCAGCGTGAGACGCAGTCGCGTGCCGACAAGAAGAACCAGACGCGTCAGGCTCTCCTCGACACGACGTTGACCCTGGTGGGTGAGCGCAGCTTCGGGAGCATCAGCCTGCGTGAGGTGGCACGTGGCGCCGGAATCGTGCCGACGGCCTTCTACCGCCACTTCGCGTCGATGGAGGATCTGGGCGTCACCCTGGTCGAGGATTCGATGCGGGTGCTGCGTCGTGCGTTGCGGGACGGTCGGCGTGATCTGGCCAGTCGTCAGGCGCTGCCGACCGCGCAGAATTCACTCGCCATCCTCTTGCGGCACGTCCACGAGAACGAACCCGCGTTCCGCTTCCTGATCCGCGAACAACATGGCGGGATCGCCGACGTTCGACGCGCCATCGACACCGAATTGCGGCTGTTCTCCAAGGAACTCGCCATCGACCTCGCGCGGATGCCCGCCCTCGTCGGGTGGGAGGCCGAGGACCTCGAACTCGCCGCCGACCTCATCGTCACCATCATGCTGACCGCCGTCGCGGATCTGATCGACGGTGAGTACCGGGGGCGCGATGCCGAGCGCGACGTCGTCGAACGCACCGAACGCCAACTCGTCATGGTGTTCCTCGGCATGGGGCAGTGGCGTACCGGCGGTTGATTCGACGAGTCAGGTGACCATCCCGCTGACCGGGGCAAATGTAATGGACCCGGCCGCGGCCGTCCCACTAAATCTAGGGGAGGAAGTTTGTTCCCCGATGTTCGGAGTCGCCCCCTGGAAAGTCGGAATT
>NZ_JAKWBF010000040.1 GCF_022513585.1 Gordonia gummivorans
AAATTCTCGCGGACGACTATGAAACCCGCGGAAGAAACCCTTCCCCTAGATTTTGCGGGCAGGACGCTGGCTCATTTCCGCAGGTCAACGAGGGCGGCGGAACCGACAACTACGGCCGCGACATCCGATCCTTCAAATCGTCGTCCATCTGGCTCTTGTGGACGTGATCGGCGAAGTGTTCGCGGGCGTTGATGGCCACGAACATCGCCTTCCCGTACGCGACGGGACGGTCGGGGTCACCGAGGTGCGCGATGCCCTCGGCGTACACCTTGCGGCGCTGACGGCCGAGCAGTGTTGCCTCGACGGTCAGCGTCGACCCCACCGGGATCGGTGCGCGGAAGTTCACCTCGAGGTGCGCGGTCACCGTCGCAGGGTCCACCAGCATCGGCACCTTCACCATCACCTCGTCGAATGCACTGCTCACCAGTCCGCCGTGCATGATGCCGGGACCGCCTTCCATCCACGGCTCGACGTGCATCGACGCCGACGCCGTGAAACCCTCGCCGGCACGGACGTCGAGGTGCAGTCCCCGCGGCGAATCCGGTCCGCAGCCGAAGCACGCGGGGTTGTGGCGGCCGATCGATTCGCCCGGCGAAACGGCCTTCGGGTGGCGCTCGAGGGGTTCCAGGTCGGCAGGCACCACGAATGGAGTGTTCACGTCCCGATACCCTAGTGCGGTAACTCGCATCGACACACGGCGGTTCGCCGACGAGTAGACAGGGACGACGCATGCCGGAGTTCGCCAAATCCGAGCTGGCCCGGGAGACACTGGCCCGGGTGGCGCCGGGCACCGGCCTGCGCGACGGCCTCGAACGCATCCTGCGTGGCGGTACCGGCGCGCTGATCGTGCTCGGCCACGATTCCGACGTCGAGAAGATCTGCGACGGCGGATTCCACCTCGACGTGGAGTTCGCCCCCACCCGGCTGCGCGAGCTCGCGAAAATGGATGGCGCCGTTGTGCTCTCGACCGACGGCAAGCGCATCGTCCGGGCCAACGTGCAGCTGGTCCCCGACCCGTCGATCCCGACCGAGGAGTCCGGAACGCGGCATCGGGCGGCCGAGCGCACCGCGATCCAGACCGGGCATCCGGTGATCTCGGTGAGCGCGTCGATGTCGATCGTGTCGGTGTACGTCGACGGCGCTCGACGCGTGGTGGAGAGCCCGGACCCCATCCTGTCCCGCGCGAATGTCGCACTGGCCACCCTCGAGCGGTACAAGACCCGCCTCGACGAGGTGATCTCGGCGTTGTCGCGCGCGGAGATCGAAGACTACGTGCTGCTGCGCGACGCCATGTCGACCGCCCAGCGCATGGAGATGGTGCGTCGGGTGTCGGTGGAGATCGACGAGTACGTCCTCGAACTGGGCGTCAACGGGCGGCAGGTAAGCCTGCAGCTCGAGGAACTGATCTCCGACAACGACACCATGCGCGAACTGCTGGTCCGCGACTATTACGCGAGCCCCGAGCCGGCGACCACCGAGGAGGTGCGACAGTCCCTGGAGATCGTGGAGAACCTCAGCGACACCGATCTGCTGGACCTCACGCTGCTGGCGGGCGCGTTCGGCTATCCGACCACGATCGACGCGCAGGACACCGCGATGAGCCCGCGCGGCTACCGGATGCTCGCGCGCATCTCGCGACTGCAGTTCGCCCACATCGACCGTCTGGTCCGGAGCTTCGGCACCCTGCAGACGCTACTGGCATCGAGTGCGGCCGACCTGCAGGCGGTGGAAGGCATCGGCAGCATCTGGGCCCGCCACATCCGCGAGGGACTGTCGCGTCTGGCCGAGACCAGCATCGAACGCTACGACTAGATCAGGCGCCGGGAGCGTAGCGAGCGGGCCGGATGAATCAGGGCTGCTGCGCCGGCGCGACCACGTTGAAGGTCTGCGGGAAGGACTCCCGTTCACCGATCTTGCCGACCGCCTTGTACGCGCCGACCGGGATCTGCACCCGGGGCTTGTCACATCCGGGGTTGCTGGTGGTGCCCGACCACACGATGGTGTCGCGGACCTGCTGGCCCGGCTGAAGCAGCTGGTTGTTCACCGTCTGCAGCGGCGAGCAATCGCGAGCGGTCCAGAGCGTGCGCGTGCCGTCGAGTGTCCGGACGACGACGTTCTGCGATGCCTTGCCGACGTCTCGCGTGCATGCCGCCACACCGGCGTTGGTGGTCACCAGCGTGAACACCGGACGCTGCCCGACGGTGTAGGTGGGCTTGTCCATCAGCAGCACCACCGAGATGCTCTCGTCGGGGCACAGGCCACCGACGGGCGCCGGTCCTGCCGGACCGGTGGTGGGCACCGCGGCGGTCGACGAGCCAGGTGTCGGCGGTGTTGTCGTCGTGCCCGCGGGATTCCCGCCGTTCGGAGCCGGGCCGCCCGGCCCACCGGGGTTCTGCGAACTGGGTTCCGAGGGAACGACCGGCGGTGTGGTGGCGGCCGCAGACGACAGCGGCGCGTTTGCGGCGGTGTTCTTCGCCGCGTCGTTGCCGGACGTCATCCAGACGATGAGACCGACCACCACGGCGAGCACCACGAGACCACCACCGGCAGCGACGACACGTCGGCGCCAGTAGATCTCCGGTGGCAGTGGGCCCTGGGGTTCGATCACGAAAACAACGCTAACGGCCGATTCGGACGTTTCGGCCGATCAAGGTCGGCGTGTCGCTCACAGAAAGCGTCACCGATGGCGCAAAGTCTAGAGTTCAGGTCCAGACATGCGTCGGTATCGGCCTTCGATCAGGCCGACTCCACCTGGCGCAGGACACCTACGGTGGTCTCGCCGATGTCGCCGTAGGCGCCGCGCAGTTGCACCTGGCCATCACTCAGCTGATAGGTGAGCCCGACGATCGCCAGCTTGCCCGTCGCAACGCGGTCCGCGATGATCCGGCTGCGCTGCATCAGCAGTTGCCCGGTCTCCACCACGTGCCGCGCTTCGAACTCGTCGACCCGGGTCAGACCTTCGCTGCGACCGGCGAGGATGCTCGGCGTCACTCGCTCGACGACGTCCCGGATGTAGCCGCCGGGAATCTGCAGTTCGTCGAGAGCGTCGAGGGTCGCCTTGACCGCACCGCAGCTGTCGTGGCCGAGGATCACGATGAGCGGCACCTCGAGCACTTCGGCGGCGTATTCGATGGACCCGAGCACGGCCGAGTCCATCACGTGACCGGCGGTACGTACGACGAACATGTCGCCGAGACCCTGGTCGAAGATGATCTCCGCGGCGAGCCGGGAGTCGGCGCAGCCGAACAGCACCGATTTGGGGTGCTGGCCCGCCGCGAGTCGGGCGCGGTCCTCGATACCCTGGCTGGGATGCTGAGAATCCCCCGCCACAAAACGGTCATTACCTTCGCGCAAGATGCGCCACGCCTGTCGCGGTGTAACTCCAGCCATGAGCAATAGTCTGCCATCTGCCGCGGTTCTCGGCTGGTTCGACCTCAACGAACGTGATCTGCCGTGGCGCGACCCCGACTGCACGGCGTGGCACATCCTGATCAGCGAGATCATGCTGCAACAGACCCCGGTGTCGCGGGTGATCGAGCCGTGGCGCGATTGGGTACGCCGCTGGCCGGTCCCGTCGGCCATGGCGGCCGCGCCCGCCGGCGAAGTCCTGCGCGCGTGGGGCAAACTCGGCTACCCACGACGCGCACTGCGCCTCCACGAGTGCTCGAAAGTGCTTGCCCGCGAACACGACGACCGGGTTCCGGCCGACGTCGAGACGATGCTGACGCTGCCCGGGATCGGTGACTACACCGCCCGTGCGGTGGCCTGCTTCGCGTTCGGGCAGGCAGTTCCGGTGGTGGACACCAATGTCCGTCGGGTGATCGCCCGCGCCGAGCACGGCCGTGAGCATCCGGGCAATCCTGCCCGCGCCGATCTCGCCGACGCCGACGCGCTCCTCCCGCGAGCCGACGACGGGTCGTATGCACAGTCGGCGCCGCGCTTCTCGGCCGCGCTGATGGAACTTGGGGCGCTCGTGTGCACGGCGCGCAACCCCCGATGCGATCGGTGCCCGATCCCCGACTGCCTCTGGGTGCGCCGCGGACGCCCCGCCCACACCGGGCCGCCGCGCAAGACGCAGAAGTTCGCCGGGACCGATCGTCAGGTGCGCGGGCTGCTCCTCGACGTCTTGCGCGGCACCGAGGATCCCGTCGAACGTGCGCGACTGGACCTGGCGTGGACGTCGGACACAGCGCAGCGCGATCGCGCGCTCGACTCCCTCCTCGTCGACGGTCTCGTCGAACTCACCGACGACGGGCGCTACTGCCTGGCAGGCGAATCCGGCACCCTCTGACCCCCCGTTCTGTGCCTCGGTACCTACACGACACGCGGGCTTACATGTGTCGTCCGTTTGATACCTCCCGCATCGGCGCAAACGTTGCTAATGTCCCGAGCCATGACGCAGCCGCCTTACCCACCTGAACCCAATCCCGCGTCCGGTGGGCAGCAGCCCGGCCAGACTCCGCCGCCCGACTACGGTCAGACACCGCAGTACGGTCAAACACCGCCACCGCCCCCACCACCCGGACCCCAGTACGGGCAGACACCCCCGCCGCAACCGCAATACGGCCAGGCTCCGCCGCCTCCGCCGCCGCCCGGACCCCAGTACGGTCAGCCGCAGGGTGGTTACCCCGGCGGGCCGCCGCCGGCCGGCCAGTTCGGCACCGACCCCACCAAGGTCGACGTCGGCGAGGCCTTCAGCTGGGCGTGGGGGAAATTCAAGAACAATGTCGGCGCCATGATCCTGCCGGGTGTCATCGCGTTCGCGCTCATCCTGATCGTCACCCTGCTCGCAGTGTTCGCCACGGCGATCTTCGGAACCACCGAGACCCACACATCGGACTACGGCAGCGGCTACACCTACAGCTACGAGACCACCACCATCGGCGGCGGCGGCCTGTTCCTGATGTTCCTGCTGTATCTGGTGCTGCTCGTCGGCATCTTCTACATCCAGATCAGCATCATCTCGGGAGCACTGCGCGTCGCGAACGGTGAACCCGTCACGTCCGCGTCGTTCCTGAAGCCGACGCGCTTCGGGCCGACGATCCTCACCGCGATCCTGGTCGGCATCATCACCTCGATCGGCCTGGTGCTGTGCGTCATCCCGGGCCTGATCGCCATCTTCCTGCTGCAGTTCTCGATCGTCGCGACGATCGACAAGCAGCTCTCGCCGGTCGATGCGATGAAGACGTCGTTCGAACTGGCGAAGACGAAGGTCGGTGACTCGCTGATCGCACTTCTCGTCGCCTACGCGATCAACCTGGTCGGCGCGATCGTCTGCTACATCGGCCTCATCGTCTCGGCTCCGTTGGCACAGTTGTTCTACGTGCACTGCTGGCGTCGACTCAACGGTGCGCCCATCGCGCCCCCAGATCCCGCCTGAGATTCCCTGTCCACTCGAGGCCGGCCCGCATCAGCGGGTCGGCCTCTCTGTTATCTGACCTCTGCTTATCTGCTGAGGTCCAGCCCGGACAGAAACGCCTCCACCGCACCGCGATACACCTCTGGGGCGTCGTCGTGGACCAGGTGACCGGCACCGGGTACCCGCAGATACGACGCCCGGTCGCGGACCGCGCACATCTTGCGCATCTGCCCGGGCGGCGTGACGGTGTGTTCGGCTTCGATCACCAACGCAGGCACCGACGAGGCCGACCACTGCGCCCAGAAGTCGCGGCCGCCCCACTCCTCGGCGATCGCCGCCCACACCGGGATCTGGCCGTGCAGCCGACCGTCGTCGAACGCCTCGTAGAAGTAGCGGCCCGCCACCGGCCCGAACATCTCCTGCGCCGCATCGACGGAAGCGAAACGGTCGGGCCAACTCTCGAACCACGGCGTCCAGCTGGTGGTTGTGCGACCGCGGAAATCGGGTGCCATGTCCTCGACCACCAGCGCCGACACCAGCTCCGGGTAGGCAGCGGCGGCACACCAGGCGTGCAGTGCACCCATCGAGTGCCCGACGAGCACCGCCGGACCGAGGTCGATCCAGGTGAGGATCTCGGCGAGATCGGCGACAAACCGTTCGGTGGCGAGTTCGGCGGGGTCGTCCGGGATTTCGACGTCGGCACCGGTATGGAACGCGGCGTCGAAGGTGAATACCCGCCCGTATCGGCGCAGCCACGGGACCTGCCGGCGCCACGTCCGACCGCGCCCCATCAGGCCGTGCAGCAACACGATCGGCCCGACCCCGGTGTCGATGACGGCGCCGCTCGCGTCGTGGATCGGCAGCGGTCCGCCATGATCTCGCAGGCCGAGGTCGACGAACTCCGACGCCCGACGAATTGTCACGGGCAGAACCCTATTGCAACCGGTCGACATCAGTAAGCTGGACCCATGGCTGTTGTGAAAATCAATGCGATCTCCGTCCCCGAGGGTGCGGGCCCTGAACTCGAGAAGCGTTTCGCCCATCGCGCGCATGCGGTGGACGGCTCCAAGGGCTTCCTGGGCTTTCAGCTGCTCCGTCCGGTCAAGGGCGATGAGCGCTACTTCGTTGTGACGCAATGGGAATCCGAGGAGGACTTCCAGGCGTGGGCGTCGGGCCCGGCCCGTGAAGCGCATGCGGGCGAACGCGCAAAGCCGGTCGCGTCGGGGGCCGACCTCCTCGAGTTCGAGGTCGTGCTCGACGCCCGTCCGAGCTCCTGACAGACCAATCCGATTCGGCGCTCATCGCGCCGATGTTCCCGCTCGGCACCGCATTGTTGCCGGGCGAACCACTGCCGCTGCGCATCTTCGAGCCGCGATACCGAACGATGCTCGGCGACTGCCTGGCGGCCGGCGATCCCGCCCGATTCGGCGTCGTGCTGATTGCGCGGGGGTCGGAGGTCGGCGGCGGTGATGTACGCCACGATGTCGGCACGTTCGCCGAGATCGATTCCGTCGATCGGCTTCCGGACGGCCGGGCGACGCTCGTGGCCTTCGGCGCACGACGCTTTCGGGTACTGGAGTGGCTGTCCGACGACCCCTACCCGCGCGCCCGTGTGGAGGTTCTCCCCGATTTCGTCTTCGACGCGGGGCAGCGGGCGCGTCTCTCCATGCTGGGCATGCGCATCCGTGACCTCGTCGGTGACTTCGCGCGCGCCCGCGGCGTCGATCCGACCCAACTGCAAGACGTGTTCGGGGGGAACGACGCAGACACCGAACCGGTTGCCACCCTTTACCGCTGGGTCGCCAGTCTGCCGACCGGACCGCTCGACCGTCAGCGGCTGCTCGAAGCGCGCGACGTGGACGCCGGTCTCGACATACTCGCCGACGCCGCAGACGGTTTCGAGGCGCGCATGGCGTTCGGGTCCTAGGCCGACCGCCTCACGCACGCTCGGGTGCCATCGACACGCGTCCGACGGGCGACCACGTCGACGTCGCTCGACGCGCTCGGGCCGGCTCCACCGGGATGACAAGACCTGATGCGCTGTCGATGACGACAACATCGACCCCGCTTTGCTTTCCGAGCCGGCGCGCGAGGCGCGACGGGCCGCCGTTTCCACCGAGCACCAGCTGATCTGCGCGCATCTCGTCGCAGACATCACGGAGAACGGTGAAGGGGTCGCCCTCCCGGATCACTTCATGGGTGGATACCGGGCCGTGCGCCTGCGCGGCTTCGCGGGCCTCACGCTGAATCTCCGTGATCTGCCATGCGTCCGCCAGTTGATGGGCGTCGGCGCCCAAGGCGTCGGCCCACGCGTGTTCCTCGCGTCGGGACCAGGCGCTGCGCCGGGTGCGTCGCACAGCGCTGACCAGCATCATCTCACCGCGCACACCGGTGACCATCGAGGCATATGCCACCGCATTCGCCGACGCATCGGTACCGCTGACACCGAGGACGACCCGCGGCACTCGCTCGTTGTTCATGGCCGGAACTCCTATCTGACCGGACGGAAAACCACTGCTCATCCATAGGAACATAAGATTTAGAAGTACTCAAGCATTTTTCTGAAGCAATGTGTTCAGAAATCGATGAATTGGTAGACTCCGAGGCATGACGCGGCGACAGTATGGACAGTTCTGCGGCTTGGCGATGGGCCTGGACGTCGTGGGCGAACGGTGGACCCTCCTGATCGTTCGCGAATTGATGGCCGGACCGAAGCGCTACTCGGACCTGCTCGAGGCCCTCGACGGCATCGGCACCAGCCTGCTGGCGTCGAGGCTCCGCCAACTCGAGGACGCCGAGGTGGTCCTCAAACGCCGACTCCCGAAGCCGTCGGCGTCGCTGGTCTATCAACTGACCGAATCGGGCCGCGAGCTCTCTCGGGCGCTGCTGCCGTTGGCGCTGTGGGGAGTTCGCCACCAGACGCACGCACCCAAGCAGCCTGACGACATGTTTCGGGCCGAATGGCCACTCGTCTTCATCGCGCAACTGATCGACGGGGATGTGACACGGGATGCCCGGTACACCTACCGATTCCACATCGATGGCTCCAGCGCCACGATTCGCCTGCGAGATGGCGAGGTCAGCGTCACCGAGTCCGACGCCGACGACCCGGATGGCGATGTCGACGTCGACATCACCATGGATGCGGCGACCATCGTCGACGTGAGTGCCGGACGACTGTCGCTCACCGAAGCCGTCACCGACGGCCGCATCGTCTTCGACGGCAACGCTTCGGCCGCCGCACTGCTGGTCGAGGCGCTGCCCGAGCGCATCACGATCGACTCCGGACTGATCGATCAGACGTGAGCCACTGGCCCCAGAGTTAGAACGTGTTCTAGTATCGGAGTGTGCGGTGGTTCACACCGCGAGCCGCAACCAGGCCCACCCGACATGATCCGCGACCAAACAGGAGCACTCAACTCATGACCGAAACCGTCGAGTCCCGCGTCGACACTCTCGCCGGTGGCGGCGACCATGCTCAGCTCTACATCGGCGGCACCTGGGCCGACCCACACTCCACCGAGACGCTCGAGGTGTTCTCCCCCGCAACCGGTGAGCGCGTGGGCTCGGTGCCTCTGGCCGACGAGGTCGATGTCGACACCGCGGTCCGCACCGCCCGTGCCGCGTTCGACTCGGGCGTGTGGCGCAGCAAGTCGCCCGCCGAACGGGCCGACATCGTCGCCAAGGTCGCCGACCTGCTCGACGAACGCAACGACGAGGTCGCGGCATTGGTGTCGTCGGAGATGGGTGCGCCGCCGAGTGCGGTCAGCATGCTGCAGCAACTGCCGGGTACCGGGGTGCTGCGCGCCTACGCCGACGCGGCCCGCAACTACGACTGGGTGGAGTATCGCAACGGAGTGTTCGGCACCACCCGCGTGACCCGCGAACCGGTTGGTGTGGTCGGCGCGATCTGCGCGTGGAATGTGCCGCTCTTCCTCACCTGCAACAAGCTCGGCGCCGCTCTCGCCGCAGGCTGCTCTGTGGTGGTCAAGCCCGCACCCGAAACCCCGCTCACCGCAAACTATGTCGCCGCACTCTTCGTGGAAGCCGGTGTGCCCGAAGGGGTCATCTCGGTGGTCCCGGGCGGAACCGAGACCGGGCAGGCCTTGGTGGCGCATCCGCTGGTGGACAAGATCACCTTCACCGGGTCCACCGCGGCCGGCAAGGCGATCGGCGCAGCCTGTGCCGAGTCGCTCAAACGCTGCTCACTGGAGCTCGGTGGCAAGTCGGCGGCCATCGTGCTCGACGACGTCGACCTGGCCGCCAACGCCTTCATGCTGACCTTCCTCGGTCTGTTCAACACCGGCCAGGCCTGTGTCGCCCAGACCCGCGTGCTGGTCCCCCGGAGTCGCCAGGACGAGATCGTCACCGCGATGGTCGAATCGGCCAAGCTGATGAAGGTCGGACTGCCCTCTGATCCGGAAGCCCAACTGGGACCGCTGATCTCCGACCGACAGCGCGCCCGCGTCGAGGGCTACATCGAGGCGGGCAAGAAGGCCGGAGCCACCGCGGCGCTGGAGAGCGAACGTCCGGAAGGTCTTGACGCAGGCTACTTCCTGACGCCGACGATCTTCACCGGCGTCACCAACGACATGACCATCGCCCAGGAAGAGATCTTCGGGCCGGTCCTTTCCGTCATCGCCTACGACGACCTCGACGAGGCCATCGCCATCGCCAACGACTCCGAGTACGGGCTCGCCGGAACCGTCTGGACGAGCGACGTGGAGCGCGGCATCGAGGTCTCGGAGAAGATCCGCACCGGCACATTCGGAATCAACTTCTACGCCATCGATCCCGGGTCACCGTTCGGCGGATTCAAGAACTCCGGCATCGGCCGCGAATGCGGACCCGAAGGACTCGAGGCCTTCCTCGAACACAAGTCGACGATGCTTCCGGCTGGCTACGAACCCAAGTAGTCTCCAGCCGGCTGCGATGTGAGCCTGCTGGCCTCGGCACCTCAGGGAGCGGATAGAACTCTTCGAGGCAGCGACCCACCCGCCGCCTGCGGCGGCGATCGTGGAGGCGGGAAGAGGGCTATGGAGCGCGACGCGGCGACGATGATCCACGAAAAATAGGGGAAGAAACTCGTCCCCTACCCCTGGAGTCCTCCCCGCGAATTTTCTCGCGGACGACTCAACAAGCAGGGGCAGAAAGTAGGGGAAGAACCTTCCCCTACTTTCAGTGGTCCGGTGGCTCGCTGACGTGGCCCGTTCGCCTGCCCTTCGAGGCATCCCTCGGCCGGCGCCTCGGGCACCTCAGAGAGCGGTGGGGTGGTGGACGCTTATGTGCAGGTCAGAGCGCTAGTCACCGAAGTCTTCGGATCAGCCACCCGTCACACACCGACCGCCGCGAGGTCCACGACATCGGCGCCGGTTCCGTCCGGAAGTTGGTGTGTCACAACGACGACGGTCCGGTCGGGGCCGAACAGCCCGTCCGCCGGGTCGAGGATCTGCCGCATCAGCGGATCGGCGTCGTCGGCGTCGAGGTGTTCGGTCGGCTCGTCGAGGAGCACCACCGGCGCCCGCTGCAACAGCGCACGGGCGAGCAGCAACCTGCGGCGCTGACCACCGCTGATCGCGTCGGAACCGCCGGCCAGCACGGTGTCGAGCCCGTCGGGAAGTCCCGTCACCCACGCCCACAGACCGACCCGGTCCAGCGCCGAAGTCATCTCGCCCTCCGACGCGTCGCCCCGCGCCACACGAAGATTCTCCCGGATCGACGTCGAGAAGATGTGCGCATCTTCGGCGAAGTAGGTTGCCGCCGAACGAGGTTCGACAGACTCGGCGCCCGAACCCGAGTACGACACAGAACCCGACTGCGGAGCCAGCAGACCGGCGAGCGTCAACAACAGCGTGGACTTACCCGATCCGCTCGGCCCGACCACGGCCAGGCGCGACCCCGCAGGCAGGGTGCGATCGAGTCCGCTCACCGGGCCAAGCGCCTCGGAACCCGACCAGCCCCAACGCATCCGATCGAGGTCGAGAGCAACCGGGCCGAAATGCACCGACGCGTCACCGCCGGCATCGGGGTCGGTGCCGGCCGCGTCGACGAGTGCCATCACCCGTGCCGCGCTCTGCCGCGAGGTCTCGATCTGAATCCCCGCCTCCGTCAACGGTGCGGTCGATTCGAATGCCGAGAGCGGCAACAAGATCAGCACACCTAGGATCATCGGCGTGAGTCCGTGGCCCGAGGACACATCGGCGAGGGACCCCGACACCTGCGAGGCCAGGTGGATACCGATCATGCAGGCGGCCAGCAACGACGCCCCGAGCGAGAGCGGTGTCGCCGCGGCCGCAGCCGCCTGCCACCTCAGCCCGCGGTCGGCGGCGGCAAGCGCATCACGGTCGGCGTCGGACGCCGCATCCAGCACAACTGGCCGACGACGCGCGACGACGAGTTCCGGTGCGTGCCACAGCGCCGTCGTGGTCGCCTCCGCCGATTGGGTGGTCGCACTCGACGCGTCGGCGATCGAGCGTGACGCCCCACGAGCGGCCAGCCACGGCGCGACGACGCCGCTGACGATCAGTGCGGCACCGAGCACCAACGCCGCCCACACCGATACCAGCGCCATGATGACCACCGCCGCAACCGATGTCGTGAGCCCGACGCCGATCGGGATGATGCCGCGAATCAGCGCGTTGCCGATCTCATCGATGTCGTCGCCGGTGCGGGTCAACAAGTCACCACGGCGCAACGTCACCGAGTAGGCCGGCGAACCCGACGCCAGGGCGATATAGACCCGCTCACGAGCCGACGCCATCGCACCGAGGGCCAAGTCGTGGGTGGCAAGACGCTCGAGATACCGGAACAGTCCGCGCGAGATTCCGAGCGCACGAACGGCGGTGATCGCCACCGACAAGAACAGCACGGGCGGCATCTGCCAGGCCCGGGTGATCAACCACGCCGACAAGGCGGCCAATCCCAACGCCGACAACGCTCCGCCGACACCCAACAGCAACGATCGCACCACCGGCCGGCCCTTCAGACCGAGAAAGCCGAGCGCCCGGATCAGCGGGTCTTGTCGCACGAGATCACCTCCGGATCGTCCCCCGTCGCTTCGCTCGCCCCGACATCCCCCGTCGCTTCGCTCGCCCCGACATCCCCCGTCGCTTCGCTCGCCCCTGGAAAAGTGACCACACAGTCGGCGACATCACGCGCGATGTCACGATGTGCGACGACGAGCACGGTGTCACCGGCCCGGGCCCGCGCCGCAAGTGCGGCAAGCACCGACGCCTCAGCGGCAGCGTCAAGGTGGGCGGTCGGTTCGTCGAGCAACAGCAGTGGCGCCGGCGAGGCGAGCACACGCGTCAAGGCGAGTCGTTGCCGCTGCCCGGCCGACAGGCCGACTCCCCCGGCGCCCAGCCTGGTGTCGGAGCCCTCGGCGAGACCAGCCAGGACATCGTCGAAACCCGTTGCCGCTGTGGCCTTTGCGAGACCGTCGGGATCGAGTGCACCGAACAGCGCGAGATTGTCGGCGACGCTGCCCGGTACGATCACCGGTTGCTGCGGTAGCCAGGCGACCTGCTCATGAAATGCGGCGGGCTCGAGTTCGGCAACCGGAACCGAACCCACGAGGACCGATCCTTCGTCCGGCGCGGCAAGTCCCAGGATCGTGGCCAGCGCGGTCGACTTGCCGGAACCGTTAGGGCCGGTGAACAGCGTGATCACACCGGGGTCGACCACCGCGTCCAATCCATAGGGCGCCCAACCGTCGCGGCCGTGCACGCCCACGTCGAGCAGCGTGATCTTCGCTCCCGCAACGGCGACCGTGCGCGTGGCGGTGCCCGGGCGCGGCACGGCACTCTCCATGAGTTCGAACACCTCGCGCGCGGCGGTCATGCCGTCGGTCGAGTTGTGGAACTGCATGCCCACCCGCCGTAACGGCAGATACGCCTCCGGAGCCAGGATCAGCGCGAAAAGACCGGCGTACAAACTCATCTCGCCGTACACGAGCCGCAGACCGATACCGACGGCCACCAGTGCCACACACAGGGTGGCCAGCAGTTCCAGCACACCGCCGGACAGGAAGGCGACCCGCAGCGACGACATCGTGCTGCGCCGGTGTGCCGCACCGAGTTCGGCGACCTGCTTGGCCGGTGCCTGCGCGCGGCCCAGTGCACGCAGGGTCGGCAAGCCGGTGATCAGATCGAGCAACTGCGCCGAAAGTCGGCTCATGGTCGCCAGTTTGCGTTCGGTCCGGTCTCGCGTCATGAGGCCGACGAGCACCATGAACACCGGGATGAGTGGCAGCGTGACGATGATGATCAGCGCCGACGGGAGGTCGGCGATCGCGATCACCACGATCACGATCGGCGTCACGACCACCGAGATGATCAGTGCGGGAAGGTATCCGGACAGGTACGGCCCGACGGCATCGAGACCGCGGAGCAGCACCGTGCTCGCGTGTTCGCGCTTGCCCAGCAGATCCCGCGGCGTCGTCCGATCCGGATCGGTCAGGGCGTCAAGTGCTCTGCACCGCAACTCGGTGATCGTGCGGGCCGACGCCCGGTGTGCGTACCGATCGTGACCGAAGGTCATCGCGGCCCGGGCCAGCAGTGCGACGGCGAGCACCGTCAGATGGCCGGCCTGCGCCGACAGCGCCCGTGCATCGGGGTCGACGATCAGTTCCGACGCGATCGAGGCGACCATCGCCGCCACCACGATCACGGCGATCACCTCGGCGATCGCGAAAGCCGCGGTCAATGCGACGTAGGTCCGTGCAGTCGGCGAATAGCGCAACAACCGTGGATCCAGCGGCGGTCGCGAGGCGCGTCTGGTCACCCGAGGAACCTCACTCGCCGCCCACACGCAGCGACGGAAGGCCGGTGGGCGACGGGATCTGCTCGACCGAGATGCGCTTGCGGAACACCCAGTAACTCCACGCCTGGTATCCGATCACCACCGGTGTGATGAGCACCGCGGCCCACGTCATCACGGTCAGGGTGTAGTGGCTCGACGAGGTGTTGTCGATGGTGAGGTTCCAGGCCTCGTTGGTGGAGGACGGCAGGACGTTCGGGTACAGGACCGAGAACAGAGTGGCGACCGTGCCGGCGATCGCGATCGACGTGGCCAGGAAGGCGATGCCTTCGCGTCGTACCTGCGTCGCCAGCACCATGACCACTGCGGCGACCGCGGCGATGAGCACCGGAATCCAGGTCCAGCCGTTGCCGTAGGCGAACTGTGTCCAGAGCAGGAAGGCCGCCGCCACCACCAGCGTCGGGATCGCCAGGCGCGACGCGTAGCGCATCGAATCCTCCTGCAGCACACCGCTGGTCTTCAGCGCGAGGAACACGGCTCCGTGGGTCAGGAAGGCCAGCAACGTGGTCGCGCCACCGAGCAGCGCATACGGGTTGAGCAGATTGAAGAAGCCGCCGGTGTACTGGGCGTTCTCGTCGATGGGGATGCCGCGGATCACGTTGGCGAAGGCCACTCCCCAGAGCAGAGCCGGGATCCACGATCCCAGCCCGATCCCGACGTCGGCCCATTTGCGCCAGCGCGGATCGTTGATCTTGCCGCGCCACTCGATGGCGCACACCCGGGTGATGAGGCCCACCAGGATGAGGAACAGCGGCAGGTAGAAGGCGGTGAACATCGTTGCGTACCAACCGCCGAACGCCGCGAACAACGCACCGCCGGCGGTGAGCAGCCACACCTCGTTGCCGTCCCACACCGGCCCGATCGTGTTGAGCAGCGCGCGACGCCGCTTGTCGGGGTCGGCGATGTCCTCCAATGGATCGACCTTGTCGTCGCCACCGGTGTGGCTGCGGCCGAGGAACGGCATCAGCATGCCGACCCCGAAGTCGAAGCCCTCCAGGACGAAATAGCCGATGAACAGTACCGCGATGATCAGAAACCAGAACTCAGGCAGTCCCATCGTGATGCTCCTCAGTACGCGAACGAGAGTTGTTTGGGCTCATCGGAATCCGATGGTTCATCGGGCGGCACCGCGTCGTAGGTGGCCGGCCCCTCGATGATGTATCGGCGCTGGAGCATGAACCACACCACACCGAGTGCGCCATAGAGCAGGGTGAAGCCGATCAGGGTGACCCAGACGGTGGCCGCGACGTGATTGGACACGCCGTCCTGGACGAGCATGTTGATCTGCGTCGGGTCCAGATCGTCGGCCCAGTTGGGTGCGACCACCCAGGGCTGACGGCCCATCTCGGTGAAGATCCAGCCCGATGCGTTGGCCAAGAAGGGCGTCGGCATCATCAGCAGCGCGATGAAGCCGAACTTTCGTGAGGTCACCACTCTCTTGCGTCGGGTCAGCCACAACCCGCCGAGTGCCACCACCACCGAACCCAGCGCCCAGGTGATCATCGCGCGGAAACTCCAGTAGGTGACGAAGAGATTCGGCGCAAAGTTCTGGCCCGGCATGTTCAGCGCCTGCTGATACTGCGCCTGAAGTTCGTTGACGCCCTTGAGGGGGGTGTCGAAATGGTGATCGGCCAGGAACGAGAGCATGCCCGGGATCTCGATGACGTGCTCGATGTTGTCGCAGTTGTTCTGCCGGCCGATGGAGAGCACCGAGAACGGCGCGCCGCCGGTCGTCGAGTCGCACAACGATTCGGCCGCAGCCATTTTCATGGGCTGCTGCTTGAACATGATCTGCGCCTGGATGTCGCCGGTGATGAACAACGCCACACCGGACACGATGGTGATCCACAATGCCAATCTCGCGACCGGACGCCACAATTCGCGTGCGTCGCGTTCCAGGTCCTCGGGCGTCGCGTCGATCTGGCTGGGCGAGGTGGTCTTCGGCATTCCCGAGGTGTCGCCGGTCTCGATGGCCTCACGGAGCTTCTTGGCCCGCCACGAGTTCCGCGCCATCCACCAGATGCCGATCGCGGCGACGAAGGTGCCGGCCGTCAACAGCGCGCCCGCGATGACATGCGGGAACGCCGCAAGGGTCGTGTTGTTGGTGATGACCGCGAAGAAGTCGTTCATCCTGGGCCGGTTGCGGGTCTCGTCCCACACCACACCCACCGGATGCTGCATCCACGAGTTGGCCGCGATGATGAAGTAGGCCGACGCGTTGACGCCGATCGCGGCCAGCCAGATGCACATGAGGTGAATCCGGCGGGGCAGCCGGCCCCAGCCGAAGATCCACAACCCGATGAAGGTGGACTCCAGGAAGAACGCGATGAGCCCTTCGAGCGCGAGCGGCGCACCGAAGACGTCGGCGACGTAGCGGCTGTACTCGCTCCAGTTCATGCCGAACTGGAACTCCTGCACGATGCCGGTGGCGACGCCGAGCGCGAAGTTGATCAGGAACAGCTTCCCGAAGAACTTGGTGGCGCGCAGCCACTGCTCGTTGCCGGTCACGTGCCACACCGTCTGCATCACCGCGATCATCGGCGCAAGACCGATCGTCAGGGGAACCAGGATGAAGTGATAGACCGTTGTGATCCCGAATTGCCAACGGGAGACATCCAGTGCGTCCATTTCGCCTCTAATCGAGTCGCTCCGCACCCGGGCTGGGGCGCGGAGAACCGGCAGGATCATGCGCACCTACTACTTCGAGTAGTAGGTATGCGGGCGACGTTACGCCTGGTCGCAGTGGGCTACAAGCGACAAAGGTCCCATCGCCGTGCGTCGTCCTGTGGGCTCCGTCTCAGCTGCCCGACTTGATTGTCAATCAACACAGATAGCGCGATCTACCAAATCGATGAATTTCTTGTGACCATCGGAAACCGGCATGAGATAGCGATTCAGCGCGGTCACCCGGGCCGCCAGCGTCACACTGCTCACCATCCAGACCGAATCCGCCGCAATCAGGTCCGCGGCGCGCAGTGCGCGGGTCGATGTTCGCCAGCCCTCCTGCTCTGCCAATTCGAAGACCGCGCGAGCCGTGGTGCCGGGCAGGATCCCGATCTCGGTGGGCGGGGTGATCAGCTCGTCGCCCCGGACCGCGACCACCGTCGAACGCGGACCCTCCAGGATCAGGCCCTCGCTGCTGGTGAAGATGACGTCGTCGAACCCCTGGTCGGCCGCGTGCCGCAACGCGGCCATGTTGGTTGCGTAGCTGAGGGTCTTGGCGCCGAGAAGCTGCCACGGCGCTCTCGCACCGAGATCCACCGAGAATCCCCGTTCGAGGGTCAGGACCGAAACCCCTTGATCGCGTGCCTGTTTCACTCGTTCCGGGACCGGCGCGACGGTGAGGTAGGCGGTGGGAGTTCCCGGATCGCTCTCCCGGCCACGGGAATAGACAAGTCGCAGCAGCCCCTCGGCATCATGGGAGTTCGGGTGCCCGTCGTTCCAGAGGCCGACGGCCGTGTCGATCGCTGCACGCCAGGCGTCGAGATCGGGTTCGGGCAATCCGATCGCGGCCGAACTGGTCACCAGCCGGTCCAGGTGCAGCCGGACTCCGCGCGCACGCCCGGCCCGCACCAGCAGCGTCTCGAACACCCCGTCGCCGCGGACCGCCGCGAGATCGTCGGCGGCGAGGAACGGGGCGTCGAAATCGTGCGCGGTGCCGTCCAGGGAAACCAAGACCGATGTCGTCATGGGCTCGAGGCTGCCACGGCGGCACACCGGGTGTCACATGCAGGCTCGTCCGTAGAATCGACGATGTGACTGCATCGCCCATTCTGACCAGGTATTCCGACGCGGTCCCCGGACCCGAGACGGGCGCGGAGGGCAGCTCGCCGGAAACCGCGTGGCATTACGGCGACCCGCTCGGCGAGCAACGAGCCGCCGCCGACGGCGCGATCATCGTCGACCGATCCGATCGTGCGGTGATCGAGATCGCCGGCGACGAGCGCCTGACGTGGCTGCACACGATCTCCAGCCAGCACATCAGCGGCCTGACCGACCGGTCGAGCGCCGAGAATCTGTCCCTCGACGCCAACGGCCGCGTCGAGGAGCATTTCGTCCTCACCGATGTCGACGGGGTTACCTGGCTCGACACCGAGGGCGCACGCGGTGCGGGCCTGCACGGGTTCCTCGCGCGGATGGTCTTCTGGGCCAAGGCCGAGCCCGCCGTGCGAGCGGACATGAAGGTCATCACACTCGTCGGACCGGACGCCCGACGAGGACCGATCGCCGAGTTGCTGGAGATCGATCCCGACGCGGCGGTGTACGCGGCCGGCGACCTGCCCGAGACCCATCACGAGGACGAACCGCTCGGCTTCTGGCGGGTGATGCCCCCGATCGGCGAGAACGCGGCGCTGCCCGTCGTCGACGTCGTGCTCCCGGAGTATCTGCTGGACCGGTGGTGGACCGCGCTGGTCGATGCGGGTGCGCGCATGGCCGGGAGCTGGGCGTTCGACGCCCTGCGAGTGGCAGGGCTACGCCCGCGGCTCGGCGTCGACACCGATGATCGGACGATTCCCCACGAGGTCGGCTGGATCGGCGGCCCGGAGCTCTTCGGCGCGGTGCACCTGGACAAGGGTTGCTATCGCGGGCAAGAGACCGTCGCGCGTGTCCACAACCTCGGGAAATCGCCACGCCGACTGGTGCTCCTCCACCTCGACGGCAGCGCCGACGCTCGTCCGGTGACCGGCGATCCGGTGACCGCAGGGGGCCGCACGGTGGGCCGCGTCGGCACCGTCGTCGACCACTACGAACTCGGTCCGATCGCCCTGGCCCTGGTCAAACGCAACGTGCCGGCCGACACCGACCTGCTGGTCGGGTCCGATCATCCGGTCAGCGCTCGCATCGATCCCGATTCGGTGGACACCGACGACCACGTCCAGGCCGGGCGTGCAGCGGTCGAGCGCCTGCGTCGGGGCCCTGCGGAGAGCGGATCGTGAGCGTGCCCGTCGCGGGCGCCGTGCTGGCGGTCTGCTCGGCCTCCGACGACGTCGTGTTGGACAGAGTCGGCGCCTCGGCCATCGACAAGCGGCCGCATGCCGATCGTGTGCACGTCGGATCGCTCGGACTCGGCACCGACCACGTCTGCGACACCAAACACCACGGCGGCGTCGATCAGGCGGTGTACGCCTACGACGACGCCGAGGCCCGCAGGTGGGCCGACGAATTGGGACGTGAGCTTCCTTACGGTTGGTTCGGGGAGAACCTCCGCGTGAACGGCCTGCCCGTCACCGACGCCGTCGTCGGCGAACGGTGGCAGATCGGCGACGACGGACTGATCCTGGAAACCACCATCCCCCGCATCCCGTGCCGGACCTTCGCCGCCTGGGCCGAGGAACCACGCTGGGTCAAACGCTTCTTGGACCGTGGCGACACCGGCACCTACCTGCGGGTTCACTCACCGGGCAGCGTCGGTGCGGGCGATACGATCACCGTGATCCATCGACCCGACCACGGCGTCCTCGTCCGCCACCTGCTCCCCACCGGCACCACCGCCGACGCGGACGCCCTGCACGCACTTCTCTCGACCGACGACCTGGCACCCAAGGTCCGACGCGACGCCGAGAAACGCCTGGCCTCCTCCTGAGGCCGGTTTCCGGCACGAACGCCATGCCGCGCCAGGGCAGTCCACAGAATTCCGATCGGCGCGCTAGACTGTTGAGCACGACAGAATTACTTCAAGAGAACGGGGCCGCCAAGTGTTTGGCCGCCCCGTCATTGTGCGAGGGGGTCCCGTATGGGCCGCGGCCGGGCGAAGGCAAAGCAGACGAAAGTTGCTCGTCAGCTGAAGTACTCCACTCCGAACACCGACTTCGACAGCCTGCAACGCGAGCTGTCGGGTTCCAGCGATCCGGTGGATCGTCCGGATCCGGTGGACGAGTGGGCTGAAGAAGAGGAGTGGCGGCACGCCTGAGGCGCCGCCTGCCCTCACCCCCTGACCGTTCGATCTGACGGTCAATCCTGTTTCGACAACGACGCCACATGTGGCGCGCTTCGTCGTACCGAGATCATTCATCTCGGTTCTTCCACCGCACCCTGAGCAGTCTGGAGGCGCTAGTGGTGTGTCTGTCTCCGAAATAGGTGACCAGTCTCCGGTGGAGGGGTCTCTTGCTTGGGTCAGCGACCCACCCGCAGAACGGGACGCCAGGCACGCGCGCCCAAAAGTAGGGGAAGAAACTTCGTCCCCTACCCTTGGAGTCCTCCCCCAGAAAGTTCTCGCGGACGACTACGAACCCCGGGGAAGAAGTTCTTCCCCTAGATTTTGCGGGCACGGCACTACCGCATGTGCCCAGTTCAGCGCGGTGGTAACCGAACTCGTCGAGTCACGGGCGGCACCGCAGTCGCAGACGGGTGTTCCTCCGCCATCGGAGCTTCAGAAGCGCGGGTGCTCTCCCACCAGCGTCACGCGGGCAGCGTCGGAGTTCCGGGGTTCGGCGGATCGCTTGATGGTGCCGAGTACCCAGTTGTCGACGTGCCGGGCGGTCAGCACGGCTTGAGCGCGATCGGTGTCCTCGGGGGCAACCACGGCGACCATGCCGACGCCCATGTTGAAGGTGCGTTCCATCTCCGACTGGGCGACGCGACCGCGCTGGGCGATCATCGAGAAGATCGGTGCGGGCGTCCAGGTGCCGCGTTCGAGTTCGGCGACCAGCCCGGTCGGGATGACGCGGGCCAGGTTCTCGGCCAGGCCACCACCGGTGACGTGAGCGTAGGTACGCACGTCGGCCTCGGCGGTCAGGGCCAGGCAGTCGCGGGCGTAGATGCGCGTCGGTTCGAGGAGTTCCTCGCCCAGCGTGCGTCCGAACTCCTCGACCTCGCCGAACAGGTCCATGTGCCCCCATTCGAGCAGCACCTTGCGGGCCAGCGAGTAGCCGTTGGAGTGCAGGCCCGACGATCCCATCGCGATCACGACGTCGCCCGCGCGCACCTTGTCCGGCGAGAGGATCGCGTCGGCCTCGACCACGCCGACCGCGGTGGCCGACAGATCGTAATGGTTGTCCTGCATCAGGCCGGGATGCTCTGCGGTCTCGCCGCCCAGCAGGGCGCATCCGGCGTCCACACAGCCGTCGGCGATACCCGCAACGATCTGGGCGACCGTCTCCGGAACGACCTTGCCGACGGCGATGTAGTCCTGCAGGAACAGCGGTTCGGCGCCGCAGACGACCAAGTCGTCGACGCACATGGCGACCAGGTCCCGGCCGACGGTGTCGTGTTTGTCGATGGCCTGCGCGATGGCCAGTTTGGTCCCGACACCGTCGCTGGCAGCGGCCAGCACCGGCTCGCGATAGTTGCCCTTGAGGGCGAACAGGCCGGAGAATCCACCGAGCCCACCGAGTACCTCGGGACGCGATGCGCGTTTGGCGTGCGGGGCAAACAGTTCCACCGCTCGCTCACCGGCGTCGATGTCCACTCCGGCGGCCGCGTACGACGCATGTTCGGGTGCGTCCGTCGATCCGTCGGCAGCACCATCACGCTCGGTCATCAGCGCAGTCCCCTGTTCTCTTGTACGCCTCGTACGGACGGCTCACACGCTACCCGAGCGCATCCTGGTGAGTGTCAGGGGCGCATGACGGCGCTGACGTTGTCGTTCTGCGCCGTCAGCGGATCGATTCGAGCGTCGCCGGCCGCGTTGGCCAGCATGTGTTCGAGCACGGCCTTGCCCATCGACGTCTCCTCGGGGAGGTCGATGGGATAGTCGCCGTCGAAGCAGGCCGCGCACAGTGCCGACGCGGGCTGGTTGGTCGCGGCGATCATCTCGTCGATGCTGATGTAACCCAACGAGTCGGCGCCGATCGCCTGACGCACACCCTCGACCATGTGCTCCTCGGAGTCCATGCCGTTGGCGATCAGCTCGGCGGGCGACGCGAAGTCGATGCCGTAGAAGCAGGGCCAACGCACCGGCGACGACGCGATTCGCACGTGAATCTCGGCCGCCCCGGCCTCGCGCAGCATCCGGATCAGAGCGCGCTGGGTGTTGCCACGCACGATCGAGTCGTCGACGACGACGAGCCGCTTACCGCGGATGACCTCTTTGAGTGGGTTGAGCTTGAGCCGGATACCGAGTTGCCGAATGGTCTGCGACGGCTGGATGAAGGTGCGGCCCACATAGGCGTTCTTCATCAGACCCTGGCCGTAGGGAATGCCGGATTCCTGCGCGAACCCGACCGCGGCGGGCGTGCCGGACTCGGGAACCGGGATCACGAGATCACCCTCGGCGGGATGTTCGCGGGCCAGGCGTCGGCCGATGTCGACTCGCGCCGAATGCACCGACCGACCATGGATGACGCTGTCGGGACGTGCCAGGTAGACGTACTCGAAGACGCAGCCGCGCGGGGTCGCGTCGGCGAAGCGGGTGCTGCGCACGCCGTCGGCGTCGATGGCGAGCAGCTCACCGGGTTCGATGTCGCGGACAAACGAGGCGCCGACGATGTCGAAGGCCGCAGTCTCGGATGCCACGACCCAGCCGCGGTCGAGGCGGCCCAGCGACAGCGGACGCACGCCGTGCGGGTCACGGGCCGCGTAGAGGGTGTGCTCGTCCATGAAGGTGAGGCAGAACGCGCCGCGCAGCGTGGGCAGCAGCTCCATCGCGGCCTGCTCGATGGTGCTGTCGGCGGCACCGTGCGCGAGCAGGGCGCCGACGATGTCGGAGTCCGACGTCGCGGCCGAACTCATCACGCCGGCGGCGCGGGCGCGGCTGGCCAGTTCCGCGGTGTTGACGAGGTTGCCGTTGTGTCCGAGGGCGACGCCGGTACCTGCGTCGGTGGTGCGGAAGATCGGTTGGGAGTTCTCCCAGGTGGTCGAGCCGGTGGTCGAGTATCGGCAGTGCCCGATGGCGACGTGGCCGACCATCGCACCAAGGTTCTGCTCGTCGAACACCTGGCTGACGAGGCCAAGATCCTTGAACACCAGCACCTGCGAGCCGTCGCCGACGGCAATACCCGCGGCTTCCTGACCACGATGCTGCAACGCATAGAGGCCGTAGTAGCTGAGTTTGGCCACATCCTCGCCCGGCGCCCACACCCCGAAGACGCCGCACTCCTCGCGCGGCTCGTTCTCCGGTTCGTCCATCGAAGCGCCCGACGGGCACTTGTGGGTAGGGGCCATCAAGTTTCGGCTGTGGATCGACAAGTCGGTCATCAACGAGCTCCCTGGGCTGCGAGATCGGGGCCAACACATCGGTGGGCTGGGAGACGTCTTGAAGTTTACGTGCCGGTAGCCATCGATTGCGAATCATGCAGCGGCGTGGGGTACTCAGTTATTCCGATCACGTCCCGCGGGGTGAGGAAACGCACCCTGGCGATGCACGATGACGCCCATCGCAGTCCGTTCGACCAGCGCGGTCCCGGGATCGGCGAACCGGTCGATGGCCCACGCGAGACGGTCGGCCGAGAACTTCGACCGCGGGACCCGCACCCGCAACGGTAGATCGGTGAGCACCTCACCCTCACGCACCGGCATGGGCGTCGACCAGGGAGGATTCGCGCCGGGCTTGACCAGGACGCCCACTTCGAAGCTGCGCGGATCGTCGCCACGCGTGAACACAATCGCCGCGATCTCGTTCCACTTGGCGAATCGCCGACGTGTCGTGACCCCTACCGCCGTCGCCGCGAGGAGTGTGCAGAAGTTCAACCCGACGAGAATCCCGATGATCGTCGGAAGAGCGAGGAGATACGCGACGCGACGGATGGGTGCGTCGCTGGGCAGCGGACCGACCAGCGTAAGCAATCCGAACAGGATCGCGTACCCGATCGGGGGCACGACCACCACACACACGACGCTCCAGCGCGAAGCGACCCGGTAGCGCGTCGCCGCGGTGGCGCGCCGACTCAGCATCGAGAATCCGACACACACCGCGACGAGCACCACGCAGCGACTTCTGATGCGCGTTCTCGCGATCGGCGCCGACGGGACTCCCAGTTCGTTGAACCACGGACCGAGTATCGGACGACGAATCCGAATCCCGCACATCGCGGTCATTCGGCCGGACGGCGACGATCGTGGAGGCGGGAAGGTCGCCTCGCGACAACCGGTGCCGAATCGGAAGACGCGAGTGCTACAGCACTCGCGTTCTCCAAATCAACTCCAGTTCTCGCCCGATCAGCTCGACAACGGCACGATCGGAAGCCAGTCGACGATGTCGCCCGCGCGATGTCCCGACACGTCGAGGAGACCCTCGGCGACGGCAAGGTCGAAGTCCAGCAGCCCGGTGGCCAGCAGCAGCCAGGTGCGTGGCGTGGTCTCGACGACGTTCGGCGGCGTCCCGCGTGTGTGGCGCGGACCCTCGATGCACTGCACCGCCACGAACGGCGGCACTCGAACCTCGACGGAATTGCCCGGAGCCACCTGCGCCAGGGTCCGCGCGGTCGTCCGCACCGCAGCGGCGATCTCCGGTCGCGACGGCTCGGGCGCATCGTCGTCGGTCAGCCACGCGCGGATCGCGAGCACCGCAGCGCGAACCTCGGCGGGGTCGACCTTCTTATGCGGTGGCACCGGGCCATCTTGCATCACCGCATCGCAAAGCCCGGTCGGAGCCTCGGTGATCGGGCAGTATTGAGCCATGGGCACCGATGTGACCTCCCAACAGTTCACCGGCGCCGACCGCGTGCGGTTTCGCCGTCAAGTTGGGCGCGGAACCGAGGCCATCGCGCGGATGCTGTCCGACGGACTTTTCACCGATCACGGCCAACCACCCGAGCCGCTGCTCGGCATGGAAGTAGAGCTCAATCTCGTCGACGAACAGATGCAGCCGGCGATGGCCAACGCCACCGTCCTCGACGCGATCGCCGACCCCGACTATCAAACAGAGTTGGGCCAGTTCAACATCGAGATCAACGTCTCGCCGCGGCCGTTCTTCGCCGACGACACGATCTCGCTCGAACAGGCCTTGCGCACGTCGCTGAACCGTGCCGAGGAACGCGCAGCACAAACCCACAACCACCTCGTGATGGTCGGCACCCTGCCCACCCTTCAGACCGAACACTTTGCCCACCAATGGATTTCGGCAAATCCACGATACGACCTGCTCAATCAGCAGATCTTCGCCGCACGCGGCGAGGACATCGAGATCGACATCGCCGGTGTGCCCCTCGGTGACCACTCCAACAGCGAACGCCTGCACACCTCCACCGATTCGATCCTTCCCGAAGCGGCCTGCACCTCTCTCCAGCTTCACTTGCGCGTGGCCCCGGAAGACTTTGCCGCGCACTGGAACGCAGCGCAGAGCATCGCCGGAATCCAGGTGGCGCTGGCCGGCAATTCACCCTTCCTGGCCGGTACCGCACTGTGGCACGAAAGCCGAATTCCGGTCTTCGAGCAGGCCACCGACACCCGGCCGCTGGAGTTGAAGAATCAGGGCGTGCGGCCGCGGGTGTGGTTCGGCGAACGCTGGATCAACACCATCTTCGACCTGTTCGAGGAGAACACCCGCTACTTCCCCGCACTGTTGCCCGTCTCCACCGACGTCGACCCACTGGCACAACTCGACAACGGCGAGATCCCGGCCCTCGACGAGCTGCGTCTGCACAACGGCACCGTCTACCGCTGGAATCGGCCCGTCTACGACGTCGTCGACGGGCAGGCGCACCTGCGCGTCGAGAACCGGGTGCTGCCCGCCGGCCCCACCGTCGTCGACATCCTCGCCAATGCCGCGTTCTACTACGGCGTCGTCCGCGGACTCGTCGAGGCCGACCGTCCCCTCTGGTCGCAGATGTCGTTCAACGCGGCGGCCGAGAACTTGCAGGCCGGGGCGAGAGCGGGCTTCGAATCACAGATCTACTGGCCCAACGTCGGATGGGTGCGCCCCGACGAGCTGACCCTGCGCCGCCTGCTGCCCCTCGCCGACGAGGGACTGCGTTCCTTCGGGGTGTCGGGTAAGGCTCGCACCCGGTACCTGTCGGTGATCGAGGGCCGATGCATCACGCGGCAGACCGGGTCGGTGTGGCAGCGCGCGGCGGTGGCCGCACGGGAGTCGGCGGGCGAGTCGCGCCATCAGGCGCTCACCGGGATGCTGCGCGACTACGTGACGCAGATGCACGAGGGCGAGCCCGTTCACACCTGGACTTCGTGACAATGTGATCTGTGCCATATTGCCGACTGCTCTGTGACCAGCACGTCAACCGATTGACCGTAACTCTTGGTAACGGTTAACGTCGCTCCACTTCGCTATGCCAACCGGCATACATAGTAGGGGTGGGGGGAATCGACGTGGCGCACGGGCAAAGCCGCACATTCACAGCTCTGGGAACGTGGACACACCGCCACGCAGGACTGATCATGTTGGGCTGGATCGCGGTCGCGGCCATCCTCAACATCGCTGTGCCACAACTCGAACGGACCGTGGCCAACAACTCCGCCGACTTCGTGCCCGACGACCTGCCGGCCAACATCAGTCTCGAACGCATGGCGTCGGACTTCGAAGTGTCCGCCTCGAACGCGGTGAGCAGCGTTGTTCTCGTCAACGAGAACGGTTTCGGCCCCGCAGACGAGCGCTACTACCGAGAACTCGTGCGCAGGCTCGTCGCCGACCACGAGGACGTCGCCTATGTTCTCGACACCTACGGGAACCCGGTCACCCGTGGCGTCGCGCTGAGCCCGGACGGAAAGGCCGTCCAGATGACCGTCGCAGCGCAGGGTTCGGTCGGCTCAACCCGCGCCCACCACAGCACGGTCGGCATCCGAGCGGTGATCGACGGCATGGCGAAGCCCGACGGCCTCGCGGTGCACTACAGCGGTCCGGCCGCGACCTTGTCCGACCTCTTCTCGGCCATCGACGTCTCCCTGCTGATCATCACCGCGGTGTCCGTCGTACTGATCACGCTGCTACTGCTGCTCGCCTATCGCGACCTCGTCACCGCACTCATCCCGCTCGCGACGATCGGCCTGTCGCTGGCGGTCGTGCGCCCGATCATCTCCGTGTTCGGCGCCGCCGGATGGATATCCATCTCGAACTTCACCGTCGCGATCATGACGGCGCTGGTGCTCGGCGCCGGCACCGATTACGCGATCTTCGCCATCTCGAGCTATCACGAGGGCCGCCGGCGCGGGTCGTCGGTCGGCGACGCCACGGCGCGCGCGGTCGGCCGCACCGCACCGATCCTCGTCGCGTCGGCCTGCACGATCGCGGCGGCGTGCACGGCGATGGCGTTCACCAAGATCGGCATGTTCACGACGGCCGGCCCACCCACGGCACTAGCGGTCGTCATCACCCTGCTGGTGTCGCTGACAGCCCCTTTCGCGTTGCTCTCACTCGCCGGGCGACGAGGATTGGCCGAGCCGCGCCGCTCGACCGAGCGCGCGTGGCGGCGGCGCGGCGCTCGCGTGATCCGCCACGCCGGCGTGTACACCACCGTCGCGTTGATCTTTCTGGCAGGCACCGCGCTGATCACCGTCACATTCCGCACCAACTGGGACGAGGCGGCCATGGCGATCTACGCCACGGACTCCAAGGATGGGTACGAGGCCGTGCGTAAGCATTTCGGCCACAACGAGATTGCACCCGAATATGTGACCGTGCGAAGCGCGCACGACCTGCGCAACACCGGCGATCTGGCGGCGCTCGAGCTGGCCGGCATCGCACTGTCCAACGTTCCACAGGTGGCCGTGGTCCGTTCCATCACCCGGCCCGACGGGCGGCCGCTCCCCGAGGCCGCCACCGGTTACCAGGCGGGTGTCATCGGCCGGCAGCTCGGCGACGCCCACCGACAGATGGTCACCGCGACGCCAGAACTACGGCGTCTGGCCGAGGGCGTGACAGCACTGTCGGCCGGGGCCGATGGCGCGACAGCACGAATGCCCGAACTCGTCGCGGGCACCACCGAGGTCGCGACGATGGCGGGCACTGTCCTCACCGGACTCGAGCACGCCGAGCACATCGTGAGCATCGCCACCGGCGGGCAGACCGTGGCCGGGTCACTTCCCGCCCTACGGACCGCACTGCGCACCGTGACCGAAGTGGTGTCCACCCTGAACACCCGCGACGCCGCCGCCGTTGCCGCACTGCGACGCCTCGGTGTGGTGTTCGATCCCGTGCTGACATCAAGACCGACGGCGCGGTGTGCGACCGATCCTCGTTGTCTGGCCGCACGATTCGCCTTCGAACAGCTCGATCGCGCGCTCGGCGGACGGGCGCGTGCCGCGTTGCAGGCGGCGGACGCGATTGCCGCGGCTCCGCCCGAAGCGCTGAATCGTGTAGCCGCCGCGCTCCCCGACCTGCGAGCCGCACTCACCACCGTCGACATTCTGATCAGACAGCTCGCTGGTCGCACACCGGCGCAGGTGCGGTCGGATCTGACCCGCCTCACCGATGGAGTGGGCGAGTTGTCGTCTGGGCTGACAGAACTCGCGGCCGGATTGCGACAGGTGAAGGCCGGAACCGACAAGACAGTGGCGTTGACCGGCCGGCTCACCGATGGACTGCGACGCGCCTCGCAGTATCTGAACACGATGGGGGCAGCCACCCACACCGGCCCCGGTGCCGGCTTCTATCTGCCGGCTGAAGCGATGCGCGATCCGCGTTTCGTCGCGGGCAGCCGACTCCTGATCTCGCCCGACGGACGCACCGCCCGATTGCTCGTGACGTGGAATGTCAACCCGTACGGCCAGGAAGCGATGCGCGCAAGTCGAGAACTCCCCGACGTGGCCCATCAGGCGTTGGCCGGCACGTCCCTGGCCGACGCTCAAGTGTCGACCACCGGTCTGGCATCGCTCTCGATGGACATGCGCGATCAGGTGATCCGGGATTTCCTGTTGTTCGCGACGGTCGCGGTCATCGCGGTGCTGCTCATCTTGATGGTGTTGCTGCGCAGCGTCCTCGCCCCGGTGCTGCTCGTCGCCACCGTGGTGCTGTCCTTCGCGTCGGCGGCCGGCATCAGCGTCCTGGTGTGGCAGCACCTGATCGGCTTCGACCTCGACTGGTCGGTGATTCCGGTGTCGTTCATGGCCGTGATCGCCGTCGGCGCGGACTACTCGATGCTGTTCGCCGCGCGGATCCGGGAGGAGTCCGCGAGAGGTGGCATGGTCCGCGGGATCATCCGCGGCTTCGGGAGCACCGGCGGGGTGATCACCACAGCCGGAATCGTGTTCGCGCTGACCATGTTTGCACTCATGAGCGGGACGGTGCTCAATCTGGTGCAGATCGGGTTCACCGTCGGCGTCGGCCTGCTCCTCGACATCGCCATCGTGCGCACTGTCCTCGTCCCGGCCGCGATGACGGTCATCGGGGAGCGCATCTGGTGGCCCGCGCTCCCACCACGAAGTACGCGCCCATCGCCTGCGCGAGCACCCGCGCACCGAGATGCAGCGACGCAGCCGTGTACACGCGCCGCCCCTCGCGGTGGGAGACCCACGCGCTCAAGGTGATCCGCTCGTGAAGGGGCACCGGGGCCAGGAAGTCCACCTCGATCCGACTCGATCTCACGTCGAGCGCATGCGGCGCCAGTGCCACCAGCAGCAACTCATCGAACAGATTCGCCACGACGCCACCCGAGGCCCACCCCGGCCGGCCGGCATGACTGTCGTTCAGCGACACCGAACCATGCAGCACGCCGTCGACCAGCTGCATCGCGATCCCGTTGTACGTCCAGTAGCCCAAGATCTTCGGAGGCTCCGCGACGGGGACGCCCTCGTCCCCGTCGGCATCGATGACGTCCAACTCGCCGGTCGTCGCAACCTCGCCGACAGCAGCTTCGTCGACGGCAGCATCATCAACGACCGCATCATCAACGACCGCGACGTCGCTGCCGGCTCCTTCGCGGCTGTCGCCACCCTTTTCTTCCGCCCCCCGGCTCTCGATCACTTCATCCCCGACAACGTCGATCAACATGAGGCGGTTCCTCCTGGCGGCAACTCTTTCCGTGGTTGACAGTGTGGATCACGGATGCAGAATTCAACCGATGATCAAACACACTGTAGAAGGAGACCACCGTCGCGAGTTTGCGAATTGAATCAATTCACAAAGCGGAACCCGCCGGCTCGACCGACGGCGCCGATACGAGTCCCCGACCCCACACCTGCGGCAGGTCGAGTGCCGTGATCAGTCCCGGCTCCGCATTCACCACGGCGGCAACCGAATTGACGAGCCGCATGGCCGTCACGATCATCCCGGACACGTTGTGGTCACCGTTTTCACCGTGGTGGGAGAACTCCACCTTCATCTGCGGTTCGCCGGAGACAATTATCCGGTAACTACCGTCGCCCTCGACCGGTTTCGGCCACTGCGGGCACTGATCGGGATGTGTGCGGGTGATGTGCTCGAGCACGACGCGGTCCACGCCGTCAACCTGCCCGACGACCTCGAAGCGCACCGCGGCCATCGTGCCCTCGGGAATCTCGACCGACACCGTCGAATAGTCACGGTCGGCTGCGGCCCGTTCGACGCGTTCGACGAGCGGCTCGTCGAGGGTCAGGTCGAGTCCGGCCGCGAGTTGCCGCACCACCGGACCCCACGCCATCGACAGCACGCCCGGCGTGAACAGCATCGGCGTCGAGTCCATCGGTTGGCCGAAACCGAAGATCGACGACATCACCACGGGCTGGTAGTAGGTCGAGTAGTCGGCGATCTCGAGACAGCGGATCTCGTCGATGCGTTGCGACAGACTCGTCATCGACAGCGGTAGAACGTCATTGGCGAAGCCGGGATCGATGCCGTTGACGTGCAGGCTGGCCCCGCCCCGGCGACCTGCGTCGTCGATCCGCAACACCATCTCCGCAGGCAGGATGCCGTGCGGGAACTGCAGGACCACCGGCCCACTCGACACGACGTTGATCCCCGACTCCAGGAAGAAGATCAGGTCCTCGATGGCCTCGAAGATCCGATCGTCGGTCATCGCGGTGTGCACGATGCAATCCGGCGCCAACGCGACCAGCGCGTCCCGGTCGTTGGTGGCGATCACCCCGAGTTCGCGACCCAACCCCGCCAACTCGCCGGCGTCGCATCCCACCTTCGCCGGGTCGGACACCCACACCCCGACGAGTTCGAGATCCGGCCGGGTGTCGATCCCGGCGATCGCATGCCTGCCCACGGTTCCGGTCGACCACTCGACCACACGAAGTGTCATGACCCCAAACTAGAACATGTTTCACTTTCTGTCTGCGTGTTGGGGACACACCACTAATGTCGACGATGATGTCCAAGACTCCCGATTCCACCCCAGCACCGCTGTTCCTCGAACGCGACGGCCACCGGACCTGGATCAAGTGGCATCGCGCCCGCAGGCGGCCCGGCGACCCGCCGTTCACCGCGTCGCGGATCGTCGAGGGCATGCGGCTCGGCGCGAGCGTCGAAGTCGACCTCGTCCTGCACGCCGACCGCGGGTACGCAATCCTGCACGATCGGACCGTCGATCACGCGACGACCGGTCGCGGCCGGGTAGCCGATCTGTCGTCCGACGAGTTGCGAGCGCTGTGCCTGCGGTCCAATCGTGGCCGTCGACTGTCGCAGCGCGTCCTGCTCCTCGAGGATCTCGCCGACCTGCTCGCCGACGTCGAGGTCGCGCCGGACGCCCTGCTGCAGCTCGATTTCAAGGAGGACGATGAAGCCTTGGATGCCGACGCCGTGCAGACCTTCGCTCGAGCGGTGGAACCCTTTGCGCGACACATGATCCTGTCCTGTGGCGATGCAGCCGCGGTGACCCGACTGACCGACGCCGCACCCGACGTTCGGGTCGGCTACGACCCGTGCCATCACGGCGCCGTCGATGCGGTGTTGGGCTCACAGGATTTCGACGGCTTCGTCGGACGCGCGGTCGCCGCGTCGCCGCGAGCCGAGATGGTGTACCTGGAGAACCGGCTCATCATCGCGGCCGACCACCTCGGCGTCGACCTGATCGGCGCGTTCCACGCGGCGGACCGAATGGTGGACGGGTACACGGTCAACCGGGTCGACCGACGATCGATCGCGTTGATCCGACGCCTCCTCGAGCTGCGCGTCGACCAGATCACCACCGACGACCCGGAGGGCGTCGTGGCGCGAGTGGGCCGCGGCTGAGGACGTTGCTCAGCCCGACTCGATCCACCGCCCGGTGTTCGGCACCATCGCCAGGATCGCGCAGGCGATGGGAAAGACCAGGCCTCCCCGCCGGCTGAGGAGCGAGGAGCCCTGGCGACGAGCCTCGAAGCCCTGGCGAGAAACCTGTGTCCGCGACCCGGCCCCGAACTCCTCGGATCAGCTGAACAGCTTCGGCAACGTACCTTCGTGAACGCCGCGCAACTCGTCGAGCGTCACCGACAAGTGATCCTGCACCTCCACCGAGTCGCTGCCCTGATCGACGACGCCGATCCGCGTCCACGGCATCCCGCGAGCATCGAGCATCCCGACGAACCGCGACTCCTCGGTGCGCGGCACGGCCACCAGCACACGGCCGGCCGATTCGGAGAACAGCCAGACGAATGGGTCAGCACCCTCGGGAAGCAGTACGCGGCAACCGGTTTCGCCAGCCAGCGCAGCCTCGACGACGGTCTGGATGAGCCCGCCCTCACTGAGGTCGTGCGCCGCGGAGATGAGACCGTCGCGCGACCCGGCGACCAGGATCTCGCTCAGCAGGCGTTCGCGCGCGAGGTCCACTTGAGGAGGCACGCCACCGAGGTGGTCGTGGGCGACCTGAGCCCAGATCGAGCCGTCGAACTCGTCTCGGGTGTCGCCGAGCAGGATCAGGGTCTCGCCCGGCTCGGTACCGATGCCGGTCGGGATGCGCCTGCGGACGTCGTCGATGATGCCGAGGACGCCGACCACCGGGGTCGGCAGGATCGCGGTCGAGCCGGTTTGGTTGTAGAAGCTCACGTTGCCGCCGGTCACCGGGATGCCGAGCGCGGCACAGCCATCGGCCAACCCGCGCACGGCCTGCTGGAACTGCCACATGACGGCGGGGTCCTCTGGCGACCCGAAGTTGAGGCAGTTGGTGACCGCCTTGGGCACCGCGCCAGACACCGCGACATTGCGATACGCCTCGGCGAGCGCGAGCTGCGCCCCGCGATACGGGTCGAGGTACGTGTAGCGGCCCGACGCGTCGGTGGCCAAAGCGATTCCACGGCCGCTGGTCTCGTCGATGCGGATCATGCCGGAGTCGGCGTGCTCGGCGAGGACCGTGTTGCCGCGAACGTAGCGGTCGTACTGCTCGGTGATGAACTTGCGGCTGCACAGCGCCGGCGAGGCCAGCATCCTCAGCAGCGTGTCCCGCAACTCGTCCGACGTGCTCGGCCGCGTCAACGACGCCGAACTCGACGCGATCACGGCGTCCTGCCACTCCGGCCGTTCGACCGGCCGCTCGTACACCGGGCCGTCGTGCGCGATGGTGCGCGGCGGGGCGTCGACGACGGTCTCGCCGTTCCAGGTGATGACGAGATGGTCGCCGTCGGTGACCTCACCGATCACCGTGGCCAGCACATCCCACTTGCGGCAGACGTCGAGGAAAGCGTCCACGTTCTCGGGCGTCACCACCGCGCACATGCGTTCCTGCGACTCGCTGGAAAGCACCTCGGCAGGCGTCATCCCGACCGCCCGCATCGGCACCTTCTCCAGGTCGATGTGCATGCCACCATCGCCCGCAGCGGCGAGTTCCGAAGTGGCACAGGACAATCCGGCACCGCCGAGATCCTGGATGCCGACCACCAGACCGGCGTGGTAGAGCTCGAGACAGCACTCGATGAGCACCTTCTCGGTGAACGGGTCGCCCACCTGCACCGACGGGAGCTTCTTGCGGTTCGGTCCGGAGGATTCCCCGTCGTCGTCGAAGGTCTCCGACGCCAGCACCGACACCCCACCGATGCCGTCGAGGCCGGTGCGCGCGCCGAACAGGATGATCTTGTTGCCGGCACCGGAGGCGAACGCCAGATGCAGATCCTCGGTCCGCAGCACCCCGGCACACAGCGCGTTCACGAGCGGGTTGCCCGCGTAGCTGGCGTCGAAGACGGTCTCGCCACCCACGTTGGGCAGGCCGAGCGAGTTGCCGTAGCCGCCCACGCCGCGCACCACACCGTCGAGCACTCGCCGCGTGTCGGGGGCGTCGGCAGGGCCGAAGCGCAGCTGATCCATCACCGCGATCGGACGTGCGCCCATCGCCATGATGTCGCGCACGATGCCGCCGACACCGGTCGCCGCCCCCTGGTACGGCTCGACGTAGCTGGGGTGGTTGTGCGACTCGACCTTGAAGGTGACCGCCCACCCGTCACCCACGTCGACGACACCGGCGTTCTCGCCGATGCCGGCGAGCATGCTCGCTTTCATCTCGTCGGTGGTGGTCTCGCCGAAGTAGCGCAGATGCACCTTGGACGACTTGTAGCTGCAGTGCTCCGACCACATCACCGAGTACATGGCCAGCTCGGCGTCGGTCGGCCGGCGGCCCAGGATCTCGCGAATCCGGGCGTACTCGTCGTCCTTCAGACCGAGTTCGCGGAAGGGCTGCGGTTGGTCCGGGGTTTGGGCTGCGGTCGCGACGGTGTCCACTGTGTGGTGGGAACTGGAGCTCACGAACCAAGTCTATGTGGGCATGCCAAATCGGACCCATTTGGCGCGAGGCGAGCGGGCGGTGCACTACATCACCGTCGTGTGCGTTCCAGGCGATAATCTGTTGCGCGGGCAGGTAGGAGTCGCGTCACCGCGACGGCAGGCAGGGGGGGCCGATGGCCGACATCCGTAAGGCGAGGGCGCTGTTCGAACTCGGTGTGCTCTCGCTCGACATCCCCCTCGAAGGTCAGGAGTCGGTGCACAACCCGGCGCAGGCGGCCAAGGCGTTCACCCGTGCCAGCGAGTGGGATCCCGAGCAGGGAGACGCCTGGATAGGCCGTCTGGCCTGCGGGGATGCCAGTGACGAGGTGCTGTTGGGGCTCTACCGGTCCCGCCATTCGATCGGCGCCGAGCAGCGTCGGCTCGGACTACCACCCCGCACCCTGGTCGGCCGCTTCTACACCGGGATGTTCATCGACTACCCGGTGTCCGACCCGATCGAGGCCGCCGCCGCCTACGCGAGCAGCCTCATCCGCGGACGCGACCACACCGGCGCCGAGCAGGTGCTCGACGAGGTCGCGGCCCAACCCGTCGCGATCGTCGAGTTCATCCGAGGAGTACTCCACTTCAGCACTCAGCGGTGGCCCGACGTGCTCGCCGCTCTGACGGGTGCGCCGCGGTGGGGCGACACCTACATGCAAGCGGTGGCCGATTACCTCGCCGGCAGCGCGTGCATCCAGCTGGGCATGCTCGGCGAAGGCATGCGTCGGCTCAAGAACGCGATCGACGGTCCGATCCCGGCGTGCACCACCCGCGCGATGTACGCCTACGGGCTCGCGTTGCGCGAGCAGGGCCACGAGGACGAGGCCCGCGCGACCTTCGAGCAGGTCTTCGCCCGCGACCCCTCGCTGACCGCGGCCGGCGAGGCACTTCGCTCGCCGAGCATCCGCCTGCGCGTCACCACTCCGGAATCCATCGCCGAGCGCACCGACCGCTGGGACCCGTCGTCGGCGCCGGGCAGCGAGTCCACGGGCGCCGACGGTTCGCCCACGCCCGACGCGATGGTCACCGACGCGCAGCGCGAACTGTCCGAGCAGATCGGGCTCGAGTCGGTCAAGCAGCAGGTCGCCAAACTGCAGTCGGCGTCGATGCTGGCTCGCGTCCGCGCCGACCGCGGGCTGTCGACGTCCGCGCGGAGCCTGCACCTCGCCTTCACCGGGCCGCCCGGAACCGGCAAGACCACCATCGCGCGCATCGTCGCCAAGATCTATTGCGGCCTCGGTTTCATCAAGTCCGACCGGGTCGTCGAGGCGACGCGGCGCGACATGGTCGGTGAGCACCTGGGTAGCACGGCGATCAAGACGTCGGCGCTGATCGATTCGGCGATGGACGGTGTGCTGTTCATCGACGAGGCATACACACTGATCCAGCAGGGACTGTCGGGTGGCGACGCGTTCGGCCGGGAGGCGGTCGACACCCTGCTCGCGCGGATGGAGGACGACCGCGACCGTCTCGTCGTGATCATCGCGGGCTACGACGCGGAGATCGACCGCTTCCTGGCGGCCAACGACGGTCTGTCGTCCCGGTTCGCGCGGCGCGTCCGGTTCGACTCCTACACGCCCGACGAACTGGCCCGGATCGGTGAGTTCATCGCCACGCGACGCGACTCGGCGCTCACCCCGGAAGCGGTCGTGGAGATCGAAAAGGCCTGCACCCCTCTGTATCACGACATCCGAACCGAGGGCGGCACCATACGGCGAGCCAGCGACCTGGCCGGCAACGGGCGATTCATCCGCAACATCATCGAAGCCGCCGAGGAGGAGCGCGAGTACCGACTCTCGACTGCACCGGACATCAATTCGTTGTCACAGGACGACCTCATGCGCATCGAGTCCTGCGACGTGCAGGCCGCGCTGTCGGGCGTATTGTCGGGACTCAACCGTTGACGAGAGACGAGGTGTGGATGTTCGAGCGCACGGTTCGACGACGATTGATCTTCGTGGTCGCGTTGTTCGCATCGCTCGGCCTGGTTCTCACGTCGTGCTCGTCGGACTCCGACGACACCGCCGGCACATCGCAGTCGGTACCGGCGTCGTCGATCCCCGGACTGCCGATCACCACCGGTGACCTGCCGACGGTTGATGCCCCCGCGAACTCGAAGTCGATGACGTGCCGCGAGTACCGCGGTCTCGACGAGGCCACGCGGGTCGCCGTCGTCAAAGAACTCGGGGTCAAGCAGAATCAACGCCTGGTCGCCGGCGTCGTGGCCACTATGTGTTTGAACCTGCCCGACGACACGGTCGCCGGCATCATCGAACGACTGCCCGAAGTCGCGCGGTGACGGAGGGATTCGATCGTGTCCCAAGATGATTCACAGGCTCCACGCAAGACACTTCTGCACGGTCCGCTGTTCTCACGCAACAACCCGCTGGACCGCGAGAGCGCCGCTGCCCGGATCAGCGCCTACATCTACGGCAACATCCTGATCCTCGCCGCGATCATCCCTATCGATCCAGAACGCGAGAAGTTCGGTGTGCTTGTGCTTCTCGGCACGGCGGCGTCGACCTTCCTGGCCCACGTCTTCGCCGAGACACTCGGCCGGCAGGTGTTGGACGGGTCCGAACACACCACACCCCGGTCCGTCCTCCACCATCTGCGCAACTCGGTGCCGATCCTCACCTCGGCGGTGCTCCCCTGCCTGATACTGGTTGCGGGACTGCTGGATTGGCTCGAACCCCGCACCGCGCAACTCGTTGCCGAGGTGGTGATCCTGGCCCGTATCGCCGGCACGGTGTTCGTCATCGACCGCCTCAACGGCGAACGTCCGTCGCGCGCAACCCTCGGAGGCGCGATCGCCGTCCTGATTCTGGCCACCGCCGTGGTCGGCATCAAGGTGATCCTCACCCACTGACGCGCACCCGTTGACCGTTCAGACGCAACAATCTTCGAACGCACCGACTCGGAGACCGCCCTCCGCTCCCCGAGCCAGGGTGAAGATTTCGGCGCGCGGACTCGAATAGTTCCCTCCGCTCCCTGAGGTGCTCGAGGCGCTAGCCGAGAGCCTCTAAGGGCAGGTGAGACACAGCAATTGGGCGACCACGCACAAACAGTCACCAGGCCTTCGAGGCTCCTCGCACGGGCTCGTCGCACCTCAGGCAGCGGAGGTTGGCTTCGTTTCCACGGAACCAGGCTCAGGCGTGGGCGGAGGTCACCTTGATGATCGTCTCGGTCAGCTCCGGTCGGCAGATGACGAGATCCGGTAGGTAGGTGTCGTCGCGGTTGTAGACCAGCTCGGAGCCGTCGATCCGACCGCACCACAGACCTTTTGCGCGCGCGACCGCGACCGGCGCCGCCGAGTCCCACTCGTACTGCCCGCCCGCGTGTACGTAGGCGTCGGCCTCGCCGCGCACCACCGCCATCGCCTTGGCTCCGGCCGATCCCATCGAGAGCACCTCGCCGCCCAGCGCATCGGCGACATCCTGGGAGAACACCGGCGGCCGCGATCCGCTCACCACAACCCGCACGCGCTCGCCCTTCGGCTCTGCGGCCAACCCGGCCACAGGGGCGATCGGGGACGCATCGTCGACGTAGGTCACGCCCAGCGCGGGCAAGGCAACCGCGCCGACGATCAGCCCCGTGTCCGACGACCACAGCGCCACGTGGACAGCCCAGTCCGACCGGCCTTCGGTGCCGTACTCGCGGGTGCCGTCCACGGGGTCGACGATCCAGACCCGGGGCGCCGACAATCGCGACTTGTCGTCGGCCGACTCCTCGGACAGCACTGCATCATCCGGCCGCTCGGCGCGTAGGCGGTCGAGCAGATAGTCGTTGGAACGCAGGTCACCCGCGCGGCCGAGCTCTTTGCCGCTCAGTCCGCTGTTGGCCCGGACGTCGATCAGCAACTCACCGGCAGCGGTGGCCAGATCACCGGCGAGGGAACGGTCGTCGGTCACGTGTCGCCTTCCTTACTCATCATGTGGAGATCTACAGCCCCAGGCTACGGAGCACGGCGTCGGCGGCCTCGGTCGGCTGACCGTCGTCCGGCGTCACGACGATGTCGGCGTGTTCGGGACGCTCGTAAGGCGAGTCGATCCCGGTGAACTGGCTGATCTCACCACGACGCGCCTTGGCGTACAAGCCTTTCGGATCACGCTGCTCACAAACCTCGAGCGGGGTGTCGACGAAGACCTCGAAGAACGGCAGTCCCCTCTCGGCGTGGATCTCCCGGGCACGTTCGCGTTCGTCGGTGAACGGCGAGATGAGCGAGACGATCGCCACCGCACCCGAATCGGCGAACAGCGCGGCAACCTCGCTGGTCCGACGGATGTTCTCACGGCGATCGTCGTCGGAGAAGCCCAGATCCGAATTCAGGCCGTGCCGCAGGTTGTCGCCGTCCATCAGGTAGGCGTGCCGACCCTCCGCGACAAACCGACGCTCGAGTTCGACAGCGAGCGACGACTTCCCCGACCCCGACAGGCCGGTCAGCCAGATGGTCGCACCGCGATGTGTCCGTTGCTCGCGAGATACCTTGCTGGACTGCCACACCACGTGACTGTCGCGTCGGACCGGCGCGGTGATCATGCCTGCGCCCACCGTCTTGTTGGAGGCCTCGTCGATCAGGATGAAGCTACCGGTCTCCCGGTTGCGGCCGTAGGCATCGAACATCACCGGTTCCTGCGTGTGCACCGACAGTCGAGCGATCTCGTTGAGCTGCAACGACTCCGCGCTCTCGTCCCGATGCAGCGTGTTCACGTCCAGCCGGTAGTTGAACCCGGAGATCTGGGCACGGGTCAGACGAGTGCCGCACATGAGCTGGTACCGGTTGCCGACACGCAGTTCGGTGTCGTCGGCGAACCAGCAGACCATCGCGTCTAGATCCCGGCCGACGTAGGGACGGTTGTTGGGCCGGGCCAGCATGTCACCGCGGACGATGTCGATCTCGTCGGCGAGTTCGACAGACACGGCCATGGACGCGAACGCCTCGTCCACCCGTGCTCCGCCGGGGGCCCAGAGGTCGGTGATGGTGGTGGAGAATCCACCCGGCAGCACCACGACTTCGTCTCCGCGAGAGAAGATTCCACCGGCGACGGTCCCCGCGTAGGCACGATGGTCGGTGCCGTCGGCGGTTTGCGGGCGAATCACATACTGCACCGACAGCCGCGCATCGATGAGATTGCGGTCCGACGCGATGTACACGTTCTCCAGATGGCTCAGCAGCGGCCGGCCCTCGTACCAGCCCATGTTCACCGACGCCTCGACCACGTTGTCGCCGCGCAGCGCCGACAGCGGGATGAAGGTCAGGTCCGACACATTCAACTTGGCGGCGAAATCGACGAATTCTGTGCAGATCTCGTCGAACCGTTGCTGCGACCAGTCCACCAGGTCCATCTTGTTGACGCAGACCGTCAGGTGCGGGATACCCAACAGGGACGAGAGAAACGCATGCCGCTTGGTCTGTTCGAGCACACCCTTGCGGGCGTCGATGAGGATCATCGCGAGGTCGGCGGTCGACGCACCGGTCACCATGTTGCGCGTGTACTGCACATGCCCCGGCGTGTCGGCGATGATGAACTTCCGCTTGGGCGTGGAGAAGTACCGATACGCGACATCGATGGTGATGCCTTGCTCGCGCTCTGCGCGAAGACCGTCAGTGAGCAGCGCGAGGTTGGCGTATTCGTCGCCGCGTTCCGCGCTCGTACGTTCGATGGACTCGAGCTGATCGGTGAAAATCGACTTGGAGTCGAACAGAAGCCGGCCGATCAGCGTCGACTTGCCGTCGTCGACCGAGCCGGCGGTTGCCAGCCGCAGCATCTCTGTGATGGGCGGCATCAGAAGTAGCCTTCCTTCTTGCGATCCTCCATGCCGGACTCCGAGATTCGATCGTCGGCGCGGGTGGCACCGCGCTCGGTCAGGCGGGTCGCCTCCACCTCGGCGATGACGGCCTCGACGGTGTCGGCGGTCGAGAGCACACACCCGGTGCAGGTGGCGTCGCCGACGGTGCGGAAACGGACCGTCTCCACGTGACTTGTCTCGTCTGGAAACTGTTCGAGGAAGCGGGTTTTCGCCAGCAACATGCCGTCGCGCGGAATCACTTCACGCTGATGTGCGTAGTAAATCGGTGGCAGTTCGATGGATTCGTCGGCGATGTAGCTCCAGATGTCGAGCTCGGTCCAGTTGGACAGCGGGAAGACCCGGATGTGTTCGCCGCGATTGTGCCTGCCGTTGTACAGATTCCAGAGTTCGGGCCGCTGCGCGCGCGGATTCCACGCACCGAACTCGTCGCGAAAGCTGAACACCCGCTCCTTGGCCCGCGCCTTCTCCTCGTCGCGGCGCGCGCCCCCGAACACCGCGTCGAATCTGTTCTCGGTGATGCCCCGCAGCAACGCGGTGGTCTGCAGTCTGTTTCGGCTGGCGCCCGGGCCGGTGGCCTCGACCACTCGCCCGGCGTCGATGTCGTCCTGCACCGAACTGACGATGAGGCGCACCCCGGTGTCGGCGACGACGCGGTCGCGGTACTCGATCACCTCGTCGAAGTTGTGCCCGGTGTCGACATGCATCAGCGGGAACGGGATCGGCGCCGGCCAGAACGCCTTGCGCGCCAGGTGGAACATCACCACCGAGTCCTTGCCGCCGGAGAAGAGCAGCACCGGACGCTCAAACGTGGCGGCCACCTCGCGAAAGATGTGCACCGACTCGGCCTCGAGCGCCTCGAGATGGGAGAGCTCGTAACCATGCGGGTGCGACGCGGAAGACGTCGAGTCCTCGCCCACCGAGGGTCCCATCGGCGCAACCCCTTCCCTTGACTGTCGAATATTCGACGGTCAGTATTGACTATGTGACACACACAGTAGGCGACCCCGCCGAGCAGGGTCAACAGCCCCGCTCGCCGTCGCCTCCGACCGCTCGCGTGATGCGTGTCGTCGAACTACTCGTGCGATCCGCGCCCGACACACTCACGCTGGCACAGATTGTCCGCCTCACCGGCCAATCCCGCGCGACCGCGCACGCCGTCGCGTCGGAGATGGTCGATCGCGGTTGGGCGACCCGACATCCCAGGACCGGCGAGTTCGGACTCGGCCCCGCGTTCGTGGCCCTCGCCCGCACCGCACAGAGCACCGACCTCCTCGGCCAGTGGGCAGGCCCGGCCGTCCGGAACTTCGCCGACGAACACGGGATGCCATGCTTCTTGGCCCGGCGCATCGACGCCGAGACGATCTCCGTCGTCGAACACGCTCTGCCCGACGATGGGTCGTCGCGCCTCGACCCGGCCGCCTCCTGGTTCCGCCCCGGTCGTCGAATCCGGTTACGTCCACCCATCTGTCGCGAGTTCATCGCGTGGTCGAGTCCGACCGACCGGACACAATGGATCGAACAGGCCCCGGCGTCGGTGCGTACCCGTCTGGCCATCGTGCTCGACGAGATCCGCGAACGCGGCTATTCCATCGAGCGCCTGACCCCCGACCACATCGCAATGATCGACGCACTGAGTTCGCTCGACGGCGTCTCGGATTCGCTGCGCTCCCGCGTCGGCGATCTGCTCAGCGAACTCGGCGACATCGACTACCTCGACACCGAGTTGTCCGACGACACCGAGCACGGCGTCGTCACCCTCGGCACACCGGTCTTCGACGCCGGCGGCACGGTCGTGGCATCCCTCGTCGCCTGTCCCGGCGGTGTGAAAACTGGGTATGAACTGCGCGAACTCGCCGAATCGGCCGTGCGGGCCGCCAAATGGGTCAGCACGCACCTGTGATCGACGCCGCGTTCGACTCCGACCAGACCCTACCAACCAAGCACTTGCTAGGTTACGCTCGGAGGCATGAGCGACGCGGTGATTCCCCCTGCCCTGCGCCCCGACGAACTCGGGCCGGACACCACCCCGGTGGCCTATGAGACCGGCGGACCCGATGGTGCCGTCGCGTACGTGACGCTCAACCGGCCCGAGTACCGCAACGCCCAGAACTCGGTGATGACCTATTCGTTGGACTCCGCGTTCCGCCGGGCGGTCGACGACAAGGCCGTCAAGGTCATCGTGCTTCGCGCCAACGGCAAGCACTTCTCGGCGGGCCACGACATCGGCACACCGGAACGCGACTTCGACACCTACTACGACAACGTCGCCACCCTGTACTGGGACCACACCGACCGATCGGGCGCCGACCAGCGGCTCGCGCGTGAGATGGAGGTGTACATGGGTATGTGCCGTAGGTGGCGGGAGATGCCCAAGCCGGTCATCGCGCAGGTGCACGGCGCCTGCATCGCGGGCGGACTCATGCTCGCCTGGATCTGCGACTTCATCGTCGCCTCCGACGACGCCTTCTTCTCCGACCCGGTCGCCCGCATGGGCATTCCCGGCGTCGAGTATTTCGCGCACGCCTACGCGCTCGGTACCCGACGCGCCAAAGAGATCCTGTTCACCGGCGAACGCTTCACCGCGGCACAGGCCGCCGAGTGGGGCATGGTCAATCACGTTGTGCCGCGCGACGAACTCGCCACCAAGGTCGACGCCATCGCCGAGCAGATCGCGGCGATGCCGATCCAGGGCCTCATGCTCAGCAAGAAGGCGGTCAACATCTGCGAGGACCAGATGGGGCTGCGCAACGCGATGGATTCGGTGTTCGGCTGGCACCACTTCGCGCATGCCGCCAACGCCGAGGACGGTGGGGATTCGCTGGGCGGCATGGACGCCAAGTCGATGAAGGCGTCAAGCGCCAATGGGACGGGCCGCTGACATGGATCTGCTGTTCGACGCGGCGGCCGAGAAGTTCCGCCACGAGGTACGCACCTGGCTGGCCGAACATGTTCCGGCTCAGCCCCTTCCATCGATGGACACCGCCGACGGATTCGAGGCGCACCGCGAATGGGAGCGGACCATGGCCGCCGACCGAATGTCGGTGGTGAGTTGGCCGGAAGAGTACGGCGGGCGCGACGTCCCGCTGCTGCACTGGGTCATCTTCGAGGAGGAGTACTACCGGTCCGGCGCGCCGGGCCGCGTCAGCCAGAACGGAATCTTCCTCTTGGCACCAACACTTTTCGAACACGCTCATCCCGACCAGCTGGCCCGGATCATGCCGCGGATGGCCCGTGCGGACGACATCTGGGGTCAGGCGTGGAGCGAGCCGGAGGCGGGCAGCGACCTCGCGTCGCTCCGGTCGACGGCCACCCGCACCGACGGCGGCTGGCTGCTCAACGGCCAGAAAACGTGGAGTTCGCGGTCGAGCTTCGCCGACTGGGCCTTCGGCCTGTTCCGCACCGACAGGGCCGCACAACGGCATAAAGGGTTGACCTACTTCATGTTCGACCTGCGGGCTCCCGGGGTGACGGTGCGCCCCATCGCGCAGCTCGACGGCGAGGCGGGTTTCGCGGAACTGTTCCTCGAAGACGTCTTCGTCCCCGACGACCCGGCCGACCCCGGCGCGTCGGGCGTGATCGGTACGGTCGACAACGGCTGGCGGGTGGCGATGAGCACGGCGGCCAACGAGCGTGGCCTGTCGCTACGCTCCCCCGGCCGGTTCCTGGCCACCACCGACCGACTCGTGAAGCTGTGGAAGGAAGCACGCGACGACGTCCCCACGACCGCGAATGTCGATGCCCACGTAGCCGACGCCTGGATCGGTTCGCGCGCTTACGAATTGTCCACCTATCAGACGGTGAGCCGCCTCGCCGCCGGTGGCCAGTTGGGCATGGAGTCGTCGATCAACAAGGTCTTCTGGTCCCAGTGGGACATCGCCGCGCACGAGACCGCGTTGGATCTGCAGGGTGCGACCGCCGAACTCGACGACCCCTGGATGGACGGCTACCTGTTCTCGCTATCCGGACCGATCTATGCCGGCACCAACGAGATTCAGCGCAATGTGATCGCGGAACGGCTGCTCGGACTGCCCCGCGGAGATCGGTGAGACGATGGAATTCCTGCTCTCGGACATACACGACGACCTCGCGTCGACCATCGACGCAATCCTCACCAAGGCCGACATGCCCGCGGCGGCCCGCGCCTGGGCGGCCGGTGATCGGGGCGCCGCGTCGGCGGTCTACGCTCAACTCGCCGACACCGGCATCTGTGGCCTCCTCATCGACGAGTCACACGGCGGATCGAGCGCCGGCGCGATCGAGATGGTCGTCGCCGTCGAACAACTCGGCAAACACTGCGTCCCCGGACCAATCGCGGAAAGTATTGCAGTACTTCCCGTTCTACTCCGGGATGCCGGTCACACCGAGCGTCTGACCGCCCTGGCGGCGGGCCGCGGCGCCACGTGCGCGATCGCACCCCTGGCACTGCTGGCCGCCGATGCCGATGCCGTGGACGATCGGTACGTGGTCACCGACGGCGTGCTGGCGATCGGACACATCGAGGAGACCCTACGGTCGGTCGACCCCACCCGGACCCTCTCTCGAGTGACCGCCGGTGAGGTTCTCGCCGAGAGCGTCGATGCCACCGATGCGGTCGACGCCGGCGTCCTGGCGACCGCGGCCCAACTCCTCGGCCTCGGACAGGCCATGCTCGCGATTGCCGCCGAGTATGCGCAGGCGCGCAAGCAATTCGGCCGGCCGATCGGATCGTTCCAGGCCGTCAAGCATCACCTTGCCGACGTCGCGATCGCGCTCGAGATGGCCCGTCCGCTGGTGCATGCGGCGGCTCTCGGCATCGACGGTCAGGTGCCCGAGGACACCGACGTACGACGCGACATCGCGGCTGCCAAGGTTGCCACGGCCGACGCGGCCCATCTCGCTGCACGCCGGTCGCTGCAGGTCCTCGGCGCGATCGGCTACACCGCGGAGCATGATCTGTCGTTGTACATCACCAAGACTCGCGCATTGCTGAGTTCGTGGGGCACACCGGCTGTCCATCGGAACGCGATCCTGGAGACGCTGCGATGACCATCGAGGCGGTTTCGGCCGAAGAGCGCGATGCCCTGGCCACCGCGGTCCGTGACCTGTGCAAGCGGCGTGGGGACTCGGCCTCGGTGCGTGCTGCGATGGGTTCGACACCTCGCTCCGACCGCGACCTGTGGCGCACCCTGTGCAGCGAGATCGGTGTGGCCGCGTTGCCCGTTCCGGAGGAATTCGGCGGAGCTGGAGCGACTTTCGTCGAGAGCGCCGCGGTACTGGAAGAACTGGGCGCCGCACTGAGTCCCGTTCCCGTGTTCGGGTCCGCCGTTCTCGCCACCGCGGCCATTCTGATCGCGGACGACGACGACACCTCCAAACGCCTGCTGCCCGACCTGGCCTCCGGCGAGCGGGTGGCCGCATTGTGCTGGGCAGGCGAAACAGGCTGGGACCGGCCCAGCGTGCGGGCGGATGCCGGTTTGCTGACCGGGACAGCCCACTTCGTGATCGACGGCGAAGTCGCCGACACGCTGGTGGTGCTTGCCTCCAGCGGGGAGGGCGTGACGCTCCACGAAGTGGACGCCACCTCCGACGGAGTCACGGTGACGCCGCTGCCCACCATGGACCCCACCAGGCCGTTGAGTTCGGTGCACTTCGACGAGGTTTCGGCGACGACCATCCCGGCACCCGCCGATCTCGCACACCGATTGCGGTCGCTTGCCTGGGCCCTCCTGTCGGCCGAACAGGTCGGCGGCGCGCAGGCGGCCCTGGATCTGACCGTCGAATACACCAAGTCCCGCAAGCAATTCGGACGCACCATCGGTTCCTTCCAGGCCCTCAAACACCGCATGGCCGACATGTACGTGCTGGTCGAGACCACACGGTCGATCTCCCGTGCCGCAGTGTCCGCTCTGGTGGCCGGCGATCCGGATGGCGATGAGCTTGCCCTCGCCGCACATGTCTACTGCTCCGAGGCCTTCCGTACCGTGACCGGGGACGCGATCCAATTGCACGGTGGCATCGGCATCACCTGGGAACACGACATCCAGCTGTATTTCAAACGCGCACACGGCAGTGCGCAGTTGTTCGGGGCGCCCCATCGCGCCGTGGGAGAAGCAGTGGCAGCGTTGCGCGGTTGATCCTGGCGAGTCACCACCCCCGCTGCTCGAGCGACTCCGAGCCGCCAGGCTAGGCGTCATGTCGAGACCACCGACAAAGTGCACATTGCACGTGGCTTCGCTGCCACGTACAGATTTCGACACAAAGGGCGGGCCCTGTTGACGTCGTGAAGTCCGTCACCGAAACCGCACATGTGGTCAGAAACCGCGGCCATGGCCGGAACCCGTATACGCGCATACGGTTTCTGACCGGACACGCGGTTTCTGCGTTCGCTTCACGCCGACGCGCACCGGGTGACCACCCATCCGTCGGCCACGACACTCCCGCGGCCTACCGCAACGGCCCTTGGAGGTGGACGAGGTAGTTGTGCCGTCTGGACCGAAAGAATCTAGGGGAAGAAGATTCGTCCCCTACCTTTGGTGTCTTCCCCGCGAAATTGCTGAGGGACGACTCCAGACCT
>NZ_JAKWBF010000041.1 GCF_022513585.1 Gordonia gummivorans
CACAGCCGTATCAGAAATTCAAGGGTGGTTGATGGTTGAGGTTAGGGACATTGTCAGCTCGCCAAGTGGTTTCGACACGACGCCTCGCCCTTGGGGGCTCGGTGTCGGCTCAACCAGCGGGGGATGGGCACCGTGTCGAGATCCGCCGGATCGAGCCGGTACCGAGCGGAGCGAGGCACCGTGTCGAGATCACCAGCGATGGCCCTACGCCATCGTCGCCTCGACCTCGTCGCGGCTGAGTTCCGGGTCGGTGCCGAGAACGTAACTGGGAACCGTGTGCGGCACGGTGGTTCCGCCTTGAACCCGGCGACGTGACGCGGCAAACTCGGGCGCCTCCCCCATGCTGGCGTGCAGTCCGTTGATGGCACTCCAGACCGCGCTGCGACGCGCACGCCGTTCGACCGGATTCGGCGGGCGGTACTGCACAAACTGCGCCGCCCACGTGGGCATGGTGTCGCGGACGGCCCAATCCACCGCCGCCTGAGCAGGATTCGTGAGATTGGTGCCGGTCGCCATCGCACTGCCGTGGGTCAGTGCCAGACGCGGGAGATACTCTTCCAGGCAGGCCAGAGTCTCTGCCTTGGTGGTGGGCAGATCGGTACCCCCGAGCGCGTGCCCGACGCGGACGAACTCGCCGTAGTATCGGTCCAGATCGTCGCCACGTAGAGGTCGAGGGTGGTAGATCTCGTGCGCGGTGGCAATTCCCCAGACAACGGTCGCGTAGTTCCACCGCAGCCAGAGCGGATCGTCGGCGTCGTACGGAAGCCCATCTGGCCGAACACCTTTGATGGTGTGATGCATGGCCCGGACGGTTCGGGCAAGACGCTCGGCCGTATCCGTCGTGCCGTAAGCGGTACCGATGAAGAAGGCCAACGAATGCCCTAACCGGATGCTGGCTCCGGCCTGGTCGATCCGGCCCATCGTCGACGTCTGCGACGACTTCTCCACGAGCCGGGAATGATGCATGCCCATCCAGAAGATACTCGGGTCGAGCCGCTCCATGTACGACGCGCACTGCAGTCCGAAAATCAGTGCGGGCGTGTGGGAATGGACATACCACGTGGCACTGTCGGGACCGAACCAGCCCGGGTCGCCGACCGGATCGTCAAAACTCATACCGCGGAAGAACTTGGACTTCACGTTCTCGTCGAACTTCTCGTTGAGCCACTTGCCGATGTACTGATGCGGCAACGCGAACGGCACACGCACCGAGGGCAGCGGCACAGATGGCAGCGGAACGGACGGCAACGACACTGAGGGCAACGACACTGAGGGCAACGACACTGAGGGCACGGACACAACAACCACCCACCTTCTGGTAACAGGTGTGCCCAGAATAACCTTTTGGGTACACCTGTGACCAGACCTTCTTCATAACGATCTGCCGCGCGTATGCTGGTGCGATGTCCAGCCCCACCAGGTGGGCCGGCGTCCGGATGGCGGATCGTCGTGCCGAACGCCGTGAGCAGCTCGTCGCAGCCGCTTTCGACCTGTTCGGATCCGCGGGCGAAGGTGCCCTTTCGGTCCGTTCGGTCTGTCGCGCATGTGGATTCAACAGCCGCTACTTCTACGAGAGCTTCGCCGACACCGACGAACTCCTCGGTGCGGTCTACGATCGCACCGAGGCCGAACTCGCCACGACGATCGAGGGCAAACTCGCTGGGTGCGACGATTCGGTTCGCGCCCGCACTCGCCTCGGCATCCGTTCAGTGCTCGAATTCGGCTCCGCAGATCCGCGTCGTGGGCGCGTCCTGTTCACCGAGGCGCGCGCTAATCCCGTACTCGCCCAGCGTCGGGCCGCGACCCAGGAACTGCTGCGTGAACTCGCCGTCGCGGAGAACCAGATGCACGAGCCCGACGCCACCACCAATGGTGTTCGCGCGGCGATGTTCACCGGTGCGATGGCCGAACTCGCGCAACAATGGCTGACCGGAGGCCTCGGCACTGACCTCGATGCTGTGGTCGATGTCGCGGTGAACTTGATGCTCTCCTGACCGACCAGACTCAGACAGTCTGGTCGCGGACCCGGGCCAACCTGCGCACACCCTCGGGTCCCACTCCGCGGTCAAGCGCGATGATCATTGCGGCACAGCCGATCCCGGATAGCACGAGACTCGCAGCGAACAGCACCGGATACCCGAACGAGTCACCCACCAGTCCGCCGGCCACACCTGCGATCCCCTGGACGACGACCACGGCGCACGCGAGCAAGGTGTAGTCGCTACCGGCGTGATCGCGCTCGGCGGCATCCATCATCACTGTGAACACGGCGACCGTCGCTGCGCCACCGAGAATGTGCTCGGCCAGGCTTGCCGACACGATCAGCGAAAAGCCGCCGACCCCTGTCGCGGCGAGCAAGTACAGGCCGAGACTCGCCGTTTGCGCCACCCCACCGATCAGCAGTGCGTTGCGACGACCGAACCGAAAGGCCAACCACCCACCGAGAGTTGCGCCGCCCAGCGCACCAAGCGACGACAAGGCGCCCTTGATCAGCGCGATCTGGGCGTCCGACAGCCCCTCGTCGACCATGAACGGCCCGACCACGGCCGAGCCCATCGAGTCGCCGAATTTGAAGCCCCCGATCAGCAGGATCAGTGCGAGCATCCCGGGGCGGCGCAGCCGACGCCACCAGGAGACGCCCGACGCAGCGGGCGTCGACGTCGGGGCAGCGGACCCCCGGATCGACGTCAGCCCGCGCAGCCACCACACCGGGATCGTGGCCGCCAGCAACAGAACCGCCATCGCGACGAAGAGCAATCGCCACCCGGCGATCGAGAACAGCCAGAGCAGGCCGCCGCCGCCCACGATCATGCCGATCCGGTACGCGCCGACCTGAATTCCGTTGCCGAGACCGCGTTGTCGTGCGGTCAGCAGTTGCACGGCCAGTCCGTCGGTCGCGATGTCCTGAGTGGCCGACAACAGATTGATGACCGCTATCCCGACCAGCAGCCAGGTCAACGTCGACGACAGGTCCAGGCACGCCAGACCCAGCGCGACGACGACCGACGCGAACTGCAGCGCCAGCAGCCACTGGCGCCGTGTGCCATACCGGTCTACGAACGGCGCCCAGATGAACTTCAGGGCCCACGGCGCGAACAGCAACCCGGTAGCGCTGATCTCGGTGAGCGAGTAGCCCGATCGGCGCAGCACCACCGGCACCGTGCCGGTGAAGAATCCGTACGGCAGACCTTGCGCGAAGTACAGCGCCGACAGAGCCACCACGGTCCCGGCGGCGATCGTGCCCGTGGCCCGTGGCGAGTTCATGCCGACATGGTGGCAGACCCGCCGATGTGACGGCGGACCGAGTCAGTGGTGACCGTGATGACCCGGTCCGTGCATGGGCATCTCGGGGCCCCCGCGACCACCCGAACCCACCACGCGGATGCGCTGCATCATCTCGTTGTCCTCGTGATCGGTGAGGTGGCAGTGCCAGACGTAGCCCTGCAGCTTCTCACCGTTGAGGCCGGTGAAGACCGCGTCGGGGTCGAAGCCGAGCTCGGCCTTGGTCGGCCACCGCACGACGATCCGCGTGACCTGATTGGGCGGGCACCGCACGGTGTCCTTCCACCCGAACTCGTATGGCGCGGGCGCGAACATCCGACTCGTCAGATAGCGCTTCGGATCAGGCGTCCATCGTTTCCCGAACAGCGGGGGCGGATTCTCTGCCAGGTAGCGCACCTTGTCGAAGTCCCATCGCCCGACGACCCGGAACTGGACAAGATGCAGATGCATCGCGTGTGACTGCATGGTCGCGTCCGCGTTCACCAGATCCCAGCACTCGGTGGCGCCCTGCTCGGCGTGTTCGAAGTCGTTGGTATGGAACGGAACATTGTTGAGATTCATTGTGAGCACACTCAGCCACGACAACTGCTGCGGGTTCAGTGTCACATTCAGGGTGGCGACGCGATGCCGGTCGTGCCCGGCGTGACGCCTCGGCAATGCGGCGGGCTGGTTGCGCGCACCCCTGAGGCGTTCGGGAATCCGCCGATACCGGCCACGTGCGGAGCCGACGTCGAAGCGCACCACTGATCGGATCAGCTTGGCGCCATTGACCTGTCCGGCCCACGAGATCTGCATGGTGTTGATCAACTGCACCCGCTCGCCGGGTGCACGATCGCTGAAATCGATCAGGATGTCGTAACGTTCGGCAGCGCCGACATTCAACGCCGACACCAGCACCGGCGCGTCGAGCAGACCACCGTCGCTCCCGATCACCCAGAACGGCGAGCCGTCGGACAGGGCGAGCCGATAGTCGTTGAGTTGGCTGGCGCTGAGTATCCGGAAGCGGTAGACACCGCGGTCGACCGACATCTTGGGCCACGCCTTGCCGTTCACCACCATCGTGTCCCCGGCCATCCCACCCGACCAATGGCCCGCCATGACGGTCGGAGTGTTGTCGTAGCGGAGCTGGCCGTTCGGGTAGAAGAGCTTGTCGCACATGATGAGTGCGGTCTCGTAGTCGCCGGCGGGCAGGCCGAGAGGGTTGTCGGGTTCGCCGGTGTCCCACTCGTCACGGACGTGGTAGTGCGCGGTCAGCCCGGCATAGACGGACAGCCGCGTCGTACCCATCGAATGGTCGTGGTACCACAGGGGCGCCGCGTGTGGCGGGTTCGTGAAGCGGTAGGTGACCGACCGCCCGAGCCGGAACGGCGACGTCGGAAAACCGTCCTCGGCAGGATGGTTGGGCGCGCCGTGCAGGTGGATGACCAGCGGCGGCCGATGCCGATCCATCTCCGAGACCCCATGCAGGCTGGGGTCGACGTCGACGGCCATGGGGTGCGTACGCATCTGGTTGACGAAGGTGATCTGGGGCTGCTCCCCCGCCATCGTCTCGATCGTCGGGCCGTGGTGCGACAGCCCGCCGAACCCGACGCTGGGCGCGGGGTCGAGGTCCCGATGGAAACGGTGCAACGCTCCCGCGGCCACCAGACGTCGTGGTGCCTTGATCAGTGGCAGCCGCGGCAGTTCATCGACGAACTTGGCGAGCGGCGGCGAGTGATAACTGAAGAAGGGGATGCCGGGAACGCTCGGCTGCTCGTGGTTGAGCGGCGGTGAATACGGTTGCGGTGCAGCAGATGCCGCACCTGGAGCGAAGGCGAACGCACCCGCCGCCCCAGCCACCTGCAGAAATGTACGTCGCCCGAGAACGCCGCCGCCGCAATGATCTGGCATTCCGCCGGCTTCCTCGTTGACCATTCGGCCACCACCCCCGTGCGTCGTGAACTCGTCGTCGGGCTGAGTGTAGGCAGACTTTCTGGTTCTGTTTTCAGTTTCAGCAATTTTGACGGTCAGCGCTGACTGTCGAGCAGTATGCCGGCGATCCGTTCGAGTCCCGCCTGGTCGGCGTCGTCAAACCTGGCGGGAACCGGACTGTCGAGGTCGAAGACACCGATCAGATCGCCGTTCTTGATCAGTGGTACCACCAGTTCGGACCGGCTCGCCGCATCGCGGGCGATGTGGTCGGGCACGGCGTGGACGTCGTCGACCCGCTGCGTGACTCCCGACCGCGCAGCAGCCCCGCACACACCTCGATCGAGCGGGATGCGCACGCAGGCCGGTTTCCCCTGGAATGGACCGACCACCAACTCCTCGCCGTCGAAGAGGTAGAAGCCCACCCAGTTGAGTTGCGGCAGCGAATGAAAGACCAGGGCCGATAGGTTCGATGCGTTGGCGATGAGGTCGGACTCCCCGGCCACAAGGGATCGCGCGGCGTCGACGAGTTCGTCGTATCGCTGGGTCGCCGATCCGGTCGGTGCGGGGATCTCGAAGCTCATGTGGTCGGAGTATTCACGGCGGCCAAGGTCACGTCAATGCTCGCGGTGTCTTGTGATCCAGGCGCGAAGAACCCTCACATACCTTGCGTGACAACCGCATCGAGGAGGTCGATGACTCCCTGCTCGCCTGTCCGGTGGACGCCGCCTCCCCGTGTCCACACCCACAGGGCCAGGTCGGCAACCGGGGCACCGACCGACGCCGCGGGACGACCGCCGCCGGCGCGCACCGCTCGCGGGCCGCCCGTCGACCCGTCTCGGCGGACCCATTCGCCCACTTCGACGTTCCACCGTGCACCGGTGTCGTCGGCGGCGAACTCGACCACCCCGCCGGGTCGCCATGCAGCGTCGTCGGGCATCCAGCCCCACATCACGTCAACGGCGTGATCGATCGCTCCGGCCGCTACGTCGGGCGCCAATGGCGTCACCGGTGCGCCGGCGGCGAGCTCCGCGTCCACGCGATGCATGGTGGCCTCGTAGGTCTGCATGCGGCGCGTGAACCCGACCGTCTGGTCCGCCGGCCACCACGACCAGCACGGCTCGTCGTCGGCTCGGCGTTCGAGCTGGTCGAGCAGTGCAGCGGTCGCCTCGGCCCGCAGCGGAAGCATTGCCGCGACCGTGTCGGGACGGGCGGGCTTCGCGGCCTCGACGGCCTCGAGTTCGGCCCCGTCGAGAACTCCCCGACCCAGGATCTCTGCCCAGAAGACATGAACGTTGACCAAGTGCCACAGCAAGTCCGCCGCCGACCACTCAGGACACGTGGGACACGGCGCGTCCGGATTCACATCGGAGAGCACCTCGGCGAACCGCTCTGATTCGGCGGCAATGACAGCAAGCCGATCCATCTGCCCGTCGTGACACAACTTTGATCTGGAGCAGGGGTTATATCATGCGATATTATGGCACGCGTGGCCAATCAGATTCGAGAGCTGCGGGAAGCCGCCGGGTTGAGTCAAGCCGAACTCGCCCGACGATCGGGCGTTGCCCAGCCGAACATCGCAGCGTACGAGTCTGGAAGACGCCGCGCGTCGGAGGAGATGATCGAACGATTGCGGGAGTCGGCGCGGCCACTTCCGCACGAGGCGTTGGCAACGCACCGAGTCGAGCTCAGGGAGCTCGCCGAAGAGTTCGGCCTCAGTAACGCCCGCGTGTTCGGCTCGGCCGCCCGCGGCACCGATCGGCCGGGCAGCGTCCTCGACCTTCTTGTCACTCGTTCGGAAGGTACCGGCCTTCTCACTCTCGCCGCGTTCGCGGTCGCCGCCGGTGAACTACTCGGTGTTGAGGTGGATGTGGTGTCGGACGGTGGCCTTCGCCCCGACCACGACATTCTCGCCACCGCGGTTGCAATATGAATTCCCGTGACGCATCAATTCTGCGAGAGATCGTTCGACTCTGCGGCATTGGGGCCCACCTGGTCGCGCGTGGTCACGAGTGGTACACGGGAGACGTCGACAACGTACCGGGACTCGCCGCGGAGTCGCTGATCGTGAAGATCGGTGAGAACGTCGCCCGACTCAGCGCCGAAACCACCGAAGCGCATCCCGAAGTGCCGTGGTCGCTGATCAAACCGATGCGAGATCGCCTCGCGCACCACTACGACGGAACCGACTACGGCGCGGTCTGGGATACCCTCGTCGTCGACCTGCCGGCGATCAGCGACTACCTCCGACCTCTGCGTCAGCGCTAGCAGGAACACACACCCTAGGCCGAAGGAAGTACTCTTCGAATCAGTACTCGCGCAACAACTGTCCGCACCCCTTGACCTGGTCGGCGATGCCGTGATCGCGAAGCGCGTGCCACAGGGTTGCGGAGTTGATGGCGACCACCGGCTTGCCCAGTTCGGCTTCGAGTTCGTCGGCGAGCCCGACGAACGAGAGGTTGGTGCCCACCTGGACGATGGCGTCGACGTCGGGTCCGTCGAGTTCGGCGACCACCTCGCGTAGCCGGGGCACATCGACGCGGGCGATGTCCATCGCAGTGCGACAACGCAATCCGGTGATGGCGGCGACATCGAAGCCCGCTTCGGTGAAGAACCGGCCGACCTCGACGTCGGCGATCGGCTGGTACGGCGAGAACACCGCGATACGACGTGCACCGAGTGTCTCGAGGGCTGCGCGGCACGAGCTGGCCCCGGTGGTGACGGGCAGTCCGGTCCGATCGCGAAGCCGCTGCTCGAACGCCGCGTTTCCGTCGACGCCACCCCAGAAGGTCTCCGCAGACATCCCCATGACCATTCGGTCGGGCTCCGCGGTGAGGACGTCGCGCACCGCGTCGTCGATGGAGGCGCGAATCTGTCCGAGCAGCGCCTCGAATCCCGCGTTGTCGTCCATCACCGGATGCGGGATGTACATCGAACCGGCCCGGAACGCGACACCGTCGATGTCGCTGCGCCAATAGTCGTGTTCCACAACGGTATTGGTACTCGGAACGATCACTCCGAACACAGCCCGTGAGCCGACGACGTTGGTCATGACACCTCTATTCCAGCGAAATGAAGATCGACCGCGCGGTGTGCGCGGGATCTGTTGGGCTGCCGGCCCAGCAGTAGGGCGTCGACAAGTAGTGGGGAGACGACGGCGGTCACCGCGTCGTCGGCGAGTATCCGCACCAGGCCACTGCTGCGGGCGATCGATTGGAAAGGGGCGAGCAGGTCGTCGACGTAGCGCTGACGAAGATCGACCGCAGCCGAGTCGGTGGCCGCCAACGCGGCGAGAGCTTGCAGGAAGGCACCAACAGGCTTGTCCCGCAGGCGATCACACAGTGCGTCGACCTCCGCGTGCAGATCCTGCACCGGGTCGCCGGTGTGGGTCTGCGCGGGTGTCGGCGCGACGTCGATCAACGCCGACAGCACGTCGATCGGCGTCGCCCAGTGGCGGTAGATGGTGGAGCGTGACACCCCGGTCACCTGATGCAACCGCTGAGCCGTGAGCGCGGCGGCCCCCTCGATGAGCAGGAGGTCGAGTGCCGCGGTCAGCACCACCTCGGTCGTGTCGGCGGCGGGTCCCGCCGGTCGTCCTGTCTTGGTCACGGATTTAACGATACATGTTGCACCGTTAATCGGATACCGATACAGTTTGGATCGTTAACTCCTTACCGACCGAACACATGGGGGGTTCCGATGCGACCACATGTCGAGACCATCGACGAACGCGATCTGCTGTGGCACATCGCAGAATTCGAGCACGCCACCGGGACCGCGAAGCAACGCAACCTGTGCTACGACGAGGAGGACGGCTCCGCGTCGCTCAAGGTGCACTTCACCAGCGACTGGTCGCGCCCGGCCAGCGTGCATTCGGCGGAGACCGAGTGGTATGTGCTGTCCGGCGAGGTGACGATCGGTGACACCGTGCTGGGCCCAGAGGGCTACTGGCACGCGCCGATCGGTGTCTGGACGCCGCCGATCACGGTGACGGAGGGCACCGAGATCCTGCTGTGGCGCGAGTTCGGCGACTGGACGTTCGAGCCCCGCGACTCCGATCTCGCATCGGTCCGCGCCGATCAGCAGCTGATCGTGCTGCCGACCGCCGACATACCGTGGATCGACGTCAAGGACGGCAGCCCGATGCGCTTCGACCTCGGCGGCACGCCGGTACCCGGCCTGTACATCAAGCTGCTCCACCGCGACGAGAAGACCGGCTTCTACACGCGTCTGATCAAGGCGAAGCCCGGGTGGCGCGAACACCCCCTCGCCCACCACCCATGCAGCGAGGAGGCGTACTGCCTCGAAGGCGGATTCGAGTACAGCTTCGGCACGATGTGGCCCGGCACCTACTTCTGGCGTCCGGCCTCTGTCCGGCACGGCGACTTCACCGCGCACCACGAGCTCGGCTGCACCTGGATTCTGCGGTCCGACAAGGACCTCGTCGACTGGTACACCGAGGACGCCAAGATCGAGATGCTCGGCACCCCGACCAACTGGGGCGAGGGCTACCCGCACACGGCTGCACCCCGCCCGGTGCAGCCGGTCCGCTCCCGCAGCATCGGACCCTGGGCGGATCCCACCTAATCAGTGACAGCTGACGTGCGGGCCGCCGAACCGAGTCCGACGGCCCGCATCCGTCCGCCACCACCGGAAATGTGACACGATCACCGGTGGCCGCGATCACCGGCCGTGGGACGGAACGGGGTGAACGATGGTGAGCATCGAACGTCGAGTGAGTGCAGTGATCGCTCTGGTCGGTGTCTCCGCGGTCGGTGTTCTGCTCATCGCCTTCCTGATCCGGAGTGGTCTCTCGGTCCTGATCGGCCTGATCGGCTTCGCCATCACCGTCGCCGGGGCATGGTGGGTGATCACCGAGCGTGCCGTTCGGCGGATTCTGGGCGCCGTCGCGATCGTCGTCGGCCTGATCATCATCGCTCTCGGACTGGCCCACGTGGTGTCGACCACCGACGGAATGGCCTTCCGCCTGTTCATCGCCATTCTCATCCTGGCCATTTCGACCGCGGCAGCGCGTTACGCGCTCGCGCCGACGATTCGGGAGTTGACTTCGGCAGTCCCCCAGGCGGCACGGCGCCCCGAAAAGCCCGTCCTCATCTGCAATCCGAAGTCCGGGGACGGGAAGGTCGAGCGTTTCGGCGTGGTCGCCGCAGCCCACGAACTGGGTGTCGAGACAATCCTCCTCGGCCCCGACGACGACCTCGAGCAACTGGCGCGCGATGCTGTGGCCCGCGGCGCGGACTGCCTCGGCATGGCCGGCGGTGACGGATCGCAAGCCCTCGTCGCATCGGTGGCCATCGAGCACGACATCCCGTTCGTCTGTGTCAGCGCCGGGACCCGCAACCATTTCGCGCTCGACCTCGGACTCGATCGCGAGGACCCACTGTCGACCCTCCGGGCATTCACCGACGGGATCGAACGTCGCGTAGACTACGCCACCGTCAACGATCGCCTGTTCGTCAACAATGTGTCGCTGGGCGTGTATGCGACTGTCGTCCAGCAGAATTCCTATCGCGCCGACAAGGCCGGCACCGCAGCAGCGATGCTGCCCGAACTGCTCGGCAGCACAGCGGAACCCTTCGACCTGCAATTCACCACCCCGTCCGGCCAAGAAGTGGATGGCGCGTTCATGATCCTGGTGTCCAACAATCCCTACGCTGCGACCTTCTCACCTGACAGCGCGACGCGGCGGCGCATGGACACCGGCCAACTCGGGGTGATCGCGGTGTCGACGGCGACGAGTGCCGACGCGGTGCGCCTGATGACGATGTCGGCGATCGGTTTTCGCAAGGCGAGCCCGTTCTGGCACGAATTCACCACGGAGAGCCTGGAGATTCGGGCCCGGAGCGGTCGAGCCTTCGCCGGCGTCGACGGCGAGGCCCTGGATCTACCGACGCCGATGCACTTCCAGATTCACCCCGAGGGGCTGCGACTGCGCGTGCCTGCAGAGAACAGCATTGCGGCGGCCCGTCGGCAAGCGCGGGACGTGAGCGCTCGCGCGTTGCTTCAGGTCGCCGCAGGGCACCAACCGGATCAGGTTCGACGAACTGCGTAGATCACAGCGCCCACCGCAACGGCCGCGACTCCCGTCAGCACCGCCGATCCCGGCAAGGTGAAGGCCAACACCACGCAACCTCCACAACCGACAGCGGGTATCACTCTGCGGGGTATCAGTCTGCGGGGCATCAGTCTGCGGGGCCGGCCCGCCTCGGACGGGAGCGTCCAGGCGCAAGCATTGGCGATCGCGTAGTAGAGCAGCACTCCGAAAGACGAAAACCCGATCGCCGCCGAGAGGTCGGCGAACGCCGCCACGGCGGCTACCACCGCACCCACCACGAGCTCCGCGTGATGCGGGACGTGGAATCGCGGATGCACCGCCGACAGTGCACGCGGAAAGTGCCCGTCACGCGCCATCGCCAGCGTCGTGCGCGACACCCCGAGCATAAGCGCAAGCAACGACCCCACGGCTGCCACCACGGCCCCCACGCGGACGACGGGCTCGAGCCAGTCGGCCCCGGCCGCATGCACCACCGCCGCCAAGGGTACGTCGGCGGAGGCGAGCGCTGCCGGACCCAAGACCATCAGTGCGGCGGCCGCGACCGCGGCGTACACGACGAGGGTGATGGCGAGAGCCAATGCGATCGCACGGGGGATTGTGCGCCGTGGATCGCGCACTTCCTCGCCGAGGGTGGCGATCCGCGCATAGCCTGCGAACGCGAAGAACAGCAGACCTGCGCCCTGCAGGATGCCGCCCACAGTGACGTCGGAGTTCGGAAGGAGCAGCGAAGGATCCGCTGCTCCAGAGCCCAACGCCGAGACCACCACTCCGGCCAGGATTGCGAGCACCACTGCCACGATGATGCGCGTCGCGAACGCCGAGCGCTGCACCCCGCAATAGTTCACCGCGGTCACCACGATCACCGACACCGCGGCAACCGCATGCGCGTACTCGGGCCACGCGTAGGTGCCGACCGTCAGCGCCATGGCCGCGCACGATGCGGTCTTGCCGACCACGAAACTCCACCCGGCGAGATATCCCCAGAATTCGCCGAGCCGTTCCCGTCCGTACACATAGGTCCCGCCCGAAACGGGGTAGCGCGCGGCCAATCTCGCCGACGATGTGGCATTGCAGTATGCGACCACCGCAGCCACGAGAAGTCCGATCAGCAGTCCTGACCCAGCGGCCTGAGCGGCCGGAGCGAGGACCGCGAAAACGCCCGCACCCAGCATCGACCCCAGACCGACCAGCACCGCATCGCCAACTCCCAGGCTGCGCCGCAACTCTCCACCCGCAGTCACTGTCCCCGCCTCCGTTGCAACTGAAGTCGACCCCTGGATCGAAAGCCTAGTCGGACACCTCGTCCGCGAGCGCGTTCCCGCCATCGTGACCTCCCATCACCCGTGGTGGCGGGAGTCGCGCCTTCTGGGTTGTGCAGTAAGACCCGCTGGGGAGCAGTCAGATAACAGCAGAACCAGCGAAAGTGAACGACTCAGGACTCTGAGCAGGGCGGCGCCGGCGACATTACGCGACTGGCATGGTCTCATCCGGTCCGAGTGAGAAGTGTCTGCGGCCCACCGATCGTGACCGATGTTGTGCATCATGATTCCGTGCCACACGGACCACTGCCGCCCGGTGCCAGCGGTCCGGTCAGCGCAACATCGAGAGGATGCACGAGAATGACCGCCGCCAGCGATGCCCCCACCCACCAGCACCAGCCATATCTGCTCAAGGCAGCCGCCGTGACGGACCAGGCGGGCGTCAACCCCGAACTCGGTCTGATCGCAACCGACGCGGCAGCACGTCTGGACCAATACGGGCCGAATCAAGTGACCGCCGAACCGCCTCCCACGCTGTGGGCGGTGTCCCGCGGTCAACTCGCGAACCCGATGAACATCATGCTGCTCATCGTGGCGGTCGCAAGCTTCGCGATCGGACAGTTCGCGACCGGGTTCGTGGTGGCGTTCCTGGTCGGATTCAACGTGGTGATGGGCACCCGACAGGAGATGAAGGCCCAGGCCAGCGTCGATGCCCTGGCACATCTTCAAGTGCCGCAAGCCCGTGTGCGGCGTGACGGCCAGGTCGCCGAGGTGGCGGCTGCAGACCTCGTTCCCGGCGACGTCGTGCTCGTCGAAGCGGGCGACTTGGTGCCCGCCGACGGTCGGCTCATCACGTCGGCCACCTTGGAGGTGCAGGAAGCCGCGCTGACCGGCGAAAGCGCACCCGTCGCCAAGGATCCGGCGGTCATCGACGCCGATGAGGTCGCGCTCGGCGACCGCACCAACATGGTGTTCCAGAACACCCAGGTCACCCGAGGGTCCGCTGTTTTCGTGGTCACCTCCACCGGCGCGTCGACCCAGATGGGCCAGATCGCCGACATGGTCACGGCCACCAAACGCACCCGATCTCCGCTCCAGCGTGAGCTCGACGGGATGACCAAGGTCTTCGGGTTCCTCGCGTGGGGAGCTGTCGCCGTGATCGGCATCGTTGGAATCGCGCGCGGGCAGGATGGCGAAACCCTTGCTCTGCTGTGCATCTCGACCGCGATCGCGTCGATCCCGACCGGCCTGCCAACCTTTGTGCAGACGATGCTGTCCTCTGGCGCACAACACCTGGCCGAGGAGAAGGCAGTGGTGAAGTCGCTCGCCGACGTCGAAACCCTGGGCGGGACCACTGTCATCAACTCCGACAAGACCGGCACTCTCACCATGAACGCCATGACGGTCACCTCGCTCTACGCGGGCGACCAATGGTTCACGGTGGAAGGATCGGGCTACTCCAAGACGGGCGCAATCCTCGGCGCCGCAGGCACATTGCCAGACTTCACGCCCCTCGCTTTGGGCCTGGCCCTGTGTTCGGATGCCACCGTCGCCGACGACGGTTCGGTGATCGGCGATCCCACCGAGGCGGCGCTGGTCGTGCTCGCGGCGAAGATGAGCGTGGACGCCGAGACCACGCGTCGAACGATTCCCCGGTTGACCGAGGTCCCCTTCGACTCGGACTACAAGTTCATGGCCACCTTCCACGACCGGCCCCCGCAGCTGACCAGCACGGTGGTCGACGATCCGCACTTCGTGGTCGTCAAAGGTGGCCCCGACGTCGTCCTCGATCGGTGTTCTGCGGCGCTGCGCCACGGCGAGATCGTGCCGGTCGAGGACATGCGCCAGAAGATCCTCGACGCCAACCGGGAACTCTCCGAGAAGGGTCTGCGGGTGCTCGCATTTGCGGCGAAAGGCCTCGACGACGCCGGAATACAAGCGGCACAGGACGATCCGATGGCGGCGGTCGCCGACCTCGTGCTTGTCGGGCTCGTCGGCATCATCGATCCCCTGCGCACCGAGGCCACCGACGCGGTTCACACCGCTCTCGGTGCCGGCATCGACGTCCGCATGATCACCGGCGACCACACGATCACCGCCCGCGCGATCGCCGACCAGCTCGGCTTGGGCCCGGGCGTCATCACCGGCACCGACCTCCAACGCCTCGACGACAACAAGGTCAAGGAAAAGCTCCCCGACCTGCATGTCTTCGGGCGCGTCGCCCCGGAGGACAAGCTCCGCCTGGCCCGCCTGATGCAGGAGCAGGGCGACATCGTCGCGATGACCGGCGACGCGGTGAACGACGCCGCCGCTCTCAAGCAGGCCGATATCGGCGTCGCGATGGGCAGTGGCTCCGAGGTCTCCAAACAGGCCGCGAAGATCGTGCTGACCGACGACAACTTCGCGACTCTGGTGCGCGCGGTGGAACTCGGCCGCGACATCTACCGCCGGATCTCCTCCTACATCAGGCTCCAGCTGACAATTCTGTCGTCGGTACTGCAGCTGATGGTGTTCGCGACGATCCTCAACATCAACGGCGGCGTCGCGATGCTGCCGATGCAGCTGCTCTTCTGCAAGTTCTTCGTGGTGGTCACCGTGGTCGTCGGATTCATCGTCGACGTACCCGATCCGGGCGTGATGGAGCGCCCGCCGCGCGCACCGGGCACCAAGATCGTCAACGGCGCCCAGATCGCCCGGTGGGTGGCCAGCGGCTTCCTCATCGCCGCCTCCGCGCTGGCCGTGCTCCAGTGGGGTCCCGACGAGCCGTCCGCCGACGCCGGGTCGTCGTCGATGACGATGGCATTTGCGGTGGTGGCGCTCAGCGGCGTCAACCTCGGCGTGATCATGCGGCGAGAGAAGCAGGCACCGTGGACGCAGCCGATGTTCCCGTACTTCGGGTGGCTCATTGCCGGCTGGTCGCTCACCTGGGCGGCCGTCGAACTCGGCATGCTCCAGCGTCTGCTCGACACTGTCTCGCTCACCGGCGGGCAGTGGTTGGTGGTGGTGGGTCTGTCGTTGATCGCACCGGCCTTCGTCGGTGTCGACAAGGCCATCACGATGCGGAAACTCACCGACAGGTGAAATCGCAGGTCGGCGGACGATGCGATGATCGTGTCCATGCCGATGCCCGCGCCTCTTCCCGTCCGGGACGGCGTCGGGCCGACACGCCTGCGCGTTCCCGCATCTGGACCGTGGGCCACGCTCGCTGAGTACGTGGTGGCCAAGTTCGACCACCTCGACGCCGACGAACTGTTCCGCCGGTTCGATGCCGGTGAGATCGTGGGTGCCGACGGCACACCGATCGCCCGCGAGACTCCTTTGGGCGCACACACGTTCATCTGGTATTACCGTGATCTGCCCGCCGAGGAACCCCTGCCGTTTCACGAAGAGATCCTGCACGCCGACGACGACCTCGTCGTGATCGACAAGCCACATTTCCTGCCGACGACGCCCGGCGGCCGGTACCTGCGCGAGTCGGCACTCGTCCGGCTGCGGATCCGCCTCGACAACCCCGATCTGACGCCGATCCACCGACTCGACCGTGCGACGGCGGGTCTGGTGATGTTCTCGGCCCGACCGGCCACACGCGGCGCCTACCAATCGCTCTTCGAGAAGCGGCAGGTGTCCAAGGTGTACGAAGCGGTGTCGGCCCGGCCGCCGGACTGGGACCCCGACCGTCCGATGCTGGCCGGACGGCCCCTTCCGCTGGTCTATCGCAATCACATCGAGGCACGACGCGGCGAGTTGCGCGTCGTCGTCGACGAGTCACGAGTGCCCAACTCGGAAACGGAGGTCGACGTGCTCGGTTACGGAGTGAGCGCGTCGGGACGGGCTGTGCTGCATACGATTCTGCGCCCGCACACCGGGCGGATGCACCAGTTGCGCGTGCATTTGGCGGCGCTCGGGGCGAGCATCCTGGGTGATCGGTGGTACCCGGATCTCCTACCCGAAGAGCCCGACGATCACTCACTCCCCCTCCAGTTGCTGGCTCGGCAAGTGGACTTCACCGACCCGCTGTCGGGGGCGCCCCGGCGATTCGTCACACATCGCACACTCAGCGAGGCGCCCATGCGCCCGACACCGTGAAATCCTGACACCATGGATGTACTACGCAGCGTCGTCGTGCTTGTGCACATCGTCGGTTTCGCGATCACCTTCGGCGCGCTCGTCGCCGAGGCAGTTGCGGCGCGCTGGCGCTTCACGAAACTGATGGACTACGGCCTGCTGCTATCGCTGATCACAGGGCTCGTCTTGGCCACGCCGTGGCCCGACGGTGTCCATCTCAACTACGTCAAGATCGGTGTGAAGCTGACGATCCTCGTGATTCTCGGTGGAATCCTCGGCATGGGTGCCGCCCGCCAACGCAGGACCGGCGTGGCTGTTCCGCGGCCACTGTTCGTCACCGCCCTGCTGCTGTCGCTGTCGGCTGCAGCCATCGCCGTGATCTGGTGATCGTCGGCGAGTCTGAACGTTTGGCGAATCAACCGCGATCGGCGCCGACCCGTGCTTACCGTGGGGATCCGTACGTGTCGAGGGCGTGCGTCCCAACAACCGAGGAGAAGTCATCGTGTCTGTGAAATCCGTCTGGGAGGGCGCACTCGCCACCGCAGGCGTCGCCGTCGGCGCAACCGCATTGACCATCGGGCTGGCAGCTCCGGCCAACGCGGCGGTCACGTCGGTCAGGATCATGCCCACGGGTCAGACAGTCAGTTCGTCGGACGCGATGGTCGGGACGAGTTGCACGTATGCCGTCAGCGCCAAGGTCACCAATGACCGGCCCGTCACGGTGGTCGCGGCCCGACGGCTGGGCCCCAATCAGGCAGCCACCGTGTTCCTGGCCACCAACAAGCGACCCATGAATGGCATGTTGACCGCCTACTGGACACCCAAGGTGCCGGGCACCTACTACGTGAGCGCCTTCCACTACGGCGACCGCTCACGGCCGCCGATCAAGACGATCAAGGTCGGCTCGGGCATCAACCTCTCCGGCACCTGCATCGTCCTCTGACGCCGTCGGACAGAGCACAACCAATCACCCCCTCCACCCACGGGTGGACATGCAACTCCATCCGTGGGCGGAGCGAGATTCCACCTGCAGCCCGCTGATCCGACCGGACCACCGCATTAGCGTCGATGCCAAGCGCCGCAGAAGTCGGCACCTTGGAAGGAGATCGGCTGTGTGGGTTCTCGTTATCGCCGTGTTCGTGCTTCTCGCTATGGCCGCCCTGCTGCACGATCGCCACGGGCTGGACATGAGGGCGCGAGAGTTCAGCGCCGCCCTGAACGCTCGTGACGCAAGGCGATCATGACCACCTACGACCTCCGAACCACTCTGTCGTTCACGAAGGCACCCCGACGCTGGCACCTCGCGGCCGCCGATTCCCCGTCGGGTATCACCGGTGCTGACGACGACGCCGGTCCGATCGACATTCCCCGTCGCTCCGCTCGCCCGGTCGCCGACGAGCCGGCACCGAACGCACCGGCCACCTACCTGCGGCCGAATACACTCTGGACCTCACTGCAGATCGTCACCCGTCAAGGCGACATGTTCTTCGCCGATGCGGCCGAGCACGGCGACCTGTTGCGCTACAAGTTCCCGGGAGGTCCGAATTCGGTTGCCGTGCTGACCAATCCGTCGCACATCAGGTCGGTCATGACCGCTGACCCGGACATCGCGCCGTCGGCCACCCGGCAGTCGCCGCTGCGGCCGATCGTCGGACCGAATTCCGTTCTCACCTCGATCGGGCCGCGGCATCGTCGTCAACGGACACTGCTCATGCCGCGTTTCCACGGCAAGTCCGTGGCGGCATACCGCGAGAGCATCGAGACCGCGACCGCCACACATATCGACTCTTGGCCCGTCGGCCAACCCATACGGCTCGCCGATATGGCACAACAGCTCACTCTCGACGTCATCATGGCCGCTGTCTTTGGTCTGCCCGACGGTGTCCCGAACACCGAAGCCGAACACGCGCTTCGGTCGTCGATGGTCCGGATGCTTCGGTGGTCCACTCATCCATTGGCGACGGTTGCCCAGTTGGCCAACAGTTTCAACGAGAATCCGGTCGGGATCACCAAGCTCATCTTGCGGCCGGTCGACGCGGCGATCGCCGCGCTGCTGGCCGAACGGCGCGCCGAATCGTCGTCGGTCGAGCGCACCGATATCGCAGCGCTCCTGCTCGCAGCACGGACCGACGATGGTATGCCGTTGCCGGACAGCGAAATCCGCGACGAACTACTCACCCTCGTCCTCGCCGGGCACGAAACCACCGCCAACACCGTCGCCTGGACCTTCGAACGCCTCACCCGTAACCCCGACGTCTACCGCGATGCGCGGGATGCCGCGAGAGCGGGCGACGACGACTACATCGAAGCGTTGCTCAACGAGTCAATGCGCGCGCGGCCGGTGGTACCGCTGGTAGCTCGGGAACTCTTGCAGCCGTGGCAGTTCGGTGCGTATCGCGTTGATCCGGGCACGGTCGCGTTGATCAGTATCCTGTTGCTCCACCACCGCGACGACATCTATCCGCGTCCCTTCGAGTTCACCCCGGAACGCTTCCTCGGCGTCCGGCCCGCGTCGCACACGCTGATGCCGTTCGGCGGCGGCAACCGGCGGTGTCTCGGAGCGACCCTTGCCATGGCCGAGCTCCGGATCGTGGTCACCGAGATCCTGCGTCGCGTGGACCTCGAACTCACCGACCGCGCACCCGAGCGGCCCCGGCATCGCAACGTCACGATGATCTCCCGCGACGGTGGACTGGTGCGCGCCAACGCCATTCGCTGACTCCTTGGCCGAGAAGCGTGGTCAGGCCGGTTGACGCATCACACCGAAGTGCCGCACTGATCCGGACAATCCGGGGAGCAACGTCCTGCTCGACCAGGTACGCATCCCGTCGGTGCTGTCGGAGTAATAGTACTTACCGTCGCGGTACGCGTCGAAATAGATGCGCCACGCGCCGCTGGGCAACTGAACCACAGCCGGCCCCTCGACAAAGGTCCCCCAATTCCCTGGTGGGATAAACCGGTACGGCCCGGCGAGTGATCTGGCGACCGCGTGCTGGATGAACTTCTTGGTCTCGTTCTTGGTGAAGGCGTGATACACCGAGCCGACCTTCACGACGGTGGTGTCGATGTGGTCGGCGCCGATCCCGGCGATCGGGGTCGGGATGCTCCACACGCGGAAGTCGGAGCTGAGCGCCGTCATGAGGTAGGGCACAAAGCCGCCGCCGGTCGACATCGACAGGATGACATGGACTCGCCCGCCTTCCACAAACCATTCGGGCGCCCAGGCCTTGGTGGTGAACGGCGAGAGCGACGGACCGTCGCTGGAGCCTGCCGACCCGGACGAACCCGGCCCGCTCGACGAGCCGAGTCCCTTACCGTCGCCGGTGCCGGGCAGGAACGCGCAACAGAACGGAACCGGATAGTTGTGCATGAACGCCCAGTGGATACGGTCGCGGCTGCGCGCGAAGCCGATGTTCGCGCCATCGACCGTGGTGTAGGTGACGTAGTACCAACCGTCGGTATTGCGGAAGATGCTGGGGTCACGCACGCGCCCCGACGGCGGCCGATACGCCGGCTTCGCCAGCGGGCTGAACTGGGTGCCATTAGACGACTGGTAGACGTCCATGTAGACGTCGCTGGTGTTGCTGAACCCCACGAGGGTGTAGCGCCAGCCGCTCGGCGCGGCGTTGGCGCCGGATTGGGTGGCCATCAATCCCGCGACCGCGATCAGCACCGCCGAAACGGCGAGCGCAGCGCCTCGCTTCAATACCATCATCGGTGCAGTATCACCGACAACGACACACCACGCATCACTTTGGCCACACGCGCACCAACTTTTTACGCAATCTGTGCCTGGAGCTCACGAATCACATCGCCCAGGATTCCGCGCGACATCAGGCCCGGCCCCAGCGGTCCGGAGGAGTCGCTCCCGACCGGCGGAAGCTGCCGCAAGATCGATTGTTCTTCGTCGGTCAACGCCGCCAACTGCCACGCAATCTCGTCGGCCACCGCCTCGGGTCGAGCCGGATTGGCCAACGACATGGCCTTGACCGCGTAGGCGGCCGCGCCCAACGCATGCGCACCCATGTGGGCGACCGAGGCAGCCTGGGCAACCGACCGGGCAGCCGCCGCCCCCTGCGGGGTGGTCGCGGCCTTGGCTGCCTTCACCGCGACAAGTCGCTTCCGGATCTCCTCGGCCGCAGTACTCGACCCGGCACTGAAGGCCCGGGTGCGCACGACCGCATCGCGAATCTGCTCCTGCGCCATCGGTTCGGCGTCGAACATCGGGAGTACGCGTTCGGCGCAGGTCACCGCCCATCGCGCAACGACGCGACGCTCCTCCTCGGTCAAGGTCTGAATCGATGCCACTCACGCACACTCCACCGTCGAACTCCACATGGCAAGCAGTCGGGATTCTCATTCCGGCATCTCCTCGGTGAAGACGGCAGGCAATCCGACGACGCAAGACGGGATTCGATCTCGTCGCGATGCTCGACGGCGAGGAAATCGATTGCCTACCCCGACGATCCGCAAAGCGAATGATTTCGCCGCCCGGCAGAGTTCCGCGGATTTCACACGCGCGCGCCGCGGATGTCGTGTTTCGATCGCGGACCCGCTTAGGGTGAGGTGGGTCCGCATCACCGCACCGCACACGACAGGACGAACGCATGACGGTGGCCGCCATCTATCTCGTCATCACCTTCGGGCTCGGTGGCCTGGCGATGGTGCTGCGGCTGCCCCCGTTGGTCGGATTCCTGGCGGCCGGCTTCGTTCTCAACGCGATCAACGTCGAAGACCTGCCGCAGTTGGAGACGCTCGCCGACCTCGGGGTCACCCTGCTCCTGTTCGCGATCGGTCTCAAACTCAACGTGCGAACCCTGCTGCGCCGCGAGGTGTGGCTGACGACGTCGGTACATATGCTGTGCAGCGTCGTCCTCGGCGGTGCGCTGATCTGGCTGGCAGCGGTGGCCGGGGTGTCGATGCTGGTCGGACAAAGCCTGCAGACCATAGCCCTGCTGGGCTTCGCGTTGTCATTCTCCAGCACCGTCTTCGTGGTGAAGATCCTCGACGAGCGAGGCGAATCGACCTCCCTCTACGGCCGCGTGTGTATCGGCATCCTGGTGATGCAGGATCTCATCGCCGTGATCTTCCTGACCGCGACCGCCGGGCACGCCCCCAGCCCGTGGGCGCTCACGCTGGTGGGCTTGTGGCCGCTCACGTTGGTGGCACGTCGGGTGTGGGGACGCCTGGGCCACGGCGAGATGCAGTCACTGTTCGGGATCGTGATGGCGTTGGTCCCGGGATACGTCTGGTTCTCGTCGGTCGGCCTCAAGGGCGATCTGGGTGCCCTGATCGTCGGCATGCTGCTCGCGTCGCATCCGGCAGCCACCGAACTGTCCCGGTCGTTGTTCCACATCAAGGAACTGTTGCTGGTGGCGTTCTTCGTGTCGATCGGGCTCACCGGCCTGCCCGACATGCCCACGATCGGCGTCGCCCTTCTGATGATGGTGCTGCTGCCGATCAAGGCGGCCGGCTACACGGCGTTGTTGACGTTGATGAAGCTGCGATACCGGACCGCAATCCTGGCCGGCCTGGGCCTGATGAACTACTCCGAGTTCGGCCTGATCGTCGTCTCGGTCGGGGTGAGTGCTGGGCTCTTGACTCATACATGGCTGGTCGAACTGTCCATTGCCGTCGCTTTGAGCTTCGTCATATCCGCGGTGGTCAACGGCCGTGGGAACCAGCTCGCGGAACGGATCGTCGCGCGCCTGCCCGTCCAAGACGAACACAACCTGCAGCCCGAAGAGCGGCCCGGGGACGCGGGTGACGCCGAGGTCGTCGTCATCGGAATGGGCCGGGTTGGATTTGCCACCTATCAGCGCCTGACCGAGCGATATCGAATGCGGGTGGTCGGCGTCGACTACGACGAAAGTCGAATCCAGCGACTCACCGACCGAGGCGTCCGGGTCATCGAGGCCGACGCGACCGACCTGGACTTCTGGGTCCGTCTGCGACGTTCTGATTCGGTGCGGCACGCCGTGCTGGCGATGCCGAATCACAGCGCCAACGTCGTCGCGCTCGAATGCCTGCGCAAGTCGGGTTTCAGAGGTCAGGTCGCTTCGGCGGCACGCTATGAAGACGAAGTGCACTGGGCCACCGACAATGGCATCGGCATTGCGTTCAACGTCTACGCGGGCGCCGGGTTGGAGTTGGCCGACCAGGTCGCCGCTGCCGTTGAACCACCACCAGACGAACCCGGGGGCGACCCCGCGGAGGGCGATGCTCCGGAGCGGTGAGAGCGCTCTGCCGCGTCCTTCCCGAGGGTGAGACTGGTCACTCACCCCGGCTCGAGGCTCCTCGGATTCGATGCGCGACAACGCTTCTCGACCGCGGAGACGACGCCCTGGGATCACTCAGCCTCGCGGTGCTGTGCCCACTGCCACCGCTATTCGCCTGCGTGACGGTGCTGATGGCCACACGACGCCGCGTCGACGCGGACGTCGAGGCCGCGGCACGGTCGTGACTGCGTGACCGACTGGGTTGTCCTCACCAGATTGCTGCCCCACTTGTGACCTGGCCCTGGCGTCAGTCTATGCAGAGCCGTGAAACCCACGGTGCGACAGCGTGTGTCGGCCACGCCTGTGGTCGTCGACGACTCATCGCCGAACGTGTACTGGCGGCCGAGTCGATGACTGAGATCGGGCCCGTGAGGGCGGTCCTCCGGGAATATCCCGGAGCCGGGCACTGAGGAGCCGATCTCAGTCACGCGTCGAGCTGAGCCAGATAGTCGGCGTCGTCAATAGACCGCCGCGATTCGCCCGCGTCACGTTTCACCCCACGATCTCCTCTACCCGCGCACCCACCGCGTCGTAGGTAGGCCGTGCCCGGGCATCGCGCGTGATCAAGACGGCGTCGTTCTCTCGGGCCGCCAATGCGACCAAAGCATCGTAGGTCGCCCCACCGGCTATTCCGAATCGGGCAAGGAGCCGATGAGCCTCGGCCACAACACCTTCGGGGAGCCCAAGCGTCTCGACGAAGTTGTCGTCGATCAGCAGCACCGCATCCGGCGGAGCCACTCGCGCGTCGCCAGGCAGGCGAGTCAGCACTGAATAGGTCTCCAGCAGAGCATGTCCGCTGAGCGCAAGCGGCCGGCCGCCAATCCGGGATCTGACAACTTCATGAGCAGCATGGGAAGCCACGAGAAACGGCACCGCAACGCTTGTGTCGACGGCGAATCGTTGACTCACGCTCACCGTCTGCTGGAATCGATCAATCCGAACATGACCTCGTCGGTCACCGCGGTTTCAGACTCGGCGACCAGATGCCCGTCAGCTCCCTTGACCAGCCGCGCGGTTCGTCCACCCGGGGTCACCTGCAGACCCCCGCCATACAGCGAAATGTCGACGGTGGATCCGGGCGCGATTCCCAACATGTCTCGAAGGGCTTTGGGTAGGAGCAGTCGTCCGCCCGAGTCGATCGTGGCTTCCATGGGAACAGGCTACCAGTGGAATCCCATCATGGCCGCTGGTTGTCGAGCAGATCGACTCACGCGGACCACGGTTCGTCGATAACGTCACTCACGGACTGGTTGAACTCCCACTACCACGCACACCGTCCTCAGACGCTCGTCCCTCGTCCATAATGTGGCGCCCGAATCGATTGGGCCCCAACGCTGAAGATGTCATGGCGAGGGTGCGACGTACTCGCATTGCAAATCCGACACCCTCGCGATGTGCTCGAAGTCGTGGTCCGCGGCGAGCACCGTCGCATCGTTGACGATGGCGTAGCCGGCAATCAGGATGTCGAGCGAGCCCGCTGCACGGACCAGCCCTGTATTCCATAGTGCGGCTTGAATGTCGAGCACGAGCGATTCGTCAGGCGCGTGCTCAAGCGGAAATCCGAGGGAGATCTGTTCGCGGTAGCGCAGGTGCTCCTCGCGTGTCCGGGCGCTGTGGCAGAACTCGAGCGCCTGGGGCGGACACGTGACGAACAGGTCCGCCGGCGCTCGCTCAATGCGGCGCAGCCTCGCAGTGACGCCCGGGTCCCCGGTGGCCAGTCTCGCCCAGACCGAGTTATCGACCAGGTAGTCGGTCACACAGACTCGACATCACCTGGTGAGGCCACAGGCGCGCCGAGTTCGCCTTCAAGATCGGTCAGTCCTGCGATTCCTTCGATCATCGCGGCCTTCTGTTTCGAGGCGACGAGCCTGCGCAACGCGAGGTCGATCACGGCCCGGTTCGATCGCTCACCCGTGAGGGCTCGGGCACGCTCAATAAGCTTCGAATCCAGATCAACACTGGTGACGGCCATCACTGCCCTCCTAACTATATATCCGACTATATAGTCAAGCTCCCTGCGCGGCCACCCATCGCTCCACAGACCTGACACGCGACCATCAGCGAGCACTTTCGGTGTTGCCGAAACGAAACTCAGCTAAACGTTGAACCTGAACTCCACCACGTCCCCGTCAGCCATGACGTAGTCCTTGCCCTCCATCCGCACCTTGCCTGCGGCCTTGGCTGCGGCCATCGATCCGGCGGAGTCGAGGTCGTCAAAGGAGACGATCTCGGCCTTGATGAAGCCCTTCTCGAAGTCGGTATGGATGACACCGGCCGCCTTGGGCGCGGTGTCGCCGCGGTGGATCGTCCAGGCGCGGGACTCCTTTGGACCGGCGGTGAGGTAGGTCTGCAGGCCCAGGGTGTGGAACCCGGCTCGGGCCAGCGAGCGCAGGCCGGGTTCGGTCTGGCCGATCGAGTCGAGGAGTTCCTGGGCATCCTCCTCGTCGAGTTCGAGGAGTTCGCTCTCCACCTTGGCGTCGAGGAAAACGGCGTCGGCCGGTGCGATCGCGTCGAGCAGTTCCTTCTTGCGAGCGTCGTCGGTCAGCACCGACTCGTCGGCGTTGAAGACGTAGAGGAACGGCTTCGCGGTCATCAGGTGCAGCTCGCGAACCGCGGCGAGATCGAACGAATCCTTCTGCGAGAAGAGCGTTTTCCCGGAGTTGAGGATCTCTTGCGCCTTCTGCGTGGCCGCTACGGTCTCGGCGAGATCCTTGTTCTTGCGGGCGTCCTTCTCAAGACGCGGCAGCGCCTTCTCGATGGTCTGCAGGTCGGCGAGGATGAGCTCGGTCTCGATGACACCGATGTCCGACAGCGGGTCGACACGGCCGTCGACATGGACGACGTCGTCGTCGGCGAACACCCGGACCACCTGGCAGATGGCGTCGGCCTCCCGGATGTTGGCCAGGAATTGGTTCCCCATGCCCTCGCCCTCGGACGCGCCCTTGACGATCCCGGCGATGTCGACGAAGGACACCGTCGCGGGCAGGATGCGTTCGCTGCCGAAGATCTCGGCAAGCCGATGCAGGCGTGCGTCAGGCAGTTCCACCACACCGATGTTCGGTTCGATGGTCGCGAACGGGTAGTTCGCCGCCAGGACGTCGTTACGGGTCAGCGCGTTGAACAGGGTGGATTTGCCGACGTTGGGCAGCCCAACGATTCCCAGGGTGAGACTCACGGGCGACCAGTCTATCGGTTGGCATTAGCCGAGATTGCGGTGCGTCAGGCAGGCTGCGCACCGGCGGGTGTATCGGGTGGCGGCTCCTCGTCGGGCACACCCACTTGCTCGGTCACTGGCATGCCCTCGGGCGGCAGGGTCTCGCCCGCTCGCGCCGCGATCTGCTCGTTCAGGTAGCGCAGCACGACGGCGATCGCCGACGCCGCCGGGACGGCGAGGAAAGCACCGGTGATCCCGAACAGGGTGCCGCCCAGGGTGACCGACAACAGGACGATCGTCGCGTGCAGATCCATCGACTTCGACTGCAGCCACGGCTGCAGGACGTTGCCCTCGAGCTGTTGCACCGCCAGGATCACACCGAGCAGGATCAGGGCCGAGGTCAGGCCGTTGGACACCAGCGCGATCAGCACGGCGAGCGCTCCGGCGACGAAGGCACCCACGATCGGTATGAACCCACCGAGGAACGTGACCACGATCAGCACACCGGCCAGCGGGACGTCGAGGATCACCAGGCCGACACCGATCAGCGCGGCATCGACGAAACTGACCAGCGCCTGGGTCCGGATGAAACCGCCGAGACTGGCCCACATCCGCTGCAGAACCTCGCCGACGTGCAGGCCGGAGGGCTTACCCAGGGTTCGATGGAGCCACGGCACGAACTTCGGGCCGTCCTTGAGGAAGAAGAACACCAGGACGAGCGTGGTGAAGATGGTGACCAACGCCGACGTCGCGGTGCCGACACCGCTGAACACACCCTGCGCGATGGTCGTCGAACTCGATTGCAGCTTCTGGGTGATCGTGTGGACGATGTTGTCGAGCTGCTCGTCCTGCACGTTGAGCGGTGGACCCTGAATCCAGTCCTGCAGCTTCTTCACACCGTCGGTGGCGCGGTTCGCGAGGTCGGGCGCCTGGTCGACGATCGACGGCACGATCGCGCCGATCACACCGGCGAACACCCCCACCGCGACCAGCATCATGACGATCGATGCCGCGGCCGCCGGAACCCCGCGTTGCCGCATCCAGCGCACGGGTGGCCACAGAATGGTGCACAGAATGATCGCGAAAAGGATGGGCAACAACACAACCCACAACTTGGCGAGCACCCACATCAGCACCCACACCGCGGCCACCACGAGGATGATCTCGAGCCCCACGATCGCGCTCGATCGGAGGCCGGACATCATCACTTTGCCGCGAGATGGGAACTCGGTGGTCGTCGACGATTCCGCACCCACTGCGGGTGCGGGATTCTCCGGTTGATCGGGGCTGTCTGAAGTCTCGGCATCGCCCGGTGTGTCTGTCACGCAATGATCCTCACACACCGGCGTCGATCCGACGACGCTGCTCACCGTTCATGTCGGTCGTTCGGGCACCGCCGTCGTCGGATCGGCGACGCACGCGCCGACGTCGTCGGCGATCGTGGAGGCGGGAAGAGCGCGGCCTCGTCGCAGAAACCGCACTTGTCGCCAGAAACCTCAGGTGTGGCCAGAAACCGTTGGTGCGCCTCGGGTTTCTGACCAGACACGCGGTTTCTGAAACCGCGACACGCCGCCAACGCGCCTCGGAGGTCGGCGAAGCCGCCGCCGCGGTCAACCATCACAGAGGTCCCCGTCGAGCACAGTCCTCGGACTCGGAACATCGTCATCAAGCACAGAAGGCGCTCTTTGCCGCCCAAGAAACTAGGGGAAGAAACTTCTTCCCCTGGCCTTGGTGTCCTCCCCGCGAGTTTTCTGGGGGACGACTCCAAACCTCGCGGAAGAAACTTCTTCCCCTAGATTTTTCGGCACGGCATCACGCATTTCCCCAGTTCAGAGGACTGGTCACCGAACTCTTCGAGGCAGCGACCCACCCGCCGGTCGATGAAGACCCAGCTCAGTGCCGACGGAACTTGCGTTCGAGGTAGCGCACCAACGCGTTCATCGCCTCGAGTTCGACGATCAGCGGACCGGGGTCGGCGGCCGGGCGCTGGACCTCTGGGTGTGCCACATCGACCGGCTTCTCGACGCAGCGCGTCTCCGAGTCCGTACCGCGTGCCGCAGGTACCAGGGGTCTGCGTTCCACCCCGACTGCCTGCTCCTCGGCGCACGCCTTTTTGATGGTGTCGGGCCCGTACAGGCCCATCATGAGCTCCAGTCCCCACGCCGGGAGTTCCGACAGCGGGGTTTCGTCACGCCGACCACGCAGTCGGTGTCCCTCGAACGACATGGCCCATATGGTGCCAGCGAATGTTACGTACGTCACGTTTTTCGCCCGATCAGTGGGACAACCAGCCATGTCCGATTCCCGCCAGCATGGACCCCCGCCAAAGTGTCACAGTGAATGGGTGAGCATCGATCTGGCGCCTGAGACCCTGACAGCCCAGTTGGACTTCGACCGCTGCTATCGAGCGCTGAGCGCCCGCGACACCCGCTTCGACGGCCAATTTTTCGTGACCGTCGCAACCACGGGTATCTATTGCCGACCGTCGTGTCCCGCACAGACCCCGAAACCCCAGAACGTCTCGTTCGTACTCACCGCGGCTGCTGCCCAGCTGCGAGGTTTCCGCGCGTGCCGCCGTTGTCTGCCCGACGCCGTTCCGGGTTCACCGCGTTGGAACGCCGGCGCCGACACCGCGTCGCGCGCCATGCGGCTGATCGCCGACGGGGTGGTCGAGCGCGAGGGCGTCGGGGGCCTCGCGGATCGTCTGCGCTACTCGCCGCGCCATCTCAACCGTGTCCTGACCGACAACCTCGGCGCAGGACCGCTTGCGCTGGCACGGGCACATCGGGCCACCAATGCCCGCATCCTCGTGCAATGCACGACGATGCCGATGGCCGACGTGGCGTTCGCCGCCGGTTTCAGCAGCGTCCGACAATTCAACGACACCATCCGCGCGGTGTTCGGGCTGACCCCGACCGAGCTCCGTCGACTGCGCTCGCGGCATACCGTGACACCCGCCACCGCCGACGGGGTGACGTTGCGACTGGCCTACCGCCGCCCGTACCGGTGGGCGTGGATGCGCTGGTTCCTCCAGTCGCACCTGGCGTCCGGCGTCGAAGCCGTGCTGGACGACGGAACCGGCTGGCGGTACTGCCGTGTCCTCACGCTCCCGCACGGACCGGCGGTCGCGGTGATCGAGCCGATGTCCGATCACGTACGACTCTCGTTGCACCACATGGACATGCGCGATCTCGGTGTCGCGGTCAACCGGGTGCGGCGCCATCTAGACCTCGACGCCGACATCGACGCCGCCGAAGACTCGTTGCGCAACGATCCAGCCTTGGCCGCGCTTGTCGACGAGGCGCCGGGCGTTCGGCTCGCCGGCAGTCTCGACCCCGCCGAGACCATCATCCGTACCATGGTCGGCCAGCAGATCAGTGTCGCGGCCGCACGGACCCACATCGACGAGCTCGTCAACCAGCTGGGATCGCGGCTCGATCCGGCCGCGACGCTCGGCGAGGCCGGACGCATGCCCTCCACGCAGTTCCCCACTCCGGCCGCGATCGCCGAACACGGCGGTCGGGTGCTCCGCGGTCCGCGCCGACGAATCGACGCCATCGTGGCGGTCGCCGCGGCGCTCGCCGACAAGTCGGTGGAACCGCACACGGGGTTGGCTGCGTCTGACTTACGTGACCAACTTCTCGAACTGCCCGGCATCGGACCATGGACGGCCAATCTGGTGGCGATGCGGGTGACCGGCGACCCCGACATCGCACTCACCGACGACCTTGTCGTCGTCCGCGCGATGGCCGACCTCGGCATCGAACCTCGGCACGCCGACCGGTGGTCACCGTGGCGGTCCTACGCGTCGATGCACCTCTGGCGGCATCGCCTGGCATCCACCGGCGCACCCGTCTGACGCCCGACCACAAACCCGATCCGATCTCCACCGACCCCGATCCCGATTCCCACCGACCCGATTCCCACCGACCAAGGAGCATGCCTTGTCCACAGCCGAGATCTCCGAAACGACACCATCGAGCCCCGCAGGCGCCGCAAACGCCGAGGTCGCCGACTGGGCGACAATCGCGACCCCCGATGGTCCCTTCACCGTGATAGCCGACGACGCGGGCGTCGTCCTGGCCTCCGGATGGACCGAAGACGCCGGATACCTCGCCGTGCTGATCAACCGCGCCATCCGCCCCACGACGCTGCGGGCAGGGCGTGATCTGGCTGCTGTCACCGACCCGGTCGAGGCGTACTACTCGGGTGAACTGACCGCGATCGATGCGGTCGCCGTCGCCCAGCGGTCTGGACCGTTCCTCGAGCGCGCCTGGGCTGCGCTTCGGACCGTCCGCGCGGGCGGACAGGTCAGCTACACCACATTGGCCGAGATGGCCGGCGAGCCCGCGGCCGTGCGCGCCGCAGCCGCGTCGTGCGCCCGCAACGCAGCAGCGCTGTTCGTGCCGTGCCATCGGGTCCTGCGCAGCGACGGGACATTGGGCGGATTCCGATACGGGCTCGACATCAAACGGTCCCTTCTCGACCGGGAGTACGACGCGTAGGCGGTAGTTGTCGTAGGCCATGTGCACGATCGTCGTGTGATCGCAGCAGCAGTCTCGTTGGTACTCGGTGTCCTACTCGGCGCCGCAGTGGGCTGGTTCGCCCATTCCGCGCGCACGAGTGGGTCCATTTCCGCGGCCCAAGCCCAGGTCGACGCTCTGCGGGAGTCCCGCGACAGCGTCACGGCCTCGATGTCGTGGGCCACCGAGGATGCCGCGCGCCGACAGTCCTCGGCGATCGGGTCGCAGGTGAACCACATTGTCGAACCCCTGCGGTCGACGCTGACGCAGCTGACCGACGAGTTGCGACGCGTCGAGCACAACCGGGTCGGCGCCTACGCCGGACTCGCCGAACAGGTCCGTGGGATGCACGCAACGTCGATGGCGCTCGGCGACCAGACGCGGCAACTGGCGAATGCCCTGCACAGTTCGCATGTGCGCGGCCGCTGGGGGGAAATCCAGTTGGAGCGCGTCGTCGAGTTGGCCGGAATGACCCGGCACTGCGACTTCAGTACGCAGGTAACTGCGCGATCGGACGAGTCGGGCACGGTTCGTCCCGACCTCGTGGTGCACCTCGCGGGCGGACGGTCCATCGTCGTCGACGCGAAGGTGCCCCTCGACGCGTACCTCCGTGCGGCGGATACCGCCGACGACGCCGAACGCGACCGACGACTCGCCGACCACGCACGATCGGTGCGCGCGCACATCGGCAGGCTGTCGTCGAAGGCCTACTGGACGGCTTTCGACAACACACCCGAAATGGTCGTGCTGTTCCTCCCCGCGGAGGCCGTGCTCGAGGCGGCAGCTCGCATCGATCCCGAGCTCATCGAGTTCGGCTTCGGCAAGAATGTCGTGATCGCCACACCGACAACGCTGGTGGCACTGCTGCGGACAGTCGCACTCGGGTGGCGTCATGACGCGATGGCACGCGACGCCGCGGTCATTCACGAGCTCGGTACCACGTTGCACCACCGCCTCAACAGCGTTCTGCAGCATTTCGAGAACGTCGGAACGTCGCTGCGTAAGACGGTTGAGTCCTACAACTCGGCGGTCGGCGTGGTGGAGAACCGACTCGGCGTGACCGCGCGCCGCCTGGCCGACCTGGAAGCCCTCAGCACTTCCGGCGAACCGCCGACACCTGCCATGATCCACACCACATGTAGAACCACCGATGCGCCGCCGACCACGACACCGACGCCGGGCGGTTAACCGTTTTCGGCCGATGAACCGGTAGCGTGACGTTGTGCCTTCCCCACAACTCACTGGAGCAGCGGTCCCCCTGGACCAGCAGTCCGTGCTCCCGACCGTCCGCGGTGTGCCGTGGTGGGGTGCAGTTCTGCTTGCCACCGGCCTCACCGCGCTCGGCGCCATCATCGACGCCTACCGGATCGGTGACCTCGGCGGCGGCTACAAGTTCCTGTACCTCGTGGGATGTGTGGCTGCCGCGCTCGCCGTGCGTCGACGCGGGCTGTTCACCGCAGCGGCGCAGCCACCACTGGTGGCGTTCGCGGTCAGTGTCGTCGCGCTCTACCGGATGAACTCCGACCAGGCGTCGGCGAATCCGCGCAGTTTCGTCTTCAAGGTGATGTTGCCGATCGCCGCGAACTTTCCGTGGATGGCGACTGTCTTCGTCATCACTCTCGCCCTCGTCGTGCTCCGCTGGTACCTGACTCGCGACAAGACCGAAGACCGTCGGCGTGACCGGTCGAAGTCGCCACGCTCCGACTCCGGAAAGAAGACGAGCGACAGCACGGTTGACGCCGCGGCGAACCGCGACGACAAGAGCAACGCCGAGAAGCAGCGTCCACGCCGTGAACGTTCCGCCAAGCCGTCGACAACGCAGCGCTCGCGTAGCCAAACCCGACCCGCCCGCCCCAAGCAGACCAAGCCGCAGGCAGCAGCGAACGCCGAAGCGGCCACAGCGCAGCCGATCCCGGAAGCCTCAAGCGTTGCGCGACGACCCAAACGAGCCACCGCCGGTCAGGTGCTGCGCGCCGAGGCCGGTGCGCAAATTGCCGCGAACGGGTCGAACGCGGACGGGACCGACGGAACGAATCCGCCGGCTCGCCCGTCGGTGGTCACCGATTTCGCGCCCTACGAATCGGTGACCGAGACGCCGGCCGGCGAGTATCCGAGCACCCGCTCGCGCAACCGCGGCTGACCCCCCGCTGGCGGAGCCGACTCCGAGCCGCCTCAGACCAGCCCTTCACTGTCGAGCCAATCGCCGAGTCGGCGTGCGGCCGCGTCGACGAGGTCCGGCCACTGCATCGCTTCCTCGTCGGCGCTGTCGGTGACCACCTTGACCACCCGGCATCCGACTCCGAATTCGGCGCTGACGTGGGCGATCGCGCACCCTTCCATGTCGACGAGGTCGGCCTGTTGAGCCAGTACGGCCCTATGTGCCGGGTCTGCGACAAAGGTGTCGCCGGATGCGAGCACGGTGCCGTCGCCGCCGGGCAGTTCCCAACGATCGGTCATGTCGTAGCCCATGGCACGCAGAGCGGCGCTGCTGATGTCGTGTTCGATCACCGCGGATGGCAAGAACAATCCGGCGTGGTGGTCGTGGAGTGCGCCTGCGGTGCCGATGCTGACGACCGAGGTCACGGGAGGCCCGGCGGCCAGTTCGCGGGCGAGCACCATGGAAGCGCGCACTTTGCCGATGCCGGTGATGAGCAGCCGCGCCCCGGCGGGAACGTAGCGGGCCTCGGAACGCGTGGCGGACACGATCAGGACACTGTTGTCGGGCATCGACCGATTATGTCCTGTCACGCTCGGTCCGCGAGCGTCAGCGTCGACCGCGCCGCACGACCCAGCGCCGCACCGTAACTCGGTCCGTGTCCGGCGGCATGCACGGCCAGCGGATGCAGTTGATGCAGTGGGATGCGCTGCTCCCGTCCCGCGGCCGGCGGATGCTCCGTTCGGTAGCCCTCGACGATGTCGTCGAGCAGCGGGCACCCGAACAGCGCGAGCATCGCGAGGTCGGTCTCGCGGTGACCACCGTGTGCGGCCGGGTCGATCATCACGACACCGTCGGGGGTCCACATCACGTTGCCGCTCCACAGGTCGCCATGAAGGCGGGCGGGCGGTTCGGAATCGTCGAAGACCCCCGCCGCGATGAGTTTGCAGGCGGCCCGGACATCGGCGTCGTCCGCGGCGGTGAGATTGCCGGCGTCGAGTGCCGGGCGCAGGTACGGCAGCACCCGTTCCGCCGAGTAGAAGGCACCCCAGGTGTCGTGCTCGGTGGAACTCAGTGGCCGCTCGCCGATGAACTGCTCTCCGCGGTATCCGTCGGGTGGCGATCCGAATCGGGGCGCCCCGGCGTCGTGTGTGCGAGCCAGCGCCGCACCGAAACGCCGCGCGGCCTCGACGGTCGGACGGGCTGTGTCGAGCCGGGACAACTCGATCGAGTCCCTGGTGACCGCCAGAACCTCCACCACCGGCGCGCCGGCGTCGGCGAGCCACCGTAGGCCGGCGGCCTCGGCGAGGAAGAAATCGGGATCGACGTCGTGCCGGGCTTTTCGGAACGGCCGACTCAACCGGCGTCCGCCGCGTTGGGACTTCCGACATCCCCTACGCCCCCGGCGTCGACCGCCCGCGCCTCGAGCGCTCGGCCGGTCACTCGCGCCAGATGGTCGAAGCGGTCGTTGGCGATCCGCATCACGATCTCGTACGGCAGCGCGAACTTCCGCGCCCACCAGTAGCCGAACCGGATGTCGAACGACGTGTAGACCAGGAATCGATTCTTCCGAATTCCCTTGAGAATCGCCGATGCAGCGGTCTCCGGGCTGACCGCGACCTTGTGGAAGTGGTCGATCTGAGATTTCACGCGCGGATCCGTACGGTCGACGCCGACGATCTCGACCGTATCGACCAGTGGCGTGTCCACCCCGCCTGGGCATACCAGCGAGACGCCGATGTGGTGACGCCGCAGGTCGAATCGCAGCACTTCCGACACTCCGCGAATCCCGAACTTGCTCGCACTGTAGGCCGCGTGCCAGGGCAACGCCAAGAGCCCCGCGGCCGACGCCACGTTCACCAGATGACCACCGTGGCCGCGCCGAACCATCTGCGGCACAAAGCATTCGATGACGTGAATCGGTCCCATCAGATTGACGTCGACCATTTTCCGCCAGTGCCGGTGCTCGAGATTCTCGACCGTCCCCCACGCCGACACCCCGGCGATGTTCATCACCACATCCATCGTGCCGACCTCTGCGTCGACGTGGTCGGCGAAGCTGCGCACCCAGTCGTAGTCCGACACATCACCGGCGAGGTGGTAGACCACCGAGCCGTCGGAGCGATTGATGTCGGCGACGACCTCGTCGAGACGGTCGGCACGCAGATCGGTGAGGACGAGTTCGGCGCCTTCGGCGGCTGCGGCGCGAGCCGTCGCCTCGCCGATTCCGCTTGCGGCACCGGTGATGAGCACCTTGCGTCCGCGCAGCGTCGGCACCGGAGTGTCCATGACGATCAGATCCTTGAGATTCAGACCTCGAAGTCGCATGATCCCGACCCTAGCCTCCCGGCCGTCAGCCGATGGGCAGCTTGCCGCCGAACAGTCCGTAGATCACCGTCAGCATGGCCTTGAGCACCTGCGCGGACACGTCCTGCCCCTGCCCGAGCAGCAGTTGCACGACGGCGGTGGGGTCCTTGGTGCCCAACAACTGTTGGACGAACGGGATCACCGACGCGAGGCCGTTGTCGCCGCCCGGCGGAGGTGTCGCCGCCGACGGCGGTGCGGTGTTGTTGGGGTTCGCGTTACCCGGTACCGACGTGGTTCCGCGGACGTAGTTCAGGATGCCGTCGGTGATGGCCATCGAGTACTTGAGCTGTCCCTTGCGCTCGGACAGACTCGCGGCCTCCGTGGGATTCGACAGGTTGCCCATCTCGATGAAGACGGCGGGAACCTTGGTCAGGTTCACCGCGGCGATGTCCGAACGCGTCTGGATGCCGTTTTGCACCCCCGCGTAATTCGCCGCGGGGAAGCCGGCCTTCACGAATGCATCCCGCATGACGTTCGACGCCTTGCGGCCCTCCCCCGACTGCACGCGGTTGACCGTCGCGTCGGGCACGGGCAGGGTCGGCACGATCATGTGGAAGCCTTTTTTGCCCTGGTCGGCTCCCTGCGCGGTGGAATCGGCGTGGATGCTCACGGCCACGGCGGCACCCGAACGACTCGCGGCCGCCGCGCGCTGATCCACGCAGCCACCCCACCCGGTGTCGTCTGGCCGGCTCAGCACCACTCGCGCGCCCTGGCTTTCCAGCCCCGCCTTCACGAGTTGGACGATCTGCCAGTTGACGGTGTGTTCCTTGGCACCGTTGACCGCGGTCGCGCCGCTGGTCTGACATGCCTTCTTGCCACCGCGCCCGTCGGGCACCTGGGCGTTGAGGTCGTGCCCCGCCGAACTCCCCTGGTGTCCCGGGTCGAGGAAGATCGTCTTGCCGGCAAGGGCGGTGCCGCGGGTAGGTGCGGCGTGCGCAGGCGCAGCTTCGGTCACCGACGCCACGAGGGTGGTCCCGGTCAGCAGCGCGACCGCCGCAGCGGTGAGCGAGAGCCTGATGCGTCGTTTCTGGGTCATCGCGGTATCGGGCGACGGACGCGGATGCGTCCCCGATCGCCCCACTCCCTTCCATTTAGCAACATTGGTCACTCTAGTCACAGAGTTAACAGTGAATCAGGGCGTGTCAGATTTGAAAAATCGTCGACCAGGCACTCTGTGATTTCGTTAGGGAGATGTGACCTGATGTCCGCTTCACTCGCCTGCGAGGTACCGCGTGATCGACAGAATGCCGTTGCTGTCCGTCGCGTCGTCGGGGACTGCGACCGCCGACGCGAGCCGGTCCCGCACCTGATCCGCATAGAGCCCGCTTCCGATCGCGACCAGCGTCGTCGACGGTGCGTCCGAACCCCACGATTCGCGCTGCACGCTGACGAATCCCCCCACCGCGTGGACGACGTATTTCTGGCGGTGACGCGGGACGTCGAAGTGCACGAGGCCCTTGATGCGGAAACATCCGTCCGGCGGGCGTTCGAGGAATGCGGCAAGCCGCCGCGGATTCATCGGTTCGGTGCTCTCGAAGGAGATCGAGTCGTAGTCGGCGTGCAGGTGGTCGTGCGGTTCGCCCTCGATCAGCAGCGCGTCCAATGTCAGTTGCCCGGTTCCCGGCCGGTCCTCGGCCCGACGCTGCGCTGCGTCGAACATCAGTGCCGGATCGATCGCGGCATGCGCGGCGGCCACCAGTGGCGCAGAGTGATTGAGTGCGCGCAGATCGTCGACCGCCCGGTCGGCGACCTCGCCATCGACGAGGTCGATCTTGTTGAGCACCAACAGGTCTGCGATGGCCACATGTCCGTCGAACTCCGGATGCTTGCGACGGGTCGCAGCCATGTGCACCGCGTCGACGACGTACACGAGTCCGCCGTAGCGCATCCGACGGTCGGCGACGCCGGTGACCATCCGGATGAGAGCCTTCGGCTCCGCTATGCCGCTGGCCTCGATCACGATCGCGTCGAGAGCAGCAGACGGTCGCACCAGTGTAGCCAGGGCCTCTGTCAGGCCGTCACGATCGACCGTGCAACACACACATCCGCCGCCAAGGCTGACCGTGCCGTCGGCCTGTCCGGCCACCAGGAGGGCGTCGACGTTGATCGCCCCGAAATCGTTGACCAACACACCGATCCGACTCCCGGAATCCCGTGCCGCGCGCAACAGGTGATTGAGCAGGGTCGTCTTGCCGGAACCGAGGTACCCGGCGAGCACGATCACCGGCACCGACGGCCGGCTCATGCGTCGTAGCAATCCGGGCAGATCACCGCCAGTTCGCGGCCGACGTGGTCGGGATGATTGGCCACATGTTTTGTCGACGCCCCGCATTCGGAACATGTGCCGATCACGGCGGCGTGGTCGGAGAAATCCACACTCATCCGGTCGTCGAAGACGTACAGAGATCCCTGCCACAGCCCGTCGTCGCCGAATTCCTCCCCATACCGGACGATGCCGCCGTCGAGCTGATAAACCTCGCGGAAGCCGCGGTGGCGCATCAGCGCGGTGAGTACCTCACAGCGCACTCCCCCGGTGCAATAGGTGACCACCGGGCGATCCTTGAGGTGATCGAATGCGCCGCTGTCGAGGAGCGGGACAAAGTCGCGGGTGGTTTGTGCCGTCGTCGTCACCGCGCCCGTAAAGCGTCCGACCTGCGCCTCGATCTCGTTGCGACCGTCGAAGAAGACGACGTCGGATCTGGTCTCGACGAGGTCGTGGACCTGCGCCGGAGACAGCCGAGCACCTCCGTCGACAATGCCGTTGTCGTCGACTTTCACCTCGTCGGGCACACCGAACGTGACGATCTCCGGACGTACCCGCACGCTCAGTTTCGGGAAATCCGACCCGGTGCCGTCGGACCATTTCACATCCACATTCCTGAAGCCCGGATACTCACGAGTTGCTCTCACGTACCGTTTCACCTGGGCCATGTCGCCACCGACCGTACTGTTGATCCCGTGTCGTGACACGATGATCCTGCCGCGTAAGCCGAGCGACGAGCACACATTGAGCTGCCAGAGCCGGATCGCCTCTGGGTCGGGCAGTGGCACGAAGGCGTAGAACAACACGATCTTGGGGGTCGACACAATGCAAGGGTACGGACCGCGCTCGAGGCTGTTGTTCTCGGCGTTCGCTGCCCTGGCAGCCGTGATGGCGCTGTCTTCCTGCGGTATCTCGACCGACAGCAATCCCTCTCGAATCGTCATCCCGCCCACCAATGCGTTGTCGACGATGACCGAACCGGAATCGTCGACGACCACGACCACCTCGACCCTCGATGAACGTGAACCCAATCTCCCGAATTGGACGATCGGACGCGTCGTCGCGTTGGCGCCACGGGTGGAGAACTCGCGCTACCACCAGGGCGCGGTCTCCGAGCAAGCACCTTTGCAGGACACGTCCGGATTCCATTTCTCCACGCCCGACGGCGCGGTCGCCTGCTCGACCGGAATCAATGGCGGAGCAACGCTCGCGTGCCGCTTGAACAACGAAACCAATCCACCTGCTCGGCCGTCCGACCAACCGTCGAGCTGCACCTGGGCCGGCAATTACGCAACCCTGACATCCGATGGCCCCGAACATGGTGCGTGCACCAATGAGTTCGAAGTCTTATATCGGAGTTCCATCGTCGACTACGGCCACACCATCGCGATCTCGCGATTCTCCTGCCTCGTGGAGACATCCGGAATTTTCTGTCTCGAATCCCGTTCGCAATCTGGATTCTCGGTTACCGCAACGGGTTATCACACGATCTTCGCGGCGGACCGCGCTCCGGAATCGATCCTGGGATTGTCGGATGACACGACTTCCGAGACACCCAGGAATACCACTACACCGACCCGGTGAATTGCCCGCAACCGATTTCGGATACGCTTTCTCAGCGGTTACACATGGAATAGGTCTATGCTGTTCACTGTACTAACGATCGCACTCGGGTAACCGGGCAGGTTCGACAACAGCCATCTGCAGCGCATTACAATCGCGCCGCAACACGGGAGGATAGGGAATTCATGGCGAAGAAAGAAATTGTTCAGGTCATCGACGACATCGACGGCAAGGTCCTCGACACCTACGAGACCGTCAAGTGGAGCCTGGACGGTAAGAGCTACGAATTCGACGCCTCGGCCAAACATGCTCAACAGTTCCGCGACTCGCTGTCGAAGTACATCACCGTTTCGCGCACCTCGGGTCGCGCGACCAAGCGTGCGGCGACACCGGTGGCGCGCAACAAAGAAACCACCAAGGCCATCCGCGAATGGGCCATCAGCGAGGGATACGACGTCAGCGATCGCGGCCGCATCCCGCTGAGTGTCATCGAGGCATTCGAAGCCGCTCACTGATCAACACCGTCGCCGCCCCACCATTGGTCACCGACCAGGGTGGGGCGGCGTCGTCTCTGGAGAAAGTCGTCGTTTCCCGAGTAGGTCGAGATCGGATCGCCGCGGCTGCAAAGCTGGGTGTCGCGACGGTCGGCCGGTTCACTGAATGCGCACATTTCCGACGCTCAAAGGATCGCATTCGATGACCCGACAGCTCCACCTCGGTGGCTTCCTGATCGCCTCACCTGTCACGCACTCGCACGCCGCATGGCGGCACCCCGGTTCGGAGACTGACTATTTCGGACCGGAGCACTACCACCGAGTCGGACGCATCCTGGAGCGCGGCAAGTTCGACTTCGCGTTCTTCGCCGACCTGCTCGCCGCGCCCGTGCGCTTCGGCGGCGACCAGACCGAGCCGTTCCGACGCGGTACACAAGCCGCGGCCACCCTCGACCCCAGCCTGGTGGCGGCAAGCATCGCCGCGGTCACGAGCCGGCTGGGCATCGCGGTGACCAAGTCCGCCACCTATTTCCACCCGTACGAGGTCGCGCGGGTCTTCGGTTCGCTCGACCATCTCACGCGCGGTCGTATTGCGTGGAACATCGTCACCTCGCTGTCGCAGGCCGAGGCGCAGAACTTCGGATACGACGCGCATGTCGAACATGAAGAGCGCTACGCGCGAGCCGAGGAGTTCGTGTCCACCGCGGTCAAGTTGTGGTCGAGTTGGGACGCCGACGCGGTGACCGCCGACAAGGAATCGGGTGTCTGGGCCGACCCGTCGAAGATCCACAGCGTCGACCATGTGGGCGACCACTACCGCACCAAGGGGCCGCTCAATCAGCCACGCTCGCCGCAGCACCGTCCGGTCCTGATCCAGGCCGGGTCGTCGGACACCGGCAAGAACTTCGCCGCGCGGTGGGCGGAAGCGATCTTCGAGATCGATCCGACGCCCGAAGGTCGGCGCGCCTACTACGACGACGTGAAGTCGCGGGCAGTGAACTTCGGGCGAAATCCCGACCATGTCAACGTCTTTCCGTCGTTCATCCCCTTCATCGGCGAGACCGAATCGATCGCCCGCGAGAAGCATGCGTTCCACAACGAGCTCGCCGACCCGATCTCCGGGCTCATCACCCTGTCGGTCCACACCGACCACGACTTCTCGCAGTACGACCTCGACGCCCCCGTCGAGGACGTGAAGGTGAGTGGCACACAGGGATTGTTCGAGGTGGCACGACGTCTGAGCGAACGCGACAGCCTGACGCTGCGCGACATCGGCAAGCTATATGCGCAGGGCGTCCTCCTGCCGCAGTTCGTCGGCACCGCGTCCGACGTCGCCGATCAGATCGAGGAGTCGTTCCGTGGCGGCGAGGCCGACGGTTTCATCGTCTCGAGCGCACAAACGCCCGGAACGTTCAACGATTTCGTCGACTACGTGGTCCCCGAGCTGCAGCGCCGCGGACTGTTCCGCCGTGAGTACGAAGGCACCACTCTGCGTGAGCATCTCGGGCTCGGCGACGCCCACTCCGATCTGCCTGCCGACATCCGCGGGGAGGATCACCGACTGGCGGGCTAGGGATCGCAATCCGTATGAAGTTGTGCCCGGATTCCGGGCACAACTTCATACGGATCAGCGGACCGACGCCAGACCTCACCGCCGAGCAGCTCAACGTCCGGGCAATGAACGAACCGCTTGCCGCATCAGACCCGGTACCGAATTGGCAAGATCCGAGCGAGTATCCGCCACGCTCTTCATTGCCCGGTAGAAAGACAACATCTGCCGGGGCGACGGAATCCTGGGCACATGTGCCAACTCCCAGTGGATGCCGCTGATGGGGTCGTCGAAGAACACCGCGTAATAGCCGGGCCAATACTGGGGATACGGCTGCGGCTCGTCGGTCACCGGGACTTCGCGAGCAGCGAGGAATTCCGAACGAAAGCGGTCGATCTCCGCACGACTGCGAGCCCACAGTGAAATGTGGTTGATCCCCACGGCCTGCTCGTCGTGGCAGAGTTTGGAGCCGGTCCGCGCCGGTTGAATACCGATGTAGCTGTGTGGAGTCGTGGTCCGGGTCATGTAGTAGGTCGACTCGTACTCCATGTCGAGAGTCGAAAAGCTGCTGTAGCCAAGCCATCCGAACATCGCGTCGTAGAAATCGATCGACTTGTCGTAGTCGAGCACCGCGAACTCGACGTGATGTACCCCGCGCCATCGCATGGCATCTCCCCGTCTGCGCAACCGTGGACTCGGGCATCGAATCCTCGGGGCCATCTTGCCAGTGCGACCTTTCAGCCGCCCTGCACCCCGGCGGAACCGTTCGGCAGGCGACGCTACGCGCCGGAATCGCCATGGACGTCATCGATGCCGGAGTCGTGGTCGGTGCTGCGCGAAACGGGGTGCCGCCCCGCGCCGCCGGCATCGGAGTGATGCTCGCGGGTGGCACTGCCGCCCTGGCCCTTGCGGGGCCGCGGGCGCTCCGACTCGTCAACAGGTGAGCCGGCAGATCACCGAACGTCGTTGTACGACCAACAGAAGTTGCAGTGTGACGCAGGACTCGGGCTCACCTGCAACCTTTGTGCAGAGCTATCCGCGATTGAGCGCAATCGCCGATTGCACCAGGGCGACAAGCGCATCGGTGTCGAGCGTGTCGCCTTCCCTGATGTCGATCGCGCGTCGGGTGCCGGCGCTCAGGCTGGCGTTGAACACCTTCTCGGGGTCCGGAAGCGAAGCGCCTTTGGCAAAGGTCAGTTTGATCTTGTCCTTGTAGGTCTCGAGCGTGCAGATCAACCCGTCGGCCGAAAACGTCGGCACACCGTCCGGATTGGACGGCTTGCGCCATTTGATCTCTTCGACGATGTCCGGATCTGCTCCGAGGATCAGCGCGCGTACATCCGAAACCCGTGATTCTCGCCAGTCTGTGCCCACATGGTTCACGGTAATCGACCGCGCGCCGGCCTTCACCAACTTCGCAGACGCTGTGGTTCGACGCGCACTGTCACCGAGTAGGTGGCACGGAATTCGGCAGTCGTGGTGTTGATCCCGGCGAAGCTCTCGCCGTACTTCGCCAGATAGGCGCTCCACTCGTCGTCGGTCGGACCGTTGTCGTCGAGGTGGGCGTTGCCGGTGAACACGGCCACGTCTCCCCCGAAGGCATTCGAGTTCAAGTTCAGCGCGACTGCCGGATGGGCGGAGACATTGCGGAGCTTGGCCTTTCCGGGCTCACTGAAGATCAGGAACGAGCCGTCGTGCCAGAGGAACCAGACCGGAGTGGGGACCGGCGTGTGCTTTGCGTCGACGGTGGTCAGCCAAATGATGTGTTCGCCGTCGAGCCGTTCGGCGACGCGGTCGGGAATCTCGAGAGTGGTCATGGCTGTGTAACGCCACGTCCTGCTTGGCCATTCCGGCCGCGAACCATCTCTGAGTGCCGATCACTCCAGGAGTTGCTCTATGCGGAAGTCGACGAGCGTGCGCATCTTCAGCGCCGTTGTGCTGCGCTGCACACCGTCGACGTCGAGGATGCGCCCCGCGATGCGATACAGGTCGTCGGCGTCTCGGGCGACGACGTGGATCAGCAGGTCGGTCGCCCCGGTCAGGCCGTGCACCTCGATCACCTCGGGAATCTGGGTCAGCGCGGCGGCGACCTCGGCGAGCCTGCGCTGCGTGACCTCCGTGAACACATATGCCGCGATCGGGAATCCGAGCGATTCGGGATCGATACGACGGTCGAAGCCCCGCAGCGCGTCGGTGTCACTCCAGCGGGTCATGCGCGCCTGCACGGTGTTGCGGGAGAGCCTCGTCAGGTCCGCCAGCGCACTCGTGGTCGCGCGGGGCGACCGGATCAGTGCTCGCAGGATGCCTCGGTCGGTCGCGTCGAACCGAAAAGCCTTGTGCACTCTGACCACCCTTTCACTGGCTATGACACCCCCCAGTTGTCACTTTGCGCAACTATTGGCACTTCTCTTGCATATTCTAGTCAATCGGAGCCAGACTGCGAACCATTCTGCATATTCACGACGCACATCGCGATGAGCCGCGATATCGGCCCGCGCAGTGCGTCGACGCGGGATCATTGTGACCAGGAGGACTCCGATGACCACCAGTTCGGCGCCGAACACCGGCACGGTCCAGCGCGACGACGTGCTCACCGAGATCGCGCAACGGGTGCTGTGGACGTCGACCGCGATCGTCCATCACGCCAACCGAATCCGGCCCAACCCCTCGGGCCTCAAGGTCGGCGGTCATCAGGCGTCGTGCGCGTCGATGGTGTCGATCATGACCGAACTCTGGTTCGAGCAACTCCGCCCGGGCGACCGCGTGTCGGTGAAACCGCATGCGGCACCGGTCCTCCACGCCATCAACTACCTGCTCGGCGACCTCGACGCCGACCATCTCCCTCGTCTACGCGAGTTCGGCGGCTTGCAAAGCTACCCGAGTCGCACGAAAGATCCTGACACCGTGGACTACTCGACGGGTTCGGTCGGCATCGGCGCCACCGCTCCGATCTGGGGTGCCATCGCCCGCCGTTACGTCACAACAGCATTCGGCACTGCCGGCACCGGGCGGCAGTATTCGTTGGTGGGCGACGCCGAACTCGACGAGGGCGCGGTCTGGGAGGCCATCCTCGACTCGTCGGTCGGCGAACTCGGCGAGATCGTCTGGATCGTCGACATGAATCGGCAGTCGCTGGATCGGGTGGTGCCCAATATCGCCGCGCCCCGGCTGGAGGCGATGTTCACCGCGGCCGGCTGGCAGGTGATCACGGTGCGCTGGGGGCGACTGCTCGACGAGTTGTTCGCACGACCCGGCGGCGACGCACTGCGGGTCCGGATCACCGACATGTCCAACCCCGAGTATCAGCGATTGCTGCGCTGCGACGTCGACGAGTTGCGCACCCGACTGCCCGGGGAGGGCGACGGTGCAACCGCGATCGCCGCATTGATCGCCGACCTCGACGATGCGGCCGTCCATGCGGCGATCCGCAACCTCGGCGGACACGACCTGTCGGCCCTGCGAGCGGCGTTCGACACCATCGACGACACCCGGCCGACCGTGATCATCGCCTACACGATCAAGGGTTACGGTCTTCCCACAGAAGGACATCCGCAGAATCATTCGTCGTTGCTGAGCGTCGAACAGTTCGCGGAACTCGGTGCGCAGATGGGTGAGGATCCGTCGAAACCGTGGCATCGGTTCCCCGACGACTCACCCGCGGGCCGCGTGTGCGAAGCGACAGCAGCGCATACGCGTCGGGAACCAACCCCGGAGCCCGAGAAGCTGGCGGTTCCGGCCGATGTCGGTCGCACCCCGACCGCGGTCTCCACCACCCAAGCCGCGCTCGGGCGCACCTTGCTCGACCTGACCCGGCAGGCACCCGATGTGGCGCGGCGAATCATCACCGTCAGCCCCGACGTGAGTTCCTCGACCAATCTGGCCGGCTGGCTGAACAAGGTCGGTGTGTGGTCGCCGACCGAACGTCACGACTGGTTCGACGACGACCGTGACACCCTCATGCACTGGCGGGAACGACCCACCGGCCAGCACATGGAACTCGGGATCGCGGAGACGAATCTCGTCGGTCTGATCGGCGAACTCGGCGCCACGTGGAGCCGCTGGGGCGAGCCGCTGCTGCCCATCGGTGTGCTCTACGACCCCTTCGTGGAACGAGCACTCGAACCGTGGTCGTACGGCATCTACGCCGGCGGCCAGTCCATCCTGGTCGGCACCCCGGCCGGCGTAACGCTTGCGCCGGAAGGTGGTGCGCACCAATCGATCAAGACGCCGTCGATCGGTCTGGAGCAACCCGGATGCGTCAGCTACGAACCGGCGTTTGCCGTCGATGTCGAATGGACACTGCTCGACTGCCTCGCGCACCTCGGCCGCCCGGGCGGACGTTCGGCATATCTGCGGTTGTCGACCCGACCGGTCGAGCAGACCCTCGCCGCGGTTCCCACCGATCCGTCGGCGCGTGAACGTCGACGACGACAGGTGGTGGCCGGTGGATACACGTTGCGGCGCACCGAGAATCCGGTCGTCACGATCGTGGCGGTCGGTGCGATGGTCACCGATGCGCTCGACTCGGCACATCGACTGTCGCAGATGGACATCGAGTGTGATGTGGTGGTGATCACCAGTCCCGGACTCGTGTTCGAGGCGTGGCAGTCGCGGCGCGGCCAGGGCGATGCCCCGACGTGGATACTGGATCAGATCTTCCCCGCCGATCGCGCCACGCCAATCGTGACCGTCCTCGACGGTCATCCCCACACCCTGTCTTTCGTGCCGACCATCAATCGTGTCACCTCGATTGCCTTGGGCGTCAGCCAGTTCGGCCAGTCCGGGTCGCTCGAGGACGTCTACCGACTGCACGGCATCGACTCGGACGCGATCGTGCGGGCCGCGCTCGATCTGATCGCGTGATCACGGACCGTGCAACGTCGATCACGGCACGACCCCAGTCCGGTTCCGCCGAATCTGCGCCCACACAGATCTACCATCCACACATGGGATCTCCTGTGTAGATGGTAGTTCTGTGTGTGGATACCGACGCCGGGCGGGCGGGGACAACCGGAAATGAACTTCTGACTCACGGCACTGGCATCAACCGTAGGTCACCACAAGCGGAGCATGATCCGAAAGGCGTTCGGCGGGTGAGGGTTCCTTGTCCACGACG